>NZ_CP031746.1:1328081-2656163 GCF_003185725.2 Auritidibacter sp. NML130574 | reverse complement strand
TACCACGCCCTACATTCTCGAGTTACCCAATGTATGGCATCTGGCCACTGATATCAGCGCGACGATGACGGAAAACACCTCGGTACTGGACCTGGTCGAGATCTTTCATCCCACCGCGGCTGTCAATGGTGTCCCGACCGCTGAGGCCCGCGAAGTCATCCACGATCTGGAATACCGTGCTCACGGTCTCGATCGCGGGCGCTATGCCGGGCCGGTGGGCTGGTGTGATGCCACCGGAGACGGTGAGTTCGGTATTGCACTTCGTGGCGGGGTGCAAGAAACCGCCCAAACCATGCGACTCTTTGCCGGTGGCGGGATTGTGCCTGGATCCGTTCCCGATCAGGAATTAGAGGAGACGACCGCAAAGCTAGAACCTATGTTGCAGGCTCTGGGTGTCAAGCTTCGAGACAGCACATCGAAACCTACACAAAACTAGCCCGTACCGCTTCCTGGACTGCCTTCCGGGTGCTGGGACGCAGCTCGCGATCGGAACGGACCTCGATCACGCGACGTCCCGTGGTGGGTTCTGCCAGCAACGACATCAGCTGAAACTCGTTGTTGATCAGCTGGTAGTCGATATCAAAGGCTTGAGATAGCGCGGAAATGTCGGTGCGGTGCGGCGTCCCAAAGAAACGCTCGACAACCGGGGACATCCCGGGATACTGGGCCACCTGGCCGTGTTCCAGACCGGCGAAGATGGCCCCACCGGTGTCGTTGATGACGACGATGTCCAGATCCGGCTCGGTTTCTAACGACCCGAGAGCCAGGGAGTCATAGAGGAAGGTCAAGTCTCCGCACAACACCACCGTGCGAAGATCGGTGGCCAAAGCAATTCCTGAGGCCACCGAAAGAGTCCCGTCGATTCCGGCCAGCCCCCGATTGGCGTAAATGGTGGAGTGCGGGGTGAACGGCGGTCGCCAGGCGATGTCGATATCGCGGATCACCGAGGAGGATCCGATCACAAGGTTTCCGCGAGCGGTGGCGGCCACGACTTGGGCTGCCCGCATGGCGGTCAGTGCGGACCATTCGCGGTGCCGGTCCTCGGCAACCTGTTCCAACGCTGATTCAATTCGAGCTTGGGCGTGGTTGGAAGCCGCTTGCCAGGCGGCCAACCATCCGGGTGCTCCTTGGCCGGCGAAGCGTGCCAGCTGGGGGAGCTCTTTAATCATGGTTTCCCGCCGGCGGGAGCGGTGGAACCATCCGACCGGGCGGGGCAAATACATGGCAGCTTTCACATCGGGCCGTTTCAACAGCGCGGCAATTTGTCGCGACAGGGTGGGGCGTCCGAAAATGACGGCGTGAGAAATATGTTCAGCCAGCGGGTGAGCGTCCTGACCGGCGCTGGTGCCCAGCAGGAGCGGGTAGCCGGCGACCGCATTACGTCCGTAGCGGGCATTTGAGCTGGGCTCGGCGAACAGCGGCAGTCCGAGTGCGTGAGCAAATTCGGCGGCAACGGGGCCAGCTCCATGCCCGGCGATGACCACACTGTGGTGTTCGGGTAGCTCGGAAACATCCAGCGTATGTTGCCGTATCAGAGCCCGACCGGGGTCGTGGTCTCTGGGATCCCATTGTTCGTCGGCAATCCGGTGAACCAGTGGCAGTGGTCCGGTCGCGAAATCGGTAGGGGCAAGGCTATCCGGGCTCGGGACCAGCGGCTCACGGAACCTGAGGTTTAGATGGACCGGTCCGGCCGGTTCCGAGGCGGTCCCGGTACTCAGGGATACCATGGCCTTCACGGTGGCTCGCAGGCTGGCGGGATCGTAGTCTTCGGAGTCGATCGTCACGCTCGCGCGGGCATGGACACCGAAAATATTGCGCTGATCGGTGGTCTGGTTTGCCCCGGTTCCCTGCAGTTCGGCGGGACGATCTGCAGTCAGAGCAATAAGTGCCACGTCGGCGTGGGCGGCTTCCATCACCGCCGGCATCAGGTTGCCAACCGCCGTCCCAGAGGTGGTCAGGACCGCTGCCGGGGCACCGGAACCAAGGCTGAGCCCCAAGGCAGTATGAGCTGCTGCCCGTTCATCAACGCGAACGTAGAGCTTGAACCCTTCCAGATGGGAGGCCTCGGCCAAGGCATAAACCATTGGGGCCGAACGAGAGCCGGGCCCAATCACGACGTGACGAACACCCGCCTGTTGCAAAGTACCAACAATGGTGCGCGCGGTCAGCATGGAGTCCATGCTCACCATGGTAGACCGATCAACCTGCCAGCACGGAATAGGCCTCCTCCAAACGCTGGTGCCATACCTGTTGGCGGTCTTCTGGGAGACGAAAGCGAGCCAGCTTGTCTGGGTCAGGCTCAGGCACCTCGGAATGAGACGCCGGAACGGTAAGCTCTCCGTGCTCGGGGATGAGCCGAGGCGAACAGACGTCCTCGGAGAACAACGCCACCGTCCCCAGACCGCATGCATAGTGCAGTTCGGGCAACGCCCCGGCCAGGGCCAGCCCAGCGCTCATTCCCACGGAGGTATCCAGTGCCGAGGAGACCACGGCCTGCAGACCGGTGGTCTCGACGACCGCCAGCGCGCGACGAATCCCGCCCAGTGGCTGGACTTTGACCACCGCGATGTCGGCAGCTTCGGCGGCAACGACGGCGAAGGGATCTTCGGCTTTGCGGATCGACTCATCGGCGGCCAGGGGTAGGTCGATACCATTTCGAGCCAGCCGGGAACGTAATTCTGCCATGGCGGTCAGACCGGGCACCGGCTGTTCGGCATATTCCAGCCCGGCCTGTTGCAGGACGCCCAATAGGTGGACCGCCTCGTCGACGGTCAGCGCCTGGTTCGCATCAACCTTGATCTGCGCTTCGGGCAACAACTCCCGGACCCGCATCACCCGCTCGTAGTCGGCCTGTACACCGTGTATGTGTCGATCGAGCTGGGCCGGATCGGCCGGGAGTTTTTCGGCGATCTTAATCTTCACCGCCGAAAGGCTCGATAGATCACCGTCGGTAGTGAAACCACGCAACACAGTCTCAACCTGATCGGCGGCAATAGCTGGCACGGTGGCATTGACCAACACCGTGCTACGCCGCGGCGTGGGAAAACCCAGCCAGCCAGCTTCCAGAGTGGCCGACAGCCAGCGCGAGGATTCCACAGGCCCGTATTCGGCGAAGGGTGAAAATTCTGCCCACCCTCGTGGCCCTTTGATCAGCATCGCTTCCCGCACCGTCAGCCCGCGGAAACGGGTCCGCATCGGAAGCCCAACCGCCACTGCCACACGGTGCAGTTCCTCCCGCGAAACCAGCCCCACCGGTGAGATCAAATCGGGTAACCGGTCATCGCTCCAAGGTGTGTGATCACCGACAGTCTTCATCCTCTCCAGTGTAATTGCGTCAATTCCCAGATAGGTACGGGATAATGGCGCTGTGAACTTTCGGCATCGATCATCCCAGCACGACCCGGAACAGGACCCCGAATCTGAACCGATCTCCGCCGAAAAACAGGTGCCCTTTGATCCGAAGAAGACATATAACCAATACGGGGAAACCGACATTTTTCAGGTGGATGAGCTACATCCGAACGCCCCCTCCTCCCCTGCCTCACCAGACAGGCTATCCGAGCCCGGCCTCGTCTCCCATGTCTCGGATGAATCGGCTGGCTCACGCCGACGCGAACGCCACCCTCAACACCAGCCGGGGCACGCTCCGATGGCCATCCAGCCGGCCTCCCGTCTGGGACTCTGGGCCCTTTGGGCGCTGGTGATGGCACTGGCGCTGTGGGGCATCTATACCTTCTTCGTGACCTCACATACCGGCCAAATCATCGAACAGGCCGCCATTAACTCGGCCACGCAAAACCTGCAGTCCTTGCACGGCTACTCCCAGATGGTGCTGAGCGAGTTGCCCACCGTGGTCGCAGTCTTGGCGGTGCTGACGTTTGTGGTGATCACCTTATTCCGCCGGCGCTGGCTGGCGTCACTGATCGCGGTAGTGGTATTTGCCGGGGCCAACATCAGCACACAAGTGCTCAAGAATGTCGTGCTGACCCGTCCCGATCTCGCCAATGGCGTGCCCTACTACACCGGCAATTCCATGCCCTCGGGACACACCACCTTCGCTGCCGCTGCGGTGATTGCGATCTTTTTGGTGGTGGCACCACGCTGGCGGTCACTGGTGGCGTTCTTAGGCGCGGTTTTTGTCTCGGCGGTGGGAGTAGCCACCTTCCTCGAGGCCTGGCACCGTCCCGCCGATATGGTCGCGGCCTTGCTGGTCTCGGGCATTTGGGGGCTGATCGGCGGAGCGATCATTTTCCGTGTCGAACCGCAGTGGAATGCTTTCTCAGCTCGGGGCCGCCCCCGCGATCTGGGGTGGAACGCTTTGCTGTGGACTCTGGGGATCATGGTGCTCCTGGGAGCCGCGGCCACCGTGGCGATTGCCACCGGACTGAATATGGTCCCCGAACAGTTCAACCCCGAGTCCTTGGCCAGCATGTGGTACCTGGCTTATGGCGCACTGTTTATTGCCGGGTCCTGCTTTGTGATCTACGGAGTGCTCTCCACGTTCTTCCGCGCTGAAACCGGCCAGCGCGGAAGTCGATAAAGAATTTTCTGCTGAAGGCTGAGCGCTATAACATAATCGGCATGGCCAACAACAGCTCTGAACACGGCTCTGCCAAGATCGATTCCGATCATCTCGTGACCGTCAATTCGGTCGCCGATGCCCGTCCTCGCAACGCTCTCGATCGCTACTTCAAAATCACCGAACGTGGTTCCACGCTCGGACGCGAAGTTCGAGGCGGGATCGCCACCTTTTTGGCGATGAGCTACATTGTGGTGCTCAATCCCTTGGTACTCTCCGGGGAAGATGCCGCCGGGGAGGTGCTTGGCATTCCTCGCGTTGCTGCCGTGACTGCCCTGTTGGCCGGGCTGAGCACCATCCTGATGGGCTTGTGGGCCAAACACCCCTTCGCGCTGGCGGCGGGACTGGGAATCAACGCATTTATCGCCATTACCGTGGCGACCACCCCGGAACTGACCTGGCCCCAGGCCATGGGCCTCATTGTGGTCGCGGGCCTGGTGATGATCATCCTGGTTGCTACCGGTTTCCGTGAAGCGGTCTTCCGTGCAATTCCGGACTCTTTGAAAACCGCCATCGTGGTCGGAATCGGCCTGTTCATTTCCCTGATCGGGCTCGTCAACGCCGGTTTCGTGCGCCGTCTACCCGATGAGGCCGGTACGACCGTGCCGGTTGGTCTCGGAACCGGCGGAGAACTCGAGGGCTGGCCGGTGCTGGTCTTCGTGATTGGACTGGTCATCACCGCGCTACTGGTCATTCGCAAGGTCCCCGGAGCGATCTTGATCGGCATTGTCGCCGGAACGGTGCTGGCCAATATTTTCGAAGCCATCTTCCAGATCGGCCCCGCCGTGGATGATGATGGTAACGTCAACCCGGTCGGTTGGTCGCTGGTGGCCCCCTCAGTACCGGAATGGACGGCACCGGATCTGAGCCTGCTAGGCAAGATCTCCTTCAGTGCCTTTACCGCCGATTCCGTGGGCGCGGTGATGGCCACCTTGCTGGTCTTCGCGATCCTACTGTCGGTGTTCTTCGATGCCATGGGCACCTCCACCGGTCTGGCCCGGGAAGCTGGCAACGTGGACGCCCAGGGCAATATTCCGCATCTGAACCGGGTACTGATGGCCGATGCCATTGCGGTCACCGCCGGTGGTGCTGGCTCCGGTTCCTCCAACCAGATCTTCGTCGAATCGGGCACCGGCATCGGTGAAGGGGCCCGCACCGGTTTCGCGTCAGTGGTTACCGGCTTGCTGTTCATCCTGGCGATGTTCCTCTCCCCACTGATCTACCTGGTGCCCTTCGAAGCCGTCGCCCCCGCCTTGGTGGTGGTCGGTTTCATGATGGTCACCCAGGTCACCAATATTGATTTCTCCGACTGGGGTGCTGCTATCCCGGCCTTTTTGACGTTCATCCTGATGCCCTTCACCTACTCGATCGCCAACGGTATCGGGGCCGGCATGATTGCCTACGCGGTCATCCGCACCGGTCAAGGACGCATCAAAGAAGTCCACCCGCTGATGTGGGTGGTCGCGGCGGCTTTCGTACTCTTCTTCGGTATGGGCGTCTTCCGCGGATTATTAGGGCTAAACTAGCCCACCAGACTCGGTCCATTCGGTTGCGTAGCATGGGGCTATGAGCTTTAATCCACCCCTCGCAGCCAAACGTCCCCACACGGTCACTCACCACGGCCGGACCCTCACGGACCACTACGAGTGGTTACGTGATGCCGATAATCCCGAGGTGTTGCAGCATTTGCGGGAGGAGAACTCCTACACCGAACAGCTCACTGCCGATCAACAACCGTTGCGGGAGCAGATTTTCGCCGAGATCAAATCCCACACCATCGAAACAGATCTTTCGGTGCCAATACGCCGGGATGACTGGTGGTATTTTGTCCGCACGCGCGAGGGTAGCCAGTACCCCATTCACTGCCGGGTAGCAGCCGAGAGCACCGGTGATCTGGTAGCCGATTGGACCCCGCCGGTGGTGGAACGTGACCAGCCCCTGTCCGGTGAACAGGTAATTCTTGACGTCAATGAAGCCGCCGAGGGCCATCCCTTCTTTTCGCTGGGTGGGATGAGCGTCTCCCCTGACGGCAACACGCTGGCCTATCTGGTCGACACCACCGGCAATGAGCTCTACCGGTTGCTGGTCCGTGATCTGACCACCGGTGAGGATCACCAGGAGGATCTCACCGGTGTCTTCGCCGGCCTGAGCTTCGACCGCACCGGCCAGCAGGTGTTCTACTGTTTGCCCGATGATTCCTGGCGCCCCAACCGGGTCATGGTCCACCGGCTGGGCGCCTCGAGCAGTGCGGACCAGCTGATCTATCAGGAACCCGACCAGATGTACTGGACCGGGTTCAGCCTCTCAGCCGACCGCACCGAGTTGATCATCTCCTCTGGGACCTCAGAGATCTCCGAGACCCGAGTGCTTGCGCTGTCGGAGACCGACCCGAGTATTCCCGCCCCGCAGCTGGCCGTCAGTCGCCAGCTGAACAGTTTGCACACGCTCACCCCAGTCGTCATCGACGATCAGCGCTTCTACCTCATTGTTCATGACCGGAACCCACTGGATGGCACACCGCTTCCGAACAACACGGTCTCGATGGTGGCCGCGCAGACCGTCACCGAACCCGAGACCTGGCGAACCGTGATGCCTCACTCGTTCACGACCAAGATTGATGAGGTCGACGTCAACCGTACTCACGCGATCGTCTCCGCCCGGGTGGAGACCACCCCGCGCACCATGGTGATCCCGCTGGAGGGGTTAGGCACCGAAAATCAACAGCCGGCCGTGGAACCGCAGTTTCCCGAAGAGCTTTTTAGCTGTGAGTTGGTCTCGGCTCCCTACCAATCACCGCTAATCCGGCTGAGCTACAGTTCCTGGGTCACCCCGGTCCACGTCCTGGACTATGACCCCACCACCCGCGAGTTGTCAGTGCGACGCCGCCAACAGGTCCCCGACTACGACCCGAGCGCCTATCTGGTGGAACGCTGGTGGGCGCCCACGTCCCGCCCCGAAGAGTCCGTGGCCATTCCACTTTCGATCATCCGTCACCGTGATGTGGCCTGGGATGGTAGCAATCCCGCTCTGCTGTATGGTTACGGCTCCTACGAGATCTCCATGGATCCATTCTTTGCCCCGTCCCGACTGTCGTTGCTGGACCGTGGCGTGGTCTTCGTGGTCATCCACGTCCGTGGCGGCGGGGAACTGGGACGTCCCTGGTACGAGCACGGCAAGAAGCTACATAAGAAAAATAGTTTCACCGATTTCGTCGATGCCACCCGATTTGTCGCCTCCTCCGGGTGGGTCGACCCCGACCGGATTGTAGCCATGGGTGGCTCAGCCGGTGGACTGCTGATGGGTGCGGTTGCCAATCTCGCTCCCGAGCTCTACCGGGCCATCTTGGCCGATGTGCCCTTCGTGGACGTGCTCACCTCGATGCTGGACCCAGATTTGCCGTTGACCACCTTGGAATGGGATGAGTGGGGTAATCCCCTGCAGGATCCCGAGGCTTATGACTATATGGCCTCTTATACGCCCTATACCAATGTTCGGCCCGTGGACTATCCGGCCATCGCTGCGGTGACCTCACTGCACGATACCCGGGTGCTGTATGTGGAACCGGCCAAGTGGGTCCAGCAATTGCGACAAACCGTCACCAGCCGCCACGACGCCCCTGTGGAGGCCGGCGGATCGCCGGTGTTACTCAAGATTGAAATGGATGGCGGACACGGCGGAGCCTCCGGACGCTATCGCATGTGGGAAGACCAGGCCTGGGAGTACGCGTTTCTGCTCACCGCCTTGAACGCCACCGAACGGCGGAGGTAAGAAAAATCGCCAGGCACGCACCATCAGCACTTCTACAGCAAAGACACAGTATCCACTCCTATTAGACACGGGCAATTGCTGTTAGGCTTGGGGTGTATTCTAGCCGGCCCGGCATCAGCAGGGTGTCAGGCCAGAGAACCGTGAAGAGCACCAGATCAAGGAGTACTCATGACCATCACCGCTGCCATTGTTGGATACGGCAACCTGGGCCGTTCCGCTGAAAAACTCATCAAGGCTACCGAGGACTTCGAGCTCTTCGGCATCTTCTCTCGTCGGGACAATCTTGACACGCAGACTCCTGTCTACCCCGTCGCCGATGCCGCCCAGTATGCCGACCGGGTTGATGTGCTCCTGCTCTGCCTGGGTTCAGCCACCGATATCCCGGAACAAGCTACTGGATTCGCCGAGCACTTCACCACCGTGGACACCTACGACAACCACTCGAAGGTCCCCGAGCACTATCAGAAGATGAACGCAGCCGCTGAAAGCTCCGGCCACCTGTCGATCATCTCCACTGGGTGGGACCCGGGCCTCTTCTCGATGAACCGCGTGCTCGGCCAGGCGCTATTCCCTCAGCCGGTGCAGAATACGTTCTGGGGTAAGGGACTGTCGCAGGGTCATTCTGATGCGGTGCGCCGGGTGGAAGGGGTCAAGCGCGGGGTGCAATACACCGTGCCCCGCGAAGATGCCATCGCCGAGGCTCGCGCCGGTGGTGGCGAGGACATTGTCGCCACCGAGGCTCACGCTCGGGTGTGTTACATCGTCGCCGATGAGACCGATCACGACCGGATTCGCGAAGAGATTGTGAACATGCCGGCTTACTTCGCCCCGTACCAGACCACCGTGAACTTCATCTCTGAGGAAGAATTCGAACGTGACCACCTCGGCATGCCCCACGGCGGTCATGTGATCACCACCGGCGATCTGGGCGGTTCCCAGCAAAGCGTGGAGTTCACCCTCGAGCTCGAGTCCAACCCAGATTTCACTGCCGCCGCCATGGTGGCCTTCGCTCGTGCCGCAGCACGGCTGGCCGAAGCCGGTGAAACTGGCGCACGTTCGGTGCTGGAGATTCCCCTGTACCTGCTGTCTACCCAGGACCACGACACGTTGCTGGCCCGCGAGGTCTAAACGCTCGCCTCAGGTAGTAGCCACCGTGTGACCAACGGGCGTAGCATCGGTCCCTGCTCCACCGACGCGACGGGTGTTACGTCCGCAGTCGTCAGCTGACGACTCATTCAGGGCCTGGGCATGCAATCGGCGACGCACTGTCCTAGCATCATGGCATGGCTCACTCATCACCACACACTCTCACCGGTAGCGATGTCGTCCAGAATCTGCCCTGGAAATGGAACGTTCAGGGACGAATCTTCCTGATCGGCGGTCTAGGATTCATGTTTGACGCCTGGGACGTCTCACTCAACGGTGTGCTAATCCCGCTACTCTCCGAGGAATGGAATCTCGAGCCAGGTCAAGCTGCCTGGATCGGCACCGCTAACCTGTTGGGCATGGCCGTCGGTGCCTTTGTCTGGTCCACCATCGCTGACCGCATCGGGCGCAAAGCCGCCTTTACCGCCACCATTGCAACTTTCGCACTGTTCACCATTGCCGGAGTGTTTGCTACCGATATCGTCACCTTCGCGATTCTGCGATTCATTGCCGGGTTCGGGCTCGGGGGCGCGATTCCGGTCGACTACGCCCTGGTCGGAGAATTCACGCCACGTCGACAACGTGGCCGAGTACTGGCGGCCATGGACGCGTGGTGGCCGATCGGTGCCGCGCTGGCTGGGTTCGTCTCCGCCTGGCTCGTGGGGATTTTTGCTGACTGGCGACCGACCATGCTGGTCATGGTACTGCCAGCCATACTGCTGATCTTCGTGCGGCTCTGGGTCCCGGAATCACCGATGTATCTGATTCGCACTAACCAACACGACAAGGCTCGCCACGTCATTGACCGGCTGGTCGAGGCCACCGGGGCCGAACCGAAACCCTATCAGCTGGAAACCATGACGGATGTTCCCACGATGTCCTCGGGGGCGATTTTCGACCAGCTACGTCGTGTTTGGGCGTACTCGTGGAAAATCACTCTGTCGGTCTGGTTGCTGTTCTTGACCATCATGTTCGTCTACTACGTTTCCTTGCAGTGGTTGCCGACCTTCCTCATCGAGGCCGGGTACGTCGAGTCCCAGGCCTTTATCACCACCGGTGGTATGGCCGCTTTCGGTCTGGTGGGCGCACTGATTGCCACATACTCCATCGAAAGAACCGGTCGTCGACCGCTGCTGGCCATCTCGGCGATCATCGGCTCGCTACTCTTGGTGCTACTGGCGATGGTCTTGGACATCCCCTCCGCGGTACTACCGGTGATCTTGACCTACGGAATGGTCATTCAGGTCGCGATCCCAGTCATGTATGCCTATGCCTCCGAGATCTACCCCACCGAGCTACGGGCCTCTGGTTTCGGTTGGGCTTCAACCATCTCCCGTATTTCCGCCGGTGTTGGACCGCTCATTTTTATCACCGCACTGGTCCCGGTCCTGGGTCTGCCGGGAAGCTTCCTGGTGGGAGCCGGCACCGTGGTGGTGGCCGTGATCGTCATGTTCGTCCTGGCACCGGAAACCACCGGACGCAAGCTGGAGAACTAGGTGCGGTTCTGCTCGGCGAGGTCCAAGAACTCCGCAACCCGGCGCGGTGTCCATTGTCGCACAAACTTTTCCAGAGCCCTGGCACGAAAAGCTAGGTCGCGCTCAAACTCCTCACCGGTGAGCCCACGCTCGATCGGATGCGGAACCGCCGAGTGCAAGTGGTGGTCGTTGATGCCACGTAAGGCGGCCTCGTGCACGGCGAGAAGCTCGTGCAGGGTCGTACCACCGCCGGGAACGCGGCCGGATTGCAGGGCGAGGGTAACCACCAACCCGGTCCGGTCGCGACCCGCCGAGCAGTGCACCACCACCGATTCCCCACGCTCCAGCGGAGCCAGCACCGCCTCCACCGCGGTGGCAACCATATCCGGGAAGGTCTCGATGATGTCCTGGTAGCTACTCGGGTCCCGCGGGTAGGGGTCATACCGGGCCCAAAACTCCTCGCGCTGCAGCTCGTGGACAGGCGTGTTGACCCGAGTGAGCGCTGCGGGACGCTGCCCAGCTACCGGATCGGTGGACCGTCTGCGCATCTCGGGAGTATTACGCAGATCAACCACCGTCCCCACGCCGGCATCGACCATCTGGTCCCAGCCACGAGAAGTCAGCGCTTCAGCCCGTCCCATCCGGAAGAACCCTGGACGAATCTGCCAGGCATTGACCGCTCCATCCCAATCCAGTCGTTGCAACGAGTATGTAGTCATGATGTGCTCTCTGTTGAGGTCTCGACACCGTGAGGTAGTTACTGGCTGTTGCTGTGCTCACCAGTCTAACCAGCGACCATCATGACTAGACTGGGTTCCATGACCGAGACTTCGCCCACGCACTCTGCACAGCCTTACCCTGCCCGGCCCCAACCGGCCGATACCTCCGTTCCTGAGAAGGTCTCAGATATTTTCGACCCGAGCCAGTGGCGGGTGGTGCCAGGATGTGATTTCACCGACCTGACCTACCACCGCCAGGTGCTCCGCGATGACAACGGGGACTGGGTGGGCGATCTGCCGACCGTGCGCATCGCCTTCAACCGTCCCGAGGTACGCAATGCTTTCCGTCCCGGCACCGTCGACGAGCTCTACCGGGCCCTGGACCACGCCCGGATGTCCTCAGACGTGGGGTGCATCCTGCTGACCGGTAACGGCCCCTCGCCCAAGGATGGTGGCCACAGTTTCTGTTCCGGTGGCGACCAGCGGATCCGTGGCCGGGATGGCTACCACTATGCCCGCGGGGATACCGCTGAAACGATCGACCCCGCCCGTGCCGGACGCCTGCACATCCTGGAAGTCCAACGCCTGATCCGCACCACCCCCAAACCGGTCATCGCCCTGGTCAATGGCTGGGCAGCCGGTGGTGGCCATTCATTGCACGTTGTCGCTGATCTGACATTGGCCTCGGCCGAGCACGGAAAGTTCAAGCAGACCGATGCGACCGTGGGCTCTTTTGACGCCGGCTACGGCTCAGCCCTGCTCGCCCGGATGGTGGGCCAGAAGAAGGCCCGAGAAATTTTCTTTACCGCGCGTGAGTATTCTGCCCAAGATATGGTTGACGCCGGTGCGGTCAATGAAGCGGTCCCGCACGAGAAACTCGAAGACGTGGCACTCCAGTATGCCGCCGATATCAATGCTCAGTCTCCGCAAGCCATTCGCATGCTGAAATTCGCCTTCAACCTGGCCGACGATGGGATGGCGGGCCAGCAGGTCTTCGCCGGCGAGGCAACCCGCCTAGCCTATATGACCGATGAAGCGGTCGAAGGCAAGAACGCCTTTCTGCAAAAACGGGACCCGGACTGGTCGGCGTTCCCTCGCTATTTCTAATCCCGTCCCCGCGATAGGGTCGTCACGGCATGGACTTACCAACACCGCACCAGCTCGACCAGATGCTCGTTGCGCTGCAACGCGCGATGGACCACACCGGTGATCCGGTGGAGTTCACCGGCTCCGGCGAGGTGATCTTCCGCCCCGAGGCCAGAGACCCCGCTCGGGGCGGGGGCCCCGACATCGCCGCGGTGGTTCGCACCTCCGGGTCCACCGGCAAGCCCAAACAAACCCTGTTGTCTACCTCCGCGTTGCAAGCCTCGGCAACCGCCACCGCGGAAGCGCTGGCCGGTCAGGGACGCTGGCTGCTGGCGGTCGGGGCCCAGTTCGTGGCCGGTCTCGCGGTGCTGTCTCGATCGATCATGGCCGGAACCACGCCACTGGTGCTGCCCTCCGGACCCTTTACGGCCGAAAAGTTCGTTGCTACCACCGCAGGCCTCAACGAGCGCACCCCGGTGGACCAACCCCGGTACGTCTCGCTGGTCCCCACGCAACTGACCCGGCTTCTGGAGGCCGGGGAGGCGATCCCCGAGGTGATCGATGGCCTGCGGTCCTACAGCGCCGTGTTGGTCGGTGGCGCTCGCGCGCCGCAGGCCAGCGTCGAGGCAGCCCGCCAGCACGGCATCAAGCTGATGCTAACCTATGGTTCCTCGGAAACGTGTGGTGGGTGCGTCTACAACGGCCGTCCGCTACCGGGCGTGGACCTGGGGGTGGCCCGGCACACCATCGCCGGCGGGGCCGCGGTGGACCGGGTCACCCTCACCGGCGCCATGGTCGCTACCGGCTACCTCGACCAGCCCAAGCTCACCGCCGAGCACTTTCGGACCGGCCCGGATGGCACCCGCACCTACCTCACCGATGACTACGGGGAAATCCTCACCGCCTCAACCTCGCAGACTCCGCAACTGCGTGTGCTGGGACGGGTGGATGATGTGTTGATCTCGGGAGCGGTCAAGGTCTCCGCCGCCGAAATCCAGCGGGTGCTGGAGTCGCATCCAACAATTCGCGAGGCTTTTGTGACCGGGGTAGCCGATGACCACTGGGGACAACGTATTGTCGCCGGTATCGTGCCGGCTGAGGATGCGGCCATCGAGTCGGGGAGCCAACGAGACACAGCCCTTCGTCGTTGGGTACGTGCGCAGCTAGGTGAGGCGGCCGCGCCCAAGTCCTTCACCGTTCTGGATCGGATCCCCTTGCTCGCCAACGGCAAGCCCGACCGGCGTTATCTTCAACAGTTGCTCTCCGAGTGAGTACTACAGTGAAGGGGTGCCATCATCGGCACCGGAAGGCACTGCATCCCGTGATGCCTCGAGTCAGACCAAGGAGTAACACACCAGGTGGCAACATTTTCTCAGTGGGTCTCAGCCGCACGATTGCGCACCCTTCCCATGGCCATCGCTCCGGTCGTGGTTGGCTCGGCCGCAGCTGCAGAGCTGGACTCCTTCAACCCACTACGCGCTGTCCTTGCTCTCATCGTGGCGCTGGCCATGCAGGTCGGGGTCAACTATTCCAATGACTACTCCGACGGCATCCGTGGCACCGATGACAACCGGGTCGGTCCCTTCCGGCTGACCGGTTCACGATCCACCGAACCGCGTCGAGTCAAGCTGGCGGCTTTCGGATGTTTCGGCGTAGCTGGACTCGCGGGTCTGATCCTGATCGGCCTGTCAGGAACCTGGTGGCTGATCGTCATCGGCGTACTGGCCGTGTTGGCCGCCTGGTATTACACCGGGGGCAAACACCCCTACGGGTACGTGGGATTAGGCGAAGTCTTCGTCTTCATTTTCTTCGGGCTTGTCGCGGTATTGGGTACCACCTACACTCAGGCGCTCGCCCTCTCCGGGCTGGCGTGGATGGGAGCGATCGGGTGTGGCCTGATCTCCACCGCGCTGCTGATGGCCAATAACGTCCGCGATATTCCCACCGACCGCGAGACCGGAAAAATGACGCTGGCCGTGCGACTGGGTGACACCGCTGCACGCTGGAGCTATCCGGTGATGCTATTCATCGCCGTGGTACTCCCGCTACTCTTCGTCCCGATCCACCCGTGGTTGCTGTTGTTACTGATCGTGTTGGGCATCTGCATCCGCCCCTCCATCATCATGATTGAGTCCACGGACCGCCGAGACCTGATTCCCGTCTTGAAACTCACCGGTATCCTGGGCTTGATGTATGCGATGTTGTTCACCGCAGGCGCTCTGCTCTAGAGCGCTGGTGCCCTACCGCTTCTCGGCCCGTTGCGCTTCGGCTTCGGCTTCGCCACGTTGCTGCTGGGCGTCGTGGAACCGGCCGGCGGTAAAGCTGTCCTCGGCTTCGGCGTCCTTGAGTTCTTGGACCCCATTTTCTTTGCGATTCGGCGAGAAAATATCTGCCAGGTTCTGTCCGGCTGCATTGCGTAGCCGGTCCAACAGGAGGTATCCCACCGCGAAACTGACGATGAGACCGATCACCGTGGCAAAGATCCACGAGGCAGCCAACGGCCACGACGAGGTGACATAGGCGGTGATTGCAAAGGCCAACCCGAACAGCAACAGGCGCAAGCCACCATAGACCAGAAACTTCATAGTGTCCCAGTCTAAACCCGGGATCGTTCTTCCGGAGAAACGAGCACGCGCGATGACCCGTTCCTTCGTAGACTGGTACCATGCGTTTTCTGATTCCACTAGCGATCGTCGCCCTCGGCGTGATGATCTACGCTTTCGTCGAGTGCATGCAAACTCCCCGAGAGCGCATCCGCACCCTGGCAAAACCGGCTTGGCTAGTGATAATCGCTCTCGTTCCTGCCGTGGGAGCATTGCTGTGGCTGTTCTTTGGCCACCGTCGTACACTGCCACAGCCCGGCAGTTTGGGGTCGAGTCCACAACGTAGCAAACAACAGCCGGCCCGGCCGAAGTCCCCAGACGATGATGACGAATTCTTGCGTCGTCTCGATATTCAGCGTCGCCAGAAAGCTCGTGAAGAACAGCTCGACGCTCGAGAAGCCAAGTTAGACGCCTACGAGCGGAAGCTCAGAGAACGGCACGATTCTGCTCACACCAATGACAGCTCCGAGACTCCAGACGATCCCGACGACGAGGATTTCCCTGGCGACTCGACCGGATCGCAACGGTCCTAGCCACAAGCCAGAAGCACCGCTACGTATGGGGTTGCCGGTGTCCTGAGATGTCTTCCGTTGTCCAACATTCGATGTTTTCCAGGTCAGGCATATCGGAGGCGAGAAAGATCGGTTCTCTACCGTCACGTCGTTGTGCTGTGTAGTGTTTGAGTAGGCGGATCGCGGTACCAGACATCTCAGTGATCACCACAAAATTGAACAGCGCGATGACGACCATGGTGACTCCAGCAATCGCCCAGGCGATATCCACCGAAATCGTCGATCCCACGAAGACCACGCCGGTCAGCACCACCGCGTAGATCTTGCGCAGTTTCTCTGAATCCGACAGGAACAAGATGTTCGCCTCGCCATAGGAGTAGTTGCCCAGGATTGAGGTGAACGACACCAGCAGAATAATCACGGCCAGGGCAACAGCACCCAACGCACCGAACGTTGAGGTCAACGCCATCTGAGTCAGTTCGACCCCCGGATTGGCGTCTGCGGTCGCAACTGGATCGGGGTACGTAAACAGGATAATGAAAGACGTAACTGAGCAAATGACAACGGTGTCCAGGTAAACCCCCAGGGACTGCACCAGACCCTGTTTCGCGGGGTGAGAGACATCGGCCGTGGCGGCCACGTTCGGCACCGACCCCATGCCTGCCTCGTTGGAGAGCATGCCACGTTGGATACCGGCCATCAGCACCGTGCCAAATGCGCCACCGGCGGCCGCCTCAAAATTGAATGCCTCACCAAAGATCAGGCCCATGACGGTGGGAAGCTGGTCAATATGGATGATCATCACCGCAAGCCCGAGCAGAATGTATAGCATCGCCATCACGGGCACCACGTTTTGAGCCACCCTTGCCACGCGGCGCAAACCGGCGATGACAATCAGGCCGGTGAGAATCACCAGCACCACGGCCAGACCCCAGGTGAGTGCGGTGGTATCCTCCACGCCGAGTTCGGTCGCGGCACCGGTCACAGAGTCCACGATGGTATTGGCCTGTAGCGAGGTGAAGCTCAAGGCGAAGCAGAAGATAAAGATCACGGCAAAGACAATGCCACCGGCGCGAGAACCGAGACCTCGTTCGATGTAATAGGCCGGTCCGCCCTTAAAAGTGTCGAAACGACGGGTCTTGTACAGCTGGGCTAGTGTGGACTCCACAAAAGACGCGGCCGAGTTGAGGATCGCCATGACCCCACATCCAAAAAACGGCGCCCGGGCCTCCCATAGCAATGGCACCGGCCACTCCGGCGATATTTCCGGTGCCAACTCGGGCCGAGGCGGTCACTGCGAAGGCTTGGAAGGCCGACAGAGACCGGGTGCGTCCCGTATCGTCGCGCGTGGCACGGTCGGTGATCGCCCGGAACATATCGGGCAAATGTCGAATCTGGACCATTCCGGTACGCACGGTGAGATAAAAGCCGAGCAGGATGATCACAGGCATGCCCAGAAGTTGCCAGGCCATGTCCTCTACCTGACCGAGCATCTCGGAGATGGTCTCTGCATTCATAGAAGGTGAGGTTACCGGATCTTAGGCCACGTCCCGAGTGCCCCTCCCAGAATCCCGGAGATCCGGAAAAACATCGCTGTTCGGCATGTCATGATACGTCATATGCAGGCTTTCGTGACCGACCATGTCCGGGCTTTTTGAGGCTTAGACTCCAGCGTAAGAGTGTAGCGAGGGGAAGTAGAGGTTGACGATGGTGTAGTTGAAGACCAGGCAGGTGAAGCCGATGATGTTCAACCAGGCCGCACGGGTCCCGGTCCAGCCGCGGGTGGCGCGCGCGTGCAGGTAGCCTGCATAGACCACCCAAATCACGAAAGTCCACACTTCTTTGGCGTCCCAGCCCCAGTAGCGCCCCCAAGCCTGCTCGGCCCAGATCGCACCGGCGATCAGCGTGAAAGTCCACATCACGAAGGCCACAGCGTTCAAGCGGTACGTCCAATTCTCCAAGGCGAAGGAGGAGGGGACCAGGCGCAAGAAAGACCAGGGTTGCTGTCCGGCTTTGGCTTTGACCTCGGCGCGCTGTTTGATCAGCTGCAACACCGACATGGCGAACGTCAGGGAGAAGATTCCGGTGGCCATCACCGCCACCGAGACGTGAATAACCAGCCACCAGGACTGTAACGCCGGTTGCTCGTTGGCGACCGGCGTGGCGAAACCAATCGTGGCTGCCGTGAGCATCAGCACGATGACGGCGGTGACGAAGGTCCCCACAAAGCGGAGGTCTTTGCGGATCAGGAACCCGAGGTAGACCAGCGAGATAACCAACGCTCCGGTGGTCATGAATTCGTACAGGTTCGACCAGGGCACACGGTTGGCTGCCACGCCACGAGAGATCACAGCGGCTGTGTGGATCACCGCAGCAAAAACCGTGATCGCAACGGCCACATTGGCCCAGGGCCGGCGCGTGTGGCCGGAATAGTCCATATCGTCGGAGACCAGTCGAGCACCCACCCGGTGGTCACCGAACATATCAGCTGTGTGTCCTGACGTCTGACGCTGGTCGAGACGGTCGGCCGGACCCGAAACATCGGTGTCTTCCCGCCCGGTGTCGTCCCACGCGGCGGTGGAGCTACCACCACCGGCACCGACCAGCGCCGGTGCGCTCACCTCCGCGTTGGCGGTTTTCTGGGCCTTGCGCTCCCCAACTTCTTCCAGTTCACGCACGTGATCATCATAGAGTTCGTTCTCGACGCGGCGAATGGTCTTCGAGGCAGTGGCCATGTCCCACATGAATAAGAAAAAGGCGACAAGGTAGACCAGGGCAGCGATGAGCATAAAGAGATCGCTGTACTCGCCGAGGGTCTCATTGACTGGTTTCATTGAGGGTCTCCGTTAGTCGATGGTCGAACTCGCGGTGGGGAGTTGTCACCGGTATTCTACGTTTCTTCCCACACCACGCGCAGTTATGACGAAGGGCCAGATCGCTTTGCCCCACGAGCCGATTCCTCAGGTACCGGTCCAGATTCCTCAGGTGGAATCACCGGCCAGATCTCTTCCATGGCCAGCCGAATCTTGATGTTTTCTTCGCGCAATCCGAAGGACTCTCCGCGCGCTAACAAACCATACTCGATCGCAGTGGACCCCGTGATGGGATCCTCGGTGGCGCGCACCCAAACACGACGGCGACGGACAAACAGTGACACCGCCAGTGCGCCCAACGCGAGCACCGCAGAAATACCCACACCCCATTTGGCCGGATCGTAGTGAATATCGAGCCCAACGTAGCGATCTAAGGATTCAAAGGTGATCGACCCTTTGCCGTCGGGCAGTTCGTACGTTTCTCCCAGTCCTAAGGTGATCCCACCGTTGTCGTTGGTGCGTGAGTTCAGCTCCGTCATGTTCTCGGTGTTGAGCACATAGACGTTCTGCGGTTCGCCACTATCCAGGCCGAGGTCGCCGTAGTAGGAGTTCAGGATCAATTCGGGATTGCCCGCATCGGGATCGACCGAGACGGCGACTCCATCCTCGCCGGTGTAGGAGGTCGGCAAAAACAATCCCACAAAGCCCAGCTGGTCCGGCTGAGCATCGGGGGCTTTAATGACCGCCAAGGAGGTGTTGGTGCCCGGCTCTTGGATTTGGGCGATCACCGGCCCGTCGAAGGCGACGTTGCCTTCGCCGTCTCGGACCACAATAGTGGGCGCATAGCCGTTACCGACCAAGAACATCCGCACCCCGTCGACGGTCAGTGGGTCGTTGACTTTCAGGGTATCGTGATACGGCTCGGCCTCGGGCGAACTCTGGACTGTCATCGTCGCAGTGTAGGTCAGCGGTTGCCCGTAGTGGGAGGTGGAAGTGCGGTCGTACTCGATCTCGAAGTCGTCAAGCTCGACGTAGAAGGGCGAGAGCATCTCTTCGTCGAAAGCGGTGCCCGGGGTGAAGGAGTCGTAGGCGACCAGGTTATTGGTGAACCCTTCCCCCTCAACGAGAACTTTTTGGCCGTTATAGCTGAACATGCCACCCACAGCGATGAAAATCAGCACGCCGAGGAGTCCGAAGTGGAAGATCAGGTTTCCGATTTCTCGCAGGTAGCCACGTTCGGCTCCCACCGAGGCGGCCCGGGTTTTGGTGTGTCCCTTACCGGCGGATTCGTCACGAACATCGACCCGGTACCCGCGCTTTGACAGGATCGCGGTGGCCTGGTCGATCGCCTCGGTAGGGTTTGGCCCCTGCTCGCGCAACAAGAGGCGACCGTACTCCGGAAGGCGGGATAGCCGGCGCGGCGTCCGCGGAGGTTGAGAGCGCAGTTGTTTCCAGTGTTGCTTGGCCCGGGGAATCAGACAGCCCACCAATGAGATGAACAGCAACAGGTAGATCGCGGAGAACCACACCGAGGAGTAGACATCAAAGAACTGCAGGGAATCCAGCACCGGGCCAATTCCGGGGTTGTCTTCGATCCATTGCTCAACAACTTCGGGGCCGGCCGGTCGCTGGGGGAAGATCGATCCCGGCACGGCAGCCACTGCCAACAGCAACAGCAACAGTAGCGCGGTGCGCATGGAGGTCAGCTGGGTCCAGATGAAGCGGAGGGTTCCGGTGACACCCAGTTTCGGAAGCTGTGGTTTTTTCGTCTGTTCTGATGTCATTAGATCGGTAATCTCACTTCGTTACTGAACCACACCTGCAACTCGTTGACCCAAGCGCTCCACAAACCGGAGACCATCAGCAGGCCCAACACAATCAGCAAGCCCCCACCGAAACGCATCACGGCGACCCGGTGGGTGCGGAAGAATTTCAGTGCCCCCAGAGATTTCTTGAATCCCAAGGCAATCAGCAGGAACGGGATACCCAGTCCCAAACAATAGGCGAAGGCCAGAATACCGCCACGCCAGGGGTTGGGGGATCCAGCGGTGGATAGCAGGAGTACAGCCGACATGGTGGGACCGATGCAGGGAGCCCACCCGAGCCCGAAGATCATCCCCAATACCGGGGCACCTGCCAGCCCGGCGGAGGGCTGGTAGGTGATCTTGCGGTCGCGCTGGAACCAGGAGAATCCGCCCATGAACACAATCCCCATCAAGATCACCACCACCCCGAGGATTTGGGTCAGCCATTGTCCCTCGCCTTGTACCCAGACAAAGACCTGTGAGAACACCAGCCCCAATAGCACGAAGACCAGGGTGAATCCGGCGACAAACAGGGCAATGCCGGCGGCCATGCGGCCACGTTTCTCATCGGCGAGATCGGCCCCTGACAGACCGGTGACGTAGCCGAGGTAGCCGGGAACCAGTGGTAGCACACAGGGAGAAAGGAACGAGACCAGACCGGCCAATAAAGCCACCGGAATTGCTAATAGCAGCGAGCCGTCCAGCGCAATTTCGGCGAAGGAGTTGGCCTGAGACAGCGGTGCCAGACCGGTCAAGTGGGTGGCAAGGGGCAGATGCGGGGTCATCAAGGTACAGTTTAGGTTTACTCGGTTACGACGGTATCGATCAAGGAACGCAACGTGGCGCGCTCAGCAATACCAAGGATGCGGGCGGCCACGCGGGTTTGGGAGTCCAAGACCAGTGTGGTCGGTACTGCTTGGGGCGGCACGAAGTCAGACAGCGACAGCAACACCTCCCCGGACCGTTCTTCCAGGGACGGGTAAGTAATCTCGAAATTGCGCTCGAAAGCTTCGGCGGTGCCAGCAGTGTCGCGGACGTTGACCCCGTAGAAGGCGACCCGGTCACCAAATTCATCATGGAGCGCCACCAGGTCGGGGGCCTCAACCCGACATGGGGCACAGGCGGCGTACCAAAAATTAAGCATCACCGGCGATCCGGCGAAATCCGCGGTGCTCACCGGCGTGCCATCGAAGGTAGTGGAGGTGAACTCGATCGGTTCGCCACGGTCTTCCGGGCTGATCTCCAGCACTGAACCGTCACCGGCAATGTAGTTTTTGCCGTCGGCGTTCCCGGCCTGTTCTGCTAGCGGATCGGTGGAAGAACAAGCGGCCAGCACCGGGGCAACCAGCACAGCGGTGAGGCCACCCAGGACCGCACGGCGACTGGTGGCAGAAGTGTGCAAGCGAGGATCTCTCATCGTTGGGTTTCTCCTACGCGAACGAAGGACTCGAGGTGTGTTGCGACGCTGACAAACGGGTCCGTCTATTCTAACGGGGCCCGGCGGTCTGATTCGCATTCACGGTCTCAGGTGCCGATATCGCGATGCTCACGATCAAGCCCCCGGCAGTGCCGCGGCTGAGCCGGTCAGCTCGGCGTTCGGCTCCCGGTACTCGATCCGCGGCAAGTGGTAGCCGGGATCAAAATGGAAGGTTGTCACCGAGGTCAGGGAACATTCTCGCTCTCGGGGGTCGTGCCAGAGTCTGGCGCGCTCAGCACTAAGCCGAGTGACCCAAATGGGCAACTGGTGGGACACCACCACAGCTTCGCCCCCACCGTGCCGAGCCAGCAATTCATCGCGCAGGTCAAACATGGCCGAGCTAACCCGTTGTACCTGGGCCCGATAGGGCTCGCCCCAGGACGGGCGGAACGGGTTCAGCACCAGGGGCCAATTCCAGGGTTTTTTCAGCTGGCTTGACATATCGGAGCGACCCTCAAATTTATTGCCGGCTTCAATCACACGACGCTCGATACGCACCGGCAAACCCAGAGCTTCGGCCAAGGGCTGGATGGTTTCTTGGGCCCGCAATAGCGGGGATGAGACCAGAATCTTGGGGGCTTCGCCGCGTTCGGTGGCACGGTCGACAAACCAGTCAGCGATCGCATCTGCCATCTGGTATCCCAGCGACGAGAGATGGAATCCAGGTAATCTGCCGTACAGCACCTCACCGGGGTTGTGCACTTCCCCGTGACGGACCATGTGGATCGTGGCAACACTCATGCTGTCTAGTCTCTCAGATCTTGCTGAAAGATCGCCGTGATGACGTCCGGATCGTTAGGATAACAACCAGAGTATGCACGGTATCAGTCAACAGATAAGGACAACCTTGTGAGTGAGAACCACCGTCGGGATCCGGATGAGCAGAATCAGCAATCCTCCGGTTCAGAGCCCACCCACGGCTCCCAGTATCCCCAGGACGAGCAGCATCAGGATCGAAAAACCTCCGGTGCGGCTGAAGAAGATCAATCCGACCAGCCCCGGTACGGTGTCCGACTCACCGGTGAAGAGTTCCAGCGATGGCAACAGGAACGTAGCGCACAGGCAGGATCTTCCGACCAGACATCGAACGCCCAGCATCACGCTGGGTACACCAAACCCCGCTACGGCACTTTCACTCCACACCAGCCACAGCCTGAACAGCAGGACAACCAGCAGGCCTACGGTTCCGAGTACGGCACTCCCCCGACCGAGTCACAGCTGCCCGCACAACAGTATCCCTTTCCGGCCGGTTTCAATCAGCCACCGACCGCTCAGCAGAGCACGCAACAAGCCACCATGCCCGCACCGCAGCACGTGGTGTGGTCGTATTGGATGATCCTCATCGCAGGCCTGCTGTATGTGCTCACCTCCATTATTCAAGCGCTGTTACCGAACTTTGGTTTGAGCTCGCAAGAGATCGCTCAACTAGACAGTATGATGGCCGCCATGGATACCACCGGAGAAATGGGAAGTTTCTCTGAGATGATTGCCGGGCCGATGGGCATGGCGACCCGGACCACGATGATCGTCATAGCGCTGGTGACCGGTCTGCTGTACTGGCTCGTGGCCCGGGGCGTGCGACGCGGGTCGAATATCGCCCGCATCATCGGATGTGTTTTCGCCGGGTTGTCGTTAATCAACCTGTTTTCGCTGTTTACCGTCGTCAGCGTGGTACTGGGTGTGGTGGCGATGATTTTGACCTTCACGCCCACTTCGCAGGAGTATTTCCGGTTTAAGGCCTGGGAGAAGGTCCAGCGGTTACAGGCCATGCAGTTGCCACCACAGCCTCCGCAGGACCACTAGTCACGTCGTCAAGCGGGTGCACGCTATTCGGCCTCTATCGATGGTCTGTCCGATGACGGTCTCCTGGCGCTCAAGAGTGCTCGGAGCCTGACAGTGTCGATGCGCCAAAAGTCGCGCTGTAACCCGTCAACGAACAGCACCGGGATTTCTTCGACGAAGCGCTCAGCCAGATCCGGGCGGAGACTAGCATCAATCACGCCACAGTCCACGTGGAATTCCTCTGCGATTTGTTCGGCAGTGGCAATTGCCTCCTCGCAGAGGTGGCATCCGCTTTTCACCAGCACCTGCAATACCGGTGGCGGTGTGTCTGGTGCGCAGTCGTCAGTGGACATCGGTATCGCCTAACCTTCCATAGCGCTTTGGGGCGGAGGAGGAATGTTCAGCTCAAACACCAAGAGCCACCCGAACAATCAGGTGGCTCTGTGCGTCTGAATCAGCGCACCACGGCAACTAGACCCTACGCGCCGGGATGCTATTTGTTGCGGCGCTGGTGGCGGGTGCGACGCAACATCTTGCGGTGCTTTTTCTTGGACATGCGCTTACGGCGCTTCTTGATGACTGAGCCCATGGGCTTCCTTCCTGTCGTCTCGTCTTTCCCGCAACGCGCCACAGTGGAGAACTCTCAACACCACAACACGTACAGATTCCCAGCTATTTTACCGAAGACTAACGTTTCGGCGATCTAGGTGTTAACGAATGACAACACTAGCAGAGGATTCTCGGCGGGCTCGCGACAGCAGACTAGGCCTCCGTGCCCGCTAGGCCTCCGTGCCCGTTGCTTGATCGGCTGAACCAGTCGACAAGATTTGTTCGACAGCGTTTTCGGGAACACGATAAGAACGTCCGAACCGGACGGCGGGGAGTTCACCGGCATGAATCATCCGGTAGACCGTCATGCGGGAGACTCGCATCATCTCAGCAACCTCAGTGACGGTCATGAATTTCGCATCGGCGAAGTTTTCACCCTGTGCCACGTTGTGCACCCCTCCACGGTGTTCAACATTGATTAATAAATAAACGGTGTTGTGACGAACAGCGCGATGGCGTTGCCATCAACGTTTCCGTGCCGTGATACCCGAGGGGAAGTTCGGGGTGATCGCGTGATCATCCCTGATTTGGGTCACCTTGGAAATTGTAGTGCATCCACTCCGGTTACAGAAGTTCAGTTCGGTTCCGAAGTGAATTGTGATGACTTTGTGATCAGTCAAACCAGGGATCGAGTCCGTGCAGTGGAAAGATCTCCTTGCGGGTGGCCATCACTGACTGGTCGTTATGGTCAGCCGGATCATAACCAACTTCCCACGACCTCCACCACACATCGACATTATCTGTCATCAGCTCCGGTATTTTTTCCAACTCCAACCCGGAGACTTCGGCAACTTTTTCCCGCCACTGGCGCGGAATGCCAGTGCGCAACGGGATCGGGTTCCCGGCGACGATCGCAATCAAATGTGCCCAAATACGTGGCACCACCTGATAAGGGGTATACCCTCCGCCCCCGAGGGCCAGCCACCGGTTATCGGCGAAATCTTCGACCCACATCGCAGCATCCAACATCATCTGACGTTGGCCGTCGACGGATAGGTTCAAGTCGGCCAGCGGGTCCAGCCGGTGACCGTCGCAACCGTGCTGGGTGATCAATACCTCCGGAGAGAAGGCCTTCAGCACTTGCGGAACCACCGCGTGAACCGCCCGCAGAAACGCGGCATCGCCGGCTCCAGCTGAAATCGGAACGTTCACCGCTGACCCCTGGGCGTCATCGCCGCCGAAATCCCGGGCAAAACCGGTGCCGGGGAACAGCATCAGTCCGGATTCGTGGATGGAGATCGTCAGCACCCGCGGATCGTCCCAGAACAGCGCTTCCACGCCGTCACCGTGGTGGGCGTCCAGATCAACATAAGCGACTCGCTCGACCCCGGAATCCAGCAGGTGTGCAATGGCCAGCCCGGCGTCGTTGTAGATACAAAACCCGGAGGCCTGAGCCCGGTGGGCGTGGTGGAGTCCGCCGGCGAAATTGACCGCGCGAGAGACCTCCCCGGAGGCGATGGCTTGGGCTGCTCGCAAGGAACCGCCGGCGATACGCGCCGAGGAGGTGTGCATATCAGCGAAAATCGGACAGTCTTCAGTTCCCAGACCGGCCCGGTCGAAGCGTTCCTTGTCCTGGTGGCGGGAAGGATCGGTCTCGAGCTGGGCCACGTCATCGTAGTCCGAGGCGTGTTTAACCGCGGCAATGTAGTCCGCTGTATGGACGCGGGCCAGCTCGGCATCTGTGGCCACCGGCGGGTACATGATACTCAGCTGGTCGTTGTCCAGCACGCCAAGTTGTTCGGCCAGGTGGTAGGTCAGCTCCAGGCGAATGGGGGCCATCGGGTGGGTATCACTGAAACGGTACTTCAGTAACTCTTCATCCCACATCACAGCGGTGGGCACCGGGGTCTTGTCTGTGTCAGTCATCACTCTTAGGGTAAGTGCTCCGAGGCCCGGGCGGTAGTTTGTGATGACATACAACGGAAAAGACTAGGCATTTCACCGTTTCCGGAGCATGATGGTGTCGCTATGATTCATCAACGCTCCGGTAGGTTCCCCACCCAGCAGGACCGGGAGTATCCCGCACGAACCATCCCCGGATACTCCACCATGCGTGGCATGGTCTCCTCCTTACTTGTGCTGTCTCCAGCACGGGTAGCCATCGGGCTGTTCATGCTGGTCATTCTGGTTTTCACCGCACTGCTGTCGTTGCCGGTCGCGGCAGCCAACCATCGTCCGACCGCGCTCAACGATGCCGGGTTCACTGCGGTCTCGGCGATCACAGTCACGGGGCTGTCCTCGGTCAATACCGCAGAACACTGGTCATTGACCGGACAAATTATCATTCTGATCGCCATCCAAGTCGGTGGCATTGGGGTGATGACCATGGTCGGGATGCTCGCGATGGCCGTGTCAGAACGGATCGGACTCAGCTCGCGATTGCTGAGTATGCAAGCAACCGGCTCATCCAGCATCGGTACGACCCGCAGACTGGTTCTAACCGTCCTGGTCACCACATTCGCCATTGAGACTGTTGTCGCCGCGGTGCTGATTCCCCGATTTATTGACTACACCGACGATGGGCTTACCGGCATCTGGTACGGCATCTTCTACGCGATCTCTGCTTTCTGCAACGCCGGATTTTCGCTTCACCCGATGGGATTAACGGCCTACGCACATGACCCGTGGATCATTCTCACCGTCTGTCTCGGCGTGATCATCGGGTCACTGGGAGCCCCCACCCTGCTGGTCCTGCAACAGGTGATGAGACGTCGCGCGCGACTGAACCTGCACGCCAAGCTCACCTTGTGGGCCACCGGAATTCTCTTGATAGTGGGTTTTATCGGGTTCGGTCTGTTGGAATGGAATAATCCGGATACCCTGGGTGAGTTCAACACGATGGAAAAATTCCAAACCTTGGTGGTTTCGACGGTGATGCCTCGCTCGGGAGGTTATGCCGTCTATCCGGTCGAAGAGCTCACGCCGGCCTCCATGTTTTTGATGTATGCCCTGATCTTTATCGGAGGCGGATCCGGATCCATGGCCGGAGGTATCAAAGTCACCACCTTGGCGGTGCTGTGTTTAGCCATTGTCGCCGAGGCCCGCGGACGTCAACATGTGACGGTCTTCCATCGCACCATTCCTGCTGATACCATCCGAGTGGCGATTGCACTGCTGGTCGGTTCCGGAGTCGCGGTGCTGACAGCGATGATTGTGCTGTCGGTATTGACTGGCGCCAGTGTGGAGCAGGTGGGTTTTGAAGTTCTCTCGGCTTTCGGAACCTGCGGGCTGTCCACCGGTCTGTCGGAGCAGGCCCCGGCCTGGGGGCAACTGGTGCTGTGTGTGATGATGTTCCTCGGCCGGGTCGGTACCATTACTTTCGCCGCCGGGCTGGCAACGCGCCATGCCCCCACGCTGTATAACTATCCCGAAGAAAGGCCCGTGATCGGCTGATGTCTCCTAAACGCACCATTGATTCCCACGCCCCCGTGCTGGTGATCGGTTTGGGCCGTTTCGGCGCCGCCCTGGCGCTGGAATTGACCGCGCGGGGCCAAGAAGTCATGGCCGTTGACCGTGATCCGGTTTTGGTGCAGAAATACTCGCCCGCGTTGACTCACGTGGTCCAGGCCGATACGACCGATCCGGAAGCGTTGGAACAGCTCGGTGCCACCGAGTTCGACATTGCTGTGTGCGGTATCGGCACGTCGATCGAGGCCTCGGTGCTGACCACGGTGAATTTGGTGGAGCTAGGCATCGATAAAGTCTTAGCCAAAGCGGTCACACCCTCGCACCGGACCATTTTGGAACGGATCGGGGCCTCCCGCGTCATTTTGCCGGAACAAGATGCCGGCGAGCGCACCGCACACCTTTTGACCGGGACGATGATGGAGTTCATCGAGTTCCGTGGTGGCTGGGCTATTGCGCAAATGCAGGCCCCCGAACGAATCACACACAAACCACTGGTTGATGTGAAGACCCGCTCGCGGTACGGGGTGACCATTGTGGCCTATCGTCGCAACTCCGGTACCTACACCACAGCCCTGCCGGAGACGGTGCTACGCACCCGGGATGAGCTCATTGTGGCCGGTCCGATCGAAGACCTTGAGAATTTCGCCGACCGATCTTAGGCGGCCGGGACCGGGACGAGCGGTTCTGTCGTGAGTTAACCTTAGGAGTTGGCGATCTGCTCGCTGCGGGCAATATTGGCGTGCACAGCCGTCACCAGCAACTCCTGAAGCCCAGAGTCATCCATGGCATTCACCGCAGCTTCGGTGGTACCTCCCGGGGTGCAAATCTGGTCGGTGAGCGCCTTGGGGTCGGCTCCGTCTTCACCCAGCATCGCCCCCGCACCGGATACGGTCAAACGCGCCAGCTCCACCGCGGTCTCAGGGTCCAGGCCGAGCTGGGCACCAGCCTGGGCCAGCACATCGGTGATATGGAAAATGTACCCCGGCCCGGATCCGGCAATGGCAGCAACCAGGTTGATCTGGTCTTCGGGCACATGGAAGACACGCCCCGAACCGGAGAAAATCGCCTCCGCTTGGGCCAGCCCTCGGTCAGTGACCGCCTGATTACCGGCCATACCCACCACGCCTTTGCCCAGGGTCAGCGGTAGGTTCGGCATGCACCGCACCACCGGCTGGTCGGCTCCGACGGCCTCGGTGATCGCCTGCAGGGTGATGCCTGCAGCCACCGAGACCACGACAGCCCGGTCCGGCAGAGCTGGTGCCAGGTCGCTGAGGGTGGGCACAATATCGGCCGGCTTGGTCCCGACCAGTACCACGTCTGCCTCAGCCACGGCTTGGCGGTTAGCTTCGGGGTTGCTGTCCAGGGAGACGACAGTGATGCCCAGTTTCTCGCTTTTGGCGGTAGCGCTGGCGATAGAGTGCGTGGTGGCCTGGATGGCCGCCGGCGCAGCGCCGGTGGCCACATAGCCGGCCACAATGGCGGTGTTCATATGACCCAGTCCAATCACGGCTAGTTTCACATCGGCGGGCTGGTGTGCTGCGTTAGTCATCGTCACCTCGGGGCATTTTTCTTTGGTGGTTGGAAATAATCTGCATTGGTTGGGTCTGAGCCTGTTCATGAAGTGAGGCGATGTGCTGGCCGTTGCACTGCCCTGTGGCCTGAGCTTGGCACTGGGCAGTTTGCCCGACGGCCAGGTGGAAGCGAGTGAATCTCAGGGCCTCGGCAAGCATTTCTTCACGTTCCCCGGCATAGGAGACTTTACGGGTGGAAACCTCGACGCAGGCGGCTCCGTCCCATCCGGTGGCTCCCAGATACTGCAGGCATTCGGCCACCGGTTGTTCACCCTGGCCCGGAATCAAGTGGGAGTCTCCGGCACTGGTGGTCCCATCGGTGACGTGGACATGTTTCAGCCGCGACCCGAGCAATTTGAAGACCGCCAGCGAGTCGGCGTCAGAGATTCCAGCGTGGGAGAAGTCCCACGTGATGTGGTCATAATCTTCCGGGGTGGGGTCCCAGTGCGGCAGGTACATTTTGATTTCTTGCCCGGAGACCTTCCAAGGGTACATATTCTCCACCGCAATCATCACCCCGGTGGCATCCATGATGTCGCGGATTCCGTCTTTGAAGCCTTTGGCGTAGCGCCCCTGCCAGCGGAAGGGCGGATGAGCAACCACGATATCAGCACCCAGTTCGCGGGCCATGTCGGCCGAGCGGGCAATTTTGTTCCACGCCGAGCCCCAGACTTGTTGGGTGAACAGCAAGGTCGGGGCGTGAATCGAATGAATGGGCATGGAGTATTTTTCCGACAGTTGGTCTAGTTTCCTCGGGTCTTGCGTCCACGAGTTTTGGGTGACCATGATTTCTACGCCGTCATAGCCCAAATCTTCGGCCATTCCGAAGACGTGTTGTGGCGGGAGGGCAAACACTGAGGAAGACGATAGCGTGACGGGTATGGGCGCCACGTCGGCCGGAATCTCAGGCACTGACAACCCCCAGCGAGAACCCGGGAGTTTCGGCACCAGAGGAAAGATTCAGCGAGCCCACCCACGGGTCCAGATCACGACCGACGACGCCTTCCATCAACAACGCGTCGAGCCGTCCCATCATTAACCCTTCGCGCAACGCCCAGGGGCAAATCACCAAGCGTTTGACGCCGAAGTATTTCATCGCCGCATGGGCCACCATGCCTCCGGCCAAAACCTGCGGGGCCCGGATTTCGGACACGCCGGGCAACTGGGCTCGTTGGTCGACCGTCATCTTCGACATTTTGCCGATCCAATACTTCAGGTCTTTGCGCTTCAGCGTCCGGGTGACAAAGGGACCTTCCGAGCTGGGTGCGGCCCCGGCGACACGAGCCAAGGAACGGAACGTCTTGGAGGTGCCGGTCACCACAGTGTGCTCGGGCATCTGAATCGAATCCCCCAAATGTCCCAGTGTGTCGTCTAAAACCGCCTCAATGTGGCCGGAGAGCTTTCTGAGTTGCTTGCCTTTCGGCGGGTCCGAGGACAGAAATTCACGGGTTAACCGGGCTGCACCCAACGGGACCGAGACTGCACGGGAGGGCAACTCATCGGTGCCATAGGCAATTTCGAAGGAACCGCCACCGATGTCAAAGTTCAGTAGGTGTTCCACGTGCCAACCTTGCCAGCGCCGGACGGCGAAATATGTCATCGCTGCTTCTTGGTCGCCACTGAGTTCGGCCAGATGCACTCCGGTTTCGTCGGTGACTTTGGCCAGGACCTCTGGGCCGTTGGCCGATTCACGGATCGCCGAGGTACAAAAGGCGATCATGTCTTCTGCACCGTTGCGCTGAGCAAAGCTCACCGCCTCCCGAATGAATAACAGAAGCTTGTCGACACCTTCGGTAGTGATCGCACCCTGGTCATCGAGATGCCGGATCAACGACAGTTGTTGCTTGTGATCAGCGTAGGCGTTGGGGCGAGCTCCGGGGTGAGCGTCGACTAAAAGCAGATGAACTGTATTGGATCCAATATCCAGTACTCCAAGGCGCATGCTTCTAGCCTACTCTCTCTGCGGCGGCCGCCGGTGAGCTAGGTGGGTGAAGCCCTACTAGCTTTTGGACGCGGTGGTCTTTTTCCGCGGTGAACGCTTTTTCTTTGCCGGGGCTTTCGCACGCTTATCGCTGAGCAACTGATAGGCCTGCTCTGCGGTGACCGCCTGCGGATCGGTACCGCGTGGCACTGTGACATTGGTGGTACCGTCGGTGATGTAGGGGCCGAAACGGCCGTCCTTGACCACCACCTTGCCACCGGAGTTCGGGTCCTCCCCTAGTTCGGCCAGTGGTGGCTTGGCTGCACCACGTCCGCGCTTTTTAGGCTGGGCATAGATCTTTTCGGCTTCTTCGAGGGTGATGGTAAACATCTGCTCCTCGGTTTCCAAGGACCGAGAATCAGTACCCTTCTTCAAATACGGACCAAATCGGCCGTTCTGGGCGGTGATCTTGGTCCCATCGTCGGCAGTACCCACCACGCGTGGCAATGAGAGCACCGTGAGGGCATCCTCCAAGGTCACCGTGGCCAAGTCCATCGATTTCAGCAAGGACGCGGTCTTGGGCTTCGGTCGTTTGGGCTTCTTCTTCGGTTTGGGCTTGCCGTTTTTATAGTATTCGGTCGGCTGAGCGTCAATTTCTTCCTGGGTTGGTTCCGGAATCACTTGCGTCACATAGGGCCCGTACCGACCGTCCTTGGCGGCAATCTCATACCCAGACTCAGGGTCCACGCCCAGGATCCGCTCCGACGGGGCGGCGTTATCGATCAAATCCCGGGCTTTGTCCGCGGTGAGCTCGTCCGGGGCCAAATCCTCGGGAACATTGACCCGTTCGGGGTCGGTCCCTTCGGAGGCATCAGCCGGTAGCGCCTTTTCCAGATAGGGCCCGTAGCGTCCGACTCGCAGGGTGATGTCATCGGTGAGATGTACCGAGTTCACCGCACGAGCATCAATATCACCGAGATTTTCCACGACAGATTTCAGTCCGTCGGCGGCTTGGTCATCGTCGGTCTGGGCAGCGTGTTCGGCACCGAAGTAGAACGCTTCCAGCCACGCAGCCCGCTCCATTTCCCCAGCCGCGATCTTATCCAAGTCATCTTCCATCCGAGCGGTGAAGTCATAATCCACATAACGGTCGAAGTGTTCTTCGAGCAACCGGATTACCGAAAAGGCGGTCCAGGAGGGCACCAGCGCGGTGCCTCGTTTCTTGACGTATCCGCGATCCATGATGGTCGAGATTGTCGGCGCATAGGTGGAGGGTCGACCGATCTCGCGCTTTTCGAGTTCGGCCACGATCGAAGCTTCGGTGTATCGGGCCGGCGGGGTGGTTTCGTGGCCGTTGGCAGTGACCTCAGAGGCATCCAGGTGCTGACCAACACTGAGATCCGGTAGCCGCACTTGTTGTTGCTGGTTGGACTCGTCCTGGCCCTCTTCATAGGCCGCCAAGAAACCGGGCACGGTAATCACGGTGCCGGAGGCGCTGAACTCTGCTACTCGCGGGGTATCTTCAGCGGAGCTAGCCTGCAACTTCACGGTGGCGGTATACCCGGTGGCATCGATCATCTGCGAGGCCACGGTGCGCTTCCAAATCAGCTCATAGAGCCGGTATTCGTCGCCGGAGAGCTGGGAGGAGACCTGGGCAGGAGTGCGGAAGTGGTCCCCAGCTGGACGGATCGCTTCGTGGGCCTCCTGGGCTGCGGTGTTCTTGGAAGTGTAGTAGCGCCGAGTCTCGGGCACGGAATCTTGGCCGTAGAGTTCGGTGGCTTGTCCTCGGGCGGCGTTGATGGCTTCGGTGGACAGCACCACCGAGTCAGTACGCATATAGGTAATGAACCCGTTCTCATAGAGTCGCTGGGCCACCTGCATGGTCACCCGTGAGGAGAACCGCAATTTACGGGAGGCTTCTTGTTGCAATGTGGAGGTCGTGAACGGGGCGGCGGGACGACGCCGGTACGGCTTATCCTTCACCGAAGTCACCCGAAATTCGGCATCGGCCAGTCCTTCGGCCAGAGCAGTAGCCGAGGATTGGTCCAGGTGCACGACCTGGTCTGTGGCCGAGGATTTGAGCTCACCGCGATCGGTGAAGTCACGGCCGGTGGCGACCCGTCGATCATCAACGGCACTCAGTCGGGCGGTAAAGGATTCCTCGCTCTGGGTGGCGAACTGACCGTCAATGTCCCAATAGCCGGCCGGGATGAATGCCATCCGTTCCCGTTCTCGCTCCACGACCAGGCGGGTGGCCACCGACTGCACCCGTCCGGCCGAGAGCCCAGGGGCGACTTTACGCCAAAGCACCGGAGAAATTTCGTATCCGAACAATCGGTCCAGAATGCGACGGGTTTCTTGAGCATCGACCAGGTCGTGGTCGATCTCCCGGATATTGTCTAAACCGCGGGCCACACCTTCTTTGGTGATTTCGGTAAACGTCATCCGGTAGACGGGAACCTTGGGCTTGAGCACCTCGTAGAGGTGCCAGGCGATAGCTTCCCCTTCTCGGTCGGCGTCAGTGGCCAAGTAGAGGTCATCGGCGTCTTTGAGCAATTTCTTCAGCTCGGTGACCTTTTTCTTCTTATCCGGGTAGACCACGTAATAGGGTTCAAACCCATTCTCGGTATCGACCGCGAATTTTCCGTAGTTGCCCTTTTTCAGTTCGGCCGGCAGGTCCGAGGGACGCGGGAGATCTCGAATGTGACCAGCTGAAGCATCCACAACCCAACCGTCACCTAAATATTTGGCGATCGACCGAGATTTCGCCGGGGACTCCACAATCACCAAGTGAGTACCGCCGGTGGTCGGGGATGACTTCTCTGGCACGAGGTTCCTCCAATAATTTCCCAGGCATGACGCCAACTAATGCACTGACAGGCACACTACCCGGAATGTTTGTGACTATCCGATTATTTCAATTCTCACCACGGCTCTGCGTCTGCTCGTCACGGTTTGTGACGGAATCACCGTCATCCGCTAAGACGACGAACCCTTCGACGATCAGCTGTGCAACCGCCCGTTCTAATGCGGTACTGGCGGTCTTGTCCAGGCCTAAGAGCCCCGAAACCGCCGCAAAGATCTGGCGCAAGCTCAGTTGCCCATCTGCTACCGACAATACCGCAGCCGTTGCTGTGTCCAGAATGGCAGTCCGCCCGAAGCCGGCACCCTGCCGGGCCATGATAACCTCTGGATCCTCAGCCCCAAAGTGTTGATACCGTTCTTCGGTCACATGGTACGGGACCCGGGCGTGGCGTTGCGTCCAGTCGGTGGTTTGCAGCGTGTCCCAGGCCTTCACAGCCTGAGTCCATGCCCGCCCCACGGGCTGGTGCACCTCACCCTGATATGACTCGAGCCGGCGTAACGGGGTCGCTGCCCCGGTAGTCCGTCGCCGCAGACGCACCCAACCGAAACCGATCCCGGTCACGGATCGCTGAGCAAAATCGGTGAGGTAGCGACGATATCCGCTGGCAAACAGGGCCGGATCCAGCTGGTCAGAGGAATCGGCCAACCAGGTTTCGGCATATCCAGCCGGATCTTGCTGATCGCGCTGAATCACCCAGGCGTCCACGAGCACAGCATCCGAGCCGGAATCGGCCGGTGGGCCGGGTAACCACTGGCGGATCCGAGTGTCCCACTGCTGGTCGTGATGAATTTCCCAGTTGGCCATCAACACCGCGGTCCCACCGTCGGTCAGTGCTGTCGGAAGTTCTTGGATAAGTTGTTCGGTCACCGCGTCCCCGGTGGCGCCGGTTTGCCGATAGGTATGTTCTGCACCGGCAGGGCCGCCGGCGGGTGCAATCACAAAGGGCGGGTTAGAAACGATGAGATCAAACCGCTGTTCGGCCACCGGCTCGAGCATTGATCCGTTGCGCAGAGTCAGGCGGTGCTGCGGGTGTGCTGGATCAACGCCCAACATCGACGCGTTCAGGAGGACATTGAATAAGGTAAAGGCCAACGCTCGGTCGGAAATATCAGTAGCGGTAACGTGCTGGACGTGGTCCAACAGATGAAAGGTCTGCACCCCGCACCCGACTCCAAGATCCAGGGCGGTGGCCACCGGTTCGCGCGGAACGAGCCCCGCCAAGGTCAGCGACGCCCGACCTGCGCCCAGCACGTGTCCGCCCGGTAGGGGCTGGCGTAGTTGCAACGCGGTCTGATCGCTGGCCACCCAGAGCTGTCCGGGACGATCAGCGTCGTAGACGGACAGGTCCACGCCCGGCACGAAGCGCCCCTCCACGACGGTGCCCAGCCCCAGCTGCACTGCCCCGGCAACACCCAGGGTCGGCAAGGCAGCCTCGAGATACTCGGTGGCCACGGCATCGCCGAGCATCCACACGCTGATGACCGCCGCCAAACCCTGTTCCGGGCTGATCTGCTCTGTCGAGTTTTTCAGCATCGTCTCCACCACGACACGGGCGGGTTCTGCCTGTTCTCGGTCCAAGGCCGCAATCGCCCACGGCCCCAGCAACTCGGCGATGGGATCAGCCCGGTAGTTGACCTGGTCAAGGTCTGCCGCCAGCGCACCGATCAGGTCCCGGTCGGCCCGTGGTGTTGTCGGCATCGGCCCCAGGGCCGGCTGCTTCGAGTGAGTCATGCTGAAGACTCCTGCGAGTCCTCAAAGGTTGAGGCGCAGACCTCACAGATTCGGTCGGGGTGGTTTGCCTCGCACTGGTCGCACACCACCTGCAAGTGCCGGCATCCGGGGGCGTGACAATTCCGTAGCTGACTCGAGGGTTGCTCGCACAAGATGCAGTGCCCGATGGTTTTGGCTGCTGAGGAGAATTCGGTGTGCATCCGCTGGTCGAAAACATACAGCGAGCCCTCCCACAGGCCACGGTCAGCGAAGGCCTCGCCATATTTCACGATGCCACCATCGAGTTGGTAGAGGTTCTTAAATCCACGGTTGGCCATCAGCACGGTCAACACCTCGCACCGGATCCCCCCGGTGCAGTAGGTGACCACCGGCTGATCTTTGAGATGATCATACTTACCGGAGTCGAGTTCGGCCACGAAGTCACGGGTCGTGTCCACATCGGGCACCACCGCGTTTTTGAACCGACCAATCTCGGCCTCAAACCGATTGCGACCGTCAAAAAACACCACGTCTTCTCCGGCCCGCTTCTGGTTCTCCACCAGCTCGTGGAGCTGTTGCGGTGAGAGATGTTCAGCAGTGCCGACCACTCCCTGGTCGTTGACCTCAATTTCATCGGGAGCATCAAAGGCCACCAGCTCGGGACGAACCTTGACCGAAAGGCGCGGAAAATCCTCATCCGAACCATCCGACCATTTCACGGTCAACGATGTAAACGGCGCATACTCCCTGGTGGCTTTCACATACGCCTTCACGTCTCGAATGGGTCCGCCCACGGTGCCGTTAATGCCGTGTTCAGAGATAATGATGCGACCGGTGAGCCCCAATGACGCACACAGGGTTCGTTGCCACAGTTGCACTGCTTGCGGATCGGGAATCGGAGCAAAATGATAGTACAGCGCGATCTTGGTCTGGGGGCTAGCGGATACGGAACTCACATGTCTCAGGGTAAGACACAACGACAAATCTTTTCATCTCAAGTTGATTACGTGTGTGGGCCTGGCCGGCCCTGCCAGGTATGCTTAATGTCATGGCTATCTCCTCATCGCTGACTGACGAACTTGTCACCAATTGGCTGACAGGGCGCGCCCGTATCCGGAACCACCACCTGACGTCCCACGGAGAAATCCACGCTGCGTTGCGACCGGCCATCTCTGATGATGCGACCGAAGACTTGTGGGAGTACGTCATCGCGAACACCGACGACCACGTATTGAATACTGTGGCCGATGAAATCAAACAGCACCCCACCCGTCGTTTGATCGTTGCTTCCGATCTGCCCGCGCAACCTGAGCCCGCCGAGGCCGCCGCTCAACGCCTGGCTGAAAAAACCGGCCTGAAGGCCATCGGTGTGGGTGAGAAGCTGATGGTCACTGACATGGCCAGCCACGATGTGGAAGAACCTGTTGTCCCCGACGAGTTCATCGCCGATGTCCGTCGGCAGGACGGGTGGTACTCACTGAGCTTTATCACCACCGACGAGCACCCCACCGGTCCGGACCACACCGCCGCTCGCGGACGTGTGGGTGTCGTCGGTCAACACGCCGTCTTTGACCGGATCTGGACCAACCCCGAGTTCCGTCGTCAGGGACTGGGCTCACTGGTGATGCGCTACCTTGGCTCCCTGGCCTTGGAAGAAGCCGTCGAAGAAGGCCTCCTCATTGCCGGGGCCGATGGTCAGGCACTGTACAAGCACCTGGGCTGGACTCCGCTCGCCGACGTGGTGGTGTTAGCTCACCCTGATGTCTCCGATGACCATGTTCAGACTCACGAGCATTTCCAGGTCTAGGAGCACACAGGATCCACCCGCTCGACGATCCCGACTCCGCTGACCGCGATCTGTCTGGTTGCCCGGATAGTGCTGGGCAGGCGGCAGAACGTCTTGCGCTCAATCAGCTGCGAGAGGCCTTGGGATATTCCACAGTGCCGGCCCAGTTCGTCCACGGTCGTTACATTCCCGCACGCGAACCAACTTATGCCCACTGGCCACAGGGTATTGCTGAAGCGGTCCGTGAGGCCTTTGCACACCGCGGGATTCACCGCCCGTGGTTACACCAAGCTCAGGCCATCGAGATAGCTCTCGGGTCTGAGCACACCATTCTGGCCACCGGAACCGCCTCGGGAAAATCATTGGCATACCAGGCCGTGGTGGCTTCCAGCGTTCTCGCGGACCCGACAGCGACGGCACTGTATCTCGCTCCAACCAAGGCGCTGGGTGCCGACCAATTGGTGTCCTGGTCCCAGCTGGCAGATCGTCTCCGGGCCGGCTTACGCCCTGAAGCCTACGACGGCGATACGGATCCGCAGACTCGACGGTGGGTACGCGACCACGCCAATATTGTGCTCACGAACCCGGACATGTTGCATCTTGGGATTTTGCCCCAGCACCACCAGTGGACCCGGTTTTTCCGGCGATTGCGGTGGGTGATCATCGACGAGGCCCACTCCTATCGCGGCGTATTTGGTTCTCATGTGGCGGTAGTGTTGCGCCGTCTGCGCAGAGTCTGCGCTCACTATCACAACACCGACGTGCATTTCATCGGTGCCTCTGCGACCTCCTCGGATCCCGCGACGAGTTTCGCAGAACTCATTGGCGCACCGGTGCGAGCAGTCACCTGTGATACATCCGGGCACGGCGCCGTCTCAGTGGGCTTCTGGGAGCCCGAATTCTCCGATGACACCGGAGAACACGGTGCTCAACGGCGTCGTTCGCTGATCTCTACTGGAGCAGACTTTCTCACTGATTTCGCCATCCAGCAGATTCGATCCATGGCCTTCATCCGTTCCCGTCGCGGGGCGGAGGCCATGGCGCAATCGACCAAGCGGCAGCTCAGCGAGGTAAAGACGGATCTTGTCTCGCGGGTAGCAACCTACCGCTCTGGACTCTTGCCGGAGGAAAGGCGCGAGGTGGAACAAGCCTTAGACAATGGGAAACTCCTGGCGGTGGCCACCACGCCCGCTTTGGAACTTGGCATTGATATTTCGGGGCTGGATGCGGTGATCATTACCGGTTGGCCTGGCACCCGCGCCAGCTTTTTCCAGCAACTGGGACGTAGCGGTCGTAGCGGTCAAGATTCTTTGGCTATCTATGTGGCCGGTGAGGATCCGCTAGATACCTTCCTGGTGCATCACCCGGAACGAATTTTCGACATTGGGGTCGAAGACGTGGTTATTGATCCCACGAACCCCTATATTCTCGGTCCACACCTGTGCGCGGCGGCCGCTGAACTTCCACTCACCCCCGAGGATCTGCCAGATTTTGGTCCCGAAGAACACGTTCACCGCCTCCTTGAGGACCTCACCGCAGAAGGCTATCTGCGGCGCCGTCCCGCCGGCTGGTTCTGGACCCACCCCGACCGGCCGGCCGCAACGATCGGGTTGCGCGATATCGGCGGAGCACCGTTGGAGATCGTCGACGAAGAGACCGGCACCGTTTTAGGTACCATCAGCGCCGAACAATCACATTCCCAAGCCCACCCCGGAGCGGTGTATGTTCACCAGGGGCGCACGTGGCTGGTCACCGTCCTCGATGAGGACAACGGGGTAGTGCTCGTCGTTCGTGCTGAACCCAATTTCTACACCCAGGCTCGAGAAACCACACAGGTCGCGATTCTCAACACGCTCGAACAATTCGTTCCGGACTCGGCGACACAACCAACCCGACTGACCTGGAACCTCGGCAACGTCAAGGTCACGACCCGAGTCGTGTCCTACCAGCGGCGAGAAGTGATCACTTCTCAAATACTCGGAGAAGAACCACTCGAACTGTCCGCACAAGAGCTGTTCACCGAAGCGGTGTGGTTTTCCACAAGCTCCGACGAGCTGATCGCCGCAGGGCTGACCACCGACCGGATGCCTGGAGCATTACACGCTGCTGAACATGCAATGATTGGTATGTTGCCACTGGTGGCCTCCAACGACCGGTGGGATATCGGAGGGGTCTCGATGGTGTTGCACCCGGACACCTCCCAACCCACGGTCTTTATCTACGATGGATACCCCGGTGGGGCGGGATTCGCTCGTCGTGGCTTTAACACGGCGCGGATGTGGGTCAAGGCCACCCGTGACGCAATTCTGGCCTGTGAATGCGAGCAAGGATGCCCTTCCTGCGTGCAATCACCTAAATGTGGGAACCGTAACTCGCCCTTGGATAAACCCGGGGCCGTGGCAGTACTCACTCATCTGTTGCGGTACCTGCCATCATCCGGTCAGGGCCAGCCCGTGATTCCGCTGTTGCGACCAACCCGAGGGACCCGGAACCGGCGACGAGCTCATTGGTAACCGAGACCCGCACCGTATCGTCGGATTCCCACTGGCAGGATTCCATCCTGACGTGATGGCGAGCTGCGGTCTGTTCGGCAATCTGACACGGTTCGCTTGGAATCAGTGACCGGGCAGCATCGGCGGCAGCCAAGGCTGCTAGGTCTGCGACCGCAGCCGCCCGCGAGGAAGCGACCGTGGCTTGGACGAGCATCAACCCTCCTATAAGCAGTGTGGCTAAACAGCCGATGATGCCAACCACCACAACGGTGCCAGAACCCTGCTGGTCGTCCCATGACGCTGGTGGGGTGTTCATGGGGAAATCACCCACTGATACGGTGCATGAGCACGAGCTTCCAACGTGCCGATGTTGAGCCAGCCAACCGGACCCGGGGTGGGCCTCGACACGGTAACGCTGGCCCACGAACCGGAGATCTCCTGCTGGGCGGAGGCCTGGCTTCCCGCCATCCGCGATACGGTAGCTGTCACCCCATCGGCGGGCTCCCCACGGGCCAGTTCTCGAGCTGCCGCGGCGGCAGCTTGCTCGAGCCGAACTTGTTGGACACCGATCACCACGGCGTTGACCAGCATCGCCGCCACTATCATGGCCACTGGGAGCACCACCGCGAATTCCGCGGTCACCGACCCAGTATCACGGCCTACTCGGTATCTAAATGTCTGAGACATCGTCGTCCCTACCTTCCGGGCCACATCGTGGCTGGTTGTCAGATGGAGCTATGGTGGCCGGGTTGCCGTGGCACTCACCGGTGAATGCCACGGCAACCCGATTCACACGGCCGTTTTAGAACTGCAAGGCCTGCTCAACCAGACCATTCAGCAGGTCTTGGACGGCCCCACCCGAGAGAATGACGGCCAGCAAGCCGGCGAATCCTACGGCGGCGAGCATCACGATGCCGTATTCGGCGGTTTGAGCTCCAGATTCGTCGCTGAGATCAACCTGAAATTCCTGGTCGGAAACAGCGGCAGTGTCGTGCGAGGACAAGATGTGGTCGCTCATGACAAGCTCCTTTCTGTTGTATGGGATGTTGTGATGTTGTTTGACGGACAGGGACTATTCAGTTATAGGTTCATCACGTCGGGAAACAGGGTGATCACCAGTGGCATCACGCCCAGGCAGATAAAGCTGGGAAGCAGACAAACGCCCATGGGCACCACGAGTTTGATGCCCAGCTCGGCTGCGCGTTTCTCGGCGGCTCGTTGTCGGTGTCGACGCAGGCTGGAGGCCGCCCCGCGAATCACGGTGGCGCTCGGGACGGCGGCTGTAAACGGGAAATACAGGTGTTCGGCCAGGGTCTGGTACTCAGTGATACCGGCGACCGGTTCCCAGGCTTGTTGCCAACTGAATCCGTGATGGAGCCGGAGCCCGACCTCGGAGAGCTCGCGGGCTTGGGGAAAACGCGTACCGATGTGCTGCAGACCGCTCGCCAGACCGATGCCGGAGGACAACAACGCAGCTAACAGGTCCATGGCTAGAGCGGGGTCCAGGTAATCGCGAGACCTTTCAGACATTCTGGGCCTCTTTCACCAGCCGTTGGCTCCACCACCGACCTAGCGTGGCCAGCCCTACGCCAGTGGCCAACAGCACCCACCCAATCGGTTCGAGTAACAGGTGAAAGACGGTGACCCCGATCATCGCGGACAGGGCCATGCCCGCTACGGGAAGCCACGCCAAAAGTGTGGCTGTCGAACGTGGCCCGGCGGCCGCGGTTTGCCGAGCTTGGTGGACATCTTCTCCGGCTTCAAGAGCGTCGGCAAGTCGGCTGAGCAGTGTGGAGAGTTTCATTCCGGTATCTCTGGCGAGTTCGAGGCTGCCACTGATCTGTTGCCAATAGTGTGGTTCTCCTGGACCGGTGACGTGTTGTAGTGGGGTTTCGGCGAGGACTTCCAATCCCTGCTGGGCTGCCAAGGTATGGTGCAGACAACATCCCGGGTCGGTATCGTCGGTAGCTACGGAGCGTGGGCACGCCGGGTAACCTAGGGCTAGTTCGCTCCAGACACGTTGGGGGTCGCGTCCGGCATCCAGCAACGCGGCGGCTTGGCGGAGCATCTCGATAATTTCGGACAGTTCTCCTGGTTCGGCTAGGCCCAGCAATGGGCCGAGCGGGGTAGTGGCGAGGAGGTTTTTGCTACGGTGGGCGAGCGTGGTTGGTGTTCGGCTCATCGGGGCAGCCCCTTCCATTCTGGTTTGGTGCCCAGTTGTTCGACGACGGCCAGGCCCGGGCCTTCATACAGCGTGCTACCGCGTTGCGTCAGAGCCGGTAGTACCGTCAAGGCTTGACCGGCTCGTTCTTCCGGCGCCAGCACGGCTAATTCGGCGGGGTGCCGGCCATATTCGTCTCGGCAGATATGCATCAGCACGTCGACGCCTGACCGGGCTTGCAGGGTGAGGACCTCTGGGGAAAGCCCGGCTAAACCGCCCATCGCGTGGAGGCGGGCTGGGACATCGGCCGTAGAGTTGGCGTGCAGGGTTCCCATCGCGCCTTGATGCCCGGTATTCATCGCCGTAAGGAATTCGGCGATTTCGGCTCCGCGGCACTCTCCGACGATCAACCGATCGGGTCGCATACGCAACGACTGTCGGATCAGCTCCCGCGTTTCGATGGCGCCGGCCCCTTCAATATTGGCTTCCCGGGTGCGCAGGTTGACCACATGTGGGTGGTCAATACGTAGTTCAGGGGTGTCCTCAATAGTGATGATGCGTTCGTGGTCGTCCACCGTGGAGAGCAGGCTGGAGGCTAGCGTCGTTTTGCCCGAGCCGGTGGCTCCGGAAATCAGGACATTTGCGCGACATTGGACAAGAAATTCACACACGCGTAACCAGTACTCGCGGTGCGGCCACTGCTGACTGAGCTGCTCAAGTCGCGGGGTGACCGGATGGGGCAAGCGAATACTGAGCTGAGGGTGCTCCACCACCGGTGGGATCAGTGCGTGAATGCGAGCCCCAGCCAGAAACACGTCACCGAAGGGCTGGCCCTCATCCAGGCGTCGTCCGCCTTGAGAAAGTAGCCTCCGGGCCAGGTTCATGACCTCTGCCCGGGGCAGTCGGTGCTCAGTGGGTTCGACCCCATGCCCGCAGTCAAGCCAGACGTGCCCCTCTCCGGTCACCATGATGTCGGAGACGCCTTCCTGGCGGAGATAGTCGGCCAGCGGCCCGAGTCCTTGCAGGTCGTCGAGCAGCCGGGTCATCAAATGCCGGGCGTGTGTCGGTCCCAACGAATCGACATGTCGGCCAATGGCTTCGGCGGTGTGCTCCTCCTGGGATTGTTCCCCGGCGCCGGCCAGGCGTGAAGCCAGCCAGAGTTTTGCCTGAGCCCACCGGTCAGTCGCTGGAGCCGGAGGCAGGTCAGGGACGAAATGTCTCATCGAGGCCACCTCCGGTGGCCAAACAGGGTGGTGTAGAGGCGTCGGTCGCTTCGTTGCGGTGTGATGTCCAGATTGCGGGGACGGCACCCCCAACTGAGCGGGAGGAAGATGGCCGGAGGGTCTGTCGAGGGTAGCGAGGTAGTCAGCAGGCGCAGTACCCGGTGACGCATACGTGGCACCACCCCTGCCGGGCCCGGGAAGCGCACCACGATGTCGGGATTCAGCCCGGCGGGAGAGACGCCGGTGGTGGCGAGAGTAACCAGGGTGGCGCCACGGGACTGCAACTCGGTTGCTCGATTGGCGTCGAACCCAACATCGGTGACCGTGGTGATACCCATGCGGGCGGTTGCCTCAAGAACCTGAACCACATCGTGCTGATCTGGCATGGCCCCCACGACAGAGTCCGTGTCATCGGGGACCTCGAAGCCCAGGAAGGCCAGCGGTGTGTCCCGATGTCGCGAGCTGAGCCCGGTAAAACATCGTTCTCCTACTGCCAGCCCGTCCTGCACGGTAGCCCAGCACACCCAGCCCCGCCGTGAGGGGTGATGCAACCGGGGCACGAGCGCGCGCGAACAGGCGGCCTGAGGGTCGGCGTCGACCAACAGTGTGGGAGCGCCGTAGCGGGTCACCCGAGCAAGGTTCCATCCGGCCCAGGGTGTTGCCGGGGCGGTGGTGGTCCGCACCAGTACCACCTGGTCTGGGTGCTTGGCGCGAGCACCTGGCGGGTGACCGGGGTCGGCGGGGTCGTGGTGTAAATGCTCGAGTAGCGCCTCGGTATCGTCGGGTAGCCTCCAGCTGAATGGACCAATACTCACCCTGCGGTGATGACCTGAGTTCAGCCGGATTTGGAGCTGGCGTGGTTGCATCTGTCGCGCCGAGGACGGCTGGGGTGCTGTGGCCGTGTCACCGGATAGAATCTCAATACCCAGGCTGGCTAATAACCCCAGCAGGTAGCGGTAGGTCTGTTGCTGTTCGACACTGAGCCTGCTCGGGCGGTCTATCGTCGCTGTTGCGATAGCGCGCTGGTGATGCGGACGTTTCGGGAGTGCTCTCATGCCCTCTACTGTGCCTGGCACAGCCAGGCCCGTCCCAGCAGGTGCCCGCGACTGTGGAACAGGATCGTCGCTCGCCGTCCAACTGTGGACGGGCGGGTCGCGCTGTGACGGCCCCAGCTAGTCAGACAGGTGCTCGTGGCAGGCAAAAATTTTCGGGGCGGGTTGCGTCGCGTCCCACCCGGTGACGTCTACGCACTGGGCCCGATCCCAAGGATGCGTCCATCCCAGAAGATCCAGAATGCGGTCGATGAGCAAGGCGGTAAACCCCCACACCAGCGTGTCGGCCACGAGGAATCCGGGCATGACCGGGCGGAGAAGTTCTCCGGTCTCCGGTGCGGTCATCAGCACCGAGACTCGGTGATCGGGGTCGATCAGATCGGCGACGGGGACGCGAAAGACGCGGGTCGCTTCATGATCGTCGACCACGTCAACACTGCCGGGGGTGGACCACCATCCGATGACTGGGGTGACCGAAAAATTGGTCACGGGCAGTCCCACGGTGGGTAGTTGTCCCAACACGGTGACGGAGGATGGATCGAGGCCGGTTTCCTCGCTAGCTTCCCGCAATGCACAGGCGGTGTCATCGGCATCGGCAGGATCGCGCTGACCACCCGGGAAGGAAATCTGGCCGGGGTGTTTGCGTAAGGTCACGGCGCGTTGGGTGAGCAAGACATCCAGTGAACTAGGCACCGTCTCGCTCCGATAGTCGGCCGGCACGTCGTCGAGGGCGCCGAAGAGAATCAGCACCGCCGACGGTGTGGCGTTCTCGGTGGTCATGCGGGGAAATCGGAAACCCCGTGGATCGAGTTCCTTAGTGGGCGTGCTAAATCCGCACTCGGGAAGCTCCGCGTTGAGCGTGCCGTAGCGACTGACCAGGTCCACCAAATCTTGTTGGACGGTCTCCAGGGTGGTCTTCTCGGGCTGCACGGGCTGGGTCGCCTCCTGAGGTGCGGGTGGTGCAGACTGTCATCGTGGCGGAGTTAGGCCTGTAGCGAGTACCCCTCGGCACGGAGCTGGCGACGGGTTGCTCCTTCGAGCATGCGCTGATGGAGTTCTTCGCGCCCAGGTGCTAACTCATACTTCAACAGCCTACTGGCACTGTAGGGGTCCAACGGGCCGATCCCGGCCGAAGGGCACCAGCGGGCGACCGGGCAGGCCCCGCAGGCCGGTTTTCGCGCGTGACAGATGCGCCGGCCCAAAAAAATCAGCCGGTGGGAGAGCATGATCCAGTCGCGGGGTTCGAACAGCTCTGCCACCGCGGTTTCCACAGCGACGGGGTCTTCAGCGGTGGTCCAGCCTAGACGGCGGGACACTCGACCAAAGTGGGTATCGACGGTCAGACCGGGTTTGCCAAAAGCGTTGCCTAACACAACGAAGGCGGTTTTCCGTCCCACCCCGGGCAGGCTAGTCAGATCCTTGAGATTGTCCGGGACCGATCCGGCGAACTTCTCCACCAGCGCTTGGGAGAGTTTCATAATCGAGCTCGTCTTGGACCGATAAAAACCGGTCGGCCGGATCAACTCTTGGACTTCGCGTTCATCGGCCATAGCGAGCGCTTCGGCATCCGGGAATCGGGCGAAAAGGTCCGGGGTAACGGAATTGACCCGCACATCGGTGGTTTGGGCTGACAGGACGGTGGCCACCAGCAACTCAAAGGGATTGTCAAAATCCAGTTCCGCGACCGCATAAGGGAAGAACTCCGCCAGCACCCGATTGATTTTCCGAGCGCGACGCTTTCGAGCTAGTGGTGTTTCATCCTCGGGATCACGAGCGGTCACTGTTGCGGTGCCCGTTCAATCCCCTCGAGCTCACGCAACAGACCACGCTGTCCATCGTAGGATTGCACGAGGAATTCGTGTCCACGGTCTTCCAAGGCCAGAATCCACTGGCCCGGTTCCAGCGCGAATGCCGGTTCGCCCCGCTCAGTCACGGCCCGGCGGGGCGTGTAGACCGCAAACCAGAACGGCTGGGCGGTGTCGGCGGGAGTCAATCCGCCCGCAGTAGGTGCTGAGTCGGCCCCGACTGTCGAGGACCGACCACCGGTTTCCACCTGCGCATCGGCCACTGGGTCGACACCGACTGCTGGCTCGTGGGTTTCGGCAGACGTTTCAGGACGTTTCCAGCTCTGGTCAGGTTCGGTCTCGTCGTGGGATTCGGTGGAGGCATCCTGGCCAGGGTGTGCCGGTGTTACGGGCTCGGCTTCAGTCGGAGCGGGTTGGCCTCCGGGCTGTTCGCCGTGCTGTTCAGTCGAAGGCTGGGCAGCCCGACGGCCGGACGGCTTGTCTTCCTCCTGGTGAACCTGCTGCGGGGCCTGAGTCTGGTTCTGCTGTGCAGACGCGGCGGCGACAAAGGGGTCTACCGGTTCGGGTTGTTGCTGAGACGGTGCCCCCGGTGTGACCTGGTCGGGGCCACCCTGTTGGAATTGCTGATAGCCGGTCTGCTGAGACGCTACCGGCTGACCGAAGTCCTGGTAGGCGACGGGCTGTTGTGCTCGGACAGGCTGGGCTGACCCCATGTAAGCATGGCGCTGGTACGGTGGCGTTGCTGGCTGTACTCCTGCAGGCTGTGCGCTAGCGGAGCCGTTGAATAGCTGTGACCAGGTGACGAACAACACCAAGGCTGTTGCCACCAAGAACAGCAAGATTGTCATCAACGCTTCAGACGCCCAGTAGAAGTAGTCGAAAGCAATGAAGTTCAAGAGCGCGTAAACGCCAATGGCCCAGGAAATGGCTTGCACCAGGTGTTTGGAGGTGAACGACCCCAACATGGGACGAGATCCGTCCAATCCCTTGGCCCTGAGCACCAGGACCATCACCACGATTCCACCACCGATGTTCAGAACAAGGTTGAGCAAAAACTCCGTATTCCAGAGGATATTGAAGCTCGCCGCCTGATCACCGATGTATCCACGTGTTTGGTTGTAATACGTAATGTCGTTGATCATCGCCCACAGACCGGCACCAGCTACCAGGGCGGCGGCTGCCGTGATCATCACGGCCACGACCGGCATGGAGGAGCCGCCTTGCAGATTCTGCACGCCCGGACGAGGCGCCGAGTACTGTTGCGAAGCACCAGCACCGGGTTGCTGCTGATGTGGATATCCCTGCGGTGGCTGGTAATTCTGATTCGACACGGTAACCCTTCTTAACATCTCAGGTCTCTCGGGTCTCAGGTTTGCTCCTGAAGATCTTCTCCCAGTGAACCACATCTGTCGAGAATGCGGGATATCTTTTGGGTAAAAATCTGCTCCTCATCTGCTTTTAACTGCTGAACCCGCTGAACCACCGGTCCTGGGTAACTCTCAGAACCGGTGGTTCAGCGGGTTCAGGCCGCAACAGATGGGGATGCGACAACCTGCGCGTCAGCTCTGGTTGATCTGCTGGGCGAGGGGAACAGCTCCGTCGGCGCCGAGCTCTCCCGAGGTCTCATCCGGGTTGCCTCGCAGGTGGACGATCGCCACGGCCAGGCCACCCCATACGGCCCCGAGGCAGATGATCATCATCACAATTGCTATGGTGCTCACTGGTTGACCTCCTGAGTAGTGACCGGTTGGTCTGCGTGCCGGGGTGTGTTCTTGATGTCGAAATCTTGCTCGTGCTGATCGTCTTGCATCCCGGAGTTTTTCGCCCAGGGGATCAGTGCGACCACGACGGCCAGCACCACCAGTAGCGCTGACATGCCCCATCCGAAAGTGCCGACATACCAGGAGGGCATTCCCCCATAGCCTTCATTGACGACCTGCAGAATGTACTGGACTAGCGTAATACCCAGCACGACTGGCATAACCACGGAGATCAAGATCTTGTAGATCCAGCCCAGGCGGAAGGAAGACACCGAGTTCAGGTGCCCGACAAGTTCGTTGAGTCGGAACAGCACCCAGGAGACCACGAAGACCGCCACCAGGCTGACCCCGACAATACCGATGTTGTTCACAAAGGCGTCGGTGACGTCAAGGAGGTGGACTCCGGAGGTGGTGCTGAAGGCCAGGAGCGAGACCACGGCGGAGAGCCCACCAGCAATAGCCACCACCCGTGCGCGGGACCAACCAGTTTTGTCCATAATGCCGGAGATCACCACTTCGGTAATCGAGATCAGCGAGGTGATTCCCGCAAACAGCAGCGACCCGAAGAACAGGACGCCGATAATCGGGCCCAGCCCCAAGGGGGCTTCGGAAATGATGGCGGGGAACGCCACGAAAGCCAGACCAATGCCGGAACTAGCGACCTCGTCGACCCGAAGCCCAGATGCCTGGGCCATAAAGCCCAGTACCGAGAAGACGCCGATGCCGGCAAGCAACTCGAAACCGGAGTTGGAGAATCCAACAACGAGACCTGATCCGGTCAGGTTAGAGCGTCGCTTCAGGTAGGAAGCGTAAGTCAGCATGATGCCGAAGCCGACCGAAAGGGAGAAGAAGATCTGACCGTAGGCGGCCACCCACACTTCTGGTCTTGTCAGTGCCGACCAATCCGGTGTGAACAGCGCATCCAAACCGGTGGCTGCGCCCGGCAGGCTCAAACCAATGCCGACCAAGATCACGAACATGATCACCAGCAGAGGCATACCGATCGTGGCAGCAACTCCGATGCCTTTGCCCACCCCGCGTGCGAGGATGATCAGCACCAGGATCCACAGAGCTAGTAGCGGGAAGAAGACTCCTGGAACGATCTGGAAGCTCACTTCGGCTTGTTCTGTGGCTTGCAGGTACTCCGCGAAGAAGAAGCCTTCTGGGTCATCTCCCCAGGCTTCGGTCACCGAAAACCAAATATAGGAAGTGGCCCAGGCCAGGATGGCGGCATAGAACAGTCCGAGCACGGCACAGATCATCACCTGCCACCAGCCGATGGCTTCAGTCCACCGGTTGAGCCGACGGAAGGCCAGTGGTGGGGATCCTTTAAAGCGGTGTCCAATGGCGTAGTCAAAGAACAACAGCGGAATACCTGCGGTCAGTAGCGCCACCATGTACGGCAGGATGAATGCGCCACCACCATTTTCGTAGGCGACATAGGGAAAGCGCCAAATATTTCCGAGTCCCACGGCAGATCCGATTGCCGCCAACAGGAAGACCCAGCGGGTACTGAATTGTTCGCGTTGCTGTCTCCCCGCGGTGAGTGATTCTTGTGTCAGGGCCATGCCCAACTCCTTTATCTTCAGGGCCTACCAGCGTGATGAGTGTGATAGTGATCACAAGAGTATGACGAAACATGAAATTTCACAAGAGCAACGCGCCGAAAACCATGCCTCGCACGGAAACAGCAGGCATGCAACCGTTAGTTCATCGGTGATGAATTAATCAGCCAAACACTGCCCCGTTGATACCGGTTCGGTGTAGCTCTGCGCTGAAATCAGCACCGACCCAGCTTCCTCGGCAGTGATTGCGTAGCCGACCTGGGCATCGGGAGCTTTGGCGAAGATGACGCCGGCAACCTGGCCGGCGTCATCGACGAGTGGGCCGCCCGAGTTCCCCTCACGGATATCGGAGGCCAACTGATAAATGCCGGTCAAATGCGGATCTTGACCATAGATGTTATTCAGCGTGGCCGGACCTTCAGCTTGCACTTTGCCAGTCGTAATGCGGTATGGACCACCGGCGGGAAACCCGAGAGCGTAGGCATCATCATCGATGCTTAATCCACGACCGACCTCCAACGTTGGAAGATCGGCGTCGGGAATCTGGAGAATCGCAAGATCGGTCTCCGGGTCGAAGTAGACCACCGAAGCACGATAGACGTTTCCGTCGAGATCTTCGACGGTCGGTCCCTCAACTCCGGCAACAACGTGAGCGTTGGTCACCACTCGTTGCGGCTCCACGGCGAATCCTGAACCGGTTTGGTTCTGACCGCATTCAAATGCAGTTCCGGTGATACGGACCGTAGCCTGTCCGGCCTGTTGCACGGCATCATTGGGAGGGCGGACAGCATTGTCCTCCACCGGGCCTTGCGACTGGAGCATCGGCCCCAACTCGGGAATCACCCCTGAATCCAAGAAATCGGTCCACAATGAAGCCACGAAGGTCCGTCCAGACTCAGGAGTCAATTTGGTGACGAAAGCGATGACCCGGGATTCCTTAATGGTCTGCGTTAGTTGTGGCATACCCATCGATGACAAAGAGAAGGCCAATAGGGCAATCAACACCGAGGCGATGGCGGTATTGACAATTCCTCCAAGCACCTTGTCCACACGTCGGGCAATCGGAGCGTTAACCCGTAGTCGTACGGCTCGACCAACGGCCACTCCAATGGCCATCCCGATGCCGACGAGGACAACTGCGCACACCACCATAGCCACGATGCGCCACATCGGAGAATCCACGAAACGGTTGACTTCGGGCATCAAAAAGAAGGCAGCAATGGTGCCGAGAACGAATCCCAGCATCCGTCCGGCCGACACCCAGAGACCCTGTCGAATGCCATTGATGAACACGATGACCAGTACGACAAGAAGAACCCAATCCAGCCAGGTTAAGAACACTACGCTGCGCCACCCCTCTCTCCGTGCTACGCGTCCCGACGCGCATCCGGTGGCGTCTTCTAAACCGTCGCGTATCCCGCAGTGTCTCCACCCTAAACCCTACGACTGGAAAAATGCCGTGAAGACTTGCATTGTCCAGCGTTGTAACCATCTCTCGGTGGAACGGTTGACGACCACATTGATCGCTCACAGACGAATACCAGCAGATCATCCGGCAATTTCTACTGCCTGTAGAATAATTATGTGAGTAACTGCACTCGAGGTATTCACAGTGTGATCCCGATGATGCAGAATTAACAACGAGCTTACGCCGAAAAACGTTTACCCGGCCGTTTTGGCCAGTTAGGAAGATCTCGCATATGGATTTGGATGTTCTGCGCAATGCTCCGCTTTTTACCCATCTTGACGATGAAGTCTTTGATGCGTTGACTGCAGAGCTGACCGAAGTTGAATTGTCTCGCGGGGCGTCTGCTTTCCACGAAGGCGACGATGGTGATCAGCTCTACGTCATTATTTCCGGCAAGATCAAACTTGGTCGCGCCGCTGCGGATGGACGTGAAAACCTGCTTGCCATCCTCGGTCCCGGCGAGGTCTTCGGCGAGATGGCCCTTTTCCAGCCCGCCCCACGCACCGCAACCGCCACTGCTGTGTCCGCAACCCGTTTGGCCGGTCTGCGTCACGAAAACCTTCGCAAGGTCATCTACTCCTCCCCGGAGGTCTCCATGCAGTTGCTGGGCGCCTTGGCTAAGCGCCTGACGCGCACCAACGAGTCGATGGCTGACCTGGTGTTCTCCGATGTGCCAGGTCGCGTTGCCAAGGCCATCCTGGATTTGGCCGACCGTTTCGGTCGCACCGCCTCCGACGGCCTGCTCGTTGCTCACGATCTAACTCAGGAAGAGCTGGCCCAGTTGGTCGGTGCTTCCCGCGAGACGGTGAACAAGGCTTTGGCCGAATTCGTCCAGCGTGGCTGGTTGCGCTTGGAAAACCGAGCCGTGGTCATTCTGGACCTGCAACGACTACGACAGCGCGCACGTTAACCAGAGAATTCTTCTTCTCTTCGTCTCTTCCTCATGGGTGGAGCCGGAACACCTAGCATGTTCCGGCTCCACCCATGTCTTGTGTAGGACTGTGCGCTGATTAGTCCTGAACCTTGACGGTGATTTCGACCTCGACGGGGGCGTTCATGGGAAGAACAGTCACCCCGACGGCAGCACGAGCATGGGAACCAGCCGCACCGAAAGCCTGGCCCAGCAGTTCTGAGGCGCCGTTGATGACTTGCGGTTGCCCGTAAAAATCCGGGGCCGAAGCGACGAAACCAGTCACCTTGACCACCTGAGCAACATGATCGAGGTCGTCGACCAGGTTTTTCACGGCAGCCATAGCGTTCAACACACACAGCTGTGCCAACTTTTGGCCTTCCTCGACACTGACATCAGCTCCCAGTTTTCCGGTGGCAGCCAGCTCGCCGTTCTGCAGGGGCAACTGACCAGAAGTGTAGATCAACTGACCTTCACGTAAAGCGGGCACGTAGGCAGCCAGCGGGGTGGCAACCTCGGGAAGGGTGAATCCAGCGTCCTGGAGACGGTCTTCAACTGCGGACATAAATCCTCCTCGGTATCGTTCAACATCTCAGGGGTAGAGCACGGCCACGATCTGGGTGACTAGCGTTTGGGACGCTTGAGATAAGCCACCGGAGCGTTACCATCTGGTCCCGGCAATACCGTGACGAGTTCCCATCCGTCATCGCCCCACTGATCCAGGATCTGTTTGGTGGCGTGAATAATCAACGGTAGCGTGGCGTATTCCCAGCGAGTTGGTTCCGGAGCCGACGCGGGTTCTGGTGTTTTTTGGGTTTCGGTCATCTCCCCAGGCTATAATTGAAAGGCCGTCAAGAATAGACATGACGCTCGCACTGTTTGCACCACACCCGGACACAAAACGCGAAACCGGTGGGGATTGTCACGCCTCCACCCCGGTGGCCCCGGGTCAGTAGATCACCTGACGTAGATAGAATTGCACCATGGCCAAAAAATTTGCAATGTTCGACATGGCGACCACTATGGGTAAGATTTTTGCCTTCTTCGGCGTCTCTGCTCTCTGCGGGGGGCTGGCAGCGGGACTGGCATTACCCTTGGGAATGGTTACCGGCGCTGCCGCAACGACCGGCACAGAACTGCTGGATGAGCTTCCTGCTGAACTACAGGAAGAGCCCATGTCGGTTCCCTCTCGGATCGTTGACAAGGACGGTACCGAATTGGCCACGTTTTATGCGGAAAACCGCGAACCGGTGTCCTTGGATGAGATATCTGAAGAAATGCAGCAGGCCATTATCGCCATTGAGGATGAGCGCTTCTACGAGCACTCTGGTGTGGACCCTCAGGGTCTGGCACGCGCGGTGGTCAATAATGCCACCTCCGATACCCGTCAGGGTGCTTCAACCTTGACCCAGCAGTACGTCAACAACGTGCTGGTGAACTACCAGAACCTCAACGGCCTGCGCACCACAGTGTCGGGCACCAAGACACCGGCCGATAAATTGCGTGAAATGAAGCTGGCTGTAGCGCTAGAGAAGAAGATGTCTAAAGAGCAGATCCTCGAGGGCTACCTCAACATTGTGTTGTTCTCCGGGCGGACCTATGGCGTTGAAGCTGCAGCCAACCACTTCTTCAATAAGTCTGCCTCAGAGTTGGACCTGTCGGACGCGGCGATTTTGGCCGGTATGGTGCAATCACCCAATGCGTTGAACCCCGAAACCAATCCGGAGGCCACACAGAACCGTCGCAACGTTGTCCTGCAATCAATGGAGAATGCAGGATTCATTACCACGGCAGAGAAAGAGGAAGCTCAGGCCCAAGATCTCGGGTTGGATATCACTCCAAAGAACTCCGGCTGCATCGCAGCGCAACACAATTCGGGTTACTTTTGCGACTACGTGCACCGCCAGATCCTCAACGATCCAGCGTTCGGCCCGGACCCGGAGTCGCGTCAGCAATTGCTGGACCGCGGTGGCCTGACCATCAAGACCACGCTTGATGCGAAAATGCAGAAGGCAGCTGCCGAAGAAGCGAATAAGGCCGTCCCTCGCGAAGAGACTCAGGGCTTCGGCTCCTCCATTGTGACTGTTGAGCAGGACACCGGAAATATCCGGGCCATGGCTCAGAACACTGTTTATAGCCCCGAGGATGGAGCCGGTAACACGCAGATCAACTATTCTGTCGACCACGCCGACGGTGGTGGCCAGGGATTCCAGGCCGGTTCGACTCTGAAGCCGTTTGTGTCACTGGCCTGGCTCGGTGCCGGTCACTCCATGTCCGACACGGTCAACGCCTCCCGCGATGACTACACGGGAGCGAAATTCCCCGCTTACTGCCTCGACGGAGGCAAAGCCCAGATCGGAACAGACGGCTGGAACATCAATAACACCATTGGCAACATGAAGAAACCGATGCCGATGAACTACGGTCTGTACTGGTCGATTAACACCGCAACCGTCGGTGCCGCCTTCGCCACCGATCTGTGCTCCATTACCGATATCACCGATGCTGCCGGTGTTCACGGCGCAGTGAGTGAAGAAGGTTTGGACCCGCAACACCCGTCGTTCTTGTTGGGTGCGCAAGAAGTCTCCCCGCTGACGATGGCCTCGGCCTTCTCAACCATGGGCTCCTACGGTAACTACTGTGAAGCGCGTGCCCTGACCGAGGTCACCGATGCCGCCGGCAACGAGTATGAAGTGCCACCGGTGCAGTGTAACGAGAATGTGCTGAATGAGGACCACATCGTCCAGCTGAATTCCACGCTGAAACCCATCGCTAAGGACCGTATCGCCGAAGGCAATATTGACTTTGACATTGCTGGCAAGACCGGTACAAACAACAACGAATCCTCCACGTGGTTCGTCGGCTACACCGAAGGCCTCACGACCGCCGCTTGGGTGGGTAACTACCAGTCGGTGGCCAAAACGTTGAAGGGTAACACCATCGGTGGCACCTACTACGAAGACGTGTGGGGCTCGCTGATCGCCGGTCCGATGTGGATCGACTACATGAAACAGGTCGCCGAGGACTACCCGCATGGAGAAATCCGTGATGATGGGTCGCCGAGCCCGCGAAGCATTTCCTCAGCCAAAAAGGGTGGTTCAAACTCCTCCGATGACGACGAGAACAACGAGTCCTCGGACGACCCTTCAGCAGAGTCCGCAGAGTCTTCGAACTAAGACCCTGGGGTGGTAGAGGTGATCACATCCGCCACGCTGTGGCGCCGGTTCGCCGGTGCCACAGCCGTTACGGCCGTCGCGGGTGTTGCGAGCCTGGTATACGGCGCGTGTCTGGAGGCCCGCTGGTTTAAAATCCGTCACGAACAGGTGCCGGTCTTGCCCGCTGGTCGTCCTCGGTTGCGGGTATTACATATTGCCGATCTGCACATGGTCCCATCCAACCGTGCCAAGATCGACTTCACCCGCTCGCTGGCTGAACTAGAGCCCGATCTGGTGGTCAATATCGGTGACAATCTCGGTCACCGTGACGGTCTGAAACCGGTGCTTGATGCACTGGGTCCGCTCTTAGATCTCCCCGGAGTTTTTGTTCCCGGTTCCAACGACTATTTCGCTCCTCAGCCAGCGAATCCGCTGAAGTATTTCCGTGGGCCCTCTAGCCAGCACGGATCCGCAGCACGTTTAGCGGACCGCGAGGTCCTGCCCTACCGGGAGCTTTTTAGCGAATTTGAGCACCGGGGCTGGGTGAACCTCACTAACGCACATCACGATCTGCACCTCGCCCGTCATCGCCTCGCGGTGGCCGGCACCGATGACCCCCACCTCGACCGTGACCGCTGGCCCGGGTTTGGTTCTCAGGCGAGAACAGCAGATCTCACCCTCGGGGTCACTCATGCCCCCTATACCCGGGTACTCGATACCATGGCCGCCGACGGCGCGCAACTGATTCTGGCCGGACACACCCACGGGGGACAAATTGCTCTACCCGTGGTGGGACCGCTGGTGACTAACTGTGATTTACCACCCCGGCAAGCCGCAGGCCTGTTCGGATGGCCTGATCTCGTGCCAGGGCGGAACGCACCCGTCGAATCTGCTACGACCATCGTCAATATTTCCGCCGGTATCGGGGCGGCCCCCAAAGTTCCGGTCCGTTTTGCCTGCCGCCCCGAAGCGGTGGTGCTGGATCTTATCCCTGCGGTGTCGCGCTGAATTCTTCCCCGGTGATCCGACGGTAGGCTTCCAGGTACCGCTGACGAGTTTTCTCCACGATATGCTCAGGCAATGCGGGAGGCCGTTGCCCAGAGGCCGGGTCCCAGCCGGACTCTTCGGAACTGAGCCAGTCACGGACAAACTGCTTGTCAAAGGAGAGCTGGGGGCGTCCTGGTTCGTAATCTCCGGCGTCCCAGAACCGTGAGGAGTCCGGGGTAAGCACCTCATCACCTAAGGTGATCAATCCGGTGGAGACATCAATACCGAATTCGACCTTCGTATCGGCCAGGATGATCCCGGCGTTGCGAGCAATCTCCTCGGCCTGACGGTAGAGCTGCAGGGTCATCTCCTGCAAGCGGGCGGCCCGTAGCAAACCGACGCGTTCACTCAGCTGCTCGAAGGTGATGTTTTCATCGTGCTCGCCCACCGCTGCCTTGGCGGAAGGGGTGAAAAGAGGTGGGTCTAGACGAGAGCCATCCACCAGCCCATCGGGTAGTGGGATACCGGTGACGGCACCGGAAGCTTGATATTCCTTCAGCCCGGAGCCGGTCAGATAGCCTCGGGCAATGCATTCGACCGGTAGCATCTGCAAACGCTTGACGATCATGGCGCGTCCGGCGACTTGCTCCGGGACGTCCACAGAGATCACATGATGCGGAATCGGATCCAGGTCTTCGGCTGGCTGGGCGAGCTGCTGGAACCACCACAACGACAGTTGGGTGAGGATTTTGCCCTTATCGGGGATACCGGGGCTGAGGATGTGGTCGAAGGCCGAAACCCGGTCGGTAGCGACCACCAGCAGGCGATCTGATTCACCGCTGGGCTGATCGCTGGGCTCGTAGAGGTTACGGACTTTGCCGGAATAGATGTGGCGCCAGCCAGCAAGTTCAAGGACGTCGTGAGAGGTCATCATCTAACTTTCATCGCGGACGGATTGACGGTTCACGTGGACAACAGTAGCCCGGGCGGGCACGGCGTTAGTTAGGGAAGCTGAATCTCGCCAGCCACGGCACGGCGGGCGATATCGGTGCGGTACTGGCCGTCTTCAAGGTGAATTAGCTCCAGGCCCTGATAGGCCCGTTGCCGTGCCTGCACGAGCGTCTCACCTTGACCGACAACAGCCAACACTCGTCCACCGGCGGAGAGATACTCACCGCTGTCGTTGGCGGCTGTCCCGGCGTGGAAGACGGCTACCTTCTCCAGAGCCTCAGCATCCGCAATGCCGGTCATCACCGCACCGGTGCGAGTGGTTCCCGGGTATCCCGGGGAGGCCAGCACCACTGCAACGGCGGAGGAATCAGTAAACCGCGGAGTCAGCTCCGGACGCTCGGCCAGTTCCGAGCGTGCCGCGGCGAGTAACAGCTGTCCCAGCGGTGTGGTCAATCGAGACAATACCGGCTGGGTTTCGGGATCACCGAAGCGAGCATTGAACTCAATCACCCGGATCCCCCGGGTGGTCACAGCCAGTCCACAGTAGAGCACACCCAAAAACGGGGTGCCACGCTGGTCCATCTCAGCCAGCACCGGCCGGGCAACCTGGTCCAGCACCTGCTCGGTGAAGTTCTCCGGCAGCCAGTCCAACGGAGTGTAGGCCCCCATTCCCCCGGTATTGGGGCCCTGGTCGTCGTCATGGATGCGTTTGAAGTCTTGAGCCGGACTGAGCGCAACTGCCCCGTCCGGGGTACCGTCGGCGATCACGAATACCGAAACTTCGGGCCCGTCGAGAAATTCTTCGACCACCACGGTGGAGCCGGAGGCGAAACAGGATTCTGCGTGAGCCAGAGCAGCCGCGAGATCCTCGGTCACCACCACGCCTTTACCAGCGGCCAGCCCGTCATCCTTGATCACGTAGGGGGCACCGAACTCGACACAGGCGGCCCGGACTTGCTCGGCGGTTTTCGCGTGCACCGAGGCAGCGGTGGGCACTCCGGCAACGGTCATGACTTGCTTGGCGAAGACCTTGGAGGATTCCAGTTGCGCAGCGGCGGCGCTGGGGCCGAAGACCGGGATGTGCACAGCTCGCAGAGCATCGGAAACCCCGGCTGCCAGAGGCGCTTCGGGGCCAATGACGACCAGGTCCGAGCCGAGCCGTTGCGCCAGTGCCACGACCTCTTCGGGGTCATTGGCGTCAATCTGGTGCACGGGGACCTCGGCCGCAATCCCGGCATTACCGGGAGCAGCATCAACCTGGGTGACGTCGGGGTCTGCCAACAGGGTACGGACCAACGCATGTTCACGCCCGCCGGGGCCTAGCACAAGAATTTTCACAGTTCCCAGGGTAGTCGTTTCCCTCCCCTGCCGTCGCGGTGCAATGACTGCGACGGGCAGACCGGGAGAAATCCACCGAGAAAAGCCCGCCAGAGTAGCTGCCAAGAATTCGCCCCGCGACGGCAGTATGGCTTTAGACTGGAAGGCATGGCAGATCAGCACGATCCCCACCACGAGCCCTCCAATGACCGCTCACGCCGGCCCGGAGACGAGCCCCGATCAAAAAGCTGGGTGCAACACCGCGCCGATTTATTCAACCAGCTCGCCCCCGGTGAATCGATGTTGCCGGACTGGGCAGCGTCCCTGTTCGTGTGGGTCATGGGTGCCCTAGCCGGTTCGATCGTCCCGTGGTTTTTATTCCGGTTGTTTACTGGCGCCCAACGTGGCGATATGACGCAAGCGACAATCAGCATCGTGTGTGGGCTGATTATTGGCACCGTAGCGCTGATCCTCTTCCGCAAAAGCAGGGCACGATGAGTTCCCGGACCTCGAACTACTCAAAACCGTTAGCCGGTACTGCGCTGGGCTCGGATTCCGTGGAGCTGGCCCAGCTGATTCGCAACGACTTTATTGAGACCCGATTTATCGGCTCCGCGGTGGTCGTCGATCGCACCGGGGCTATCCAGGCCAAGCTGGGTGATCCGGCGGCATTGATCTACCCGCGTTCGGCACTGAAACCGTTTCAGGCCTTGGCCAGTCTGCGCCACGGGGCAACGCTGGATACCGAACAGTTAGCCCTGGCAACTGGATCGCATACCGGTACGGAATACCACCAGCGACTGGCAGCGTCGATGCTGTCCGACTACGAGCTAGACAGTTCCGCACTACAGTGCCCACCGTCGTGGCCGTCTTCCCCGAAAGAAGTCGCCCGCATGGCAGCCGCTCAAGCACCAGTGCACTTGAATCCGCGACGGATTGCTCACCCGTGTTCGGGAAAGCACGCCGCATTCCTCGCGGCCAGCGTCGCCGCCGGTGACCCGGTGAAATCCTATTGCGAGCCGGGACATCCGATACAACACGAAGTGGACCGGGTGCTGGAAGAATACTTGCAAACCACCATCGCACGGCACGGCGCCGATGGGTGTGGCGCTCCGGCGGCTATCACCTCACTGACGGCCCTGGCCCGTGGGTATTCGCAGTTGGCAGCCTCGGTGCATGACCGGACGGCGGAATGGACGGCAGTGATGGTGGCCCGCTCAATGTTGGAGGCCCCTGATGCAGTGCAGTCCCCCACCGGGTTCGACTCGGTGGTGCTCAAAGAACTCCAGGTGTTGTGTAAGACCGGGTCCGAAGGGGTCGTGGCCATGGCCAGTGGCGACGGCACCGCGGTAGCGGTGAAGATGCTGTCCGGTTCCTCCCGGGCAGCCCATACCGTCGCGGCCGTGTTGCTAGCCCAGTTCAGCGACCCGCGACCGGACGTCTCCGCACTGACACAGGTGTTAGAGACGGTCTCTCCCCAGATCACCTCTGCCGGCCGCCAAGTCGGTCGCACCCGACTCTCCGATGAAGTCCTGAGGGTGATCGGTTCCTGATGGCACGTCGCAAAATTGATCTTCACCAGGGGCGAGCAGCCGTCGATGAGCTATTTAGCCATGCCGACTACGCCAGCCTCCCCCGTGCGGTACAAGCCACGGCCATCCGGTTCAGCCTCGAGGAGTTGGCCGATCGTGCCCCGGGAAAAACCGTAGAGGTCAGAGTCCCGCCGTTTGGGGTCACCCAGTGCATCGACGGCCCCGAGCACACACGGGGCACTCCCCCGAACGTGATCGAAACCAATCCTGAGACCTGGATGGAGCTCATCACCGGGGAAATCGACTGGGACCAAGCGGTGGCCTCGGGCCGGCTGCAGGCCTCCGGTTCACGAGCCGACCTCACTGATTGGTTGCCACTATTTCACCCGCCCCGCACTGCGCCATCGTCGGAAGACCGCACCTAGTCAGAACTGTTGACCGCCTTGTCCTATCGCGCTGTGTGCCACCTCGATCCTGACTGTTGCCGGCTACACACGAACCGGCGCAGAGGTTTTTCTCGCTAAACTGGGTCCCGATGTCCTCACCAGTTTCTCCACAATCCGCGCCGGATCCTGACCAGCCCGACGGATCCCCACAACCCGAGCAGGAAACCGTCGTGTTTCGTCGGGCACCCAAGATCGCCCCATTTCTCGTCGGCGGAGCGTTGCTGGGAGTCCTGGTTGCTTTGGTGATGGTCGGGATCCAAGGCACCAGCGAGGATTACACGCTGATGGCCACCCTCGGGTTCTTCGCGGTGCTGTTCGCCGTTCCCGGTGTTGCTCTCGGTGGCCTGTTGTGGCTGGTCTTGGATCGCCAATCGAAAAAACATACCCGCACCTACTATTCGCGTCCTGTCGATGATCCCCGCCAAGCTGATTATGCGGTCACCGATGACGAGTGGTCGGCATGGCGCTCCCAAACTGCCCGGCGGTTAGCCGACGAACAATTTCAAGCCCGCAGACAGGCACGCAAAAACCAGAAGAAATCCAGCTGATTAGCTCACCGGGAAGGGAAGAACTCGTGACCAGCCCAGATGATCAACACATCACCTACGCAGGCGCAGGTGTCGATGTCGAAGCCGGTGATGTTGCCGTGGCTTTGATGAAGGATGCCGTCAAAGCCACCCACGGTGAGCACGTTCTTGGCGGTTTCGGTGGCTTCGCTGGAATGTGGGATGCCTCGGTGCTGACCAGCTATTCGCGTCCGGTGCTGACCACCTCCACCGACGGGGTCGGCACCAAGGTTGCCATTGCCCAGGCGCTGGACATCCACGACACCATCGGCCAAGATCTGGTAGGAATGGTCGTTGATGACATTGTGGTGGTCGGGGCCAAGCCACTGTTCATGACCGACTACATTGCCACCGGTAAGGTCATCCCAGAGCGTATCGCCGATATTGTCCGGGGCATCGCCACCGGTTGTTCACTGGCCGAAACTGCACTGATCGGTGGTGAAACCGCAGAGCACCCCGGACTACTCGCGGAGAATGAATATGATGTGGCCGGAGCTGTGACCGGAGTGGTCGAGTCTGACCACATCCTCGGGCCAGAGAAGGTCACCTCCTCGGATGCCATCATTGCCATGGCCTCCTCGGGTATTCACTCCAACGGCTACTCTTTGGTGCGCCGGATTGTCAGCGCTCAGGGGTGGGATTATCACCAGCACCTGCCCGAATTTGGTCGGACCCTAGGTGAAGAGCTTCTCGAGCCCACCAGAATCTATGCTTCGGTCTGTGCCGGACTGGTCGATCACCTCAATGGTGAAGCTCACCGCGCCGGAAAGCCAGCACCGTTGCACGGCTTCTCGCATGTCACCGGGGGCGGGCTAGCCGCAAACCTCGCACGTGTGTTACCTGCTGGGCTGATGGCGATCGTGGACCGCGGAACCTGGTCCATTCCCCCGGTGTTCTCGGTGCTCACCGAGGCCGGCGGTGTGCCCCAGGCCGATGCAGAACGGACCCTAAACCTGGGGGTGGGCATGGTAGCCGTGGTTGAGGCGGATCACGTCGAAAAGGCACTAGCATATCTACGCGACCACGAGGTGCCATCCTGGCAGATCGGTACTGTCGATACGCTCGACCAACAACTCATCGACAACACTGTCGCCGAAGACGTCGTGCAGGGTGCAAAGGGTGTTGACGGTGGCACGGTCGTGTTGCAGGGTACCTACGCCGTCGCTTAGGGGAACTCTTTTTTCACCTGGTCATCCAGCCACTGTAAGGCCTGGGAGGTATCGGCCCGCCACCGGAAGGTCGCCCGGGCATCGGCTCGGGAAGGGCCGGCGTTGATAACCCCCACCGGTTGGTGGCGGTGGACCATATCGAGCACCATTCGGTAGCCCGACATGACCGCCACGGAGGATCCCACCACCAACAGCGCTCCGGAGCCAGCCAACAGCTCGTTGACGCGATGCTTACGCTCAGCCGGAACGGCTTCACCGAAATAGACCACCGAGGGCTTCAACGCGGTGGAATCGCATCGCAAACAACCAACCATCTGGAACTCGTTGATCCACCGCAACTCTAGGCGTGCGTCGCCATCCGGGTTGATGTCTTCTGTGCCGGTATCGGCTCGTTGCAGAAAACCTGGATTCGCCTCTTCCAGGCGACGGTCCAAGCTCGCTCGTGATTCCACGGCCCCGCAGCTCAGGCACTGGATCTCACTCATATCACCGTGCAGAGCAACCACGGTGGAGTAATCATCGCCGAGTTCTTGAGCGGCTCGCTGATGGAGCCCGTCGACGTTCTGAGTCACGATGCCGGAAATGATGCCAGCTTGAGCCCATTGGGCCAAGACCTGATGTCCAGGGTTGGGTTGGGCATACTCCAGGTGACGCCACCCCACGAACGATCGAGCCCAATACCGGTGGCGGGCAACGGGGTCGAATCGGAACTCCTGATAGGTCATCGGGCGGTGGTGGCGCAACGAACCGTTGGGCCCCCGATAGTCGGGGATGCCAGAACCGGTCGAAATCCCGGCTCCGGTCAGCACCGCTGGGCGCAAACGGAGGAGTTGCCCGATTCCTGCTGAGGCCACCCGGTCATTTTGTAGCGGTCGGGAATCGTCGACGACGCGAGCGATGGAACGCAGGGCCGCTTGGTGGGTTGCGTAGGCCGGATGATCAACAGAGATCGCCTCATCAACGTAAGGAACCGATCGGTCTGATGAAGAGTTCATCGGATCCGATCGGTTATCAAGCGCGCTGGGCGTGGAACACCGACGCCACACAAACTACCGAGGTGACGAGTGCCCGTAGTCATCCTCGTCGTGATCGTCTTCGTCCTCGTAGACGTTGTACTTATCCGCGTAGTCAGCGTATTCGTCGCTAACCGTGGGTTCGTCATGTTTCTTCCCAGAGAGTTCTCGCTCCAGTGCTGCGAGATCGGTTGCCGGGGAAAAATACTTGATATCCCGAGCCTGACGTGCTGCTTTTGCCTTTTGACGGCCGCGCCCCATGAGCGTGACCCCCTTCGCGGTCTCTTAGCCCTCCAATGGGCACAACATAAGGCTCATGCTGGTGCCGGAGGTCATGTGTTCAAACTGGTTCGTGCTCACCAGTTTAACATGTTTTCAGGTGTTGTGCCGCCACCTATCGTGGTGCTCAACCGATAGCGAAGCATTGGCAGTAGACTGTCACATGTGTCAATTACGTCACGCTAAACTACTCATCCACCGCTGAGCACTGCCGTCTTCGGTTTTGACGAAAGGACTGGATAACCCATGACAGAGCCGGTCAACGAGGAACCGTCCCGCCGGGGTAGCAGAGCAGTGCCGTCCGAGACCAGTTCTGAACGCTCGCCTCGGTCACAGCGTCCCTCGCGTCGTGAGATGCGTCGGCGTCGTCAAAGCCGTCGCCGATGGATTCTCACCGGCGTGATCGTGCTGGTCATTCTCCTCATCGGTATCGGGGCCAGCTGGTTGATCCGATCCGGTGTCTTCGACGGAGATGACTCTCCGGAAGCCTCCGAGGACGTCTCCCGCAACCCCTCCCCTGGCTTGGATGGTGTTGTTGCCACCGAGGTGTGGCCCGAAGACCTGGAGCCCGGAGATTGTTTGACGGACTTTACCGATACTGAGTCTGTCTCGACGATCGTGGACTGCGACTACGCTCACGACGCACAGCTGGTGGGACGTCAGATTCTGTCCGAAGCGGAGACCTATCCCGGTGCGGATCAGATGCGCACCCGTGCCGACGAATTCTGCGCGGCTATTGAGCTGACCGGTTCTACCGATGCCAGCGTCGTCACCCGAGTCTCCAGCCCCTCGGAGGCGTCCTGGAATGAGACCGGTGACCGCCGAATTGACTGCTTCGTCGAAGCTGAAGAATCTGGGACTCTGACAAATTCCTTGATCGGCCAGCCGGTGTTGGATGTCGCCGAGGATCAGAACCTCTCCGAGCAGCCCTCCCGCGACAGCAACGACGCAGAAACTACCAGCGAAGAAACCAGCGCTGCCACCCAGGAGGAAACCTCTGAGGGCTAATCTCTGTAGCCTCCTGGGCACCGTAGCCTCAGCGACGCAAACGGCCAGCTACCCTGCTTGGTACAGGCTAGCTGGCCGTTGTCGCTGGTCTCTGCGGTGGTTGCTGAGCACCGCAGAGACCAGGATCAGTTCTCGGCACTCACCGCGTGGACGTCAAGCCCGTCCGGGGTCCGGTCCACTGCCACGGTGTCGCCGTCTGTGATCTCCCCGGCCAGAATCTTCTTGGCGAGTTGATCACCAATTTCGCGTTGCACCAACCGACGCAACGGACGTGCGCCGAAGGCAGGATCGTAGCCGGTATCGGCCAGCCAAGTCAGGGCAGCGTCGGCGACCTGCAAAGTGAGCCGACGTTGTGCCAGTCGCTCGCCGAGGTCTTTGACTTGCAGATCCACGATCTTGGTCAGGTCCGACAGCGAGAGTGGCTCGAACTGGATGATGTCATCCAACCGGTTGAGGAATTCGGGTTTGAAAGCCGCCCGTACTGTTGCCTCCACGGACGTCTTTTTCTCCTCCTCCGACAGCGCGGAATCCACCAGATACTGCGACCCCAGGTTCGAGGTCAGGATCAGAATGGTGTTCCGAAAGTCCACGGTCCGACCTTGACCATCGGTCAAGCGCCCATCGTCGAGAACCTGCAAGAGGATGTCGAAGATCTCCGGGTGAGCTTTTTCCACCTCGTCGAGCAATACCACCGAATACGGCCGACGTCGGACTGACTCGGTAAGCTGACCACCTTCGTCGTAACCGACATACCCCGGAGGGGCACCGACCAGTCGGGACACCGAGTGCTTCTCGGAGTACTCACTCATATCGATCCGGACCATGGCTCGGTCGTCATCGAAGAGAAACTCCGCCAGCGCCTTAGCCAGCTCGGTCTTGCCGACACCGGTGGGTCCCAGGAACATAAACGAACCGATCGGCCGATTCGGATCCGAGATTCCTGCCCGACTACGTCGCACAGCATCAGCCACAGCAGTGACCGCGGACTGTTGCCCGATCAACCGGTTGCCGATCACGTCCTCCATCTGCAGGAGCTTTTCTTGCTCGGAGGTCATCATCCGTCCAGCTGGAATGCCGGTCCAGGATTCGATGACATCGGCAATATCGTGAGCTGAGACCTGCTCAGAGACCATGGTCTCTTCGGATTTTTGGTCCTGCTCACTGGCTTCTGCGGCACGCAATTGCTGCTCGACATCAGGAATCTCACCGTAGAGTATCCGGGAGGCTTCTCCCAGATCGCCTTCACGTTGAGCCTTCTCGGCCTGCGAGCGCAATTCGTCCAGCTGAGCACGCAGGTCACCGGCCTGGTTCAGGGAGGCCTTTTCGTTCTCCCATTGGGCCGTCAGCGCGGTGAGTTTTTCCTGCTCATTGGCTTTCTCCTCACGCAGGGCAGCCAAACGCTCCACCGAGGCCTGGTCCGTTTCGCCGTCCAGGGCCATTTCCTCCATCGTCAACCGGTCGACCGCACGGCGCAACTGATCGATTTCTTCCGGGGCTGAGTCGATTTCCATCCGCAATCGGGAGGCCGCCTCGTCCACCAGGTCAATGGCCTTATCAGGCAACTGACGCTCCGTGATGTATCGATCCGAGAGGTTCGCGGCAGCCACCAACGCACTGTCGGAAATCGCGACCTTGTGGTGGGCTTCGTAGCGCTCTTTGAGACCACGGAGAATCGCAATGGTGTCGTCCACCGTGGGTTCGCCCACGTACACCTGCTGGAACCGGCGTTCCAGTGCCGGGTCTTTTTCAATATTCTCTCGGTACTCATCTAGCGTGGTCGCCCCGATCAAGCGCAACTCACCGCGGGCCAGCATGGGCTTGAGCATGTTGCCGGCATCCATCGATCCTTCCGAGGCTCCGGCACCGACCACCGTGTGGATCTCGTCGATAAAGGTCACGATTTGACCGTCGGATTTCTTGATCTCTTCTAAGACGGCTTTGAGACGTTCTTCGAATTCACCGCGGTACTTCGCACCGGCCACCATCGAGCCGAGATCGAGAGAGATCAGCTTCTTGCCTCGCAGGGACTCAGGAACGTCGCCGGCCACGATGCGTTGGGCCAGTCCTTCAACGACTGCGGTCTTACCCACACCGGGTTCACCGATCAGCACCGGGTTGTTCTTGGTCCGGCGCGAGAGCACCTGAATCAACCGTCGGACCTCGGCGTCACGACCAATAACCGGGTCTAACTTGCCAGACTCGGCTAGTTTCGTCATATCGGTGCCGTATTTTTCCAGTGCCTGGAACGTGCCTTCCGGATCAGCAGAGGTGACCCGCTGATCGCCACGCACACTTGTCAGCGCTGCACGCAACGCGTCAATCTGTGCACCGGCGTCCCGCAGGGCCACTCCAGCTTCACCGGTGTCAGCCGCCAGGCCCAGCAACAGGTGTTCAGTCGAGATGAACTCGTCCTGCAGTGAGCTGGCCTCATTCTGAGCCGCTTGGATCACCTGTAAGCCGGCACGAGAGAGCTTCGCCTGAGCCACGGAATTACCCGAGGTCTTCGGGAGTTTTTGGATTGCTGTCGAAGCAGCGGTGGACACCACATCGGGGTTAGCCCCGGCTGCTTTCAGGATGGACACTGCAATGGAACCGCGCTGGTCCATGAGTGCTTTGAGAACGTGTGCCGGTTCGATTTGGGGGTTACCGGCTGTCGAAGCGTTCATCGACGCCGCCGAGAGCACCTCTTGAGATTTTGTGGTGAACTGCGCGTCCATCACATCTCCTCCCTTGATTCATTCACGAATAATACTTGAGTCTAATTAACTCAACCCTGCGGTGGGAGGTTTTATTCCACAGGTTCCGGGTTGCAGCCGTTAGATACTGGAGCTTTCGTCCGGCGAGGCAGACTCTGTTGCTGAGGAGGTATCGTCAACTTCTGCGGGGTCCACGAGCTGCTCGAGACGTTGAATCTGCTCGGTATAGAGACTCAACGCGTCGTCGGGGCTGATGTTATTGGCCACAATATAGACGTGGTATTGTCCACCCACGGAACCACCACCGAGATAGAGGTTCTCGAGGTCATCATCACGACTGGCTTTAATGCCCACGTGCACCGCGTGCAAGGATTCCAGTTGTTCGAAGGTCGCTTCGGCTCCGTCGACGCTATCGGATTCGATGGTGTCGCAACTTTCGGCAACCTCGGAGAACAACTTCATTGGCCGGGTTTCCTCAGCGGTTTCAAACACCATGATCTCCACGTGTGGTTCTCCGGAGAGCTCCTGGGTCTCGGGACCGTCGGAGCTAGTATCCGAGGTTTCCTCAGATTCGGAGGGCGACGGGGAGTCAGAGGCGTCGGCGCCATAGTCGTATACGCCGGTTACACCGTGCGATACCTGTGAGGTGTAGGAGTTGACCGCATCAATCGCCTCACCACATGTACCCTCGGGTTCAAAACCGGTCAGTGTCAGGTAGAGGCTCAATGGCTGGCTCTGGAAACTTTCAATCGAAAACTCGGTAGCTCCCCCCTCAGGCAAATGTTCTGCCGGAATCAGGATTTCCGATAGGTCATCACGGCTGGTTTCGACAGACGATTCATCACTGGGAGAACTAGACGTATTGGCCGAGTCCTCCGGTTCCGGACCGCCTTCTTCTGTTTGACAACCGCTCAGGGCCAGCCCAAGACTCAGGAACAGGGCGCTCAGCACCATAGGATGCAACGGTGAGGAGGGAACGTGACCGCGTTTCTTCATAGTCAATTTCATAGTCAATATCGTACCGTCTTATCCCATACCCCCAGCAGTATCGACGCGGTACCTGTCCTTGGCCCTGCACGTTCTCTCGGCTGACCGGCGATGATTCGATAGGCTCATATTATGCCTCTCACCCGCCGGTTGGCCAGGAAACAACGTCAGACGTATCAAAACCCTCGGCCCACCGTCTGGTTCGTACTGCGTTGTACGATCACGCGACTACTCGAACTTCAGGTGTGGGATGTTGCTGCCACGATGACGTTCTTTCTGTTGCTCTCGGTCCTGCCGGCCCTGATTGTTTTGGTCTCGGTCGTCTCACTTCTCGGTTTGGCCGATGAAACCATCGGGACGGTCGCCGAGCTCATTCACGAGTTGATTCCGACACTAGATACCGAGGTCATTACCACGACCTTGATGGCTTTTTCAGAAACATCTGGTTCTGTCCTGACGATTGTGATCAGCATTTTGGGATCGATGTTCTCAGCCGGACGAGTCATTGCCGCCTTCCACCGCGCCATGAATACCCTCTACGGGACCCGCGAGGGACGTAACTTCTTCATGATGCGCGCGGTGGTCTTCGTCGAAACCATTGTGCTGATGGTGTCCTCACTGGCCTTGGTCGGTTTGATCATTATTGGAGGCGACTTCTCCCGTCGCATCGGTGGGATGCTGAACCTCTCCGAAGAATCGGTCAATGCTTGGAATACGATCAAATGGCCCATCCTCCTGCTGGTGTTGATCTTGCTGATTACAGCCGCCTACTACCGCGGGCCCAATGTGAATCTGCCCCGTTACCGGTTTATCACTGCGGGCGGGGCATTCACCGTGCTCACACTGTTCGCCGGACTAGTCCTCACCGGATGGTTGCTAGAGAACTTCTCCATCTTTGACGGAGTACTCGACACCTTCTACGGAACAATTTACGTGATCCTGTTTCTCTGGGTCGGTGCGATCGTGATGATTGCTGGGGCCGCCTGGGATGCTGAGTATCTGCGCGCCAAGCAGTTGGCCGAGGGATTGCCCGCATGGGACCGGTTGCAGTTGTCTCCCGAACACACTCGACAGCTCGAGGTCCTGGACTACCGGTCACGGTTCACCGACTATGTCGGCCACGTCGTGGTTTATTCGGTGCACACTGAAGAACCCATCACCACTTTGAAGACCGCGCAATTAGCCGAGAATAAAAGTATTTTCGCCATCAATAGGCCCCGCAGGTCCAGCTCGACCGGAAAGCCCTACCGGTCCGTCTTTGTTCCCGAAGATTTCGGAGACAACATCTATGAGGGTCAACGAGTTCATCCAGAGACCGGGGCACGGTTGGTCTATCCGCCCCAGCGACCAACCCGGTCCAATATCAACGAACGTCGCCAGCAACTTCAAGAAGACTCCAGCGGCTTCGAAGAAAGAACAGGAGACTAGTTCATGAACCTCTTGGCTGAATCATCCGGCTGCCCTTTACCCGACCACAACACCTGGCGTTCTATGATCGCTCGCGACCCGGAACATTCGGTGCGCTATGCGCAACGATGGCGTGATCTCCACCGTGAGGGGAAAGACCTTGACGGTGAGGCCCGACTGGTGGATGCGTTAGCCGATCGATCCAGCCGAATCCTGGATGCTGGGTGCGGGACCGGACGGACCGGAGGCTATCTTGCCACCCGCGGGCATACTGTCATTGGCCTTGATCTGGACGAGTACTTGATTGACGTGGCCCGTGAGGATTTCCCGAATGGTCGCTGGCATGTAGCCGATCTGGAGCAACTACCGGCCAGCCTGTCAGCACAAGCTCGACTCGATCTGTCTGAACCGTTTGATCTCATCGTTTCGGCGGGCAACGTTATGGGCTTTTTGTCGAAGAACGGTCGGCACCCCGCTCTCACGAGCCTCTGTCAGCTACTGGCACCGCAGGCACACTCGCGCGCAATCATTGGCTTCGGCGCCGGCCGTGGCTGGGACTTCCGAGATTTTCTTACCGACGCTAGAGCCTGTGGCTTTGACATCGAGCAACTATTCTCCTCCTGGCAAGCCCACCCCTTTAACGAGGACTCCGATTTCTTGGTCGCGGTGCTGACTCGATCCGATCAGTCAGCCACAGCCAAGTGCCAGAATAGCAGTGCGGGATGAGACCTCCACAGAAGTCCCATCCCGCACCGGTGACAACTACACCTCTGCTGTGCCTATCACAGCAAGAGTCTCTCAGACTTAGCTAGCCAAGATTCAGGTTGCTAGCAACTTTCTTGGAGCCTTTCTTCGCCTTTTTGGCAGCCTTCTTCAGGGCTTCTTTCTGCTCCTGACGGGCCTGCTTACGATCGGCTTTGAACTTCTGGCGAGCTTCTTCGATCGCTTCGACTTTCTGGTCGGTGGCTTCCTGGATAGCTTCTACTCGATCGTCTTTGGCAGCCGAGATCTTCTTGGCCCGCTTGGCCGCGGCCTTCTTTTTCTTACCGCCTCGGTTGAACAGCGAGTCCAGAGTGATGGCGATACCGCTACCCAAGAACAGGATGTCCTTAGCAACCGCAGTACCCGACTCGGAAGGACGGATGCCGTCGGATTCAGTCATTTCTGGGGTGTTCAGGTACATCGAAACCAAACCACCGGAGAAGGCGGACAGGGCAGCACCAGCGACCCAACCAGGAACCACCGGAACCAGCAACGAAGCACCCACACCAATCTCGGTGGTGGTAATGAACTTCTTGAACTCTTCGCCGGACATATCTTTCACAGCAGGGACACCGCGGGCAGCCATGTCGCGCAGACCTTCAGCTTGTTCATCGGAGATCTTGCGCTTATTCAGCCCGGAGTTCAGCACAAATGCGCCGGCCGCTAGGCGGAGAGGGATTTGAACAATGCTCATCGGAAGTCCTTCCTCAAGAAACGTTTTCCGGATCCCACTTTATAGGGTTTGCACTGGAAATATCACGACCCTTCTCACAATTTCGGCTGAGCGAGGATATTAACCGGCCTAAACTGATGGGGATGACCTCTTCAGACTCTTCACGGACCTCTGACAACGCTATTCCGGAGAAATATCATCGGACTCCGGTGTCTTTTGTGCGCCGTTCAACGAAGCTCTCTCCTAACCGCCAAAAGCTCTGGGATGAATCGCTGGGCCGGTGGATCGTCGATGTGCCACGGCATCACACCTCGATGTCGGTAGACCCTAATTTTGTGATTTCACCGTCTGCACTCTTCGGTCGTGACGCTGAGCTCGTGATCGACATCGGGATTGGTCACGGGGAATCCACCATCGCCGGCGCGAAGGCCCACCCGGAACGTGATTTTCTGGCCGTGGAGGTCTATACGCCAGGATTAGGTAAACTCCTCGCAGCGATGGTGGACGAGGGGCTCAACAATATCCGGGGAATTGAGGCCAACGCCCCGGAGGTCCTTGACGCTATAGAAGGCCAGGCCCAGGAGGTCTGGGTTTTCTTCCCCGATCCGTGGCAAAAAGCCCGGTATCACAAGCGTCGGCTGATCCAGACCGGTTTCGTCACCAAACTTGCCACCGTGCTACGTCCAGGAGGCACTCTGCGGCTGGCCACTGATTGGTCCAATTACGCCGAGCAAATGCGCGCCGTCATGGACGAGCACCCGAAATTCACGAATCTTTATCCGCACCGTTTGCGTGGCCCAGACTCTCCGTTGACACGTGCGAAGCTTGAGGGCACTGATAATAACCAGCCTGTACAAGAAGCCGAAGCTCTGGATGCCATCGGTGGCTGGGCACCACGATTTACAACCCGTCCGGTCACTAGTTTCGAGCGGAAAGCAACTGAGGCAGGTCGCTATATTTTCGACTTGTGCTATCAACGCGTGGCAGATCACTAACCAACCTCTACTCTCGGTGGCTAACGACCGTCGCCCGGCTCGCGCAGCTGTTGTTCGGTGATCCCGCCTAGTCTCTTCACGCGACGTCGTGGCACTTCGTTCTACGGAGCAGGTAGCACTCCGCCCACGAGGTCACCTGCATCAGGTGGCCCCGCGGGCGGACTATTTAGAGTACCGGGTCAGTGATTAGTGAGCCCGGCGACGGGTGAGCAAGATGCCTGCCAATACCAGTCCAGTTGCCAGTAGCATGATCGCTACGACGCCGGCACCGGTGGATGCCAGTGCACCACCCTTGTCCGAGTCAGACTCGGACTGATCCTCACCAGCGACCTGGTCGCCCTGGTTCTGAGTTGACTCGTCGACATCCTTGGATGGATCCTGAGCACCGTCGGAAGTGTCCTCGGTCGAGTCTTCGGTGGTAGCATCCGTCGGCTCCCCAGTACCCTCACTCGGACCCTCGGTAGGCACCTCAGTCGGCTCCCCAGTACCCTCACTCGGACCCTCGGTAGGCACCTCAGTCGGCTCCCCAGTACCCTCACTCGGACCCTCGGTAGGCACCTCAGTCGGCTCCCCAGTACCCTCACTCGGACCCTCGGTAGGCACCTCAGTCGGCTCCCCAGTACCCTCACTCGGACCCTCGGTAGGCACCTCAGTCGGCTCCCCAGTACCCTCACTCGGACCCTCGGTAGGCACCTCAGTCGGATCCTCGGTGGGCTCTTCAGTCGGTTCATCGGTAGCAGTCAACCGCAGCCCGAAGACTACAGGATCGTGATCAGAAGAACGGAATTCGTTCGGCTCGTAGATCTCCGACTGTGCAGGATCGGTGTTGTATCGGGTTTCGTAACCGAGAATTGGCACCTCGTCGGAGTTGATGTTCCAGGACGCAGCGCCAGTGACGAATGGCTCCAAGGAGTCGTGTGCTAGTGCGTAATCCAGGTAGCCCAGCTGGCCGTCGAAGACGTAGGAGTAAGCGTATTCACCCTCGTACTTCTTCTTGAGGTCCACGAATCCGCCATCAGTGAGGGTGGTAATGGGGTTCTCATGGTCGTATGCGTTCAGGTCGCCCATAATGACCGGCTTGGGCATGTCCTTGGACCAGTCCACTAGCGCCTTGGCGGCCTCGGTGCGTACCGGATCGCAGTTACCGACGAGGTGGGTGTTATCAGCTTCGTTACCGCACTCGGAGCCCTTGGACTTCAAGTGGTTGGTGATCACGGTGAACTCGCCTAGCTCGTTATCTGCACCGTCTTCGGTGTTGATAGTAAAGGTCTGAGCCAAAGCGGGGCGGTTACGACGGGTGTCAAACCGGGCATCCACGCTAGTATCCAGCACCTGGTGACTACCGAAAGGGGTGACCACATCGGGCTTATACATCATGGCAGTGGTGATCGCATCGGTACCCAGCTTGCCTGTCTCCACGGCGACGTAGCGCTCTTCGCCCAAGTACTCGTTGACACCGTCAACAAGGTTTTGCAATGCCACATCCGAGTTATTCTCGATTTCCATGAAGCCCACAACGTCGGCGTCCATCTTGGCGATAGCGGTTACCAGCTTTTCTTTCTGGCGCTGGAACTCTTCCTCGCTGCGAGCCCCACGTTCATTGAAGGTGGTGAAGTAGTTCAGCACGTTGAAGGCAGCAACCTTGATGTCACCGCCCACCTCGGGTACCTCGGTGTCACGCGGGTTCGCGGCAAGGTGCTCGGCAGCCTCGGTGCGCTGAATCTTCCAGCTGTTGTTGCGGTAATCCATCACACCGGTGATGTTGCTGAACTGATCTCCACCACGGAAGATGTTGTCCACGGTGAAGGGCTCGCCATTGGGGTGCATAGCCGGGTGCACGTTCTGGATCGAGTTGCGGTCATCAATGGTGATGCGGTTGGCCTGGTTGGATTCGTACAGCTCTTCGGCCTCGGCAGAATCCGGGGCATGAATAGCAGTCGGCGTATACTGGCGCTGCGGTCCCACAACGATCTCACCGAACCGAGCGAACTGGTAGGTCTCCAGTACGACCGATTCAGCAACGTTGACACGCATGCCCTCCAGGTGCTCCAGGTCGTCTTCCACCGGGAAGGTGATCTCGACCGGCTCGGGAAGCTCAGCGGTATCGCACTCGGTGACAGTGGTCTTCGAGAGCTGGGTCTGCTCATAGTACTCACCGGCGGTGCCGGCCACAGTCACCACGGTGCCGTTCTCGGGTGCATCGTGACCGGGATTGTGAATAAACAGGCCCTCGGAGGTCTGGTCGTTGTCATCGACATCATCGGGGAGCGACTGGATCCAGAAACCGTTGGAACCCCCAGATTTATTCCAGAAGTCACCGATAACCACACCACGGACGGTCACGTTCTGGCCTTTGAGCGGCGTTTCCGAGCCTTCACCCTGCACTTGGTTAATCGGGGTGGCCTCCGCCTGGCAAACACCGGTGGGCTGATCAGTCGGCGTCGGAGTTTCCGTCGGGTCTTCGGAGGGTTGTTCACCGTTTGGTTCACCCGGGGTGCTGGCCACTTCAAAGTCACCCCGAGGCTGGTTGGGGTTACCGGGCAGACCAGCACCGTTGTAGGCGTTCGGCACCCAGGTGTCAGATCCATCAGGAACCCGGGAGGCGCCACCCAGTGCACCGGTGTAGCCCTCGAAGGTCGAGGCGCGCAATTCAGTTCCGTAGGCCAAGTCGCCATTATCTCCGTCGTGGATTCCGACAGCGTCCAGAACCTCAAAGTTGACGTCGGCGTCAATCTCACCGTTGCGGTCAGCGTCGACCACAGCGTTGGTGCCCGGGTTGCCGCGTACCAGCAACAAGCTCAGTGACCCGTTCTGCAAGCCATTCTGCGGAACGGTGAGCAACCCGCGGCCGTCGGCGTCATAGTCAAGACCACTGGCGTCGTAGTTGTGCACGACGTTGCCCTGGTTATTATTGCTATCGCCCTCAACGCCCAGGATGCGTAGCTCGGTCGTGTCGAATCCTTCAGGGATCAGGATTTCAACGAACTCGTAGGTATCTGTTCCCTGTTCATCGGTGACAAATTCATTGATCACCGGTTCGTCGACGACGGCTGCCTGGCTGATCTGGGATAGCCCCACCAGTGCCGAGGCGCTCAGTGCTGATGCTGTCAGAACAGCAACAACTTTGTTGCGCACGCTCATGTACCCTCCTCAAGGTAAGTAATGGTGTTGAGACATACCGACCTTAAGAGGGACACCTAGACGGCGACAGAAGTTTCACTGAACAACGGATTAAGTCTTCTCAACAATTCCCAGGCTGGCCTGGGCCAGCCGGTATAGCGTGCTAGTCCCCAGATCTCGATACCCGGTCCCACTGGTGGTGTTATGCCCTGTGGCCACGACCAGTTCGGGAACCTCGCGAGCTGCGCCGGATGAAAGTGAGGGCACTTTCAGGCGTCGGCGTCCCGAGAATATCCGGCCAATGACTGACAGCCAGTCGCCGCGAGCACGGATTTGCCAGGCCTGTTGTATCACCGGCACTTGAAGTTCTCGGAGTCTTTTCAATTGCACATGTAATGACTGAGGAATACCCACCGGGCCGGAAAAGATAACGCTATTGATTCTCCACCAGTACCACGGGTGAATTCGGTCGCTACGAGTTTGTGCCCACAACGCGATGCGGTGGACAGCCTTCAGTGTGAATAATCCACCGTAGGAGTGGGCTTCTAACCCGATGTGAACATCCGGAGTGATCTGTGGGCAGTATCCCAGATAGTCCCATAAGTCCGTGGCGAGATGGTCTGCGACGGTATAGGCCGCCCGCACCCCGAGCACATCGACCGCCGAGGTGGCCGGGTGCCCCAGCCAGCTAATTACCAGGGGACGAGCATGGGGTAACACCATGGTTTGAGCTAGGTGCAGTTGGGCCGCCTCCCGCGCAGCACCCCAGGTGTTGTTCGAGGCGCTAATTCTCATCCCGGAGATTTGCCAACTGACGTGGGTGGGCTCGTCGAGCTCGCCAACCCCGATCAGCACCCGTTCCCGGGCCAGGTCAAAGTCCAGCAGATGGCGCGGGGCGAGCAGGTCTTTCATGGAGTCCGGTTTCAGTGCGTGGACGATTCCGTCCAGGACGCGCCGTTCCTCGGGCGAGAGGCGTTCCCGGTGACGCTGAATGGTCTTGAGCCGGGCTGAGGCCTGCTCGTGGCGCTCTATTAATCCACGTAATCCACGGGGCGCCATGGCAGTGCTTTAGAGCTGGAGAGGCGGGAATCCAGGGCCCGCAAAACGCGAGCGCGTTGCACGGTTGTCACTTCGCGTCGCTGATCGTGATCACCGCGACGCTGTGGCGACTGCCGGTGTGCTGGTGGAGACTGGGTTTGTTCCGGTTCCACATCCATGTTTGCCGAGCGGAAGTCTGTCACAACGTCTCCCCCGGCCGCTGCGGTGAAAGTCCGGGGAACACGACCGTAGGCGTGCAAGAGGTTCACCTGATCAACCAGGTGGGAAATGGTTTGCCGGAGCGAGTGGACTTCACGTTCCAACTCCACTACGTGACGAATGCCTTCCAGCGAAATACCATCGCGGGAGAGCTGTTGAATGCGACGCAACCGGTGCACATCGCTCACCGAGTAGCGGCGCTGTCCCCCACCCTGGCGGTGCGGGACCACCAATCCCAGACGATCATATTGGCGCAGGGTCTGGGGATGCATATCAGCCAGCTCGGCAGCCACCGAGATTACAAAGATCGGGTCGGCGGCTGCCGGGTGGTCGGGGTCGAATTGTTCAAACTCTGCGAACAGGTTCTCCCAATCTTTCCGTCCGGAGCGGGCTGTCATCACAGGCTCGCTTTCTGTGCTAGCCCGGCTCGGGGATTATTGCCCTGGGTTGCTTGCGCGTAGGCCTCAGCGGCGGCCTTAACCTCATCGTTGGGCTGATCCGGAACGGCGATCTCCAGCTCGACCAGCAAGTCACCTTCCGTCTTCTTGGTTTTAATACCGCGCTTCTTCAGTCGCAGAATTTTACCCGAGGACGATCCGGCTGGGACTTTCACCTTCACGGAAGAATCCAGAGTCGGTACTTCCACGGTCGCCCCGAGGATCGCTTCGTCCACGGAGATCGGTACCCTCACGCGTACGTTTTCCGGGTGTCGCTCGTCGCGGACAAAATAGGGGTGAGATGTGACGTGGACGGTGACCAACAGGTCCCCGCGTCCGCCCGAGCCCGGCTGGCCCTTACCGCGAGCGCGCACCGTCTGCCCATCCTTAATGCCGGCGGGAATTTTAACCTCGGTGATTTCCCCGTCGGCGGCCCGTAGTTGCACGGTGGTGCCACGCACCATTCCGCCAAAGGAAATACTGGTCTCGGCCTTGCGGTCAGCGCCTTTTTGCCGGGGTGGCGAGTAATTTCCAAATCCACCAAAGAGGTCCGAAAAGTCCGGGCCCTGTGCCCCGCCCCGGGAGAATCCTCCCGAAGCGCCACGATTGAACAGGCCGCCAAAGATATCCTCGAATCCAGCACCACTAGTCCCGGCTCCTCCGGCACCGGTACCACCGGCCGGTCCGCCGGTAAACCGAGCGCCAGAGCCCATGGCCCGAATCGCATCATATTGTTGACGTTGCTCCGGATCACTCAAGACCGCGTTGGCCTCGGTGATGTCCTTGAATTTTTTCTCCGCGGTTTCGTCACCGGGGTTTTGATCCGGGTGGTATTTGCGGGCCAGTTTCCGGTAGGCCTTTTTAATATCGGATTCAGAGGCGTCTTTGGAGACACCCAGGGTGGCGTAAAAGTCTTTATCCACCCAATCCTGTGAGGCCATGGTGCCTCCTTTCGCTCATCATCAGTGACCACCACGACCGACCATGCTGTCACCTCCGGCCGGTCTCGATGTGGTCTCGAATCGTTGTCGTCTCGTCCTGTTGCGCGTCCTACTGCGCGCCCTACTGTTCGTCGGCCGGTCCGGCCGAAACCATCACCTGCGCTGCCCGAATCACTCGATCATGGCGCACGTAGCCGTTACGGAAGACCTGCACAATGTGTTCGGCAGGTACCTCGTCGGAGGGTTGCCGCAACATGGCCTCGTGGTGCGCGGGATTGAACTCTTCTCCTGCCAAAGCCTGCTGGTCCTGGCGCTGGAGGCCAAACTGGCTCAACACTGAGTCTAGTTTTTGGGCAATCGCGGCGAAGGGGCCGTCAACAAGATCACCGTGCTCACGGGCCGCATCGAGGTCATCAAGCACTGGTAACAGCGCTTCAAGCATGGCCACCGTGGCGTTATCCCTCGCCACGTCCCGATCCCGTTCGACACGACGACGGTAGTTAATAAACTCCGCCTGTAAACGCTGCAGATCGTCGCGCAACTCGGCGGCTTCAGCTGAGGCCTCGCCAGAGCTGTCTGCCGGCTCGCTGTGCTCGTTGTCGATGCCCTGTCCCGCATCGGTGCCTTGCTGGTCAGTGGCCTGGCTGAGAATGTCTTCTGCCTGGGTGACCGGGTCACGAACCTCTCCGGTCTCCGGGTCAATTTTGCGCTTATCGGTGAAACGGATTTCCTCGTCGCGACCCTTGTCTGGATCCTGGGAGTTGTGCTGGTCTGTCATCACACATTCCTTTTCTACAAAGCCGGGGCGGTAGCGCGATGGGCCGGCCGGTTGGCCGGCCCATCGCTGGCTCACACGGCCTCAGCCCGGATGGACTGACACCGCTAGTGATTGGGCGCAGGATTTACTTGTTGTTATTGTCGTCATCTTCGTCGACAACTTCGGCATCTACAACATCCTCATCGTCGGAGGATCCTGCATCCTCACCACCGGCAGCCTGGCCGGCTTCATCCTGGCTGGAAGCGTACAGCGCTTCACCCAGCTTGGTCTGGGAAGCCTGCAACTTCTCGAAGGCAGCCTTGACCTCGTCGTCGTTGTCTTCCTTCTCCAATGCGGCCTTCAGCGCGTCGACGTCGGCCTGAACTTCTTCCTTCACATCGGTCGGAAGCTTCTCGTCGTTATCCTTGATGAGCTTGTCAACCGAGTAGGCGCTCTGCTCGGCAGCGTTGCGTTGCTCCGCTGCTTCACGACGCTTCTTATCGGACTCAGCGTGAGCTTCCGCGTCCTTGACCATGCGGTCGATGTCCTCATCCGACAGCGAGGTACCGCCAGTGATGGTCATCGATTGCTCAGTACCGGTACCCTTGTCCTTCGCCGAGACGTGGACAATACCGTTGGCGTCGATGTCGAAGGTGACCTCAATCTGTGGCATCCCCCGCGGAGCCGGAGCAATACCGGTCAACTCGAAGGTGCCCAGTGGCTTGTTGTCGGCGGTGAACTCCCGCTCACCCTGGAAGACCTGAATGGACACCGAAGGCTGGTTGTCCTCAGCGGTTGTGAAGGTCTCGGACCGCTTGGTCGGGATGGCGGTGTTGCGCTCGATCAGCTTGGTCATCACGCCGCCCTTGGTTTCAATACCCAGCGACAGCGGGGTGACGTCGATCAGCAACACATCCTTGCGGTCACCCGAGAGCACGCCGGCCTGGATCGCAGCACCGACCGCTACGACCTCATCGGGGTTGACACCCTTGTTGGCGTCCTTACCGGTTAGGTCCTTGACCAAATCGGCCACCGCGGGCATACGGGTCGAGCCACCAACCAGCACCACGTGGTCGATATCGCCCACGGTGATGCCGGCTTCGTTGATGACATCTTCGAAGGGCTTCTTGGTCCGTTGCAACAGGTCCGAGGTGAGATCTTCAAACTTCGCCCGAGACAGGTGCTCGTCCAAGTGCACCGGACCGTTTTCGTTGACCGAGAGGTACTGCAGGGAGATATTGGTTGACGTAGCCGAGGACAGTTCCTTCTTGGCCTGCTCAGCGGCTTCCTTCAGACGCTGCAAAGCGATCTTGTCCTTGGACAGATCCGCACCAGAGGCCTTGGCCTTCTCTAGCAACCAGTCCACGATGGCCTGATCCCAGTCGTCACCGCCCAGTCGGTTATCGCCTGCGGTAGCCCGAACCTGAATGGTCGAGAAGTCGTCTTCATCTTTGCCGATTTCCAGCAGGGAGACGTCGAAGGTACCACCGCCGAGGTCGAAGACCAGAATTTGCTCTTCTTCCTTACCGCGGTCCAGACCGTAGGCCAAAGCTGCCGAGGTCGGTTCGTTAATAATGCGTGAGACCTTCATCCCGGCAATTTCACCGGCTTCCTTGGTGGCCTGACGCTCTGCGTCGTTGAAGTACGCCGGAACCGTAATCACGGCCTCGGTCACGTCTTCGCCCAAGTACTCTTCAGCGTCGTGCTTGAGCTTCATCAGGATGCGCGCTGAAATTTCCTGCGGCGTGTAGGTCTTATCGTCAACATCGACGGTCCAGTCGGTCCCCATGTGACGCTTGACCGAGGAAATGGTGCGATCGGGGTTGTTCACAGCCTGGCGCTTGGCAATTTCACCAACGAGAACTTCACCAGACTTGGAGAACGCCACCACCGACGGGGTAGTGCGAGCGCCTTCAGCGTTTGCGATAACGGTGGGGTCGCCACCTTCCAACACGGCAACGACAGAGTTCGTCGTTCCGAGGTCAATACCTACTGCACGTGCCATTCCAGTCATCCTTTCCATCGGATTATCAATCCCTTGTGGCTCCTTGAGCCTTCTCCACTCAAGATAACCACCATCGCTCATCCGGTCAAATAACCTTGAGCGACAGGGACTCAAGTTTTCTTATTCTGTGCAACCATGCCACCTCGAAAAACATTCCCGGGTGGGAAAATTTTTTGGAGAGACGGACCAGAGGCCCGACATCACGGCCCCTAACACCTGGAATACGCGCAGAAACCCCGCAGAAAACTAGCTGGAGCCCTCTCGTTGCGCCTCTTTTTTCGCCGGGAGTGAACTTAGATCTGAGGATTTCGCAACAGCCCTTATTTTGAGCCATTCATAATTACCTAGGGTAGCCTTACGTACCTTGCCGGCGATCTGAGAACACGGTTTAGTTATAACCAAGGTCGCAGGGAGCACCAGGATTCCGCCGGAATCGTGGCCCCGACCGCAGAAACCGCCGTGAGTGAGATGCACTCACCGGGCACTTTCTGAAGAAAGGGAGCAACATGACTGAAGCAAACGCAAACTACACCACCCCCGGCCTGGAAGTTGAAGAAGGCCACCGCGTCGCTGAGGTTCTTCAGACTCGTCTGCACGCAATGAACGACCTGCAACTGACCCTGAAGCAGGCTCACTGGAACGTTGTGGGTCGCGACTTCATCTCCGTGCACGAAATGTTGGACCCGCAGATCGACCTGGTCCGCGACTACGCCGACACCCTCGCTGAGCGCATCGCCACCCTGGGTGTTGCTCCGAAGGGCACCCCGGGCGCGATCGTCTCCGAGCGTACCTGGGAAGACTACTCCCTGTTGCGCGGTTCGACCCTGGCTCATATCTCCGCTCTGGACGAGGTCTACACCGGAATTATCGCTGACCTGCGCGCTGCGATCTCCGAGGTCGGCAAGGTTGACCCGATGTCCGAGGACATCCTGATCGAGCAGGCTCGTGGCCTAGAGCTATTCCACTGGTTCCTGCGCTCGTTCATCACCTCCCCCGAGGGCAACATCGAACACGTGCAGGATTAATGACCCGCTCAGTCGGTTGCCACCGGCCGGTGCGCAAGTTACCGTGAGGGCCTAGCGCACTGAGACACGACTCGACGACGTGGCGTCAAGCGATGATCGCTTGGCGTCACGTCTGTCATATCGGATCGCACCCGGTGGCCTGCTGATGTGAACGGCTCAGAAGTAACCTCTGGGTTGTTCTCAGCCCGGAGACTAGGATGGAGCCATGAAACCCCTGATTCTTGGTATCGACGGCCGTTCCGGGGCCGGCAAGACCGAACTCGCCGACGCCTTGGAACAACGGATCCACGCGGAACACCCCGAACTCTCCGTTGCGGTGTTCGGCCTCGACCAGCTCTACCGTGGCTGGGACGGGTTGGAGGCTGGAGTTGCTCTGTATACCCACGAATTGCTCCCAGCCCTGGCACAGGGTGAAACCGTCACCTACCGAGACTGGGACTGGTCGAGTAATGCCCCCGACGGAGCATTGGGGCCGGAGAGGACCTTCGCTCCAGGCCAGATCACCATTATTGAGGGTTTTGGAACCGGCGCTCGCGCAGCCCGGGAACATCTCAACTCTCTGATCTGGTTGAATGCCCCCGAACTATCCCGCCGGGACCGCGCTGTGGGTCGAGGCGGAGAGAACTACGGGCCAAACTGGGAACGGTGGTCATCTCAAGAGCAAGACTTTACCGACCGCGACCGAGTCGAATCGGTTGCCGATTTGGTCCTAGACACCTCAGGTCCCGCCGAGCCGGTCCAAGAAGCCGCCTATACGATGTTGCGCCTTGAAATCTCCACCAACGGAGCCTCTAGCTCCTCAGCACAGGGACTAAACTAGCTCCCGTGATGACTCAGTTGCAGATCTACGGCGGATTACTCATTATCGCCCTCGGCATGTCGGTGCTGAATTTTGCACCCTCAACGCCGTTTAGCTATCCGCTGGGGTTTGCTCTGTTGGCCATCGGTTTCATCATCCTGCTGTGGCCGGCTTTGAGCAAGGAACACCAACAAGACGACGTGGATTCCGACTTAGACTAGCCAGCTGAGACCAGCGAGGACCAGCACAAAATACGTGGCGACCTAGCGTTACTGCAAGGCCGAGGTCAGGCGGAAGACGTTATCCAACCATCGTTTATATCGTGGCCTGGCCAACCATTGTTCTAAGGTGAGTTCCTCGCACTCGGCCCGATACTCGTCCATGACACGTTCGGTCGCCGCTACGATCTCCGCGCCCACTGCCAGCACAGTAACTTCCACGTTGAGCGAAAACGAGCGCATATCCATATTCGACGATCCAAACACGGCCACATCGTCATCGACCGTGAACATTTTCGAGTGCAAGACATTGGGGTCGGGATAGCGCAAGATCCGCACCCCGGAGCGTAGGAGCGCCTCGTAGTAGGACTGCTGGGCGTGGTGAACCATGAACTGGTCCGCGCGACGACACACGATCATCTCGACATCCACTCCGCGCTGGGCTGCGGTAGTGAGCGCGTAAAGCATGGAATCATCCGGCACCAAGTAAGGGGTCACCACCCGCAGAGTGCGGGTGGCGGAGTAGAACAGATGGTTGAAGGCCCGCAGGTTGTTTTCGTTCGCAAAACCCGGGCCGGAGGGGATAACCTGCGCGGAGATACCCCGGTGATCTTCAATCTCTTCGGTGGTGAGATCACGCAGATTTTCTTGAGTGGGTTGTCCGGTCTCGGAGTACCAGTCGGTGGCGAAAACGATGTCCAGTGAAGCCACGATCGGCCCGGTAATCCGGGCCATGACATCGACCCATTCTCGACCCATTTTGTGAGCCGAGGCCCTCTTATACCCGGGTTCGATCAGGTTCTGAGATCCGGTGTAGGCCACGGTTCCATCAATCACCATCAACTTTCGATGATTGCGTAGGTCGGGTCGCTGATACTGGCCGCGTAGGGGACGCACCGGCATGGCCCGGTAATACTCAATGTCGTGCTCCCGCAAGAGTTTCAACAAGTCCCGATAGCCGCGCACGCGTAGCGAGGCAATATGGTCAAATAAGACGCGCACCGTGACGCCACGTTGTTTAGCACGGATCAACGCATCAAAAACCACTGAGCTATAACCCTGTCGGTCTACGGGGTCTACCGCGCAGATGTAGAACATCATGTTCACATAGTCGTGGGCCCGGTCGATATCTTGGGCCATGGCGTGCAAGGAATTGCGGTAGTCGGTGTAGTACTGGAAGCTATTGCCATCCAGCATGGGGAACCCCGTCAGCTGACGGGTCAACGCAGCCGAGGACTCGACGTACTGGGGTACCTCGTGGATCTGGTCAGGGAGCGTCCAGTGCGCGGTAGCACGCCGGAGTTCCTCATTAACGGCTTTCTGGCGCGAGCGTCGCTGACCGCCGAGTTTGAACGAGCCCAGCAACAAGAAGAGCAAGACCCCAATCCAGGGCAGGAAGAAAATCACCAACAGCCAGGCCATCGCCACCGCGGGACGCCGATTACCCGGAACAATTCCCAGCAGCAAAATACGAATGCCCAGGTCGAGAATCACCACGAGGATCGCAAGCCAGATCGGCCAATCAGCAATCTCGGAAAGGGTCCAGTACATAGGGTGACATTCTACTCATCGAGCGGGCTCAGTACCGTGACGCCAGCTCGGAAACGGCGGTCGGTCAACAGTCAATAACACTCAACCTACAGGCACTCAACCTACAGGACCGCATCAAGGATGGATTCAGCCCAGTGCTCGGGGACCGGGCGTTTGATCAGAAGTCGCCAGAGCAGTGCTCCGGCCACCATTTCAGCGATGATCTCGGGGCTGGATCGCAAGGTTCCGGGTTGCTCTCGCTCAGCATGTCGGAGCCGACCGATCAGCACATTCATCAGTGGATCGGAGATCGGACGGAAGAGTTGTTCAGCATCTTCTCCGGCAGCAGCGACCATCGAGATCAGGTTTTGGACGAGTTGCGGGGTATCGGCATCGTCGAAGATTTTGTCCAACTCTGTGGACATCCACGCGAGCAGATCGGCTTTGAGATGATCAGTGTGAGGAGCCGGTGCCGGATAGTAGGTGACCTTTCCCTGCGAGATCGCTTCCAGGACCACATCATTTTTGGACGACCACCAGCGGTAAATGGTCTGTTTGGACACCCCGGCGCGGGCGGCAATGCTTTCCATCGTCACTTGATGGTGTCCGCCTTCAGCCAGCAGTTCGGATGTCGCCTGCAAGATCGCTTCATGCGATGCCACTGACCGTGGTCTGCCGCCTCGCGATTTCTGTTCTTCGGTCATATTCCTACTTGCTTCCGGACCAGATGGATGGCCATCAGCCCTATTCTGCCCGCTCCCCAAGCGAAAGCAGGACTTTGAATGAGCCGAGGTGATGATCTTTACGGTGCCGAAAAGAGTCTCACCATTAGTTTCGAGACGCTCCGTCAACTATAGTAGCGATCGAGCCTAAATATCTCGAACTTGAGGACTATGTACTGTGGCTAAACTTCTGAACAAACTTGGGCTGGGCGCCGCCGCTCGCCCGTGGACTGTCTTAATATCCTGGCTGGCGCTTGTCGCCATTGCCGTGATTAGCTTTTTCACTTTTGGTGGTCAGCTACAATCGACCATCACCATTCCCGATACTCCGACCGTGCAGGTCACCGACCGACTCGAGGAAGAATTCCCCGATGCCGCCAAGGGCACCGGGCCGGTCGTGTTCCGCACCGAGGATGGTTCGGAATTTACCGACGAGCAAAAGAACGAGATCGGGGACCTGCTCACTGATCTCGATGAGCTCGACGCGGTGAACGAAACGGTGAATCCTTTCGACACCGAAGAGCAACGACAGGACCAGATTCAAGAAATCGAAGATGGTCAACAACAGCTCGACGACGGCGAGGAGAAGCTGGCCACCGGTCGCGAGGAGCTTGACGACGCTCGCGAGCAACTGAGTGCGACTGAACAGGAGCTGGACGAAGGCCAAGAACAGGTTGACGCCGGCATCGAGCAGGCCGTGGCTCAAGGCATTCCGCAAGAAGCCGCCGAGCAACAGGCTGCCCCGCTGCAAGAGCAGATTGATCAGGGCCGCGAACAGCTCGAACAAGCCCGTTCTGAGTTAGCGACTCAAGAGGACGAGCTGGACGAGGCGGAGCAAGAGATCGAGACCAATCGCGACCAACTTCAGGATGCCCAAGACCTTCTCGATGCCTCAGAAGGTTTCTCACTGGTCTCAGAAGACGGTACCACCGTTGAAGCGATCATCATGTTCAATAAGCCTCCGCTCGATATTGAAGAGGAGGACCGCGAGGGCGTCATGGCCGCCCTCGAGGAAGCCGAGATTGACGGGGTGGAAATCCTTCCCACTCAGCAGGTGTCCCAGACGATCCCGCAAATTATTGGCCCGACTGAGATCGTCGGTATGGTGGTGGCGGCCATTGTGCTGTTCATTATGTTGGGTACTTTCGTCACCGCAGGTCTGCCGTTGCTGAACGCACTGGTCGGCGTCGGTGTGGGTGCCGTCGGTTCCCTGGCCTTCTCCTCCGTGGTGGAGATGGTCTCCATCACCCCTGTCCTGGGCATCATGCTCGGCTCGGCCGTGGGTATCGACTACGCGCTGTTTATCATCAACCGGCACCGCCAACAGCTCAAATCCGGCATGGATGTGCGTACCTCGATTGGTTTGGCCAACGGAACTGCTGGTACCGCAGTGCTGTTTGCTGGGTCGACCGTGGTCATCGCCCTGCTAGCCCTGGGCATTACGGGTATTCCGTTCTTGGGCCTGATGGGTCTTGTCGGTGGGGTCTGTGTGCTACTGGCTGTGCTGGTGGCTCTGACGCTGACCCCGGCAATGCTGTCCTTCATCGGCCCGCGTGCCTTGAGCAAGAAGGAACGCCGGAAGCGAGACGAACAGCACTCAAGCCAAGCCAAGCACTCTGCCGAGGAATCTGATGAAGGCTCCTCCTCGCAGATTACCGGTCACCATGACCCCCAAACCCAGCCCATGTCGTGGACTCGTGCGATCGTCACCGCTGTGGCTTCGATCGCTGTGCTGGGCATCTTGGCCATCCCGGCTTCCCAGATGCGACTGGGCCTTCCCGACGGTTCGGCTGAACCTGAAGGATCGGCCGCGTATGAGTCCTACATGGCCATCGATGATGCCTTCGGTCCCGGACGTAACGGCCCGTTGGTGGTTACCGCGGATCTGGAAGAGGACACCTCGGATGATGATGCGATGACTATTACCGCGGAATTGGCCACCCAAATCTCCGAGATGGATGGGGTGGACCAGGTAGTTCCGGCGGGAACCAATGATGACAACTCCATCTTGGCCCTGCAGGTCGTCCCCGAAGAAGGCCCGAACGAGCCTTCCACGGAGGACTTGGTCTACGAACTGCGCGACACCACTCCGGAAACCAATGCCTCCGACCTGGGTGTGGCTGGTATGACCTCCGGGTTCATCGACATCTCCGATGAACTCGCCGAAGCTCTGCCCGTCTACCTGGCAGTCGTGGTGGGTCTGAGCTTGCTGATCATGATCGTGGTTTTCCGCTCTTTGGTGGTCCCGTTGATCGCCACCGGTGGTTTCGTGCTTTCCTGCTTGGCCAGTATGGGTGGCGTGGTCGCCATCTACCAGTGGGGTTGGCTAGATACCATTTTCCAGGTCTCGACCCCCGGCCCGGTGCTGAGCTTCCTGCCGACCATTCTGATCGGTGTGTTGTTCGGTTTGGCCATGGACTACCAGTTGTTCATCTCTACCGGTATGCGTGAAGCCTACGTCCACGGATCTGACGCACGCACCGCGGTCATGCAGGGCTTCAAGTCCGGCCGCTCGGTGGTCACTGCAGCGGCGATCATTATGATCTCGGTCTTCGGTGGTTTCATCTTCGCCGATGATGTGATGATCCGCCCGATCGGTTTCGCGTTGGCCTTCGGTGTATTGCTGGACGCCTTCGTGGTCCGCCTGTTGCTCATGCCGGCTCTGATGCACCTGGTCGGTGCAGGTGCCTGGTGGTTCCCGAAGTGGCTGGACAAGATCGTGCCGAACGTTGACGTCGAGGGCTCGTCCCTGGACGAAGAGATCAGTCGCAAGGAAAAGGACGACGCAACGGCTCAGGCCTAAGCACTGATCCGGTCAGCACGTTTTCTTCCGGTGGCCCGGTGGTTCCTCTGTGGGGAATTACCGGGCCACCGGCGTTTAAGGGCACAGGGGGTATCTAGACACGCGGTATCCAGTACTGTGGACCTCAGGATGAAAACTGTGCTGATTGCCTCCGATTCGTATAAGGGAGCCGCCACCGCTGCGGAGGTCTGCCACGCCATTGCTACCGGTATCCACCGTGCTGATCCCTCGATTGTCGTGCGCCAGCTTCCGCTGGCCGACGGCGGAGAGGGCACCGTAGAGACTGTGTTGGCTGCTCGAGGTGGCCGACGGGTCACCGCAACGGTCACCGGAGTCTTCCCCGGCGATACTGTCAGGGCCAGCTATGCGCTGCTAACGGAGACCACCGCGGTGATCGAGATGGCCGCCACGGCCGGGCTACCCTTGGCTGCCGGACATCTGGATCCGGGAGCTACCACAACCCGGGGCGTGGGCGAGCTCATCCGGCACGCAATCGAGTCTGGGGCAACTGAGTTACTGATCGGTGCCGGCGGTTCGGCGACGCATGACTTGGGACTTGGTGCAGCCTGGGCGTTAGGGGCCCGGTTTTATACCGCTGAGGGCGAGGATTTCATCCCCACCGGGTCACGATTGCGCGAGCTCGATCGTGTTGATGTCTCGGCGGTGGCCGACACTCTCGGTTCCGCCCGGTTGCAGGTGCTGTGCGATATTGACAACCCGCTGACCGGACCGCAGGGGGCGACTGCGATATTTGCCCCACAGAAAGGCGCTACCGACCGCCAACTGATCGACCTGGAGGCCGGAATGGTTCACGCCGAGGCGGTGATCGCCCGCGACACCGGCGTGTCCGTGGCTCAGCTGCCCGGTGCTGCGGCCGCCGGAGGTCTCGCCGCAGGGTTAGCAAGTGTGGCCGGGGCGAGCGTGGTGTCGGGCATTGCAACCTTGCTCGATCTGCTGGCTTTTGAAGACCAGCTGACCGATTGCGATGTGGTGCTCACCGGTGAGGGACGTCTTGATGGCCAGTCGTTGTCCGGTAAGGTCCCGGTCGGGGTGGCTCGCGCGACGCGTACCGTGGCTGCACGTACCGGCCGGGCTATCCCCGTGATTGCCCTAGCTGGGGCACTGGGCGATGAGCTCGAGGACCTCTATGCCGAGGGTCTGACGGCGGTGTTCCCCATTGGTTCCGGTCCCCAGAGCCTGCAGGCGGCCATACGTCAGACCACCGATGATCTCACACGAGAAAGTGAGAACTTATTCCGGCTGTTGCGTCGCGTCGGGACGATCGGCGTTCCGCAAGCAAGCCAGTAGTTGTCTCAAAAGGCCGTGGACTCGCTAAGCTGGTAGTCGGCAACCCTCTCCCGCAGGAGAGCTCGGTCCGGATGCGCTGGACCCGGTCATCAACACAGAAGAAAGCAGGAGTGATGGATAGCAATAAGCTAATGCAAAAGGTTCTGACCACCGGTGTCTCGCTGGCCGGCGGTTATCTCGGCACCAAGATCGTCGATCTGGGCTGGAAGGCTATGACCGGTGAGAAAGCTCCGTCGGAAGACGATGAGCAACAAACCTCGATCGCGAAAATCGTGACGTTCGCGGCGATCTCGGCAGCGATCTCGTCGCTGATTACGTCCGGTTCTCAGCGCGGTGTCCGCAAGGCCATGGAAGCCCGCGCCAAGAAGCAGGAGAAAACCAAGCGGACCGCGCGTCGAGTCGGCGACGCCGAAGTCTAGGAGTTCTGGGCTGGCTTCTGGGCTGACTCGTCAGGTTGATCGTGATCAGCGCGCTGATCTTTTTCATCCTGGCGAGTAATCACTTCAGCCAGTTCATCCACATAGAGCAACTCCGGGTCCAGATGCCGGGAACGGTAGGTGGCTCGACCCACCAGGTGCGCCGAGACCGGTGCGGTCACCAGCTGTAGTACCCAGGCGACGACCAAGACGGGAACCCACCACCACGACTGCCAAATGCATCCCAGGCCGGCCAATGCCGTTAACAGACCGAATACCTGTGGCTTGGTTGCTGCGTGAATACGCGAGAGCACATCCGGGAAGCGCAACAGACCGATTCCTGCCGTGGCTGACTGGGAACAGCCCACCACAATGAGAATCGCGCCGGCGATCTCCCACCCTGACTCAAATTCGATCATAGTCGATCACTCCCCCTTTCCCTGCTGTGGCTTCGACTGCTGGGGCCCGATCTTGGAAGCGCGTCGGCCCGGCCCCTGTGCGTGACCGACATAGGTGTCTTTGTGGTCTTGGGACTCCAGCCGTTCTTCGGAGGCCCCCGGATTGGCGGTGGTGCCGTCCACGGTAAAGCGGGACAGGGTCACCGATCCGACGAAACCAATCACACTAGCAACAACCACAAACATGATGTAGTCAGTCAGCCCGGTCAGGGCCATGATGACCACCAGCGCTGAAGAGACCGTAATCAGTAGCACGTCGGTGGCAATGGCACGGTCCAAGGTCGCCGGCCCGCGCGCGATGCGGTAGACCGAGGCCAGCGCACCGATCGCCAAGAAAACCAGGCAAATCCAGCCTGCCAACTGAAGGACATGCATCAACGCTCACCTCCCCGGTGTTGCGTTTGGTCTGGAGCACGCTCACTGGCCTCGTGTTCCCCACGAATCAAGGCGTAGTCCTTCTTAGACCCGATGGCTCGGATGATGTGGCTCTCGATATTGCGTGAGTCGCGTTTATAGTCTTCAGCGGCTTGATCATTGGGCACATCCAGCACGTGTAAGTAGAGGGTAGAGGTGGTCCGGTCCACGTCAATGACCAAGGACCCGGGGATCAGCGCGTAGGCGTGAGCCACCAGGGTAACCACGAGGTCGTCGTGGCTCCGTAGCTGGACGGCGAGCACCGAATTGGTGATCCGCGGGCCTCGGACGATGGCTTTAATCCCCACATCGATCGAGGCCCAGGTGATCTTCCACAGGAAGATGAACAGGAATTTCACCGCGTAGTAGAAGTTGAACCGGTCGCCGAAGGGAATCGGTGGCAGGCGGAAAATGAACATCACCAGCACCGCGGTGATCGCGCCCATGATGATTTGTCCGAGGCGGAAGTCTTGCCACAGCGCACACCAGATCAACACCAGGAGCAAGAACATGGGCCATTGGGTCCACCAGGGTGGCTTATTTTCAATGACGCGCGCGTCCGAGTCGTTCTTGGGTGTCGACGCGGGGGGTGCCTGATCAGTCATCGCGAGCCTCCTTCCTGCTCAGAGTCTCTGATGTAGCATCCGATGCGCCGGTGGCAACATCGGTGGCTTCTTCGGGGTCATTGTCGTCTTCACCGGCACCATTCGAGGACTCGGAAGCTAATTCGATGCCATATCCGTTGAGTTCCTGGAGGTCTTCGGCGGCTTGGGCGGCTGCCTCATCGCCGAGCACGGATTCAATATACGGGGTGCGAGCGAGCATATCTTCGGCGGCCTGGTCCGCGAAGCTATACAGTGGGCCGGCGACCACGGTAAGGCCTACACCCACGGCGACCAGTCCGATGGTGGGGGCCACCAGGCCGGCTAGGTTTTTGCGGATGGGTGGCTGGTTATTCTCGGCGGCTTCGGCTTCTTCGGACACGCGCAAGGTGGCATCTTCGACGTCCTCAGCTCGGCGCCAGAAGACGCGGGCCCAGATCCGGACCATCACCAGTAGGGTCAACAGGGAGGTGACTACCGAGGCAATGACGAGGGCGAAGGCCAACGGGGAGCCCTCCCCCACACCGGCCTGTAGCAGACCGATCTTGCCGATAAATCCGGAAAACGGCGGGATACCCCCGAGGTTCAGGGCCGGAATGATGTAGAGCACCCCGATCAACGGTGAAATCTTCAGCATCGAGCCCAGGCGGTCGATATTGGCGGTACCGGCCCGGTATTCAATGAGCCCGGTGACCAAGAACAGCGAGGTCTGGATGGTGATGTGGTGGACCACGTAGAACACGGTGGCGCCCAGCCCCACCACATTGGCTAGGGCCAGCCCAAAGATCATGTAGCCGATATGGGAGACCAAAGTAAACGACAGCACACGTTTGATATCCGACTGCACCAGGGCACCGAGGATACCGATCACCATGGTCAACCCGGCGACCACCAGCAACAGATCGTTGAGCCGGTTGCCTGGGAACAGCAGGGTTTCGGTGCGCACGATGGCGTAGACACCGACCTTGGTCAGTAAGCCGGCGAACACCGCGGTGACCGGGGCTGGGGCGGTGGGACAGGAGTCAGGCAACCAGAACGACAGCGGGAACACGGCGGCTTTAATCCCGAACCCAACCAACAACATGATGTGTAGCACCTGTTGCAGGTCGGGGTCGAGTTCGGCGAGTTTGACCGCCAAATCGGCCAGGTTCACGGTTCCGGTCGCGCCATAGATCATCGCGATCGCGATCAAAAAGATCACCGAGGAGATCACTGAGACCACGACGTAGGTGACACCGGCGCGGATCCGTGGGCCGGTCCCGCCCATGGTCAGCAACACGTAGGAAGCCGTCAGCAGGATTTCGAAGCCCACATAGAGGTTGAAGAGGTCTCCGGCTAAGAACGCGTTGGACACCCCGGCGGTCAGGATCAGGTAGGTGGGGTGGAAGATCGAGACCGGCCGGGGCGTGTCGTCATCGCCGATACCCTGTGCGGAGGCGTAGAGCAACACCGCGAGCACCACAGTGGTGGCAACCACCAGCATCAGCGCCGAGAACCGATCGACCACCATCACGATGCCCCAGGGGGCTTCCCAGCCGCCGAGGAAGACGGCGTTGGCGCCCTCGTTCCAGGTGGCGATCAGTAGCGCGACCTCCAAGAGCAGGGTAACCACAATGGTCAGCACGGTCACCAGGATTTGGCCACGCGGACGTCGGACCAACGTAAAGGCGAGGGCGGCGCCCAGGATGGGCAACACGACGGCCAGCGGGGCCATGGAGATCACATCGAGCTGCATGAGCGATCATCTCCTGTCGTGGTGGAGCCGGACTCGGCCGAGGGCGCGTCGTAGGCCATGTTCGGGTCCTGGTCGTCGTCAATAAACTCGGATTCTTCCTCGCGTAGCTCGGCATCATCTTCGGCGTCGTAGGTGGGTTGCTCGGCCACCTTGACGTCTTCGACGTCAACGGAAACTTCATCGCGACGGGCCAGCACCCAGGAGCGGTAGATCATCGCCAGCAAGAAGGAGGTGGTGGCAAATGAGATCACGATCGAGGTCAACGTGAGAGCTTGTGGCAACGGATCGGCGTATTCATCGGCACTGACCGAGTCGCGCACGATCGGGGGCCAACCGGCGGGGCCGGCCATGATGATGATCAACAGGTTGGCTCCGTTGGTGAACATGACCAGTCCGAGCATAATGCGGGTCAGGGTCCGTTCCATGACCATATAGACCGCACCGGCGAACAGTGCTCCCATGATGATCAGCAAGATCGCATCGATCGTCATCAGCGACCACCTCCGGTTCGCGGTTGTGCTGTGGACTGAGTACTGACCTGCTTGCGACGGGCCTCAGCTTCTTCGCGGACGGCCAATTCCTTTTCGTACCGACGGTCGACCTCTGCACCCAGGGAACGCAATACGTCGATGACCAGGCCGATCACCACGAGGTAGACCCCGATATCGAAGATCAATGCCGAGGCCGCGTGGACGTAACCGAAGACCGGTAGCGTGAATTCAAAGTCGACCTGCTGGAAGACCTCACCGCCGAAGAACAGCGGGATGATCCCGGAGATGGCGGCCAGCGCCAGTCCGGAGCCCAGCACCACACCGGCGGGGATGCGCACGGTTTGGGCCAGCTCATAGCGGCCAGCGGCCAGGTACCGAATGGTCAGCGCCAGACCGGCCAGCAGACCACCGGCGAAGCCACCGCCGGGGACGTTGTGTCCGGCCAGTAGCAGGTAGATCGAAATCAGGATGATGATGTGGAAGATCAGGCGGGTGACCACTTCGAAGATGATGGAGCGACGTTCCGGCGCCAGGGTCCGACCGGCGATCAGCCACGGGTCACGCGAAACCGTCGAGAACCCACGCACCACCGAGATTTCGCCGGTGCTCAGCGACGCGGCTTTATGGTTATAACGTCCCACCGAGCCGGGTTCCACATCGGCCAATGAGTGGTGGCGGAAACGCTCCCGGGTGGCGATGAAGACCAGCGAGGCCACACCGGTGGCGGCCGCGGTGAGCACCGTGATTTCGCCGAAGGTATCCCAGGCGCGCATATCGACCAGGGTGACGTTGACGATGTTGTAGCCACCGCCTTCTTCGGCGGCCAGTTCCGGCATTTTCAGTGAAATGGGGTCCTGCACACGGGAGGCCAGCACGGTAGCAGCCAACCACATCATCACCAGACCGAATCCGATCGACAAGAGCGCGCGCGCCCAGCGGTTATTGCGTCCATGTAGCCCGGTGGGAACCCGCGGTGGCAGCACCCGCAGGCCCAACACCATGGCCACCAGCACGATGGATTCCACCAGCAACTGAGTCAGGGCCAGATCCGGAGATCCGCGGAGCGCGAAGATGGCGGCCAGCACGTAGCCGGTGGCTGAGACCAGCATGACGGCCATGAAACGACGACGGGCCCAGACGGCACCAGCCACGGCAATGATCATACAAATCGAGGCCAGCACCAGACCCGGTGATTGCTCCAGTCGCCAGTCGCCGAAGAAGGCCACGTTGGGCAGGCTGACAGTGGTGGGATCGTTATTGGTCGGGAACAGCATGGCCAGCAACGGTCCCACGGTGGCCACGGTAAGAATGATGAACAGGTAGAAAGCCAGGTCACCGCGCTGGGTGCGACCGGTGACCCAGACGGCAAAGGCATCTAGACGCTGCAGGGTCCAACGATAGACTTTGGCCGAATCCACCCAGGACGGTACGGCATCTTGTGCATGCCAGACCCGGTCTTTGAAGGCATAGAGCACCAGACCGACGAGAATGATCGCGATAGAAATCGCCAGCACCGGGGTGAATCCGTGCCACAGCGCCAGGTAGGCCGGATCGTTCTCAAAACCGGCTAACGGTTCGGCGGTTTGGCCATAGGCCTCGGGCAGGGCACCCATCAATCCGGGAACGAAGGCGGCGACCAGGCTGATCACGCTCAGCACCGCTGCTGGGGTGGTACCCAGGATCGAGGCCGACTTTTCGACCGGGGTGTCGTCCATCTGCTGGGTAACGCCCTGGTCGTCCACGGTGGTTTTGGTGGCGAAACCACCCCAGAGGAACCGTGCAGTGTAGGCTACGGTGAAGACCGAACCCAGTACCGCCACGGCGAGTGGCAGCCACGCCCAGACGATACCCCAGAAGCTCGGGGCCGCATACGCGTCAGTGGCGACTTGTGAGTGGACCTCGCCCCAGTGCAGGGCTGATTCCAGCACGGATTCTTTGGCCACGAAACCAAAGAACGGTGGGATACCGGCCATCGACAACGAGGCCAGCAGGGCGAAGGCAAAAAGCCACGGGTGGTTTCGGCCCAACCCGGACAGGCGGTTCACATCGCGCGTTCCGGCCATCTTATCGATGAGGCCCACCAGCATGAACAGGGGTGCTTTGAACAGCGTGTGGGCCATCAGCATGGCCAGTCCTGCCATGGCGGCGTCGCGGTCACCCAACCCGTTGGCGATCATCAAGAATCCCAGCTGGGAGACGGTGCCGAAGGCCAGGACGAGTTTAATATCGGTTTGACGTAGGGCTCGCCAGCCGCCGACAAGCATGGTCCACATTCCGACCCCGAGCACCATCACTTGCCAGACTGGCATGTCGGCGTATCCGGGGGCTAGTCGTGCCACCAGATAAACACCGGCTTTGACCATGGCAGCCGAGTGCAGGTAAGCCGAAACCGGGGTGGGGGCTGCCATAGCCGCGGGGAGCCAGAAGTGGAAAGGCACCTGGGCGGATTTAGTCAACGCACCCAGTAGCACCAGGCTGATGGCCCAGCCCATAAAGGCTCCCGAGTAGGGGCCAGTCAAAAGTTCTTCGGAACGGTTGACAACCTCGGAAATCCGGTAGGTGCCGGCTGATTCACCGAGCATCATCAGTCCGACCAGCATGGCCAGACCACCGAAAGTGGTCACTATCAGCGCGGTAATCGCGGAGCGACGGGCGAAGATTCGTTGCCCGGCGTAACCGATCAGCAGGAAGGACAGCACCGAGGTGATTTCCCAGAAGATGTAGAGCACCAATAGATCATCGGTGGTGACCAGCCCGAACATGGCGCCGGCGAAAGCCAAAAGTTGAGCACCGAAGGTACCGTTGCGCGGGTCACCGGCGCTGAAATACCGAGAGCAGTAGACCAGCACCAGAGCGCCCACACCGAGCACGATCAGCGACATCAGTGCCGCCAGGGTATCCATCCGGAAGGAGAGTTCAACGCCGATCTCGGTTAACCACGGGTAGGTGCGCACCAGCGGGTCATTGGCGGCATCGGCGGCTGCTCCGGAGGCTAAGAGTTGCTCGGAGTGGAGAATATGTGGCATCTGGGTGAGAACCCAGATGAAACCTGCGGCTGGGACCGCAGCCAAGACAAAGAAACCAGCCCGATCGGTAACTCGGAAAATCCAGGGCGCGACCAATGCGACGGCGAACAGTGCAATGAGCACAATAAGCACGGTCGTCCTCCAGAGCAATTATGGGGTAGGCACCCTTCTTACTTTAGCGCTTTTCGGTGTGGTCGATTGTCACAGGACGTCGTCACTGGCCAGGCCAGAGAGCTTTAAATCTGCCCACAGAGACGTTATTCCGGTCGTAACGAGTCAGCCCACAGCATCAGAACAGACCCCGGGGTTCCCCGGCATTTTGGGGTAGCACCGCCATTAACTCGGCCATATCGCCTTGAAAAATACATCTTTCATTCAGGTTCCAGTACCGCTGGTTGCCAATTCACGGTTATGAAAAATTTCACAGGGTCCGTGAAGTCACCTTCGGATCCCGGACCGGAATCAGCAACAAGGCTCCGGCCAGCAGAACCAGCATGATGGCAGGAATCATGGCGCGGGAGTCTCCCACGATCCCGACGAACAAAGTGATGAGTGCGGGTGAGAGGAAGGAAACCGACCGCCCGGTGGTGGCGTATAACCCGTAGATTTCACCGGCCGTGTCAGGAGTCACCAGTCTTCCCAGAAAACCGCGGGATGCCGACTGCACCGGGCCCACGAAGAAACACAGCAATAGTCCACCGACCCAGAACGCTCCCGCACCGTCGAGGAAGAAAATCGTTCCGGCCAAGGCCAAGAGACCGGCCAGTGAGATCCAGATGACCCACTTAGGCCCGAGCTTGTCATCCAGGAACCCTCCGGAAAAAGCGCCGATGGCTGCGACAACATTGGCGCCAATACCGAACAGCAACACGTCGCTGGCGCTGATGCCATAGACCGTGGTGCCCAAGACTGCGCCGTAGGCGAAGATTGCACCGGTGCCGTCGCGAAAGACCGCCGAGGAGATCAGGAAAGCTAAGGTGTTGCGGTCTTCACGCCACATACGCACCAGAGTGCCCCAGAGTTGGCGGTAGGATTCCACCACGCTAGGAGAGGGTTCGTGTGCGTTCTTCTGAGCCGACTCAGCCGAGTTGGTGAGGTCAGCCCCGACGCCACGCCGTTGAGCGAAGAGCACAGGCAAGGAAAACAGGAGAAACCACCCGGCCGCGATGACTGCCACGATACGAATGTTGAGCATCTGCTCATCAGGGACCCCGAACCAGTGTGGTCCCTCGGAAATGAAGCCCAGGTAGAGCAGACCCAAGAGCACTATTCCACCGAGGTATCCGCAAGCCCAGCCAATACCCGAGATGCGTCCGATCGTGGACGGCGTGGAAATATCGACCAGCATCGCGTTGTAGTGGACTTCGGCGTATTCGAAGAACACGTTGCCGGTTGAGAGCAGAATGACTCCCAGCACCAGGTAGGTTTCCTGCGGTTGGACGAAGAAACAGCTCGCCATACACGCCACCACGAGCGCGGTGTTCATGCCTAACCAGAGCGTTCGTTTCCCGCCGCGGTCGCCCCGCTGGCCAATCACCGGTGCGGTCACCGCAATCAGTGCGCCGGCGACCGCGTTGCCGGCTGCCAACCACGAGGTGCCTCTGCCATCGGGACCGAAAACCTCAGAGCTCAGATACGTGCCGAAGACGAAGGTCACCATCACGGCATTGAAGGCCGCCGACCCCCAATCCCACAGCGACCACGCCACCACACGCAGACGCCGCGACGTTTGGCGGGACCCGTCAGGAACGTGTTGGAGGCTGGCGGAGCTCATGGTCTGGAATCCTGTCAGCGTTCGATCGTGGTGCGGTAGAAATTCAGATGGCTCCGCGACGCGGTCGGCCCACGCTGACCTTGGTAACGGTTGAGATTTCCGCCGGAACCGTAGGGCTCCTCGGCCGGCGAGGAGAGGTTGAAGAAGCACAGTTGGCCAATCTTTGACCCCGGCCAAAGCTTAATCGGAAGGGTGGCCATATTGGACAGTTCCAAGGTGATATGACCGGAAAAGCCCGGGTCGATAAATCCGGCGGTGGAGTGCGTGAGCAGCCCGAGCCGTCCCAGCGACGACTTCCCTTCGAGTCGCGCTGCCACGTCGTGAGAGAGCGTGACTTGCTCGTAGGTCGCACCCAGCACAAACTCCCCCGGGTGCAAAATGAACGGCTCATCCGGGTCTACGCTGACCAAACGGGTCAGATCTGGTTGCTCTACCGAGGGATCGATGTGCACATTGCGGTGATTATCAAAGAGACGAAAGAACCGGTCCAAGCGCACATCAATACTGGCCGGCTGGACCATGTCACGGTCGAGCGGATCGAGTTGAATACGGCCAGAATCCAAGGAGGCCTTAATATCGCGATCAGAGAGAAGCACGAATCTAACCTATCTCAGTTAGCAACTTCAGACTTAATGGCACGTGTCAATGTCAGGTTTTGCCACACCGGGGTGATGGCACATCGAAAGGCAACATCTGGTACCCTCTATATGTCTCTGATGTGAGATCTGCGGGCGTAGCTCAATGGTAGAGCGCTTGCTTCCCAAGCAAGATACGCGGGTTCGATTCCCGTCGCCCGCTCCAGTGTGACACCCATTTGGATACAAAATATCCGAATGGGTGTCTTGCTCGCCGGCACGGATTTTCGCGGGGTCCGTCGGGCTTTTGAGCCTTGTTTCAGGGCGCGATTTGGCTCTCTGAGAGGGATGCCAGAAGCCAACCGTCGCCTGCTCAGCCCCGTTGCATTTATTGGTGGGTCCTCGTCTGAGGATCTGGTCGTAGGCCCTGGTATGGCTGTTTTGCCCTGTGATCGATGATCCGGGGGTGTTGTCGCCAGGGGTCCAGGACGCGCGTTGGCTGCTGATCGGGATACGGCCCGACTTCGGTTGAGGGCTCTTCGAAACGTGGCTGCCAGCATCGGATGTCATGACACCAGCGGCCAGGGATACAGCAGGACAAGGGGTCCTGTCATGACAACCGAATACGCCATCACACGCGGACTCGATGTCGGCAAGTCCACCCACCACGGATACGCGCTCACTGTTGACGGGCAACGCGTGTACGACCACGAGCAGCCCCCGCACCAGGCCGCGTTGCGCACTGTTATCACTGATCTGCAGTAGCACGGTGCGGTGCTTGTCGTCGTCAATCAGCCGAACACGATCGGGGCACTGCCGATCGCCGTCGCTGACGATGCGCAAGGCAGCGAATCTGTATCCGAGCCGTGGACCGTAGCTCCGAGGGCTTATCGGCGCTGAAGGTGCTGTCCGGGTTCGACGGGGACCTCGCTCCCGAGACAACGCGCGATCAACCGGCTACGATCGGTACTGATCCAGATCTACCCCTCCTTGGAACGCGTCACCGCTGGTGTCGTCCTCACCCGGACGATCGTGATGGAGTTGCTCCCCCGCTACCACGGGCCGGCTAGGCTCAAGACTACCGGCAAGGCCGGGGTGAAGCCATGAGCCCGCAACCACAGCCACAATGATGCCGGCCCACTCATCGACCAGGTTTTCCAGGCACTCGCCGAGCAAACTGTCACGGTGCCCGGTGCCGAAGCAGTCAAGCTTGTCATCCCGAGACTCGCGACACAGATCCTCCTGGCAGCCGGCGACCTCTCCGCGTTCCCAAGCCCCGCACACCTGTCCGCCGGCGCCGGGATCGCTCCCGCGACCCGACGAACCGGGACCTCGACCCGGGGTGAGTTCCCCGCCGGCGCTGGGAACAAGCAGCTGAAGAACACGTTGCTCCGAACCGCATGGAACGCCTCCTGCCACGACCCGCTATCGAAGGCCTACTACGAACGGAAAAGCCGAGGGGAAGCGCCATAACACGACCGGTCATGTGCTTGGCGCGTCGCCGGTTAAACGTCATGTACGCGATCATGAAAACAGGCACCCTACACGAACCCCGAGACCCAGTAGCCGCTTGACAACAACCATAAAGACACCCCCGGTGACCTCCAGTCGTCGCGCACGGCCAGATGATCGGCCAACGCCGCGGGCCCGGGCGTCGCCCCCGAACGCCGAGCAAACGCACAACTAGAGCCGACTGGTAGTATGGTGGCATACTCGTCGGCTGGTCAGTGAAGGTGTGGTGTGAAAACAACCCTGCGTGAACAACAACGCCTGCGCACTCGTGCGGGCATCCTCCGGGTAGCTGCTGAGGAGTTCGACCAGCGTGGCTACGCCTCAGTCGCACTCAGCGATATCGCTGCACGTCTTGAGGTGACCAAGGGCACAGTGTATTTCCATTTTCCATCGAAGGCAGCCCTCGCCGGTGCCGTGGTCGATACCTACTTCTCCGCGTGGGAAGCGGTCTTAGCCGAAGTCAGGCGTCAGAACTTACAAGGCATCGCTGCGTTGCGCTGGCTCTCAGCCCAGGTTGCGCAGAGTTACCGCGACGAGCCAGGTGTGCGCGCGCCTTTGCGGCTGATGCGTGAGGCTGATGTCATCGGGATTGATCTGCCGACCCCGTTTTTGCCGTGGGTCGAGACAGTGACCGAACATCTCGGTGAAGCCCAAAACCTCGGTGAGGTACGGCGCGGACTCAATGTCGAGGCCGTGGCCTGGCAGATCGTGGCAGGATTCTTCGGCGCGCAGGAGATCTCGCATCAGCTCACCGGCAGCGCCGACATCGTCGAGCGAGTCGAAGCCATGTGGGATCTGCTTTTGCCCGGGATCGAGGCCCGCAGCTCGGCCTGACCGCGCTCCTGTTTCCCTGCCTCAGATACGGAGGCTTCCTCATGGCCATGATTGAGACAGTCTCCTTTTGTGGTTTTATTCGACGCCCTTGAGGGCACTGGTCATGTCGATGCCCTTGATGCGTCGGGTCAGCAACAGTGTCGCGGTCATTGCGAAGAAGATAGTGATGGCCGAGGCAATGGCGAGGCTGGCTATCGAGACGCTGGGCAGGTAACTGGCCCGGTCGGTGCTGAACAGGCCAACGTACTGGCCGAGAAACCACCAGCCCGCAGGAATGCCGGCAAGCCATCCGATCAGCGTGGTGGTGATGTTCTCTCGGCCGGCCGGGGATCGCAACTCCCCATGGTGGAAGCCGAGCACGCGCAGGGTCGCGTAGTCACGGATGCGTTCGGTGAAACTCAGCGCCCCCAGGTTGTACAGGACCACGACGGCCAGGATAATCGCGAAGACCTTGATGAGTGTGAATACGCTGGACAATGAGTCGACCAGCGACTGCGCATTGGCCTCCTGTTCCTCAAGACTCAGGTCCCCGATGACCCCAGGCAACTCTTGCACGTCCTCGTCGGCCGCCTCCTCGGTCAGGTAGCTGGTAGGGAAGAATTCCCCGCCGACGTCACTCCATGCTTCCTCAGTCAGCACGATCCCCTGTGGCTCGGAGATCGCACTCACCGCGGTGATCGTGATCTCATGATCGCTACCGTCCGAAGTCGTGATCATGACAGAGTCGCCGACATTGAGGTCGAGGCTATCGCTGAGACGGTCTGTGATGACAGCACCTTCGTCTGTCACGGGCATGACATCACCGTCCCGGTCCAATAAGCGGAAGAGGTCGCCTGTTCCGAGTACAGTCAGCGTGTGCTCGGTGCCGTCCTCAGGTCCGAGCTGGACCGAGGACTGGTGCACCCATTGACCCGAACCGGCTTCCTCCTCGATTCGCTCGCGCATCGCTTCGGTGGCCAGCGGGGAGATCGACAGCCGCGTGTCGTAACGGTATTGCTCGGAGTAGGACAGTTTCACCTGCTGATTGAGGGTGTCGGGCATGCCGAAGCCAGTGACCAGCAGCATCATGCATCCGGTGGTCGCCACGATTCCCATGACCACGCGGACCGGGTTGCCGGAGGCATCGCGGATCGCCCAGCGGCTTCCATACGGCAGACGTTGCCACAGGGTGGGGAGCCGTTCGAGCAGGCTCCGGCGAGCTCGTCCAATGTCCGAGCGCATCCCTTCGGCCGGGGTCGCCTTACGCATGGGACGAGTGGCCGTCCAGGACGCGAGAATGCACACTACGATCAGCAACACCGGCAGGACGGCACTCGCTGGGGTGTAAGCGGTGGTCCATGCGGGCAGGCTGAAACTGCCTTGTTGGGTACTGAGCACATATCGCGACAGGAGTGGCGTGAGCCCGAGACCGACCAAGACACCGATGAGGACGGCGACAATGCCCACGGCCGTGAAGTAGGTGCCGATGAGTCGATTGGAGTGGCCGAGCGCCTTCAGGGTCGCGACCTCGCCACGCTGTATGTCGGTCAAGCGCCGAATCGAGGTGAAGATCGACAGCAGCGCGACGAGGAGGAACAGCGAGGAGAACAGGTAGGATAGACTCTGGATCTGCGACACTCGTTCGTAGGCGGTCGCGACATGCGGGTGTGTATCGCGGTCAGAGAATGATCCATAGCGGTCCCCGAGAATGCCAGGCGCCTCAGCGTGGACTACGCCTGGATCGCCAAGGATTGTGATGGTTTGCTCGACCGGTTCGGCCCCAGCCAGCTCGGTAGCGGTTTGGTCGCTAACGATGCCGTAGCCGAACGACGCGGGGTCCGGGGCAACTAGACCGGTGCCGGTGTAGGCGATCTTGTCCGGCTGCAAGATCACTCCCTTGACTCGCAGACTCGTGTCGGTACCACCGCGAGAGACGGTGATCTCGTCGCCCGTGCCAATGTTGTTTGCCTCGGCGTAGGCTTCGTCGAGCCAGACCCCGTCCTCGTCAGACACTGGTGCGCCGTCGACGCTGTACGGAGCGTTGATTCCGGCGTCATCGCGGGTGCTCAGCGACAGATCGTCCTCGGACGAGCTGTCGGTCCGGGTCACCGACACGGAGGTGACGAGGGATGCCTGGTCAACGCCGTCGAGGTCTTCGATCTGCTCGGCGTCGTCCTCGGTCAACGAGTATCCGGTGACCCAGGCGTCGGGCATCTCCTGCTCCGCGGCGAAAGAATCAAGCTCTGCCTGGATGCCTCGCCAGCCACCTTCTAGCCCGGAGAAGATAAGAACACTCAGCGCTGCCATCAGGGAGACAGCGATGAACTGCGCCCAGTGCTCGCGAAGGTCACGGACGAGCTTGCGCCCGAACAAGATCATGATGCTACTTCCCTCACCGTGATCGTCTCAGGTGTCTCGTTGCGGCGGTTCTCGACGACGCGCCCGTCGCGCAGACTGATCAACCGGTCAGCCGCCTCAGCAAGTGTGTGCTCGTGGGTGACGACCACGACAGCGGTCTCGGTACTGCGCGCGGTTTCCTGCAACTGAGCGAGCACCTGCGTTCCGGTCACCGTGTCCAACGCGCCACTGGGCTCATCACATAGCAGAAGCCCAGGCCTCTTCGCCAGAGCGCGGGCGATCGCCACACGTTGCATCTCTCCGCCAGAGAGATGCCGGGGGAACTGATCGAGTCGGTGACCAAGCCCCACCCGTTCCAGCAGGTCCGTCGCGATATCAGCGGCTTCCCTGCGAGGCATAACCAACGAGGCGGCCAGGGCCACGTTCTCCACAGCGGTCAGATTCGGGATGAGATTGTAGAACTGGAACACGAAACCGACCCGTTCCCTGCGATACCCGGTCAGGTCTCTGTCCGACAGCGTCTCGATCGGCTCGCCGTCGACGCGGATCGACCCGGTGCTGGGTCGGTCCATCCCACCGAGAAGGTTCAGCAACGTGCTCTTGCCCGATCCGGACGGTCCGAGGATCACGGTGAACTCACCAGAGGCGATCTCGACGTCCACATCGGTAAGTGCGACAACCTGTGCGTCACCTGCGCCGAAAGTGCGTCCGACACCGGTGACGGAGAGGAAAGGTGCGTAGTTTACCACTGAACGATCAGCGCTCCGTAGTGGGTGCCCGAACCAGTGCCGACCAATAGAGCTGTCTCGCCCTGCTCCATACCAGCGCGGTGCAGCGCCAGCGGGATGCTCGCTGCGATGGTGTTGCCCACATCCCCCAGGGTGACGACCATCTTCTCCCACCCCCAGAACCGCGCCATCATCTCCATGCCAGCCTTACTGGTCTGGTGAGGGATGACTCGGTCGACGCCCTCGGCGCTCGTGCTCAGTCCCGGCCGGACGGATTCGAGGAACGGCGGAAACCAACTGATTGCCCCGCGCAGAAGCTTGAGTCCCTGCATGTCGAATTTGAAGTCGTCGAGATGGTCGGCGGCGTTGTCGACTCGCAAGCGGCTGCCGAACCCGCGGATTTCTGCGTCGTGGATGCCATGGATGTCGGTGGAGAACCCCGAGGCGACGATTCCCTGGTCCTCGTTGACCGGCTTGCTCACGACCACGGCCACAGCGGCGTCGCCAATGAGGAGCGCGCTCTCAGGCTGATTGAAGTTCAGCCCCCGACTTCCAGCCTCGGTCGACACGATGAGGATGTGCTCGGCTCTGCCGGAGTCGAGGTAGAATGCCGCCTGCTGAAAGGCGACGAGGAACGAGATGCAGGTCGCGTGCACCGAGAACGCGAACTTGCCCCGCATCCCCAATTCCGCAGCGATCAACGCTCCACCGTCCGGGATCGCCTGCATCGGCGTGCCCGAAGCGTTCAGTACCAGATCGATGCCCGTCACGCTCAACCTGGCTGCCTCGATCGCCTTCTGCGCCGCCGACACCCCTTGCCGTAACGGATCTTCGTCCTTGCTGAGCCAGCGACGGGTCTTCACCCCCGTCCGCTGCACAGCCTCCTCGGCTGAGATGCCACACAAAGCTGCGACCTCTGCAGTTGGCACCACTCGCTCGGGAAGCGTCTCCGCTGACCCGAGCACTCTTATTCCCAGCGTGCCCAAGACTACTGACCTCCTCTACTCATACTGGACGCTGAACATACTATCCGGCCGGTCAGTGAAATACAAGGGCTACACTCGTGGCCTCGCGCAGATTGACATTAGCGTCCTGCGCTACCGTTGACGATCGGCACGCCGTGCAACTAGCTCTAGAACACCCATTCCCTGCTGGGATCCAGTAATCACGGTCTCTACAGAACCCGGGGCGCTTCAATACCTGCCCCGCGGCCACAAGAAACGGCGTAAACGCCATGGCCGCAAGGTCCATTCCTCGAAGATCCCCAACCGCGTCTCGATCCATCACCGGCCAGAAGAAATCAATGCCCGCACCACGTTCGGCCACTGGGAAGGCGACAGCGTGCTGGGGATCAAGGGTATCGGCGATGGCATCCACACCGAGGTCGAACGACACTCGAGGATGTTGGTCGCCACCAAGGTCGACACGCTGACCTCACAGGCAGGCGTGGACGCCCAGAAGCGGCTCTTCAGCCCGCTGCCGGCCCACGCCCGCCGTTCCACCACGATGGATAATGGTACCGAGATGCACCTGCACACCGAGCTGGTCACCGACTACGGGATAGCCACCTATTTCGCTGACCCGTACTCGTCATGGCAGCGGGGCACCAACGAGCACCACAATGGCCGGCTACGCCGCTACTACCCCAAGGGCACCGACTTCAGCCAGATCCCCGAAGACCAGCTCCAAGCCGCCATCACCGAGATCAACAACCAACCCCGAAAATGCCTGGAGTGGTTCACTCCCGCCGAAGTCTTCCAAGAGCACTTAGAATCAGAACCAACCGATCAGTGTTGCACTTCAAAACAGAGCTCGGGTGAGGGGTTCCAGGAATTGGTGTGGCCCCCAGGCACCGCCCAGGTCGACTTCGGCCAAGCTCAGGCGCTGATCGCGGGAGTGAAGATGCTACTGCATATCCTGGTGGTGAGCTTCCTGTATTCGAATATGCGCTACGTCCAGGCCTACCGAGGTGAAACCGCAGAGTGTGTCTGTCATGGGCTTCGGGCCATCTTTGAACACATCGGCACTGTTCCTCGGCAGCTGATCTTCGACAACGCTACCGGCATCGGCCGGCGTACTGGTAAGAAGGTCATCGAGTCGAAGCTCTTCGGTGCTTTCAAAGTCCACTATCGGTGCCAGGCCCGCTACTGCAACCCCTACTCCGGTCACGAGAAGGGCAACGTGGAAAACGCCGTGGGGTTCTTACGCCGCAACGTGATGGTCCCTGAACCCGAAGCCCAGAGCATTGAGGGGCTGAATCAGATACTACTGGCCCGATGCGCCCAGTTGGCTGAAGCCGAGCATTACCGTAAAGGTGTTCCGATCAGTGAGCTCTTCGCCGAAGATATAGTCGTGGGCCTGCAACTGCCCGGGATCGGCTGGGCTTTTCAATGAGGCACGGCCCCTGGTTACGCGGGGACTTGTTATGAGTCTCGCCGAACGATTCACGAGGGATATGAGTTATATCATTCTGGCAGCAGGTGGATGCTTAACAGCATCGACACACCACCTAGAAAGGAACAGGAAGCTGCCAGCAGTTGGGAGGATCCGATGCTGACTGAAGTCTTTGTTGCTACAGGGGTATGTATATTGTTGTCGGCTCTGATGCTTGCTTTAAGTACTAACTGGACAGTATCTCTCGGTCCGAACGCTGCCTTCGGTCTGAAGACTAGAGCTACAAAATCCTCTCAGGAGGCCTGGGAGGCGGGGCATCGAGCGGCCCGACCAGTTCTAGTAACTTCCGCCGTATCAGGGCTTGTTGCAACACTTTTTTGTGTTGGATTTCATTCGGCCAATGCCGAAGCCTCCCTAATCGCGGTGGTGGTTACGGCGCTTTTCCTGACCGCTTCGCTGGTAGCTTCAACATTCATCGCCAATAGAAGAGCGAAAGGTGTCATGATATGTGCTTCTCAAAGAGAGTAACAGCAACAGGAAAGTAGCGTCCTTTAATGTGGTGTACGGCTCCCCGGTGAGCGCGTCATTCATTACAGAGTGACGGTCACCGTGTGATCCTTCGAGTGAACCTACCAAAGCACTCTCGAAAGGACGTTTCACGATGACCGTCACCCCTTCTAGTATCGACCTTCGCGGCCTGTTGGAGGAACAGCTTTTGCAGGCAAGTCCTGACCTGATCCGGGACTTGTTGCAGATGTTCATCAACACCCTGCTCTCAGCCGAGGCTGACGCGGTCTGCGGCGCTGAATATGGGCAGAGCTCTGATGCCCGGCAGAACCGGCGCAACGGCTACCGGCACCGGGGCTTCGACACTCGGGCCGGCACTTTGGATGTGGCGGTACCCAAGCTGCGGCAGGGGACCTACTTCCCCGAGTGGCTGCTGGAACGACACAAACGTGCTGAGCGGGCACTGACCTCGGTGGTGGCCACCTGCTACTTGCTGGGGGGTCTCTACCCGCCGGATGGATAAGCTCGTCGGGTCCCTGGGGATCGAGAGCCTGTCGAAGTCCCAGGTCTGGCAGATGGCCTCTGAACTCGATGAGCAGGTCGAGGCCTTCCGCACCCGACCCTTAGACTCTGGGCCCTACACCTTCGTTGCCGCTGACGCGCTGGTGCTCACAGTCCGTGAGTCCGGCCGTGTGGTCCCGGTGCACGCGATGGTGGCTACCGGCATCAACCGCGATGGCCACCGCGAGATCCTCGGCATCCAGGTCAGCACCGCCGAGGACGGGGCCGGCTGGCTGTCCTTCTTCCGCGACCTGACCGCCCGGGGCCTTAGTGGAGTGAAGCTGGTGACCTCTGATGCCCACGCTGGGTTGAAGGCCGCGATCGCTGCGACCTTACCCGGTGCAGCCTGGCAGCGGTGCCGGACACACTATGCGGCCAACCTGATGGCCACTACCCCCAAGGCCTCCTGGCCCTGGGTGAAGACTCTGCTGCACAGCATCTATGACCAGCCCGATGCCCAGGAAGTACACGCCCAGTTCGACCGTGTCGTCGAGGCCCTGGACCATAAACACCCCAAGGTCGCCGACCACCTGGCCGGGGCCCGCGACGACATCCTGACCTTCACTAGCTTCCCCAAAGAGGCCTGGCGCAAGATCTGGTCAAATAATCCCAACGAGCGGCTGAACAAGGAGATCCGCCGCCGCACCGATGTGGTCGGGATCTTCCCTAACCGCGAGGCCATCATCCGCCTAGTCGGCGCCGTGCTGGCCGAGCAGCACGATGAATGGGCCGAAGGCCGCCGATACATGAACCTCGAGGTCCTCCAACACGCCCAACAGCTCGGCACCGACACCACCGAGGAGGTGCCACCACAGACCATCGAAGCCCTCGCCGCATAACCCAGAATTACACGCTTGAAGGATCACCCCTCATACACCACCGGGCTTGACCGTCATTTCCACCAGGTAAGAAGATCGCAGGCGTAAGGAATACGGGTCCGCTGTCATGTACTGGTTGGGTGCGAGCGGCTACGTTCGTAAAGAGCAATTCCTGCCGAGACTGAAACGTTCAGTGATTCAACTTCAGGCGACATAGGGATCGCGTACTTGTAATCTGCGATCGTGTTGAGTTTTTCAGATACACCATGCCGTTCGCTGCCCAGCACTATTGCCATCCGTTCCGCAATATCCCAGGCGGATTCGAGGCTATCGGTTGCGTGTGCGGTCAGTGTTCCCACGGAGATTCGTTCACGATGTATGTATCTAGCGAACTCGTCGACAGTCGTGAGCACGATCGGAAGAGCGAACACAAGCCCTCTACTGGCCCGGATGAGCCGTCGATCGAAGACATTCTGTAGGCCGCTGTCCAAAAGGATGAGTCCAGCAGTCCCGAAGCCCACAGATGTCCTCGTGATCGCACCGATATTGCCGACCAGGCGCACACCATCGAGCACGACGATGTCGCTCTCTGTCTCCGAAAGGTCGCTAAGTTTCGCAGGACGGGGAGCCTTCGCTAAGGCGAAAATGCGTGATTGCTTCTCGCCACCGAACAGGCCATCAGCAACGTCACGGGAAAGTGTGTGCGTTGGAAACTCTCCGTACTCGAATATTGTGTCGTTGATGGAGGCAGGCTGAGACCCCTCCGTCATGTACAGGCTGTCGAGCCGGACATTGTTTCGCACCGCTTGCTCGATGTTCTCAAGATCGTCGATAAGGATGATCTTCGGCTTGGAAGAGCGATTGCGCAGGACATCGCTAATCCGACGGGCAACCGGGTGATGCGAATCATCGATGATCGTGTGATCTTCGCCGGGCCGGTCGATGTTGTGGTGGAGCGGGGTTGTCTTGTGCATGCAGTCTACGGTTCGGCATGACGCGACGTGAGGGTCAACTGCTAGACCCTCGCACGAGGGCGGACCCTAGTGTCGCTGATATGGACAAGTCGCCCGAAAGGGTTCCGCCGATCAGGCAAGTGGCACGCGAGTTGCGCGTACCGGTGGCGCTTATGGCACGGCAGGCCGGCCTAGTGGATCGTCGGGAGGCACGGTAAGAACTCTTCTCATTGTGTCCCCGCCTGGCTTCATTCCCAGTTGGCCTGTGCCGGGTCAACGCCGTGAGCTGCGGCATTGGCGAAGATTACATCTCGCAACCACATGCTCATGTCAGGTTCCCACTGGTCGATATTTGCGGCAAACCGTTCGTCTTCAACATACAGGCGTCCCATGCAAGCGTGCATCGAGTGTGAACAGGCGAACAACTGAGAGATTGCGCCCCGGTGCGCTTCGGCAAGCTGGTTTGCCTCGACAGTTCCTGGCTCGACGCCTGCCCGTTTCGCTTCCACCAATTCACGTTTGACGGCTTCACTTTGGTCATGAATCCTGGCACGTTCACTCGCAGAAAGGTGTGCAGTGTTCTGCTCGAACTGAGTCCACTCGCGCGAGTCTCCCCAACGTTCGTATGCTTCCTCCGCCCACTCCGGCTGCCAGTCCTGTCCGAATATCTCTGCTTGCTCTCGCATCGAGAGTCGTGTACCCGCACCCCGTGCGGCTAGGAGGCGGTCAATGCCCGCCGCCATTTCAGAGAGCCGATCGATTCGATCTCCAATGATCTGCCTCTGTTGACGGAGCTGTTGATCCTCATCAACGGTGGGGTCATCTAGAATTTTCTGAATGCTCGCGAGACTGAGTCCGAGTTCTCGGTATACGAGCACACGATGAATCCGATCGATGTCATCGCTATCGTAAGCGCGGTAGCCGGAACGCGACCGATACTTAGGAGCCACCAGGCTGATGTCATCCCAGTGGTGGAGTGTCCTCACGCTCACTCCGACCAAGGCGGCGGCGTCGCCAACAGACAGGGTTTCAACATCATCAGGAGGCAAGGTCGTTGCACTCGAGTGAGTCACCCACGGCGTCATTGATTCCGGTGTGTGCATGCTCATCGGGCAGACCTCCTCATCTGCCTATTCTACCGCCTCGCACTGGATCCTTGCCAGCCCGGCTCAGCCAAGGCTCAACAGGACAGGCACTGCGGCCTGCTCAAGCATCGATAGCCTCATTACGCAACTCTCAGCGTTCACCTGGTGTGGGCTCCTTATGGCAGGTGCTCGTCTGCCCAGCTCAGTGCTGTGTGAAGTACGTCGAGCCCGTATTGCAGTGTTGCGCGCTGGTAGTGTGCGACCTCTTCAAGTCCCGCTGGAATTTCTGTGGCTGCGGTGTGCTTTTGCAGTTGCTCGAAGCGTTCCAGGTCAGCCCGGATGCGCTGACGGATGTGGGAGGCAATGGCAGGTCGTTCCTCAGTATCTAGGAGGCCGAGGAAGAATGCGCGTGGGAGTATCGCGGTCTCCAGGTCTGAGCCGGCGATATCGTCATGCATCCATCGGAGAAACTCTTCACGCCCCGCATCTGTGACGGCGTAGAGTTTCTTGCCACGTGACCCGTCAGAGGCCTCCACCGTGATGCGGTCGGCGGCAAGCAACTGTTCGAGGGCGCGTTTGATACTGCCGGTGCTGGCGCTGTAGAACAGCGAGACTCCGGATTCGAAGCTCTTCTTCAACTCGTACAGGCTCTGTGGCCACAGCATTAACAGCCCGAGGATCACGTGCGACATGCTCATAAGTCTAATCCTTTGACGGCGATCATTCTATGTAGTAGACATATCTGTTAGATATGAAAGGAGATTGCTCGTGACTCTTGACACCGCGATCCGCAAGAATGGCGAGCGGCTCACCGGTGCCATCAGCAGGCGCTTCCCGGTGCCGCCGACGGCACTGGTGGCCGGGCCTGAGCTGAATCTCACGGTCGGGAATCCGGATCAGCCGTTCTGGACAGCCAGTATCGACAAGGTCTTTATCGCCACACTGATCGCCCAGCTCTTCGACAAGGGGGCGTGTGCCCCCGATACGTCACTGGGCAAGCTGCTACCCCACGCGGAGTTCGAGTTCCTCCCGGCAGCATCGGGTGTGGTGAATGCCCGCGATGTGACGATCGAGCATCTGCTCTCGCACACCTCCGGGCTTCCCGACATCATCCTGCCTCCCCGTGGCCATCACACTGACTGCTCGATCCAGGCGATCGAAGCGCACCCCGGGCGCATCTGGAAAGTGTCCGAGCTGCTGGAGCAGGCAGCCGGTCTTCCTCCGGTCGGGCCACCAGGTTCGAAGTTCCTCTACAGCGATACTGCCTACCTGCTGCTGATCCGCATCATCGAGGAAGCCACCGGCAACAGTGTCGGTGAACAGCTCTCGTCGAACATCTTCGAGCCATGCGGAATGGCTACCGCAGCGGCGTGGGTCAATGCCGGCCCCGAGCAACTGAGGGCCCTGCTGCCCTCTCTTGCGCCGTTCTGGCTGCGCACGCCCGGTCTCGATATTCGCGAAGCGTTCGCTCCGAACCTCACCTGGTTCAACGGCATGGGCGGCCCGGCCAGCGCAATGGATCTGGTGCGGTTCCAACGCGCCTTTCACGGTGGTGATTTGTGTGACCGTCGCTGGATCGAGTTCTTCAGCACGCCGCGCAATCGGTTCACCGGAGGGGTGCACTACGGCGCAGGCATGGTCAGTCTGCGTTTCTCAGGGTTCTTCCCGCTGCTGCGCGGATACCCGCAACCGATCGGCGGGCTCGGTTACACCGCAACTCACATGTTCTACTACCAGCACCAACGCACACATCTGATACTGAACTTCCACTCCTACCGGAGAATGCCCGCCAGCTTCAATGCCCATATCCGACTGGCTCGGATGATCAGAGATTACGGTTGAAGAAGGAGGAAATCATGACTGCAGGCAGGTCAGGCGGCTCGTTGTCGCCAGCGATGTACTTCCCCGCGAGGTTGTGAACGCGTTCAGCTGGGGTGAGACCGCCGATGCCGGTGTGGGGTCGGTGATGATTGTAGTAGTGCAACCAGTCGGGGTAGGTTGCGGCGCGGGCTTGATCACTGTAATAGGTTTGGGCATAGGCCCATTCCTGGGCCAGGGTGCGGTTGAAGCGTTCGACTTTGCCATTGGTTTGGGGTCGGTAGGGTTTGGTGAAGCGATGCTTGACGGTGTCCCCAAGGTTGGCCTTGAACAGGCGTGAGCGGTAACAGGCGCCATGATCAGTCATCACGGCCTACACGGTGATCCCAGCATCGGCGAAGAATGCTTGGGCGCGTTGCCAGAACCCTGCGGCGGTCTCTTTGCGCTCATCGGACAGGATCTCAGAATAGGCCAGCCGCGAGTGATCATCCACGGCGTGGTGTAAGAACGCATAGCCGCGGCCCGTGTTGCCGTACCCGTTGTTTTTGCGGCCTGCGACCCCGAGTTTCCGATGGCCACCGCCGTCAGGGATTCGGCCCAGTTTCTTGATATCCACGTGCACGAGTTGCCCGGGAGCCGATTTTTCATAACGGATGGGGGCTGGTGTGCGCACCGGCAGCCCGGTGGTCTGATCCACGTGCGCTAACCAGGGCATCCGGTATCGGGCCAGCACCCGACCCACCGTGGAGCGGGCGATACCCAGGTGATAACTGATCCGATGCGGGCCCCACCGGCGGGTGAACCGCAACGCAATGATGCGCCGCTCCTTGCGAACAGACAACCGATGGGGTGACCGATGCGGCCGCGACAATCGATCCGTCAGCGGCTCCCCGGCCCGATAGCGAGCGGCCCACTTCGAGGCCGTGGCAGGTGAGACTTGCAAGCGCTCGGCCGCTCGACGAATCGTCCAGCCCTCCTCAACAATCAACACAGCAAGGCGACGACGGCCTTCAGCAGTCAACGGTGCATTAGGGTGGAACATGAAGACCTCCGGTTTTCAGATGCAGGTTGTGCTAACCCCATCTGTACCGGAGGTCTTCTTCCTACCGCGAGTGTTCACAACCTCCCGGGGAACTACAACTAGTCGTCCTGCGCCGGGCGAGGAGCAGATCCTGAAACCCCGGTGCCAACGTGTTCTGCCTAGTTGGAGCGGGTGTTGTTGCGATTGCTCTGGGAATCATTTTGACGATGGTGTTACGGCGTCGCAACGCATCCTAAAAGTCATCACTGACTGAGCTCACCACTTTGAGCTCACTGTGATTAGAGCGTCATGTCGCCCTCATCCCCGCAGGATCTGCCCAAAGGCGTGGCAGGCTTGGTGAAAGTTCTCATCACGACCTCCCCCGAGACCGACCAACACCATATTGGAGGACACATCGGCGTGTAAAGGCTTGCCTCTGTGGTCGGAAATGCTCCAGTACTCTGGGTCCACCACCGCCCCTAGGTGCGCGCGACGGAATTGTTCGGACAGCTCCAGAGAGGTAAGGGGCAGACCATCGTCCAGATAAACCATGGCGTTACTGCCACCATGTCGCTCGTCCATGGTGGCGGTAACAGGTAGTTCTGCCCCGAGGATCTCACGGCGTCGCATGGCTCGGTTTCGCTGGTGCGCCAGATCGCGAGAGTACTCTCCGCTATCGAGCAAAATCCGCCAGACGGTTTGAATACCGGACCCTAGAGCAGGACCAATATCTTGGCGGGCATGCCGAAGTTCTTCGGCCAGCCCACTTCCAGCCACCACGAAGCCTCCACCTAGCGCTTGTGGAGCTGTCGAGGAAAACGATCCCAAGGTCACCACCCGTTCAGAGTCCAAGGAACTCAACAGCGGTAGCGGTTCCCCGGTGTAGCGCAACGCAGCGTCGTAGTCGTCCTCGATGACCCAGGACCCGGTGGCACGAGCCCATTCCACCAGTTCGAGACGACGTTGTAGCGGGAGAGATGCCCCGGAGGGATATTGGTGACTTGGCGTGACGATCACCGCGTCGAGGTTGTCGGGCAGCCGGGAGGTGACCAGCCCCTGCTGGTCTACCTCCAGCCCGGTCAGTTCAGCTCCGAAACGCGCCGCCAGGTGGTGTAGGGAGGCATACCCCGGGAATTCCACGCCGAGACGGGGCCGGTCTTCCAGGGCAGCCAAAACCAAAAGGAGACCTTCTCGAGCCCCACCACTGATGAACAAACGGTCAGGATCGACAACGGTGGCTCGAGACAACCGCAGATATTCCGCGAGCGCATGGCGCAATCCCGGATCTCCGTGCACGCCGACCGGTGCAGCGTGCGCTGCTTGTCGCCAGGCTTGTATCCAACTACGCCGGTGCGACAGCTCGCTGAGGGTCACGCCGGGAGTCAGCGGCAAGATGTGATGGTGCGTCGGCTGTGAAGGCTGGGTCCCGGCACCAACCTGCCGGGCCGGCATCGGTGGCAAATCCGGATGCACCACCGTGCCGGCCCCTTGCCTGCTCGCGCAGTAGCCTTCCGCAACGAGTTGTTCATAGGCGCTCACGACGCTTCCACGAGAGATGTTCAGATCCCCAGCCAGCTGTCGGGTCGAGGGCAATTTATCGGAGGCGCGAAGCACCCCGGACAGGATGAGATCACGCAGTTGCCGGGTGAGCTGAACTGGGATGGATTCAGCGGTATCGGACGCGATCTGCAGGCTCGGGAAGGCTGTCATCACCACCCAGTCTAAGCGCCTTCCCGCAAACTGGTCCGAAGAATTGACACAAAACTGGACCTACGATTGGTCCGGTAACGGTCCTACAGTAAGGAATCATGACTGACATTAACACCACACAGCACCATGCTCAGACCTTTTCGTCCGCCACTGTCCGCCGAGGCCTGGCTGACCAGTTCATCGGTGGCGTCATCATGGACGTCGTCACCCCCGAACAGGCCACCATCGCCGCCAACGCAGGAGCCAGCTCCGTCATGGCCTTGGAACGCGTCCCGGCCGATATTCGCGCCGAAGGTGGCGTAGCCCGCATGTCGGATCCCGACTTGATTACCGGCATCATCGAAGCCGTCGGCATCCCGGTGATGGCCAAGGCGCGTATCGGTCACCAGGTTGAGGCTCAGGTTCTGGAGTATTTAGGAATCGACTTCATTGACGAGTCCGAGGTCCTCAGCCCCGCTGACTACTCCCACCACATTGATAAACACCAGTTCAAGACCCCGTTCGTCTGCGGTGCCACCAACCTGGGTGAAGCCCTTCGTCGAATCGCTGAGGGAGCAGCGATGATCCGTTCGAAGGGGGAAGCCGGCACCGGTGATGTTTCCGAAGCCACCAAACACATCCGCAAGATCAGTGGAGAAATTGCCCAGGTGGCCGCCCTGCCTGAGGTAGAACTCTACGCGGCAGCCAAGGACCTGCAGGCTCCGTTGAACCTGGTCCAAGAAGTCGCCGCCACCGGAAAATTGCCGGTTCCGCTGTTGGTCGCCGGCGGGGTCTCCACTCCTGCCGATGCTGCCTTCATGATGCAGCTCGGCGCTGACGGCGTCTTCGTCGGATCCGGGATCTTCAAGTCCGGCAACCCTGAGGCTCGCGCCCAAGCGATCGTCAAGGCCGTTCAGAACTACAACGACCCTTCTGTGATTGCTGAGGTCTCTCGCGGACTGGGTGAAGCCATGGTCGGCATTAACGTCGCCGACCTGCCGGCTCCGCACCGTTTAGCTGAACGTGGCTGGTAAAACCCCCCACCACCATTGCACCCTGGCACTGCTCGCATCGGACCGGAGTCGCTAACGGCTCTCCGGTCCGATGTGGCGTGTCAGGTCATCTCACCCGGATCATCCCTGGTGGTGGTGTGGGTGTTCTATGGTGGAAGAACTGGTACCTGGTCAGAGTGAAACAACAACGAGGTGGTTTCACTCACTGAGCACGAGAGGTTGAAGTCTTTCATGGCTGAATCAGCTACATCAACAGCCCGTTCCATGGATGTCGCCGTTTTTGGGGCCGGTCTTATTGGCCTGTGCACCGCCTTTGAGCTCACCCGCGCGGGACATAAGGTCACACTTTTTGATCACGAGACGTTGGGCTCCGGCGCAGCCCGCGGTAACGCCGGTGAAGTCACGCCCCTGCAGGTGTTGCCCATGCCCGAGCCGAAGCAGTTAAAGGAGATCTTCCGGGGCGTGGCATCCAATAGGCACTATTTGTCGATTGACCCCACCGCTCTGCCGTGGTTGTCTGCTTTCGGTCTGGGCTTCATGTCCAACTGCACTCCGGCAGCAGTCCGACGGAACACCCGGGACTTGGACCAGCTGGTCAACGGCATGATCGCCGCGTTCGATTCTATGGCCACAGACGGTATCGACTTAGGCGGTGGTGGCACCGGCTTCCTCAACACCCACAACTCCGTCGACGCACTGCGTGATGCCCGGGATGCCCAGGCGGCACGGGCCCGCCATTTGGGCACGCCCGAGCCAGGCCCGATCATGCTCGATGACGAACTTCACGACTACGAGCCCTTCCTGAAAACCTCGGTGCGTGCCGGATTCGTGGCCGAAACAGAACGGTTCTTGGACCCGGATATCTTTGTCGACTCGTTGATCAACTGGTTGCGCAAGTCGTCGGTCACCATCCACGAACACGCCACCTTGACCACTATCTCGGACGGTACTGCCACCGTATCCTTCGGAGGTGATTCGGCAGGGTCTTCGTCTCAGCGGGAAGAAACCGTGGAGTTCGACCGTGCTGTGGTGGCCATCGGCGCCTGGTCTTCGCTCACCGAGATCCCCGGATTGGACGTCATGAAGTCCGCTCATGTGACCTCCGGTGTGGGCTACTCCTTCCGGGTCGACCCCGAGATCCTGCCGAAGAACCTCGTGTCTTCCCTGGACTACAAAACCATCGGTGTTCCCATGTCTGGCCACCTGCGCGTGGTGGGCTTGATGGATTTCTCCCGCAACACCGTTGAGCTCAAGAACTCGCGGATGAAGCACCTGCACCGAGAGGCCGCCGCCTTCATGCAAGGGGTGGGCAACCTGCCCCGCACCGAAGAGTGGTCCGGGCCTCGTCCGATGACACCGACCGGTCTGCCAATCATCTCAGCTCTGCCGGATGCCCCGCGCGTCATTGTGGCTACCGGCCACAATATGCACGGGTTGTCCCTCGGCCCGGTGACCGGTGAGGTCGTGTCTCAGATCATTGCCGGCCAAGCCCCTGAGGTCGCCGGCAAGACCCTGAATATGCGCCCCTTCGCGCTCTAAACACCTCCCTCGGCCCAGGCCGAACGCCCTCCCGCTCCGTAGATGTAGCAAACGCTGGTCTAAACTAAGGTCAGCGCACCACGCGCTGGAACAGTTGACAACGACACGATACACGAGCGGGAGGGCGATTTTTTCGTGGCCGAGGTGATCTCTGGGTTCACCGTCATTTGGGTGATTATCCTCGTCGGCTACCTGGTAGGGAAAACCAGGGTGCTCGGCCCCCAAGCCCAGCAGGTGCTGTCTCGCACCGCTTTCTTCGTCGCCAACCCCGCGTTGCTATTCAAAACCCTGTCGGAATCCGATATCTCGGTGATTCTCGGCCCCCAACTGTGGGTCGCCGCCATTTCGGCATTCACCGTCCTGGTGGTCTACCTGGTGATCTCCCGCTTCGTGATTCCCGCCGGCACCTGGTCAGAACGCTTCATTGGGGGCATGTCATCCTCCATGGTCAATTCCGCCAACCTCGGCATCCCGATCTCGGCCTACGTGCTGGGCAACCCCGCCTGGTCTGCTCCGGTGATCCTGTTCCAGCTCGCCATCTACACCCCCATCTACGTGCTGGTACTGGACACACTCACTGACCGCGAACAGCGTACCGATCGGTCCTCCACAGCCCCACGCAAGGTACGCCCCACCGGATTTCTCACCGTCATGGCACGGATGCTCGTCAGCATCGTGAAAAACCCGATGATTATTGGTTCGGGCCTGGGTATCATCTCCGCTCTCACTGACATCCACTTCCCCGGCCCGATCGATGAATCCATCACGCTAATCGCCGGGGCCTCCATCCCAGCCATGCTGCTCGCCTTTGGCCTGTCCTTGGTGGGTTCCAAACCCCTCGAGAAAGATAGCCGTCGTCGCAGTGCCGTGTTGATCGGCTCTGCGCTGAAACTGGTGCTCCACCCGGCTTTGGCCTGGGTACTGGCCCAATTTGTCTTTGGCATGGATCCCGTCCACGTCTTCACCGCCGTGGTCCTAGCCTCCTTACCGACCGCCCAGAATGTTTTTGTCGCCGCCAGCCGGTACAACACCGGTATCGTGGTCTCCAGAGACACCGTTTTCATCACCACCATCGCAGCCATCCCGGCCACGATCCTGATTGCGGTGCTACTGGCCTAGTCCTGAACGAGCTTCCGGCCATTACAGCCAGAGACCACAACACCGGCACCTCTACACCTGTCACTTCCTGGAAAGACCATCACTCGTGAGCTCGCACTCCACCGCACCCACACCGTCTAGCCCTCACGCAGGCTACCGTCCTCATTCGAAGCCCTCCCGAGCCGGATGGTGGTGGTTAGCGGCTGCCGGAGCAGTGCTGGTCGCCGGGGCGGTAGCCGTTGTGGCGCTCAACGCCACCGTGTTCTCGGCAGCCCAACCCGTCAAGCAGTACCTGAAGGCGCTCGCCAATGGGGACGGGGCCACGGCAATGGAACTCTCACAGGCGTATCTCACCGATGAAGACGGGGAACCTGTTGATTCCGGAGATAATCCACGAGGTGTTTCCACCGCCCTGTTAGACGGCCAGCCCCTCATCGATACCCAAGCCGGTTTGGGTGAGCCCACCATCGAGGTGGATTCCGACGCCGAGATACCAGCCGAGTTTCGACGCGATGACCTCCACCAAACCGTGGTGCGGCTCAGCTACGACCAGCAACAGGACCCGACTCTTTTCGTCGTGGACCGCCACGGTCGTGACTGGCTGGTTTTTGACCGCTGGCAGACGCACCCGTTGCCCTTGCACGAGGTGCACGTGGCCAGTGACGGGTTCCCCGCTGGTTCCCGGATCGACCACCCCACCGGAACCATCAACTCCGCGGAGGTTCCGCTACTCGGTGAGGCCAGCGAACAGCACCTCTCCACCCCGGTCGCCACCTTCGTTCCGGCTCAGCTGACCGTGGACTATCACGGTACCTATGTGGCCGCTGACCAATCGGTCACCCACACTCTCACCGACAATACCCCGCCGTCTGCCGATCAGACTCAGACACTGGAACTAGATCTGGAACTCACCGAACAGGTCACCGAGAAAGTTCAAGAAGAAGTCTCTCAGGAACTTACCCACTGCACCGACCAACAGGTGCTCCAACCGAGCGGGTGCCCGTTCGGTTACAGCACGGTCAACCGGGTGGATCCGGACAGCATCGAGTGGTCTCTGCTGGAGAGCCCGGAGGTGATGTACACCGACGAACCGGGCTCACCCGGCATCGAGCGCATTGAAGCCATCGCCCAGCTGGAAGTGGATGAAACCGATGTGGGCACCGGCGAGCAGTCCCGGACCGAGTACCAGCAACCGTTCATGCTCGAGGCTAACCTCCGACTCACCCCCGAGCACATCGAGGTGACCCCGCACTGGCAATAACCTGGCTGACAGGTCAGCCTGTCGGTTTAGTTCGCTCCGCGGTTGCCGATGGTCTGGGCCCAGCGTTTGATGGCATCCCAGTCACGAAAGTCCCCGTATTCGGATTCGTCCACGTGTCGTTTTTCGGCCCCAGACAGCACCGAGGGGTCAATTTTGCCACGGAAGTAGCCGAGTTCGCGGGGCCGGTAGCTGGTGAGCACATCAGAGACGTCCTGGGGCAATTGCTCAGCGATGCCGACCGCGGCCACGAACAGCGACTTACGGGCCAGCTCGGCCTGATTGGCCAGGATCACACGGCTGGCAACCTCGGAGAACTTACCCTGGTAAATCGGGGCCAACACCACCAGCGCGTCGATGTTGTCAATGTTGTTGCCAACCTCGTCCAGCTCTGCGAAGACCGCGGCCGAGCCGTTGGTGGTACGCAACACTTCCACAATGTAGTCCGCTATCTCGCGAGTGGAGTGATGCCTGGAATCGCAGGTGACGATGGTGGCCATAGTGGGATACCTCCGGAGGGGATCAGGACTGTCGCTGACAGTCTAGTGAAATACGGGCAATTCGTGCAGGTTTGGTCAGTGCTGAGCAGGCAGGTCAGTGAATCCCGCGCAGGTCCAAATCCAGGCGACGGTGCACCGGTGTTGCGTCATTCTGCCCGGCTTTCTCAGTGCTCGCGACCTCAACGGGGATTCCCCAGTCCTGCTGGTAGAGATGACAGGCGGCCGCATCGGGGATCGGTTCGCCGGGCTGGCCATCACAGGCCGCAGCTCGGGCGGTAATGTGTAGCACCCCGGAGGTGATGTCCGGGTTGATCTGCACTTGTCGCCGTAGCCCGGTCTGGGAGCCGGCGCCCTCCACGAGCAACTCCTCCGGGGAGGAGGAGATCGTCAGCTGGGTGGGATCCCCCCACCGGTCATCGAGTTTCTGCCCGGCCGGGGCGGTGAAGCCCACGGTCAGCTCCAGCTCGCCGGCGGCAATCCGGGTGGTGGGTCGCTGGGTCGTCATCGCCCCCTCATCGACGCTGAGGTATTGTTCGGGCACGGCGATCCGGACCAGCTGGTGGGCGTTGGTCTCGACCACCACAATCGACACCGCCTGCCCCTGATCGTTATATTCCACGAGCACATCGGAGGGCTCGTGGAGATTGCGAGCCACCGTGGCGACCGTGGCCTCGGCGGTGGTTCCATCCGGGTTGGTGTGCTCCGGGGCGTAACGACGCACCGCGTGGTTGTAGGTATCGGCGATCAACACCGAGCCATCCGGTAGTCCGGCCACACCCAATGGGTGCTGTAGTCGAGCCTGACCAGGCGCACCGTCCCGGTACCCGAAGTCAAACAGGCCAAGACCGATGGGGCTAGACACGCTGATCTGGTCAGGGTCGCTGACGTGGAGTTCACGCAACGCCGAGGACTCTGAGTCGGCCACCCACACGGTGCCGGCTCGGCCGGTAGCCAGCCCGGAGGACTGGGCAAACCAAGCGGTACCGGCCGGACCATCGGTCAGACCCTCCAAACCGGTTCCGGCAAACAACCCCAGCACCGCCGTATCGGGGTCGAAGGAGAAGATCTGGTGGGTTCCCGCCATGGCGATCAGCACGGTGTTGAGCTCGTCCACCCACAGCACATCCCACGGCGAGGACAGTGAGGTCTCCGTAGCGTCGGTACTCAGCGCGCCCAGCTGGACGTGGTCGCTGGGCTGTTTGGCGCGTTCGGAGTCGATCAGACGCTGGATGCCGTTACCGGCCAGAGTGCCGACCTCGCCGGTGGTCAGATTCAGACTCCGCAATCGGTGGTTGACGGTATCAGCGACCACCACGTCATACCCCACCCGGGCGGCAAGTTCTGCTGGCAACAACGTGGTGCCACCGGGTTCACTGAACAGAGCGGTGGCCGCATCACCATCGGCGTCCCCGCGCTGGCCCATCAGGTCTCGGTCAGTGGCGTTCAATGGCAGGGGGTCACCGCTCCCGTTTCCACCGTAGACGGCCAGCACGGTGGTCAAATCCCCGGCGAGTTCGACCAGGCGGTGGTGTCCGGAGTCGGAGACCAGAAAAGAGCCCGGTTGGGACCCACGGGTCCCCAGCGCGGTCGCCTTGCCCGGGAACCGGAGCTGACGTGCGGCGGGGGCTGGTGCAACGAATGGACCGTCACCGCGGTGCAGGGTGCCTTTGGCGTCATGGATATCGACGAGTTCTTCCACCAGTGAAAAGAGTCCGTTCACTTGGCCTTCACCGGATAAGTGGCCGACAATATAGCCTTCGGGATCTACCACCACCAGGGTCGGCCAGGCGCGGGCCGAATAGGCTTGCCAGGTGTGTAGCGCCGGGTCGTTGACCACCGGATGGTTAATCTCGTAGCGCTCAATAGCCGCTGCCACCGCGGAGGTCTCCCCTTCGTAATCGAATTTCGGGGAGTGCACCCCGACGGTGACCAGCACGTCGGAGAATTTCTCTTCCAGGGGTCGGAGCTCGTCTAAGACGTGCAAGCAGTTGATACAACAGAAACTCCAGAAATCCAGCAACACAATCTTGCCACGCAGGCTGGCCACATCCAACGGTTCCCCACCGGTATTGAACCACGTTTCACCCATCAGCTCGGAGGCGCGAATGCGCGGGGCCGGAGCTGGTGTAGAACCTGATGCAGAAGCTGAGGTCTCGGGGTGGTCTGGTGTCTGTGAGAAAGAATCTGCCATAGATCTATTCTCCCTGATGACGGAGACGTTCAGCTCGGAGCATTTCACGCTTCGTTATCTCACATAGTGATCACCGGGTGGCGTGTTACTCAAGGCGGTGGCGGGGCCTGGCTACACTTGGGTCGTGACCCAGATAACCTCCGAGTCGAAGGAGTACCCATCCATGTCCGAGAAAGCACCGATGGTCCATTGGGACGGTGAGCTCAACAGTGAGGGCCTGGCGCTGATGCGGGCCGGCGGGAAGGCCATCGTCTCCCCCACCAAAGTTGGTTATATTGTGATGACCTCGGATCTTGGAGGGCTCGAGCGCAAATTCGACCTCAAACAGCGCAAGCGCAATAAGCCGGCCGTGGTGCTGTGCGGTTCGGTCGACCAGATCACGGAATTGGCCGAGCTCAACGACGAGGTGGAGGCCTTCTACCGCACGCACGAAGAACAAGATGTCCTGATGGGCTGCATTCTGCCCTGGAAGCACGAGGCCAAGCGTTATATTCCCGCCGGTGCTGAAGAGCTGGTCATCGACGGTCGTGGCACCTCGTGTTTTGTGATGGCCTTTGGCAAGCCCGGTGAGCAGATTGCCCGGGCCCGGTGGGAAGAAGACGGCGAGCTAGTCTTCGCGTCCTCGGCGAATCCTTCCGGCCAGGGTAACCGTGGCTTGGTGTCGGGGATCGGCGAACGCATCGAACAGGGTGTGGATCTGATCATTGAGGCCGATGATTACGTGGCCTCCATCCAGCCCGATGCCACCGTGGAGACCCGGTGGGAGCAGGGCGTGATGGTGTCCTTCGTCGATGATCAGGGAACCCTGGTGCCCGAGCAGAAGGGCGAGCGCGATGTCACTCCGGCTCCGATGCTCATTCGCAAAGGTGTCTACCTGGACCAGATTTTGCGTAACCTGTCGGATCATTTCCTGTCTTGGGACTTCCGCCAGGGCCATTACTACTAAAGCCGAGACTGGCATACTGAGTAGAAGCTGAGCTTCACGTCATAATTCGCTCACATTCTGCTCGGTCGCTAAGCTATCGGTGACTCATCATTCACAGCACGACGTTGGGCCGTCCGGATATTCCGGGCGGCCTGATGTATGTCTGGAAGGATTTCTAGGAGTTGACCTCACCGTCGATCCCCGACAGGGTCGCCTCCAGGATCTCATCGGCCATGGTGTGGAACTCCTCGGAGGACACCTCGCTGTCACCGGCGAAAGAGACCATCGCCGCGTACCCATCGTGTTCGGTGGTCAGCACCAGGGCAGTGACTGCTTCACCGTGTTGTTGGGTTGCTGATCCCCGGGGAACGCGGGACCACAGCAGCCCGCTGCCCTGGTCTGGCTCCACGGCTTCAGAGCGCATCGTATAGGTCAGGGTGGTCTCCCCGGAGGGGATGTCCAAGTCAACCTCGGAGCAGTCCCCGGTGAGCTCCTCGACGGTGGCCTGGTAGGCGTCCAGTTGCTCCTGGGCCTGCGCGCCACCGCCCCGCTCGGCGTCTAGACCGGCGATTTCGATGGTCCCGGCCCCGTTGAAGGTCTCGGTCCCAAAATCCAGGCGGGTGATCTGTTCGGAGTCCGCCAGCAGTGGCGACCAGTCCATCTTCGCGACGGCTTGTTGACACGAGCTGGGACTGACTTGGGTGGCTTCGGCTTGATCTTGTCTCTCGTTGGCTTCGTCGCGGGCGGTGGAGATTTCGTCGTCGGTGGCCACGATTTGACGGTCGAAGCCGAAGGAGGCCGCACGTTGGGCCCCGGCACCGACCCCGTGCTGATCCGGGCGGGCCTGTGGATCCAGTAGCGCTTCCACACCCCTGTGAGCGTCGGTGGCTACTTCGGTTCCCGACGGGTCGGGGTCAGCTGGTTCTGAAGAGCACCCGGTAACGACCATCAGCCCGGCCAGACTAACACCCAGTAGCGTGGGAGCATTGGCATGAGCAATTGGTGTGGTGGCCATCTGGTGATCCCCTTCTCGTGGTCTGGTGAATGGTTTATCGGGCGTACGTGCCGCTATTGGTATCGTGACGAGCTGTCTGCGTAGTACTCATCCTCGGTCGCCATCTGCGCATACATCCGGTTCCAGGCCTGCAATTCAGCATCGCCGTCTCGGTCGGCACGACGATCCCGGCGGGCAGCCACAGCCAGATCATACCGACGCCACTGGACCACGGTAATAATAGCCATAATCACTGTGGGGAATTCACCGATGCCCCACATGATCGCGCCACCGATCTGTTGGTCTGCGATGGCCGAAGGACCCCAGTCGCGTCCAATCGCAGAAAACCATTCGGCTTCCAGCAAGGATTCCGATCCGGTCATCGCCACCCCGATGAAGGCGTGGAAGACCATGGTGGCCAACAGCAACACCAGTCGTAGCGGGTAGTTGGGGCGGTGTGGCAACGGATCAATCCCGACCATCACCGAGGCAAAAATGAACCCGGTGATCAAGAAGTGGAAGTTCATCAGTTCGTGGCCGATGTGCTGGTCCAACGCGAATCCGAAGAATGGCGTGTAGTAGAAGATCAGGATGGAACCGGCAAAGTTGATAGCAGCAAAGATCGGGTGGGTCACCAGCTTCGCCCACCAGGATTGCAACAGCCACAACATCCATTCTCGGGGCCCGCGGGTGCCATCAGCTCGAGCCGGTAGTGAGCGCATGGCTAGGGTGATGGGCGCACCCAACACCATGAAGAGTGGGGCGATCATGGTCAGGGTCATGTGGGCGACCATGTGGGCGGAGAACAAAATCATCCCGTACACTGCCGGGGCCCCGGAAGTGACCCACATCAGCACCACGAGTCCGGCCATGAAGGACACTAGCCGTAACACCGGCCAGTTATCGCCACGACGACGTAGCCGCAGGAAGGCCCTCAGGTACCACAGGGCCAAGAACACGATGATGGCCACCCACAACCAGTTCAGCCGCCATTCGGTGAACCAGCGGTCAAAGGTCAGCTCGGGCGGAAGCTCATAACCGGTCAGCAACCGCGCCGGGGAAGCTTCTGGGGGTTCTTCTTCGGGCTTGGGAGGCTCGGTCCGGGCCAGGATCACTGCCACGGTGGTTATCACGACCATCAGCACCACTTCGACCCCGATCAGTCGCCACAACAGTCGCTTGGCCCCGGGGCCGGGTTCAGCTGAACCGGTTTTCAACTGCGGAATCACGACCTGACGGTGGGCGAACCCAACCAGGGCGAGAAGCACCGTGATGAGGAACTTGGCCACGATCAGCACCCCGTAGGGTAGTGCCAACTCGTTGATGCTGTTCATCCGAATGTCGGCGTTGATCACCCCGGACAGGGCCACGGTCATGATCGACAGGGCGGCCAGCACGGAGAAGCGGGCCAGCACCACGTAGACCAGGGGCTGGTCGGCGACCCCGGAACCGGCGGTCTCGCGGGCGCGGTCCTGGCCGATCAGAGTGGTGGCGCTCAGACCGAGGACAAGTAGCCCTCCCACCCACAGCAACACGCCAAGCAAGTGTAGTCCGATCGAGTTCACGGCAGCGAAGTGGTCATCTCCGGAGGAAGAGTGCCCGATCAGCGCCATAGGGACGATACCGATCAGGGCCAGCACGGCGGTGAAGGCCATCGAGGTGGCACCTCGAAGTCCAAAAATCAGCGAGGTCACCACCGCTGCGATGAGGGTCATGGCGAACCAGGCCCGGCCCACCGCGATCGAGAGCACGAAGTCCACCAGGCCGATGGAGAACTCTGGTGAGGCGTTGAGCGGCATCCCGGCCATGTCGGAGTAGGTGAATACCAACTGGCTCAGCGCGCTCAAGGTCCAGATCACCGAAGAGATGGAGGCGATGAGCATCACGCGGGTATAGGTCGGATGCTCGTTGAGGTTTACTGTCTCTCCCCGGTGCACGGCCCGGCGGATTTGGTAGCTGGGGCCAGCCCAGCGTGGCAGGATGGCGCAGGCGAACACGAGCGCACCAACGGTGGTTGCCCAGGCCAGCGAGTGTATGACTTTGGTGATCGGCAGCCCCCAGCGGGTTAGGCCACCGGGGTCAGAGAGTTGTTGGACTCCGGTGACCCCAGCGGCGAGACCAGCTACCACCACGGTGAGTCCCCCGAGCACGATCGCAACCGGCCATACCCAAGCGGGCATACCGACGCTCGACTGCCGCACCGGGGCGGTGCTCGGAGTTTTCTCGATGGTCTTCACGGTAACCGGTCACTTTCTGCCCACTGGGGGCTGGATCAGCAAGGTGTTAGCGCTTGGTATCGGCCTCGGGCGAGTTGCCACGGCCGGCACGCATAATCAATGCCACGACAATGACAACCACCAAGACCACAGCCGCAACGATCGCCCAGAACACCCAGGAGGTAAAGATGGAGGCTTCCTCGGTGTTCTCGCCGGTTTGGGTGGCCGTGTTGGCTTCTGCCGTTTGGGTGCCTTCCTCGCTGACTTCGCTGGAGGCTTCCTCGGTGGGTTCCTCAGCCGCCCCATCGCAGTCTTTCGCGGGGTCGCCGGACTCCGGGGCGTTGGGATCAGCATTGGTGAAGCTCATGGTGTCTTCGCCGGTGTGCCCATCGGAGTAGATCACCCGGTAGCTGATCTCGTAGTCGCCGGCAGGTAGCCCGGGGCAGACATCGACGGCGATGTCATAGCCTTCGACCGAGACCTCACCGGTCTGCCATTCCTGACCGTCTGCATCCGAGACGGTGATCAGGTTAGCGAGGTTGGCCCCCTCAGTGGGTTGGCCAGAGAAGGTCAGGCGCACCTCATCGGGGGTGGTGCTGGTTTCTTCACCATCGGCCGGAGTGGTCTCGGTGAGGACGTCGTGGGCTTGGGCAGGCGCCGACAGGCTCAGTGCCATACCGAAGCTGAGAATGACGGCCATGAATAGGCCGGTGATCATGGTGGTCATGCGCACGCTATGGCGTGCAAGGGCAAGTGCGGTGTTCACGATACATCATCCTTGTCTGTACACGTTGTGACAACGTTGAAAATTAGTGATTCTGGCCACGCCAAAGAGCCGGCTCGGCCGGTGAGGTGGTTTAGAGACAAGGTTGAGTCGGTGGTCCGCGAGTGTGCCAGGAGAATAAGGCCTCGCAGGGATGGATCCACCAGCGCGGCGCGCTACGAGGTATCCGGGGCTGTAGCTGTGGCACCACGCCCAGCCCGGTATAGGAGAAGATTCGGCGGGGTACGACGACCACCGTGCGGTCGATCATGATCAGACAGATCCGCTGTCCGTGGACGATGAGCGCGGTGGTGAATAGCGCCGCCATCAGGTGGGCCATCAACATCGCGGAGCCCGCCGACGGCACGGCACCGGTCTCGGCGGAGTTGACGATAATACCGGTGACGTGGTGGTCAGGGTGTCCCGGGGCGACCACGCCAGTCACGGTGGTGCCCGCAGCTGCGGTGATCAGGGTGGAGGCGCCGTGAAAAATGATCTGGCCGAAGGTCAGGATCACCGCGGTCGCCCACCCGGAGATGCGCCGACCGGCCAGCAAGGTCGCAATTGGGGCGCAGAGTACGACGGTCAACAGCCAGACCGGTGAGATCAGCAACTGCATCAGGTCGGCGAGGATCCCGTAGCCGGTGGGCCCGTGCGCCAGTCCGTGCGCCATCACGTGGGCCACGGTGGCCACGCTGGCCGAGCCGGCTGCCACCAGCCAGCCACGTGCCAGGCGTGCCGGGCCGTGGTGTCGGGGTGCAGGCACACCACGAGAGCGGAACGGAGCTTCTCCGGTTCCGATCAGAGTGGTCGTGGCTGACACAGTGGGCCCTTACATGCTCGAAGTGTGGTGCGGTCTCTGCCTATTCTGCCACTCCTTGACCCAGAGGGCTGACATCGTGAACTCTAGGCCACCGCACACGATAATGCCCCCGCAGTCCACCACGGATTTGTGACGGCCTGCGGAGGCACCGCGACAGAGCCAGGCCCTGTCGCAACATGCTGAGGAGGATTACTCTCCGGAAGCAGCAGCCTTCAGCTTGGACCCAGCGGACAGCTTCACACCGTGGCCTGCCGGAATCTCGATGGCTTCGCCGGTGCGGGGGTTGCGTCCGGTGCGAGCAGCGCGGTCGGTGCGCTCAACAGAGAACCAGCCAGGGATGGTGATCTTTTCACCCTTGGAAACCTGCGAGGCGAAAACCTCGAAAACGGCGTCCAACACGCCGTTGACGGCGCTGGCAGAGTTTCCGGAACGCTCTGCAACAGCTGCAACGAGTTCACTACGATTCATAGCCATGTGTCCTCCTGGACGTTTGGTTGTTAGGTAAATCCGCCCAGCACCTGACTGGGCTCCCTGACGTGAAACTACCATCATTTCGGCTCCAACACGCAGTTTTCGTCGCGATTACTCGAGTTTCACGCCGAATTTTGCGCGATCTCTCAGCATGTGGACATTTTCTCCACGTGCGAAGTGTCTGCAACCGGTCTTGTACCTCCTTCGGCTATTTGGCCGGCTTGTGGGAAGCCGAACCCGGGGTGTCAGGGCTGAGATCTTGGTACTGGCTCACATCAATATCGGAGCTAGGGATGACCTCAGTGGGGTTATCGCGCGGGTCGATGCGTTTGATGCTGAATCCGGTGTAGGCATAGATCAAGTTGATCACCGGCACGAGCATCGCAAAGAACACGAAGGGAATGAATTCCAGCGGCGAGAGGCCGAAAACGTCGGCTGCAAAGACCGCGGGAACGGACCAGGGCACGAGGTTGATACCGACCGTTCCAGCAGCCTCGGCCACCCGGGTGAGATTGACCGGGGCCAACCCCATCTTCTGGTATGGGCCCAAGAAGGCGCGTGCGGGTAACAGGACGGAAACGTATTGTTCACCGGAGGAGATCGCCACGGTGAATCCGGCACCCATCGAGGTAGCGACCATGGAACCGGGGCGCTTGACTCGGCGCACCACTGTTCCCACCAGCGATTTGAAGGCTCCGGTTTTTTCCAAGATTCCGCCCAAGGCGGTAGCGACCACGACCAGGGCAATGGTGCTCAGCATCTGGGCGACACCACCCCGAGAGAGCAGAGAATCAATAAATTCCACACCAGTTTCGCTGGCGATACCAGCACTCATCGACTGCATGACCTCGGTCAGGGAGCTACCCTGCACGATTAACGCCGTGGCTGCCCCCAAAAGGGCCACCATCAGCAGGGTCAGGAGCGCCGGAACCCGAATTAGCATCAGCCCAATGGCGATCACGGGCACAATCAACAGCAAGGGGTGAATCACGAACTCGGCGTCTAAAGCCGTGAGAAGTTCTGTCACCTCGCCATCACCCACGCTCCCCTCGGCGCCCATCGGCCAGCCGATGAACGCGTAGATGGCCAGCGCAATCACCAGAGCGGGTATGGTATCCCACAGCATATGGCGGATGTGGTCGAAGAGTTTAACCCCGCCCATCGCGGCCGCCAAGTTAGTGGTGTCAGACAGCGGGGAGAGCTTATCGCCGAAGAAGGCCCCGGAGATCACGGCACCGGCCACCAGGGCTGGGTGAAAGCCCATTCCCTGCCCAATCGCGATAAAGGCGATGCCGACGGTAGCGATGGTGGTCAGGGAAGTCCCCAACACCAACGACACGATGGCCGGTACCAGGCATGCCAGCGGAAGGAAAACCACCGGCCAGATGGCCGTCAGACCGTAATAGATGATGGTCGGGATCAGACCACCCTCGATCCACGTACCGATAATCATACCGATGAGAAACAAGATGAACACGGCCGGCAGTGCTCGACTGACGCCGCGGACCATCGACTGCTCCAGCTCTCGCCAGGTATATCCCAGCGCTTTACCGATCACGACAGTGACGATCACGGCTGACATCAACGGGATCACCATGTCGATATCCCACACAGAAATCGACAGCAGGGCCATCACCACCAAAACCGCGATCGGCAGCAGGGCTACTGGCACCGCAGGAAGCTTATGTTCTGTCATCGGTCTCCTTAGACGGGTGGCCGGGGTGACGGCCAGAAATGTCAGGGCGCCAGTTCCTTGGGTCAGGAAACCCACGCTTTGTGTCTTGGCTCACATTAGCGCAGAGATCTACTCAGCACAATCATCCCCGTTATCGTTCTCTATCGAGATAGACAACTCGACAAAAGACAATGACCCGTATGCCACCCACGGGTGTGCATACGGGTCATCGTGCTGGCTGACTGCGAATGAGCGGAACAGCTCGCACTAGCAACTAGCTGGCATGAACTGATGTTTACCAGGAAGACTTGGTGATACCGGGCAACTCGCCTCGGTGTGCCATGTCCCGAAAACGAACGCGGGAGATACCGAACTTCTGGAGGGTACCGCGGGGACGGCCATCGATGGAGTCGCGGTTGCGAACCCGAACTGGCGAAGCATCACGGGGAAGCTTCTGCAGGCCGACGCGAGCTTCTTCACGAGCCTCATCGGAGGCGTTGGGGTCAACCAGTGTGGCTTTCAGCTGCTTGCGCTTCTCGTCGTAACGGGCGGCAATAACTTTACGCTGCTCGTTCTTGGCGATCTTGGATTTCTTAGCCAAACCTCAGCGCTCCTCTCGAAACTCTACGTGCTGACGGACAACGGGATCGTACTTCTTCAACGTAATCCGGTCAGGGTTATTCCGACGGTTCTTCCGGGTCACGTAAGTGAAGCCGGTGCCGGCAGTCGACTTGAGTTTAATAATGGGACGCAGGCCCTTATCTTTTGCCATCTTAGAGCTTCACTCCTTTGGCGATCAGATCGTTGACCACAGCATCGATACCGCGAGCGTCGATCACCTTGATGCCTTTGGTCGAGACATTCAGGGTTACCTTCCGGCCGAGCGAAGGCACGAAGTAGGTCTTTTTTTGGATATTTGGATTGAACCGGCGCTTGGTACGACGGTGCGAGTGGGACACGTGGTACCCAGTACCTGGCCCAGCTCCGGTTACCTGGCAATGTGCTGCCATGATCACTCCTCGATTTAAGTACTAGTAAAAGGACGGGCAGAACCCGAAAGAGGATCCCGCCACCAGTGTGTACACCGCACTCTTACTGCGACTTTCCGAAGGTAAACCAGGCTGGGTGAGAACCAACCGAAGTGCCCTTAATCGCTAGGGTGAAGACGGTGAGTCCCTGTTTTACCAGGGATCCAGTTTAGGGAACGACGCCGTTTTCCGGCACGAGGACACCATGACGCATCTCAACGTACATGATGCGGACTCGCACGACGCGTAACAAACTTCTATTGTAGGAGTTTCGCTACTTGCGGGCAAATTAACCACGGGACGAGCTGATCACATCGGGCGATCAGTCGTCTTCTTCATCCTCGTAGTCCAGCAACCAGTGATCGGGGTCAATTTCTTCCAGTAACTGAGAGAACAGGTCGTCAATCGTTTCCAGATCTTCGTCATCGAACACGGACAACACCCGGCGACGCACCGAATCAGCGTAACGACCCTGAACCTTCTCCACTTCCTTCTCACCCTGTGGAGTCAGCTCAGCCATGGTCACACGCTTATCGCTCGTGGCTGGGGTACGGATAATCACGTCGCGTTCTTCGAGCTTGCGGGCCACGTGAGACAGGCGCGACAACGAGGAATTGCACCGCTCGGCTAATTGCGACATGGTCAACGCACCGTCTGCATCATGCAGAGCAGACAACACTTGGAACTCAAAGAAGCTCAGAGAACCGGCTTTTTGAAGATCCGTCTCGATCATCGGGCCCACGGTCATAACAACCGCTACCGCGCGCCGCCAAATATCTGCTTCCTTCTGGGTCAGCTGCGCTTTTCGTCTTTGTGAGTGGTGTGGAGCCATCTTCCTTGTCTCTCTTGCCTTCCCGAAAGTTCGCCCTTGATGGGTATTTAAAGTGCGAACAAACAATTGTAAACGTAGAACACCTTGTGTTTCACGAATACCTTAGCCGACACTGGTTTTGGCATTGGTTCTGGTAATCTCCGGTCGACTAGGGGAATGAGTTTAGTCAGAGAAATAGTACACCACAGAAGTGGGAAGAAACGCCAGGGTTTCATCAATACTACCGTGAATTCTCTCAGGTACTTATCAGTAATTATTCAGTTCTTTTACTGCCTCGCCAGTCCACGATGGCGACGAACAAAGCAACGAGGCCGAAGACCACTAAAACGAGGATCGAGACATCGAATGCGTTGAGGTATTCTCGGGCAGTTTCTGGTCTGATCTCCTCAACGTCTTTTCCGGCATTCACCGGCAGGTGAGCGGTCATGCTATAAAACACCGCGGTGGCCACGGCCACACCGATGGCATTGCCGACCCGCTGGCCGACCTGATAAAAGGAGCCAGCAACGCCGGCTTGGGGCAACGGCACGTCAATCAAGCTCCTCATCTGGTTAGCTGACATGACGATACCGGGAGCGATACCAGCTACACCCATAATGATTGCCATAATCAGTGGTGTGTATTCAGCAGAGACTATGCGGGCACCCAGCGCCAGAGACAGCAACGCGATGATGAACAGGATGAGACCGGCGAAGACCAGCTGAGGAGCGTAGCGCAACGTATATCGCCCCACCCAGGCTGCGGCGATAGCCGATACCACGGCCCACGGCACGGTGATGAGCCCGACCACGAGCGCCGAGTGACCCAGACCTTGTTGGTTGTAGAGGGTCATCACCAGAAACAGCGGTGGCATCATAGCGAACCAGAGGCTGGTAATGATCACGCCGTAGCGATATGAGCTGTAGCGGAACAGCGCGAAATCGAGCACCGGTGATTTACCCTGGGCCTTATACCGAAACTCCCAGATGACGAATCCGGCACCGGCGATAACTCCGAGGACTAGCAACAACCATCGGGCCGGGATGTCTTGGTCGGTGCCACTGGTCAGCACGAAGGGCAACATCATGAATAACACAGTGGCTGCCAGAAGCCCGACGCCGACCAGGTCAAGTTGTCGGTCGCGCACATCGCGCGGCTGATCCTTGGGAAGTAGCCAGATAGCCAGTGGGAGCACAATGATCACCAGGGGAACATTCATTCCGAATGTCCAGCGCCACCCGAGTTCGGGCCCGAGCGCTCCAATAAATAGACCACCAACCGCTGGGCCAAAGGAGGTTCCCAAACCAATGCTGGCCCCAAAGAATCCGAGTGCTTTACCACGTTCTTGGCCTTGGAATAAGTTTTGAATGATGCCCAGGACCTGGGGCATCAAGGTGCCAGCTGCAATGCCCTGGACAATGCGAGCGGTAACCAGCATGGTCGATGAGATCGACAGCATGGCTACCAGCGAGGCGATGGTGAACGTCACCAGCCCGATCAAAAACATTGATTTGCGGTTCCAGGTGTCTCCCAGCCGTCCGGCGGGAACGAGGGCCACTCCGAAGGCCAACACATATCCGGCGACGATCAGCTGGTTATCGGTCGTGGTTGCGCCCAGGGTTTCTCGAATAGGTGTCAACACCACGTTGACCTTGACCAGATCGAGGATCGTCAAAATCGCGGTGACCGCGCAGACGGTAAAGGCTAACCAGGGGGATTGTCGCGGTGCGGTAGTGCCAGTGGCAGAGGCGGACACCGAAATACGCTCCTTCGTCTCAGGGGGTGTTCGTGACAGATCGTCGCCGATAATAGTGTGATAACCCGATTATCCTACGCCGATTGGATTCATCGTGACCGACGAGCCTACGCCTCCACAACCCGCTCTGCCCGCCTGCCTATGTGGCAGCTTGCGGGTGGCCGAGCAGTGCTGGATACCGTTGTTACGTGGCGAGCGGTATGCGCCCACGGCTGAAGCCTTGATGCGGTCTCGCTACACGGCTTTCGCCGTGGCAGACCGCGACTATGTGATGCGCACCCGGGCCAGTCAGTCTCGCCCCGAGCAGGTGGTTTTGGACCCTCGCCAGCGGTATACCGCATTGCGGATTCGTGACGTGGTTGCTGGTGGGTCTCAGGATGAGACCGGAATCGTGGAATTCATCGCTTTTTCCCGCGATACTCACGCAGGTCGCATCATCCAGCATGAGCGCTCACAATTTATCCGCCAAACTCTTGACGATACCCCCGGGTGTTGGGTGTATCTTGAGGGCGAAATTTTCGAACACTGAATCCCCGACCTTCAGCCAGCTGCGCAGACGAAAGGACCCGTTGTGCCAAGAGTTCATGTCATCGCCACCGGTGGGACCATCGCCTCCCGGACCGAGCACCACAGCATCGGCTCAGTGGCCTCCGATAGCGTCGAGGAGCTCCTGGGAGTCATCACATCCGGTGATCGCGAAGCCCACGAGGATTGGCCGGAGCATCAGGTCAGCGGTGAACAGCTCTTCTCGGTCAATAGTTTCCGACTGACCTTCGCTGATCTTCGCCAGATCGCGTTGGCGGTTGAGCAGGCAGTCGCCGATCCGGAGGTGGTTGGCGTGGTGATTACCCACGGCACCGACACCATCGAAGACACCGCCTTCTTCTTACACTGTGTCTACACCGGTACCGTTCCGGTGGTCATCACCGGGGCCCAGAAGCCTGCCGATGACCCAGCGGGGGATGGCCCGGGAAATTTGCGCGAGGCCATCCTGGCAGCCGGGCACCCGCACATGGCTGACACCGGGGTCACCATTAGCTTTGCCGGACGGATTCATTCGGCTCGCGCCACCCGCAAACACCACACCTTGGCTCCAGAGCCTTTCACCGGGGGCACCGAGATCGCGACGGTGACACACGGAAAACTGGTTCGCCAGGCCACGGCGGCCGCCGGGCCGGGGCTGCCGATGCCAACCGCCGAGATTGGCTCGGTGCAGATCCCGATTCTCGAAGCCGGCCTGGGCAGCTCGGCCCAGTTGGCCCGCCACCTGGTCGAGGACTCCGCCTCATGTGGAATAACCCTGGACGGGCTGGTATTGATGGGCACCGGAGCCGGTAATGCCGCCGACGGATTTGTGACGGTCGTCGACCTCGCCTGTCAGCACCACATCCCGGTCGTGTTGGCTACCCGCACCACATTCGGTCCGGTGGTGGCGATCTACGGTAACGGTGGGGGTGTGGACCTGGTCGCGGCCGGGGCGATGCTGGCCGGTTCGCTCAGCCCCTATCAGGCCCGGATTCTGCTGGCACTGCTGGTGTGCGCAGGTTTCGCAGCAGATCAGCTGGCTAATCGGTTTGCCGAGGTAGCCGGGTAGAGCGGGTTGTGGCCGGCAGTGACCTGCTCAGCAGGGCGCACCGGTTCGGGTGCGGTGCCATCCCCGAAAGGTGTACCGCCCAGTTCCTCACGACGGTGAGCGCTCAACCAGCCGGAGACATTGGGTCCGGCCGGCACGATCTGGGTGGGATTAATATCGGCGTGGACAATGTAGTAGTGCTGTTTGATCTGGACGAAGTCCACGGTGTCACCGAAACCGGGGGTTTGGAATAAGTCCCGGGCGTAACCCCACAGGGCCGGGAATTCGGTGAGTTTCTGGCGGTTGCACTTGAAGTGGCCGTGATATACCGGGTCAAAGCGCACCAAGGTGGTGAACAGGCGCACGTCGGCTTCGGTGATGTGCTCGCCCATGAGGTACCGGCGGGTGGACAGCCGGTCTTCTAACCAGTCCATGGCATCAAATAATCGCGTGTAAGCCCGGTCATAAGCCTGCTGCGACCCCGCGAATCCGGCCCGGTAGACCCCGTTATTCACCTCGGTGAAGATCCGGGTGACCACCTCGTGCATCTCCTCCAGCTGGTCCTCCGGTAACAGGTCAGGGGCTCCAGGCCGGTGAAAAGCACGCCACTGGGTAGAGAAGTCCAGAGTGATCTGCGGATAGTCATTGGTCACCACCGCGCCGGTCGGAATGTCGACGATGGCTGGGACGGTAATACCGCGCGGGTAGTCGGGAAACCTGGCGAGGTAGTTTTCCTGCAACCGGTGGGTGCCAAGCACCGGGTCGTGTTCTGTCTCATCGAGGTCAAAGACCCAGGAGCGTTCGTCATGGGTTGGGCCAGGGGTACCCAAGGAGATCGCGTCTTCCAGCCCCAACAGTCGTCGCACGATCATCGTCCGGTTCGCCCAGGGGCAGGCGCGGGCGGCCACCAGCCGGTAGCGTCCGGACTCCACGGGCCAAGCTTGCGCGTCGTCGGTTAAACCGGCCGAGAGGTCGGTGAGCTGGCCTACCTGGTCATAGGCCACCCGTTCAGCGGCCGTGATCGCTTCCGGGTCGGCGACGATCCGGTCGTTGATGTAATTTGTGTCGCGGTTATATTCTTGACCGCTTGTCACGTAGCCGGTTGCGCCCTGTAATTCCATACACTCAATACTATGGCAGTGGTACAACGCACAACAGCTCATACCGAAGTGGTCCGTTCTGATAATGCCTCGGGGATGACCCTGACCGGCACCAATACCTACCTGATCGCCGCCCCAGAGGCGCAGACGGTGGTGCTGGTGGATCCCGGCGAGGCCGCCTCACAGCGCGAGCACCTGGCGCGGGTACGTCAGGCCCTGCACGGTCGGAGCGTGGAACTGATCGTGATCACCCATCACCACCCGGATCACACCGGCGCGGTCGAATACTTTCACCAGCAGCTCCAGGCCCCGGTCACCGCATTCTCCTCCAGCTGGTGTCGCCATACCCAACCGGTGGCCGACGGAGGGCACATCACCGCGGCCGGTACCACCGTGCAGGTATTGCACTCCCCCGGCCATACCTCTGATTCGATCTGTCTGGTTTTACCGGAAGACCCTGCGGTGATCACTGGGGATACCGTGCTGGGCGCCGGGACCACCATGCTGGATCATCCCGATGGTCGACTGGTGGACTATCTGGCCACGATGGACCGCCTGATCGCCACTGCCGAGGGCCTGACTGATCATCCGGCCACCACCGTTCGTGGTCTGCCGGCCCACGGGGATCCGTTATCAGATCTGGCGCAGGTTGCCCGGCAGCTCTCCGCGCACCGCTTGCAACGCGTCGAACAGCTACGGCAAATGGTGGATCTTGCTGCCTTCCGGGGTCGTGATATCGAGGTCGCTGACCCCGTAGTGCAGTCTTTAGCCACCGAGGTCTACCCCGATGTTCCGCCTGAGGTGCGCGGTCCGGCCGTGCAAACCGTAGCTGCCACACTGCAGTATCTGATCGATCACCGCTGATCCCACGCCCCGTGCTGATTCGAAGGAGTTTCCCGTGAAAAACACGGATGACCGCTCATCGACCTCCTCCTACGAGCAGGCTTCCGACCACGCACCCGTGGCACTGATCACCGGCGCCTCCTCCCAGCTGGGGGCCGCTTTTGCCCGGCATTTGGCCGCTCAAGGGTATCGCTTGGTGTTGACCTCTCGCCACCTTGACGGGCTGGCGGCGGTGGCTGAGGACGTCGAGTCCCGCTACCGGGTGGTGACCGAAACGTTAGTGGCCGATCTGGCGGAGTTTGCCGGGCGCCAACGGGTGATCGACCGGTTGGTGAATCCGCGTTACCCGGTCCAAATGCTGGTTAATAATGCCGGTGTGGGGCTGGCCGAGGACTTTGCTGATAGCGACTGGGAGACTGAGGCCCGGATGATTGAGGTCAACTTCACGGCCCCGATGCATCTGATCCACGGCGCGCTACCAGCATTTCTGCGTCGCGGAGGTCGGATCGTGAATGTCTGCTCGATCGCCGGGTTGTTCCCGGACGGCTCCTATGGGGCCACCAAGGCCGGTCTGGTGGCTTTCTCTCGGTGGGCGCATGCTCGGTACCACGCTGACGGTGTTAATGTCACCGCACTGTGTCCGGGCCTGTTGGACACCGACTTCCATGTCAATTCCGGCGTCGACGTCTCCCATCGGCCCAAGTGGAGTTTCACCGAAGTGGATCAAGTGGCTCTGGAGGGGTTGGCCGCGGTGCATAAAGGCGAGCCGCTGTGCATTCCCGGCCGTGCTGCGAAGTTGCTGGCCCGCTCCGCCAAGGTGTTACCCAACCGACTGGTGGCCTCCATTGCTCGCAAACGGCCGCTAACCGGTAGCTCCGAGCAAGATTAGCCCAGAGACGATAAGCTCAGAAGTGTTCCCTCCGCCGGTTGTTACCGGTGGGATTTCGCCGGCGAAAGGACGACAACGACCATGACCATTCTTGTCGGGTATAAGCCCTCCGCTGAGTCGCGGGCCGCCTTGCGCACTGCCCTGCAGATCGCCGAACGTTCCGGAGAAAACGTCGTGGTCCTCAATGCTGGCCCTGGGGGCGAGCACCGCACTTCGTCGTCGATGACCGAAGAGACCCGGCGGGAGCTGAACTCCATCTTGGCAGCGTCCTCAGCCACCACCGAGTTCCGCGAGTATGCGCGTGGAAACACCACCATGGACGAGTTCAAAACCGTCGCGGCCGAGATTCGCCCCTCGATGATCGTCATCGGCATCCGCCACCGGTCCGGATTCGGCCGGTTGATGATGGGCTCGGTGGGCGATCAGATTCTGCAAGAAATGCACGAGCCGGTGCTGGCGGTCAAGGCCACCCAGGACCAGGACCTCACCTCACCGGATGCCACCCCGGAGATCACCGGGGATGCCGACCCGAAACAGGTGGAATCCTAGATGCTCACACCCCCATCGCCGAGTTCTGCACACGGGTACCCCATCGAGGTCATCACCGGTGATATCACCATCCTCGAGGTCGACGCGGTGGTCAATGCCGCCAATTCCTCCCTGCTCGGTGGTGGTGGCGTCGACGGAGCGATCCACCGCGCCGGCGGTCCCGCCATTCTGGAGGCCTGTCGTGCCCTACGGTCGGACAAGCTACCCGAGGGACTTCCCGCTGGCGAGGCCGTGGCCACCACGGCCGGGCATATGCCCGCTCGCTGGGTGATCCACACGGTCGGGCCGGTGTACTCCGTCAAACAGGACCGCACCGAAACCCTGAGATCCTGTTATCGGAAGTCTTTAGTGCTTGCCGATGAGCTCGGAGCCACTTCGGTGGCTTTCCCGGCGATCTCAGCCGGTGTCTACGGTTGGCCGATGGATGATGCCACCCGGATCGCCGCCCGAAGTTGCGCTGAGACTTTGGACGAGCTCGCTGCCCGCGAGGATGGGGCACCCACGGTGAAACAGGTGGTGTTGGTGGCCTATAACGACCAGGCCGAGGCCGGGTTCCGCGCGGGGGTTTCCAGCCTGGCTTAGTCCGCGTGCTGTGGCCGGTCAGTCTCCAGCCCGGCCAGCACCGTCCGCCACTTATCGGCCAAGGTGTCAACGTTCTCGTGGGCATTGAGCCCCGACGGTTGTGGCACCACCCATAATTGCACCTCATCAGGCCACTGCGCTAGCAACTCATAGGTGGCCCGGTCTGTCGCACTCAACCGCCCCAGCTGGGCCTGAGGTGCGTGATATGCGGTACGAAATGCTGTGATCCCGGCAATCGCCACAGCCACGGGGCGCAACTGCCCCACTCGCCGGATCAACCGTTGGCCACCTTCCCGGAGTTCTGCGGTGCTCAGCTGGTCAGCCCGGACAGTGGCACGTTGCACCAGATTCGTCATCCCGATTCCCGACGAGACCAGCTCATCGGCCAGCTCTGCACTCATTCCGGCACTGACATCGACCGGTTCCTGGAGCATCCCGGCACGGTACAGAGAGGGCCAGAACCGGTTTCCCGGGCGGGCGAACGGAGCGTTGACCGCCGCGGTCCACAACCCCGGGTTGATGCCACAGATCAACAGCCGCAACCGTTCTTCGGGATCGACCGGCAACACATCATCGGTGATCTCTGGATCGGTGGTATCCACCGCGTTCAAATCCTGGCGAGTGGGTTTGGCCCCACCCAGCGGAGATTCCCGTCGCGGCTGGGCCTTAACTCTGGGAACCGTCATCGGCCCCTCCATCAGATTCTTCGGCTTCTTCGGCGCGTTTGCGGGCCTGGTACTGTTTGAGTTCTTCGAGCTCTTCGGTGGTGAGGTTATCGATATCGACCGGCTCGCCGGTGTTCGGATCGATCTCCGGGATCGCCCCGGTGGATTCCGCAGTCCTTCGCGCCCGCTCTGCGTAGGCGTCTTCACCAGGTCCGGCCATATCCCGACCACGTTCCAGCCCAGCAATCGAGGAGGTAAAGACCGAGGAGGCATCCGAGGACCGGGTCAACGGCACCGAACCGGAATCCTGAGTCTCTGGGGTGGACTCAGCATCATCGCTATCGGAGTTCTGTGGCTTCGATGTGCCCGAGGATGCGGACTGTGCCGACTGATCTGCCCCGCGGACGGCCTCGTCCAGGGTCTCACCCGGACGGATCACCGGTAACTGCGAGATCACCGCGGGAGGTTCATTGGTGTCGTACCAGTTCTCCCAGCGGGACTGTTGTTGGTGCTGGTCTTGTGTTGCCTGCTGAGTCGTCTCGGACTCCGTGTTGGGCTTGGTCTGAGACGAGTCTGCACGATCGTTCTTACCCGGTGCCACGTGGGAGGACGATTCCGTCTGATTCAGCGGACCGCTGGGTTCCATGATGCGCATCCGGTAGATCACCTCGGGGTGCTCGGTGCGAATGAAGGTGGCGAGGTCTTCGCGCACCAGGCACCGCAGATCCCACAGTTCACCGTAGTTGCGGGCTGAAACCACGGCCCGAATATGCAACATGCCCGATGCCGCGTCGGTAACCTGCATCGAGGCGTCACGGCCGTCCCACAGGTCGGTGGAGGCAAGCAGGGCGCGCAACCGTTCACGCAGGTTGTCCATAGGCACCTGCCAGTCCACGTCGAATTCCACCACACCCGACAGTGCGGTGCCCACACGGGTGAAGTTTTCATACGGGGTGGTGGTGAAGTGGCTGGAAGGGAACAGAATCCGCCGACCGTCCCAAATCTTGAGCACCACATAGGACAGGGTGATATCTTCCACAGTGCCTTCGTAGTCGTCCATCGCCACCACGTCACCGACACGGATCGCATCGGTGAAGGCCAGCTGGATGCCGGCGAACACGTTGGTCAAGGTGGACTGGACTGCCAGGCCAGCAACCACCGAAATCAAGCCGGCCGAGGCAAGAAGACCTGCGCCCAACGCCCGCACCTGGGGAATCGCCAGCAGAATGGCCGACACCGCAATTACCACGATGACCGCAACTACGATGCGCCGGATGAGTTGCATCTGGGTTTGGATACGACGTTCACGCAAAGAACCAGTTCCGGCCACGTGATATTTATCGGCGATGCGCGACTCAATGAAGTTCACCACGCGCAACCCCAACCAGGCGAAGCTGGCTACCACACACACCAAAAGGATGAAGGCCAAACCCGAATACCAGGCCAAATCTCGGCCAGAGAGTCCCAACGCAATGCGGGCACCCAAAAAGACCAGGGCGAGAACCATCGGGGTATACAGGCGACGCAACTGAGCGTGGAAGGTCTTGCGCCGACGGAAGGCCATGGAGGTAACCACCACAATGATGCCAGCGACGACCAGGCCCACCAGGGCGCCGACAGCCAGATTAAGCACCACGCCCAGGACAGGCCCCAGCGATTCCACGTTGGAGGAGGCCGAATCTTGAACATTTTGGGGTAGCGCGTCTTCTACCTCGGCAAAGCCATCGGAGGTGGAGGGGCTCGGCTCTGCTGATTCAGGGGTCGAGGATGCTAAGAGGGTGAGTCCAGAAAGCATAATCTCCACTGTGCCATGCGGGTCTGAACTCAGGCTGAAAAGACCAAGGGGTTTCGTCACTCGAGAACGACGTAGACTAGCCAGTATGCTCAACATCACTGACCTGCGAGGCCGTCCCTTTGCTCCGGATCGTGATTTGCCCCGGGCAGAGGTCGATGTCACCGCCGCCGTGGAGAAAATTACCCCGATTCTGGCCGATGTGCGCCAACGTGGGGTCGCTGCGGTCTTAGCGGCTGGCGAGCGTTTCGACGGGGTGCGCCCCGACCAGCTACGGGTTCCCGCCAGCGTGCTTGCCCAGGCACTGATCGACTTGGACCCCTCGGTGCGGGTAGCACTGGAAGAATCCATTCGGCGGGCTCGTATGGTCCACCAGTCCCAGCGTGTCGAAGACACCGTGGTGCAACTGGCCGATGGCGCTCGCGTGGAGAACCACTGGGTCCCCATCCAGCGCGTGGGTCTGTACGTGCCCGGCGGGCGGGCTGTTTATCCCTCCTCGGTGGTGATGAACGTGGTCCCGGCCCAAGCGGCCGGAGTCGAGTCTCTGGCGGTGGCCACGCCCCCGCAACGAGAGTTCAACGGCCAGCCACATCCGGTGACCTTGGCCGCCTGTGCCCTGTTGGGCGTCGATGAGGTCTACGCTGCCGGTGGTGCTCAAGCCATTGCCATGTTTGCCTACGGCGTCCGAGAGGCTGAGCGTGCGGAGGACAATACCGCAGAAACCGGTCCGGCCGAGTCTGGGTGGGTGTGCCCGCCGGTGGATCTGATCACGGGGCCCGGAAACGTGTACGTCGCCGCTGCCAAGCGCGCCGTGATGGGAACCGTGGGCATTGATGCCGAGGCCGGTCCCTCCGAGATTGCCGTCATTGCCGATGAGACGGCAAACCCCGCCTGGGTTGCCGCCGATCTGATCAGCCAGTCCGAACATGACCCGATGGCTGCCTCAGTGCTGATCACCCATGCTGAGTCACTGGCCCAGGAGGTCAATGATCAGATCAATCAGCAGGTCCCCGGTTTGCCGTTGGAAGACCAAATCCGGGAGGCGCTAACCGGCCCGCAGTCGGGAATCTTAGTCGTCGAGGACCTGCCGGCTGCCATCACCGTGGCCAACGCTTATGCCACCGAGCACCTGGAGATTCATACTGCCGACCCTGAGGCGGTCGCCGAGCAGATTACCTCTGCCGGAGCAGTGTTTATCGGCGGGTACTCCCCGGTCCCGTTGGGAGACTATTCGGCCGGATCGAATCACGTGTTGCCGACCTCCGGCACGGCCCGACACTCCTCAGGGCTGAACACACTGAGCTTCATGCGCTTACAGCAACGCATCCGGTACTCAGCATCCGGACTGTCTGCAGTCACCCCCGGGATTGTGGCCCTGGCAGAATCGGAAGGCCTTCGCGCTCACGCCGAAGCTGTCTTAGCGCGCCAGCTCACCCCAGGCGCTCACCACAACTAACCCCAGACACCGGCCTCTGCCGGCCCAGAATCTCAGGCGCTGAGCCCGAGCTGACCAGTGACTTTATCGCGGTCTGAATGTTACGATCGCCTCATGACTGCAGAATCCGTGGGCTTTGCCATCGTGCTCCTGGCAGCCTTGTTGCTCTTGGGTAAATACCTTCGCGTGAAGGTCGGCCTCTTTCAGCGACTTTTCCTCCCCAGCGCCATTATCGCCGGCTTCCTCGGCCTGTTGATCGGTCCCGAAGTCCTGGGACGCCTGGGCGAGGCCCTGAACTGGTCTTGGTTGGAAAATGGTGGCCTGTTTACCGACGGAGCCTTTGAGGTGTGGGGCGAACTACCCGGACTGCTGATCTCCGTTGTTTTCGCAACCCTTTTCCTAGGCGAGACCATCCCCTCCCCCAAACGTGCTGCCAAATTAGTCGGGCCTCAACTGTCAATTGGTCTGGCCTACGGTTCTGGACAATACGTCGTCGGCATCCTGCTGGGGGTACTCGTGTTGGCCCCATTATTCGGTGTCGACCCCATTTTCGGTGCCCTCATCGAGGTCTCCTTTGAAGGTGGTCACGGCACGGCGGCCGGTATGCAACCGGCCTTCGAAGATATGGGCATCCCCGAAGCAACCGACCTTGCCTTAGCCATGGCGACCGTGGGTCTGGTGACAGGCATCATCATCGGTATTGCCGTGGTCAACTGGGGTGTGCGCACCGGTCGAACCCGGGTGATTAAGCAGGTCTCTGAGCAGTCTGCCTCCGAGCTGCGCGGTCTCTACAGCGATACCGAACACGTCCGTACCGGCGTGATGACCTCTCGCCCCAGTTCCATCGAGCCGCTCACCCTCCACGTAGCGATCGTGGGTTTGGCCATCATTATCGGCTGGGTATTGCTGGAAGGCCTCGTGTGGGTCGAAGACCAGCTGTGGGGCCAGCCCGACTCTGTCTGGCCCGGAGCTGACGGCGAAGGTCTCACTCTGCTGGGCTATGTCCCCCTGTTCCCTCTGGCGATGATCGGTGGCGTCATCATCCAGTTCGTGCTCGATCGCACCGGTAAGAGTTACCTGGTGGATCAAGAAACCATGAAACGCATTCAGGGTCTCGCCCTGGACATCTTGATCGTGGCCGCTCTGGCCACCATCTCGCTCGAGGTCATCGCGGATTACTGGCAGACCTTCTTAATTCTTTCTCTGGCCGGCGTATTGTTCGGCACGTTCATGTTGCTGTTCTTCACCCCGCGGATTATCCCCTCCTTTTGGCTCGAACGCGGTATCGCGGACTTCGGTCAGTCTATGGGTGTCACCGCCACCGGTCTGGTGCTGTTGCGGGTGGCCGACCCCGAGGACAAGTCTCCGGCCATGGAGGCCTTCGGCTATAAGCAGCTCTTCTTCGAACCCTTCTTCGGTGGCGGTCTGGTCACCGCACTGTCCATCCCGGTCATCTTCGCGACCGGCAACCCCTATTGGATTTTGGTCCCAATGGCGATCCTGTTCATCGTCTCCATCACCGCGGGCATGATCTACAACCGTGGGGTCAAGAAGGGCAGATGGACCGACCCTTCCGAACAGGCCGCCAGCGAAGGCGTCTAGTCGCGCCCCTTCGCACCGTCAATGCACAGGACCCGGTAGCAGGGAGCTCGCCGTACCTGTGATCCGCTGTAGCGCCTCAGGCGGGTGAGAAAAACAACAGCTTCGGCTTGGGGTTAGTCATATGGCGTTTACCTAGCGTTGTCTGGCGAATAACCCAGAGCCCCTAAATTTGTACGGCGTGATTGAGACAGCCCACGCCAAAGTCCCGACCCCACCGGGGGGTGGGACGGAGGTAATTCTCTCCGGGGTGTCTCGACTTTTCAGCGATGGTACGGGTCTCCACCCCGTCGACCTACACTTTCGCCCCGGAGAATTCGTCAGCATTCTCGGACCTTCGGGTTGTGGCAAATCCACACTTCTGCGTTGCCTAGCCGGACTCGAAATTCCCGATGACGGCGCGATCACATTCGGTCAACGCACCGTCTCGGCTCCGGGCCAGAAACCAATCCCGACTAATCGACGTCGGATTGGAATGGTGTTCCAGGACCTCGCTCTGTGGCCACACCTGTCCGTCACAGACAACGTTGCTTTCCCGCTCAGGGTCTCCGCGGCACCTAAGAAGACGATCGCGCCCCGTGTCAACGAAGTACTAGAACGAGTCGGCATGGAAGAGTTCGCTCGTAAAATGCCCCACCAGCTATCCGGAGGCCAGCAACAGCGCGTGGCGATCGCACGCGCTGTTATTTCAGCACCCGAGTTGCTCCTACTGGACGAGCCTTTCTCCGCTCTGGACGCGACATTACGCGCCCAACTCGGGATGGAACTGGTAGAACTCGCCTCTCGGCTGAACCTCACCACCCTTTATGTCACCCACGACCAGCAAGAAGCGATGTCCATGAGCCAGCGCATCGTGGTCATGCGTGCAGGCTCCCTGCAACAGTTCGATACCCCAGAGGCCCTCTACCAAAAACCAGCCAACGAATTCGTAGCCGGATTCGTGGGCAGGTTCAACCGCTTGCCACAGTACGAGTCCCAGATCGAAGGCCACGTTGTGGGCGTCCGCCCAGAGAACGTCACTGTCACCGGGCCCCTTGACCATGATCCGGTCACGGAACCGGTGCACGACTCTGCAGGACTAGATCTGGAGGCTACAACGGTGTCCTGTCTGTACACCGGTGGTGGCTACCTCATTCGTTGCGAGGTCCACGGTAGCGACCCCTGGCAGGTTGACTCCACCGATCCCTACGAGCCGGGCACACCCATTGGTCTCCGTGTCGACTCTGCCCATCTCTTGCACCTTACCTAGCCTCACGCACTATCCGAACATCAACCGAGAGGAGCACCCGTGCGAGTCAGCACTCATCACCCCACCAACCACCTTCACCTGCTTGGAGCCGTGAGCCTGATTGCCACCCTGGGCCTAGCTGGTTGTGGGTCAGTCGAGGACACTAACGGCGACGGAGCAGACAACGGAACGAACAACAACGGTACTACGACGTCCGATACAACTGACAGCGACATTGGCTGGGAAGCACCTGAAGATCTAGACGGTTCAGTTACCCTCTACGCTGCGAACCCTCAGGGGTTGAACGAAGAGCTGGCCGATGAGTTCACAAAAGCCACCGGCGTTGATGTCGAGATCTATGGCGATACCACGGGATCGATCACGGCTCGTTTGGATGCCGAGTGGGACAACCCTCAAGCCGATGTGGTCTACATCGCTTCCTGGGGCCCGGCAGCCGCCTACGCCAAAGATGGTCACGTGGCAGACTACACCCCTGAATTCGCCGACAGCATCCACGAGGACTGGAGGGGGGACGGCTTCTACGGCCGTGACGGTTCTGCCCTGGCGCTAACTGTTAATACCAACGCTGCCCCCTCGATGCCTGGCGACTGGGAAGATCTCACCGGCCAAGAGTTCGAGAACCTCGTGTTGATGCCCGATCCCCGCGAATCCGGCACCGCTCGCGACCTCATTGCAGCCATGGTCTCTACATGGGGCAAGGACGAGACATGGGAGCTATTCGACGAACTTTTCGAGAACGGAATGGATGTTCAAGGGGCGAATGGTCCGGCGCTTGATGCGGTCACTGCTGGTTCCTACGCGGTGGTGCTTGGCGGAGTCGATTACTCCGCCTACTCGGCCATTGAAGAAGGCGAGTCGCTCGAAGTCGTGTTCGCCGATTCGGGGACCATGGTCTCCCCGCGCCCCTTCTTCATTTTGGAGGAAGCTCCGAACCGTGAAAATGCCGAAGCACTGGTCGATTTCTTCCTCTCCCACGAGGGCCAGACCATCTCCGCTGAGCACAATATGATCCCCGCACAGCCCGAGGTACCAGCGGAGCACGTGGACTACGACGATGTCGACCTGCTGGACTACGATCTCGACGCTCTTGAAGACGAAGGTGAAGAGTTGCTCGACGAGTTCGTCTCCCGCTACTTGAGCTAAGACGAATCCTTTAATGGCCTTATCTGCACCTGAACGCCACGCTAGGAATGTGGCCACACCACTGCTGATCTTGCTGATCATTGGTGTGGCCGCACCCCTGGTCATGGTGCTCATCCGCGCGCTAACCGGCTATGGTGATCAACCATCCGCGTTACCGGAGCTCACCAATCCCCACCACCTCCGCACCCTCGGCAACACCATCGTGCTAGGTGTCATGGTAGTCGCCATTGCGACCGCCATGGCCGCGCCACTAGCGTTCCTGATGTCCTGGACCCGGATGCGCTCTCACCGGTGGATCGACGTCGTGGTCATGTTGCCCTTTATGACCCCGCCTTATGTCTCCGCCATGGCGTGGATTGACCTTACCCGCTACAACGGACTCGGCGATCAGTTCTTCGGCGCGACTGGAGGTGATCTTCTTCGGTTTATAATCATGAGCCCCTTCGGGATGGCTTTGATCATGGCCAGCGAGGTCTTCACTTTCCTATATCTGATCCTGCGCAACTATCTTGATTCTGTCCCGGCCAGCTCCGATGAGGCCGCTGCAGTCGCTGGCGCGTCCGCCGGACAACGGTTCCGCCTTATCCTCTTGCCCCTGTGTACCCCCACCTACTCGCTTGGGGCACTGATCGTATTCATCCGGGCCGCCGGTGAATTCGGTACCCCGGTGACTCTAGGAAACCAAATCGGTTTCCCTGTGCTGGTATCTGAGATCTACCGCTCTGTGACGATTAATCCGCTCGATTTTCCCACCGCTGCAGCACTGTCCAGCGTGTTGCTGGCCTTGGGGTGTACCGTCTGGGTCATCCAACAGTGGGTCTCTCGGAAAGAACACCCGTTTGGGGGAAGAGCCCAACGCCGAACCACTGTGACGCTCAACCGCAGAACAGCAACAGCTGGTTGGTTCTGGTTTGGTCTCGTCGCTGTCGTGTCGGTGGTGATCCCCTACGTCGGGATCTTTCTGGGTGCCATGACGCTCTTGCGGTCACAACCGATCACCCTGGATAACCTCACCTTCGACTACTTCGGCTTGGTGCTGCAGTCCGCCGGTGGCCAACAGGCTTTGACGAACAGCACCCTACTAGCCCTGATTGCCACGACTCTGGCTACCATGGTCGGGATAGCGACCACGCTAGCTTCGACTCGTTTAAAACACCATCCCCTCGGACGTAGCATCGACTTGCTGGCAGTCGGGCCTGATACCGTGCCGACCATCGTGCTTGCCATCGGTCTTATCTTCTTATGGAACGCCCCGTGGCTACCGGCCACCCCATACAACTCACCCGCAATGCTCGTGCTGGGTTACACGCTGGTGCTTCTGCCGATGATAGTCCAAAACATTAAAACCTCCCGAAGCACGATCGACGAACGTTACCTGGAAGCTGCAATAACCTCCGGGGCGACCGGAGTACAAACGTTTTTCCGGATTACTTTGCCGTTACTGATGCCCGGCATTATTGCCGGGTGGTTGTTAGGGTTACTACTGGCCTTCCGCGAAGTCGTCATTTCATCGCTACTGCGCCCAGCCTCCTACGAATTGCTGTCCCCGTGGATAATGAGTCAATTTGATCAAGGCTTCCGGGCCGAAGCCATGGCTATGACGGTCATCGGCGTCTTGGGCTCCGCCGGTGTTCTCGTTCTGGTGGACACCATGCGTCGCCGGTACTTCGAGAAACGAGACTGACAAACCAATAAAAACTACTCACAGGTAGCTACTAATCACTGACAAATATGACCACACTCGCACTGATCTCAGACTTGCACATCGGGGCACCGGTCAAGGGGGTGGATCTCCCTGCCGAGCAAGCCCAGGCCGATGCTTATCAGGCCATCACCAACATGAAGGTCGCGGTGCTAAATTCTGGGGCGGATGCGGTGTTATGTGCCGGCGATATCTTTGACCGTCACAACCCCAGTCCACAGGCTCTGCAAACCGCTGAGGATCTCTTCGCTTCATTCGCCGACGCCCATCTACCGGCAGCACTCATCGGAGGCAATCACGATGCCGAGTCCCCGCTACCGGCCCGGTTGCGACTTCCAGGCTCGGCCCAATGGATCGGGCAGGGCGAGCTCGGACGGTCGGGGCCAGGGACCCTAGTCTGGGAACAGTTCGGGATAGCGATCCACGGCCAATCAGTCCGCCGGCGGAATGAGACTCAAGATCTCGCCAGCGGATATCCGCGCCCTGTAAAAGGGATGTGGAATTTGGGGCTCCTCCATACCTCATTGACCGGGTACTGGAGTCACCGGGACTGCGCGCCCACAACGTTGGAGACGTTGGAGGCGTCGTGTTACGACTGCTGGGTGTTGGGGCACGTACACCGCCCCATGGTCGTGGAAACCCACCCCTTAATTGCTTACCCGGGGAGCGTACATCTTCACCGGACAGGAGAACCAGGCGGCGAGGGCTTCGCTCTACTCCACCTCACCAACCAGGATGTCCCTCAGGTGGAGTTCTACCATGTGTGGACATCCGATACCTGAGGTGAAGTGAGTCGCGTCCCGGTTCACTCGCTGTCCGCCTTGCCGTGCCCCCGACACGCTCACACAGCGTCAGCGACCATGGCGAAGTCAGCGGACTGTGCACATCTCACCATTGACTGACTATCGGTTGTCCATAAAATTGCAAGTTTGACCTGATCTGGATAAGCTCGTGGTGCGCCGATCAAGGCCAAACGCACCGTGTGACAGGGGACGATCATAGACAACGAGGCAGCAATGAGCAGGACGAGCCGCGGTGCTGTTCTAGCTGTCAGTGGCCCCCATCACCCCACGACACATTCCCCTTGCTTGTCCCTTCGGCCCCGCATAACCGGAAAAACCCCGCGCCCTGCTGACCGGCTCATCTGGATCGAGCCGGTCAGCGTCTCTGCGTGTGCCCGCTGTCTTGTTCCTAGCCTTTCTGATCGGCCACCCGCTGTCGGCGGGCCGACCAGCAACGTTATTCCTCCCCAGCACGGTACTGACAGACGATGCCAGGGAATCTCTGGGCTTCGACGGCTCTTCCCCATGCTGGACTCTCCCTAGCGGGGGGAGCAACGATGAGTCAACGCCAACGCACGCATCACTGCACAGCTAACGAGACGAGAAGAAGAGGGACATCACATGTATGACGCAGTCATTATTGGAGCCGGTTTCGGGGGACTCGGACAGGCAGCGGCGTTGAAGCATCACGGGATCGACAATTTCGTCATTCTGGAACGGGCCGATGACGTCGGGGGCGTATGGAGGGATAACACCTACCCGGGAGTCGCCTGCGATACCCAATCTGTTATTTACTGCTTCAGCTACGACCTCCACCTCGAAGCGTCCTCGATGTATGCTCCCGGACACGAGCTACACGCCTATCTCAAGAATTTCACGACGAAGTTTGGCATCCTGCCACACCTACGTACTCACGCTGACGTCACTCAGGCGCGCTGGGATTCCGCAACGCGCACCTGGACCGTCTCGCTGAGAAACGGCGAGTCTCTACAGACTCGAGCAGTGATCTCGGCATGTGGCCAACTGGGAACCCCGTATACGCCAAACTTTCCTGGCCTCGATACCTTCGAGGGCGAGCAGTTTCATGCCTCGCGTTGGCGCCACGACATCGATCTCGCGGGAAAACGAGTCGCTTCAATTGGTGCCGCGGCCACGGCTATCCAGTACGTGCCAGAGATTGCACCCGAGGTTGCCCACCTTGATGTCTTCCAGCGCTCGGCCAATTACATTCTTCCGCGAGAAGAACAGCTCTTTGACACCCAAACACGTGAAGCAATGCACACGGATCCGGAGGTCTTTCGCGACGTCCGGGAGTTTATCTATAACGATCGCGAAACCGGTTTCTACCGGACCCTGGAGGGAACCGCTGCTTCCGAAGAAGGCAAACGGCAGGCGCTGGGATTCCTCGAACGCGAAATCACCGACCCTGAGCTACTCGAGAAGTTGACTCCGGATTTCCCCTACGGGTGTAAGCGCACGCTCCGTAGCGACGCGTTCTACCCGACGCTACGTCGATATAACGTGGACCTGGTGACCGAAGAGATTCGAGAGGTGACCCCGCAAGGAATCATCACTGCGGACGGAGAGCTGCACGAGCTCGATGTCATCATCTTTGCCACCGGTTTCCAGCGTCAGAAGTTCATCGATGATATTGACATCATCGGAACTGATGGCGTCGATCTCGCTCAGCGGTGGGGCATCAGCCCGGAAGCTTATTATGGCATCACAGTTGATGGCTACCCGAACCTCTTCCTCGTCTACGGACCGAACACAAATCTGAACCACAACTCGGTGGTGTCGATGCTGGAAATTCAGCACGACTACATCGCTGATTTCATTAAACGGATCTCCTCCGGTTCGATGCATGCTGTCGAGGTTGATGCCGATGCGCTAGCTCGCGTGAACGAAAAGATCCAGAAAGAGCTCGAGGCTTCGTCCTATTCCGCTGATTGTTCCTCCTGGTTCAAGAACTCCGAAGGGCGCGTCACGAACAATTGGAGTAGCACCGTCGAAGACTACCGGGTTGCCCTCAAGACTCCGCACTTCCAGGACTACACGGTGGTATAGCTATGGCTCACCACGACCGCTACAAAGCACGCTAGGTTTCATCCGAGGCTCGCAAGGTGCTGGGCCCGTTCCGGGAAGGCCGAGCTCAACCCTTTCACTTGCTCGCTATTCCTGAACTTCGTGAGACCTACGAAAAAAACTGTGCGGCCGTCGGTTTTGACCAAGTTCCCGTTGCATCGGTCGACGAATTCCAGGTCAACGGCATCACGGCCCGATACTACGAACCCCGCACCGATGCCTCGGCAGCGAGTCCGGTAGCGCTCTTCGCCCACGGCGGGGGCTGGGTCATGGGTAGCCTCGACACCCACGACGGCTTGCGCCGGCAACTGGCGGTCCGGACCGGTTACCCTGTCATCGCGGTGGATTACCGTCGGGCACCAGAGCACAAATTCCCGGCCGCGTTCAACGATGTGGTGACCGTCTGTGAGTGGGTCCGAGAGGCTGGAGCACTACCTTTTGACCCCGTGGCATCTTCACCGAAGGCCTCCCCCTGGTCGATGACACAATGGACTGGTTTGTCTCCCACTACATCAGCGACCCCGACATCACATCTCATCCACGGCTGAGCCCCCTGCACGCAGAGATTGGGCCCCACTGTTGCCCGGCAGTTATCGTTTCGACTGACTTGGATCCTCTCGTCGCCGATGGCGTCACCTACGCTCACTCTCTGGTCCAGGCTGGGGTCGATGTGCAATTCCGCACCTACACGGGGTCCCCCCACGGGATCTTCACCTCCGGGAGCAAATATCCCGTGGCTGATGAAGTGCTGGACGACGCTTGCCTGTTTATCCAGCGGGTGACGCACCCGCTGGAGTGCCAGGAACCGAACCCCGACCACGCATGACATCACGTGACCTATCGAATTGACCCCACAGGCTTCAATGCCTAAGCTAAAGATCATTGAGACAACGTGAATCACGAGTTTCCATCGTTGACAGCCCTGGCTGATGGAACGGCAACCCTCTTCGCGAGTAGTGGGGTGCTCCAGGTGACGATTCGGTCCTGTGGATACCCCACAGTGGCAAGTACCGCGTCCGAGTTTAGCTCATCTTCGGGGAATTCGGGGCGCACACAAAACACAGAGAGTTTGTGATGACCGCGACCAGCTTTGACGTATTTTCGGAGTTACGTGCCGACCTCACTCAGGACATCTCACCTCACAATTTGCGTCACGCCCTGGAACAGTACCCCACCGGCGTCGTGGCGTTAGCCGGATACGCTCAAGGGGTTAAAGAAGGTTTGGTGGCCACCTCCTTCACCGTCGGTGTCTCCGTGGAACCGCCTCTGGTGTCTTTTGCCATTCAGAACCACTCCCGCACCTGGCCCCGGATGCGGGAAGCCGATCACATCGGTGTCTCCATCATGGGGTCACGCCAATCTCACATCTGCGCCCAGCTGGCTTCACGCAGTAAGGACCGGTTTGCCGGATTGGACTTGCGCTATTCCGAACGCGGTTCTATTTTCCTTCAGGGAGCCGCCCAGTGGTTGGACACCTCCGTCTACGCCGAATTGCCAGCTGGCGACCACCACATTGTCCTTCTCGAAGTCCACGGTCTGGCCTCCAGCACCGAGCAAACCTCACCGCTGGTGCGACACCGCCGAGCTTTCCGAGATCTGAAGACTGCCGAAGGCAATGAGTAACTCCACTGCCACTGGTCATCCCTCAGCGGTGCGCATCGACGTCTGGCTCTGGTCGGTGCGGATGTATAAAACTCGTTCGGCAGCCACCGCAGCATGCAAAGGCGGGCACGTGAAAATTGACGGTGAATCCGTCAAACCCTCCCAAAAAGTCCACGTCGGCGATACCGTGAGCTTCCGTCAACCCGGTCGCGAACGCATTCTCGAAGTCACCGGTTTGCTCTCCCGACGCGTTGGGGCCCCGGTGGCCGTCCAGCACTATGTTGACCACTCTCCAGAACCCATACCGCGACACTTACTTGCCGTACCCTATCGCGAACGCGGAACCGGGCGGCCGACCAAGAAAGAACGTCGCCAACTAGATAAGTTACGTGGCTATAGCTCCCGCTAATCACACCAATACTGGCTCACATTCTGGCTAGAATAGTCCCTGAATTGACGTCGTGCAGATCCGTGACGTCTGGAGACAACGCTGCGGCACGCAGCAGGGAGTGAGTACTCGGCCATGCCTCAAGGCACTGTTCGTTGGTTCAACGCCGAAAAGGGCTATGGTTTTATTACCTCCGACCAAAACGATGACGTGTTCGTACACTATAAATTTATTGACCATGAAGGATTCAAGAAACTTCTTGAAGGTCAACGCGTAGAATTTGATCTTGAACCCTCCGACCGAGGGCTTCAAGCACGACAAGTCCGCGCACTATCCGGAATGCCATAAGAACTTAGCCAGCAGACCTACCGGGTCACACCGATTCGAGAGCCCCCAAGGAGTGAGAATGCGCACGGTGAAATCGTCGTGGCGTCTCGTTGCGCTCACGCCACTCTGCCTCGCCTCCCTCGTTGCTCCCCTCACGCTCACGACGCTTCCAGCCACCTCTGCGCCCGCCGAGACACCCGGTGCCACACAGCAACCCAGCACCCCCAGTGGCGAGCCCCATCTGCAGCCCGGGACACGCTCGCCGACCACCGAGCTGGTCGATGACTCTGCCTCACCGACAGAGCAGTCCTCACCCAATGAGCCGTCCTCTCCCACGAGCGAGCAGAGCAGTCGCGAACCCACCGAATCATCCTCAGCTGATCCCGACGACAAGATCACGTGTCAGTCGACCTCGACCACTAAGGCCCCGGTCACGATTACCTTCACCGGACTGGCTAAGGGAGACGAGATCAGCCAAGCTCCACCCACTATCACCGGGACGGTACGGATCACTGAACCCCGTGTGGTCTACTGGCCCAAACGCGGTGACCTCCGCCAGGAAGAGCTCAATCTGCAGGTCACCCGCGACGACGAGGTTATCACCACGTGTTCGGTCACCGTGGGCCCCTTCGATCCGTCCGACAGTCAGTCGCCAAGTGCTACGTCGCCTCCCTCCCCCAGCCAGGACCCTTCCCCCACTTCCAGTCCCGGACCAGGAACCAGGCCGAGTGATTCTGGAGGACAGCAACCTGATGCTCCTAACACCCCGAGACCGGGCCAACCCGACCAACCGGAAGAACCCGCGCAACCGGAACAACCACCACAACCTGGAGAACCGCACCAACCAGGTCAACCCCAGCAACCGGGCGGGCCCCCTCAGCCCGGCGCCGAGCAACCAGACGGCTCGGGTGGGGCCCGCGACACGGGTGGCGGTGAGCCCGACATCAAGCAGACTCCGAGCCCCGAGGACGTCCCGGAGGGGAGGGGTTATGTCGCCTCCGGACCCACCGGAGTCATCCACGATGCCTTTGGCCTCGGATCGGATCAGGGCGCAGCCTTACGACGCCCGCCACAGGGCGCCTATGTCGAGCCCTCTGAGCAACGCTCGACAGCGCCGGCGATGTCCTGGGACGAGATTGAGAACTCCGTCGAAGAACGTGAACAAAAGCAATTGAACGAACAGGCTGAGCAGAGCGAAGAAACAGTCCCGCTGACCCGTCAGAACTCACAGACCTGGGTCTGGATCGTACTGACCCTGGGGCTACTGGTCGTGGCCTCAACGGTGGTCTACTTCGTGATAGCCTCCCGCCACCGCGACCACGGTCCCGGCAATGAAACCCAGGCTACGTAACAGCCTGGAGCACACTCGTTAGTTATTGCGGTCGCATTCATCGGGATCTGGTCCCCATCGCCTCAATCCCAGTCGTTCGGTAGCGGAGACCAGCAAGAGCGCACTGGCGCACCAGATCCCACCGGCCGGACCCCAGGGAGTCGCCACCAGCCCGGCCACCAGCGGGATGAGGACTTGTCCAACACGGTTACCCACCAGCCGCAGGGCCAGGGCCGGCGAGCGCCAGTTGAGTGGTACCGCCTGGGAGATCTGGGTCATGGTCAACGGTTGGCCCAAGCCCAAGAAGACCCCGCCGATACTGATCAGCACGCCCGCGGCTACAATGCCTACCGCAGTATCGTTCAGCACCACCGGCACTAAGGCTACGGCGATCCCGGAGATCCCCACCGCGCCAATCAGCACCGTATTGCGGTAGACGTGACGGGTGACGATGGGCAGGAACACTCGGGAGATCACCGAGGCTAGCCCCCGAGCTGACAACAGCGCCCCGATAACCAGCGGCGAGACGCCGAGGCTTTCGCCGACCAGTGGCATAAACGCCACGAGAATGTCGATCATCGCCAGCATGGCCAGGGCAGCGAACATGTTCGAGGCGATGCCTGGGACCCGAAGAATCCGTAGCGCCGTGGGTTTGGTGCCTGAGATCGGCAGGCTCCCAGTTTGGGTGCGCTGGTCGCCCTCGTTGCGGGGTCTGGCTACGGAGTCCTGGTCGGACGAGGAACCACGTAGGCCGAACAGTAGGGGAACGGCCCCGAAGCATAGCAGGGAGCCGACCCACAGAGCGGTGGTGATCTCGGAGGCTTCAGCCCGAGATCCCAGGATGAGCCCCGACAGGAACGGCCCGAGCATTTGCCCGGCCGAGAAAGCGGCGGTAAACAGTCCGAACCCTAAATCCATGACGGTGGCCGAGGATCGGCGCGAGACCACTGATTGGCCGGCGAGGGTGAACATCAGGTGGCCCACCCCCAGCAATACTGAGCCGGCGAAGACCCCGATCAACTCGGTGGCTGATCCCAGCACGGCCCCGCCGGCGCCCAGCAGCACCGTGCCACAGATCATGATCCAACGGATATCGCCGATAACGCTGGTGGCTCGGCCCAGTGGCATGGCGAGCACGAGGGGCAAGATGGCGTAGACGGCGGTGGTGGCCCCGATCTCGGTTTCACCGTATCCGAAAGAGAGCAGCTGATAGCTGGTCACCGGACGCAACAGTTGCACCCCGGTCTGGGTGAGCACCGCCGCAACGACCAACACCCACAACCAACCGGGAGCGGAGCGTGGCCGGTCAGCGGGGCGGGGGACGGAACGGGGCATGGTGTTTAGTCTAGGACGAAGACTCACAAGGCTCACCCTGTCCGGTGGTGGTGGGGTGAGCGATCATTTGGGTGGGCCTACCAGGACCGTGACGATCAGCGGTATCCACCAGCCGAGTGCGGCGGTTGCTACCACCAGAGCTCGTTCGGAGCCGAGGAAGATCAGCCTCATCTGGGCACAGCCGGACCAGCGGTGAGCCAGCTGTCCTAGATTCCAGCGCCCAGAGCGTAGAGATCCCGTCGTTGCAAAGTGGTGTGAGTTCAAACGCAACCGGGAGGATCGCCCCGTGGTCTTTTAGTCGTTCGATGTGCCGGGGACCGAGGTCGCTGCGGCAGCCTTCGTTTCCGTCGGTTGCGTGGGCGTGGGGCGCTCGGCGGGCGGGGTGGTGGGCCGGGATGTCGGGGTCGACCGGGAGGGCCGGGGAGACGGGGCCGAGGACGAACGACTCGGGGTGCTCTGTGGTCGGCTCGGCGATTGCGAGCGCGAGGGGGCCTGCGTCCGAGACGGTGCCTGTGAACGCGAGGATCCGCGCGAGGGTGCGGAGGACCGAGACGGTGCAGAAGAGCGAGACTCCCGGGGGGTCGAACTCGGTGCGGCGCTCGGTGACGGTGAAGCGGATTCCGATGGGGAGGCGGACTCGCTGGGTTCCTCCGACGGGGAGGCGGACTCAGTGGGTTCGTCCACCTCGTAGAGTCGGCGCAGTTCTTCTTCGGTCATCGCCCGTGGCTGGTTTGGCACGGCCGGCAGGTAGTCGGCCGGATCGACCCAGCGACCGTTGACGATGACTTCGAAGTGCACGTGGGGGCCGGTCGAGTTTCCGGTGGACCCGGCGGCTGCGATCAGCTCGCCGCGGGAGACCCGATCGCCGACGCGCACGGCCAGCTGGGAGTTGTGCGAGTAGGCGGTGGCCACACCGTGACCGTGGTCGATTTCCACGCGCATCCCGCCGGTGGGGTGCCAGCCGGCGAAGCGCACCGTACCGTCCGCCGAGGCCCGTACCGGGGTGCCAGACGGCACCGGGTAGTCCTGGCCGATGTGGAATTGGAAGCCGGGGCCGGTGGGGTTCTTCCGCATGCCGAACGGTGAGGAGATGCGGGTGGAGGCCACCGGATGAGAGAGTTTGATATCGCCGGGTAAGGATTTGATGCCACCGGCTCCGGCCTGCTGGATATTGATGCCGGCAGCGCTGAGGGTGGCTTCATCGTAGGCCGGTCCGCCCAGTGGAGATAGCCCCAGTCGCATGGAGGCCAGAGTGGCCCCCATCTCGACCGAAACGTGGGTGGAGGCCAGTGGCAGAGCCGTATCGATCGTTGAGACGGTGCGTTGAGCATCGCCGTCGGCTTTGGCCGAGGTGGCCGGGGGATCGGCGATTACGCTGTAGCTGATCGCCACCGCTGAGGCGAGGGTTGCGGCCACCACCGCTACCGGCCGCTTCCAACGGTTCGTCGCTGCTACCCGTTGTTGACGACGGGCTTCTGCCCGTGTTGTTGGCGCATTTTCCACGACGGCGACCTCGCTGTTGCAATATTCAAAGGTGTGAGTAACCGGTGATGCCTAGCTCAACATACGAGGGTTAGCGTATGAATAACGTGAGGTGTCTTGCCGGTAACGTTGCTCCGTTGCGGTGCGGGTCGCGTCAGTTCTCCCGCACTTCACGACTGCTCAGAGACGATTTTTCGTGCACAAATGGCATCATTTCCAGCCGGGATGCACTCACGACAGGACGGTGCACCAGCGTCACCGGGGCTTCGGCACCGCGGGCGTGCAGGATTGCGCTGGCAAGCTGGTTTCCGTGGGCTTGGGCCTCGGGGGTGGAGTGATCGGTAATCAGGCGAATCCGGGGTTCGGCAGTGATCTGGGGAATCAAACGTCCGCTGGCGGTGGCCCGTTCGGGTGCGGGCTGTTTTTGGAGGCTACGCCGGAAGCTACTGGCGTCTTCGCACCGGTAGGTCACGGTGGAATCCAGGTCCAACAGCTGGCGCAACTGCTCGGGTAGGTCGTGGGGCACTGAGACGGTCATGGTGGCACCGATCGCTAACCCTGCAGCGACCACGCGGAGCAGGTGTTGCAGCGGTCCGGTTTCCCAGCGGATGGTCACCGGTGTGGGTTCGGCCCAGGCTTCGACGATGATCCTGCGCTGTCGTGGGAGCCCGGCCGGGGAGGCTACCTGGTGGGTGCCCAGCAGTGTTTTTAGCTCGCGGGCATCCGAGCGGGCTGCTTCACTGACCCAGTCGCTAGCCACACCATCGGCTTCGGCCGCGGCCAAGAGGCGTTGCACCGCGGTGGGTAGACCTGCCAGTGCGCTGACCAAAGCGGAGGGTTGAGATTGTGGGGTGGTGCGGGCAGCGTCGTGCCACGTCATGAACTGGTTGAGCCAGGAGCGGGCGCCCAGGGCCCCCAACATCCCGGAGGCGGAGTGCTTCACCCCAGTCAGCCCGAGGATTCCAGGGCGGATGCGGTTGATGGGCGCGTTGTAGAAGTGGATGGGAGCATGAATCTTCTCCCGAAAAACCCGTTGAGAGTGCTCATCGGCGGTGTGGATGCCAGCACTGAGACCGTAGGGAGTCATGTTGATGATCTCGATAGCGTCTTCCACAGTGTCGGCCTCCATAATTGACAGTACCGGACCACGGTATTCGCTGATGTGGGCATCCGAGCCCACCCGCACTCCGGCTCGCAGTCCCGGCGAGTAGAGCCGACCGGTGCTGTCCTGCTCGGCTGGGGCCAGCCACCAGGATTCTCCGGGCCCTAATTCGCGCAATCCGCGGTTGAGGGGTGTGGCCGGTGGTTCCACGAGTCGCCCGAGGTGAACCCGCGGATCGGTAGGGTATCCGATTTCGAGGGATTCGGTGGCATCGACCAGCTGGTTTTTGAATCGTGCGGAGCCGGTCATGGAACCAACCAGCACCACGAGCGAACACGACGCTGGAGTCTGTCCGGCGGTGGTGAAGGCCGAGGTGACCACATCGGCCACCGCCTGGTCAATATCGGCGGTGGGGGTAATGATCATGGCGTTTTTCGATGAGAACCCGGAGATCAAGGGCATATCGGGTTTCATGATCCGCAATCGGTGGGCTGCGGTATCGGGCCCGAAGTGCACGACCGTGGCCCACCGCGGGTCGGTACAGAGCACTCGACCCAAAAAGTCCTCGTCGCCGGCCCGGACCACCGCGAAATCGACGAGACGCTCGGCCAGGGTGCGCTGTAGGATGTCCACGCTCACCGCGGTGGTGCGAGCCGTGAGCGGGTCGGGCGAGATGACACAGCCTCCGCCGGTGAGATAGATTGCCGTCACCACGCCGAAGACTTCGACCAGCGGATGGGATCGGCCACTGAGAAGCAAGGTCGGGGTGGCCGCAACAGGGCGGGCACCGCGTAGCGCGGGTAACTGTTGGGCAACGGTCTGGTTCCACCGGACCGCATCGATGGCGTCACCGTATTCTTCCACCGCGTCGGTCAGGGTTCGTCCGGTTTCCGAACATAGCACCTCCAGCAATTGATCGCGCTGGGTATCCATGGTCGCGATGAGCTCATCGACAACAGCCACTCGCTCCGAGAGATGGGAGAGGACATCCGGTTCGGGGTGCTGATCTTGCTGATCTGGTCGCTGTGCTGCAACAGCCCGATCCACGACGGCACGCACATCATCTGGCGTATTCAGCGTGTGTGCCGTTACCGATGGTGTCCCGAGCTGAGAGTCGGGCAGGCAGGCAAGGATCTGTCGTCCGGCGCGTAACTGCTGCAGAGAATCCTGATGGGGGTACACCGGCCGGGTCTGGAATCCGAAATAGGGCCCGTTCAAGGGCTGTTGGTCCAGGCCCGCAGCCACGTCACCGTGCAGGAGGCGGTGGTACAGGGCCCGGATAATCAGCCGGGTATCGGTCTGCCACACCAGCAGACCATAGCGCCGTACCCGGTGGTGTTCGGCCTGTAAGTGCTCGACTAGTTCAGCGGGTACACCTCGCATCAGCTCGGTAGTCACCGATCCACCGGGGTACAGGTGTGCTTCGAGGTCGTAGAGTTCAGCCAGCCGGTGCAGTTGCTGGGTATCCCAGGGGTTGACCACCCGGATCCGCAGATCTGCCCGCTCCATGATCTCAGGGGTCATGACGTGCTGAATCCAAGCCGACCAGAGGACATATGACTGCTGGGCGCCGCTCAGCGCGCGGTGGTCGGCGGTGTTGAGCCGGATGACTGCCCGGTGGCCGGTGGCGGTATAGACCCGCTGGAGAACCGTGGCGAAGCGCTGATGTAGCTCGGTCAGCTGTGTCGAGCTGGTGGTATCAAAGGGCGTGGGCAGATCGAGGCCGAGCACTAGTCCGCGCAGTTCTTGGCGTTCGCACAGGTTCAGCACCAGGTGCTCGAGCACCGTGAGCTGGCAGTCGTACTGGATCTTGAGGAAGACCGCCCGCGGTTCCCAGGTGTCGTCGGGGTGCTCTGAGGCCTCGGCCCGGTTCGTGCTGGCCAGTAACTCCAGCAGTGGTCCCAGCACCGTTTCCAGGTCGCGGATGGTTTCTTTGAACGCCCAGTGCGGGGCCGGAGCTAAGACCTCGGCCAACGGGACGGTAACCGAGCCCCACGCCGGTCGGTCCAGCAGCACCCGCAGACGTTCCACGCGTTTGGCAGCCTGCGACCGGCCGAGCACGCTAGCTTCCATAATCTGCAGGTCGGCACCGGGGGTCGGCTCGGTCTGCGGGGTATCAATGACAGCATCCAGTCCTTCGGCCATCACGTTGATGATCTGGTTGCGAGCATAGCCGGGTGCGCGCCGGGCAAAGCGGGCGGCTGTTTTCAGTGCCGCCTCGACGTTTTCGGGCCACCCCTGGCGTGGGCGAGACCTCAGTTCGGTGATGGCGTCGACGGTTTCACCCGGGTCATCGGGGCGGATCACACGATGGAGGAGTTCGCTAAAAACCTCGCGGTCGGTATCGGTTGCTAAGGTTTGCAGAATCGTCGGCAGGGGCTGTTGGGTGGTTTGCGCCAGGGACTGAGCCCAGGCCTGGACCGACTCGTCCGTGATGGGATCCTGTGATGGGCTCACCTGTGCACCGTCCCTTTCTCACCGTGTGTCTTGTTTCATTCTCAACAACTCCTCGGCAAACCTCAAGATCGCTCGGTACGGCTCAGCCGACGAATTCGATGACCGCGACACCGCTGAGCATCACCACTAAGGTCAACAGTTGTGCGGGCACGAAAGGCTTCTTGGCCGCGTGGAAGAGACCGAAGGAGTCGATGATCAGTGAGCCGATCAACATGCCGGTTTGCAAGAGAATCATCGTAGCCCCAGCACCGAGTAGCGGCACCAGCACCGCGGTGGTGTAGATATAGATGGCCCCAATCAGACCTCCGATCCAGATCCACCAGGGGTTGCCCTTGCCGGTGGGGTCGGTGAGTTGCAGTCGCGGGCGCAAAATGATCAGCAAGATCAACAACCCGACGAATCCGACGGTGAAAGAAATCAGCGCAGATTTCACCGGCGACCCCAGCACCTCACCCAAGGTGCCGTTGACCGCGGCCTGAAAAGCGTAGAGCAACCCGATGCCCAGACCGGCCAACAATAGCAACACCTGTCTGGTGCTCTGACCGGCCATCGGATCGTCATCGGCCATCCGTTGCAGGTTGCGTTGCAACCTCAGACTAGCCCGGTTGCCCAGATATACCGTGGCGATGGCGCCAACCAGTACCAGAACCATTCCCACCACGCGCAGCGGGGTCAGCCGGTGGTGGGGTGCGTTAAAGAGTTGAAAGTGATCAACGAGCGCGGCGGTGAGAATCTGACCCACCAACAGCGAAACCGTGGTGAGCATCGCCCCGAGGTGCGGGATCAACAACACGATAGACGTCATGCCCACCATGCCGAAGGCACCGCCCAGCCAGATCCACCACGGATGTTGAGTTGCTACCCCGACGAGATCGAATCCGATACCGCCATCGGCAATCAATGCCAGGATCGCGAGCCCGGCTGTCCCGACGCCAAAGGAGATCGTCGACATCACCCATGGCGATTGGACCGCAACGCGCAACCTGGCGTTGATGGCGGCCTGTGCTGGCATAATGCATCCCACGAGCAGGCCCAGCAGTATTGTCATTATTCCTCTCTTCTATTGTGACTTCTCTGGTGTTTTCTGTTGTGTGTGGTGTGCCTTATCTCTGGTGCGCGCTGTGAGGTCGAATGATCAGCAACGATTGAGCGTTGCACACTCACCAGGTGTACACGCAGTGAAAGTAGCCCGAGATGACTTAGATTAGCTAGTCTAGAACGGCCGGGTGTCGTGAGATTAGCCCCGAGGTCACGAGACGTGAAACAGCCCCGGCACGGGTGTGAATAAAACCCCGTATGATGGTGGACATCGGGCCATTTTTCGACGGCGACAAGGTGGGTGATGATGCAGTCCGCGCAGCGTACAAGCGCGTGGGAACTTGTTCCTGAATCAGATCCGGTTGAACGCGTCTGGATGGCTTTCCCACCCTTGAACTCCCTGAATGCCACCACCAGCTGGCAATTGTCGTCATCCCGTCGGCTCTGGTCCCGGGTCGCTGAGACAATTCACCGCACCGTTCCGGTGGCGATGTTGGTGGATCCCGCCGACGGGGAGACCGTTGATACGTATCTGTTGCGTGAGATTCCTCGCCTGCACGTGCCACTAAATAACGCACTTTTGGGTCGAACCGGCCCCAGTTTTGTCGTCTCCGATCCCCCCACTCCGCGCCGGTCCGGACGTCCCGGACGCAAACGGGTCACCATGATTGACTGGACCTTCAACGGCTTCGGTCGCGCCCCCGGGGTGGAATACCGGCTCGATGATATTGCTCCGGGCACCATGGCCGAAAAACTTGGACGCAGCGGGAAGAACTTCCCCCGTCAGCTGTCGCTAATGGTCGCCGAAGGTGGCTCCTGGGTTAGTGATGGCGCAGGTACCGCCATCGCCTCCGAACAACTGCTCACCGACCAGCGACGTAACCCCGGTTGGAATCACGACACCGTAGAACGCGAATTGCACCGGCTGGCCGGGATCAACAAAGTCATGTGGATCCCGCAGGGCCTCACCCGCGGTTCTGGCCGGGGGCGTACCGGCGGACATATTGACCACCTGGTGAACTTCATTGAGCCCGGCACCGTGGTGTTGCACCAGCAAAACGACCCCTCCCATCCCGACCACCGCATCAGTGCAGAGACCGAGGCCCTGCTGTCCCAGCAAACTGATGCCTCCGGCCGTCGGCTCTCGATTATCCCCATCTCGGCTCCACAGACCCATTCGGACGCCCTGGGGCCGGTGAACTGGTCCTACTTGGATTTCCGGGTGCTCAACGAGCTCTTGCTGGTTCCGCGTTTCATCGACCCTGCCGACCACGAAGCCTTCGAGATCCTCGGTGAGCTGTTCCCCGAGCGGGCGCTGACCCCGATCATGGCCCAAGAGCTCTTCGACCGACGGGCCAGCCTGCGTGCCATCACCCTCCCCCAGCCTCGGCCCGGCATCGCCCAGACCGTGCGCTAACCGTCGAGCCCCGTCCCCGGAATCCTGAGCAATACCGTGTCCTCAGCACCCTCAATGACGACCACCCAGAAACAACTTCTGGCGGTGGTGATGGTGCCAATGTTTATGTCTCTGCTGGCGGTCTCCAGCATCAACGTCGTTCTCCCTTCCCTGTCGACCACCCTGGATGCCACCACCTCCCAGATTCAGTGGGTACTCTCCGGCTACACGCTGGCCTTTGGTATCACCCTGGTCGCCGGCGGACGGGCCGGAGACATCTACGGACGGGGCAAACTCTTCGTCGCCGGAGTCTTTCTGTTCGGCGTCGGCTCTCTGCTCTCGGCCCTAGCACCGACCGGGCTGGTGCTAGACGCCGCCCGCGTGCTCACCGGAATCGGCTCCGGTCTGCTCAACCCCCAAACCATGGGCTTTATTCAGCAATACTTCCGTGGCCAACAACGCGCCCGAGCTTTTGCGATCTCCGGCAGTCTGATCTCGGTCTCGGTGGCCATTGGCCCGGTCCTGGGCGGCACCCTGATCAGCCTGGCCGGACCCGAATGGGGCTGGCGCTGGAACTTCCTCGTCAATGTCCCTATCGCCATCTTTGCCGTGATCTTTGCCCGCTGGTGGTTTCCCGCCTCGGCCTGGCAGCGGCCCGGCAGCACCGCAGATGTCGCCCCACGCGCCCACCCCGACCTTGACCCGGTCGGGATGATCACCCTGGCAGTTGCGGTGTTGTTGATCATGTTGGCCTTCATCGAACTCACCGAAGGCTGGTGGGTGGTGCTGATCCTCGTCGCCGGTCTGCTGGCCTTCATCGGCTGGCTGGGTTGGGAACACCATTACCGCCGGGCCGGCCATGACCCGATGGTCAACCTCGACCTGTTTCGCATCCGTGGCTATCGCAACGGCGCGTTACTGATCGGACTGTACTTCACCGGCTCCACCTCGATCTTCGTCAGCGTGGCGATGTACCTGCAGGCCGGGATGGATTTCTCCGCGCTGGCTGCCTCACTGATCGGTCTGCCGTCGGCACTGATCGGCGCCTTCTCGGCACAGCTGGGTGGCAAACTCGTGTTGAACGTCGGCCGCAAACTGGTCGCGATCGGGATGGGGATTGTCATGGTCTCGATGGCACTCACTGCCGGTGTGGTCGCCGGTCACCTGGTCTGGGGCCTGAGCCCGTGGTGGATGATGCTGGCGCTGACCATCAGCGGGATGGGACAAGGCCTGGTGGTCTCCCCCAATCAAACCCTGACCCTGATGGATGTGCCGGTCCAGAATTCTGGGGCGGCGGCCGGGGTGATGCAGACCGGCCAACGCATTGGCACCGCGATGGGTACTGCGCTGATCACCACCATCTTGTTTGAGCTCTCCTCAGCAGCCAACTGGGACGTGGCTTTTATGACCGCCCTGGCAGTGATTGTCTTCTGCATGGCCGGCGCCAGTATGGTCGCCCTGCTCGATCATCGCCGGGCACTGCAGGAAAGAGCCCCGGCCGACGACAGCCCCTCACCCCGGTAGCACGCCGAGCTGACAGGCGGTCTCGCTCACATTTTTTGGAGTCTGTCCACCGCACGACGTAGCCTAAAAATGCTGAACCGCTGGGGCATGCGTGCATGCCGTGATTGTCCTCGGAGATCGCTGTGAGCTCGAAGAAGAAAGACCTGAAGAAAAAACTCAAGGCTGCCGAACGCGAGCTGAAACAACAGAAGAAAGCCACCAAAGAATCCCAGCGCGAGCTGAAAGACCAGCTCGCACACGCTGAGGAGACCTCACAGCAGTTGGCACAGCGTCCCCGTGCACAGGCCAAGGTCAAGATCCCACAACGCCACCACCAGATGCGCGCTGAATCTATCACCCCGATCTCGGCGACCCTCATCTCCGTGGTGCTGACCCCAGCAACCGACAACATCCGGCCGGTCAGTGAAGATCTCGTCGAAGAGTACGTGCGCGTTCTCATCCCACCCCATGACGTGGACGGAAGCGTCAAGACCCCCAGCACGGTGCGGGAAACCGACAAGGGCGTCTTGCCGTTCTGGGATGAGGCCAAGCCGGCCTCCCGCAAGTACAGTGTGCGACGGTTTTGGCCCGAGACCGGCGCGATCGAGCTCTACGTCACCCGCCACCAACGTGGGCCGGGTACCGAATGGGCCGAGGACCTCCAGCCCGGCGACACCGTGTGGATTCAGGGTGTGAAGTCCGGGCTGAAGATCTCCAACGACTACGACTTCTACCTGATGATCACCGATGACTCCGGGCTGGGCTCCACCTTGCGCTGGATCGATGTGCTCCCGCCCAACGCCCAGGGCGCGCTGTTTGTGCTCACCAGTGGCCCGGATGCAGTGTTCGAACTGGATTTGCCGGCCGGTTTCTCCATCACCTGGGCCTACCCGGCACGCCCGGACGAGGCGCTAGAAGCACCCGAAAATAATGAGGCGCTCAACGAGCTGGTCGATAAGGTCACTTCGCTACCCCGCCCGCAGGGCTACGTGTTCGGCTGGTTGGTCGGTGAATCCTCACTGGTGCGGCCGTTGCGGGAGTTCATCCGCTCCGGCTGGGAGCTGTCCAAGGCCGACAGCTACGTGCACGGATACTGGAAGGCCAAGGGCGAACCGCCTTACCGGCTGGTCGCCGACTACTCCAGGCTGTCCAAGGCGGAGCTCTATGTCTACGCCCAACAGCGTGACCTGCCGCAACGCTCAGCACTGAATAAGGCACAGCTGATCGAGGCGTTGCGGGCAGATCAACGCGGTCAGGATCCGACTGAGGTTCAGCAGGCCGATCCGTCGGATGCTGCCGGGGACGACCACGCGGTCAGTGGCAACTAGCCAACAAACAGATCCGCCAGCTGGTAGATCGCCAATCCGGTGACCACCAGCAAGGTAACAAAGCCCAGGATGTTGGCGACCACACCATTACGGTGAGTGCCCAATGCGCGGGCCTTATTCATGGTGTAGAGCAAGAAGCCGGCGATAATCGGCAAGATCAGCCCATTGGCAGCTTGGGCCACAACAATCACCGTCACCGGATTGACCCCGGTGACTGCAATGATGATGCCGATCACGACCACGCCCAGCGCGATCAGCCGGAAGGGCCAGGAGCTCATGTCGGCTTTCCAGCCGACAATCCCGCAAATCGCGTAGGCAGCACCCAGTGGCCCGGCCAGCGCGGAGGTCAAACCGGCAGCGAAGAGCCCAACGACAAATACCCAGTGGGCAGCCGGCCCGAGGAGGGGCTCAAGCTGGGTGGCCATATCGGCAGCTGATTGGGCGCTGATACCGTGCACGAACAGCGTTCCGGCCGAGGTGGCCAGCACGGCCAAGGTGATCAAACCACCAATCGAGATCGACACGGCGTTATCAACTTTGGCTTCTTTCAGCGACTGCTCACGGTCGGGTTCATGACCCCACTTTTCCTGGACCAGTGAGGAGTGGAGGAAGACGTTATAAGGCACCACAGTGGTACCGATCAAGGCAATAGCGGTCAGCGCGGATCCGGCCGGCAAGCTGGGTGCGAAAACGCCCGACAGGAAGGCCCCAAAGTCTGGGCGCACCACGATCACGGTGAGGAAAAAGACCAGTGCCATGATGATCACCAGCACGGTCATCACCCGCTCAACTACCTTGTAGCTACCGGTCAGCAACAACAGGAGCAAGATGCCACCGACAATGGCCGCCAAGACCGGCATCGGGAGCGGAATCAGCTGCCCCACCCACACCGATCGCCGCCACGACCAACACGATCATGAAGGTCTTGCTCAGCGGATGGGTAAAGGTCTCGCGCATGATTTCGGCAAGACCTTTATTGGTCATCACGCCCAAGCGGGCCGATAAAGGAGGCACTGATCAACAGACCGGGACCAAACCAACTTCGGCGACGAGGTTTCTTTTCTGGCGACGGTGCGCTCTGCTCGTTGTGCATCAGGCCCTACCTTCCGCAGGTATAAATTATTGAGACCTGCGTAACTCTAGACAGTGATGCACCTCACGCACAAGTTGGCGAGCTCACACGGGGTTATCGGGTAGGAATACGGTCGTGATCGTCGGCGATCTCGGTATAGCCATGCGGAGCGGGCCGGCCGTCTTCTCCCAATGCCACGAACACCATCTGGTCGACCGACAGAATCAAGGTCCGGGTCTCGATATTCCGAACTTCGGCAGACAGGCTCATCGAGGTGCGCCCAAACCCGGTGACATTCAGCCCGAGCTCAATGAGGTCACCCTGCACGGCCGAGGAGATGAAGTTAATGTCGGAGATCAATTTGGTCACCACACGTTTATTGCCCATCTGCGAAATCGCGTAGATGGCGGCTTCTTCGTCGATCCAACGCACCAGGGCGCCACCGAAGAGGGTGCCGTGGGCATTGAGATCTTCTGGCTTAACCCATTTCCGGGTGTGGAAGTCGAATCCTGAGCCGGTGACAGCGGAATCGGGTGTGTTGGGATCGTGGGTCATATCCCCAGTCTAGAAGCCGACCCGGAGACCTAACGGGGTGGTACCCTGCGAGGTTTTTCACATCTTTTCCCAGTCAGCGACCTCACCGGGAACGACGCGAAACACCGGGTGAACTTCGGCAGATTCGGACTGCCAGCGCCGGTAGTCGGCGGACGAACGCGCGGCAAGTTTAGTGCCTAGATGGTTCCACTCGTAGTCCACCTGCCCGTCGGTGACAGTGATCGGAACTACCGAAGACCAATCGGAGACGGGACGCTGGATTAACCCTCGGTTGAAGCGATATCCGCGGTCGGTGGCCTGGTCATGTACTCCGGTGAGGTAGGCCCCGATCGCTACCAATGGGGACTGTTGTTCCCAAAAGCGCACCAACTGTGGATGGTTGCGGTAGCCGACTGTTCCGCCGGCAAGCACCTTCTGCGCCAGCAATGCTTCGCGCCAACACGCGACAAGACCCTTGGCATCGAGATGGTGCGGATGTAGTGACCACAACCTCACGGACCTCTCCTTCCTCCCATGATCGTCTTTCTCCTGCACCGACCCCACCCCCGACGACGCAGGTCTCAGGAACTACACCAGGACACCGCAGAAGTTGGGGTCCACGCGCTTTAACTCCGCGCCTGTTGCTCCGCTCCCCTCCAAACCCGACGGAGAACTACTGCTCTTCCGTAGCAGAGCCTTCCTCGGGCTCAAAGCTGTGCAGGACCTTTTCATCGGAGACGAAAATCGACAGGAACCTGACCGGTGCCTGCAGAATCTTCGTCGCCCCATGGATTCCTTCACCATCGAAGGTGATGCTGTCGCCGACCTGCATGTGGTAGGTGGTTTCTTGGTGCTGGTACTCCATCTCTCCTTCGAGTACATAGACGAACTCGGTTCCGGCGTGCTGGAACAGCGGAACAGTCTCCGAGTCCTCAGTCAGCGTGACCAGCAGTGGCTCGAGGTTGCTGTGGTGACCGGTTAATTTCCCCAGCAAATGGTAGAGATGGCCCAAGTGGGAGCCGCGTCGAATGGTTTCTTGTCCGCCTCCATTTTTGACAAAGACTGCCTGGGTTTCATAGTCAGCACCCCGAAACAAGCTGGTCACAGGAACTTCCAGCCCCTGAGCCAGCGCATCCACCGTAGCCAAGGAGGCCGAGGTCTGCGCGTTCTCGATTTTCGACAGCATTTGACGTGAGATACCAACCCGCCCAGCCAGTTCCGCCAATGTGAGACGACGGGCTTTACGCATTTGTCGCGTCGATTCGGCGATCGCCTGCTCCAGCGTCTTTGGTCCACGAGCATCGGGTCGGTTATCCGGACTCTGGGTCGGTTTTAACATCTCCGGGGACAGGTCGGATTCGAAACTCACTCAAGCCCTCTATCTTCATCCTGTGATGATTACAGTGGCCTTCACCACCATGGCATGGTTTTCATCTTAGCGGTTCGCAGCAAGACCAGGGGGGAACAGTTCTCGAGCGTAGTAGCCACAGCCACCCACCACCCCTATACTTAACCGGGTGCTCGGGGCGGGGTTGACTCGCCCCGAGTTGTCCATTAACGACCATCACTTACCTCTTGGATCTTTATCAATGAACGATCAATTTTTCATTTACCTTGCGATAGGCATCTACTTCTTAGTGCTGATCGGCATCGGAGTTGCGGCCTATCTGCGGACCAGCGACCACGAAGGCTACATGCTGGCCAACCGGGGACTACCCGGCTGGGTGGCTGCGCTGTCGGCCGGTGCCTCCGATATGTCGGGCTGGCTGATCATGGGTTTGCCCGGCGCCATTTACGTTGCCGGACTCATTGAGGCCTGGACCGCGATCGGTCTGACCATCGGCGCATTCGTCAACTGGCTCATCATTGCTCCACGTTTGCGCGCCTACTCTCAGGTTTCCCGCAATTCCATCACGCTACCGAGCTTCTTCGAAAACCGCACCCGCGACTCCTCCCGCGTGCTTCGAATTGTTTCCTCGGTCATTGTGTTGGTCTTCTTCACGCTCTACGTCTCCTCGGGAATGGTCGCTGGCGGTGTCTTCTTCGAGTCGTCCTTCGAGGCTGACTACCTGACCGGTATGCTCATCGTCGCTGCCATCACGTTGCTCTACACGCTCTTCGGTGGCTTCCTCGGTGCCTCGTTGACCGATGTGGTCCAGGGCCTGATGATGTTTATTGCTTTGATCATTGTCCCCATCTTTGCGGTGATCTCTGTGGGCGGCTGGGGCGAAGCCGTTTCACTGATCAATACGCTGGAGCCCAACCACCTGAGCTTCAGCGGTGGTGGACTGACCACTGCCTCCATCATCGTGATTGCCTCCGGTATTGGCTGGGGCCTGGGCTATTTCGGACAGCCACACATTGTGGTGCGCTTCATGGCGCTGCGTGCACCCTCGGATGCTAAGCAGGCCCGTCGGGTGGGGCTGGCCTGGCAGGCCATCTCCATGGCCGGAACCGTTTTCGCCGGACTCATCGGTGTGGCCTGGGTACACCAAAACAATGTTGATTTGGCCGATCCCGAGACCATCGTGCTGCTGATGTCCCAGGCACTGCTGCACCCGCTGTTCGCCGGTTTCGTGTTGGCCGCCGTGCTGGCTGCGATTATGTCGACCTTCTCCTCACAGCTGATCGTGTGCTCGTCGGCTCTGGTCGAGGACATTTACAAGGTGGTCCGCAAGGATCCACCCAGCGACCGCAGACTGGTACTGATGGGCCGTGGCGCGGTGCTGGTGGTGGCCATTATTGCTGGCCTGCTGGCGCTGAATCCCAACGGTACGATTCTGGAACTGGTGGGCTTCGCATGGGCTGGCTTCGGGGCTGCCTTTGGCCCGCTCGTGTTGCTCAGCCTCTACTACCGGAAGCTGACCAACTGGGGCGCGCTGTCGGGTATGGTCGTCGGCGCGGTTGTCGTGTTCGTCTGGGCGGAACTGACCGGTGGCATCTTCGACCTCTACGAGATCGTACCGGGCTTCATTCTGTCGCTACTGGTGACCCTGATTGTCTCAGCAGTAACCTACAAGCCCAACCCCGAGGTGGAGCAGGAATTTGAGCGCGCGGCCTACTTGGCCAAGAACCGGAAGGCCTTCGATGAGCTGATGGCCTCCGAGAAAGTCACGGCCAACGCCTAACGCGATTCATCGCCCCGTTGCTCCGGCCCGGTTTTTGCAAATTCGCAGAAAACCGGGCCGGGTGTTTTAACCGCGTCAAGATTAGTGTTGATGTCTAACACACTAATAACACCACGCCCCTGCTGGGCAGAAGGAGTTTGAACCATGAATTTCACAGGTGAGGTCGCACTCGTCACCGGTGGTGGCGCCGGAATCGGTGAAGCCATCAGTAAGACCCTGGCCAAGCACGGTCTGAAGATCGTGGTTTCCGATATCAACCTCGAGAACGCAGAAAAAGTAGCCAACGAGATCATCGAAGCCGGCGGTGAAGCCAAGGCTGTTGAAGCCAACGCTGCTGTCCCGGAAGATGCGAAGGCTTCGGTCCAGGCTGCGGTAGATGCCTTCGGTGGACTGAATTACGCGGTGAATAACGCCGGTATCAGTGGCGATCCGGTCCCGGTCGCTGACGTGGAGCTCGATGACTGGAAGAAGGTCATCGACGTCAACCTCAACGGTGTCTTCTACGGCATGAAGTACCAGATCCCTGAGTTGCTCAAGAATCCCGCTGCGTCCGGAATCGTCAACCTGGCCTCCATTCTGGGGTCGGTCGGATTCCCCCACGCAGCCGCTTATGTCACCGCCAAGCACGGCGTGGTCGGTTTGACCAAGACCGCCGCTGCGGAATACGGCGAGCAGGGCTTGCGCATCAACGCCCTAGGTCCCGGCTACATCCTGACCGCTTTGATCGAGAAGCACCTCGACGACGAGACTCAGCAGTCGTTGGCCGATAAGCACTTGCTAGGCCGGCTGGGTCGCGCCCAGGAAGTTGCCGATGTAGCCGCCTTCCTGCTCAGCGACGAAGCAAGCTTCATCCACGGTAGCTACCACCTCGTTGATGGTGGGTACACCGCTGTCTAATCCTTTCGAGACTAACAGCGAGCTCACACTTTCGTGGCCCGGCACGAACCACTGGTTCGGCTGGGCCACGAGTGTATCTCCATCTCGTTTCACTCGTGCCCAGACATGGACATCTCACGTCGTGCCGGATCCTTCCACAGCACGGCTTTGAGCCGTGAGATGTACCGGATGTCACCGTGTTGATTCGTGGTCGTATTCTTCACCCAGCCGGAGGCTCGCGGGGACTCAGGGCCGGGGTCCCGCAGTGATTCCACCACGCACTCTGCGCGCAGGATGTCTCCCGGCAATGTTGCAGAGGGCCAGGCTATCTCGCCTTGTCCCCCGATCACACCGGTGGCAACAGGAAAAGAGTCGATCACCAGGCGCATGCTCATCGCGGCGGTATGCCACCCGGAGGCCACCAGCGTGCCGAAAAGGCTTGCTGTGGCCGCATCTGCATCGGTATGAAACGGTTGCGGGTCGAATCGCTGTGCGAAGGCAATGATGTCTTCCACAGTCACCTCGTGGCTGCCGGTCGTGAAGGTGTAGCCCTCGTAGAGGTCCTCAAACCATAATCCGTTTTCGTTCACCACCGGTGGCATCTGAGCAGACATCCGCAATTCCTTCCGTGAGTGCTCCCTATCACAATAGTTGTTCCCCCCACTGTACGGAGACCCGGGCTCTCGGGGAAGCTATCGTCACCCAGAGGTGCCCCATCAGACAACGTCACGGCGAATCGTGACGCCAGCTTTTACGAGAGAATTGTTTAAACGCCTCCGCCAGACTCTGCCGGCAGGCGTGAACCGCTGGCGCCTGTACCGAAGAACGGCGAGCCGTGGTAAAGATACTGCGCTCTGGGTTCTGCGGCAATGGCCTGAGCGCCACGCTGTCGAGTCGATGGCCAGCCAGGAAGAGCTCCGGCAGAATCCCAACAGCCAGCCCGGCACTGATCAATCTCAGCTGGGCGGCGAGATCGTCCGTGGTGAACCGAACGTCTGGTTCGAAACCCAGGGCCCGACATTGTTGTAAGGACCATTCTCGCGCTACGGTTCCAGCCGGCTCCATCACCCAGGGATAGGCATCCAGGTCTTCGGCGTCTATCCCGGATAGCTGTTGGGGGACCACCAGACGCAGGGAATCGGTTCCCAACGGTTCAATGTCAAACTCAGCTTGCCTCGGCCTGCTCATCCCCGGATATTGCTCTGCCACCACCAAGTCATGGCGTCGAGCCTGCAGATCAAATAAGGCCCGCTCCGGTGGTGCCTGCACAATCTCCACCCGCAGTTCCGGGTGTTGGGCGCGCAACTGACTCAGCGCGACCGGGACCAACGTGAGAGCAACGGTCTGAAAAACCGACAGTCTCAGCAGGCCACCGACTTCCGGTTCAGCAGATGTCAGCGAGCGCAAGGCCTCTTCTTGCAGATCCAGCATCGTCTGAGCATGTTCAGCCAGACGAAGACCTGCCGTCGTGAGCCGTAGCGTACGTCCGCCTCGGTGAAACAGGGCCACCCCAACTTCATCCTCTAACAGTGTCAGCTGTTGGGACACCGTGGAGGGACTGTACCCCAACGAGGTGGCCACCGCTGAGATCGTGCCACGCAAGCGGAACTCATGAAATAGCTGGAGTCGATGCAGATTCAGCACGGTACCCCTCCCCGTCTTTCAGCGTCTTCCGATGGAGTCGGAGGATTTCATTCGATTTTAACGAAGGATAAAAAGCTACTGCTTACGATGTCTACGAGACCCACAACACACTACTGAATACCGGGTCGTCCAACGTCAGGAGAGGACGAAGCTGATGAGCGAAATCACTTCCACCGAACAGGGCGTGCAGCAAGAGCTCCGCCGATTGGCCGATGAGGCCGTGCAGAAGGTCAGAACCTGGTTGCAGAAGACCCAAGAATCCGGGGTCAAACCTCATAGCTCGGCCAAACTACTCTCTCAGGTCCTTGCTCACCCCACGGGCCTAGACTTTACCGTGGGCTTTGTAGACCGCGTGATCCGCACCGAAGATACCAAGGCAGCCGCGAAGGCACTGAACGAGCTAGGCGACATCGCTCCCGATACTCTGGATGCGCTCGATCGTGCGCAGATTAAAGCTGGCTCTGCTCTGGGACGTTTGATGCCGGATATCGTGGTGCCGGTGGCGCGTCGGCGGATGCGGTCGATGGTGGGCCACATGGTGGTCGATGCGCGCGATAAACAGTTCGGCAAGGCCGTTAAAGAAATTAAAAAGCAGGGCAACCGACTCAACATCAACCTGCTCGGTGAAGCGGTGCTAGGTGAAGACGAAGCCACCAAGCACCTCGAAGACACCGTGCGGTTGTTGCGTCGCGATGACGTGGACTACGTCTCGATCAAAGCCTCTTCGATTGCCAGCCAGATTTCGATGTGGGGCTACGAAGAGACCGTTGACTACGTGGTCAACCGGGTCACCGACCTCTACCTTGAGGCAGCCAAAGCACCGGCTGGCACCAAGTTCATCAACATGGACATGGAGGAGTACCAGGACCTGCGGTTAACCATCGCAGTGTTCAAGCGCTTGCTGTCCAAGCCAGAGCTGAAGAACTACGAGGCCGGAATCGTCATCCAGGCCTATTTGCCCGATGCCTTAGGCGCAGTCCAGGAACTGGCCGAGTTCGCCAATGACCGAGTGAACAACGGCGGTGCGGGTATTAAGATCCGCTTGGTCAAAGGCGCGAACCTGGCCATGGAAACGGTGCACGCCGATATTCAGGACTGGCCCCTGGCCACCTGTGAGTCCAAAGAAGCCACCGACGCCAACTACAAGCGCGTGCTGTACTGGTTGCTCACCCAAGAGCGGATGCGCGGTGTCCGCCTGGGCGTGGCCGGTCAGAACCTGTTTGACATCGCCTTCGCCCACCTGCTGGGTCGCGAGCGCGGGGTAACCGACCGCCTGGAATTCGAGATGCTACAGGGTATGGCCGCCGAACAGCAGCACACCGTTCGCGACGATGTCGGCCAGCTCTTGCTCTACGTCCCGGCGGTCCGTCCCGAAGAGTTCGATGTCGCGGTCTCCTACCTGGTGCGTCGTCTGGAGGAAAACGCCTCCAGCGAGAACTTCATGTCGGGCATCTTTGACCTTTCGGTGGACAAGAAAGGCGAGGGTAGCGAGATCTTCCGTCGCGAAGAATCCCGGTTCCGCAGCGCGGTGGAATCGCTGGGAGCCATCCTCGTCGCGGAGGGTACCGTTGCTCCCGGGCCCAACCACCAACAGGATCGGCTCGCCGAAGAGTCCCACCAGCCCGGCGAGTACTCCGAAGGTGTCCCCGAGTTTCGCAATGAGCCCGACACCAACCCGTCGTTGGAACCCAACCAGCGTTGGGCCGAACAGGTCATCGAACGGGCCACCCCCGAGTGGCTGAAACAACAGTCGGTACCGGAGACAGTCTCCACCGAAGACGTTGACGCTTTGGTGACCAATGCGCGCGCTGCTGGCCAGCAGTGGGCCGCCCGCCCCGCTACCGAGCGGGCCACGATTCTTTACCGGGCCGCAGATATCATGGCCTCCCGCCGAGGACACCTCGCCGCAGTGGCAGCCGCCGAGGTGGGTAAGTCCGTGGCACAGTCTGACCCGGAAATCTCTGAAGCCATCGACTTTTTGCGGTACTACGCACACAGCGCGTTGGCTCTCGAACAGGTCGAGCACGCCGAATTTACCCCGGACAAACTGGTGATGATCACCCCGCCGTGGAACTTCCCGTTGGCCATCCCCACCGGTGGTACAGCTGCCGCGCTGGCCGCCGGTGCCGCGGTAATTCACAAACCATCGACCCCCACACCGCACTGTTCGATGGCGTTGCTGGAATGCCTGTGGGATGCCGGAGTACCACGGGAGGTGTTGCACGGAATCTACCCTGATGAAGGCGATGCCGGCAAGAAGCTGATTTCTCACCAGGGTGTGGACCGGATTATTCTCACCGGCGCCTCCGATACGGCCGCACTGTTCCGCTCCTGGAAGCCCGAGCTCAACATCAATGCTGAGACCTCCGGTAAGGACGCGCTGGTGATCACTCCTTCGGCCGACCGCGACCTAGCGGTGGCGGATCTGGTGGCCTCGGCTTTCGGTCACGCCGGTCAGAAATGCTCGGCTGCCTCCCTGGGTATTCTCGTAGGTAGCGTTTACGAGTCCGAGCGGTTCCGTCGCCAGTTGGTGGACGCCGCGAAATCGATGGTGGTGGACTGGCCACAGAACCTGTCGGCAACCGTCGGCCCGTTGACCGAATTGCCGACCGAGAAACTCACCCGCGCGTTGACCACCCTGGAGCCCGGCGAACAGTGGCTTTTGAAGCCGCAACAACTCGACGACACCGGCCGATTGTGGAGTCCCGGGATCAAAACCGGAGTCAAGCCCGGTAGCTTCTTCCACCTCACCGAGGTGTTCGGGCCCGTTCTGGGCCTGATGGAGGCCAAGGACCTAAAGACCGCGATCGAGTATCAGAACCAGACCGAGTTCGGTCTCACCGGTGGCATCCATTCCTTGGACACCGACGAGGTTGCCGAATGGCTGGACCACGTCCACGTCGGCAACGCCTACGTCAACCGCGGGATCACCGGCGCGATCGTGCGCCGCCAGCCCTTCGGCGGTTGGAAGGCTTCCTCCGTGGGGCTGGGTTCTAAGGCCGGTGGGCCGAACTACGTGATGCTGTTTGGTACCTGGAACGACGCCGTAGACACCACCAAGGTGTCGACACCCCGCACGGCCAACGAGGCCGTTCAGGACTTGTTGGAGACGGCCGAGGCCAAATCGTTGGTGTCTGATACCGAGCTGGAAGCACTCAAGGTTGCGGCCACTGATGACGCGGTGTGGTGGGACCGAGAATTCGGTGTCGCTCAGGATCCCACCGGCTTGTCCTCAGAAGCCAATATCTTCCGCTATCGCCGTGCTGATGTGGTTCTTCGCCTGGCTCCTGGGGCAACCAGCCACGACGTAGTCCGCGTCCTGTTGGCGGCAGCAACTGCCGAGGTCACCCCTGTGATGTCATATCACCCCGACGCCGATCAGCGTGCGGTGAAAGCACTGAAGACCGTGGCCAAGCAGTTCAACGTCAAGCCGGCGAAGGAAAAGGACACGGAGTTCGCGAAGAAGCTGGCCTGCGGCGAGTACGACTTCGGTGTTGGGACTCGGGTTCGGCATCTCGGTGAGATCGCCTCGAAGGTCCGCGAGAAGGTAGCCGACCGTCCAGTGGTGGCTCTGCTCGATGATCCTGTAACGCACTCGGGTCGAGTGGAACTGCGGTACTGGGTCAAGGAACAGTCGATTTCGATGACCTTGCACCGGTTCGGCAACGCGTCTAAGTTGTTCCACCAATTGGCAAACGAGCTCAAGGGTTAAGGAACATTCGGGTTCGCACGGCGGTTCGCCTGTTTTTTCTGGCCTGAACAGTCAGAAAAAACAGGCGCACCGCGTTCCTGCGCTCTGAACGCCAGTGATCCCGGGGTTGGGTTTCCCACCGCGTTATTGATTTTTCGTTCCCAGCCGACCGGGTCGTCCACCGAGAGAATCAGACGGCTGTATTTAAATTCCGGGTCAATCTCGATGACCACCACATCCGATGCTCCGGTGACATTCCAGTAGTACTGTTCCCCGTCGAGTCGATACGTTGCCGAGACTTTCTTCCCGAGCGTATTCAGTCCCGGGGCACGGAAACCTTTGGGTTCGGCGACGCCACTGGGGCCATACGTCGCTGCGCGTACCAGCTCAAGCGGGACATGAATTTCTCGCGTGAATGACCGCAAGCTCATCGTCATCAATCGCCGCCTTGTTTCACAACATGGTGTTGTCTTTGTGGTCTAGCTTGTCTGGGCGAGAACTGTAGACGACTGCTTCGGTCATACCGGCTCGCTCAAGCGTCGTCCGCCCAGGGCATGAGCGGTAATCCCCCGCGCATCGATCACTCGTTGCACCAGGCCAGCAATCTCACGGTGACGGGATACGACCTCGAAAACGGCAACATTGAGCAGGTCAAGTAACGGCCCTTCATCCACTGGGTCACCAGTATCGACAGCATCAGCTGGGCGGTGCGAGCTGCGCTGGTCCGGCAAGGATGCGTCGCAACTTGCGCAAACCACGGTCGAGTTCGTGAAGCGTGGGACGGCCAATGCACAGGCGCAGGCCCGCGGATTGACCGGCTGGGTCGGTCAGCACAGATGCGGGCGGAGTGACTAACACCCCGGCACGCGCGATGTGGTGAGCGACTTCCTCGGCGCGCTGTCGTGGGAGCGGAAGCCACAGGTGGAAACCGCCGGCAGGACGACGCGCGAGGTAGTCACCGAGAATGGTATCGGCGAGCGTAAGTCGCTCCTGGGATTCAGCGCGCAACGCCGTAGCGACATCACGTGCGGTTCCATCCTGGATCCAGCGTGTAGCCAGTTCAGCCATGATCGGGCTGACTGCCAGCGCCGTAGCTTGCAGAATCGTTGCCGCGCGTTGTAGTTGCTGGGCCGGCGCGATAAGCACACCTACTCGCAAACCGGGACCCATGCACTTTGAAAAGCCATTGATATACCAGGTTCGTTCGGGAGCGAGTGCGACCAGCGGGGTTGTGTGGGGCGTCCGAAAAGTAGAGTAGACATCGTCTTCGATGATGGTTGCATCGTGGTGGCGACAGACGGCGATAATCTCGCGCCGACGATGCTGTGGCATGCTGATGCCATAGGGATTGTGGAGAGTTGGAGTGAGATAAACAATTGCCGACTCTTCAGGGTTAGCACCTTGTAGGTCTTCGGCTAAGGCCTCAGGGATCATTCCCTCTTCGTCAACAGGTACGGCAACGAGTTGTCGGAGTGCTTGACGCACTGCGGATAGGGCACCCCCATAAGTGTGGGGTTCGGTGTAGACAGTTCCCCGAGTTGGCGCCGTGGCAGCAAAAGCAACGGCAAGTGCATGTTGGGCCCCGTGGGTGATTAGCACACGCTCAACGTCGACCTGAACTCCCTGCCCAGACAACCATCCAGCAAGGGTCTGGCGGTGCCGTGGTACCCCAGAGGCATCTGCGTAATTGGAAAAATCGGCGGCCAAAAACGCATCCGACAGTTGCGCCAATGTCGTGGCAAGTTTTTCCGCAGCGATCAACGGTGGTGGCACATTCAGGGATAAGTCAAGCAACTCTACCGCCCCGCCGGACGCACTGGATCCCCCACTGAGTGCCGGCGCACCGGGCTGATCTGATGTAGCGACGAACGTACCACGACCGTGCTGGCCCTGAACCAAACCCTGCTGTTCCAGATGCAAATAGGCGCGTGTGACTGTGCCTACTGCTATCTGTAATTGTTGGGCAAGCTGGCGATGCGCCGGCAGTCGGGTGCCGGGAGGAAGCAGCCCGTTCCTAATATCAGCTTCGATCGCAGCTGCGAGACGCTCGTACAGCGTCGCAGTGCCCTCCTCGACCCACGCATGCCACGACGATTGTGTCTTCACACGAGCTCCTTTAGTGTCCTATGACACCTGCACCGTATTCCCATAAGTGTCATGCTATGGGAATGAACACCACAAAACCACGAGACGTTTTCCACTCCCGGTCGGATTCGGCATGAGCGTCGACACTCTGCTCGCTCTGGCCGGATACGCTTTGGTCACCTCCATTACACCGGGACCGAACAACCTGATGTTGCTGGCCTCCGGGGTAAATTTCGGCTTGAGACGAACGCTGCCCCACTTAGCCGGGATCAGCACCGGCTTCTTTGTGCTGGTGTTCTCTGTGGCACTGGGTTTTGCCCAGCTGTTCACCACGTTCCCCGCGCTATACACGCTCGTCCGTCTCGTTGGCGCGGCCTATCTGTTGTGGCTCGCTTGGCAAATCGCCACAGCTCCCTCCCCTACCAGCGAGAACTCGCAGAGGCGACCGATGACCTTCCTGGGCGCTGCCGCCTTCCAATGGGTTAACCCAAAAGCATGGGTCATGGCAGTGAGTGCTTCGGCCAATTACCTGCCCGCTTCGATCGATCTTCTGCAGGTATGCCTCATCGCCACGGTGTATGCCCTGGTCAATGCGCCCAGCGTGGCGATTTGGGCGCTGTTCGGCGCTCAGCTGCGGGATTGGCTCGGACAGCCCCGCACGCGCCGAGCCTTCAACATTGTCATGGCGATTTTGCTGGTGACCACTTTATACCCGATGCTCACAGCCTCGCTTTAGCCGTGTGCCCTGCGGCGATAGGCTCATCTGCCATGCTCTATCCGGCGACGAGACAATGCATCGCACGTTCGGGACGACAGAACAAGCGGGTTTAGAATCGGCACATGGGGAACTCGCAGGTCTCACGCGCAGAACTGGGAATCACACACACGAACTACACCATGAGTCATTCTCAGCTCACGCCTGGACGAGTCATTACCTCCGCCGTTACCCGCATAGCACTTGAGAACACCAACATTTTCCTTTGAAAACGTTATTTGTCGATATCGTGTTCACAAGCAACAATGTAACGCTCAGCATTCCAGGCACAATCCGGTCGACCCATGAAAGAATTCAGGAACTCTAAAGTAGAAACCTCAAGACGTTATTTCGAAGAAGAATGATCCATTTCATCGTCGCTTCTGGCCTACTGAGTAGAGTGACAAGCATTCAGAGGACCACAGTCGCATCGCACGAGATGGCCAACGAACTGGGCTTCGCCACACCAACCCCGTGGGCAAGCGTTCTCCCCCGATGACTTATTTACTCTCGTTAACGGTAAGGCCGGTTGCCGTGATCCGGGAGGCAATAAACGGGAAGATGAGAACTGTTACCGCACCTCCAGTCACCATGATCGAGGCCAAGGTCGTGGAGATGAGACCTGACGAAACTGCAATTTGGGTAACAGCAACGATGATGGGTAGGCCGGTCGCTGAATAGAATGCCAGCCCGATGCGCTCTTGCACGGTTTTCAGCCCTGAATGCGTCGTGGTGAACTGCTCACGCACAAAGACCGGTAGCCCGCGGACCACAGCAATGACCACGACGAAACCTAAAAGCAGAGGCCACTGGCTGAGAACTGCACCCAAATCGATCGACATACCGCTGGTGACAAAAAAGACGGGAATCAACAAGCTGAACCCGACGACTTCGATCTTGTGCATCACCTCGTCGGCATGAGCGGGAGACGTAGCGCTGAGCGCTGCGTTGAGTAGCAGACCGGCGGAGAACGCACCAAGTGCCACATCGAGTTCTAGCAGTGCGGTGAGGAGCATCAGCGTGATCAGCACCCACACGGTGATGCGCAGAGTGGTTTGCATTGTTGAATCGGAGGCGTCCCCGAAGGCCCGCCCCAGGCGTGGAAGCTTGCGGAAAATGCGAGCCGGGACCGCCACGGTGATCATGGCAACGAGGCTGAAGAGGATGAGCACGACCGTTGCTTGCCAGGTACCCCGGGTAGACAACAGTAAAGACATGGCCACGATGGGCAACAGCTCTCCGTAGGCTCCGTGAACCATAGTGGCACGCCCTAACGGTGACTGAAGGGCTCCCGAGTCTTTGAGGATCGGCAGCAGGGTACCCAGCGCAGTTGATGTGGAGGCAATGCCAAACACCACAGCGAGTTGCCACCCATCTTGGAGCAACAGGAACCCAGCCCCAGCACCAAGAAGCGCGCAAATAAACCATGTCAGGGCGGCATGCCGACCCTGCCGGCCACGCATCTCAGATGCATTGACCTCAAAACCGGCCAGCAAGAACAGAAATCCCATACCGAGTTCGCGGAGAAATTCCACGGCTTCAGTGCTTTCAGCTAAACCGAGCGTGTTCGGGCCGATAATAATCCCGAACACGAGCAACCACACGACATCCGGTACAACGCGTCTCGTCACCAACGCGAGAATGGGAGCGAGTACAGCGACGATCGCAATCCACCACATGGACAGCAGGTTGTCAGCCAATAACTGCGCACCCTCCATGAGACCCCCTCTCTAGAACGGGTTTTATGCTATCAAGAGTTGCAGATCTGCCCAGCTGAGCAAGTCAACGGGCGCTGTCACGCTCACACCCTGTTCCTTTATCACGCCGAAGAGGCCTCTGAGAGTTCCTTCTGATCGATGATCTCTCGTTCGACCCGACCACGGCCGTCTGATGACGGAACAGCCCTAGCCTCACACTCCGTTATCCAGTGAGTTTCCTGCTCGAACAAGCATGGCCGCTTGCGTGCGGGTGGATACTCCCAGTTTCTGCATGATGCGCGCCAGGTGCGTTTTCGCAGTGGCTGGGGAGATCACAAGTCGCTGAGCGATTTGCTTGTTGGTCAGACCTTCAGCGACCAGTTGCAGGACTTGCCGCTCGCGGTCGGTCAGCTCCGGCGCGGCAGCCCTGGTTCGATGTGCTGAGGTGTGTTTGCCTGTCGCCTGTGCGATGACGTGCCGGGTGACCGACGGGGTGAGATACGCCTGCCCTGCTGCGACAGCGTGCACAGCGTCGATCATCTGCTGTGGCTCGGCCGTCTTGGCGAGGAACCCGGTCGCTCCGGCATCCAGAGCTGCGGTAATATTGTCGGTGATCTCATAGGCAGTAAGGATCAACACGCGAGTGGCGGTCGTTGCGGTGATCTCGCGACAGATGTCAATGCCGTCGCGGTCAGGTAGCTGCAGGTCGAGGACGACCACGTCCGGCTTCAGGCTTTGGATGGCCTCGATCGTTTCGTGGCCGGTCGCTGCTTCGCCAAGGACCTCAATTTCCGAATCGGCCGTGAGGATGGCTGTAACGCCCGCCCGCACGGCGGCGTGGTCATCGACGATCACGAGTCTAGGCATGCTGTGACTCCCGTCCGGTTCTCAGCGGCAGACAGACCCGCAAGGTCCAGGTGTGGTTGGAGCGGTCGATGTCGAGCTCTCCGTTGCAGAGGCGGACACGTTCGGCCAATCCGATCAAGCCGTATCCGGACGGCATCGCTCCGACGTGCCCAGGCTGGTGTTGTCCGTTCGTGATGGTCATAGCGAGGACCTCGTCCTCGTGTCGGATATCGATGGTCACATCGCTGCCCGGGGCGTGTTTTTCGGCGTTAACGAGTGCCTCGCGGAGGACGTAATAGGCGGTGACCGAGACGAGCGGGTCCAGGTTGATCGTCGCGGGGTCGTCGCCGGTCAGGGTGATAGATGTGCCGGATTCTCGCGCACCTGCAATGAGCGAGTCCACCGATGACCAGTTCTGGGCGAGCGCGAGGGATGAGGGCGTGTCGGTCCGGAGCACGTCGATCAGGGTTCGCATGTCGCCCATCGCGTCCAGACTGAGAGCCCGGACTCGCTCGAGGCGCTCGGTCAGTTCCTCGGCTGTGGGCGGTGTTGTGGTCGCCGGGGCCCCAGCTGCCTGGATTGTGATGGCAGACAGGTGCCCGGAAATGGTGTCGTGCAGTTCGCGACTGATCTGCAGTCGCTCAGCGACCAGCGCCTCTCGTTGTTTGGCCGCGACGGCGTCAGCGATGAGAGTGGCGCGTTCACGTTCTTCCTCGGCCCGGGTCATCGGTGCTCGTACGGTGATACCCCACCACAGAGTAACCCCGACCGCCAGTAGCAAGGTAGTCATCTGCAACAATGGCTCCGCGAGGAGGTTCGCTAGAAGCAGTCCACCGACGGCACTGGACAAGCAGACCGCGGCGATCATCGGCAGTAGTCTCCGGGACCGCGTCGTTGGTCGGGCAATGACCAAGCTATAAAGGGCATCACACTCGATCAGGATCGCCCCAACCGAAGTGGTCCCGGTTGTGAGGCCCTCAGCGGTCATTACTGCCAGCCCTGCTACGACGACCACGGTGGGCCACTTTTGCCGGAACAGATGCACAATGCCGAGGGCGATCGCGGTAGCGATGCTACCGATCAGGACCTGTGAGCGGGGTGTCGCGAACCACTCGATCCCCGCGCCCGGCACGAAGCAGAAGCCAATCGCGACCACGACATACCCGATGGTGATCCACGTATGACGTAGCGACGGGATCGACCCTGTCCCAGTCATACCATCACCTCGCGACCCGCGATCGTCCACGCCCTTGCTTCTATTTCAACCCGATGATGGGTCTCACGCAAGCACCATCCTGCGTAGCCCAAACGGGTGACGCACAGCCTGCGAAGTGCCGTCATCTGGTCGATGATGACACAGCGCGGATGCGACAAGGTTGAGACATGGATTTCTCTGGGAGCTGGATAGTGGTCGCCATCATCGGCGCCGAGATCGCGTTCTGGGTTCTGCTCGTGCTCGGACTGCTCGCTCGCTACGCGCTCAAGCTGAAACGGACCAGCACGGCCCTGCTGCTCAGCGTGCCACTGGCCGATCTGGTGCTGATCATCCTGGTGAGCCTGGATCTCTCCCGTGGTTCCGAGCCCACCTTCGTCCACGGGCTTGCCGGGGCCTACCTGGGCTTCAGCGTCGGTTTCGGGCACTACATCATCAAAAGAGCGGATGCATGGTTCGCTTATCGATTCGCCGATGGTCCCAGACCATCACGTCCACCACGGACAGGGCCCGCCAAGGTCCGGCACGAGTGGCAAGACTGGCTGCGTGTGCTGACGGCCTGGGCCATCGCCGTGCCCGCCTTGCTGATCATGAAGGCGTTCTCCGGCTGGTCGTGGCCTTCGACGATGGAGGAATTCTGGACTGACGAGCTGTGGGCCTGGGTGGCGCGACTCACCCTCATCAACATCGCTTGGCTACTCACCGGCCCCGTCTACACCACGATCTTCAAATCACGATACGTCCCAGAAGAACCCGACACTCGAACCAAGGAGAACGCATGATCACAGCAAACAACAGCGTCGGGATCGGTCCTTGGTCCTTCGACGCCGGTCCCTTCGCGGCCATCCTCCTCGTCGTCATCATCAGTATCGTCGTCTACTACATTCGTAAAGACGACTGAACCACTCGTCGCGTGACCGCCCGCACCATCCCGATGTCACGCCCGGAGCCACCAACCATGAGAATTTCTCCCGCCATCAACGGGGGTGCTTCTTGTTGCCCATCTTACGTAGCTGAGCCTTTTACCTTGGGGCGCAACAGCAGGTGGATACAACTGGATGTTGTACCCGACTCACACCGAGTTGCAGATGGCCAACGTCATCATGACGAGCTACGGTGGCGCTGGTGCTACTAAGCGGGTTTATCAAAGTAACGACTCCTTCAATCGGAACTCCGTATCTGACGTCCTGCGTTTCGAGCTTGCTGGCGCCACAGTCGCCCTCTTCGACCAGACGCGACTTCACCTGCACGGATGACAGATAGAGTTGCTACGCGAATATCTAGCCGTTGCGTTAGATCTGCGCACGTTGTCCCACACACGTCCGCAGAACCCAACCGGCGAGGGCCTAAGGGTGCAGAATTCGGCGGTTGGGACGTGCACCATGACGGGCATTGCCGGAAAGCCCTGAGCTTTTCAGAGCGGGCTGAGCATGGCGCCCTCGGACGAAAAGCGCCTGGTGGTACATCAACGCGTCATTGTCAGCAAGCATTCGGTTGTGCATACGCAACTTTTCATACGATGTCGTGGGTGGGTGCAAACGTAGCGCCTCATCGTCCAATTCGAGCCCGGAAACAAACACACGTGTTTAGCAGTTTTGCTACCTTTAAGACACCTAGACATCTTGCAAAGGAATGCTATGAATGCCCCACCCGGACGGTTCCCACCTGGCACAGCTATCATCATTACGCTTCTGTTGAGTCAAGTCCGGTGGTGTGGTGTATGAGGGGTGATCCTTCAAGCGTGTAATTCTGGGTTATGCGGCGAGGGCTTCGATGGTCTGTGGTGGCACCTCCTCGGTGGTGTCGGTGCCGAGCTGTTGGGCGTGTTGGAGGACCTCGAGGTTCATGTATCGGCGGCCTTCGGCCCATTCATCGTGCTGCTCGGCCAGCACGGCCCCGACTAGGCGGATGATGGCCTCGCGGTTAGGGAAGATCCCGACCACATCGGTGCGGCGGCGGATCTCCTTGTTCAGCCGCTCGTTGGGATTATTTGACCAGATCTTGCGCCAGGCCTCTTTGGGGAAGCTAGTGAAGGTCAGGATGTCTTCGCGGGCCCCGGCCAGGTGGTCGGCGACCTTGGGGTGTTTATGGTCCAGGGCCTCGACGACACGGTCGAACTGGGCGTGTACTTCCTGGGCATCGGGCTGGTCATAGATGCTGTGCAGCAGAGTCTTCACCCAGGGCCAGGAGGCCTTGGGGGTAGTGGCCATCAGGTTGGCCGCATAGTGTGTCCGGCACCGCTGCCAGGCTGCACCGGGTAAGGTCGCAGCGATCGCGGCCTTCAACCCAGCGTGGGCATCAGAGGTCACCAGCTTCACTCCACTAAGGCCCCGGGCGGTCAGGTCGCGGAAGAAGGACAGCCAGCCGGCCCCGTCCTCGGCGGTGCTGACCTGGATGCCGAGGATCTCGCGGTGGCCATCGCGGTTGATGCCGGTAGCCACCATCGCGTGCACCGGGACCACACGGCCGGACTCACGGACTGTGAGCACCAGCGCGTCAGCGGCAACGAAGGTGTAGGGCCCAGAGTCTAAGGGTCGGGTGCGGAAGGCCTCGACCTGCTCATCGAGTTCAGAGGCCATCTGCCAGACCTGGGACTTCGACAGGCTCTCGATCCCCAGGGACCCGACGAGCTTATCCATCCGGCGGGTAGAGACCCCCCAGCAAGTAGCAGGTGGCCACCACCGAGGTCAGTGCCCGCTCAGCACGTTTGTGTCGTTCCAGCAGCCACTCGGGGAAGTAGGTCCCCTGCCGCAGCTTGGGTACCGCCACATCCAAAGTGCCGGCCCGAGTGTCGAAGCCCCGGTGCCGGTAGCCGTTGCGCCGGTTCTGCCGGGCATCAGAGCTCTGCCCATATTCAGCGCCGCAGACCGCGTCAGCCTCGGCTGAGAGCAGGGTGTTGATGAACATCTGCAACAAGTCCCGGATCAGGTCAGGACTTGCCTGCAAAAGCTGTTCCTCCAACAGGCCGCGAAGGTCGATACTAGAAGGGGTGACGGTCATCGTGAAACGTCCTTTCGAGAGTGCTTTGGTAGGTTCACTCGAAGGATCACACGGTGACCGTCACTCTGTAATGAATGACGCTCTCACCGGGGAGCCGTACACCACATTAAAGGACGCTACTGCTCTCCAGCCGTCCTCGTTGACGAGGAATGTTGTAGTTGGGATGAATATCGGTCCGGCGAGACCGGTGATCAAGGTGAGGGTTCCAGCTGCACGATTGCGGGTTTCGCGGTTAAACCATTGTTGAAGACCGATGAATCCAGGTTCGAAGAGCACCATTGTGCTGCCGGGTCCAATCAGCAGCCACCAGGAAGCAAGCAGCTGCCAAGGGGCTGTGCTGAGGGAGAAGCCGAGGAAACCACAAGCAACGAGCGCCCCGCCTAAGGCCGTGATGCCACGGATGCCGTTCTTGTCTGCGTGTCGGCCTACCGGTACTGCTAGACACGCTCCAGTGAGTACGGAACCGGAGAACGCGGAAGACAAAAGTGCCAGGGAGAATTCGGCACCAGCTGCATGAGAAGTGATGAGCACAGAGGTGCCGAATAGGATCGCGCCGAAGCTGACACCGATGCTGAGTGCCAGCGCATACACTAAGCGAATGAAATGAGGGGAAGAGCCTGTTGATGAAACAGACATGGGACAAGCCTCCAAGTAGGTGGGCACCAGAACGATGCCGACACCACTCCTGAAGGTTTCTATCCCTTAAGATCAACGCCGCAACTGTTCTGCGGTGTACCGTGGCGCTTGAACCAGACTCGACGCGTTGTCACGCCGACGGAGCCCTAGCCACCAGTGCTGGTCGGTCCCGCCAGATTAGGCGATGAACCCGACCTGGACAAGTAGACGATGAGGATTCCTGCTCCATCACTGAGTTACCCGAAGAGAGTGAGAACAGTCAAAGACAACAGAGCTGATCAACTGTTATATTTGAGATATAACAACTAGTTCTTAGAGGAGGTCTGCGGTGAACAGGCAGGGACGGGCCGACGCGAAGCGTCAGACAGTCACCTTTGTGGTGATCAGCATGGTTCTCCCCACGGTGGCAGTAGGGGTTGGCCTGCTGCTCCTGGCGCTCTGGCGACCGGAGCTCCCAGCTCCGGTGGCGATCCATTGGAGTGCCGGGGGAGCGGACTCCTTTGCCGAACTCTGGGTGATGGCAGCTTCCATCCTGGGCTTTGGCCTGTTGCTTCCGGTGCTCATCAGCGTGTTGGTACTTCCCAGTGTGCGGGCCGGCAGGGCCTCCACGTTCATGGCCCGCTTGATGGCTGGAGTCAGTCTCGGGACATCGCTGCTGGTCACAGCCGCGCTGACCGGAGGTCTAGCGATCCAACGTGGCTTGGACGATGCTCGGGAGGCCGGTGCGGTGGGTGGGATAACCGCAATCGCCCTATTGGGTGCCGTCGTGCTTTCGGCCGCTCTGGTCTTCCTGATTCCCGCAAGCCCGCCGCGGCAGCCGTTGACCGAGAAAGCCGCTTCGCTGGGGCTCGGAGAGACTGAAAGTGTGATGTGGGTTCGCCGGATCCAGATGGCCAGTTCTATCCGATGGGTGCTGTACCTCAGTGCAGGCATGGTTGTAGTCACTACGGCGGTGATAGCTCCCGAATCGCCGTTGTGGATCATTCTGCTGATGGGCGTGGCCGTTATTGTCGTTCTTTTCGCAGTCCTCACGGCAACTCGTTTCAGTATGCAGATCGACGCCCAAGGGCTCAGGCTCCGTTCGGTGCCGTTGGGCTGGCCGTCGGTCCATGTGGGCCTGAGCGAGATCACCTCGGTCAGCTCCGGTGAGACAAGCGGGTTTTCAGAGTTCGGCGGATGGGGCCTGCGCATGGCTCCGGGCGCGCGAGGCATCATTCTTCAGGATGGTAACTCGCTGCGTGTGGAGCGTCGCGACAAGCCCGCACTGGTGGTCACCGTCGATGACGCGGATGAGGCTGCCGATGTCCTGGCATCCCTGCTCCAGCGCGAATCCCCAGCCTCGACACACTAGGCGCCGCGATGTTTCTGCGGGTTGACACCTCCTCACCAGTGCCGCTGTATGAGCAGATTGCCACTTCCATCCGGGCAGATATCGCCCAGGGGAGGCTCGCCCCGGGGGATCGTCTGCCCTCTGCCCGGGAGGTTGCCTCCTCCCTGACGGTTAACCTGCATACCGTGCTGAAGGCATACCAGGATCTGCGCGAAGAGGGCCTGCTGGATATGCGGCGGGGTCGCGGAGCGATCGTTGCGGACGTACCGCAGTCCACAGCGGAGCTGACCACCCAGATCGATACGCTCCGGGACACGGTGAATCAGCTGGGCTTGAGTGAAGAGACCCTTATTGCTCTGGTGCGGGAGCGCTTTCGACCTGCGGACTGATCTGTGGTGAAAGCCGCGCGTGACCGACGACGCCGCCGGGCGGAGAGGGTCACCGATTGTTGAGGCGGCGGTGGCCGGCTGGGAGCAGCATCCCGCTGGTCGCAGTGCAGACCGTGGTGCAGGTGGTTCCGCCGAGTGCGGACCTTACATGACCTCATGCCTCTGGCTTTAGCGTCCGGGACAGAAAGCGATAGCGTGGCTTTTATGCCCATGACCTTCGACCAGGCACTCAGTACCTTGCGCGCCGCTCGAAGCGTGAGACTGCGAGGAAAGCCGGCAGCTTGGTCGAATGCCTTGCGGGTGATGTTCTACATCCTGATCGTGATGGTGCTGACGCCCTCTGGTGTCTATCACGTGAACCACCTGCTGGCACCGGAGCTTCGTCCACGTATTTCCCCGCCGATGGGCCCAGTATGGAATAGGCATCACCGCTATATCTATGTACCTGGTGTCGGAGGGCTGAAAGAAGCTGAGGTCATCCGACTGATCAACACAGGACGCGAGATGTTCGGCGCACCCGCCCCAGCGGTCCAGCAGCTCAGGTCTGGCAGTAGAGGCCGAGGTTGACTGAGACGGTCACGACGAGATCCTTGGGCAGACGGTCTAGACCTGAGACGAGATCCTCGGTGCTGATGTGGTGGGCGCTGGGTCCCATCTCCACCAGTGCCCGGGCCTGATCGCGGCTGACCGATGCGGTGTAGGAAATCTGCTCAGAAGCGATCATGGTGAAGTCGCTCAGACTCGCAGCCAGGCGTTCGTCTTTGCGCTGATCGACCTGGACCAGACTTAAGGGTCCGACCAGTTCTGCCAGGTGGTCGCTGGTGGGGTGACCACGGCGAAAACTCCCTTGTTCCGCAGCACGCGCCGGATCTCCGGGAGATTGCGGGGTCCAAAGATGCTGGTAGCTACGGTGACAGAATTATTCGCCAAAGGCAGGGGATCTGCCAGCAGGTTATTGCCGATAGCCGCTGCGCGCTCATGGCACCGGGCGGCACGCTTCAATGCGGCAGCCGAGAGGTCAATACAGACCCCATAGGCCGGTCGGTGGTACTCCAGAATCCCGGCTAAGTAGTAACCTGTCCCGCCGCCGAGGTCGGCAACTAAGGGCGCCGCGGCGTCGTTATGGTGCTCTGCCGTGTTGTGCTGGTCCGGGCTGTGTCGATCCGTACTGTGCTGATCCGGGCTGGGCTGATCCGGGCTGGGCTGATCTTCGGTCAGTCGGGCGGTGATGCGGGTGGCCAGCCGGTCACGGATCGGCGCGTAAAGTCCGCTGCCCAGCAGAGTCTCCCGGGCGGCGACCATGGCGGGGGTGTCAGCATTCTTCGGCGTCGGGCCACCGCGCCGCAGGGTGACATAGCCTTGTTTGGCGCGGTCGAAGCTGTGCCCGGATGGGCAGTGCAGTCGAGCAGGACCTTGATCCAGGGACTGAGCGCAGAGCGGGCAGCGCAGCACGTTCATAATCGGCTCTGGGATGCCCAGCCGCTGTGAACTCTCAGCCACGCTTTTTCCTCCGCAGCAGTGCTCCGCTGGGCTGATCGTCCACGTAGGCGGCGTACCGACGGGGCATAAAGCGGAAGTCCCGCGCCAAGCGGGACACGCCGGGACCCCGACGCGGCGGACCGATGGGTTCGGGCACAGGGGGCTCGAACACAGGACGTGGATCCCAAGAATCGCTCCACGGGGATGCGTGGAAGGATGTCGTCTGCCGGAACAGGGAATCTGGGCCGCCAGCGCTGGAGCCCGTCCCGCTTTGGACGCTCAGCCACTTCTTGTTCAGCTCCACGATGAGTGAACCGCCAACCACTGAGAGTACTGTTTCATCGATGACTCGGAACATGTCCTCTGATCCGGAGTCGCAGGCATCGCAGCAGCAATCCGGCATCTGCTCGAGAAAGACAGCGGGGTCTCCGGCGCCTATGGAAACACTGGCAGCAGTGTCTTCGGCAGCGTCCACGGTCCAGAACGTCAGCGGCACAGCTCCCTCAGCGTGGGGACGCAGCACTGCCATATGTCCGGACGCGGGGGAGGACCACGGGAACAGTGCCCATTCGATGGGTGAATCCGGGGTGTCGAATGCACCGCTGGTGTCCTGTGCCTCTGCCCAGCCGAGTTCGGTGAGCACCATGGTCCAGGCGTCGGCCCTGGCCAGCACGATCCTGTACTTCTGTGGATCCAGGCACTGGCTGTACTCCTCCTCCTTCGCGTCCCGGCGTTCGCCCGGTGCCGAGGGATCATAGTGCGGGTCGTCCCACTCGCTCAGGCCAGCAGACTCTGCAGCGAACAGCTCTTCGACACGTTCAAGCAGCCTGCGCTCATCAGGAGTCGGCGGATTGTGGTGGGATTGCACCCACCATGGGGTGCTGCCGCTACTGCGCTGGTCCATGCTTTGACTGTACTGCTGATCAGCATGCCGCAAGAATCCCCGCCGGTTTGTCGGAGTCATTGTGATGTACTCGAATTGTGACTTCAGGTGGGGAAGGCAAACGCAGCTTCGAACAACTAGTTGTAGCTCTCGTCCTATGCGGAGAAGCTCGATGCCACAGCATTCCGGCCAATGGACCCACCGGTTGTGCCTGGAGCTGACCTCACCGGCACTCTCGCGCATGGAACACCACGCCACACGAGCGAGGTTCACGCCCGGAGTGCCCCGCCACGCTCTAAGACTCACTGAGGACCGCCACATGTACGAGGCTCGTCCTGTCGGCGCAGGGCTGTCCACTCCATCAGCATCGACGTCCCGGCGCACGTCACTGCAGACACAAAACTGCCCCGCCATCAGGCGGGGCAGTTTCGATCTTCTCTTCTTCAGTGGAGCTAAGGGGAGTCGAACCCCTGACCTCGTCGATGCGAACGACGCGCTCTACCAGCTGAGCTATAGCCCCATAGCGGGTATAGTCTACGCCTGTTTTCCCACCCCTCTACCCTTCATGAAATTTAACGTCTGAGAATGTGACTTCTGCTACTCTCAATGTAGTGATTTACGACACATTTAATGCTATGTGCCTTAACTGCCAGTCACGACACTCACCAAGGTCACACATCACGAGGAGCAAGGCTATGTCGATCATGACTCACGCCCCCAAAACGCACAACCGCAGTACAAGAAATTCACCTTTCACCAAGCTTGGCGCAACAGTCGCAGTGGCAACCCTGGCGCTCACCGCTTGCGGAGACGAATCATCGAACGGATCTGCGGAAACCGGAGATCTGGATACCGAGTTCCTCACAATTGCAACAGGCGGTTCGTCTGGAGTCTATTACCAGGTCGGCGCCACATTCAGTGATCTACTCAGCGACGAACTGGGTTCAGACAGCACGGTCCAGGCCACCGGTGCCTCCGCCGAAAACATTAACCTCCTCACCGACGGTGGCGCTGAACTAGCGATCACCATGGGTGATGCCAATGTCCAGGCCTTAGAAGGCACTGGACCTTTCGAAGGCGAGCCACGTGACGGCTTGATGGCTGTAGCAGCCCTGTACCCGAATACTGTGCAAGTGGTAGCCAGCGCTTCCTCCGATATCGAAAGCATTGAAGATTTGTCCGGGAAGAATGTTGCCGTAGGTGACGTCGGTTCTGGCGTAGAGCTCAACGCTCAGACGATTCTTGATGCATACGATATGACCTACGACGATATCAATGCCGATTATCTTGACTACGCAGAGGCCACCGACCAGATGGCAAACGGACATATCGACGCTGCATTTGTGACGGCCGGCGTTCCGAACCCCGCTTTAACCGAACTGTCGACGAGTACAGACTTCAATGTCCTCACCATTGACGGGGATGCGCGTGACAAACTCCTGGAAAACGATTACTTCATCGAAACCACTATCCCAGGCGGAACCTACCAGCAGGAAGAAGATGTTGAGACCGTCGGCGTCGTCAACCACTTGATGATTAGCTCAGAATTGAGCGAGGATGCCGCCTACGACATCACCCGTGTTTTCTTCGACAACCTTGATGCCATCCACAATTCCAATGCAGCCGCTGAAGACATTAGCCTCGAAGAAGCTACCGAGGGGCTGACGGTACCATTGCACCCCGGAGCTGCCCGGTACCTGGAGGAAAATGGTGTCGATGTCTCTGGCCACGTTGCTGGCGAAGAAGACTAGTGAACTCATTGAGTGATTAAAGGCCCCATGTTTTCATGACACCGCCAGATATGAGTCGCAGATCGGTCCTCACTTTGACAGTGGGGACCGTTCTCGCGGCTGCTGGCGGGGTTGGCGTTACTGCTTCAATACCGGCTAGACATCGACAAATTGTGTGCCGTCACCAGCAACATCACGATGTGTATGCCACGCTCCCGGCCAAAGACGGCACCACCATCAGCCTGTCTTGGGTTCACTCAATTGAACTCACACCGTGGACCGACATCTTTACGGTGACTCCTACTGGCTTGGTGCTGACCCAAACTCGTTTCTCTTCCTACGGAGCCGGCATGCCCGCCGGAGAACAAGGAGATCTGCGTTACGAAGGCAACCAAGTGGTTATCGATAATATTGACCGCCCCTTCGACGCAATTCGCTGGATCCATTCTCATCGCGCCCAGTACCAAGTTCTCATCGATCATGATCCGCAATGTATAGATGCAACGCAACTTCCTGATCACCAACGACTCGAGATAGTACTGCTATGAAACCTGCTCAACAGCCCAAAAGGCAACCAGAAAATCAACCTTCAGATTTACTAGCCACCGCCACCATCACAGAAGCTGGCTATCACCCCCAGACTGACCAAGAACGTCGCGATCAGGAAAAAGAAGCGGCCGAAATTGCGGCTCAGTTCGATGCCGCATCTCGGACGCGCACCATTCAATGGCGTCCCCTGGTCATTTTGATCACCGCAGTGGCATGCGCCTTCGCGATTTACCACATGTGGACCGCCTACTTCGGATCACCTCCCACGCTGATTCACCGTTCAATCCACGTCAGTATTGTTCTGTTCCTGATTTTCTTGATTTATCCACCGTTCAGGAAAGCTCAGGGCCTGACTGTCCAACTCGTCGACGGTGTTCTGGCCCTACTTTCTCTCCTTCCGTCGATCTATATCGCCACGAACTATGAGCAGCTGGTCCTGCAAGCTGGTCGTTCGACAACCACGGACGTCATTGTCGGAACCATCTTGGTCGTTCTCGTGCTCGAGGCCGCCCGACGAGTCACAGGTTGGGCACTTCCAGTCTTGGCTATACTTTTCATCCTCTTTGGAATATTCGGCCGTGAATTACCCGGTGTGCTGCGTCACCGCGGTTATGAATGGGAAGACCTGGCGTATCAGTTCCTCTCTACCACCGAAGGCATTTTCGGAACAGCAACCGGCGTGTCCGCAACCTACATCATTCTCTTCATCCTCTTCGGTGCGTTCTTAGCAAAGTCCGGGATGTCAGCGCTGTTAAACGATTTAGCCCTTGCCATTGCTGGTCAGAGCCGTGGAGGGCCCGCCAAAGTGGCTACCCTTGCATCTGGATTCATGGGGTCCATCAACGGGTCAGCTATTGCAAATGTTGTCTCAACAGGGGCATTCACCATTCCAATGATGAAGAAAATTGGCTACACCAAGACCTTTTCCGGGGCAGTGGAATCAACCGCCTCAGTGGGTGGACAAATCTTGCCCCCGGTCATGGGCGCTGCGGCCTTTATCATGGCGGAAACACTTGGTGTCCCATACTCCACAGTCGCGGTTGCCGCCATCGTTCCCGCGTTGCTCTACTACCTATCTCTGATTGTCCAGATTCACCTTCGAGCAACTCGTGAAGGACTGAAGGGTATCTCAAGAGATAATTTGCCAGCAGTTCTCGATGTTCTAAAAGAACGTGGTCACCTGCTTATCCCATTGTTCTTCCTCATCTATATGCTGTTCTTCTCCGGACGCACCATCCTTTATTCCGCTCTTCTCACGATCATTGTCACCATCGTGGTCGCTATGTTGCGCAAGACCTCCAGATTGTCTTTCAAAGACATTATCGAGGCCCTGGAAAACGGCGTCCGACAGACCTTGGGAGTGGCTGTAGCTTGTGCAAGCGTGGGGATCATCGTTGGCGTGGTGACTATCTCCGGCTTCGGTGTGGTGCTAGCCTCGGCCATTGTGGCGCTCTCGGGCGGTATTTTGTTCTGGACTTTGGTCTTCACCATGCTTGCCTGTTTGGTGCTGGGGATGGGTCTTCCGTCGATTCCCGCTTACCTCATCACAGCAACCATGGCGGCCCCTGCATTGACCGAACTCGGTGTGGAACCGATCGTGGCGCACCTGTTCGTGTTCTACTTCGGGTTGTTCGCCAACATCACTCCGCCTGTCGCGCTCGCTGCCTTTGCCGCAGCCGGTATCTCTGGGGCTTCTCCCATGCAAACTGGTTTCGCGGCGCTCAAGCTGGCCGCAGCAGGGTTTATTATTCCGTATATCTTTGTCTACAGTCCGGAATTGTTGTTACGAGACGTCTCGATTGGCCAAGGCATTCTTGTCGTCACGACGGCTGTCATTGGCATCCTGATGCTTTGCGTGGCATTGGAACGGCACTTTATGGTCAATATGCACTGGTTTTTGTGCATCGTGATCGCAGGCGCGGCCATCCTGTTGCTGAATTCTAATATGCTGCTATCCCTCAGCGGCCTGGGAATCGGGATCCTCGTTCTGGTCGTCCAATCCATCCTGGCTAAAAAGCAAGGCAACTTCGGGCTCAGGGCCATCTAGTACGAGGAAAGTTCTCTAACATCACCCACCAAAAACGGCGACCAGCCCCGAAATGGGGCCGGTCGCCGTTGGTCGTCAGGTGTGGAGCTTAGGCGCTAGGCTGCTTCGGCACCTTGCGGTCAGAGCCCTCTTCGAAGACTGCCGGGTAGACGCCGTTCTCGTCATGGGTTTCACGGCCGGTGACCGGCGGGTTGAACACACAGGCCATGCGCAATTCGGTTTCAGCGCGCACGGTGTGCTTCTCGTGACCATCCAGCAGGTACAGGGTGCCGTCCTTGAGTTCGTGGACTTCACCGGTCTCTTCGTTGGTCAGGGTACCGTTACCCTGCACGCAGTAGACGGCCTCGATATGATTCTGGTAATGGAAGGTCGAGGTCGTGCCGGCGTAAATCACGGTATCGTGCATGGAGAAACCAACACCTTCGCGGGCGAGCACCATGCGACGTGAGCGCCAGTTCTCCGAGGTTACGTCGCGCTCGGTGTCATTGGTGTCATCACGGTTAATAACGTACATATCAAGTTCCTTTCACTGGCTGGCGCCGAGTTGATGCCGCGGCCAGCCGGTTGTTACTGACGTCGTGGTTTATGCCGTCGATTTAGGCGTTAGCCAGGTTGTCTTCGTTCTGTCCGCCGGTAATACTGCTGACATCGGCCCCGGTCAGCTCGCCGAGGATTTCGGCGATCAGATTCATACCGCGCTCCAGCTCGTCGAGCTCGGTGGTCAGCGGTGGCATGATCTTGAGAACTTCGTCTTCCGGACCCGAGGTTTCCAGCAACATGCCACGCGTGAAGGCTTCAGCAGCCACTTTGCCTGCCAGGTCTTGATCTTCGAAGTAGATACCGGTCAGCAGACCACGGCCACGCACTGCAGATCCGGAAACAGCAGCGGTAATCTTGATCAGCTTGTCCTGAACCAGCTCGATAGCCTGAGCCAGGTGACCCTTCTCGAAAGTGTCATCGGCCCAGAACTCACGCAAGGTGGCAGCACCGGTCACCAGCGCCAGGGCGTTGCCACGGAACGTACCGTTGTGCTCACCCGGACCCCACACATCCAGTTCAGACTTGAACAGGGTCAGCGCCAGCGGCTGACCGGAACCGGAAATGGACTTAGACACGCAGACAATGTCCGGGGTAATACCGGCTTCTTCGAAGGAGAAGAAGCTACCGGTACGACCGCAACCGGCCTGCACATCGTCAACAATCAGCAAGATCTCGTGGCTCTTGCACAGCTTGGCCAGCTGACGCAACCATTCGGCGCGTGCGGCACGCAAACCACCTTCACCCTGAACGGTTTCGACGATAATGGCGGCTGGCTTATCGACACCGGATCCGGAGTCTTCCAGGACGCGCTCCAGCCAGATGAAGTCTTCGGTCTCGCCGTTGAAGTAGTCGTCGTAGGGAATCTTCGAGCTGTTGGTCAGCGGAATACCCGCACCCTTACGCTTCATCGAGTTACCGGTCACCGACAGCGAACCCAGGGTCATGCCGTGGAAGGCGTTGGTGAACGACAGAATGTGCTGGCGTCCGGTGACCTTACGGGCCAACTTCAGTGCGGCCTCAACAGTGTTGGTACCGGTCGGGCCAGGGAACATGACCTTGTAGTCCAGACCGCGGGGCTCGAGGATGACTTTCTTGAAGGTTTCCAAGAAGTCGCGACGTGCCGGGGTCATCATATCCAGCGAGTGCAACGGGCCACCGTTGTCCAGGTACTCGCGGATGGCGTCGATCAGCTTGGGGTGGTTGTGTCCGTAGTTCAGAGCACCAGCCCCGGCGAAGAAGTCCAAGTAGTCGGTGCCGTCTTCGGCGATCTGGTGGGAGCCAGATGCTTTGACGAACACGGTCGGCCAGGAACGGGAATAGCTACGAACCTCGGACTCTGTTGTCTCAAAAATCTCGGTATCCATGGGGAATTCCTTTCCGTGGAAAACTTGTCTCGACCCATCTCTCCGCCAGCGAGCGGGATCAGTGCGATCCTGCTCTAGCTGTTCAGCGGTGCGATGTGGTGAAGGTATTCGGTGGGCTGATCGTCGGGGTACATCTCAGGGGTGAATAAGGGGGTAATCTCTTCACCAGCGTTGTTGCGCTTGGCAAAGGAAGCAAACAGGGCGTTGGAGGCTTTATTCGTGGAGGTAATGGTCGTCTCCAACACTTTCGGTTGCACCGATTCGTTGAGCGCGTCCAACATCTGAGAGGCCACGCGCAGTCCCCGAGCGGCTTCGTCGACGCCAACTTGCCAGACCATCAACGTGTCTGGGGCATCAGGGCGGATGTAGCCGGTAATGAACCCGACGACTTCACCATCGAGTTCGGCAACAACGGAGGTTTGGGAGAAATCTCGAACCCACAGCAGATAGCTATACGAGGAGTTCAAGTCCAAGACGCCCGTGTCACGAGCGATCCGATGAATTTTTGCTCCGTCTCCGGGAGCGAACGGTCGAACCGTGATAGCGCGGGGTTTGTCGGTCGGGTGGTCTGGAAGGGTCTTTGTGTCATCCATCTTTTTTCACAATAGACGACTGAAAAATGCTTTCAACCCGGCCCTCACGCCGATGTGGGCCAATTTTAGGCCGGAAAAAACGCCTAAACCGTTGATAATCATTAGGGACCCGGAGAGCGCCAGGGCTCGAGAAGCCGAGCCAAAAGCTGTTACCAAATTGTTATACAAGACGTGTTGGATGTCACATTTTAAGTGGGGTAGCCTCCCGATTCTACACTCGAGCTCATCTCACGGCGTTCATGAGTTGGGTTGGTGAACAGGTCTTCGGTAGGGTTTTTCTCATCGACAGGGGAGCACCACCGTGGTGCTGAGAGTGCGAACGCATTTCGCAGACCCTCGAACCTGATTCCGGGCCATGCCGGCGAAGGGAGTCGAGTATCTCTCCTTGCACCGTGGGCTAATCGCGGGTGATTCTCACCTCGCCCAGGGTGCTCGCCCTCCTATCCCTTGAAGGAGGATATGCACTGATGACGCACCTCACCCATCACTCACCTGGGCCCGCCCGGTCTCACCGTCGAAAGATCAGCACGGTGTTCGGGCTCTCGGCGGTGGTAGCGCTGGTACTGTCAGGATGTTCGGCCGCAGATCAGGCAGATAATAATGGTGGAGACAACGGTGACGAGAACCAGACAGTTACCATGATGACTCACGATTCCTTCAGTGTCTCCGAGGAATTGCTCGCGCAGTTTGAAGAGGAATCCGGTTACACCGTCACCACCACAGCCCCCGGTGACGCCGGGGCTGTCGTCAACCAGCTCATCCTGCAACAGGACTCCCCCACCGTGGACGGCTTCTTCGGGGTGGAGAATTATTCGGCTCAGACGCTGTTGGACGAAAACTTCCTGCAGGATTATTCCGGTCAACTTCCAGAATCTGCCCAAAACCTCGCCGTTGATGGCTCGGACGCGCTGGTGCCGATCGACCACGGTCAGGTTTGCATCAACGCTGATACCGAGTGGTTTGACGACAACGACCTGGAACTTCCGGAGACCTTGGACGATCTCACTGATGAGAACTACAAGGACCTGTTGGTCACCAGTGACCCGAATGATTCCTCCCCGGGCCTGGCGTTCTTGGTTGCCACCCGGACGGAATTCGGCGACGATGCCGAACAGTACTGGGAAGACCTGTTCGATAACGGGGTGAAAGTCGCCGGTGGCTGGTCTGATGCTTATTACGCCGACTTCTCCGGTTCTGAAGGTGAAGGACCCTACCCGTTGGTGGTGTCTTACTCCTCGTCACCGGCCGCTGAAGAAGGTCGGACCACCAGCATTGACGGCACCTGCATCCAGCAAATCGAATATGCTGGCGTGCTGGAGGACGCCGAGAACCCCGAGGGCGCTCAGGCTTTCATCGACTTCATGCTCTCCGAAGAATTCCAGGCGGATATTCCTGAGCAGATGTTTATGTATCCGGTCGATGACAGCATCGAGCTGCCAGACGAGTGGAGCGAATACGCCTCACTGACCGAGGACCCCATTGAGCCGGATCTGCAAGAGGTCGCGGACCAGCGTGAAGACTGGCTGAACTCCTGGACCGAAACCTATGAGGCCCAGTAGTCGCCCCTATGGCGTCCCGCCTTGTTGTCTGGTTGGTTGCTTGCCTTACTGGTAGGTGACCAACCAGGGGGTGGGATTCACCTGGTCGTAGGTTTGTGCCGGCGTCAGCATGGGCTGGTCTTGACGGTAGAAGTTCTTCCATGCCGGCCACATATCCTCGGGCAAGTCCTCGGTGAGCACGCTCCAGGTCTCCTGTTTGACCTCTTGGGTTCCGTGGCCATCGGCGTGCAACACCACGGCCAGCTCGTCATGGGAGGTATCCACTTGGTCGCGGTTGGTGATCATCGAGGTGCGGAATTGGTGCAGGACCAGCATTTTCTCGGGCAGATCGTTTTCTGCGGTGAGCTCGGCCAACCAGTCGATGACCTCGTTGATTTCAGCGGCATCGACGGTGCCGATCTGACGGCCGTGCACCTGACCGGGTTGCAAGCGCCATTCGGAGTCCAGCGCCAAACCCACGTGGGGTTCTTTCAGCAGGTCCTCATAGAGTTTCGCCTGCGAGAGGAAATCGTTATGACCCGGTTGCAGGTCCAAGATCACGTAAATGTCTTCTTCTTTGGCCCGATCGACCCACTCTTGCAGGTCCTCGACCGGCAGGGCGTTGGAGTAGTTGCCGTCCTCGCCGGGGTGAGCGGTCGCGACGGAGGTGATGATTTCAAAGGCCGGTTGGATCGGATCCTCACTGTTTTCCGAGTACTCATCGGCCAGCTCTTCGACACGTTTTATCGACCCCTCCAGGTCCTGTTCTCCCAGGGCACCCAGTGCCTCTGTGGACGGGGTACCATAAAGTGCCACGAAGCGGCGGTCGGGGAACAGCGTATCACCGCCACCGGGCAGTTCTTCTGGTTCCGGGGTCGGCGAGGGCGAGGCAGTCGTGGGCTCTGCCGAGGGGCTAGACGTCGTGTTATTTCCCGCGTCGCTGGCCTGATCTGCCCCATCTGAGGAGCTACAACCGCTCAGCGCTAAACCGGTAGCTAACAGAACGGCGAACAAACGAGAACCACGGAAGTCGCAGGGAGTTTTCATCACGGGCCTACTCTACAGGACCCCCGGCTTAATGACCCGTCATAAATCCAATTGACCTGAAAAGAACGGTGTGATGTCGCGTTTTCGTTGGATCGTGTGGGTGCTCGTCGCCCTGCTACCGTTGGCCTTCCTTGCGGTCTTTTTCGCCTGGCCGGTGCTGGGGATGCTGGCCCGAGGCCTGGTTGATGATCAGGGCTCGCTGGACCTGTCGGGTTTTGGGGAAGTCTTCGGCACCGCACGCACCTGGCGGATTATTGGTCACACCTTGTTCATGGCCACCGCCGGAACTCTGGGCTCCCTGGTGCTTGGGATCCCGGGCGCCTATATCCTCTACCGCACACAGTTTCCGGGTCGAGAGATGCTCCGTTCGGTGGCCACCGTCCCGTTTGTGTTGCCCACCGTGGTGGTGGGGGTAGCCTTCCGTGCGGTCTTTGGGCCAGGCACCAGCCTAGCGTTTCTGGATCAGACCACGACGGCAGTGATCATCGCCATGATGTTCTTCAACTATTCGGTGGTGATCCGTCAGGTGGGGTCGTTGTGGCAGGTCTTGGATCCACGTTCCACTGAAGCGGCCAGAATGCTCGGGGCTTCCCCGGCTCGGGCGTTTTTCACCGTGACCTTGCCAGCGCTACGTCCAGCCATTGCTGGAAGCGCCGGGTTGGTGTTTCTGTTTTGTTCGACCGCCTACGGGCTAGTGCGGTCGCTGGGCGCCCCGGGAGTCGGGACGTTAGAGACCGAGGTTTTTCGCCAGACCAAGACGTTCCTCGATCTGCGCACCGCCGCGGTGTTGTCGATGATTCAGTGCGTGATTGTCGTGATATCGGTGATCATTACCCAGCGCACCGGTTCCTCGCAGGCGGCTCGGTTGCACCAAGCGCACCGGGTGAGGCTGACCCGCACCGACTGGTTCCCGTTGACGATCACGCTCGCGGTGGTCCTCGGACTGATACTGACTCCCTTGCTGACCTTGGTGGCCCGGTCGTTGACGGTTGATGGCGAATTCAGCACGCGCCATTACCAACTGTTGGCTACGCATTCGGGAACCGGTTTTGCCGGTGGCGCCACGGTGGTGGAGGCACTGGACCATTCGCTACGTATCGCACTGGATGCCACAATAGTCACCGTCCTGTTGGCAATTCCGCTCGCGTTGTTGCTCACCCGTCCCACCCATTCCCCGGCGGTGCGGTCCCTGCAACGGCTCATCGATGGCGCCTTCATGCTCCCGTTGGGTGTTTCGGCGGTGACCATCGGTTTCGGATTCTTGATCTCCTTGCAACCAGCCTTCCCACACCTAGCGCAGTCAGGATTGCTCGTCCCGTTGGCTCAGGCGGTGGTGGCTTTGCCCCTGGTGGTACGCACTCTGGTGCCGGTGTTGGCCGCGGTCGACCCGGCCCAACGTGAGGCTGCCACGATGTTAGGGGCTTCCCCGGTCCGGGTGATCGCCACCATTGATGGCCCCTACGTGGTCCGTAGCCTCGGATTGGCTGCCGGCTTTGGTTTTGCGGTCTCGCTGGGAGAATTTGGGGCCACCAGCTTTTTAGCGTCCCCGAGCTATCAGACGTTGCCGGTGGTCATTGTCCAGCTGCTGTCGCGTCCTGGTTCCGATAATTTTGGGATGGCCATGGCTGGCTCGGTGGTGTTAGCCGTGCTGAGTGCTGGCATATTGTTGATCTGCGAACGGCTTCGCCCGGCGGGCGTGAAGGAAAGGACATCGTGACAGCTTCCACCACACCACAGCAACTCATCGCCGAGCAGATCTCGGTGCACTATCCCAACGGGTACCAAGCCATCACCGAGGCCAGCTTCCAGGTTCACGCCGGCACCATCCTGGTCCTGTTAGGACCCTCGGGGTCGGGAAAGTCTTCGCTGTTACGTGGCATTGCCGGACTGGAGCGGATCAGCTCCGGCACCCTGCGTTTTGGCGACCGCATCTTGGCCGGGCCAGGCCAACATGTTCCGGCACACCGGCGCGGCATCGGCATGGTATTCCAGTCCGCCCAACTATTCCCGCACCGCTCTGTGGCCGGCAATATTTCCTATGGCCTCGAAGTGGAACATCTCCCCCGGTCGCAACGCCGGGCCCGGGTGGAGCGTCTGCTGCAGCTGGTGAACCTGCCCGGTTTTGGTCGTCGCAACGTCGCCACACTCTCGGGTGGTCAGGCCCAGCGCGTGGCCTTGGCTCGTTCCTTGGCGGTAGAACCGGCGGTGATGTTGCTTGACGAGCCACTCTCGGCGTTAGATACCGAGCTACGCTCACGATTGGCCGACGATATTCGGCAGATCCTCACCGAGGCCGAGATTGCCGGAGTCTATGTCACCCACGACCATGCAGAAGCCCGGATGGTCGCCGATCAGGTGGCGTTGATCGACCAGGGACGTCTGCAACGCGTGGGCACGGTCACCGAAGTGTTAGGCGCTTAGTGTTCGCGGTGCGGTGCCGGTAGCTGGGAGCGGGCTGCCACAAATTCGGTGGCCCAGAGGTCTTCGAGCTCGACGGTTTCGCGTTGTAGCGTGTTGATGTCAACGCCCTCGCTCTGGTGCAGTGGCGGGTCGAAGCGGATACCTTCGGTCATATCCAAAGTCCGGACCTGCTGGAGGTGATCTTCCCAGCGCAGATCTTCATACAGTTCCTCGTAACCGGAGCTGAAGACCCAGTTCAAGAATCCGGCGTAATCCGGGGCTAACGGGCCCCAGTTCAACCGCACCGGGTCGAAATAGCAAATATAGCCGGTGCTAATGCCCAGTCCGCCACCATCGATGGCATAAATACCGCCGATGACGTCCACCGCGATGGTCATATACAGTGGTCGGCCATTGTGTCGCGGAGTCCAGACGGTCAGATCGGGGAGCTCATCGTTTCCCGACCCGAGGATGCGCAACCACCCGCCATCGATCAACAAGCCGGCGGTGTGGGTCAGCAGTGCTCCCATGTGTGAAACCTCGGAGACACCCAGCTCGTTGAGCACCTGACGTGCCCGGGCGGGATCAGCTTCGACCCGGTGGACGCGTTCGCTCTGTTCACTGAGCAATTCGTCAATAGCCGGCCAGGTGTCACTGAATTCGGGGATGGTTAGCGAGCGCTTATGGCGCTGGGGCCCACGGGATTTCTTTTGACGCCGAAAAAAGATCATGGTCTCATCCTGTGTGGTGTCGAACAGAGGGTGACGGAAGCCGACTAGTTGAGGTTTTCTTCGTCCTCGACCACATCGAAGCCCAGGATATCGACGGAGAATCCGCGTTCTTCATCCTCGTCATGGGCGTGTTCGTCGCGGGATTCGGCCCACTTTTTGTAGCTGTTCTGCGAATCCCACCGGGTGACGACGAAGTACCGGGTTTCACCCACCACCGGGCGGAGTACTTCGAAGCCTTGAAATCCCTCGAAGGTATCAACGGCCCGCTTGCGGTTCGCGAAGCGACGCTCAACCTCATTATGGGCACCATCAGGAACCGTCAGCGCAGTGATATTGACGAAAGTCATGTCGGTCATTCCTCCTCATACCGGGACGAAGTCTGCCCCGAGTATTCTACCGGTTCAAGTGTAGACCTTTTCGAGGTCTTTCACGGCGTCTTTGTACGTTCGCTCTATCGAAGCCGAACCCTGGGGATGAGGTGGTCCGGGCCGGTAGCTGTCGGTTGCGGGCGGTCCACGTTGCACGATCGCCGGGACCAAGCCGATCAGTACTTGCGGACCAACGCGGAGCGTGAGTCGCCACATCACCGCCACGGTGGTCAGGTTCCCCACCGTGTGTGCCGGCACCTCAGTGGTGCTATGGATCCGTGGGCTCAGCGGACTCAGTGGAGGCACCGGCATCGAAGAGAGCCAGAATATCCTCGGCACCGAGCGAGGAGGAGAACGCGGTATCGTCTTCGGTCAGTGAGGAGAAGAGTTCGGCTTTGGCCCGCTGGAGCTCGACGACTTTTTCTTCAATGGTGCCTTCAGCGACCATCCGGTAGACCATAACCCGTCGGTCTTGACCGATCCGGTGGGTGCGATCCACGGCTTGGGCTTCGGCGGCGGGGTTCCACCACGGGTCGAGGAGGAACACGTAGTCGGCTTCGGTCAGGGTGAGTCCGAATCCACCGGCTTTGAGTGAGATCAAAAAGACCGGGATGTCTCCGGCCCGGAACTGCTCGATCACCGCTGACCGGTTTCGGGTGGCTCCGTCGAGGTAGCTGTGGGCAATGTCGTGTTTGGTTAGTGTTTCAGCCACCCGATGCAAAAAGGAGGTGAACTGGCTGAAGACGATCACGCGGTGACCGTCAGCGACCAGTAGCTGCAATCGTTGCATCAGGTCGGTGAGTTTCGAGGAGTCCACGTCCCGGTACTCGTCGTCGACGATCTGCGGGTCGAGGGCGAGCATGCGCAACAGCGTCAGCGAACGGAAGACGTTCATCCGGTTGGAGTCGAAGTCCTGAATGAGGTGCAGGACCTTTTGCCGTTCCCGTTGTAGCACCCGGTCGTAGAGGCGACGATGCTCCGGATTGAGTCGGACGGTGATGGTTTGTTCTTGTTTTTCGGGTAGCTCTTGGGCCACCACGTCCTTGGTACGACGCAACATGATCGGTTTGATGCGCTGTCGTAGCCGGTTCATACGTTCGGCAGCTTTGCCACGGATCTCGGCGTCTTCTCCCGAGGCACGCTGTTCGGCAGAAATGCGTTGGCCGGCTTCGATGGGTTTTTGGTAGGTGTCGCGGAAGGTGGCGTAGGACCCGAACAGTCCTGGGACGGTGAGGTTGAGGATCGACCACAAGTCCGAGAGCGCATTCTCCATTGGGGTGCCGGTGATGGCCAGCCAGAAGGGGGCCTGGAAAGAGCGGATGGCTTTGTGGGCCTTGGTGCGGTGATTTTTGACGAACTGCGCTTCGTCGAGGATGATCCCGCCCCAGGTGTGTTCGGCGAAACGGTCGGCATCCAGACGCGCAATGGCGTACGAGGTCACCACCAGGTCGGAGTCTTCAACGACTCGAGAGACGTCGGTTCTCAAGCGTGCGGAGCTGGTGTCGAGTACGGTGACGTTCAGGTGGGGGACGAACCGTTCCGCCTCGGATTTCCACACACCCACCACCGAGGAGGGGGCGATGACTAAGAATGGCCCCTCGGGGTTGCCGGTGGTGTCCTGGCGGGCAGTGGTGCGGGCATAGTCGACCAGGGCCAGGGTCTGCAGGGTTTTGCCCAGGCCCATATCATCGGCGAGGATGCCGCCGAGTTTCAGATGCCACAGTTGCACCAGCCACCGGAAGCCTTGCACCTGGTAGTCGCGTAATTCGGCGTTGACGGTCTCGGGGACCTCGGCCGGGGGTAGGTCAGCAACGCCACGTAGCGAGTCTAGTTGGTTCATCCAGGCGCTGACTCGCGGGTCCACTTCCCACCGGGTGGCGATTTCTTCCGCGTAGGAGAGCACTTCGGGTTCGAAGCGGGACACCGTGGGGGCCTCTGGATCCCATTCGTGCAGTTCGGTGGCCTCAGCGATCAGCCGGCGTAGTTCGTCGAAGGCCGAGTGGTCCAAGGTGAAGTAGGTCTTGTCTGGCAATAGCACCGCATTTTCTCCACGCACCAGGGCCGAGAAGACATCGGTAAAGGGCACCGTGGTCTCGCCAACGGTGATTTGAAATCCCAGGTCGAACCAGTCGCGTTGGGCTGAGGGGGTGGCCGAAATGGTCATCGAGGGTTCCCCGTCGAGCTGTTCGTAGTCTGGCTTATCCCCCATCTCGGTGACCTGGATATAGTCCATGTCGTGGAGTTGGGGCAGAATTTGGTCGATGAAGATCGCTGCGGTGGCCCCGGTGTAGACGAAGCTCCCCCGGTCGGCATCGGGCCAATACTCTCGGGCGGCGGTGAGCACCTGGGCCATGTGCTCGGTCTGGTCCTGCGTGCCCTGATAGGACCACCGGGCACTGACACGCACCGTGTCACGCTGCCGTGACGTCGTGGTGCCGGATTCGGCGTTGATCGCAACTCGCAGATCCAAGACCGCCGGGGGGATTTCGGGCAGGTCCACCGAGTGGTCGGCTGACCCGATCGACAGCACCCGGTTCAGGCCCGGATAGTAATTGTCGAAAAACTCGGGGACATCGGCGGCTGGAACGGTGATGTTCTCGTTCTGGTCCAGCAGTTCTAACAATTGAGATTCTAGCGGCTGGGAGCTGGGAATGATCCGAAGCCCGATGCTTGGCTCAGCGGCCTGATGGGCTCGGGCCTGGTAGAAACCGATGGAGCCAATCGCCCCGTCGAGGGATTCACTGTGCTGGTCCACCAGCGCCTTGATGCCGATGCGCATCCCGGATTCTTCTCCCAGGTCCGCATCCAGGGCCTGTAAGTCGACGTAGGGCTCGCCCTCGGAGCATAATTCCACCTCAGAGCAGCCAGCGTAGGCGATCAGCGGGATCTGTGCTTCCAACACCGAGCGCAACAGGTCCCAGATCTGCGGGGAGGACACCAAGGACAGGTTGATCAAATCCTGAGAGCCCAGCACCGAGACGCTGGAGTTATACAGTTGCACCAGCCGGTGCAGGGCCAGGGCTTGTTCGGGCCAGTACTTATTGGACGAGACCGGCACCCGGTGTTCGAAGGTGGTCCAATTTAGCCCGCCTTTAATCCACCGTCCACGGGTGCCTTTGCGCAATGGTCGCAACCGGATGGATAACGCCCGGCCGGCGGTCACATCCTGGGGCCGAGCGGTCTCCCAGCGCACCATATAGCGTCGTGCCCACGAGCCGGCTCCCCCGGTGTGAGCGGCGAATAATTCTACCCCAAGACCGACCTCCGTGTAGTCTTCCTCGGGCTGTTCTCGAGGCAGCAGGACACCCAGCGCGTGTCGCCAATCGGGTCCGGAGTGCACCGTGGTTTCGGTCTGTTCGTCGGCATCGGCGTCCTGAAAGAGATCAGATTCCGGCGACGGGGCCAGATCGGCCGGGTCCATGTGTTCTTCGAAGAGCATTTCGGCTTCTTCGGTATTGGCTTCCCGTCCCAACACCGCTTCGGCGGCTTTGATCGAGCAGGTGAACGCCACCGCCGCCCCATGCTTGCAGAAGCTACCGATCGGGCAGGTGCACACCGCGTCGATGACCTGGTACTGCTCGCTGTCTTCGGAAACTTGCAAGGCCAGGCGGGTGTGATATTTGCGGGTCCCTTCAACCTTGGCCGAGCACACCAAGATTCGTTCGTCGTGCCAGCGCTGGGTTAAGGTCAGCACACGGTGCTCATTGGCGTACTCTTGGCCACGCTCGGCCATGGTCTCGCCAAAGCTACCGTAGATTTCCTCCACGGCAATGTAGGGTGCAGTCGGTGTAGACCCCGCGGTTGCAGTCACGAGGGTAGCAATCCTGTCTCGTATTGTCGGACGTGGTCGGTCACCCCGGCGAACCGGAAGCTGGTGGCGGTATCAGTCGGGGTGATGTAATTATCCGAGTCCAACCGGTGGCTGTGGTGCAACTGGCGGTACTGCTCGACGCTTAGCGTCTTTCGCGCGTTCAGATCTGCCTGGAGGTGCTCCAGGTAGTCCAGGTGCTCGGTATAGCGGGGCTGGACCACACCGGTGAAGAATTCAGCGACCGAGCCGGACCCGTAAGAGAAGAAGCCCAGCCGTTTGCGAGCCAGCTCAGCGTTATTCGTCAGCTGGGCGGCCAGGGCGAAGTACAGGCTGGCGGTGTAACTATTGCCCAGCTGGCGGTTGAAGCTCATGGATTCCTCGATCAGCGCGTCATCGAGCTCCACGCCGAGGTGTTGGCCCAGGTGACGGTGGGCTTTCCGGGCCATCTTGGTGAAGGGTTGGTGATGCAAGAACCGGTCGATGTCCTCCAGGTCGAGTCCCGGTGCCCGACGCATCGCGTCATCGTAGGCTCCGGCGGTGGCATCCAGATAGGCGTCCAAGGACAGGTGGCCGTTAACGTAGGGGGTCGAGGAGTCGGTGGGCCGCCAGAAGTCGTTAACGTCGGCGGTGTAAAACCCGGTGACCGGTTCCAGTGCAACCAGGTGTGGTTCGGCCGAAACCAACATAGCCACCGCACCGGCACCCTGGGTGGGTTCTCCGGGGGTGTCCAGCGCGTAGCGGGCAATATCGGAAGCGATCACTAACACCTGTTCTTGCGGAAACCGGGTAATGTGCCCGACCGCGAGCTGCAGTGCCGCGGTGGCAGAATAGCAGGCCTGTTTCAGCTCCACGGTGCGCACGTTCGGTGCCAGGCCGAGTAACTGGTGGACAAAGACTCCGGCCGATTTGGACTGGTCCACTCCGGTTTCGGTGGCGAAGTACAACTGGGTAATTTTGTGCTCGGGGTGCCGGGCCACTAGCCGGGAGGCGGCGGTGGCAGCCAGGGTGACGATATCTTCATCGGCGCCGGGCACCGAGAAGCAGTCTTGTCCCAATCCCAGGTGATATTTCGCCGGATCGGTGCCCTGATAGTCAGCCAGATCATCAAGCGAGAGCACATAGCCGGTGGTGGCCACATCAAGATCTGTTAGGCCAATGCTGTACTGGGTCATGCGCTAGTTCTACCCCTTCTTGCCCGCTTTTTCGCCCCCGCTGGGCGTCTCAGCCGTTTGTCTCCAGTCTGTCTAGTCTAGCGCTGTTGCTGGTTGCGTTCGAATGCTCGGTGTGTGTTCATCAGCTCACCGGGGTTGGTTTGAGCTGCCAGCAAGGACAATTCACCGCACCACACGCTGGCGGCGATCAACCCGGCCAGCCGGCGGGAGTTCTCGCCGATCTCGCGGTCTTCGTTCAGCCCCATCCGTGCCATGGCTTGTTGCACGTGGGGCAGGTGCTTGCCGTTACCCACCGTGCCGACGATCAGGTGAGGCAGACTCACCGAGAAGTACAGGTCGCCCTCGCGGTTTTCTGCATAGGCGAAGCCCTGGGAGCCTTCGACAATATTGGCCGCGTCTTGGCCGGTAGCAAGATAGAAGGCCAAGAGCATGTTGGCAAAGTGAGCATTCGCCGATCGGATCGCTCCGGCGATGGTGGAACCCACATAGTTTTTCTGCACGACCAACTGAGTGAGCTGCTCGGCGGTGGTGCGCAGATTCTTCTCCACCACGTCGCGGTCGATGACCATCTCCACGGTGACCGAGATTCCGCGACCAAGCACACCGTTGACCGCGGTGGCTTTTTTATCGGTGCAGAAATTTCCTGACACCGACCCGTATCCCAGCCCCAGGTCCCAGCTGAGGATCTCCGACAGCACCGCGTCAGAGGCGGCGGTGACCATATTGTGTCCGGAGGCGTCCCCGGTGGTGTAGGCCAGTCGCACAAACAGCAAATTACCGACAATCTCGGGATTAATCTCGATGAGTTTGGCGTAGCGGGATCCGGCGGTGACCAGCTCGTTGAGGCGCTGGTGGCGGGCGTCGATAACCTCGGCCGCTCGTTGAGCGGTGCGCGCTGAATCGGCGGTGAGCAGAATCGAGCGGGTCATCCGCTGGTCATGCACTGTCGCCTGCAAGCCGGTCTCGTGGAGCCGGGAGATCTTCGCCCCACGCCCCACGGAGGGCCACAACGGGGTTTCGTAGGTCGCTAATGGAATGTCGATCATTTCGGTGGTGGTGAAGCCATCACCACCGATCCGTATCGGGCCTATCCAGCGGGTCGGCACCCCGGTGGGAAATTCCTGAGAGTAGGTGCTGGTACCCGGATCGCGTAGTGGGCTGTCGGTGGTCATCGGGTCTCCTTCCCAGAACGATTGGCCAACTGAGCCAGGTCGACCCCGCGGGCCAGGGCAAATTCGCGCACAGGCCCATGCAGGATCACATCGGTGTACTGCAACTCCTCGACGGTGTGCGCACCCAACAGCACCATCAGCTGGCGGATGCGGGTGAGCCAGATGCGGATCACCTCGGTGAGAGTTTCCGCACCATGGTGTCTGGCGATGGTCAAAAACGTGCCGGCTACCCCCACCGCACGGGCGCCCAATGCCAGGGCTCGCACCACGTCCAGCGGGTGGCGCACTCCGCCGGAGGCCAGCACCTGGAGTTCGCAGTGATGGTGCTCGGCGAGCTGGTGCGGGCTGGAGAGGATACCGGTGGCGTGGGCATCGAGCAGGCACCGGGCTGCCGAGGAGCCCAGCTGGGTGATCCACTCCCAGTTGCCAGCCTGGGCAATCGGATCCTCTCCGCTCGCGCGACGGTCGTTTTCAATGCGGGCGAAGTTCGTACCTCCAGAGCCGGCGACGTCGGCAATGGTCACCCCAATATCGCGCAGTTGGCCCAGGGTGCGGGCACTGAGTCCGAAACCGACCTCTTTGATGATCACCGGTACCCCATCGGGTTCCAGGGCGCGCACGATGTCTTCTAACAGTCCCAGCCAGTTGCTGAAGTCTCGCGAGCCTTCGACCATCACGGTTTCTTGGATGGCGTTGAGGTGAACTTGTAGCGCGTCGGCATCGAGCAGGTCCACCGCCCGGTGAGCATCTTCCACGCTGCGTCCGGCACCGATATTGGCCCAGATCAGCCCGTCCGGGTTCTCTTCGCGAATCACGCGAAAGGAGTCAGCGGTACTGGGCTCATCCAGCCCGATACCCACCGACCCGGAGGCCATCGGGATTCCGGTAGCCGCTGCTGCTTGAGCCAGGGCCCGGTTGATCTCCCGGGCCTGTTCGGTGCCTCCGGTCATGCCGTTGATGTACAGCGGGGCGACCAGTTGCCAGGGTCCCAGGGTAGCGTGGGTGGTCGTGGTCTCGGGGCTGATGCCGGCCAGGGCATGGTGGAGGATTTCGACCCGGTCGTAGTCGGTGACCACAGGATGGTCGGCCAGCTGGTGCTGTTGGGCGTCGGCCAAGCGAATATGGTCGTCTTTGCGCGATGCTGCCGTGGAGTTCACTGGTGATAGTCCTTTGCCTCGTACGGTGTCTCGTGCTGGCCCTGGTGCGATGCGGGCAGGTCTGGAGTTTCTATGATACGGGCTCCGGTGGGACTAACTCCGATCGGTAGCGGGGTGATGCCGGCTTCTTGCCAGGCTCCGGTGATCAGCGCGGTATCGACCGACTGGTCGGCCAGCACGATGCCGCAGTCTCCCCCACCGGCCCCGGAAGATTTGGCGCAGCACAGTTGGCCGCCGACCTGTTGGGCCAGGTCGATCAGTGTTTTCAAGGCCGGGGTTTCAATGCTGGTCCCGGTCAGCTGTTGCAACTGGTGCAAGGCGGTGCGGGTGGCGACCATCCCGTCGCGGACCGTGGCAAAGTCCCCGGATTCCAGGCCGGTGACCACGTCGGCGACAATGTGCTGATACATGGCCAGTAGCGACTGGAAACTCTCATCACTCTCGCTACAGGCCTGTTTGGAGCTATGGACTTCACCGACCAGCTGATCGGTCAGTGCCGGCCGGCCGGTCCATCCCACTAACACCGTGAGATTCTCGGGCACCGTGAGCCGCCGAAACGGGGTCTCGGCGAAGTGTTCCGAGGCCAACGCGTCGGTGACTGAGCTGACGGGGCCCTGCGGGTCCCCGGCGACATCTACGGGCAAGACCCGGGGCAACTTGGCGCGGTCCGGGGAGGTGTAGCAACTCCACCCTCCGCTCAGACAGGCGGCCACGTCGCCACCGGAGGCTCGCGGGGCCACCTGAATGGAGGCCAGCAGGCCCAGCCGGTATTTGTCGTACTCACTCAATCCAAGCTGGTAGAGCGCATCAAAGGCGGTCACGGTCGCCACGGTGATCGCCCCGGAAGAGCCCAGCCCGTACTTGGCCCCATTGGCGTCCCGGAGGTCATTGTGGACATCCAGGTCAACCGGGATACGGGTCAGTCCGCGTTCGGCCCGGAATTTTTCCATGATCACCGCGGTGGTCAGCGCATAGTCAGTGCCGGTGCGAGCGGTGTCGATGGCTTGAGAGATTCGGGCAGCGGTGAGCACATCGTGGCCCCGATGTGAGCCGGGTGCGCGCAGGGTGACGCTCAGGTACTTATTTACGGCAATTAACACGGCCGAGCATCCAGGCTCGACGACACCGTATTCGCCGGTGACATACAGCTTGCCGGGGGCTTGGGCGGTCAGCGGAAGGCGGCTGGACACTAGGGGGCCTCCACCAGTTGGGCCCCGGGCCCCGGAGCGAAGGTTTTCACCCCGGCCTGTGGGAGGAGCTCGTGCATGCGTGCCACGACGGTCTCGGCATCTTCCGGGCGGGAAATAATCACCACATTGGGGCCGGCGTCGGCAGTGGCGTAGCATTCGGTGCCGGCTTCACGCAGACCTGTTACGGCTTCGATGACCCGCCAGCTATCGGGGGCGAGGTAGCGGATCGGCGGGTTGGCGGAATTAATCAGTGCGTGCATCCGGTGGGCGTGTAGCTCGGTGAGCTCACCGATGGTTGTGAAGTCCTCGGCGGCACAGGCGGCCATCATCTGTTTCAGCACCGCTTCGGTGGTGGGGGCCCAGCCAGCAACAAAGGGGCTGGTCGACAGCGTACGACGCATTCCTTCACGGGAAGAGACTTTTTTCTGGGTGCCGGAAATGGTGACCGCGGTCATGCGCATGTCGGGGGCCTGGATTGCGGTGGCATAGCTGGTGGCGTCGTCGGTGCCAGCGTGCCAGACCGCAAACCGGTCGATCACCGACCGACAGGCGGAACCGGACCCGCGCCGGGCCAGCCGGGAGAGTTGGGCGGTATCTAGCGATAACCCATAGGCGGTGGCTGCGGCAGTGGCCAGGGCGGCAAAGCCCGAGGCCGAAGAAGCCATTCCGGCCGCGGTGGGCCCCTCGTTGCAGGAGGTGACCCGGGCGCGGGCGGTGGCGGTGTCCAGACCGGCTTCGGCGGCCAAGGTGCGCACCAGATCCAGGAAGGCGCTGATTTTCTGCGCGTTCGATCCGGTTTGTGGCGCACCGTTGAGTTCAAAGAGGTCTGTGTCGAGGTTATCGGCGGAGCTGTTGGCACAGCCGAGCAGTTCCACCCGAGTGGTGGTCGCAAAATCGTCCAGGGTCATTGACAGGGACCCGGCCAGAGGGATCATCAGTTGCTCATCGGCCTTGCCCCAGTACTTCACCAGGGCAATATTGGGGTGAGCTTGAGCAATGGCGTGACTCAACGATCCTCCTGGGCGGATGAGGGGGTGGGGGCAGAGGAGGGAGCAATCCGGGCGGTGGGTGCCGTCTGATTGTCGGTGGTGTTGGGGGTCAACGAGGTGGTCCAGACGCGGGTGGCGCCCACCGCGGTCATAGCCGCCGCGACTTTTCCGGCGAGTTCTTGGTCGGGGACCAGAGCAAGCACGCACCCACCGAGTCCCGAGCCGGTGAGTTTGGCCCCGTAAGCGCCGGCCTCAAGGGCCGCTGCGACCAGGGCATCCAGGGCCGGGGCAGAGACTCCCAGGTAGGCCAAAAGCGTGTGAGCTTCGTGCATATTGCGGCCCACACGCACCGCGTCACCGTCCCCCAAGGCCACGGCCACATCGTCGGTCAGATCGGCGAGATCCTCCATGACACGATCGACGACTGCCGGCTGGATATCACGTAGCATCCGGGTTCCTCCCACCGCGGCCGCGGTGGAGCCGACCGTGCCGGTATCCCCGATAACAAAGGTCAGTCCCGCGCCGACCTGAACGGTGGTGGGCTTGCCCTGTTGGAACCGCAATGGGGCCAGTGACTGCACCGCGTGGGCATCCAGTCCGGAGGAGGTACCGTGGGCAACGGTTTCGGCGGTCTGCACCAGCTCATGGGCTTCTGCCGGAGACAACCGGACCCCAGCGTGGTTGGCCACGGCTCTCACGACTGCCGCGGCGGTAGCCGCCGAAGAGCCCAGACCACGTTCAAACGGGATGGTTGAGCGCAAGATGACATCGAGTCGGTCGGCCCGCACATCCAATTTTTCTGCTGAGGCACGTAACGCGGTCACGATCGGCCCCATGTCTTTGGGGGCGTCGTTGAGCGGACCGGTGTAGAGATCGGTGGTGAGATACCCGCGCCGAGAATCGCGCACACTAGCGGTGGCTTGCAAGTCCAGCAGAGGTAGCGCGATCGCTGGTGCACCGTAGACCACCGCGTGTTCGCCGATCAGAATCGCCTTGCCGTGTGCTGAGCCCAGCCCGGACTGCACACCGGTCGAGGGGTCTTTGCTCTCGCGAGCTGTGGGCCCTTCTGGAGCAGTCACGACGGCGTGGTGGTGCCGAGAACCACGACGTGGGGCGTAATCCTGTGTTGGTTGCATGAACTCAATTACTGGTGCGTAGCTGACATGGGCATTCTAACGGTACGGTCCGCAGGCGTTGGTCGTCTCGCGAAATGTTTATTCTACGTGATCACCGAACCTCGCACGGCACTAGGCGTTCCACAACCCGTAGGAGTCGGCCAAATCGGCAATTTTTTGGGCGCGTGCCAGACGTGGCAGGTAGGACCCTTCCCCAGCTTGCGCGCCGGCTTCATGGGCGTCGAGCATTTCGTGAGCCCAGGCCAATTCGTCCTCGGATGGGCTTAGCGCCTTATTGATGTCTTCGACCTGGCTTCGATTCAAACACAGACGCCCGGTCATCCCCATCGACGCGGTCAGCTGGGAGCTTTCCACCACGGTCTCGACGGCTGCCTCCACCGCGGGCGGGCCGTCAATGGCGCCAGGAAGCTTGCCGACGCGGGAAGCATTGACCAACCGCGAGCGCGCATAAGCCATGGCCAGCGCATCTTCGGACACACCGACATCCTTGCGGTAGTCATTGGTGCCCAACGCTAAGCGGAAGGTGCCCGGTGCCCGGGCAATCTCCACGGCATTTTCGACTCCCACCGCAGATTCGATCAGAGCCAACACCGGAACGCCAGCACCCAGACGCATGGCGGTGTGTGAGACCTGTTCGGGGTGTTCAGACATGGCCAACATCACCCCACGTAGTCCGCTGAGTCCTTGGAGCTGACGAAGATCTTCGGCCCATTCATCGGTATTCGGGCCGTTAATGCGCACCCAGCCAGTCATCCCCGAGGTCAATGCCTCAACCACATTTTCCCGCGCCTGATCTTTCTGCTCTGCGGGAACAGCAGCTTCTAAATCCAGGATGATGGAATCGGCTTCGGATGCCATTCCGGGCGCAAACAGATCCTGTTGTGCTGCGCTCATCAACAGCCACGAACGAGACAATTTAGCGGGCAAAGCAGCAGCGCGTCGGTTCCTCAAAGGCATGCATTAAACATTAGTCGATCGCTGTGTAGCTGACACCGGCTGTTCACCCACAGCCACCGAGTAACCCGTCGCAGAACAGACCGGTTTCCCTGGTTTTAGCGGTAGGATCTTGGCAGATCGTGTTGCCGTTAATCCAATCTGCGCTCGGGAGTGCCCAAAACCATGTTGCTCGCTAAACGTCCTCGCGGCGGTTCTCTGTGGCCCCGCCTGTCTGCTGTGGCGGTCTGTGGCGCACTGGTTTTGACCGGCTGTTCCGACGAAAATTCGAACCCCGAATCCCTCGGTCCCGGAGGGACAGTCAACGTTCAAAAGCCCGATGACGATGGCTACACCTCCCTGCCGATCAGCTTGGTTGCACTGTCAGGTAATTACCCGCCAAATACCACCGGGAACACCTTTGGTTGCGAAGACCTGTTGGTTTCGGTCCAGTCCGCTCCCACCCTGGTGGAGAACGAGACCGATACGGTCAAACAGGCTGTGCAGTTTTTGCTGGATGACCAGCACTACCGTCACGGCGATCCGCCATTTACCAATTCCGTGGTGTTCTCTCGGGAATCGCTACAGGTTGAGGAAACCACCATCGACGGTGATACGGTAACCGTAAAGCTGTCTGGAGAGGTGGTCACCCGTAGCGACTGCGAGTCGCAACGCATTCTGGCGCAATTGAAGCAGACAGCCGAGCGGGCAGCGCATGTCTCACAATCAAAGATTACCGTCAACGACCAGCCCCTCAATGAAGTGCTCGGCATCGCTGATATTGAGCTGGGCGAGGAAATCACCACGGAGTCCTAGATCATGTCTCATTCCCCCACTGTCCCACGACTGGGGGCGGAATTTGCCCACACGCTCCCAGAGCTCAGCGTTCCTTTCTCCCCCCAGCCGGGCCCGGCTCCCCAGATGCTGTTACTCAATACTCAACTGGCAGAGGATCTCGGACTCGACCCGGACTTGCTGAGCTCAGACCCAGGCCTGCAGTTCCTCCTGGGCCAACACCTGGACGAGGATGCTGTCCCGGTGGCACAGAACTATGCCGGTCACCAGTTCGGCGCTTTTTCTCCGGTCTTAGGCGATGGCCGGGCTGTGCTGTTGGGCGAGCTCACCTGCTCTGCCACCGGACGTCGTGTTGACCTCCACCTGAAGGGGTCAGGGTTGACCCCGTTTGGGGCCGCCCGGGCCGGGGATGGCAAGGCGGTGCTCGGCCCGGTGCTGCGCGAGTATCTGATCAGTGAAGCCATGCATGCGCTCGGAATTGCTACCGCCCGCGCCCTGGCCGTCATCCTCACCGGTGAACGAGTTGTGCGGGGGCGCGAGACTCAACCGGGAGCGATCCTCGTGCGTGTCGCTGACTCTCATCTTCGCGTTGGTAGCGTGCAGCTGGCCCGCCACGTCAAACCGCGTTCAGACCAGTCCGAAGAGGTCCTGGACCGTCTGATACGACTAGCGCTCACCCGACATGCCCCGGACCGTCTGGAATCTGATCGACCCGCGGCTCAGGAGCTCTTGGCCCACACCGTGCACGCCCAAGCCGAGCTGGTGGCCTCGTGGATGCGACTGGGATTCGTGCATGGGGTGATGAACACCGACAATATGACCTTGAGCGGTCAGACGATTGATTATGGTCCCTGCGCTTTCGTGGACCGCTTTGACCCCACCGCAGTGTATAGCTCCATTGATACCAACGGCCGGTATGCTTTCGGCAATCAACCAGCGGTGGCCGAATGGAATCTCTCCCGCTTGGCCGAGGCGCTGTTGCCGAACATTGATCCGGATCCGAACCGGGCCTTGGAGATCGCTGAGCACCAGGTGCGCGAATTTGCCCCGGCGTTTGTCGACGCGTATGAACGAGGTTTGGCCGCGAAAGTCGGGCTGTCCGAACGCTACGACGACGACCACCGCGTCCGTGAGCTGGTGCGCGAGCTTCCCGAGCTGTGGCAAGAAACCCGGGTGGATCTCACCCAGTTCTTCCTCGGCCTCAGCAGGCTGGCAGGGACCATAGACGAGACCGACACCGATGTCCTCGGTGAGACCGAACGGGCCCGGACGTGGCTCACCCAGTGGCGAGCGCTCGAACCGGAAACCTCCGGACTGCAGGCCCTCAACCCGCGCTATATTCCGCGCAACCATCTGGTGGAAGAAGCCCTGGCGGACTCGGTGAGCGAGGTTGTCGCCCGACGAGATCGGGTCAGCGACAGTTTCACCACGCTATGGGACCTGGTGACCCACCCCTACGACTGGAAGCCCTATACGGAACGCTTTGAGCAACCGGCCCCGGAGAGTTTCACTCACAGTTTCCAGACCTTCTGCGGGACCTAGCCCACCGGGGTGCACGAGCTGTGGCATCTCAGCTGTGCACCCTTTTCTCATTTCTCAGAGGTAATTACACCTCGTCGAGGCCCTGGCCCGATGGTGAGACCAGAATTTTAATCGCGGATTCATTGTGGTTGATCAACGCATCGAACCCTTTGTCGATCAGATCGTCTAAACCAATCTTTCCGGTGATGAAGGGCTTGAGGTCAATCTTGCCCGATTCGACAAGATCGATGGTGTCTTTGTGGTCGTTGCAGTAACCGATCACCCCAGCCAGTTTGATCTCTTTCAGAACCAATTTCGGCATGTTGACCTCCGGCTTAGAGCTCCAGACCGAAACGTTCACAATCGTGCCGGCCGGGCGGACAGCCTCAATCAATGTATCGAGGACCACCGGCACTGAGCTACACTCGAAGCCCACGTCAACGCCCCGACCGTCGGTGATCTTCAGAACTTCCTCGACCACATCATCGTTGCGAGGGTCTAAGACGTAATCGGCGACACCGCTTTCTTCAGCCCGGTTGCGACGCAGATCCGAGGGCTCAGAGACGATGGTGGTGATTCCTTCAGCCTTTAGCACGGCGGTCGTGAGTACGCCGATCGGTCCGGCTCCACCAATTAATGCAATATCACCAGACTGAGCCTGAGAATTCACGTACGCGTGATGAGCGACCGACAAGGGCTCGATCATGGCTGCCTGGTCCAGAGGAACGTCATCCGAAATTGGGTGAACCCAGTGACGGTCCACGGCAATCTGTTCCGCAAGACCACCACCGCGGCCGACCAAACCAATAAAGCCCATGTTCGGAGACAAATTATAGTTTGCGGTATTTTTGTACTTTTCCTCAATGACGTAGGGCTCGACGACGACCTGCTGACCAATCTCGAGATCAGTCACACCGTCGCCCAGAGCGGCCACGGTTCCGGACATCTCGTGTCCTATCGTGACCGGAGCTTCTTCACCAGATATCGGGTGTGGATGTCCGGCCGGAGGAATCGAAAGAGGTCCTTCAAGATATTCATGGAGGTCACTGCCACAGATGCCACACCACGCCACATCGATCAGTACCTGGCCAGACTGAGCCTCAGGGGCATCGATGTCGTCAATTCGGATATCTTTTTGATCATAATAACGCGCTGCGCGCATGACGCCTCCCTGGCGGGGTATCAGATGTATGGAGATTCACTGCGTAGATGTGGGGCGTATGATTCCGATCCGCCCCATAACGCCCACCCTACTCGTGCAAGCACGTCTACCCCATGGCTCAATGACCGCCATTAGCTCACGACCCTGAAGGAACCAGGCGAGGGTCGTCGGTGGTGATCACATCAACTCCGAGCTCGGTGACCCGTTGGACGTCCGCGACGGTGTTGACCGTATAGACACTGAGCGCCATGCCGTGTTCGTGCACTGCCCGTACTGTGGTGGTATCCAGGGTGCGGTGGTTCGTCCCCATCGACAGGCAATGGCGTGCCGCATCGATCACCACGTGCCGGCTGGGAGGCTGATCGACCAAATATTGACCGTGTAGTCCTGGAACTCCGGCAACCACATCCCGGATGGTGGCGTGGTCGAAACTGATGCAACGCAGTCGGTGTTGCGCCACCAGCGAGGAGAAAACCGGGTCCTGGGTGAGCCGGCCGATGAGCAGCTGGATGATCCCCGGCGAGTGTGCTGGTTCTTTGACTTCCACAAACAGCTGCGCGTGATCGCCGAGTACCTGGGGCACCTGATCAAGGGTGGGGATGCGTTCGCCGGACAGCCCCTGTGGGCCGCGCAGTTGCAACTGGGAGAGTTCCTCGTAGCTGAAAGAACTCAGGGGGAGATGGTGTCGTTCGGGAAACACCTCGTCGATATTCGTGGTGCGCTGTAACAGACGGTCGTGGAAAACCACCGGAACCCCGTCAGCCGATAGCTGCACGTCGATTTCGACCGCATCCGCGCCAGCATCCAGGCCGGCCCGCAGAGCCAGCAGAGAATTCTCCGGTGCCAGCAGTGAGGCTCCCCGGTGGCCTACGACCAGTGGCCGGTCCCGGTGGCGGTCAGGAACACTCACAACTGAAATCTCCCGCGCTCGCGTCGACGATGAGTTGAGCCCAGTGGTCGTTATGCTCCCAACGTAGCTGCACCATGGTTTCGGTGGCTTCAACCACCGAGAAGACGCCCTGGAAGGCCGGGTGCTGGTTGCGCCACTGCATGAGCTGGAGCAACCGTTGATTGACGTCGCGTGACATCAATCGTTCGACCTCTTCGGCGGTGAAATAACTACGGTTGATATCGCGGCCCACGCCGGTGGAGGTCAACAATTCCATATCGTTGTCGGCAACCAGCGCGCCCATGTAGTACACCTGTGGGATACCGGGCAAGAAGAACTGGATGGCTCGTGCGGTGAGATAGCGTTGGTCATCCCGACCGAGCGCGTCGTAGTAGGTCGAGTTGACCTGGTAGAGGTCCAGGTTTGAGGCCGCTGCACCGGTGGCCAACCGGGATTGGCCGTCCGAGAGCCGATGGATGGTTTCCACCAGTGCATCAACGTCGGCGTCTTGCAGCAGTCCCGGACGATGGGGGTTGAGCTGGTCTGGCCCCACATCGATCACACCGATTCCGTCGTGAGTGTCCAGGACCGTGATCGCGTTGGTCGGACGCACCCGGATCCATTCGCTCAGCGCAGCGACCGACCCCGTGGTGAGAGTGTGGAGCAACAGTGGTGGCAAAGCAAAGTCGTAGACCCAATCCACGCGCGAGGCGATCTCGAGCTGAGTCTGGTAGTAGGAGTGGATCTCGACAAGAACTTCCATGCCCAGCTGGTGGGCTTGTTCAGTGAGTCTGCCGATGAATTCAAAGGTCTCGGGCATCATGAATGAGCTGGCCCCGGCCTGTTTGAAGGCATATCCCACCGCGTCCATGCGGATCAATTTCACGCCCGCTTCAGCCAGCTGGTGCAAGATCTCGGTGAGGTACTGTGCACCGTGATCGGAGTTGATATCAATGTCGATCTGTTCAGCGGTGAAGGTGGTCCACAGCAGGCGAGGTTGGCCGGCGACCCGGTAGAGGCTGAAGGGCAGTCCCGGCCGTGGCCGGTAGATGGCTAACAGCTGATCCTCGGTCGCTCCCTCGGGGAAGATCCCGGAGTAGGACAGGAACATATCGGCATACTCAGAGTCGGCGCCGTGGGCAAGAAAGTCTTGGAATTGCGGGGAGTGGGCTGAGATGTGGTTGACGATCATGTCGGAGCACAGATCGTAGGCCTCCGCCACGGAGGCCACATCCGGCCAGTCGCCCAATCGCGGGTCGACTTCGCGGTGGTCGATGGGGTCAAAGCCGGCATCAGCGCCGTCATAGGTGCGGAAGTACGGCAATAAGTGGACACCCGTGAACGCGCCCGGGAAGTAGGTGTCCATCCAGCGACGGGTAGTGAGCAGATCACCGCCGAAGCGGTTGGCGTAGACAATCAGTTGAACGCCATTCCGCAAGGTGGTGGCAGGGGTGCGGGATTCCGGCAGTGGTGAGGTGGTCATAACCGATTTCTGAGTCGCTGGGCCACATCGGGCCATTCGGGTGCGGTGATCGAAAAGTGCTCGATATCCACCAGATTACCGTCGCTGGCGAATCGAAAGCTACGAAACGTCTGCTCCTCGCCGGCACCACGTTGACCGATGGCTACCACCCAGCGGTCGTTGGGTGGTTGCGCGCATTGCGCCGTGCGCTAGTCGGTGCCGGCATCAAAGGCAGCCGAAAGTCCCAACTCGTCGGAGGCCTCATCGGGCTGGCCGGTAGCGGAGGCAATATCGGCGGCGCCTCCGACCTCGAGTTCACCCATCAGCTCACCGGTCGGGCCGGTGACCATACCGGTGGTGGCATACCGCTCCAGTCGAGACCGGGAGTCAGCGATGTCCAGGTTGCGCATGGTGAGCTGGCCGATGCGGTCTTCGGGGCCGAAGGCGGCATCGCCGACGCGTTCCATCGACAGCTTCTCCGGGTGGTAGGAGAGGTTCTCACCGGTGGTATCCAGGATGGTGTAGTCATCACCGCGACGTAGACGCAACGTGACCTCACCGGTCACTGCCGAGCCCACCCAGCGTTGTAGCGATTCGCGCAACATCAGCGACTGCGGGTCGAACCAACGACCCTCGTACATCATCCGTCCGAGCTTACGACCCAGCGTGAAGTAGTTATCGAGGGTGTCCTCGTTGTGAATGGCGTTGAGCAACCGTTCGTAGGTCACGTGCAATAGAGCCATCCCCGGAGCCTCGTAGATGCCGCGAGACTTGGCCTCAATGATGCGGTTTTCGATCTGGTCGGAGACGCCGAGACCGTGACGGCCACCGATTTCATTGGCCTTGTAAACCAGCGCCACCGGGTCTTCGAAGCGCTCACCGTTGATGCTCACTGGGCGTCCGGCTTCAAAACCGACCGAGACTTCCTCCGAGGGAACCTCGATCTCTTCGCGCCAGGTGGGGATACCCATGATCGGTTCAACAATATCCAGGCCGGTGTTGAGGAACTCCAGTTGCTTAGCCTCGTGGGTGGCGCCCCAAATATTGGCGTCAGTGGAGTAGGCCTTCTCAGCTGAATCGCGGTAGGGGTAGCCGTGCTCAACCAGCCACTCGCTCATTTCTTGACGGCCACCTAGCTCATCCACAAAGGCAGCATCCAGCCAGGGCTTGTAGATCTGCAACTTGGGGTTGGCCATCAGGCCATAGCGGTAGAACCTCTCAATGTCATTGCCCTTATAGGTGGAGCCATCACCCCAGATGTCAACGCCGTCTTCTTTCATAGCGCGCACCAGCATGGTGCCGGTCACGGCACGACCCAGCGGGGTGGTGTTGAAGTACGTCTTCCCCCCAGAGCGGACGTTGAACGCACCGCAGGCTAGGGCAACAAATCCTTCTTCCACCAGTGGTTTCTTGGCGTCCACGAAACGAGCGATTTCGGCACCGTAGTCCTTGGCACGCTGGGTGACGCCTTCCAGGTCCGGTTCATCGTACTGGCCAATATCGGCGGTGTAGGTGCACGGCGTAGCACCCTTTTCCCGCATCCAAGCCACAGCACAGGACGTATCGAGACCTCCAGAAAAGGCAATTCCGACGCGTTCACCTGTGGGCAGAGAAGACAAAACCTTAGACATAACTCCTACCTTATCGCCGAGGGCCGGTTGACCGGAATTCTTAACCCATTATGAGCCTGACCCGGGTTCCGTAGTGCCTCATGTCAAACTGAGCGCGAAGGGTAAGTCGTGCCTCACAGATCGTGAGCGCGAGAGGTCGCGTGGCTGCAGTGTCGTGCCTCAGCTAGTTTGAGCGCGAAAACTTGGGTTAGCTGGCTTTGGTGCGGATGCCGGTGGTGCGGCGTTTTTGCCGGGCCTGGTGCTTGCTGTCGAGGTCGGCGGCGATGGTGAGGGTTTTGTCTTTGGCCAGGCTGATCAGCCGGTCTTGGTAGGTCAGGATTTGGCGGGTCAGCTGGGCTGGATTGATCCTGCGGTAGATGGCCGCTAGCTCTTCTTGTTGGGCGGTGGAGAGGATCCCGGCATCCAGCAGCCGGTGGTAGGGAGTCTTGGGTTTGTCATAGAGGCGTTTGCGCCGCCCGCTGGCGTCTTGGGTCCAGCCGGTGGGTTTTTTGGTGGCGGTGAAGTAGTTGAGTTTCAAACCCACCACCTGCCATAGGGCCGCCAGGATGGCGCGTTGATCTGCGGTGTCGTACCGGTAGTGAAACCCAAATTTTCGCACGGCGTGGTTGTTTTTGGATTCCACGGTGGCTTGATCATTTTTTTGATACGGCCGGCCCCGGGTGAAAAAGATCAACCGGTCAGCAGCCCAGTGCATGACTTCGTGGTTGATGAACTCTGACCCGTTGTCACAATCTAAGCCCGCGATCCCATAGGGGATGGCGGCTGCGGCCCGGTCCAATCCTGCCAGGATGTGCACTTGGGCGTTATGACGGAGCACTTCTAGGTGCACCCACCCGGTGCGCACATCAGTCATGGTTAGGGTGCGGGCGAATTCGCCTTGCAGGGTTGGCCCGCAATGGGCCACCGTGTCGGTTTCGAAAAACCCTGGTTCGTCTTCGACCTCATCGCCGGCTTGTCGCACCGTAATCGAGTTGCGCAACAAGGCCCCAGGCTTGGTCGTAGCGATGCCTTTGAGGCGTAACCGGTCGCGTTCGGCCTTGAGATACCGGTCAATCGTGGCGGCACTCATGGCCACCAGCTGGGCACGCACCGTGGGGTTATACCCGGAGCGGCCAAACGCCAACTCATCGTGGGCTTCTAACGCGTCTAACCAGTCTTCCATCACCGGTTTCATGTATTTGCCCGAGGGCATGCCCATCAACCGCCACACCCGGATCAACTGCTTTTTCGCATTCGCCGAATACTTCGTGGGTTTATGCTTTCGACGGTCAATGCGCACCACGTTTTTGACCCCGATGGTCTGCGACGTCAGATACCGCCTGGCCGTGGACCGGCCCAACCCAGTGGAAGCACAAAACTGATCTAAAATCGCTGACTTCTCCGCCTTGGACCCCGTGCGATAATCCCTACGTAATTGCTTGGTGACTTCAATCCGAGCACTCATCGAGACAATGTCCTTATCCATGCGTTCACACTATGGCTTCGCGCTCACGATACGTGAGGCACGACCTGAGCTACGCGCTCAATATGAATAAGGTACGTCGGGTTCTAGCCTCAAGACTGGGGCAACACTAGGCTGTCAGACATGACCGATCAGCGCTCTTCCAGCAAGCACTCCGCCGATTTCGAACCCTTGCAGAACTGGATTGCTCCGGGCGAGACGCGAGAGCAGAACCAGGGTCTGATTATTGGCGGAAACCCGACCACCGGCCCGTATGCGCTCGTGTATTTCTCGGCAGCAAAAACCCAGCCACTGGCGATCTTCTCCGACCGTAACGACGCGGTGGCTACGGTGTCTCTGATCAATAGTCTGACCACGTCACCGGCCAGCTCCCGGATCGGTGGGGCACACGTGCGCGACGCTGAGACCTCCCAAGCTCCCGGGGTGCAATACCTTGGTTTCACGCTGACCACCAACGAGGAAAATAAGCCGGTTCCAGACACCACCAAGCCGGTGGCTCGGATGTGGGTCCTGCCCCATCGGCAGATGGAAGCCATTGCCCTGATGGAAGTTGATGGCCCTAACGGCCACCGAGCCCTGTGCCGGTTCTTGGATGACGAGGCGGCAAATCTCTTCGTGTCCACCATGGACGCTATCTTCGCCAGCATCTCGGACCGGGTCGCCTAAGCCACTATGTCGAGCCTGTAGGACACCGACACCACCAGGCTCGCACGCGAGCCCCCTCCGCCCCGGCTCATATTGTTGAACAAGATCTTGCAGATATTGTTCAACAACCTGTAAGCTACCCTCACAATATGCGTGATTCAGTTCACGTCACGGAGATACCATTCACCCGCGGAGGCCGCTGTGTCCAACACCCACGAAGAGGCAGGTCCCACCACGACCGCTGTATCCGAACAAGAACCCACCGTCTCGGAAACCACCAAAAAATCCAAAAAGCCCAAGAATGTTCGTCGCACCGCCTTGTTGGGTGCGATGTTCTTAATGGCCACCAGCTCGATTGGTCCGGGCTTTATCACCCAGACCGCCAACTTCACCGTTCAGCTCGGGGCCGCCTTCGCATTTGCGATCTTGGCGTCGATCCTCATCGATATCTGTGTGCAACTCAACGTCTGGCGCGTTATCGGTCTGTCCGGGATGCGCGCCCAAGAACTGGGCAATAAAGTCCTCCCCGGCATCGGCTGGGTGCTAGCCGGCTTGGTCTTCATCGGCGGCGCGGTATTCAACATCGGTAACATCGCCGGCGCAGGACTAGGCACCAACGCCATGTTCGGAGCAGATGCCCGTATCGGTGGCGCCATCTCGGCCGTGCTGGCTATCCTGATCTTCCTCTCCAAGCGCGCGGGTATGGCTCTGGACCGCATTGTGGTGATCTTAGGCGCCGTGATGATTCTGCTCATGCTCTACGTCGCCATCGTCGCCGCCCCACCGGTAGGCGAAGCCTTGAAGAACACTGTGATGCCCGAGCAGGTCGATATGTTGGTGATCACCACACTGGTCGGCGGTACGGTGGGTGGCTATATCACCTTTGCCGGCGCCCACCGCATGATCGATTCCGGCATTCGCGGACCCGAGTCCGTCCGTCAGATCACCAACACCTCCATTCTCGGTATTGTCGTCACCGGTGTGATGCGCGTGCTATTGTTCCTGGCCATCCTCGGTGTGGTTGCCTCTGGCGTCACGCTGGCGGCGGATAACGTGGCTGCCGATGCGTTCCGCCACGCCGCCGGCGAGATTGGCTTGCGGCTATTCGGTATTGTGCTCTGGGCTGCCGCGTTGACCTCGGTCATTGGCGCCGCCTATACCTCGGTTACCTTCATCACCCGTTCTGACGGTAGCGTGAAGGTCCGCAACTGGCTCACCATCGGGTTGATCGGTGTCTGCACGGTGATCTTCTTATTCGTCGGCCAGGCCCCACAACAGTTACTGATCTTTGCCGGTGCCTTCAACGGCCTGATTCTGCCGATTGGTTTCGGGGTGCTGCTGTGGGTGGCCTGGCGTCGTCGCGACCTGTTGCAGGGTTATCACTACCCGCGCTGGCTGGTGGTGATCGGAACCCTGGCCTGGGTGCTCACGCTCGTGCTGGCCGTTACCTCGTTCCTGCCCGCCATCGAGCTGATGACCGGTAACGCAGCATGACACTAACCCCCGCTCACGCCCGCCAAGCATTCCGTGCAGGACGGTTATCTCCCACCGCGGGACTGTGCGATGGTTATGCCCAGGCGAACCTGCTGATCGTGCCGCGTCACTACGCTTTCGATCTCTTGCTCTTCGCTCAGCGCAATCCGAAGCCCATGCCGGTGCTAGGAGTCCTGGAGCCGGGTCAGACGAGCTCGGAGCTGATCCCCGACGGAGATATCCGCACCGATGCACCCCAATACCGGGTTTACCGCCACGGCCAGTTGGTCGATGAGCCCCAGGACATCACCGGGCTGTGGCGGGACGATCTGGTCAGTTTCCTCATCGGCTGTTCGTTCACCTTCGAACGTGCCTTGGCTCAGGCGGGCATTCCGCTCGCTCATCAGCTCCACGGGCGGAATGTGCCCATGTATACCACCACTGTGCCGTGTCGGCCCGCCGGAGCAATCCGCGGGCCATTGGTGGTGTCGATGCGCCCGATTCCTGCCGAGCACATCGCCGAGGCGGTACGGATTACCTCTCGCTACCCGGCCGTGCACGGGGCCCCGGTCCATATTGGCGCCCCCGAACAGATCGGGATTACCGACCTGTATTCCCCGGATTTCGGAGATCCGCCAGCCGAGATCCCGCAGGGCTGGTTACCGGTATTCTGGGCCTGCGGTGTCACTCCTCAGGCGGCGGTGATGGAGTCAGCACCCGATCTGGCCATCGGGCACGCGCCCGGACACATGATGATCACCGATGCCCGGGATGCCGACTACCAGGTTCCCTAACCGGGTGTCCTCACGACGTGGTGCCGGCGCCTCGTCGCTGAGCGGTTCTGGATCGTTTTGGGACTGGGACATAAAGGTCAGCAACAGTGATTCAGCCCGAGCGAAATAGGGCGGGATCAACGCCGCAGCTTCTTCGCGCTGGTCCTGTAGCAAGCAGGTGACCACGTGCCGGTTGTCGTCGACAAACATCGAGTGAAAATCGGGAACTTCGGCCATGCCGTGAAAAACCAACCGCACTCTGGCCAGGGTGCGTTCCATGAGTTGAATCAACGAGGTGGACCCGGTCATCGAGGCAATGGTTTCGTGCACCAGCTGATTGACATCGGCCATTTTCGACACGGCCCCGGCCTCCCGGTAGTCCAGCGCCGCCGTGGTGGCCTCATCCAGGGTGCGTAGCTGCTCATCGGTGAGATGACCCCACATGATAGCGGCCGGTTCAATCATGCGACGCAGTTGATAGATTTCGCGCACATCCTCGTGGGTGGGTCGAGCAACGAACACGCCACGGTGCGGGATTTTCTCGACGAGCCCGTCTTCGCCCAGCAAGTGAAAGGCCTCACGCAAAGTGTTGCGGGAAATGCTCAGGCGGTCGGCCAGCCGGTGCTCGCCTAATTTAGTGCCGGGCACTAACTGGCCGTGGGAGATCTCAGCGCGCAACCTCGCGGCAGCTCGCTCGGCTGCCCCACTGAGCTTACTCACAGTGTCCTAGTTCCTCTCCCCGTCTCACGGGATCGCCCTCGTTAAAGGACTCACGCCGGAAGATTCCCGCCGTCGGAGCCCGCAACGTAGTTTCGGTCTTCATCGCTTCAACGACCACAACCGGGTCTGCGGTCTCGACCTGATCGCCGTCAGCGACTAACCACTTGACGATACTACCGTTCATGGGGGCAGTCAACGCTGTTGCTGACCGTTCAGTCGTCGCATCCTGGCCGGTCGAGTCCTCATCGCAAGCCCCGCCAGAACCGTGGCGCAGGGCACGGTAGAGCTCCTCGGGCAGACCCAAGGCGTGTGCTTTACCGTCCAGAGTGATGGTGATCTCTCGTCGTGCCGAACCCGGATGGGTCAGATAAGGCGAAGCCTGCAGTTCAGGGGTGAACTCGTCTTCAATCCAGGTGGTATAGACCCCGAATTCTTCGGTACTGGTGAAGTCCTCGGTCTCCAGCACCGCTTGGTGGAAGCCCACCACAGTCGGCACCCCGGTAATCACCAGTTCTTTCAGGGCCTGGCGCGCTCGAATCAGCGCTTGTTCGCGATTGGCACCGGTGATAATCAGCTTGGCCAGCATGGAATCATATTCCCCGGGAACCACTGAGCCGGAGACCACCCCGCTGTCCAGGCGCACGCCCGGACCGGTAGGAGACTCGAACCGCTCCACGGTCCCGGGGCTGGGCACAAAGCCCAACGCGGGGTCTTCGGCGTTGAGCCGGAATTCAAAACTGTGCCCGGTGGGTTCGGGGGTTTCCGTGAAGCTCAGCGGCAGTCCGGCAGCAATCCGGAACTGCTCGGCGACCAGATCCACCCCGGTGGTTTGTTCGGTGACGGGGTGTTCGACCTGCAACCGGGTATTGACCTCCAAAAACGAGATCAGCCCGTCGGGAGCCACGAGGTATTCCACGGTGCCGGCACCTGTATAACCGGCCGCCCGACAAATATCCTCGGCCGAGTCGTGAATCCGCTGGCGTTGTTCCGGGCTCAACCAGGGGGCTGGAGCTTCCTCAATGAGTTTCTGGTTGCGTCGCTGCAGTGAGCAGTCGCGGGTACCGACCACGACCACATTGCCGTGAGTATCGGCCACGACCTGGGCTTCGACGTGGCGGGGCCGCTGTAAGAAGCGCTCAACAAAGCACTCGCCGCGACCGAAAGCGGTGCGAGCTTCACGCACCGCCGAATCGTAAGCGGATTCGATGTCATCGACACGGTGGACGATCTTCATGCCGCGTCCGCCACCGCCGAAGGCGGCTTTAATGGCGATCGGTAGGCCGTGTTCTTCACCGAAGGCTCGAGCCTCATCGGCAGATTCCACCGGCCCGTCCGAGCCGGGAACCAGCGGGGCGCCCACCTCAACGGCCAGTGCCCGGGCGGAGAGCTTATCTCCCAGGGTGGCAATGGCGTCGGGGCTGGGACCGATCCAGGTCAGTCCAGCCTCGATCACGGCACGGGCGAAATCGGCGTTTTCTGACAGGAACCCGTACCCGGGATGCACCGCGTCGGCTCCGGACCGGCGGGCGATCTCCAGGATTTTGTCGATATTCAGGTAGGTGTCGGCCGAAGCGGATCCCTCCAGCGCGTAGGCTTCATCGGCCACCGCGACGTGCAGGGACTCAGCATCGGGGTCAGAGAAGATCGCCACCGAGGCCAGATGACAGTCGCGGGTTGCCCGGGCAACGCGCACCGCGATTTCGCCACGGTTGGCGATCAGGACTTTGGACATCCGCCCGGTGAGTTGCTGGACTGTGGTGGCGATGGAGTCAGTGTTGGTCATGGTGGGTGTCCTTGCCTGGGTTGTCATCAGTTGTCTCGTCATCAATCTGGAACCTCACGGTGGCTCCGGGTGGCAATTGCGCAGCTAGGTCCAGGTCGTCCTCAGCCACCACACCGATCACCGGATACCCGCCGGTGACGGGATGATCAGCCAGAAACAGCACCGGCAGACCCGATGGTGGGACTTGCAGGGCTCCGGTCACGGCTGGTTCAGACGGCAGTTCCGCGTCCTGAACCCGTTGTAGCGCGGCGCCGTCCTCGGGAAGTTCGAACCGCACGCCGATGCGGTTGGAGTCGTCGGAGACCCGCCAGGGTTGGCCAGTCAGCTGTTCCAGTCCGGCGGGACCGAACCAGTCATCGCGTGGCCCGGGGAGCACCCGCAGTACGGTAGCTGGCCCGTCGACTCTCGGCAGAGTGGGGTGCACTGCTGGTTCGGCAGTTCCGGTGGCGGCTAGGGGGTGTTGGGGTTTATTGACCGCAAGAACGGCGCCTTCCCGCACCGATTCTGGTCCGATGCCCGACAGCGTGTCGGTAGCGCGACTGCCAAGCTGGTCGGTCGCCTCCAGGCCACCTCGGACCGCCAGGTAGGTGCGTAGCCCGGCCTCAGGGGTGGGAAGGTGCAGGTGTTCACCGTCGAAGAGCGCAAAAGCTGCGTTGACCGGAGCCAGCCGAGAACCGGTCGGTGCGGTCTCCGGGGCCCAAATCTGTGCAGGGGTGCCGGTTCCGGTGAGCGCCAGCACGTGGTGCCCGCGGGCTTGGATCGTCAGCCCGCCCATGAGCACTTCAAGGACGGCGGCGTCGGAGTCGTTACCGACCAGCCGGTTGGCTTGCCGGGCCGCGGCCCGATCGGCCACCCCGGAGTGGCTGACTCCCAGATCGGCGTAGCCGGGCCGCCCCAGGTCCTGCACCAAGGTCTGGAGTCCGGTGGTGATAATTTCCAGCCCGTGTTGCGGTGTTGCGATGGCACTGAGCTTCTCGGGTGGTTGCTCACCAGACCGGTGATCGGTGGAGTTCTGGGTGGTGGTCAGCCGTTCCCGGACGGCGTGATACTGAACGCGGTCACCGGGGGCAACCAGCGCTGGAGAGGACCGGTCAAGATCCCACATCACCGCGTTGGTGTGACCCAGAAGTTGCCACCCGCCCGGTGAGGCTTGGGGATAGACGGCGGAGAATTCTCCCGCCACGGCCACCGACTGTGCTGGTACCCGTGTCCGCGGCGTTGGCCGGCGAGGAATGGAATAGCTGTCGCCGGTGGAAACCAGATAGGTGAATCCTGGGGCGAAACCACCGAAGGCGCCCAACCATGTGGTGCCGGTGTGCCAGTTGATCACCTCATCGACACTCATGGACAACTGGGTGGCGACTTCGCAGAGATCTGCACCGTCATACACCACCTCGACGGTGATCAACGCGCCGTCGTGCGATGCGGCATCCGATAAGTTCCACTGGGTCATGTCTTCGGCGGCGTGGCGGGCTTCGGCGTCGGTGTCAAAGAATAGCCCCACGGTGCGAGCCGCGGCCAGGACTTCGCGTTGGCCTGCGACCGGGTGGGTGGACAGGCGCTGGTGGAGCGCCATGACCTGATCGATATCGGCGCATTCCACCAGAAAGCAGCGACGACCGGCCCAGCGGATGGTCGGGGCGCTCATGCGAAGGACTCGATCGTCACACCGGCTTCTTCCAGGCCACGACGCACCGCGGCAGCCATCGACACTGCCCCGGGTGTGTCGCTGTGAACGCAGATGCTACCGGCGTTGACCTGTATCTCGGTGCCATCAACGGCTTCAATGATGCCTTCAGTGGCCAGACGCACCATCCGGTGGACGACCTCCTGCTCGTCGTGGAGCACCGCGCCGGGTTGTCGGCGGGAGACTAGGGTCCCCTCCGGGGTGTAACCCCGATCGGCAAACGCTTCATAGACCACGGGCAGTCCCGCTGATTCGGCCAGGGAGGCGGCAATAGAGCCGGGCAGAAGCAACAGTGTCAGTCCGTGACCGTGGGTGACCAGCGCATCGACCACAGCTTCGGCGTGTTCGCGGTGGTTGACGATGGTGTTATACAGCGCGCCATGGGGTTTGACATAGGCCACCCGGGTACCAGCTGCTGTAGCCATGGCGTCGAGGGCCCCGATCTGATAGAGCACATCGTTGCGCAATTGGTCGGGGTCCTCATCCACGAAACGACGTCCGAATCCAGCGAAGTCGTTGTAGGAAACATGGGCGCCCACCGTGAGCCCGCGCGTAGCTGCCAACTGGCAGGTGTTGCGCATAATGGAGGGGTCGCCCGCGTGAAACCCACAGGCCACATTGGCCGACGACACTGAGGAGAAAATCGCGGCGTCATCACCCATGGTGTAGTTCCCGAAAGACTCTCCCACATCACTGTTGATATCGATCGTGAGTTTGTGCTCAGCGTTCACGACGTGTCCTCCGTCTCATCTCGAGTGGTGTAGATCTCTAGAATGCCACACAACCCTCAAATTGTTCAACAATCCGAGGGTTCTGTGAGCGTCGGAGGAGGCCTCGAGATCTAAGAGAAGTTCTCGAGCAGAATCTCAGCCAACCGTTCGGGTTGTTCCACGGGAATCTGGTGGGCGGCCTGATCGACGGTGGCCTGGGCACCGTGCTGCACCCGATCGGCAATCAGGTGAGCATCCGAGGAGGAACACACCTGATCGTCGGCACCGTTGATCGCCACGATCGGCACGGAAATCTTCGGCAGCGCTTCGCGCACATCGAAGGCACCCAGAGCTTCACATAGCCGAGCGAAGGACACCTGGTCGGCTTTTTCTAATACCGTCTGCAACGATTCAGCCCGGTCGGGGTGCTGGTCGGTAAAGCCTTCGGCGAACCACCGACTCACCGAGCCAATCACTTGGGTTGCGGTGCCGGCCGATTCGACCAGTTGGGCGCGCTCTTGCCAACCCGCCTGCTCGCCGATTTTGGCCGCGGAGGCCACAATGGCGATTCCGTCGAAGAGTTCTCCATGGTCGAGACCGAGCTGGAGCCCCACCTGACCGCTGATCGAGACACCGGCGTAGTAGACCTTGGCCTCCGGACCAATGGTTCCCTCAGCCCGCTGGGTGGTGATGATTGCAGCCACCGCATCCGCCAGGTCCTCAATCCGCACTTTGGCCTGGTGGGGCGGTGAGGTGTCGTGGCCGGGCAGATCCCAACCGATGACCCTGAAGCGCTCTGCCAAGTGGTTGGCCGCGTGCTGCCACAGCCCACGCACCCCGGTCCCCATGCCGGCTCCTACCACCAGGACATCTTTGTCGGTAGCAGGTGAATCGGTCAGCGAGACGGTATTGACCACCGGGGTGGATTGCTCGTCGCTCGCGTGCTTCAGCTGGTCGGTCATTGATTGGCTCCATTCTCGGCAGACGTCTGTCGTTGAGTGAGTCGGCCCCGATCGTGTTGCTTCCCCGCCTGACGACATTGTCAGGCACGGTTCGGCCTGAACTCTCACGACACTTCAGTTCACTTCAATTCCACCAGTGTAACGTGACTGGCTTAACATCAGAGGGCCATCAGGCCGATCCTCCGCGACACAAATTCCCAGGAAACGTTCATATTTCCTCCAGCGTCTAATCATCTGGGGTCATTACGATGTTAAACATCCTCTTCGAGGTGTGAGTGATGAGTAGAGCCGACCCGGTTGCTGTCGACAGCAACCGGGTCGGCTTCTTTAATGCTGGTCTGCCCCGTTTCACCCGGTTTGTCCTGGTCCATGGGCAGACAGGTCTCTGCACTATTCGTCCAATAGCACCGCAGGTTCAGCCAACACGGCAGCGATTTCACCTAGGTAGGTGGCAATCTCTGCTCCGTCGACCACGCGGTGGTCGAAGGAGCCCCCGAGGGTCAGCACGGTGCGGGGCACGATCTGGTCATCCACCACCCACGGCTTCTTCGACCCTTTACCCAAGCCCACGATCGCGGTGTGGCCCGGGGTGAGGATCGGGGTTCCGGCATCGAGACCCAGCGACCCGAAATTGGTGATCGACACGGTACCACCGGCGAGTTCGGCCGGTTGGGTCTTGCCTTCTCTGGCGCGGGAGGTCAATTCCATCATCGCTCGCGCGATATCCTTCAGGCTCAACAAGTCCGCCTGCGGGATCACCGGTACGATCAGCCCGCGAGGCGTGGCGGCTGCGACCGCGACGTTGACGTGCTGGTACTGCACGATCTCGTCGGGTTGGCCATCTTGTGTCCCCGATTCCCACAGCGAGTTGAACTGAGGGTAGATCGTGGCGGCGCGGACCATGGCTCGGATGGCCAGGATCATCGGGCTAACTTTGATGCCTTCCCAGGAGGGTGAGGCCTTGAGCTGGGCCAAGAACTCCATGCTACGAGTGATGTCGACGTCTTTAAACACCGAGACGTGCGGAGCCTGCGAATACGACTGCATGACCGCGTTCGCGGTGGCTTTGCGCACACCTTTAACCGGGGTGCGCGCAACGATAGCCCGGGGATCGGTGGCCTGTGCCTGAGCTCGGGTTCGACCCGATGTAGCCGTGGCACCAGCGGGAGTGGACTGGTTCAGAAAGCCCTCCACATCCGCGCGGGTGACATCGCCGCGAGGACCGGTTGGTGTGACCTGCGCAAGATCGACGCCCTGGGTCTTGGCGAAGTATCGCACCGGTGGCTTGGCCAGCACCACAGTTGTCGCCGGTGTCGGACTCGGTGCTTGCTCCGGTGCTGACTCTGGTGCTGGGTCAGGCTTCTGGCTGGCCGTGCTCGGGTGGGCTGGGGTGGCGGGTTTTTTCCGTGCCCGGCGACGGGTAGCTTCATTTTTCGGCCCAGAACCCACCAAGGGTTTATCGGCCGCTACTGCACTGTCTCCGTTGGACTCAGATTCGTCGCCGGCGGTTGCTGAGTCGCCAATACCAATCAGGTCTTCACCGACCAGCACGGTATCGCCGACCTCAGCGAAGAGCTTGTGGATGGTGCCGGCAAAGGGGCTGGGGAGTTCAACCAGTGATTTAGCGGTCTCAATTTCGACCAGCACATCGTTGACGGCAACGGTGTCACCGACGGCAACCCGCCATTCGACAATATCGGCTTCGGTCAGGCCCTCTCCCACATCGGGGAGCTTAAAAATTTCCATGAATACCCCCTCAGGTTAGAAAGCCAGTGTGGTGTCGACCGCATCCAGAATGCGGTCGAGATCCGGGATGTGGTCGTGCTCAATCTGCGAGGGCGGATACGGGATGTGCCATCCGCCTACCCGGGCGATCGGTGCTTGCAGGTAGTAGAAGCACCGTTGGGTCAGCCGGGCCGCGATTTCACCGCCGAGCCCACCAAACACGGAGGCTTCGTGGGCTACCACCATCCGGGTTGTGCGCTTCAGGGAGGCTTCCAGAGTCTCAAAGTCGATCGGTGACAGCGAGCGCAGATCCACCACCTCGATGCTGATTCCTTCAGCTTCGGCGGCTTCGGCAGCGCCCAGTCCGACCGCGGTCATCGCGCCCCAAACCACCAAGGTAAGGTCTGTGCCTTCTTTGGCCACCACGGCCTTCCATGGGTCGGCTGCGTGACCGGGATCGGAGAAGTCGACGATACTGCGGGCGAAGTAGCGACGCTTGGGCTCAAAGAGCATCACCGGGTCGTGGCTACGAATTCCAGCCCGAGTCAGCCAGTAGGCGTCGTGGGCCGTGGAATAGGTCAGGATCCGCAACCCAGCGGTATGAGTGAACAGGGCCTCCGGTGATTCACCGTGGTGTTCCACAGACCCGATCCCGCCACCGTAGGGTAGTCGGATGGTGACCGGAACCTGTTGGGCCCCATCCATGCGGGCATGGAGTTTGGCCAGCTGGGAGGTGATCTGGTCAAAGCCCGGGTAGACGAACCCATCGAATTGGATTTCGGCCACAGGACGGTAACCAGCTAGCGCCAGCCCGATCGAGGTGCCAATAATCCCGGATTCGGTCAGCGGCGAATCCACCACCCGGTCGCCACCAAATTCGGCTTTCAAGCCCTCGGTGACACGGTAGACCCCACCGAGTGAGCCGATATCTTCGCCTTGCAGTAGCACCTTGTCGTCGCTGGCGAGTTCATCGGCCAGGGCCTGGTTGATGGCTTGACCAATCGTCAGTTTCTTCGTCGCGGTCTCGGCGGTAGTGCTCATCGTTCACCGCCGTTCGCGACGGGTTCGTCAGCAAAGCCGGCGTGGTACTGACGGTATTCAGCCAGTTCTTCATCAATCAACGGGTGTGGCTCCGCATAAGTGTTCTGCATGAACTCTTCGAGGGTCAACGTGTTCTCTGGCGCCATCGCCAAGACCATGTCGCGCAATTGATTGGCTTGTGCATCGGCATCCGTGGCAATCTGTTCGAAGAAATCGTCGTCGACCTTATATTGCCGTCGCAAATAAGCTTCTGTGCGTCTCAGCGGATCCAACCGGGCGTAGGCATCTTCCTCGTCCTTGGTCCGGTACTTGGTGGGATCATCAGCAGTGGTGTGGGCCCCGCGCCGGTAGGTGTGCGCCTCAATCAAAACCGGGCCCTTGCCGGAACGAATGCGTTCGGCAGCCCACTGGGTGACGGCAAACATCGCGATAGGGTCATTACCGTCAACGTTGATGCCTTCGAAGCCGTAGCCGGCTGCGCGGGTGGAAATCGGTACCCGTGATTGGACGTTAAAAGGCACAGAAATAGCCCACCGATTGTTCTGGCAGAAGAACAGGGTGGGCGTGTTTTGCGATGCGGCATAGACCATACCGGCATGGACGTCACCTTCCGAGGAGGTGCCGTCCCCGAAGCAGGCCAGCGTTACCGGGGGGCGATGTTTTAGATCAGCACCCTGCCATTTGGCGTAATCGAGTTTGGTGCCCCAGGAGTACCCCACGGCTTGGGGAACTTGGGTGCCCAACACGATGGTGTAGGGGTGAATGTTGAAGTCGCGAGAATCCCACCCGGAGTTTTTGGCACCACGGAAGAACGTGAGCATATCGCGCACGGGAACTCCGCGATGGAAAGCCATCACATGCTCACGGTAGGTGGGGAAAATGTGGTCGGTGTCATCCAGAGCAAAGACTGCCCCAGCTTGGGCAGCTTCTTGACCGAAGCAGGAGGCCCAGAGTACCAGCTCGCCTTGACGTTGCAGGCTGGTGGCCTCGTTATCGATTCTGCGGGTCGTTGCCATCAGCTGGTAGAGCTGCTGGAGTTGTTCCTGATCGAGGTGATCCGCGTGGGACTGGAATCGATCCGCAGTGTGGGAGGGCTGATAGATTCCATCCGGGTCGAGGAATTGGACAGTGTCGGCAGGTAGGTCAGCGGGGATCTTCTCTGACCCATCATCACCGACGGGGACAATAGAGGTTCTCTCGGTCATGGCAAGGTCCTTCCTGGTCGTCATCGCGTTGGAATGGGTGACTCCAACACGTGAGAACTATCACTAATCTACCAGGAGAACCGCGAAACCATGCCGGACAGTTGTATAATGCTCCGCCGGTTGCGGGGGCGACTTACCGAGAGACGTTGAAGAACTCTGCCACCATCTGCAACAACCGCTCATTGGCTTCAGCTTCACCAATGGTGACGCGCACGCCTTCTTGTCCGAACCCGCGCACGGACAGACCCCACGTCGCGGCCTTCTGTACGAATTCCGGGGTGCGTTCGCGAAGGTCCAGCCAGAAGAAGTTTGCTGAGCTTTCGGGTACCTGAATACCCATGGCGTGCAGCTCACTCAACACCCAACGACGCTGTTGCTGGACGATGGCCACCCGCTTATGCACCTGGTCGAGGTTCTGCAAAGAAGTGATCGCGGCGGTTTCGGCGATGGTGGAGGTTGCAAACGGGGTAGCCATCACGCGCACGTGGGGCATCAGGTCCGGATGCACCAGCGCATAGCCGATCCGAAGATTGGCCAGCCCGTGAGCTTTGGAGAAGGTTCGCACCACGGCCGCATTGGGGTAGCGGGCAAAGAATTCCAGGCCATTGACGGCCTGGGGGTCCTCGATAAATTCCACGTAGGCTTCGTCGAGGACCACGAGAACATCAGCGGGAACCTTGGCCATGAATTCATCGACCTCGGCGGTGGTCAGCACCGGGCCGGTGGGATTATTGGGGCTACACAGCATGATCATCCGCGTTGCCGGGGTGAGTGCGTCGGCCATGGCCTGCAGGTCGTGACGACCGTCGGCTAGCAACGGGACCCGAATATCTTGGGCGCCTGCCGAGAGCACGACAATCGGGTAAGCCTCAAAGGAACGCCACGGGATGATGACCTCGTCACGGGTCCCGTCGGCGCTGGTGCCCGCCAGAGTGGACACCAACTGGGTGAGCGCACCCAGCGATCCGGCGCCGATCACAATGTCGTCGGGGTCAACGTCCAGGGTCTCTCCCAGTTCCTGGCGCAGAGCGGTGTACATCGTGTCCGGATAGCGGTTGAGAATCTCACCGGCAGGTCGCTCGTGGTCTTCGGTCGGTGCGGCGCTGAACAGTTCGGCCAGCTTGTCGATCACCGCTGGCACCGGGGCGTAGGGGTTCTCGTTGGACGAGAGCTTATAGGAACGCAAGCCCGGCACCTCCCCCGAGGGTTTCCCGGCAACATAGGCGGGAAGCTCGTTCAACACGGCGCGGGGGTAAACTCCGTTTGTGGTGCCAGGCTGCTGAGCCTGGTGGTGGTCGCGGGACGCGGAAGATTCAGGGACATTCATAAAAACCATCGTATCGTTGAATGGTGCTCACCACATTTTCACCTTCGTGTGCCACGATGAGGACATGAGATTCTTGCTCAACACCGCTGTTACCGCGGTGGCTGTGTGGCTTGCCACCTGGCTACTACCCGGAATGTATTTCGTCGGCGCCAGTTCGACCGGGGAGGAAATCCTTGGACTCCTCGGTGTCTCGGTCATCTTCGGCGTGGTGAACGCCGTGATTGGCCCGTTTCTGCGGGTGCTCTCGCTGCCGGTCACCTGCCTGACATTGGGGTTATTCACTCTGGTGATCAACGCTGTGTTGTTGTGGCTGAGCACGTGGATCTCTCAGGTTTTCCCGGTGCACCTAGAAATTGATGAGTTCTGGTTTACCGCCATTTTCGCCGCCATTATCATCTCCTTGGCCTCAGCCATTATGCAGCGAGTGCTCGCAGCGCTGTTTCCGCCAGCCGAAGCCTAAGGCACCGGCCTGTTAGGAGGGCAACGGTGGCATGCTGATCCGGGGCGGCCCTAATGGGCTCGTGGTGGGGCTTAGGGTCCGACTGTTCTTTCCCACGTCTTGCATGACAGAGTGGGCGCCCTCTGCGATCCGGTCTAACGGATTACGGGGTGCTCCGGGATCGCGGCGCTGGAGCGAATAGGTTTTGGTGGCCACCGCCCCAGTGGTGATTCCAGACAGATGTTGCAGCTGATGTTCCAGTTGCCCCCGAACCACCGGATCCGCCACTGCGTCCCGAGTCATTTCCTCCAGGTTATGCCAGCTGTGCCCGGCACCGAACGCCCCGGATTCAGCGGGGTCTGCCCCCGCAGGGAGATCTTCCAGGATCACTCGGGAATGGTTCACTCCCCCATCGGGTACCGGGCCGCTGAGCGCGGTCGCCCGGTCTCTGATGTGCTGAAACCCGAGATAAATAGTGTCTGGATCGTGGTCGACGTGGTGGTCTGGTGCACCGTAGGTGACAACCGCCTCCACATCGTAGACGTCAGTGATCTTGGGGTTGGTCGCCACCGTTGAGGCATGCATACCGCCTTGGGAATAGCCGCTGAAGATCACCTTCGCCCCCTCGGGCACCCCAGCTTCTGCAAGAATGTCGACGGTGGCATCAGCGACGTGTTGAGACCCTAAGGTCATCCCTTCTCGCATTCCAGTGGCACCCCAGGCATTTTCTTCAAATCCGAAGTCTTGAAGTAGTTGTTGGGGGTTGAATAGCTCGTCAGGGTCTGAGATGTCCAGGTCATCAAATTGTGACCCCGGGTAGCTGACCGTATAAACCTCCTCGCCACTGTCAAGAGTGATCCTGCCAACCTGCATGGATGATTCTCCAGCATTTTCAGGGAAGGACCCCTCCTGGTGCTTCAGCAACCACGCAATACTGCCATCCGCCCGTCCAGCATCGGCCCACCCTTGGGCATCGGTGTCACCTTTCGTGGTGTTTGTGGTGTCATACCGGCCGACTCGCAAAAGTCCCGCCGTGCCAACCACGCCTCCGGCCAGCATCCACAATGCTTCAGTCTGGGAGAGCTCCGGGTTGTCGGTTATCAGTTTCAAACCGGCTTCAGTGACATTGGCTACTGTGCCAAGAGCAAGGCCGCCGGCCGGACTAAAACCAACGTGTAGCAGGTTTAATACCGCTTCGGGCCCGTCTTCGAGTAAGCGGGCTAGGTCTTCGGTGCGGATATCTTGGCCGGTCACCAGATCCCCCAACATTCGTGTTCCGGACACCGCCAGCATTAAGGAAGACATCTGCTCTTCGACCACGCGTTCGGCCTGACGGTATCCTGCCACAGCGAAATCCACGCCCTCAGCTAAGCCGTAGGATTCAGTGGCCAGCCAGGCCAGTCCTGAACTCACCTCGACAGCACGGGCCCGTACCTGGGCTCCTGAAGGAACGGTCAATGTTGCGAAACTCAGCGCACCACTCCATGCAGTAGCTTTTGCCCCCAGTACCCCGGCACGCACTGCAATGTCTTTCAAGAATTGACTACCACGTTCCAGTTCTTCAAGATTGCCCTGGATTGACGAGGCTCCACCCACCACCGAGGCCATCAGCACACTCCCGTGGCAATATCAGCGACCGTGGACCGGGCCGCGTTCAGAGCATCCCGGGCCTGGGCCGCCTGGACCCGTAGCTCGTCGATTCCCTTCCGGCCCGCCTGTTTCATGGCAAGCGCCGAGTCAGAGATATCCCGGGTCTTCGCCTCGGTACGTCGGGTCTTGTCTTTGAACGCTTCCCCGGCCATCGAGTGCCAGTCCAGGCCACCGATATCGCGGAGTCGGGAGGCCAGCTGCTCAATTTCTGCCTGAACCCCCTGAACTTCCTCCACGACCGTTTCCAGTGCCAGGATGGCTTTCTCGATGGCGGCCACTCCCAGGTCTCCCACCCCGGGCCCCTCCGACCACTGCTGAATGTGAGGGGCCACATGCGTGCAATACGCTCCGGTGGCGGTTTCAATCAGTGTCATCTCGCGCCTTTCGTCTCCTGCGTCATCTCATATCTCATCGAATCAACGTATCGACGAATTCAGCGTAGGAAGCACCCACGTTCTCCACCGTCTTCTCGGGCCAACAGTGGATAACCGTTGCAAACCTTCAAGCCTGTGGACCGGGCGGAAAAACGTGCAAAAATAGAAAAATGACCTCCACTGATTCTTCACTCGCGACCACCGATTCTGCACGTCGTTCTTTGGCTGACGCCGGGGCAGTGCTCGGGCCCCTGGATGGCCGGTATCGGTCATCCGTTTCGGAGCTCACCGAGCATCTTTCCGAGGCGGCACTGAATAGAAATCGTGTGGTGGTGGAGGTCGAGTGGTTCATTCACCTGTGTGAACTTCAGGTCCTGCCTGGTCTGGACCAGCTCTCCGCCGACCAGAAGCACGAGTTACGCCGGCTGTACACCGAGTTCGACGCTGCCTCAATTGCCGAACTGGCTGAGTTTGAGGCCACCACCGTCCACGACGTCAAAGCCGTGGAATACTTCATCTCCGCCCATCTGAAAGACATGGGACTGCAGCGGCTGACTTCGCTGGTGCACTTCGCCTGCACCAGCGAAGACATTAATAACCTCGCCTATGCCCTGGGTATTCGCGATGCGATCCACCAGGTCTGGATCCCGCGAGCGCAAGAAACGATCGACACGATCGCCGAGCTCGCACAAGGGTGTCAACACACCCCGATGCTCTCACGCACCCACGGCCAGCCGGCAACCCCAACCACCCTGGGCAAAGAATTGGCGGTGTTTGTCCACCGCCTGCAACGCCAGCTGGATCGCATCTCCCGCCAGCAATACCTGGGCAAGATTAATGGCGCCACCGGCACTTACGCCGCCCACCACGTGGCTGTCCCCCACGCCAACTGGCCGGTAATTGCTCAGTCCTTTGTGGAAAGCTTAGGGCTGAGCTTTAATCCCCTGACCACGCAGATCGAATCGCACGACTACCAGGCAGAGCTCTACGATGATCTCAGCCGGTTCAACCAGATCCTGCACGGGTTCTGCCAGGACGTGTGGTCCTATATCTCCATCGGCTATTTCACCCAGGTCCCGGTTGCTGGGGCGACCGGGTCTTCGACCATGCCGCACAAGGTCAATCCGATCCGTTTCGAAAATGCCGAGGCCAACTGCGAGTTGTCCAATGCCATCCTGCACACACTGGGTCAGACCCTGATCGAGTCCCGGTGGCAACGCGACCTGACCGACTCCACCTCCCAACGCAATATCGGGGTGGGGCTGGGCCACTCGGTGCTGGCCCTGTCCAACGTCACTCGCGGGCTGGGGCAACTCACCGTCGCCGAGGAAGTGCTGGCCGCGGACCTGGATAACAACTGGGAAGTACTCGGTGAGGCCATCCAGACCGTGATGCGCGCTGAAGCCATTGCCGGCACCGAAGGCATGGAACAACCCTACGAACGGCTCAAAGAACTCACCCGCGGTCAGCGAGTGACCCCCGAGCGGATGCGCGAGTTTGTCCGGTCCTTGGGGCTGAGTTCCCAGGCCGAGGAGCAGCTACTGAAGCTCACCCCCGCGGCCTACACCGGGGTGGCCGCACAATTGGCGGCCGAAACGCTTGAGGGACGTCGCTAACGCGAAGCCTCACCAGTGTGTTAGCGTCATTCATCCTGGCCCAGACCGACCCAGACGATATCCAGGACCAACAGCCCCGCGGGATCGATGAATTCCCGGAACCCACGGAGCAGATGCCAGACTCTTCGGTGGACTATCTGCCCGATATTGTCTATTTTGCCGACCTATCCGGGGTGTTCTTCTTCGCGGTCTCCGGTGCACTGCTGGCCTCCCGGCGTGGTTTCGACATCATCGGCTCGGCGCTGCTGGCAGCGCTGACCGGACTGGGTGGCGGTGTGGTCCGCGATGTGATTATTAACGCTGGGGTCCCCAATGCGTTCGCTTCCCCGTCCTACATGATCCCGGTGGCCCTGGCGGTCTTGCTGGTGTATATCCGAGTCATTGACTCAGACCGGCTCCGACGCACGATCCTGGTGTTTGATGCCGGAGGACTCGCTGTGTTTTGCGTGGTCGGTACCCTGATCGCCACCGATGCGGGGCTACCGGTCGTCTCGGCAACACTGTTGGGCGCTGCCACCGCGGTCTTTGGCGGGCTCTTACGCGATGTGGTGGCCAACCAGATCCCGGCCATCTTCAACCCCCACGATATTTATGCCATCCCGGCGGTCTCCGGCGCTGCGGTGGTGGCGATTTTGAACGCCTTGGATGTCTACGAGCCACTCTGGGGTGCCGTGACTGCCGTGGCGGTGTTTAGTTTCCGGCTCGTGGCCTTGCGATTTAAGTGGCATGCTCCCAGCGCGGCTTTTGGCGGGACCTTCGCCTGGCCCTGGCAACGTATCGATCCCAAGCCTGACGATGAAGAGGAATTAGCGGACGAGTTGGAGGATGAACTCGACGAGCTTGATGGTCCCGATGACGATCCAGGTTCTGACTCGGATGATTCAGATCCCGATCACGGCCCCGACAAGTTCTAGGGTGTGTGCCCGGTGTCATAAACAGGCCGTTTTCTGGGGGCTGACGTTGAGCATTGATAAATGACGGCCATACTTGAACAACGTCGTGAGCGCCCGTCTGCTGACGCCCACCGAGCCCTAGTCGCGCCGCTGTTCTGCCCCGGCGGGGAGACACCTGCCACGCTGGCTGCGTTCGCCACTTTTGCGGTGGGATGTATTGCCCGTCGGCTGGGAGGGTTGATCATTGGTCATGTCGGCGACCACTACGGCCGTCGCCCCGCATTGTTGCTGACCGTCATGGTCATGGGTGTGGCTACCGCCGGCATCGGGCTCTCCGGGGCCACCACGCTGGTAGCCGAATTTGTTCCCCAAAACGGCGTGGACTGTTCACCTCATTCGTCGTGGGCAGGCCTGCGGCCGGTATCGCCCTGGCGACACTGGCGTTCCTGGCGGTCTCGGCTCAGTGACCAGGCGCTGTTGGCGTGGGCGTGGCGACTTCCCTTCCTGGTCAGCGTGGTGCTGTTCGCTCTGGCGGTTTTCATCCGCCAACGGCTGGAAGAAATACCCGAGTACGTGGTGGCCCGTGCCCGCGCGGAGCAGCGAGCAGATCACCAGCGCGTCCCCGTCTCACGACTGTTCCGCTACCATTTGCACGAGCTCATCACCGGGTTTTTGATGATGACCGGCCACAATGCCATCAACTACACCCTGGCGGTGTTCGCCATCTCGCCGATGACCTTCGAACACGTCGGGCTCTCCCGCCCGGCCGCCCGGGGCGATGATCGGCTCGGTCACCGCTTTTGCGATCCTGCTCGGTCTGGCCTCGAGTTCTGCGTGGCTCGCCGTGCTGGCCGTAGCGACCGGCGACGGCCTGGTCATCACCTTCACCTCGGGAGGCCAAGGTGCCTTCCTGGCCGGTTGTTGCCTGCTGTCACTGGTGGCCGTGGTGTTCGCTTCCCGCGCTCAGCACTGAGGGCGGTATCGGCAGGGTACTAGTCCTCGTGGTCGTTGAGCATGTGCGCTCCACGGTTGGTGAGTGCGAAAATCAGATCGTCCTGTGTCACCTGGGTCGCGCCACGTAGCACTGCGGCCTTGGCGGCGTCCTGGGCGGCCAGCACCAGTTCGGCGTGGCTGAGTCCGGGCATGTATTGGCCGTACACGTCGGCCTCATTGACCGTGACGTCCGGAGCCAGGTTACCCAGTTCATTGCGCATCACCTGGACCGCCACCCGCGGGTCTGGTAGCGAAAAGTTCAGCACGACGTCGAAGTGGCGGAACATGTACCGTTCCAGCGCTTCCCGCCGATTGGTGGCCGCCAGCGCGATGGAGCCGGGCTGAATCTCGTCCAAAAACATCATGAACGCCCGGAACACGCCACGGTCCCGGGCGTCGCGGTGTTCGATGGCGACGACGCCGAACATGTCGAAGAGGAAGATCGCATTGCGCTGGGTGAGTTTTTTGAACACGCCGCGTAAGGATCGGACGTCCTCATCTTCGGAGTAGGCAGCCAACAGCGAGTCCAACCAGACGGTGACCAGTGGCAACCCCAGTTCTGAGGCCAAAATTTTGGCGGTAGCGGTTTTACCAGTCCCGGCCGGGCCTTCTAAGAGCACCCGGTAGGCTGGATAGAGGCCGGCTTCTTTGAGTTCTTCTTCCGAACGGTGCTCGGCAATCAGTTGCCGGAGCCGTTCGATGAGGTCGTCAGAGATGATCAGATCATCCAGATGTCCTTTGGGGCGGGTGACCTCAATATATTCGGTCAGGTCCGAATCAACCAACGCGTCGGTGTATTCGGCGTCGAGGTCTTCGTCTTCGCTGGCTTTCTCACCGGTGGCAGCATTGACCGCGTTGTGAATCTCTTGGGCGGAGTTGCGTCGCCCGTCGCGTAGCTCGCGGGTAGCAACGTCGCGGGCCACCGCATAGAAGCTTTCGTCGTCGCCGGCAGCGTGGTTGGCGACTAAGGCAGAAATGTCGTGGCTTAGCCCTGACATGGAGAAATCAGTCCCTTAGATCATGTAGTGTGACATACCCATCATAGTCGGGTTGTCTAGGAGGCCACGGCGCTGGCCATCTGCGTCAGCTCTTGGGACATCGGCTGATGGAGACGCCAAATGATAGTCATCGGTTTCGCGCCTTGGCAGGAGACCAGGTCAGCGGTGCCGAGACAGACGAAGGCTCGGGTGCCGATGACATCGGTGGGAGAATGCCGGGCAAACAACATCGTATGGGTCCCGTTCTCAGCTTTGTTTGTGTAGCGTCTCCCGGCTGGTGAATCGGGACCGACTCTACTCTGAGACTCCCAGTGAAACAGCTCGGGACTGATCGCGTAATCCCGGTGCATCGTGGTCGGGGAAAAATCGCGTTCGGATTTATGCAGGTTAATCAGTAACGCATCGGTCTCAAAAGCCTCCGAGTACTGGACGCCCTCAACGTGGGAGGCTCGAGGCTTGTCCCAGCTGGAGACATCCAAGGCAGCCAAGATTTCTTCGCGGCGGTAACTGGCCCGGGCTACTAGGGGCATCTGTTCCCCCAGGGCGGTGGTGGCGGGAACGATCCGGGCGGTGGCGAGATTCTGCTCAAAAATCTGCTCAATTTCGTCCACTAGGATCTTTTGGTTCTGTAGCCAGTCGAACGCGTGGTCATAGGAGGCGAACGTGTCGTCCTTCTGGTAAGGATGCAGGAACGAGAAGTAGAACATCCGCGCCCAGCGTTGTTCTGGCTCGGTCAGTGCCTCGTATCTGAAGGGTTCGTGGATGAGCTCGCGGTAGATTTTCACCCGCTGTTCGTCATTGACGTGCAAGAGACGAAAGGCTCCGAAGCTTGTGGTGAGGTCTTCGTCAGTCACCGGTGCGTCGTCGCCTGCCACCTCGGCACGGATGGAGGTCCACGACCGTTTGGAGCCAGCCGAGCGGTAGATGTCCTCGATGGTGCGGTCTGCCTCCGTGAGGTAGTGATGGAGTGTATAGCGCCAAATGTTCCGGGTCCCCAGATGTTCCCGCACGTCTTGAATCACAGCGTTTTTGGTGCTGGAGGTGTTTTTCTTCAGATTGTCGAGAATCCGGTCGCTAGCGATCTGGTCGAGGACGATCTGGGTGCCCGCAGGCAGGTAGGGAAAACCGTGTTCGACATCCTTGACGAGTCTGCGGCGACCCGAGCCGGTCAAAGCGCGGAATTTGCGGTCCATGCGGAATTTTTCGTGCTGTTGCCCGATCAGATCCAGCACTGTGAGCACGTTCTTCTCGGGGGCACGGCGCAGACCACGACCCAGTTGCTGGAGAAAAATCACCGGTGATTCAGTCGGACGCAGGAAGACCACCGTGTTGACCTCGGGGATATCCACACCCTCGTTGAACACGTCCACGGTGAAGATCATCTTCAGCACGCCCGTTGTGAGCTGTTCCACATACAGCCGGCGTTTGTCACTCGGGGTTCCTCCGGTAATCGCCTGGGCCGCAATGCCGATCTGGTTAAATCGGGTGGCCATGAACTCGGCGTGTTGCACGTCGACACAGAATCCCAGCGCCTTCATGTGGCTCAGGTCGGTGAGCTTATCACGCAGTGCTTTAACCACCAGGCGCACGCGTGCGTCATTGCCGGTGTAGAGGTTACTGAGTTCGGTTTCGTCGTAATGGCCTCGTGTCCACCGCAGCCGGCTGAGGTCCAACTCGTCGAGGTCGGCGATGCCGAAGTAGTGGAAGGGAACCAGAATATCTGATTCCAATGCGTCCCACAGTCGCATTTCGGTCGCGATGCGGTGATCAAAGAAGGCCGCCACATTGACGCCATCAGCACGTTCGGGGGTGGCCGTGAGTCCCAGGAGTTGTCGAGGCTGGAAGTAATTCAGCAGACGCCGGTAGGTCGGTGCTTGGGCGTGGTGGAACTCATCGATGATGATCACGTCGAAATGCTCCGGATCAATGCGGGTGATGACCTCATCGTGAAGTGATTGTACGGAAGCGAAAACGTGGCTCCAGGTCCGTGGGCTCGCTCCATCGACCAGGAGCTCTCCGAAGGACCCGTCGGCCAAGATCTCCTGGAAAGTCCGCCGGGATTGGCGCAAGATTTCCTGGCGGTGGGCAACGAATAATAGCCGTGGTGGATCATGGCGCCAGGGGTTCTGCGGGTCGGGTGTTTGCGCGAGATTCCGGTAGTCCAGTCCGGCCACCACGGTCTTGCCGGTGCCGGTGGCTGCCACGACGAGGTTTTTATTTCGGCCGTGTTCGGCTCGTTCGGCAGCCAATTGTTCAAGCATGATGACCTGGTGCGGATAAGGGCGCACCTCCAGTCCGCTGATATCAGTAACCACATCATCGCCGACGGTCATGGTCACGGTGGGGCCGTCATGTCGGTTTTCTACCAGCGCACGCTCCAGTCGGTCGCCATCGTGTTCGGGGTCGTAGGGCTCAAACTCGGCACTGGCCCAGAAGGTTTCGAAGGTCGCTTGGAATTTGTCCATCACCGCCGGGGTGGCGATCTGGGAGAGGCGAACGTTCCATTCCAACCCGTCGAGCATGGCCGCCCGGGAGAGATTCGAGGACCCCACATAGGCGGTCGAGTATCCCGAATACCGGTGGAACAACCAGGCTTTGGCGTGTAACCGGGTACTGGTGGTCTGATAGCTGATTCTGACTTCGGCCCCGAATTTTTTGACGAGCCGGTCGATCGCTACTCGTTCTGAGGCACCGATGTAGGTGGTGGTCAGCACACGGAACGTGGCTCCGCGATTTTTGAGTCGGGTCAGTTCTGCCTCAAAAAGCCGCAACCCGGACCACTTCACGAACGACATCAGCAGGTCGACGCGATCGGCCGTATCAAGTTCGGAACGAATCTCGGCTCCGATCTGTGGTTCGCCCTCTCGGCTGTGGGTCAGCAGTCCGGCCTCGGATAATGGTGTTTCTGGACGCACCAGGCGGTACGCTGAGTTGTCGCTCACGCGATGGGTGGTGCTGTGGTCGCTGAGTTCCGAGCTGACCAGGTCGAGTAGCTGTTGCGCCTGTGGTTTTGACTCCGGGGCGGGAAGAAGCTGGTCGGCGGCGAACTCGTCTCCGAGCACGCCGATCACGTGCCTGGCTAAGGCGAGGCGTTCTTCAGTGGTGTCGCAGTGCTCGAGCGCGCGCTGGATGAGTCCGGAAAGGTACTGGGCCAGCTGGGAGTTTTCCTCCCCAGTAGCCACCGGGCGGATAGAGGCCTCGATGGTCCCGTCAGCCAGGCGTTGGTCCAATTGGCTCTGTCGGCGGTGGGTAAGTAGCGCCTCGTAGGCTCCTAGGGAAGAGGCATTTCAGATTGCTCGGGGCGCTGGCGACTCATACCGAAAATACTATAAGGTGCAGTTGTTTCTGCACATAGTTGCCGCGTGGGTGGATGTGGTTAAAAATCACATGGTGGCCGGAACCAGCATATTCGGTTCCAGCCACCACGAGGGCGACAGTGTCACGCCACAGCGCGAGCAAGCAACTTAGGCGAAGGCACCGTGTCCGGTCAGGTCACGACCGATCAGCAGGGCCTGCACCGACTCGGTGCCTTCATAGGTGTGAATACCTTCAATGTCGGCCATGTGGCGGATGACACCGTGCTCGAGCTTGATGCCGTTGCCACCCATCAAATCGCGGGCGTCAGCGGCAATCCGCCGAGCGGTGCGGGTGTTGTTGTACTTAGCCAGCGATGCCTGGGTGGGACGAAGGATGCCGTTGGCTTCCAAGTTGGCCAGTTGCACGCAGTAGAGTTGCATGCTCACCAACTCGGAGAGCATCCGGGTCAGGCGCTCTTGAACCATCTGGTGTTTGGCCAACACCTTGCCAAACTGCTTGCGCTGGGTGGCATAAGCCAGAGCAGCTTCAAAACATCCGGTGGCGTGACCCAGTGCTGACCAGGCGACACCGGCACGGGTTGCATACAGTACCTTGGAGACGTCTTTGAAATTGTGCATATCTGGAAGCACCGCATCAGCGGGCAAATGCACGTCGTCGAGCCAGATATCGGCCTGGTCGATACCGCGCAACGACCCTTTATAGCGGATCGGTGTGGCCGAGTAGCCTTCGGTTTCCTGTGGGACGATAAAGCCACGCACCTTGCCATGGTCTTCTGCTCCCTCGGAGTTGACTCGGGCAAAGATGAAGGTGATGCCCCCGGCAGCGCCGTTACCAATCCAGCGCTTCGAGCCACGAAGCACCCAGGAGCCGTCTTGTTGGCGGGTGGCTTGGGTTTCCAGACCCGCCGAGTCGGAGCCGTGATCGGGTTCGGTCAGACCAAACGCCCCCGGAATCTCGACCCTGGCCAGGGGCTTGAGATATTTTGCTTTCTGTTCTTCAGAACCGAAGTAAACCAGGGTTCGCAGTGCCAGCCCACCCTGGACTGCCAGGATGGTGCCCAGCGATCCGTCAACACGGGAGAGCTCCATATTGACCAGACCGGTGGCCAGCGGAGAGAATTTTTCCAGGTCGGGGTGGTCGAGCCCGTCGCTGAGCAGACCTGCTTTGCCAAGCCCCTGGGCGATCGAGACCGAGTATTCGTGCTTATTCCATCCATCAGCCAGTTGCTCAGCGACGGATTCAGCATAATCGCGGGCGCGCAACCACACCGCACGATCTTCGTCGGGGATATCGGAGAAGACCTGATAGTAGTCAACATCGAGGGCATCGGTCACGTGGTAGTCGGGCTCAGTACGGCCTGGAAAAGTGTTCTCTGTCATACTCACATGCTACCGCTGTTCACGGTTGCAATTGATTGTTGTCTAGAGCACACCGCGGCTATTGCGCGCTGTGGGGTTGAATCGTGATGCAAAAGAACCGAAAAATGACACCATTTTGACAGAAACACTAGACATTCAGGGCGCGACCTAGTGAAATATTTTCAAACAAATGTGAACTAGGACACTATTGCTACGTGCTGTGGCAGGACCGGATCGTCAGGAAGAGAAAAAGGATCAGTCAATGCGAATACCGGCGAAGGACTTGGACCTGAGAAATATTGAGCAACTCATCGAAGTGAATGCAGGCAATCGCACCGTGACCGGAACATTGAGTTGCCTCATCCGTACTCCCTACGCCATTGAGCTGGTCATTGGTGGCTCCGAAAAGGTCACCGTCGGCTTCGAGGATGAGGTCGATATTTATCGGGGAACACTGCTGGCGCACTTGGTCCGTCGCGAGAAGCTGGAACAAGAAAACGGGGGCATCCTCTCCGAACAGGATCTGCAGGACATCGAGTCCATGCTGGACCCATTATTTGAGTTACTCACCGGCGCCCGGGCAGGCTGTCAACCGCCCCCTGATCAGCCGAGCTCGACGACTTCAGATGGCACCACCGGTCCGCACCCGGTCAGCGCTACAGTGCTACCGACTAAGAAAGCCCGGTCGCTCTATCCGACCCCGTTGGAAATCGCCAACCAACGCTAATCTAGGCGTTGTCGGCCGCCAGCTGACCACAGGCCCCGTCAATTTCTTGACCACGGGTGTCACGCAAGGTGGTCGGTACCCCGGCTTCATTGAGTCGGCGTACGAACTCGTCGGTGATTTCGGGTTCCGAAGCCGTCCAAATTGAGCCGGGAGTGGGGTTGAGCGGAATCGGGTTGACGTGCACCCATCCGTGTCCGCGGGCATTGAGTTTCTTCGCCAGCAGGTCGGCGCGCCAGGCGTGATCATTCATATCTTTGATCAGCGCGTACTCGATGGAGACACGACGACCGGTGGCCTTGTAGTAGTTATAGGCAGCATCGATGGCTTCATCGGCCGACCAGCGCGAGTTGACCGGCACTAGCTCGTCACGCAACTGGTCATCCGGGGCGTGCAGGCTCAAGGCGAAGGTCACCGGAATGCCTTCGGCAGCCAAACGGTTGATCGCAGGCACCAGACCCACGGTGGAAACGGTGATGTTTCGAGCCGACATTCCCAATCCGGCGGGGCTGGGCTCGACCATGCGGCGGACCGCGGCGATGACGCGTTTGTAGTTGGCCAGGGGCTCACCCATGCCCATAAAGACGACGTTGGTGACCCGTTCTGCCTCACCGGATTCATGGTGGGCTCGTCCACCCAGTCCACCCTCGGCGATGAAGCGATTGGCATGCACGATCTGGTCCACGATCTCAGCGGCGGACATATTGCGAGTCAACCCGTTCTGCCCGGTGGCGCAGAAGGGGCAGTTCATGCCACAGCCAGCTTGCGATGAGACACACAAGGTAATCCGGCCCGGGTAGCGCATCAGCACGGACTCGACCAGGGCACCGTCAAAGAGCCGCCAGAGAAACTTCACGGTGTCACCGTTTTCGGTGGTGAGTTTCCGAACTTCAGTCAGCAACGATGGAAAAAATTCGGCAACCAGCTCGTCACGGGATCCGGCGGGCAAGTCGGTCATCCGCTCCGGATCGGTGGTGTAGTGGGTGAAGTAATGGGTCGAGAGCTGCTTGGCCCGGAATGTCGGGTATCCCAACTCAACCAACTTGGCCTCACGTTCTTCCAGGCTCAAATCCGCCAGATGTGTTTGGGGTTGAGCGACTTTGGGCCGTTGCTTGAACTGTAGCAGTGGACGCCCGTCGGGCCCGGTCTGTTGGACCCATCCTTCGGTCTGGGGTCGCACCTGGGGACGGTTGTTATCGGTCCGGCGCGGGCTAAACTCGCTGGGCGCACCGTATCCGTGACGCTTGAGGCGTGCTCGATCTTCGGCAAGTTCCCGCGCCTCGGTTTCGTCCATCAGTGCCCGCTTCGGCGGATTCAGGCGCGTTCGACCTGCGCGATCGGTCTCGCGCTTCACGGGGCGGGTACCTGGCTGGCGTGGGGTATAACGTTGCGACATAACGCTTTAATTATCGCATGATTACCGCACCCACGGTCTACAAACCGACCATCCAGACATCATGACTTGTGGTGTGATTTCTGAAGTTTATACACCGGCGTGTCCAGCCCTTCATAGCGGGCCTTCAGCTGGATCGCCAGGTATTTGGAATAGTGCCTGGACTGATGCAGATTACCGCCATGGATCCAGAGGTTTTTCACGTTAGTGGGTTTCCACATATTGCGAAGTTCTCCCTCCCAAGGACCGGGATCCCTTTTGGTATCGGAGCCATAACCCCAGCATTTCCCCACGGTGTCAGCAACTTCCGGGGAGATAATGTCGGCCAGCCATTCGTTCATAGAGCCGAAGCCAGTGGCATAAACCACGAGATCCGCGGGCAACTCCGTGCCATCGGCGAGTACGACCGAGTGCTCCGTAAGGTGATCCACCTGCCCGTTGCGCAGGCTCACCTCACCATCAATGATCAGTTGTGAAGCTCCGACGTCAATGTAGTATCCGGAACCACGTCGTAGGTACTTCAGGAACAGTCCTGAGCCATCCTCGCCAAAGTCGATGCTAAAGCCCGCATCTTCCAATGCCTGGTAAAACTCCGCATTCTCCTCGCGCATTTGTTCAAAAGCCGGGCGTTGAACATCCGGCAGAATTCGGTAAGGCCAGGAAGCGAATAGCCTGTCGGCCCGGTCTGTATCGATTCCTGCCTCCACTGCATCTTCGGAGTACAGGGGTCCGAGCGCGAGCTTCATAAGTGAATGACTGGGCGAGATGTGTGTGGAGGAACGCTGAACCATCGTCACGTTCGCGCCGTGCTCCCAGAGGCTGGCACAAATGTCGTGCGCGGAGTTGTTAGATCCAATCACCACCGCACGCTTGCCCGCGTAAGCCTCACCACCACGGTGCTGAGAGGAATGATGTTGCTCGCCGGCGAATTCAGCCTGGCCGGGGAACACTGGAACATGTGGGTATCCGGAGACACCCAGCGCGAAGACCAGGTGCGTGGGGTAGAGGGTGACCTCTTCGCCGTTGCGGTCCACCCGGACCTCCCAGCGTTGCGTTTCTTTGTGCCACTGCGCATTTGTGCAGGTAGTGCTGGACCAGTAATTCAGCTCCATGAGATCCACATAGTACTTAAGCCAGTCTGCGACCTTGTCTTTGGACGGGAAGACCGGCCAGTTGTCGGGGAAATTCATATAGGGCATGTGGTCGTACCACACAGGGTCATGCAGGTGTAGAGACTTATAGCGGTTACGCCATGCATCTCCCGGAGACTCGTAACGATCGACGACCAAAGTGGGCACCTGAAGATTCTCCAAGCGTGATGCCAACCCGATGCCGCCTTGGCCTCCCCCAACGATCAACGTATAGGGCTGCTCAGTTACCCCGAGTGTTTGCTCGCGCTCTTGACGAGTTTCGAGCCATGTCTTGCGTCCTTTAGTGATGCGATGGCTTACTCCTTGCGGGCGACGGCGACCCACCCGTTCTTCGAACCCGCGAAGTTCCTCGAGAATAGTCAGTAATGTCCAGGCGACGTTGTTACGGATCCGCACAATCGCCTCCCCTCTCCCAGCATCGGTCTCAAAGCTTAGCCACGCGGTGGTAACTCCATCCTCGGTGACCGGTTCCTCAGTAATGCGCCAATTGCGTGGTGATGCCTGCTCCAGGGTCGCAGCGACGAGCTCCCTGATGTGCTCGTGCCCTTCAGCAGTGTAGAGATTCCAGGTAAACGCCACGAAGTCTCGCCAAAAACCGTCTGGCTCAAATACCTCTACCACCTGTTCGGCGTTATGGGAGTCCAAAGCTTCCGAGAAGCTTTGAAGCCAGTTTTCGGCGATGGCAATAGCTGATTCCTGAACTGATGTATGCACCTGACGGGTGTTTTCGTTTGTCATGGTTTTCTCCTCGAATTCGTCGTCTTATACCAGTCCGCGACAGACATCTCTCAACACACCGTGCAGACTGATATAGTGACATCAATCACATTGATGCTCCGAGGTTAACACCTAGGGGGTTACATGCCGGTTACAGAAACCAAAGGAGAACTCACCGCTGCATGGGCCCGATGCGCTCAACTGGGCCTTTCTCGCGACTTACAGGAACCAGCTTTGGTCCACAGCGACAATGATGTCCAGTTGCAACGGCTCCGCAGTGGCCTATCGGACATTGCTACTCCGCTGTGGGAAGCGTTTTCAATGTGCAGCTCTCACGAGCAGGTCATGATTCTGACCGACTCGTTCGGAACCGTGTTGTGGAGATACGGCACCTCGAAGATGCTCAACCAGGCAGACCGGATTGGCTTCGTGGAGGGCGCAGGTTGGTCCGAACCCAGTGTGGGAACCAATGCCATTTCCCAGGCACTAAGGACACAAACAGCATCACTCGTCTCCGGGGAACAGCACTTTGCCTATAGCCACCAGAGATTTAGTTGTATGGCGGCCCCCATAACCTGTCCCAGATCAGGGTCTGTCATCGGAATTCTCGATATCACCGGCCCGTGCACGACCATCAGCGAAGATATCACCGCCATGGTTCAGTTCAGCGCCGGCCTGGCAACCGGTTTACTCCGGTCGCAATTAGAAGAAGCTTCGGAAGCTAACCTAGTCCGTCTCAGGTTGCTTGGTTCTCAGCCCGCAGTCTCCGTGCCTGGGCGGGGATGGACGCAAATACCCTTGCGCGGGGCAGAGGTTCTCGCAATGTTGGAGTCACGCCGGCGCGGGTGGTCGGCAGCGGAACTGACCGGTGAACTTTATGGGGATTTCGGACTACCCGGAACTATAAGGACGGAGATGCACAGACTCAGAAAAGTGCTCGGTGATGCGTTGCTGTCCCAGCCCTACCGGTTTGCCGAAGATGTCGTGGTTACATCCGACGTTAGTAAAGTTGAGCAACTTCTCAGCGAGGAAGATCTTGATGGAGTCCTCGATCTTTATACCCAACCACTACTAGCGCACTCGGCCAATGAGCGGATTTTGCAGTGGCGGGCCTGGCTGGATCAACACGTCGAACAGCTCGTGCGCTCAGCAGGTACTAAGTCACAACAGATTCGGTGGCGCCGAACCGAAATGGCATTCCAAGACCAAGACCTCTAGCCGAAGTCCCGGAGCGTTCGAGACCGAAAGTACTCAAGCATCGTACTGAGTGAGCCCAAAAGCTTCTCTTCTGCCAGCTGACTTCGGCAATACAGCCTTGATGGTCGTCCCGGTAGGCAACACGAGAAACAAGGGATCAGTCATCGCCCATCGACGCAATAACTGTGGCCGGAGGAGTATTCTCGCTCAGCCACCGTTCCTCCCACGTCCGGGAGCAGACCCACGGCCGAGCATCCTGCCTAACAGTGAGCACATTCCGTTCAACCGCAAATGCCCGGTTCTGGAATTCATCCCGCTAACCAGCCTGTTGCGCCATCGGAATCAGAATTACGCTCCTGAGACGAATCACAGTGGTAGATCTAGCCACCGTGGTGCCTGTGCCTGGAACTCTTCGGCACCAAGGCTATGGCCGACCGCCGCCGGTATCGCCCCGAGTAACGGGGCAATCGTTGAAAGCGCCTGGCGGTTGTCGACATCGACCGGTAGGGCAGGATCAGGCCAGGAACCAATGATGATCCCGCTGACCTCGACGCCACGATGAGAGAGCGCTTCGGCGGTCAGCGCGGTGTGATTAAGTGTGCCCAACCGTGAACGGGCGACGATGATAGCACTGACGTCTCCGTCTAAGTCGACCGCTAAGGCTCGGGCGAGATCGGCCAGCGTGTGGCCACCGAAGTCGACAAGCACACCACCGGCACCCTCGATGAGGACATGGTCAGCTTCAGTCCGTGTGGCCAGTGCACGGATCAGGGCAGCGTGTTCATCAACGGTCGGTAACGAGACTTCCTCGGCCCTGGCGGCCGGTACCGGCGCCATCGGCAATCGCAGGGTCACGTGGGTGAAGGTTTCGATGCCGGCAAGCCGGGCGACGATCTGTGCATCGGATTCGGTGACGACATCGGAATACTGCGCCTCGAGCACGGCGCGTTCGGGATCGTCGGGGCGAATATGACCGGTCTGGACCGGCTTGACCATCATCACTCGTCGCCCGGTGGCAGACAGCCTTGCAGCCAGCGCAGCTGTCGTGATGGTCTTGCCGACCCCCGTGTCGGTACCCGTGACAAACACGTACCGGGGCATCATGAGTCGGCCGCCCGGGTACCAGAGGACGCTGATAAGGCGCAGGCGCGGATGATCGCCTGGATGCGCGTGCAGGCACGTTCCAGTTCCGCGTCACTGAGACCGGCGCGTGCTGTAGACCGCACTCGCGTGATGCCATCGGGGACTGAAGGAGGCCGGAAACACCCCACGAGGATGCCCTCGTCGCGGAGCAATTCTCGAGCTCGCACCCCGGATTCGGGTGTGGGCATGGGCACCGAGAGCACCGCACCGGCCGGGACCGGTACCTCGAGCGCGGCGGCAAGCTGAGCTCGAGCCGTTGCCATATCGGCCACACGGTCGGGGGTCATGAGCTCGAGCGCGGCATGGGCTGCAGCGGCATTAGCCGGGGCCAGGCCGGTGTCGAAGATGAACGAGCGGGCGGTGTTGATTGTGGCATCGCGGACGAGCTCGCTACCCAGCAGAGCACCACCCTGAGAACCGAGGGCCTTCGACAGCGTCGCGGTGACGACCAGACGGTCGCGGTGCGCGCTGAGTTGTGCGGTAGCACCGAAGCCGGTGTGCTCACCGGTACCAGCGACGCCCAGCCCGTGGGCCTCATCGACAAGGAGCATGGCATCATATCGGGCGCACAAATCGAGCAGTGTCTCAAGGTCCGCGGCATCGCCGAGGACGGAGTAGATCGATTCGACGATCACAAGCGCCTCAGGGTGAGCCCGTTCAGCCAGAGCGGTCTCAACAGCTGCCGTATCGTTGTGTGCCACGATATGCACGGGCGCCTTTGTCAGCCGGCACGCATCGATGAGCGAGGCATGATTATGCGCGTCGGAGATGATGAGCGTGTTGGGACCAGCCAAGGTTGTGACAGCCGCCAGATTGGCCATATAGCCACTTGAGAAGGTCACACAGGCGGCGTGTCGCAGGCGCTGGGCCAGGACGGCTTCCAACGCATGATGCGCGCCTGTCGTCCCGGTGACAAGGCGGGATGCGCGTGCCGAGGTGCCGAACTCCTCAATCGCGGCTACCGCGGCAGCGTGAACCTTTGGGTGGCGAGAGAGACTGAGGTAGTCGTTCGACGCGAGGTCGAGACCGGTGAGCGCTGAGTCGCGACGGTCCATATTGGCCGTGACACGACGATCACTGGCGACTGCAAGGCGAGCAGTGATCGCGTTCATGATGCCGACTCCTGGGAATGTGCCTCGGCCGCAGCGACCATTGCCTGCGTCATTCTATCGACCATCTCGGCCGTGGAAATATAGGGTGGCATCGTGTAGATGTGGCGCCGGAAGGGTCGGAGCCATGTCCCGTGTTCGGCCGCAACGCGGGTGGTCAGGCCGATGTCGACAGGCCGGTCGAGTTCGATAACACCAATTCCGCCAGTTACGCGCGCCCCAGTGACGGCCGGCAACTCCCGGGCCGGCGCAAGACCGGCCTCCAGCGCCGGGGAGATGCGTTCGATCGCCGGTTGCCACCCGCTGGTTTCATCGCCGAAGAGCAGCCCCAGGGAGGCGTTCGCGGCCGCACAGGCAAGGGGATTGGCCATGAATGTCGGGCCGTGCATGAGCGCGCGATATGAGGAGCGGGTAATAACCTCGGCAATCGGACCGCTACACAGAAGGGCCGCCATGGATACATATCCCCCGGTGAGAGCCTTACCTAGACACATGACATCGGGGGTAATCCCGGCAACCTGCGAAGCGAAAGCGCTACCAGTCCGCCCAAAGCCGGTGGCTATTTCATCGGCGATGAGCACTGCGTCAATGTCATCGGCCAATCGTCGCAGAGCCTGCAGTGCCGCCGGATGGTAAGGTCGCATTCCTCCCGCGCCCTGGAACAGGGGCTCAACAATAACGCCGGCCAGCTTGCCCGCAGAGGTATCCACGAGGTTTTCTGCCTCACGTACCCATGCCTGCACCTCGGCCGCGGGTGCCTCAGGGAGTGGAGGTTGGGCGAGGAAGATGTTTTCAGCTAGGAGGGAGGCGAAATCCGCGTGCATGCCACCGACCGGGTCGCAGACACTCATCGCCCCGGTCGTGTCGCCGTGGTAGGCGCCTTCAAGAGCAAGGAAAGTACCGCGTTCTCGCCCGCGGGCACGCTGGTACTGAATCGCCAGCTTGAGGGCGACTTCGACGGAGACCGACCCGGAATCAGCCAGGAACACGTGATCGAGCCCGGCCGGGGTGACCTCGACGAGGCGTTCAGCCAATTCCACGGCAGGGTCGTGGGTCAGTCCGCCAAACATCACGTGGGAGAAACGCCCGATCTGCTGGGTCAGCGCCGCATCCATCACCGGGTTCCGGTAGCCGTGGACGACCGACCACCACGAGCTCATTCCATCAAGGAGCCGATGTCTGGTGCCTGCAGCATCCACCAGGTTGACGTAGGGCCCCTCGGCACCGGTTACCGAAAAGTGTGCACCAGCATCGAGCGGGCCGTACGGGTGCCACAGCAACCCAGTATCCCGCTGCAATGTACTGTCCTGAGCCCCAGGTACAGGTTCAGACATGGCGGACCTGGTCCGTAGCGACACCGCGAGCATCACTGGGGTGTGACGAAGATCTAAACATCTTCTTATTATTGAACACTGTTCAGTTGGGTGCCAAATCGACACGCCCCCCCATAATTTGCCCTGGTGAAATAGGGCGCGCGTGGCCGTTGTAGCATTCGATGACGCACCGGGGTTTCAGGATCTGCTCCTCGCCCGGCGCAGGACGACTAGTCTTCCTCGAGGTTGGATCCAGTTGGTGGGTGAGCACCAGAACGGTTCACCGTCACCATACCCAGCCCGCGCTTTGATCACACCACGCGCTACAATCAGCCCAGTGTCTCCGACCCACGGGATAGGAGGTGTGCTTCATGACCCCACGACCGCGGACTACTGTTTGCCGATAAAGTAATCCCAGTCGGCCTCGGGGGCGTTTCCATGATCAAAACGTTGCGGACGGAAATTGTCGAGCATCGTGCTCGGTGTTCCCGAGAGTTCCTGCTCGACGAGCTCAGCAAGAATCATTGCGAGCGTCATGCCCGAGTGGGTGACTTCGGCATAGATGGTCTCGTGGTCATCCAGGTAACCGACAATAGACAATCCATCGATAGGGAAACTGCGACCGGAGTAGTACACCTTCTCGAGTTCGATCTCGACTCCGAAAAACTCCCTCAACCGCTGACGCATCACGGTCGAGGTGTCCTCCAGTAGCTCGGCGGTTTCGCCTTCGACCACGCGTTCTTCCATGGCTGGTATCTGAACCCAGAACCGGCCATCATTTCGGGGCCGAACATTCATCGCTGAACTGATGATCACCCGGTTCAGCATGGCATCGGTTGGCTTTGTCACTCCAATCAGCGAGTGCGTGCGGGTACTCTGCTCACCAAGATCGGCGGTCGGAATCGTGAATCCGGATCGTTCCCCGATCTGACGAGACCATGCACCGGCTGCCAGCACCACCTTATCTCCCCTCGTCTGGGGCCCATCGCGGAAAACCACACGGGCACCCTGTGGACCGGGAATGACCTCGATCACCTCCCGGACCGTCAAGCGAACCCCGTGGTGCTCTAATTGACGTAGTAGCTCATCGGCTAAGCCTTGTTGGTCGAGCCAGGCTTCCATCGGAAAGTACAGTGCGCTCTCCAAGTCCTGTGGCCATGCAATGCTCGGTTCCAGCTTATGGAGCTGCTGCCGGTCAATCACCTCCACCGGATAACCCAGGGAACGCGATTCTTCCAGTCGCTGGCCATACGTTTCCTGGCGTTCGGTGCCAAGATCGGCCATGATTGACCCGGTTTGATGGAACCAGGGCTGTAAGGGTGAATCACCCTCCACTCGTCGTTGATCCAACACCGATTCCTGGAACTGCGCGTGCGCGTGAATTCCTGCTTTATTGAGTTGATGATAGGTTTCGGGGAGTTTGTGATTGGCATTAATCCAGGCGAAAGAGCGATGACTGGCCCCGGCAAAGGGGCTCTTCACAATCGAGGGTGTAGACGGGGGTCTCGGGGAAGTGGCGCGTCGATAGCTGGATAGAGGTCGAGGCCTTCCGATGGTGGAAGTTCCTACACAAGCCATCTGAAAGACCTCGACGTGCCTAACGCTACCTTCGACGACTGTGACCTGACCAAGTTTTGCCGGCTGGACGAGCTCGGCCTTCAAGCTACCGGGCAACGGGTGGAGCCCGGGCGGGCGGTACTGGCCTGTCGGGTGGTGGAGCCAGATGAGTGGTGTCACCGCTGTGGTTCTCAGGGCACCGCGCGGGGCACGGTGATCCGCCGGCTGGCGCACGAGCCGCTGGGCTGGAGGCCCACGACTCTGCACGTCACGGTTCGGCGCTACCGGTGCGCCGACTGCGCCCACGTCTGGCGCCAGGACACCACCGCCGCGGCAGAGCCGAAGGCCAAGCTCTCCCGCCGTGCCCTGCGCTGGGCCCTGGAAGCTCTGGTCGTGCAGCACCTGACCATCGCCCGGGTCGCCGAGGCGTTGGGGGTGCGGTGGAACACCGCCAACGACGCCGTGCTGGCCGAGGGCAAGCGTCTGCTCATCGACGACCCGGCCCGGTTTGACGGGGTCACCGCGATCGGCGTGGATGAACACGTCTGGCGCCATACCCGGCGTGGCGACAAGTACGTCACCGTGATCATCGACCTCACACCACTGCGCGTCGGCACCGGTCCGGCGAGGTTGCTGGACATGGTCGAGGGCCGCTCCAAACAGGCCTTCAAGACCTGGCTGGCCGAGCGTCCGGCTTCCTGGCGGGATGGCGTGGAGGTGGTGGCGATGGACGGGTTCACCGGCTTCAAGACCGCAGCCACTGAGGAGATCCCCGAAGCCACCACGGTCATGGACCCCTTCCATGTGGTCCGCCTGGCCGGAGACGCGCTCGAGCGATGCCGCCGGCGAGTCCAGCAACAGGTGAACGGCCACCGGGGCCGCAAACAGGATCCGCTCTACAAGGCCCGCCGGACCCTGCTGACCGGGGCCGACCTGCTCACCGAGAAGCAGTATTCCAGGATCCAGGACCTCTTCGAGGCTGACGAGCATGTGGAGGTCGAGGCCACGTGGGCGTTCTACCAGCACATGGTCGCCGCCTACCGCCAGACAGACAGGGCCGAGGGCAGGGCGATGATGGAGCAGCTGATCGCCAAGCTGGGCCGGGCAGTGCCGACCAAGCTCATCGAGCTGGCCGGTCTGGGTAGGACGCTGAAGAAAAGGGCGGCAGACATCCTGGCCTACTTCGACCGCCCCGGAACCTCCAACGGACCCACCGAGGCCATCAACGGACGACTCGAACACCTGCGCGGATCCGCCCTGGGCTTCCGGAATCTCACCAACTACATCGCCAGGTCCTTGCTCGAGAGCGGAGGATTCAAGCCCCGTCTACACCCTCGATTGTGAAGAGCCCGCAAAGTCTGGTCCAACAACCCCAACGAGAGACTCAACCGCGAGATCCGCCGCCGCACCGATGTCGTGGGGATCTTCCCCGACCGCGACTCCATCACCCGGCTGCTCGGAGCGGTGCTGGCTGAGCAGCACGATGAATGGGCAGAAGCCCGCCGATACCTCTCGCTGGAATCCATCGAAACAGCCCAGGCCCTCGAGCCCACCAGCAGTCAAAAGGTGAGCACCACAGAGCCCACCCTCGAAGCCATCCCCGCCTGAACACACCCTGAAACGAGACCACACCCCGAACACGACTCATACACCACTACTCAGGACTTGACCTGGCATTCGCTTGCTTCTCCCTATGGGCAGTCTCTCCCTCAAGAAGTCTCATACCTCAGGCATAACCCACCAACTCGCGTAGGTGCCCTCGACGGATACCCCACAGATGTGAGAGTGCGACCGTCGAGGGCACCTTTCCGTGAGCCCTCGAAAGTCGGCGGATAGTCCTGTCTTCCCTGTAGTGGGTGTTCAGGGCCCGACTCCTATGCAAAATCAGCGAACTCAGCTACGTGCTGAATACATCGAGGGTGGAACTAGCAGGGAGACAGAGCGCTGCACCTTCGTCGGCTCATAGGCATGAGTTCCTAGGAGTGGCAGGCGGCGAGCCGCTGAAAGCGGGCTAAGATCCTGTAGGGCTGTGGTCAGATAGTGCTTTCTTCGCAAGGCTTGGTCTGCGCCCGGAGGGGAATAGTGGCATTAGTCAGCTGGGGACCACGGCAGAAACCCCGGGACAGTCAATAAGCTTGTTGGTGAGGGAGCCGTCCGTGAGCAAGTCTTTGTAGCGCTTCGGGGCATCGTGGGCTGCCAACGATGGAACTGTCCTACCACGCTAACCCGCGCCTCAACAGGGTTAGCTCCCGGGGATCAGGCTTGCTGTTCTCCAATGGGGTTGCTGACCTGCCCTACATAGATCAGGGATCCTGCGGTGTCTTCAAGGCTGACCATCTCTAGGGTGTTCTTGAGCTGGAGGCGGTTGTGGCAGCACTGGTCGAAGGATTCTGGTGTGAAGTCGATGACTCGACGCCGGCCAGGACTCTGTGCTTGTTGTGCGGCGATGGTTTCTGAGACCAGTGCCCAGAACTTGTCCTCGGGGAGTACGCGGTCGACGTGCAGAAGGGCACCCAGGTGGCGGAGGAAACCGATGAAGACGTCGGTGAAGATTCTTTGGGCGTGTTCGGTGGGGTCTTGGATGCGGCGTAGTTCTCCGAGTTCCGGGGGCAGGGGGCGGTCGCCGAGGATTCCGATCTCTTCTCCGAGGTCTTTCATGAGAACACCAGTGACGACGCCTTCCCGGATGCGGAGGATGAGGTTCTCTCCGTGGGGCATGAAGGCTAGCTCGTGGGCCTCCAGGCAGTGCACCAGGGGCGCGAGGTAGCTGGTCAGATACTGCCTGATCCATTCTTGGGCACTGAGGCCGGAATGTTTGATGAGTTCGGGGGTCACGGCGGTTCCAGCAGCGTCGCGGTGAAGCAACGCGGCCATGGTCATTAGCCGCTCTCCTTGTTCCAGACGGGGAATGGGACTTTCCCGCCAGAGGACGGAGAGCATCTTCTTCTGATCAGACCGTCGTGGTGTCTGGTGATAGACGTCTCCAGTGAAACCGATGGCGGCGTGTTCTCGGAGCACGTCGAAGTTCATCTGTTGGAGTACAGGGTCGGTGCGTACTGTTTGGGCTACCCAGTCGCTGATGGCTGGGGCGAACCGCATGAACTCAGGAGATTGGCCTCTGAGGAACCCCATGTTCTGGATCGACAGCGCGGTCTTGACGTAGGACCGCTGTGGGTTGGAGCGGTTGAACGTGGTGCGGATTGATTGCTGGGGCTGGTAGAGGTCCTCGGCTTCGCCCAGCACGATCAGATCATGTCTTGCGATCTCAGGGGCGAAGGTGATGGCCACCCGGTGTCGGAACTGCCACGGGTGGACCGGCATCAACGTGTACTCGGCGGGGTCAAGGCCCTGATCGTTGAGCTGCTGCTCGAATTTCGAGAGTGTTTCTGTTCCGAGTTCTGAGTTCCAGTGGTGGTTCTCGGCCAGTCCTTTACCGAGGGTGACTTCGGTCTTGTTTCGGCGGGCTGCCAGCCAGAGGTACCGGAAGCGTTGTCCGGTTTCGGGGGCGTAGGCAAGGAAGTCATCGAGACTGAAACCGATGCGACCGTTGGTGGCCACAAAACAGGGGTGTCCTTCGGTCATCGACGCTTCAGTCTGCTGATAGTCACCAGCGGTATCGAGGTCTCTGCGGCCGCGGGCCAGCTGCTCTGCGGTGGGGCCGCCGATGTGGTGCTTATAGGCTGCACTGGCCAGGGTGGAGGCGATCTCCTCCAGATAGGTATCCAGCAGGTGTTCTGGAATGGCGAGGGCAGAGTTGAGTTCAATGATCAGTTCTTGGGCGTTGAGTTCTGTCTTTGCGTCTCCCTGGAGTCGCTGGAGACTGGCTTGGTCGATTTCCCAATGGCTCAGAGCTAGATGCTGAGCCTGGAAGCGGTAGGTGCTCTCTCCGGCTTTCACGCTGAACCACTGCTCTTCTGCGGTCTCGTCGTCGAGCTGCTCAGTGCTGGTCTCTGCATGTGGGGTGATGAGCTTTTCGTGGGCGAATTCGGAGAGCGCTTTGGTCACCAGGTGGCGTTGTGCAACGGCCATAGCTGCAGGTTCAAGGTGATCTGTGAGCCCTGCGCCGGCTGCGGCAGTTTTGTCTTTCTCTAAGACGCTCAGTGCTGCTCGTTTGCCGGGAAGGTCGATCTCTCTGAGGAATTGGAACCCTGCTTCTTGGTTCTTGCGGTGGATTCTGGTGTTCTCGATGTCTGGTTCCACCACGATGCGCCGGGCGCCGGTGTTGAAGCACAGTTCGACTGTGGCTTCCATGACCTGTGTGGTCAGTCCGTGCTGCCTCAGGGCCGGGTTTTCTGGGGCGGGAGCCACCAGTAGGTGCATGCCGATGTCATCGTCTTCTGCGGCGAAGACATCAGTGAGCAGAACGGCTTGGGGGTTATAGGTTTCGATATAGGCCACCGGTCCGGCCTCGGAGTGAAGCAGCCATCCCTGTTCGTCCTGAGAGTCAGTGATTGCTTGGAGGTATTGCTGGACTTGGCTCTGGGTGTAGTGGAGCATCTGCCAGTACTTGGCCGAAGGATGGGTGAGCCACTGATGCAGCAGCGGCGCATCCCTGTGAGGGTCGATGGGATGCGCGGTAAACCTGTGGGTGAGTTGCCAGGTCGGGGCGTCAAAACTAAGAGTGGTCATCGGGGAAGCTCCTGAGGGGTGTTGTCAGCCAGTGGGCCGAAATGTTGGAACGCTATTTTCCGCTCGATGGGATAGATCTCTTTGCCTGTGATGCAGGCGAGGATGGTCGCATTGCGCCAGGCGCCCATGCCCAGATCAGGGGCGGTCAGCCCGTGAGTGTGTTCCTCGGCGTTCTGGACGAATATGCGTCCTCCAAGAGTGTCCACGTGGTAATCCCTAGTGACAGCGAGCCGGTTTTTGGAGTCTCTGGTGATGAGATCGCCCAGGGGGTTTAAGAAGTGGGGTTCTCTGGGCCGGTAGCCTGTCGCGCAGATGACGTGGCTGGCTTCGCGGCGGAAGGTCGTCTGTGTCTGAGTGTGGCGGAAGACCAGTTCTCGTCGGTTGTCTGCCGAGCGGCTGGTGGCTTCCAGCAGTTCGGTATCGGTGAGCAATGTGGTGGCAATCTGCTCATGTACTGAGTGCTGGTAGAGAGCGTCGTAGATCCGTGCGATCAGTTCTGAGCTGATGCCCTTGTATAGTCCGCGCTGTTCTCGTTGGAGCTGGTCCCGGACGGCTTCGGGCAGGGCATGGAAATGGTCGGTGTATTCCGGGGAGGTCATCTCAAGGGTGAGCTTGGTGTCCTCCATGGGGAAGAACCGCGGTGACCGGGTGATCCATTCGAGTCGATACTGGTGGCCTGGTTGTGTTTCGAGCAGGTCGAGATAGATTTCCGCGGCTGATTGGCCGCTTCCGATGATTGTCAGCGAGTCACCGTCGAGAAGTTCGTCCCGGTGGTGCATGTAGTCCGATGAGTGAATGATTCCGGTGAGGTCATCGCCGAAGACCGGCGGGGCCCACGGTTCTGTACCTACACCGATGACGACGTGCCGAGCCTCGAAGGTGCGTATTCCTTCCGGGGTGATGGCTTGGACGCGGAAGAAATCGGCCTGTTGGTCATAGGTGATCTCTTCGACGTGATGGCCCCACCGCAGGTTCGGCAGATTCTCGGCTGCCCATCGGTAGTAGAGGTCGAATTCACTGCGCAGAGCATGAACATCTTCTCGGATATAGAAGGGGTATAGACGCCCTCGTATCTTGAGCCAGTTCAGGAACGAATACTCTGAGGTCGGATCCGCAAGTGTCACCAGGTCTGCCATGAAGGGCACCTGGATGGTTGCCTCTGGGAGCATCATCCCTGGATGCCAGCGAAACTCCGGCCGTGAATCGAGAAAAAGGGTGCTGAGGCCGTCCACTGGCTGGCTCAAGCAGGCCAATCCCAGGTTGAAGGGGCCGATGCCTACACCGAGGATGTCGTAGGGCTGGGGGTGCTGGGTCATACTGCGACCTCCTCTGGGGCAGGTTTGACCTGGTGGTCCCTGTGCAGCGATTCGGCCACATCGGCGACGTCTTCAAGAACAGCCCTCACATCAGCAAGTGTTGTGGCCGGGTTCAGAAGCGTCAGCTTCAAGCACGGGAGACCGGCGAGGACCGTCTTAGCGATCATCGCCTTGCCGTTGCGCTGCATCGTGTCCCGAATTCCACTGACCATCGCTGCAGCGGTATCCGGGTCGACTCCCTGGGGCTGCCAGCGGAACAACACGGTGGACAGATCGGTGCTGGAACACAGCTGCAGGTCAGGGTGTTCCGTGATGAAAGCATGGGCCTTTTCGGTCAGGTCAAGCACCTGATCGATCGATCTCCCCAAACCGTCAACCCCGGTACTGCGCAGGGTGGCATAGAGCTTCAGGGCGTCAAAAGGTCTGGTGGTCTGCAGGGATTTATCAACTTGATTGGGCTCCTGCGCGCCCTCCGGGTTGAGGTAGTCCGCGTGCCATTCTGAGCCTCGTAGGTCCTGCGGGTACTGAATAACCAGCACCGAACAGGTGATGGGCTGGAAGAACATCTTGTGGAAGTCCACCGTGACGCTGCGGGCCCGTTCGATGCCCTCAAGCATGCTTCGGCGAGTCGCAGAGACCAGCAGACCGCCTCCATAGGCCGCATCTACGTGGAGCCACACACCATGGTCATCGGTGACATCAGCCACATCGATCAATGGATCGATGATGCCTCGGTCCGTGGTGCCGGCAGTAGCGACTACGGCCATGGGCTGGAATCCGGTGCTTTTGGAGCGGCGAATTGCCTCATCCAGCGCTTCCGGGCGCATTCTGCCCTCGTGGTCGACTGGTACTTTCACTGCTGCATCGGCTCCCAGGCCCAGCACCATGGCGGCTTTCTCCACGCTGAAGTGGCTTTCTTCGCTGGTGAACACCACCTGGCGGGACTGGCTCACCGCCCTAGAAACCTGCGGCAGCACCCCGAGTGCGGCTTCTCTGGCTAAGAGAAGAGCTTGCATGTTCGACTGCGTCCCACCCGAGGTGAACACTCCATCACAGGAGGAGAAGCCGACCCTCTTCCCGATCCAGTCGACGACGTGGCGTTCGATGAACGTCCCGATACGAGACTGATCGTAGGTGTCCATCGAGGTATTGACAGCAGCGAGCATGGCCTCGGCCGCTACCGCTGTAATCTCCACCGGGCAGTTCAGGTGCGCCATGTAGTGCGGATGGTGGAACCAGACCGCTTCAGCCAGGAACAGCTCATCAATCTCTCGAAGGGCTCCACTGGGGCCTATGCCTGGGCTATCGAGATTGATCGCTGCCACTCTCGCCTCCAGGTCTCCAGCCGCAGAGTTGGTGGCTGGTTGAGAGCGGCCCTCCAAGTGGCTGCGTATTCGGACTGCTGCCTCACTCATGAGGGCTTCGTATTCACCGGATGATGTGCTGTTCAGCATCTTTGCTGACTCGCTCTGAGGCTCACTCATGAACTTAGGGTAACCATAATGAGAGAGGTTACGTAAATATGACCTATGCTCACACGTTGGGCGCAGAGGGCGGTCGAGACGAGGCTATGGCATGGATGAGCTTCACATTTGTGTCGGACTTATGGCAGGCCTATAATGATTTCGCAAGCTGCTCCTTACCTATTGCTGGCCTGGGTCGCCAGCGGAGATCTTCATGGAGGAAGTTATGAACAGTGTGGTTAGACGGTGGTCAACAGCCGGTGGTGCGGTGGTGCTGGCCGCTTCTTTGGCGGCATGCTCAACCGGAGCAACTGGTGGTGAGGATGAGGACTCTGGTTCCGACACGGGGGTGGCGGCAGCAGAGGATGCTTTCCCCCGCACCGTTGAGCATGCCTTTGGGGAGACCACGATCGAGGAAGAGCCTGAGACGGTGGTGGCCATCGGGTGGATCAACGGTGACATCCTGATGTCTCTGGATGTGGTGCCCGCCGGCATGGGCGAGATTTCCTGGGGCACCAACGAGAACGGCTCCACTGACTGGATCGATGCTCAGCTCGATGAGCTCGATGCAGAGATGCCGACCCAGATCGATGAAGGTGACGGGATCAACTTCAGCGAGATCGCTCAGCTGGAGCCCGATCTGATCGTCAACGTCATCGGAGCCATGAGCCAGGAGGACTACGACCAGCTCAGCGAGATCGCTGATGTGGTGGCCTTCGACGAGGGTGGGGAGAACTACACCACCGGGTGGGATGAGGCGACTTTGAAGATCGGTGATGCCCTGGGACGTCCTGATGATGCCCAGGAGGTTGTCGACCGCGTCTCAGAAACCCTGGCGGGGGTCACCGAGGACAACGAGGTGCTGCAGGATAAGACGATCCTGGCGGGCCGGCTTTCTCCTGATTCTGATTCGAAGGTCGGTATCTACGCGCCCAATGACACCCGGCCGATCATGTTCGAGCACATGGGCTTCGAGCTGGCGCCGGTGATGGATGAGATCGACTTCGCCCCCGGGGAGTTCAGCGGCTCCTTCTCTGCGGAGCGGGCTTCAGAGCTGGAGTCGGATCTGTTCTATACCTGGGCTGATGACCAGGCCCAGGCCGAAGCCATCCCTGAGGACCCGCAGCTGCAGCACATCCCAGCTTTGCAGAATGACGCGATGATCATCCAGTACGACAACCACCAGGCCAACGCCATAGGCACCTCACCGGCGGCTTTGGAATGGCTGGTGGAGGAAAGCGGATTCGTCGACGAGCTCATCGAAGCCGCAGAGAATGCTGAAGCAGCGAACTGAGCTGGTGACCCGCCCTGTTCTGACCAGGAGGCTCTTCTGGTTTCTGGCCCCGGTGGTAGTGGCGCTGGCAGTGTTCCTCAGCCTTGCCGTCGGGGCCCGCACTGTGGTGGTCGGCTTCGAATTCGGTGCGGTCGCCGATGTTCTCCTCGGCGGCACCACAGAGGGCGAGCTTGCCGACACGGTCTCGGTCCGGCTGCCGCGTACTGCGGTGGCGATCCTGGTCGGGCTCGGCCTGGCTGTGTGCGGGGCTGCCATGCAGGGGCTGACCCGTAACGCGCTGGCTGATCCGGGCATCCTGGGTGTCAACAGCGGCGCGGCCATGGCAGTGGTCCTTGGCATCTACCTCTTCGGTCTGGCCGGGCCCTGGGCCTATGTCGCCGCTGCCTTCACCGGAGCCATCGGAGTGGCGATCGTGATCTACCTGGTCTCCGAGAAATCCGGGGACTCCCCGTTGACCGTGGTGCTGGTGGGAACAGCCATCACCGTCGGTGCTGCCTCGGTGATCTCAGCGATCATCGTGCTCAGCCAGGAGACCCTCAGCTCTTTCCTGCTCTGGCAGGTCGGCTCTCTGAACCGCGGGGACTGGGAGATGGTCCTGATCCTGGGAGCAATCGCCCTACTAGGGGTGCTGGTGCTGATCGTTGAAGCCAGAAACCTGGACAACCTGACTCTGGGAGATGAGTCCGCGACCTCGCTGGGGATGAATGTGGCCCTGCATCGCGGGGTCATCACCCTGTGCGTAGCTGTGATCTGCTCCGCGCTGGTGGCCCTTGCCGGGCCTATCGGTTTCGTGGGCCTGGTGGTTCCTCATATTGCACGCAAGTTTGTTGGAGGCAGCTATCTCAGGATCATCCCAGCCTGCTGTCTGCTGGGTCCGATGCTGGTGTTGGGCACCGACGTGATCGGCCGAGTCATCCTGCCCCCAGCCGAGGTGCCCATCGGTGTGGCCACCGCGGTCGTCGGAGCCCCGGTATTCATCATGCTGGTGCGAACCGGCCGTAAACAGGTAGGTGTCTGATGCCCACGGTCACATCACATTCCTCCACACGTAGGCGCCGGGTCGCTGTTCCTGTCCTTGCTGCGTGCCTGACCGTCCTGGTGATGGGGCTCTCTCTTGTCCGGGTCCTGCTGGGTGATTACACCATCGCGTTCGTGGACTTCTTCCGCATCCTCGGGGGCGAAGAGATCCCCGGTGCTGGTCCGGCCCGGTTCATCGTGATGAGCGACAGACTGCCCAAAGTGGTGCTGGGAGTGCTGGCCGGAGCAGCTTTCGCACTGTCCGGGACAATCTTCCAACTGTTGCTGCGCAACCCCCTGGCCAGTCCCGATGTCGTCGGGGTCTCTGCTGGAGCATCCCTGTTTGTGGTCATCGGGCTGGCTTCGTTCTCGCTGAGTGGCATCCACCAGGTCGGTGCAGCCCTTGCCGGTGGGTTCAGCTCAGCGATCCTTGTCTGGCTGCTCAGCCGCGGCCGCCGACGCAGCCGTCACGGAGTAGGCAGCCCCCATTCGGTCGGAGCACAGGCCTCCTCCTCGGTGAAGTTCGTCCTTGTCGGCATCGGGGTCTCAGCAGTAGCCACCTCCCTGGTGACCTACATGATGCTGCGCATGCACATCGGCCAAACTTCAGATGCTGTGCTCTGGACCCGTGGATCCCTGAGCATGGCCACCTGGGACCGGGTCCAGTACATGGCAGTGCTGCTGGTCATCTGTGTGGTGCTGCTGTCGCTGCTGGCCCGGAACCTGCACATGCTCTCCAGCGGAGACGAACTGGCCCACGGCCTCGGGGTCAACGTGCCAGCCACCCGAAGAGCACTGCTGTGCCTGGCCGTGATACTGGTTGCCGGGGCCACAGCTCTGACCGGGCCGATCATGTTCGTCGGCTTCATGGCAGGCCCCCTGGTCCGCCTGGTGCTGCGCGGCCGCGACAGTCTCATCTGCTCAGCGTTGGTCGGTGCACTGCTGGTCATCACCGCCGAAGTCGTCGGCTCCATGCTCATGCCACGAACCGTCCCGGTCGGTGTGATCACTGGAATCGTCGGAGTCCCCGTCCTGCTGAGCATCATCCTGACCCGAACCATCAGAAAGACCTAACACCCATGACCACCCTCACCCCCGACACCGGCACACACCAGGAAACTGGGCCCGAGCCGGTTCTGAAAGCCGAGGCCATCACGGTCGGCTACGGCGGCCCGGCCGTTCTCAAAGATGTCTCCGTGGAATTGCCCAGCGGGAAAGTCACCTCCATCATCGGACCCAACGGCTGCGGCAAATCAACCCTGCTGCGCACCTTCGCCCGCCTCAACAGCCTCTCTGGCGGCTCAGTCGAGGTCACTGGCAGACCTATCACCAGCTACAGCAGTAAGGAGTTCGCCCGCACTGTCTCCCTGCTGCCCCAGACCCCGGTGGTCCCCGAAGGCGTCACCGTGGCTGAGCTGGTCGCCCGCGGCCGCTACGCCCACCGCAGAGTATTCGGCGGGCTGACGCGAAAAGACCGCCGCATCATCGACCAGGCACTCGAACAGACTGGGGTCACGGACCTTGCTGAGACTGCTGTCTCAGAGCTCTCCGGAGGGCAGCGCCAGAGAGTCTGGATTGCCATGGTCTTGGCCCAGGACTCGCAGATCCTGTTGCTGGATGAGCCCACCACCTACCTGGACCTGAACCACCAGATCGAACTGGTCGACCTGCTGCAGCAGCTGAACCGTCAGACCGGCAAGACCATTATCATGGTCCTGCACGAGCTCAATATCGCCGCCCGCTGCAGTGACCGCATCATCGCCATGCGAGACGGCAATATCGTAGAAGACGGCGCCCCGGTAGAAGTGCTCACCGAGGCCAACTGTCACGACATCTTCGGCCTCGACGCAGCCGTCCTGCACCCCGAGGAAACCGGCACACCCGTGGTGGTCGGTAAAAAGGGGCGATGAGCCCAAACGGGGAGCTCTTACCCTTCGGTGTATACACCGGTTCCGCCGATTCGCCACGGAGCCATCAGGGAGAAATGTAACGGTATTGAAGGGCGCGGACTACGAGCTGAGCTAGGTTCTCAGCGTAGAGTTTCTCTCTTAGTTTCTTCACATGGGAACGGACTGTCCATACGGTGATGCCCTGGCGTTTCGCGATTTCTTCGTAGCCGTGCCCGTCTGTGATGAGTATGAGAATGTCACGTTCGGCTGGAGTCAAATGGGGAACCACTACGGGCGTATCAGGAAGCAGGTCGCCACTGATCACAGTGTCTTGGGCTAGGCGTTTCAGCAGTCTTGGATCATCTCCCTGAGCGGCAGCCAGAACGATTTTTCGCAAGTCAGCTTCTGACGCAGTTTTCCGAGCGACCGCTAACGCGCCGGCCTCTAGAGCGCGAGCCAGCCCTGGCCCAGGTGAGACCGTGGTGAGCACGATAATACGTGCTTCTGCGTCGAACTGACGGATCTTCTCAATAGCGGTCACGCCGTTCATACCCGGGGACATATTCAGGTCCATCAGCACAATATCGGGAGAGGACGAGCGATACGCCTCGACTCCTTCAGCTCCATCCGATGCGGCGATGACAATCCGGATTGCGGGGTCTTTCTGCAATGCCATGTTGATGGCCTTGGTGGTCCACTTATCATCATCAACCACCAGGACCGAGATCGGCTCTGAGGGAGTGGGGCGCGGGCTAGTCACAGACAGTACTTTCGATACTTGGGCTTATTGATGAGACGCCATAACTTACATTGGGTCGGCTTCGCGTAAGCTTCTGCGGTTGCTTCGACCGATGTTACAAGTGCGGTTGATTGTCCGGGGGAGCTCTTGGGCTCGTAGCGGCGTTTGGGCTTCGGGAGTCGGTACAAGTGTGGACAGCAGGAAGAGCGTGGTAACTAGAGTCTTCATGCCCCCATGAGAAGCCGGTGCTCATGTGTAGAGCATCCCTCATCTGAGGGTCGCCTGTTCGCCTGCGGATGTGATCGGCAGAGTCACAGTGACGGTGAACTGCTGTTCTTTGAGTTGTGTGTGACAGGTTCCACCTAGGCTGCTGACCCTGTTCGCGAGGCTCTCTGGGGCTGGGGCGTACTCGGCAGTAGCGTCCGGGATAGTGGTGTACGAGCTTCGGTGAGTCGGCTGTTGGAATGACAGTGACGGCCACCGCGTGTTCTTTCGAGTGAACCTCTCACAGCACTCTCGAAAGGTGCCACGACGATGACCGTCACCCCTTCCAGTATCGACCTGAAGGCCCTTCTGGAGAAAGAGGTCCTGCAGGCCTTTCCGGACCTGATTCGGGAACTGCTGCAGATCTTCATCAACACCCTGCTCTCGGCCGAGGCTGACGCGGTCTGTGGGGCCGAGTACGGTGCCGGTGATGCATCCCGGAGCAACCGGCGCAACGGCTACCGGCACCGAGAGCTCGATACCCGGGCTGGGACCATCGATGTCGCGGTGCCGAAGCTGCGGGAAGGATCCTACTTCCCCGACTGGCTGCTGGAGCGCACAAAACGCGCGGAGCGGGCTCTGACCTCGGTGGTGGACACCTGCTACCTCCTCGGTGTCAGCACCCGCCGGATGGACAAGCTGGTCGGCTCTTTGGGGATCACCAGCCTGTCGAAGTCCCAGGTCAGTGACATGGCCGCCGAGCTCGATGAGCAGGTCGAGGCCTTCGGCACCCGGCCGTTGGATGCCGGGCCCTACACCCTGGTCGCCGCAGACGCGATGGTGATCAAGGTCGGTGAGCATGGGCGAGTGATCAACATCCACGCGCTGATCGCTACCGGAGTCAACAGCGACGGATACCGTGAGATCCTCGGGATCCAGGTCACCTCTGCTGAGGACGGAGCCGGATGGCTCTCCTTCTTCCGCGACCTGGTCGCAAGGGGCCTGTCCGGGGTCAAGCTGGTCACCTCTGATGCCCACCCCGGGCTGAAGGCCGCGGTGGCCGCGACCCTGCCTGGGGCAGCCTGGCAGCGGTGCAGGACCCACTACGCGGCGAACCTGATGAGCATCACTCCCAAGCAGCAGTGGCCAGCAGTGCGGGCGTTGCTGCACAGCATCTATGACCAGCCCGGCCCTGAGGCCGTCCATGCCCAGTTCGACCGAGTCGTTGAGGACCTCGATGCCAAGCTGCCCAAGGTCGCTGACCACCTCGCCGCCGCCCGGGAAGACATCCTGGCCTTCACCGCCTTCCCCAACCAGATCTGGCGCAAAGTCTGGTCCAACAACCCCAACGAGAGACTCAACCGCGAGATCCGCCGCCGCACCGATGTCGTGGGGATCTTCCCCGACCGCGACTCCATCACCCGGCTGCTCGGAGCGGTGCTGGCTGAGCAGCACGATGAATGGGCAGAAGCCCGCCGATACCTCTCGCTGGAATCCATCGAAACAGCCCAGGCCCTCGAGCCCACCAGCAGTCAAAAGGTGAGCACCACAGAGCCCACCCTCGAAGCCATCCCCGCCTGAACACACCCTGAAACGAGACCACACCCCGAACACGACTCATACACCACTACTCAGGACTTGACCGGGTGTGATTTAGGGAAGACCTCCGGGCAGTATGGGGTTACCACAACTCCTACCTAACCCGGAGGTCTTCATGACTCACGTTAACGCATCTTTCAGCCCGGTGGGGCCTCAACGCATCGCCGGGCTCATTGTTGATGATGGATGACCGATACGCCAAGCCGCAGAACGCTTCCCATGCTCACCGGCTACCGCCAAACGATGGGCAGACCGTTACCGGGCCGCACTGCCCATGACAGACCGTAGTTCCCAGCCCCACACCTCTCCCAACTAACGTCCTGCCAAGACCGAACAAGGAATCATTAACCTGCGGTTTAACCGCAAGTGGGGGCCACACCGGGTCAGCTACCACCTGCGTATCCCACGCTCGACTGTGGGGCGTGTCCTGGAGCGCTACAACATGCCCAGGCTCTGCGATATCGACCAGGCCACCGGGCCTCCCGTCCGCAAGCCCAAACCCAAACGCTACGAAGCCGCCGCTCCAGGGGAGCTGGTTCACATCGATATTAAGAAACAGGGCCGGATCCCAGACAGTGGTGGCTGGCGAGTCCACGGCCGGGGAAGCGAGGGTCACCATGCGGCCCAACGGAACAAGATACAGGCACGTAAAACCGTGCCAGTTCACGGATACCGGTATCGTCACCACGCGGTTGATGACAACTGCCGGGCCGCGTATTCAGAGATCTTAGATGATCAGAAGAAAGAAACCGCAGCCGGCTTTTGGAAGCGAGCTAACGCATTCTTCAACGATCTGGGAAACACTGTCAAAGCGGTCATAACTGATAACGGTGCCTGCTACCGCTCAGCCGCTATTGCCAAGGCACTCGGTGAGGGTGTCAAGCACAAGCGGACCAAGCCATACCGACCCCACACCAATGGCACGGTGGAAAGATTCAACAAGACTCTGGCATCGGAATCGGCTTACCCCCGGGCCCTACACCAGCGAGAACGAACACGCTGATCCCTACCAGGCCTGACTCCATCACTACAATCATCACCGACCCCACACCGGCATCGGAGGTCTCACCCCAGCTGAACGCGTTCACAACCTCGCGGGGAAGTACAACTAGCCAATCGTCTTCGGTGTCGTGCTTTTTTCCGACGACAAAAGAGATCCACGCGCCAATGCGGCTCATCGTAATTGAGAGTGTAGAACCGGTCTGAAGCCGCCGGACTCGAGCAGACATCTCGCGATGTAGTGCGTGAGGTTGCGGAACCCCAGCGCTGAGCCCCGTAGGTGTTCGAGCCTGCCATTGATCGCTTCGGTAGGCCCGTTCGACGTTCCCGGTCGGGTGAAGAACGCCAGGATATCAGCAGCTCGACGCTTCAGAGTCCGTCCCAACCGCTTGAGTTCGGCCAGTCCTGTCGGCAGATTCGTCGTCAGATCGTCGATGACTGTTTGTAAGAGCTTCTTGCCCTCGTTGCCGTCGTTGGTTCGGTAAGCGCGCACAATGTCTTGATAGACGGCCCAGGTGACTTCGACGGCGGTGAAGTTGGCGTCGGCGAAGAGGTCTACGATCCGCTCCTGCTGTTTGGCCGTAAGCAGATCAGCACCGGTGTGCAGAGTCCTGCGCGCCCGATACAACGGGTCTGTTGCTCGTCCGCGATGCCCGGTGGTCTCCTGCTGAATGCGGCGGCGTACCTCGTCGAGGGCATCACCGGCGAGTTTGACGACGTGGAACGGGTCCATGACTTCGACAGCCTCGGGCAGTTCCTCAACGGAGGCTGTTTTGAAGCCGGAGAACCCGTCCATCGCGACGACGTCGATGCCATCACGCCAGTCTTTCGGTCGGGCTTTCAACCATTGCTTGAACACCTGTTTCGATCGTCCGGGCACCATGTCGAGCAGGCGTGCCGGGCCTGCTTTCTGGCTGATGGGAGTAAGGTCGATGATGACGGTGACGTACTTGTCACCGCGCCTGGTGTGCCGCCAGACGTGTTCGTCGACACCAATGACGCTGACCCCGTCGAACCGGGCCGGGTCGTCGATCAGCAGTCGATGTCCCTGCGCGAGGATCGCGGAGTTCGCGGTGTGCCAGGACACGGCGAGTTTGCCTGCGATCACGGACACGGTGTCGTGGTCGATGACGAGGGCACGCAGCGCCCAGTCGAGGCCGGTTCGCGAGATCTTCGCTCGTGGTGGCGCCGCAGCAGTGGTGTTCTGACGCCATACGCGGCCGCATTCGACGCATTTGTACCGGCGGAGGCGAATGTGAAGCGTGGTGGCCGGTGGCCGAAGGGTTCGTGGGCGAGGTGGCGGACGACGGTGTCGCGGACGATCCCGTGTCCGCCACACCGTCGGCACCAGTCATCGGCAGTGTTGGGCTGGCATTCCAGAATGGCTTTGTGCCCGGTGATGTGCTGGCCAATGCACGTGAGGTCAAGGGAGTCGAGCCGGCAGAACGTCGTGAGATCAGGAGATGAGAAAGTAAGCTTGGACACGTCGAGGTCTTTCGGATGGACTGTGTAAGAACTTCCATCATCGGAAGACCTCGACGTCTATCCGGGCAGCGCCACGCCGTGTCCTGAAATCACTGATCCACACCCTCAATTACGAAGAGCCGCCAATGCCAAGGATGATGGCAGCCGTGGCTCCAATGAGAACAATGCTTGAGATGTTCATGGGCTAGCTTCCTGAGAAGGGTCTCTGCGCAGAGAACGTGGTGGCAATACCCGAAATGTCATGACATTTCGGGACGGAACTCAGCCAGCAGGTGATCGGCGTAGGTCGGTTCCGGGGGATGATCTCGTGCGTGCGGTCCGCGAGCGCCCACCTCGGTGGTGGCTACCTCAGCAAACAGCGCCGCCAGTGTCAGCGAGAGTGCTCCGCCGTTGAGGTGGTAGAGCCTGCGGTGCTGGTCGGTATACCCGGCGACCGGATCGGCCGAAGACTGTGGCACCGTGGTCAGGTGTTCGACCACGGGGCGCTCGCCTAACACCTCGGCGAGATGGCTGGCAATGTCCTCCGGCGTGCTCTGATCGGCCATGCGTACCCGGATTCGCCCGCTGGTATCGGGGCGGATGGCAGCTCCAGCGGTGAGCACCACATGGTGGAGATCGACGCCGATGGGCTCGGTGACGGCCAGCACCTCGTGGCCGGTCGCCGGAACATTATCGGAGGCGAGGATTGCCACATCGGCGGTGATTTCCTCGATCTCGCCCCAGCCGCCCGGCTCACTGGGGTGGTCAGCGGGTAGCCGGTACCGCAGCCGCAGGTGGGCCTGCCGATCGGTGGATGACATCGATTCGAGGCGTCCGGCGACGATGGCGACCCCGGCTTCGGTGAGTTGGGAGACCAGTTCGGCGATGAGTCGGTCATCGTCCAGGTAGCCCTCGGAGTCGATGAGCAGAGCGTGGCCCGCCTCGGCACCGCCCGCATTGAGTCGCACGCTGGGGGCCAGCTGTGCCAGGTCAGCGCGACTCAGGGTGGTGCTGGCTACCTGGTCTGCCGGGCCGGTGGGATGAGACCGGTCGGCAAGCACGATGACCCCGGTCAGGTGTAGCCAGGGTTGGAACTCCTCGGGGCTGGGGCCCTGTTGGTCCTCAACCCGTCGCATCAGTGCTGCGTCGTGCACGCGCGAGTGGGCGGCCAAACCCTGCCGGATCAATTCCTCCAGCGCGGGCCGGGCGATGGTCGTGACCTGGTTGATCACGGCGCCGAGACCGGCAAAGTCCGCACGCGGACCGGCAGGGCCCACCAGCGAGTCGTCGTGGTCGATCACGACCACCGAATGCCCGGCGTCGGCGAGCGAGACCGCGGTCATCAGCCCCTGAATGCCGGCGCCCAGAACGACAACGTGTGCAGTGTCCATCGTTGATGTGCTCCTGTAGGTTGTGTTGGTGCCGGGTTAGACGTCAGCGGGTGCGGGGGCCGGGGTGGTAGCCGGTGTGGCCTCGGGGTAGGTCCCGGCTGGCGTGTTGGCCCGCGGACGCGGTTGGTCCGAGGCGTAGCCGTTGGCGTCGTTCAACGCGCGGATCAAGACCACCAGCCAGGCGAAGAGGATTCCGGCCATGGCCAGTTCCACCCCGGTGAGGTTGTAGTAACCCAGTGGCCACCACAGCACCGCCGCAAAGATCGACAACCCGATCATCAGGTAGGAAAACAGGTAGATCACCACCGGCACGCCGGGTAACCAGATCGGGATGGTGGCAAATAACAGGAGGCACACGGCGGCCAGAATTTGGGTAAAGAGTGTGTGCAGCGGGTCATTGATATTGATGGGGACCATCGAGATCCCCATCAGACAGGCACCGATGAGCATCAGCCCGCTACGTAGCATCCAAATGGAGCCTCCACGTTTGCCCGTGGACCGACGCACGTCGGAGTAGGTGCGCAAGTCTTGAGAGATGAAATTGGCCAGCGTAAATAGCACCAGCCCGGAGACGGTCAGGGTGGTGTTGAAGGTCCAGAAGGACAGCACCCCGGCCTGGCCGGTGCCGAGTTCGGAGAAGAAGGCGTGCCACCAATACGGGTTTTCGGCCAGGAGCATGGCGGCGATAATGCCGGAGGCCATGAACACTGCCAGCAGGCTGGAAAGGGAGCGCGTTGAGGCGCGCGCGGCCGAGCTGAGGCCGAAATACCCGGCAGTTGCGACCACGATCCCGATCATGGCGGTGGCGGCAATCGCGTCAATTTCGAGTCCCACGAAGGATTGCTGGAATAACCGGAACAGCGCCAGACTGGCCAACATCACAATCGCCCCGTGCAGAATGATCAGCCCAACCCAGTCCAACACCAGCCAGAACCAGGCCCGGGATCGCATCCACGCCAGCGCACCACGGCGGGGGGCAGAGGCGAGTAACAGGCCAATCAGCGTGGCCAGCGCTGCGGTGATCCCGGCAGAGATACCGGTGACGGTTCCCACGGACGCGAAACCGGACAGGGGCGTGAGCTGGTCGGAAAAGAACCACCAGCCCACCATGGCTCCCAGCGCCCCGGCGATGATCGCTACCCAGATACCCCAGGATTCAATGCGAAATGAGCCCGAACGGGGTGGGGAGGACGCTGCGGGGGCGGTGGTCATTACTCCATCATAGATTCACCGCCCGGGCCTGCGTCGACAGCTGGCCCGTCACCGACACCATTCGATTGCCCAGAGAGGTTTAGGCCCTCCCGGGAATATACCCCCTCGGGGTATAGTTATGGGTAGTGAACGACCCAGCATCAGGAGAGACTTGCGATGAGCACCACGACACCACCACCAGTTCCGGACACAGCACAGCACCGGCATCAGTATGGCTGTACCGATCATCGGCAGAGTTATCAGACCAGGTTGCGTCGGATCGAAGGGCAGGTGCGTGGCATTGAGCGCATGGTGGCCGATAACGAGTACTGCATTGATGTGCTGACCCAGATTTCTGCTGTCACCAAGGCTCTGCATGCGGTGAGTGTGAAACTCCTTGAAGACCATCTGGGCCACTGTGTGGCAGCAGCCGCCGCGTCCGGAGATGAGCAGCAGTTACAGGAGAAGGTCGCCGAAGCCACCGCAGCAATCGCCCGGCTGACTCGAAGCTAAACACAGTCCACTGACAGGAAGGATTACCCGCCATGACTTCCACCACCACCCTGGATATTTCGGGAATGACCTGCGAGCATTGCGTGCAGGCAGTCACCCGTGAACTCACCCAACTACCCGGCGTGGAGCAGGTTGCGGTGGACTTGCACCCCGAAGCCACCTCGATCGCTACGGTGACTGTAGCCACTGACACCCAAGCGCCGACTCATCACCAGTACGCCGAGGCCATCGACGAAGCCGGCTACACCCTCGTTGACGCACACTGAGTTGACACACACTACGAAGGACACTGAGATGACCACCCCGTCCAACGACTCGACCCACCACGGCTCCGCGGACACGCCCCACACCGGCGATGACCGGTCCGTCACCCTCGATATTTCCGGGATGTCCTGCGCATCCTGTGTCTCCCGGGTGGAACGGAAACTCACCAAACTCCCCGGGGTCTCGGCCACCGTCAACCTGCCGCTGAATAACGCTCGCGTGCAGGCCCCCGAACAGGTCACCGACCAGCAACTGATTGACGCGGTGGCCTCGGCCGGCTATGACGCCGAAGTGCACCACAGCCCACACCACCACAGTGGGCATGAACACCACGCTGAGCACGACCACCACGACGGGCAGGATCAACACTCCGGTGAAGACCATATGAACCACGGCCCATCGGCCAGCACGCTGAAACCCCGCTTCATCGTGGCGGCGATCCTGACCGTGCCGTTGTTTATCATCTCGATGTTTTCGTTCGCCCAGTTTCCCCACTGGGGCTGGGTGGCGCTGGTGCTGTCCACTCCGGTGGTGTTTTATACCGCCTGGCCTTTTCACTCTGCAGCGTTCGCAGCGGCCCGGCACGGCGCGTCGACGATGGACACGCTGGTGTCGCTGGGCGTGTTGGCGGCCTGGACCTATTCCACCATCGGGCTGGTGATGGACCCGATGATGACCGCGGTCCCCGGCCACCACGACCATCAGCTGTATTTTGAGACCGCCGGAGTGGTCACGACCTTCTTGCTGCTTGGCCGCTGGCTAGAAGATCGCGCCAAGCACCGCGCCGGGGACGCGCTGCGAGAGTTGCTGACGTTAGCGCCCGAAACCGCGGTGGTGGTCCGTGAGGGCACCGAGGTCGAGATTCCGGCCAGCCAACTGCAGATCGGGGACGAGTTTGTGGTCCGGCCCGGGGATAAAATCGCCACCGACGGCTACGTGGTCTCCGGTCATTCCGCCGTTGATACATCGTTGATCACCGGAGAATCCGTCCCGGTTGAAGTCGGCCCCGATGATACGGTCACCGGGGCGACCATCAACTCTTCGGGTCGTCTTCTCGTTCGGGTGACCCGCACCGGCGAGGACACCACCCTGTCACACATGGGGCAACTAGTCTCCGACGCCCAGTCACAGAAGGCCCCCATTGCCCGGATCGCCGACCGCATCTCGGCGGTCTTCGTCCCGATCGTACTGGTCATCGCCGCACTCACTTTGATCTTGTGGCTGGTCTTCGGCACCGGGCAGCAGGCCTTCCACGCCGCGGTCACGGTACTCATTATCGCGTGCCCGTGCGCCTTGGGTCTGGCCACCCCGGTGGCGCTGTTGGCCGGCACCGGCCGTGCCTCCCAGCTGGGCATATTGATCCGCGGCCCGGAAGTCTTAGAAGACACTCGCCAGATCACCTCGGTGGTCTTCGACAAGACCGGCACCATCACCCGAGGTTCGATGTCGGTGTCTGAGGCCACCAGCTTGGATGAGCGTTTCTCTTCCGAGGAGATTCTCCGGTTGGCCGCCGCCGCGGAGGCCGGCTCCGAACACCCCATCGCCCACGCCATCGTCGACGCCGGCCAGCAACTCGGCCACCTACCGAAGGCCACCGAGTTCTCCGCCACCGCTGGTGGCGGCATCTTCGCCACCGTAGAAGATCATCGCATGGTGCTGGGTCGCACCAGTTTTGTCACCGACCAGGCTGGGATCAGCCTCTCCCCGGAGGCCGAACGCGCCTTCCATGCTCTGGAGGAAACCGCAGCCACCGCGATCTGGGTCGTCATCGATGAGGCCCCGGCCGGGATCATTGCCGTCCGCGATCAGATCAAGGACTCCGCCGATGTGGCGATCGCAGACCTAACGGAGATGGACCTGACCCCCATGTTGCTGACCGGGGATAACCGCTCGGTGGCCACCTGGGTCGCCAGTCAGGTGGGCATCAACACCGACCACGTCGTCGCCGGAGTTCACCCCGAGGACAAGGTTGCCAAGATCCGCGAACTCCAAGAAGCTGGCGAGACCGTGGCGATGGTGGGTGATGGCGTTAACGATGCCCCGGCCCTGGCCCAAGCCGATTTGGGCATCGCGATGGCCTCAGGCACCGATGTGGCCCGTCAGGCCGCACAGATCACCGTGATGGGATCCTCGCTGGGGCAGATCACCCAGGCGATCCAGCTGTCTCGGAAAACGCTCCGGGTGATTAAGTCCAATCTGTTCTGGGCATTCGCCTATAACGTGCTCGCCCTCCCGGTGGCAGCCTTCGGGCTACTGTCCCCGATGATTGCCGGGGCCGCGATGGCACTGAGCTCGGTGCTGGTGGTGGCCAATTCACTGCGGCTGACTCGTTTCGCCCGCTAGTGGTCCGGGGTGCCAGCTAGGGTGAACCCATGCAGATCTATGGATTTACCCGCTACGGTGGCCCCGAGGTCTCCGGCGTGCTCGACGTCGAGGTCCCGGAGGTCACCGAGAACACGGTGCTGATCCGCACTGAGGCCTCGGGACTGAATCCCGGAGACCTCAAGGTCCGGTCCGGGGCCCGCACCGGGTCATTTCCCGTCAGATTCCCCATGGCCATGGGGCGGGAAGCCGCCGGGACCGTGGTCAGCCTCGGACCCGGTCTCACCCCGGAGGTCGCGACTCAGATTCCGGTGGGCACCCGGGTCTTCGGCTCGGCCGCTGCCGGAGTGGGCACCCTGGGCGAGTACACACTCCTGACCGCTACCTCCGCAACCCCGATACCTCAGGGATTGAGCGCTGCCCAAGCCTGCTGTATTCCGACCTCTGTGGGCACCGCCTGGGATGGGCTGGCCGAACTCGAACAAGCCGGGCTCAGTCGTGGCGAGACACTGCTCGTACTGGGGGCCGGCGGAGGTGTGGGCTCGGCGGTGACCGGATTAGCCACCTGGCGCGGCCTCAGGGTGGTGGGGGTGGCCTCGGAGAGTAAAAAAGAACTGGTCGAGTCCTTGGGCGCCAGCCACGTGCCAACGGGGGCCCTTGAGGCTGTCTCTGATCAAAAATCCCCCACCATCGCTGCAGTGTTTGACACCGTCGGGGGCCAAACCCTCACCGCAGCGGCTACCTTGCTGGCCGGAGACCACTGCCCACCGCGCATTCGCTCGGTGGCCGACCCAGCATTGGCCACCACCCTGGGTGGCAGTGGAGTGACCCGACACCGCCGTCGCGAGATCTTTTCCCGCATCGCCACCCAGCTGACCCAGCACCCGACCTTGCCGGTGGTCTCAGAGATCCTCGACTGGGATCGGGTCGCCGAGGCGGTCGCCACCGTCGAATCCGGGCATGCCATCGGCAATATTGTGGTGCGCGTGAGCTAGACGAGTCGTTGCTCCCGGGCTACCGCAATCGCCTGGGTGCGATTATCGACCCCGAGTTTTTGATAAATATGCACCAGGTGGGTCTTCACTGTTGCTTGGGAAATAAACAGGCTACGGGCAATATCGCGGTTGCTTTCCCCGGTTGTCAAGGCCTGCAAAATCTGTAGCTCCCGGGCCGAGAGTTGTGTATCGGCCGGTTGTTGGGCCCGGGAAATCAGCACCTGGGAGACTCTGGAGGAAAAAGCATGATCACCCCGGGCGGCAGCTTGTACTGCCTCGTGTAATCGGTCCTCAGCAGCGTCTTTGAGCAAATACCCCACCGCTCCGGCGGAGACTGCCGCCAGAATATCGGCCTGAGAATCATAGGTGGTCAGAATCAGCACCGGTGGCGCTGACCCTGTCTGCTGGGCCTCTTCGGCTAATGCCCGGGTGGCCTCGAGTCCGCCCATCCCGCGCATCTGTAAGTCCATAACCACCACGTCGACCCCATCCGGTCGGTGGTCTGCCAACGCCGCGGTGCCATCTGCGCCTTCGGCGACCACACTGATGTCTGCAAAGCTTTCCAGAATGGCCCTGAGCCCAGCACGGACCACCGGGTGGTCATCGATCAGCATCAGCTTAATCATCCTCGCCTCCCAGCGGTATGCGCAGTCCGATCACGGTCCCGGCGCCCGGGGCTGACTCCACACTGAGCTCTCCTCCGGCCTGAACGGCCCGGGTCTTCATGCCCGAGAGCCCGAAATGGTGCTCGGTGTCCACGGCCTCGGGGTCAAACCCGGTGCCGTCGTCGAAAACGTCGAGAGTGAGCATCCCGGCGGTGGCTGTCACGGTGATCACCACTGTGGAGGCCGCGGCGTGAGCCAGCGCATTGGTCAGTGCCTGATCGGCGATGCGTAGCACCGGGGTGAACCGCTCGGTCTGGATCACTAGCTGTTGGTCCTCCACCGCCGGTTCACCGCGTAGCAGCAGCTCCACCGGCTGGCGTTGGGCGCGCGCTTCGGCTTGGTGGCGTTGCACCATCGCCCCTAGTTGTCGCATCAGCTGTGACCCGGTGGGCGCCTGGTGGTTGTCGTCGAGCGCCTCGGTGGCCGTGGCCGGATCCGCCATGGTCTGTACCAGTTTGCGGGCGGTGGCAAGGTTCTTTTCGGCACTGTCGTGCATCAGGTGGAGCTGATCGTGCAACCGTGCGGTGTCCTGGTCGGCTACGGCATGTTGGGCGGCCCGGGAGAGGAGCACGAGTGAGGAGAATCCTTGGGCGAGGGTGTCGTGGATTTCTTGGGAGACCCGTTGACGTTCCTGCAACTGTCCGGCTTGACGTTCGCTGGTGGCCAGCTCGTGTCGAGTCACGATCAGGTCCTCGACCAGCTTGCGGTATCCCACCGCCTGATCGTGCAGCACGTGATAGACCCGGTAGGCCACCACCGCCACCACCGTGCCGAGTACCGGTCCGATCACCCCGGCGACCTGCACAGCCCCGGAGGCCAGGTACTCGGCTCCAATGGTGACCGTTAACAGCACCAGCAGGCATCCGAGAGCAAGCAGTCGACTGATGGGTGTCAGCACGTGAATGCTGACGAAGACCAAGGGAAACATCACCCAGATGAATTCGGCCGAGATCAAACACAGCATCGTCCAGCCACCGATGACCGCCACGAGCCACACGGGCGCATAACGGGAAGCCAGCCTGGACGCAGCGAGCCCGACTCGGCGTTCCCAGACGGTGCCGGCCACATAGATGGCAGCAACCATCACAGCCAAGACGACGACCGTGATCTGCATCCCAGAGCTCAGCGTTTCGCAGAGCACGGCTCGGATCGTGGCGAAGACCAGCAGAAACGCAAACATCACGTGCAACACCACCCGCAACCAGCGCATCACCGACTCCACCGGAGCCGGATGGCCGGTGGTCAGATGCGCTACGGGCTCGGGTGTCGCAACGGTCACGTATTGTCAGCGTAGTCGGGTTTCTCACCGAGTGCATCAACCAAAAGGTTGAGCCAGGTTCCAACCGGTTAGCCGATGTGTCTGCTCTTCCTCACGCGAAGACTAGAAGGCATAGCTGGTGAGTCAACGAAAGGAACCCCATGTTTCTTGCTGTTCGTGAAATATTCCATGCCAAAGGCAGGTTCAGCCTGATCACCGCAGTGATCGCGATGATGACCCTGTTGCTGATTATGCTGACCGGGCTCACCGCCGGACTCGGCGCCCAGAACACCTCCGCGTTACAGGCCCTGGACGCCGACCGGGTGGTGTTCTCCGCAGAACAAAACCCAGACGGCTCTACCGCCGACCCCAGCTTCGCCAATTCCCAGATCACCGCCAGCCAGGCCGAGGACTGGGCCGAGGCCAACGGTGTAGATCACGTCGCCGGTCTGGGTGCTAGCCAAACCACGATGGAGACCGACTTCACCTCCTCGATCGCTCTGCTGTCTCTGCCGGAGGGAACCGCGATCCCCTCAGGGGAAACCGTTCGGCCCGGCACCGCTCTGGTGTCCCAGTCGGTGGCGGATGACCATGAGTTGCGCGTCGGCGAGACCATCACGGTCGGCTCTGAACAGGTCGAGGTCGCCGGTATGAGCGAGGATGAGTACTACTCACACTCCCCGGTGGTCTGGACCGACACCGACACCTGGGCGGCCGCCACCCACCAGCAAGCCGATGCCGAGACCGTTGTGGGCACCGTGCTGTTGGTCCAGGGCACCGAGCCCGACGAGGCCGATGGCTCGTGGTCCACCACCGCCGAAAACACCGACACCCTGGCAGTGACCCCCCAGGAATCTTTCTCTGCACTGCCAGCCCACCAATCCGAACAGGGTTCGCTGGTGAGCATGCAGGGCTTCCTCTACGTGATTTCTGCTCTGGTCATCGTCTCCTTTCTGACCGTCTGGACCTTGCAACGCACCCGCGAGCTGTCGGTGCTTCGCGCCCTGGGAGCCTCCGGGACCTATCTGTTCAAAGATGCCCTGGGTCAAGCCGGCATCATTTTGGCCGTCGGCGTCATCATCGGCACCCTGGCCGGTAGCGGACTCGGCGCACTAGCAGCCGGTGTCCTACCGTTCGAACTCACCTGGCTGACCCTGTTCGGCCCGATGGTCGGTATCTGGGCGCTGGGCATGATCGGCGGACTGATCGCCACCCGCAAGGTCGCCACCGTCAACCCACTCGAAGCCCTAGGCACCGCAGCCTAGCCACCAGCCACCGACCCCAACCAGGCTTCTGCCCTCTCTGCACACAGGAGACATCATGACTGCATCGACACTGACGACACCAACTCTGCAACTGAACCAGATCACCCAGATCTTCCCCGACGGAGACTCCGACATCACCGCCCTGGACCACGTCGACCTCACCGCCCACCCCGGTGACGTCACCGGACTGCTGGGAGAATCCGGATCTGGTAAGTCCACGTTACTGTCCATCGCCGCCGGCTTGATCGCCCCCACCAGCGGCGAGGTGATCATCGCCGGCGATGACATCTCCTCCGCCTCGGCGTCGGAACGGGCCCGGGTACGGCTGAATCACATTGGTTTCATTTTCCAGCAACCGAATTTATTGAGCTCGCTGACCGTGATGGATCAGTTACTGATCACCGAGCACCTGCGCGGTGTGCGCGGTCGGGCCCTGCGCGCCCGTCGGTCTCGGGCCGAACAGCTATTGGAACGGGTTGGTCTGCCCGGCTACGGGTCCCGCAACACCTCCCAGCTCTCCGGCGGTCAGAAACAGCGTGTCAATATCGCCCGGGCACTGATGGGTGAGCCCGACGTGCTCCTGGCCGATGAGCCCACCTCGGCCCTAGACCACGAGCTGTCCACCCGGATCATGACGTTGTTGTCGGAGCTGACCCACGAGTTGAATCTCGCCTCGGTGATTATTACCCACGACCGGTCGATGCTTGCGGTAATGGACCGCACCGTGGTGCTACAGGACGGTGTGCTCCACGAACAGCACGAGGATGACCCCGCCACCCCACAACTCGCGTACGCCTCACCGGAGGTGTGTTGTGTTTTGCCTCACAGGCGGTAATCTAAGGGGCGAACACTTCGTCGGCATCGGAAGGAACCCCAGGCTATGTCATCAACAGCTGAGACCACACACCCGGTGTTATGGGAGCCTACCGCTGCACACACCGCCCATCATCCGATGACCCGTTTTGCTCGGCGAATCGAAGACAAATATGGGGTGACTCTGGCAAACTACGCGGACTTGCACCGGTGGTCGGTGGATCACCTGGCTGACTTCTGGCGCGAAGTCTGGGAGTTTTCCGATGTGATCGCCTCGACCGGCTCCGAGACGGTTTACGAGGGCGAGGAGATGCAGCACACTCGCTGGTTCCCGGATGCTCGTCTGAACTTCGCCGAAAACATGCTCCGCCATGTTGCCACGCAACCCGAGGCTGAAGCCATCATCGGTGAACACGAGCTCAGTGGCACCGAAACACTCACCTGGCGACAATTCCACGACCAGGTTGCTGCACTCGCCCACTATCTGCGGGCAGTCGGGGTACAACCCGGGGACGCGGTCTCGGCGGTACTGCCGAATCTGCCACAGACCATGGTGGCCATGCTGGCCACGGCCTCGGTGGGTGCCATCTGGTCAGTGGTCAATACGGACTTCTCCGCCCACGGTGTGGCCGACCGTTTCGCGCAGATTGAGCCGAAGGTGCTGATCACTGCCGAAGGGTTCGAGTTCAACGGCACCTACCGCGATCTGCGCCCGACCATTCCCGCCCTGCTCGAGGTGCTTCCTACCGTGGAACATCACCTGCTGATTGACCGCTACTGCGCCGATGAGCACCTCACCACTGCCGGGGTGGAGCTGGGCGACGAGTTACCCGATCTGGGCTCAATCACCTCCACCCGGTACTCCCAGGTCATTGCGGAAACCCACGAGGCGGTATACGAGCAAGTACCCTTTGGCCACCCGCTGTGGGTGCTCTATTCGTCCGGCACCACCGGCAAGCCCAAAGGCATCGTTCACTCGCACGGCGGAATGACCATCGAGTTCTACAAGCTCGGTGGCATCCACGCCGGGTTGGGGCCCGATGATCGCAGCTATTACGCGGTGGCCACCACCTGGATGGTGTGGAACCTGTTGCTAGCGATGCTGATGTCCGGGGCAACCATCATCACCTACGACGGCTCCCCCACTGCCGGCGGACCCGCCAAAACCTTCGAGATCCTGGCCAAACACCGCGTCACGTTCTTCGGCACCGGCGCCGCCCTGCTCTCACTGGCCGAACGTGCCGGGATCTTCCCCAACCGTCAGGTGGATCTCTCCAGCATCAAGACCATGATGGTCACCGGCTCCCCGTTGCCCGACACCACCTGGGAATGGGTGTATCAGGCGATTAATCCCGACCTGCGACTGGGTTCGGACTCAGGTGGCACCGATATGTGCTCGGCCTTTGTCGGCACTAACCCGTATCGGCCGGTACGTCGCGGTGTGTTGATGGGTGCCTATCTGGGGGTTGATGCCCGCGTCGTCAATCCCGAAGGCCAGCGCGTCTTTGACGAGGTCGGCGAACTCGTCGTCGCCCAGCCCATGCCGTCCATGCCCATCTACTTCTGGAACGACCCGGATGGCCAACGCTATCACTCCGCCTATTTCGACGTCTTCGATGGCCTGTGGCGTCACGGGGACTGGGCCACCGAACTCTCCGGGGGCGAAACACTCAGCGCAACCGGCGAGACTGCTGGCAACGGCTTCATCATTCACGGCCGGTCTGACTCCACCATCAACCGTGGTGGCATCCGGATGGGCTCGGCTGACATCACCCAGGTGGTCGACGGGGTTGACGGCGTCGCAACATCCATGGTGATCGGTGCCGAGCTGTCCGGTGGCGACTACTATATGCCACTATTTGTGGTGCCCATCCCAGGCACCTCTGTGACCGAGGAGCTCAAACAGGATATCGTCACGGCCATTCGCACTCGGATTTCTCCGCGCTATGTCCCGGACGAGATCATCGAAGCCCCGGCAGTACCCACCACCAAGACTGGCAAGCTCTTGGAGGTTCCGGTGAAACGACTCTTCCAAGGTGCTTCACCCGATACCGTCAATAAGGCCACCGCCAGCGATGCCGACACCCTGGAGTGGTACATCAAGAAAGCTGAGGACTTCGTCGCTCAGCGTCAGTGACGGTGATCAGGCGAAGATCTCGGAGGCCTCAGTCAGCAACCGGACTTCTTCGTCGCTGAGTTGTAGCGTGGTGGCTTCCAGCAAGGCCGGGAGCTGTTCGACCGTGCGGGCTGAGGCAATCGGGGCCGTGACTCCACGGGCCAACAGCCACGCCAGCGCTACGGAGGCCGGTTGGACCTGGTGGTGCTGCGCAACCTCGACGAGCTGGTCCACCACACGCAGACCGTCAGCGTTAAAGTACTCGGAGACGTGGTTCTTTCGTTCGGTTTCTAAGTCAGCCTCGGTGCGATATTTTCCGGTCAAGAACCCTGCTGCCAAACCGAAGTAGGGGAACACCGCGAGATTATTCTCTTCGGCCACGGCCCGGTAGGTGTTTTCATAGTCGGCACGACGAACCAGGTTGTAGTGCGGTTGGATCGCCACCGGCAACGCCAAATTCTCCTTTCGGGCCACGCAGAACCACTCCCGCATCCGATCGGGCGAATAATTCGACAGACCGATATAGCGAATGTGCCCGGCGGTGACGAGCTCGTCAAAAGCCCGAGCTTGATCGGCAATCGGCACCTCAGTGTTGTCGAAGTGCCCGTAGTACAGATCGATGTAGTCAGTCTGGAGACGGCGTAGGGACTCCTTCACCTGCGACTGAAGATAGTCCAAGGTCTGTGGTGCCTGCGGAAAATCGCGGACTTTGGTGGCCACCACCACGCGGTCACGAGGCTGGCGAGCCAGCCAGGATCCAATCACGGCTTCGGATTCACCTCCCACAGCATTCGGCGCCCAATGGGGGTAGGTGTCGGCGGTGTCTAAAAAGTTACCCCCGGCATCACAGTAGGCGTCCAAGATCCGGTGGGCGGTGGGTTCATCTGCGGTCCAGCCGAACGTATTGGTCCCCAGGTTCAGTGGAAAAACGTCCAAGTCTGTCTGGGGGATCGTGACACGTTGTTGCGTCATCGCCGAGCCATCCTTTCTCTACCGGGGGTACTGCTTTTCTCATCACAACACATCAGCGGGGGTGGATTCCAGGACCTCGTTGAGCAGACGGGTTAGTCCAGGCCGCGGGCGGTGAGCGCATCCCCCAGATCATCGGCGTGTTTCAAGCTCAGGACCAAAACGGGCACCACCCACGACCACGGCGCGATGCGCACACCCCGGGCGCGTTGGGCTTCTCTGACCTGGTTGATGACCGCCGAGAGGGTTCCCACCGAGTTGAGCATCAGCCCCAGCGCCAACCCAATCTTCTCCGGATTCGCCCCGAACCGGCGCAGGGGCCCGAAGAGTTTTTCGGTCGTGGCCACAATGCCCGAAATCTCGGTGGTGCGGGTCAGCACCTGGGCGAGCAGGATGATCGAGATGAGTCGTGCGGTATTGGTGGCAGCGTGGACGGGGTCCAGAAAGATCAGCTGGGTGACCACCAGAAAGACCAGCAGAAAAGAGAGTCGCAACAGGTCGGTCACCAGCAATCGCAACGGAAGTTGGGCCACCAGATACCCCAGAATCGGCAGGAGCACGAAAACTACGGCCGCCGGATAGGAGGGTGGAATCAGAAACAACACCAGAGCAGTCAGGGCCAGCACGAGCAGTTTCAGCCCGGCCGGGGCTCGGTGTACCAGCGAGTTTCCGGGGATATAGAGCGAAATCATATTCGTTCCTGGTCGATCTCGGAATGAATAAAGTCCAGGTAGTTTTCCACCACCGTACGGGGGTGACCGTGTTCGCGCAGACGCCCCTGATGGATCCACAAGCAGTCGTCGCAGGCGGTGGCAAAGTCCAGGTCGTGGGTGACCAACACCAGCTGGGTTTCTCTCGGCAGGTGCAATAGTCTGCGTCGGACTAACAAGGCGTGGCGGGTGTCCAGCATCGAGGTCGGCTCATCGGCGATCACCAGCTGTGGCTCGGTAATCAGTACCGAGCACAGCGCCAAGCGTTGCAGTTGTCCCGACGACAGAGACAGACACGGCCGATCGGCCAGCTCGGTGAGGTGGTGCGCTTCCATGGCCGCCTGCACGCGGGCGGTCATCTCGTCTTTGGACAGCCCGGAGCCACGCAATGAGAGCGCGATGTCTTCTTCCACCGTGGGCATGACCACCTGAGCGGCTGCCTGCGGGAAGATCATCCCGATCCTGCCACGCAACCCCGGAGCCATTTTCGCTTTCCCAGGCCCCTGGGAGACCAGGTGTCCATTCACCGTGGCGGCACCGGAGGTATACCCCAGCAGACCGGCCAGCACGCGGGCCAGGGTGGATTTACCCGAACCGTTCTCGCCAATAATGGCGATTCGAGGTGCGTCGAGTTCGGCGGTGATATCGGTCAGAAGTTGTGCTTGGCCGGAGGATTCACCGGGTGCATCAACCCTGACGCACAACTGATCGAAGGCAATCGTCATCGTTATGATATTCCCATGGTCTCTCGGAAAACATCGGTCCCTATCGTGGTGGACGATCTCATCCGGTGCGGACTGGAGATCCTGCGCACCCACGGGCTAGCCGATGTCTCGATGCGCCGGGTGGCCACCACGCTGGGGGTGCGGCCCTCGGCATTGTACTGGCATGTCAAAGATAAACAGTCGTTGCTGGCACTAATGGCCGATGAGATCTTGGCTGGCATGAAGATTCGTAACACCGATTCATTGAGCCACCGCGCCCTGACGCTGTACCAGGGATTGCTCGCCACCCGCGATGCCGCAGAACTCGTCAGCTCGGTGATTGCACTGGGAACCGGAGGCAACCGGCTTCGGCGTAGCTTGCGCCAGGCCAGAGAAATGGACCAGGAACCAGACCCGGAGTTGCTGACCGACACGCTGGTGTCACTGATCTTAGGTGCGGCCGTGGTCTCCCAACAGCGATTGCAGGCCGAACAACTGGGCCTGACCACCGCGGACACGGTGCCGGAGCGGAACCAGGTGCGCAGTGATTTTGCCCAGATGCTCAAGGTGGTTATTCCCTCCTCGGCCTCAGGCGCGGAAGGCCTTCGGGTAGGCGCGCCACAGCCCCATGGTGATCAGCACGGTCAGCACCACCTTGGTGAGGTCACCGGGCAAGAAGACCAGTGAGGTATAGGCGGTCTCCAGCATGCTCAGCCCGGTCATCAACGCCTGCCCCGGGATACCAAAAGCATAAATCACCAAAATACCGCCGACGATGCTGCCCAGTGCCACTTTCCACCAGGTAATGCGCAACCCGGTACGCCATGAGCTCGCGCCGTGGACGATCAGGCCGATGACGACAACACCGGCCAACCAGCCGATCAAGTAGCCCACCGTCGGGGTGGCGAACACGCCGATACCACCACGACCACCAGCTAGGAGGGGCAGTCCCAGTGTTACGGCCAGTTCCAGCAGCGCCACCGCACCGAGTCCGCGCCAGGGTCCCAGCACGGAACCGGCCAGCATCACCCCCAAGGTTTGTAGCGTAATGGGCACACCGCCGGCAATATTGATGCTGCCAACGAGTCCGAAGGCTCCGATGAGCGCGGCAAACACCGCTATTTGTGCCAGCGCGCGGGCCGAGACACCGCCTCGAAAGCGAGAGGTTCTCGCCTCGTGTTGAGGTGTGCGCGCATCGTCAGGGGTGGTGGTTTCAGCCATGATGTGAATTCTTCCAACGGTCGATGAGAAATCATCCGCAGGCGGGACACCTGAGGGTTTAAAACACCGTTCACTGAACAGCGTTCAATACATGGTAGACCCGCAAGCCCCACCTGCGAAAATCCGGGGCAATATTACTGCGGATCGGGCTGCGAGATCTGGCTGTGGATACGGCACCGGATCGGCATTTTCGCGTACAGTATGACACGCAACCATCATCCGAAAGGTGCCCTGTGATGAACGATTCCTCATCCCGTCCGATCAACCCCGACACCGGGCTGCCACAAACCGCACCCCAGGCTGGGTGGCCAACGGCGGTCGACGCTGGCCCGAAGGTCATCTCCTACCGCGTCAACGTCAAGGCCAGCCCGGAGGAACTCTGGGAGATTCTGGCCGACCCCCACCGCCACCACGAGATCGACGGCTCTGACACGGTCAAGCCCAAAGTCTCCGGACCGCACCGGCTGACGATCGGCGATACGTTTAAAGTCGCCATGCACAAGTTCGGCATCGACTACACCATGAAGTTGACCACAGTAGCCGCAATCCCGGGAGAGATTGTGGAATGGAAACACCCCGCTGGCCACACCTGGCGCTGGGAACTTGCCGCCGATGCGCACCACCCTGGCTACACCACGGTCACCGAATCTTTCGACTATTCCTCGGTGCCGTTCTTGGTGGCGATGGCCTACTACTTCTCGAATACCGTGGCATTCAACGCCCAGGGTATCCAGGCATCGTTGACTCGACTGGCAGGACGCTATCTCTGATCATGACCACTTCGTATCCCGATCCGCACTCCGACGCCTGGCAACCGGACAATACCGAGCCGGGGGCAGAATATCGGCGCGATCCGCGCCCGCAACAAAAGACCGCCGAAGAAGATCTCAACCTCCCCGAGTTCTTGGCCCACCCCACCAAAGTGGATATCTTCCTGCTGATCATGCTGTTCGCCATGGCCGTGTGGGGCATTGCTCTCATCCCGTTCCGTGCCTGGCTGTTGACCGAGCCGGTGGCCTACACGTTATTGGTGGGGGGCTACACCTCGTCGGTGATTGGTGGCGCCCACGCCTCGGTCGGTGAGGGGCCCTGGTGGATGTACTGGTTATTCACTCTGGTCGGGGCGCTGAAGTTTGTCCCCTTCTACTACTGGATGGGTAAACGGTGGGGCATGGATTTCATCGACATGTCGGTGAAGTACACGCCCTGGCTGAAGAAAATGGCCCACCGGGCGATGACGTCCACGAAGGCCAAAGGGATCACCGGCGCACTGGTGCCCCTGTGCTATACCCCCGGACCAGTGCCGAGCAATATCATCAACGCGTTGCTGGGGTTATTGCGGGTCTCAGCTGGATTGATGATCGTACTTAACGCGGTCAGTGTGCTAGCAATCAATGGGCTGTTTATCTGGTTGGGCTACACCTTCGGAGATCAGGTGCTGGCCGTGGTTGAGGTCGTCAACCGCTATCTGCTGTGGATTACTCTGGCGCTGATTGTGGTGGCGATCTTCCACGCCCGTCGTACCATGAAACGCAATGCGGCCCTGAACGCCGACACGAACCAGGACGAACCTGGGAAAGCCAACGCGCAGGACCGCAACGTCTAAGAACCAGATCAGGGCCACATCCCGACCGGGTTAGTACGCCTTCCGGCGTTGCTCGACGACCAGGTGGATCAGCGCGAAGGTGCCGTCTTCGTCCACAGCTTTCAGCGCACGCTCGAGAGCGGCCGGAATCTCCGCGTTGTGGGTGACCTTGACCCCGAACCCACCGAAGGCTTCCGCCATGCCAGCGAAATCCGGGTTGAACAGCTGCGTACCGGACACACGTCCCGGGTAATCGCGTTCCTGGTGGGTGCGGATAGTGCCGTACTCCTGGTTATCCATTACGATCACCAGCGGGGTGGCACCGTACTGGCGGGCGGTGGCCAGTTCCTGCCCGTTCATCAAGAACTCACCGTCACCGGCAATCGTGATGATCCGACGGTCCGGGTAGTTCAACGAGGCGGCCACACCCGAGGGCACCGAGTAGCCCATCGAGCCGTTACGGGCCGAAATCATCGAGGCATAGGAGCGGGTCGGAAAGTAACGGTGGGCCCAGTTGGTGTGTTCACCGGCACCAAAGGTAACCATTGGATCCTGGGGTGCAGGAAGTGCCGCAACCAGATGGGCCATCATTTCATCCATGGTGGCCGGGCCTTCACCGGTAATCTCCGGTAACGTCGCAAACTCTTCCTGTTGGGCCCGCATCTTCGCGGTCCAGGTCTTCCAGGAGTCCTTGACCTCCAGGTCCATGCGGACCAGGTCGTGGATAAACAGATCCGGTTTCGCCACGATCTGGTGGGACACCGGGCCGGAACGACCGCGCAGTGACGGGTCGATAGTGACCAGGAAGTTGGTTTTCTCCCAGTTCTGGCGCACCCGGAAACCGTCGGTAACAGTATCACCGGGCACCGTGCCAACGAAGACGATCAGGTCGGTTTCTTCCAGCAAATCGTAGGTGGGCTTGGGCCGACCATACCCGATTGGCCCCACATAGCTGGGTGAGTCAAAGGGGATGGTGCCTTCGGTGCGCCATTCCGCTGCTGCGGCGATGTGGTGGTCTTCCAGCCATCGGGTTAGTTCCTCAGCGGATTCGTGGCTCCAGTCGTTCCCACCGGTGATGAATAGCGGCTTATCGGAGTTCAACAGCGCCGAGTGCAGCGCCTTCCAGTCGTCCACGGTCATACCGCCACCAGCCACCGGAATCTGTGGGTGCAGCCGGGCGTCAATCTCGTGGGTGATGACATCTTCGGGCAGACCGACAATCACCGGACCGGGGCGACCCGAGGCGGCTGCGAACATCGCTTCGGCGACGATCTCGGAGGCGCGCTCAGCATGGTCGAGCACCATGACACGCTTGGCTCCAGAGTCAAACCAGGCATGCGGATCGAATTCCTGGAAGGCTTCCTTATCGCGGTGTTCGAACGGGATGAGTCCAACAAACAGCACCATCGGGGTCGAGTCCTGCCAGGCGGTGTGCAGTCCCACGTGCGCATTCGAGGCACCGGGACCACGGGTCACCATGGCCACACCGGGGGTGGAATTCATCTTGCCCTCGGCTTCGGCCATATAGGCCGCCCCGCCCTCGTGGCGACAGACAATATTGTCAATGGGTGAATCATAGAGTCCGTCTAGCACGTTCAGGTAGCTCTCCCCTGGAACGCTGTAGACGCGTTTCACGCCGTGAGCGACCAACGTATCAACGATGACGTGGCCGGCAGGCTTCTTCTGGCTCATCTGGCTCCTCAGCTCCACACAGAATGTGTTTACAACACTTTTTCATCATGAACCGCGATCTCATGGTGGTGGACAACGGTTATCTCTCGCTTGACTATCCAAACTACCATCGACCCGATGTCCGCCCCGTCACATTCCGGGGCAGATTCAGTCCTTTGTGAACATGCCGGGACATTTCTATGATGTCCACCACGTTCGTTGCACAGATCGCGTTAGGAGGAGCGACCCTCACCGTGCTGTGGGTCCTCGCGGTCCGCATCCTCCGCGTGCTGCGGGGTTGAGTCGCTCGGGTGGGATGCTGGGGAGCGCTGCGCTTCGGCCCGTTCGGCCTCAGCGCGTTTTTTCGCCCGCGCTTTGGCCATGGCTTCACGGTGCATTTGTTCCGAGGACCGGTTAATGCCGGAGCCTTCGGAAAGGTGTTCGGGGTTGTCTCGTGATGCCAGCTGGAGTAAGGAGACCACCAGCAGGGAGACGATGAAAAACACCCCGAAAGCGATCAAACCCAGGTCCAGGCGGAGGGGCCTATCGGGGTTGTTCAGGCCACCGGTGGAGGCCAGCGTGACCACGACACCACCGATCAAACCGAGGACGGCTGAGAAAATCAGGGGTGCCGCAACGCCGAGGGGTTTCTTCTTCTCGGGGCCGTTCGGAGGTTGCGGGCCGCGCTGAGTAGTCACGACTCACGCTCCTGGGGTGCTCGATGATCACAATACATAATGCCTGCACGCTCCGGATGATCCACGTCGTGGGGCACCAGGGCGCACCTGACTATTCTAATCACGGCATGCTGACAGAATCCGCACGTGACCTCTCAGAGTGAACAACAGGGCGCACCACAGACCAGCACTGCAGGTCAGGACTCTTTCGGCCTCCACCCACGACGACGAGCCCGGCGGGTGTCGAGATAGTACCCCACCCCGGGAATACTGCAAAACACCGCGTGAATAAAGGCCGCCGAGCCCACAATACCGAGCAGATTGTGGAAGTCAGCGCCGACGAACATCGCGATGACGGTGGCCACCGCCGTGAGCACATCGACGGCTCCAGGGATCAACCAGTCGCGGGCCGGGGGAAATTCTTTGCGGTATCCACCACCGGCCACCAGCTGAGCAATGCCGGCAACCAGCAAGGCCAGGCTGAGGATGATCGCGGTGGCCATCACCCCGGCGGAGAACAGTTGGGCCCCAACTAATGCAACCGGCCCAAGCACCCAGGCGGCCGCAGCCATCGACAAAGGCGAGCGCATGGCCTCCGGCACCGGTTCTTGGCGTAGGAACTCCCACATCGCCACCCCGGTGAGACACAGGTAGATGGCGCAGCTGACATTAACCCAGGCAGGGCCGGAGTCCATCAGGTCGGGCGCTTGGTAGATCAGCGAGAAGATCCCGAAGGCTAAGGCCACCCCGGCACGAATCAGATACGGTCGAAAAATCAGGTGGGCGGTGTCGGGGCTGATCTTGGACGGAGGCTGCTGTTGGGTCTGAGTCACGGGAGACATTCTAGGCAAGAAAACGTTCTCCGGCAGTTTTCTCCTTCGCGCCCGGTATATTGCTGTGGTGAATCAGGCTTCGGGGTCCTTCTATCGTTTTCGTCAAGCTACGGGAACAAGTTGTGTTGGGCGAGGGCGATAACGGATTTGTTGTAACGTTTGGTTTCAGCACGTTTCTTGTCGTGGTTGGTCCCGGCAGGCGGGGTCGGCTTTGCTCGAAGCAAAGGCAAACAAACCAGCGCTCGTTTGAGGACTTTGTTGCTACGCAGAGATGGCGATTGACCACGACTGCAGGTGCCGGACTGACCGGTCACCGGCGCGATGCCAGCATCAGAAGCCAGATGCGCTATGGATGCAAAGTCCTTGCCGATAACTTCGGTGAGGATGCGTGCGACTGCCCTGACCCCGGTGCCGGGCATGGAGGTCAGGAGGTCGGTAAGAGGGTACGCATCAACGACTTTCAAGATCTCTGTTTCGATATCAGCTCGTTGCTGGGATCAGCTGGGTAAGCTGAGTGGCTAGTCTGCTGATAATGTGTCTGGCAGTGTTCGTGCCGGCCACGATGGTGGTTTGTTCGGCCAACGCGGTCATGATCTCGTCGGTGAGTCGAACCGAGATACGGGGCGCGAGTTTCGTGAACCGGGTTCTGAGATGTCCTCGCCCGGTACGCTACAAAGAGGCCGGAGTTGAATACCTATCCAGCAAATCCACCACAACCAGGTGGACCACCCTGGGCGTAATTATCCGTTCCAGGCAGGGGCTCTGGGCCAATAATCCTGGCAACCGGTTGTGGACCAGGGACAGCTGCGCGACGAGATCGTCATCAAACCCACACAGCATCGATAGTTGTTCGGCAAACTGTTCTTCAGCCACAGTCACCCCAGGGAATGTATGGGGCATGAGGCACGCTACTTCAACAATAATGTCGGCGCCTCTGTCACCGGTGCTAGCCTGGCCCGGAAGTAAATCGGCCACCCGGGGCATCGTCCGCCCTGATAGGTAGACGACGTGAATCCCGAGTTGCTGGGCAACCGCGATCAATAACGCGCCGATGGTTTTGGACTGATTTACTACAACCAACAGCTCACCGTGTTGAGACCTGTGGTCTTTCAACAGTGCCTGAATCTTGGGGTCAGATCGTGGCAACGGCTTGTCATATATAACCTTGCCATTGTGGTCGACAGCGGCGGCACGATGGTCGAACTTGCCAACACCGATTCAAAGAGATCCTTGAGGTTCTATCGGGTACCTTCTTTGACTCTTTCCACTAAAAGACCAGGTCACCGAAACCCCGTCCGCACACAACCACGTTACAAGGGCCCACAAGTTCCACCAGCGTGCTTCTTTTAGCGATCCGAACGAACCAGACACGCCCCGGTGACAACATCCTCGGATCATGGTCAACTGGGGGGCAAGCACCATGCCCCAACCAGCCGGGTCCCTACGCTGGGTATCGTGCCGGAAAACAGTGACACCTCAAAGGCCACGGGGGGCGCCCGTGGGTGTCCTGGTAGTCGCGGACGAGGCGATTCCTGGTCTGCTCCATGCCCTTCATGCCGACGCTGCCGGTGGTGCGACGGGAGAGCGCCGCGATCAGCTCGGCGGTGTGGTTAATGAGGTAGGCATTGTCGATGGCAGACAACGCGACAGTGGCCTTATGCGGCCGCCGCGAGTCCAGGCTCCGCCACTTCCCATCTTCGCCTTGAACCTTGTTCGAGACGACCAGATGGGTGTGACACTACGGGTCGGCGGCTCTTGAGTCGTAGTGGCCGAACACGGTGGCGATGGCCCGGTAAGTGGCATCTTCGCGGTCCCGCCCTTGCGCTTTGGGTCGAGACCACGCGTTCTTCGAGCAGCGCGACGGTATCGCGCGTTACGGCATGATGGGCCTGCGCAACCAGCTCTTGCGCCGGCGTATCTGCGACTCCCCATAGGGCGCTCAGTGAGTTCGGTGGGGAGAAGGTTAGATCGAAGCCTGCAATCGCAGTACGTGACTTGCGTACAATCTCTTCGTCGCGGATGTCCTGGATCGCAACCAGGGCGGCAATCCGCTCCCGCGGAGGCGACAACGTCGGATAAGTGTGGCCGAGTTTCGCACCTCTCACCGGGTGCACACCCTGTCCGAGCAGTTGACCAGGTGGTCCTCGTTCACCGTCGACCCCTCGGCCACCCCGGTGCCGGTCCCGTCTTCGAGGTTGCTCAGGCCGGTGCCAGGCCCCTGCGGGTTTCCGGATTCGGTGCAGTAACGGGTCAAAGGGGGGCGCGGAGGCAGCCGACGGCGTCGTCAGTGGCGATGGTTTTCAGGAGGTATTCGTGGTCGCGACTGGCGCACATGAGGCGGATCGTCATCACCACGACTGCCCCTGCCGAGGGGGGCTCGGGAAGGGACGGCCCCAGTGGGCAGGTGCGCGCAGCGTGCCTAGTCGCGCCCCGGTGCCAACCGTGTGGGTGGTGATATTGTGGCTGTCTTTGGCGCGGTCGAGACTCTCAGACGAAGCCCTAGCTCGCTAGCAGCCCGGCAACATCATCAATTGTCTTGCTGGAAGGGGCAACCTACATTTCTTCGGCGGGGGCGGGTGCAAGCTCGCGTCCACGGGTCGAGCTACACGCTTAGCTCCGACCTGTTAAGCTAGCGATCAGTCTCGCTTTTGCCGCTCTCGGTTACAGGGCCCAGGCAATTCGGACGTGGTAGTTGCCCCACCAGATGCCATGCGAGTCCAGTTGTGCCACCGCACCATGTCCGCTAGGCATCTTGACACGACGACGGGACGGCTCGGAGGGCATTGGCCACGAGTCGATTGCAGTTGGCCTTGCCTGCAAGCCGACACCTATCGCCTTGCCAACTGCCTCCTTCGCAGTCCAGATCTCCGTGAGGACCCTGTCATCCCTATCTGATTCCAGCTCCTTCCGTTCGCCATCGGACAGAGCCCAGACGGGGTCTGACCACCCTGGCAGGCTGAGACGCGACTCGAGTATCCACACCGATCGCAACGTCTGCTGTAGCCAGGACACAGCCCTCGCCTGAGTGCCAGATCGAGAAGTAGGCGACCGCATAGAACAGCGGAAAAATCCGATTTGAACTGCGGAAATACCTCCTGGCCCCTAGTCCGAGCGCTCGCTGGACGAGCATCGCCGCGGTATCTCTGTCAGCGCTTGACTGGGCACCCGACAGCCTTAGCGTCGAGGGTGATCTTTGACAAATTATGACGAAAGGCACGTCAGGGCTTGTTGCATGCACATGCACTAGTCTAGGTTGATGCATGTACAGCTAATAACATTACTGATGGGCGAGGCCTGGAACTCAGGCAAACCGTTTGTCTCGGATGACATGAACAGGAAGGAGCCCCCGGTGACCTTGACTGCGACAACCATCGATTTGCCCCGGACTCACGTGAGCTTGTCCACCGGTGCCATCGTTGAGGGCGAGGAAAAGTCCAAGGATGACATCACGGGGCTCGAATACAGGATCTTCCGGTCCGCTAAGAACCGACGAGAAGATCGCCCACGATCCGATCCTCCAATTCATCGCACCCGAAATCATCGACCAAACAGTCGAGAGCCTCTCCAATTCGCCACTGGATGCGATCGGACTCGCCTTCACCAGTTCATCCTTCAAAGTCGGTGTTTCAGGCGAACAAGAACTCCTCGCGCGCCTGAGTTCTGTCAGTCACGGCATCAGGCTGAACACCACAGGTACGGCAGCCACTGCCGCGATCCAGGCATTGAAACTCGAGAAGATCGCCATCATTGCACCTTCCTGGTTCGACGAGGATCTCTGCTCCGATGGAAAAACCTACTTCCGAGACCAGGGACTAGACATCGTCTCAGCAACCCCGAGTGGCCCGATGGGAGGCCCACTCACCATCAACCCAGCGGCCACTGCCACAGCAGTGAAGAACCTGGTGGCACGAACTGGTGCGAAGGCGGTCTTCATAGCAGGCAACGGACAGCGAGCCATCGGAGCTATCGACCAGTTCGAACGCGATCTCAGCATCACAATCCTCACCGCCAACCAGGTCCTCTTGTGGGCCAGCTTCGAGGGGACAGACATCAGGCGCCAGGTGGAAGGATACGGACGTTTCTTTGCTACAGGATAACCCCAACAAGCTCCCATGATAGAGTTACGTGCATGTACATGGATTCAAAAGACTCAGCACCCCCCCTTTCCGTGCGCAACCTCAGTGCGGCATGGGCGCAGGTTGCGGCCATTGTTACGGCGGTAGATACAACGCTCGGCAAGTGGCTGGTGGACAAATACGGCATCGGCCTCACCGAGTACCGTGCCGTGTTGCATCTGAGCAGAGCCTCTGACCGAGAGCTACGAATCACTGAACTTGCTCACCGAATGGGCCTCACCCAGAGCTCCGTGACGCGATTGGTCGGACGTATGGAGACCAAAGACCTAGCCTTCCGAGATACCTGCCCCCATGATGGCCGAGGGGTCTACGCCGTCATCACCGACAGTGGTCTCGAAGCCGTTACGAATATTCGTGAGCCGTACGAAGCGAAGATTCGCGAATTGCTGAGCGATGCGGCGAAACAATATCCGCAACTGAACTTGGTTGGTCTCGACGAGTCCTTCAAGGCGATCAGCAAGATCGTCTGTTGACACCCCGCCCGCAGGCAAGCTGTCGCACCCTACCCCTATATATGCATGCACATGCATATATAGCACAACGAAAGGAAACCACTATGACCACGAAAATCGATGTTTTTATCGACTACGTGTGCCCCTTCTGCTATCTCATCGAAGGAGCAGTTGAGCAACTTAAGCACGACCGGGACGTTGAGGTGACGATCCGGCCCTTTGAACTACGGCCTGATCCGGTCCCGACACTTCGGCCGGAAGACGACTACCTACCAAGGGTGTGGAAGGACGCCGTCTACCCGATGGCCGATCGGCTCGGGGTTCATCTGAGGCTCCCGACCGTTTCGCCCCAGCCGCGGACGGAGAAAGCGTTTATGGTGTTGCAATTGGCTCGGGAACAGAGTAAGGCCGAAGAATACACCCAAGCGATGTTCAAGGCTTTCTTCCAGGAGGACCGTAACATCGGAGTCGACGATGTGATCATCGACATCGCTGCTTCGGTGGGCCTGGACAGAACAGAGGTGGAGGTTGCCCTTCGTAGCGAGGAGCGCCGAGCGAGGCAACGGGCTGATCAGGACTACGCGGTTAACGTCATTGGCGTGACCTCCGTGCCGGGCATCGTGGTTGCAGGACAACTTCTGCCAGGGGTTCCCAGCGCTACACGGTTGAAGAAGACAGTCGACCTGCTTGTCGCTGATGCCACCACCACCGAGGCCCGCTCATGAGCGACTTGACCCCACCAACCCTGACCGAGGTCATGGACGAAGCAGTCGAGAAGTGCGTAGAGCACGTCGAAGCCGGCGGGCTTCCCTTTGTCGGCGTTCTCGTCGACGGCACGGGAATCATCTCCGGTTTCAGTGTGAACCGAGTCCGCGAAACCCGAGATCCAAGTGCTCACGCAGAGATTGTCGCCATGCGAGAAGTCCTCAACTCGACCGATCGAAAGGACCTTTCCGGTACAACTCTCCTGGCCACCGGGGAGCCCTGTGGCCTCTGCTACCGCTTCGCACTCGACCACGGCGTGGAGGCCATCTACGTGGCCGTGGACCGTGACGTCGTCGCCGACTGGGGATTCGACTACCGCACAAGCTACCGCTCGTTTGGTATCACCGATGCACTCCGGGCGACCGTTTTCAATCACCTGTCCACCGAACGCGGCAACGAGCCGTTCTCCCGATACCTGCAGACACAGATCAATCACGGACGCTGACCAGCGCTACCGTATACCTTCGAAAGGACATCCATTATGACTTGGCTCTATCTTGGCATCGCCGTCATCTTTGAAGTCGCCGTCGGCATCTCCGCCGGAAAAGCACAAGGATTCACCAAGCTTGGGTGGAGTATCGCCACACTCATCAGCGGCGCCATCGCCACCTTCTTCCTCAGCCTCGCGCTACTGACATTAGACGTGGGCGTCGGCTACGCCCTGTGGACATCACTTGCTGGCGTCGGCATCGTCATCACCGGTGCGCTCTTCCTGTCCCAGAGGCTCACTTGGAAAAAGCTACTGGGCATCGGCGTCGTTATCGCCGGCGTGGTCGGCCTTAACCTCGCAGGCACCGTCTAACCCACTTGCCCTACCTGATATTAAGAAAGGACTGCAGTCATGACTTCCACAGCAACACGAGGACCGTTGACGCCAACTGGACCCGAAAACCCTGAGAAGAAAGCCGGGCCCTGGTTGGCGCTACTGCTCGCCGGCGGGTTCGAAGTTGGATATGCTCTCAGCGTCAACGGGAGTCAGGGATTCACCAACCTCACCTGGTCCCTCGTGGCGATCGTCTTCTTCCTCCTCACGTTGTTCTTCCTGAGCGTGGCCCTGACGAAAATCGACGTGGGCATCGGCTACGCCGTCTGGGCCGGCATTGGCGCCGTCGGCGCTGCCCTCCTAGGGCCCGTCTTCTTTGATGAGACCCTTACCCTCGTGAAGGGCTTTTGGCTGGCCGTCATCATCGGCGGTGTCATCTGGCTCAAGCTCGCCGACAGCCCGAAGCTCGAGGCAAAGAAGAGTGACGGCCAGGCCACCGCGGCCCCGGAACAGCCCCAGTGACATCGACATCACCTCGGCGTGCCCCCGCCCGCTCCGTGGTTCGAATCGCCACGGCAGCCGGCGGCGGGTTCGCCGCGTTTTACACCTTCTACACGACAGCATCGAGCACTCTTGACGGAACGAGCATCTCAGCCGGCACCCGCGCCGGTATCGTGATGTTGGTTGTCGTCACTGTCCAGCCACTCCTGCTCCTGGGGCGGAACTGGGTCAGGAACCGGCGCCTCGCCGTCATGCTTGCACTGACATCTATGGGGGTGGGAAGTGCAATCCTGCCGGTGGCGAACCAGTGGCCAGGCTCACTCCTCCTCGGTCTGGGCTTCGGGGTCTTCGTGGTGATGAGCACGGTCTGGGTAAAGGAGCAAGCGGCACCAGGGCAGACGGGTCGCGCCCTGGGTGCATACGGCTTCGGTTCGGCAGCGGGTGGAGCACTGGGCGCTCCGATCGGCCTCTACGTTGTCGAGCACGGAGGCCAAATGGGTGTCGCCATCGTCGGCTGCGCCTTCGCGCTGGGCGCCCTCATTCCTGCGAGGCAAGCGAAGACAGCGACAGAGCACCGTTTTAGTCGACAAGCAGCTCACACACCCGCGAAATCCACATCCACGGACCCACTAGCCGGTCCGCGGGCTTCCTCCGCTATTGCCGTTGCAAGTATCAGCCTGCCTGGTCACCTCCTCACAGTGAGCCTCTACGCCGCCGTGCTGTCCTCCGTTGGCACCACAAGCGGCGCTTGGCTGCCTGTTCTGGCCGCATTGGTCATCCAGGTGTGCTTAGTACCGGGCCGCTTGGTCGGAGGCCACCTCTCCGATCAGTACCCACCACTGGTCATCCTGGTCCTGGCTGTCGGGTTCCTCGCCCTGTCGACGGTGGGCTTCGCTGTCATCATCTCTCGTCCGGGCACCCTCGTTGCCGTGGCAGTCATTGGATTTGCCTCAGGTGTAGGCCAGACGGCTGCCTTGACGGCCATGATGCGATGTGCCCGAACGCCTCGAGCGACGGAAACTGCCAGCGCAGGATGGAACATCGCTTTCGACGGTGGGCTCGGCATTGGCGCACTTGCCGCCGGATGGATGACGATCCAAGGCTAGTTGCAAACCGAACCATCTACTCATTTTCAATTACCACAGTCGGATTCCTAAACAGAAAAAAGGTGTTGTCAGAAGAAACGAATCGGTATCAATCCCACAGCAAGAGCGAAGTGCGGGTACGTCGATTAGGCACGAAGAATTCTCGCACCCGTGCCGTCAAGAAGTGATTGAACGCGTAAGCCAAAGGTTGCGAATAGGTAAGCAGAAACCGCTAAGGAGACAGACAAAATGTCAAAGAAGATCATGGTGTCAATTGGTATCGATGTGGACGCCGTCGCAGGATAGCTTGGTATCGTATGGCGGACAGGACTTCCCGAGTGACATCTCGCGCGGGAAGTTTGCGGGAGAGTTTGGCGCTCCACGCCTGCTCAAACTAGTGAGCGATCGTAAGATTCCCGCGACTTGGTTCTGGCTTAGACAATCGATCGAGACGTTTCCCGATAAGTTCGAGGCAACGGTAGCTGCGGGCCACAAAGCCGCGCTATGCACGGGTACAGCCGCGAAAACCCGTTGTCAATGACGCCGGAGCAGAAGACGGAAGTCGCTGACTGCTATCTGGAGCTCTTCGAGTCACGCACTGGAGAACGGCCAATGGGCTAAGTTGCACCCTGGCGGCAATTCTCATGATCCGCCCATGAGATCCCGCGCGTGGGTTCCTCTACGACCACTCGCTCATGCACCACGATCACACGCCACTATGTGCGTGCCGGGGTTGAGCGGACACCGATTGACTACGACGCGACTTCCGCGACGCAATGGACGAAGCCATTCGTTCTTGGCGCAGGAACTCCCACATCGCCACCCCGGCACGAATCAGATACGGTCGAAAAATCAGGTGGGCGGTGTCGGGGCTGATCTTGGACGGAGGCTGCTGTTGGGTCTGAGTCACGGGAGACATTCTAGGCAAGAAAACGTTCTCCGGCAGTTTTCTCCTTCGCGCCCGGTATGACAGAATATAAATGTCCATCACGAGCGGCCGAGAGATCTGGCTCCATGACGCCGCAGCAATCTATCTCGAGTGCTAATGCCAGAATCGATGGGAGCAAGAATATGACAACGTTCACCGAACAGCCCCAGGTGGCCGAATCTGAATCCAACCGGGTGTCCGGCGTGTTCTACGGTTCCGCTCAAACAACCGTGAGCACCGGTGCGTACCGTTTCCTGGTTGATGAGCCGGAAGCCTCCGGTGGAAAGAATGCAGCGCCTAACCCGATGGAATACATTCTCGGGGCCACCAACGGGTGTATTTCCGTGGTGATTGAGGCCAAGTCCGGCACACACCAGATCCCGATTCAGGGCATTCACACCTACTCCTATGCCTCCCAGGATTTGGGTGGTCTGGTGGCAGGCCGGGATGTCCAACCTCACTTTCACACCTATCATTTGGCCGTGTTAGTCCAGACCGATGTGCGCGACGCGGACCGACTACGGGCCTTCGCCCAGGACGTGGAGCACGCTTGCCCGGCAGCCAACCTGTTGCGAGCGGCCCAAGGGCTACAGCTGACCGTGCACTGGCAGTTCGTCGACCGGCTGGTTGATCACGATGCCGAGGCCGTGGTGAATCAGGCGCTGGGGGTCCCCAACCGGAATGAGCCGGTGGACGCTGCCGAACCATTTCTGACGCTCACCAACCCCGACGCCTAGGACGAGCGCGACGGGCCGACCACACTGCCCAACACGATCCAGGCCTCGCCCCGAATCCGCCACCACAGTGTCAGCGCACGAGCGCCCAGATATACCACGGCGAAGCCGACCCAGACCAACACCACCGATACGACCCCGGAGCCGTCGTCGAGCTGGGCGGCCAGCCAGCCGAGAAACAGAATGAACGGCAGGTAGAGCGCCAAGGCAACCACTGAGGCGATCCCGAGGTATTTGGCGTCCCCGGCACCCATCAGGATGCCGTCGAGGATGAACACATACCCCGCCAGCGGCTGGGCGATGGCCAACACCATCAGCCCGGCCGCTCCGGCCTGGATCACGACCGGGTCTTGGCTAAACATTCGCGGGATCACCGCAGACAGCCCGGCCAACAACAGCCCGGTGATCACCCCGAAGCCCATCGACCAGCGGATCATCGTCCGGGTCAGCTCCCGAACTTCCCGGCGGTGGCTGGCGCCGAGTTCCTGACCGACCAGTGCCTGGGCGGCGATGGCCAGCGCGTCCAGGGCGAACGACAGCGTGGAGAAGATGGTCATCACCATCTGGTGGCTGGCCAGCACTGGGGCGCCCAGTTGTGTGGCGGTCAGTACCGTGACCAAAATCCCGGCACGCAGTGCTGCCGAACGCACCAGCAACCACGACCCGATCTGGGCGGTGTCTTTCAGCCCCGCCAGGGTGGGCAACAAGCGACCGCCCTTTCCCCGGTAGCGGGTGGTGAGAATCATCAGGTAGATGCAGAACATCGCCCATTGGATCACTGAGGTGCCCAAGGCGGAGCCGATCACGCCGAGTCCGACCACGTAGATCAGCAGGTAATTGACCGCAATGTTGATCGCAAAGCCTACACCGGCGACCACCAGCGGGGTTTTGGCGTCGGCCAGTCCCCGCAGGGTGCCCACCGTGGCCAGGATAGCGGTCATGGCCGGAAGCCCGATCATCGAGTACTGCAGATACTCCACCGCGTGAGCGTGGGTCTGCCCGCTAGCCCCCAGCGCGCTCAGCACCCACGGGGCAGTGAGAGCCAAAGGTATGGCGATCACCACGCCCAGTAGCAACCCCAACCAGATACCGTCACGACCACGTTGCAGGGCCCGGTTGAGCTCACCGGCACCGAGAAAACGGGCGACAGCCGGGGTGGTGGAATAGGCCAGAAAGACGAGCAAGCCGGTCACGGTCTGCAGCACCGTGGCGGCCAATCCGACCCCGGCCAGCTGACTGGTACCCAGGTTGCCGATCATGGCGGTATCGACGACTAAAAACAGTGGCTCGGCGATCAGTGCCCCGAGTGAGGGCACGGCCAATGAAAGAATCTGGGCAGATACCGACCGCGGCCGGTCTGAACGGCGGGACTCAGCCTCAGGCACCGCGTTAAGCCAGGCCTGCCCACGGTGCGATGGTGAACCACCATGCCGCACCCAACTGCTCCCGGCCTTGTTCCAACAGCTCTGCCGGGGTGAGGTAGAGCAGACAGACCGACACCGCGTTATTGAAGGCGTGTTGGACGTAGCTGAAGGCCAGCGAGAACTTCATCAGCGTGTAGACCAGCGAGAACGCCAGTCCCATCACCGCGTACGGAATGGTTTCAATGATGTTGAATTGGCCCGCCCCAATGAAATGTAACAGCGAGAAGGTGATCACCGAGATCGGTACCGAAACCCACACCGTGACCCAGCGGGAGAGCTTACCGATCAGCAGGTGGCGGAAAATGTACTCTTCGACGAGCGGGCCACAAATTACCACAGTGATAAACATCAGCCAGAACGGGGCCACGGTGGTCATTTCCTCGAGCACCAGCTGGTTCTCCGAGCTGGGGACCTCACCGATCAACACGGTCACGACCAGGTTGATGATGATGGTGCCGAACCAGATGGCCGGAATCATCAACAGTTTCAGTGGCCACAGCCGGCGGAAGGACCGGAGCGAGGACAGTAGCGTCGGGCCGGCGGCGATGAGCACCAACACGGTCATGATCAGGTAGTTGATCAGATTCACCGCGAAACCGATTTCAACCGGGAACACGCCCCGGGCAAGGTCTTCGACGCTGACCGGATCGGTGCCCACCAGCCACGCCGAGAAGGACACAAACCCTGGAATGAACAGCATCAGCGCGCCGAGTCCGAGCAGAAACAGCAACACGTAACCCAGCACGGCGAGCAGGTCGCGCCACACAAACGGTCCGGGCCGGCAGTCCGGGATCACCGGGTTACGTGGCTCGCCCAGGCGGTTTCCCTGTGTGGCACCGGGCCATCCCGACGGGATCGGATACGGGGCGCCGGCGGGCTGGGTCCACCCCGGCGGAAGCTGTTGCTGATCAGTCATGAGTGCCAGTCTACTGGGGGTACTGGTCACCGGTGTTGTCAGTGTTGTGAGTGGCACCGTTGTGAGTGGCACCGTGGCTGGCATACTGATCGTGGTACAGCCGGGCGTAGGCGCCGCCACGGCGTAGTAGTTGCTCGTGTCTGCCCTGTTCGACAATCCGGCCGTGGTCCATGACCAAAATATGGTCGGCGTGTCGGATGGTGGATAGCCGGTGGGCGATCACGAAGGTGGTCCGATCTGCTCGAAGCGTGGCCATGCCCTGCTGGATCAGCTCTTCGGTGCGGGTATCGACCGAGCTGGTGGCTTCATCCAGAATCAGCACCTTCGGGTCGGCCAAAAACGCTCGGGCAATGGTCAACCGCTGTAACTCGCCGACGGAGAGGTTCTCGGCCTGCAACGAGATCTCCGTGTCATACCCCTCGGGCAACGTGGTCACGAACTCATGGACCCGGGTGGCCTTTGCGGCTGCTATCAGCTGCGCTTCGGTGGCCTCGGGCCGGCCGAGTCGCAGGTTCTCGGCGATGGTCCCGGTGAGCACCACCCCGTCTTGGAGCACCATGCCGATCTTCCGGCGCAGTTTGACCCGGGAGATCTTCGAAATGTCCTCGCCATCGAGGGTGATCCGACCGGCGTCCAGCTCGTAGAACCGCATCAGCAGATTCACCAATGTGGTCTTACCGGCCCCGGTGGGACCGACAATGGCGACCATCTCCCCGGGCGCCACATCCAGGTTGATCTCGCGAATCAGTGGCTCGTCGGTATAGGAAAAGCTCACGTCCTCAAAACGCACCGCACCCCGACCCGAGGTGGCGTCTGGTTCCGTGTTGTCAATGGCGGGATCGGCTTCGGGCTCGGCATCCAAGAACTCGAAGATCCGCCCGGCCGAGACCACCGCGGAGATCACCATATTCGAGGTGGAGGCCACCTCGCTGACCGGTTGGGAGAACTGTCGGGAGTACTGGATGAAGGCAGTCACCCCGCCTAAGGTCATCGACCCGCCGGCGACCTTCAGCGCACCCAGCACCGCCAGGCCCACATAGGCCAGCTGGGTGATCCACTCCATCAGCGGGTAGATCAGCCCTGAATAAAACTCTGCCTGAGCCGAGGCAGCATACAGGCGCTGATTGTCTTCGCGGAACTGGTCGCGCACCCGTTGCGCCCGCCCGAATGCCACCACGACCGGGTAGGAGCTGACGGTTTCTTCCACGCGCGCGTTCACCTCACCGGTCACCGCCCACTGTTCGGTGAATTTCCGATGTGACCGGGCCCCGACCAACACCACCACGATCGCTCCGGCAGGCAGGATCCCCAGGGCGACCAGGGCCAGCTGCCAGTCCAGCGCCAACATCATCACCGCGATCCCGATCAGAGTCATCAGCCCGTTGATCAGCGAGACCATACCACCTTGGATCGCCCCGTGGAGGTTATCCACATCGTTGGTGGTGCGCGAGAGGAGATCCCCGCGCGCCCGGTCATCCACCCAGGCCAGTGGCACCCGGTTCAGCTGAGCCTCGATCCGCTGGCGCAACCGGTATACCACCTGCACCGACACCCGATTGACCACCAGGCCCTGCAGGTACTCAAGCCCCTGGGCCACCCCATAGAGCGCCAGGGTCAGCAGCGCGTACCGGTTCAGCTGGCTGAAATTAATGCCCGCTCCGGCGGTGTAGTCGGTCTCCACCGCACCGGAAAAAATCACGTCCATGGCCGCCCCGAGCATCAGCGGGGCCGCAACCGCAGCCATGACCGACACCACCGCCAACACCGGCACCAGCAGGATCATCCGCCAGTGGGCACCAAATAGTCGTAGCACACGCCCGGCCGTGGCAAAAAACCTGGGGGAGCTGTGTGCTGCCGTTTGTGCTGTCATGAGGTGACCTGCTGCGAGTCCATGATCTGCCGGTAGACCGGATTCGACTGGCTCAGTTCCGCGTGCGTACCGACCCCGACGATCCGGCCGCCTTCCAGCACCAGGATCTGATCGGCCTCGGTGATGGCCGCCACGCGTTGGTCCACCATCACCACGCTCGCGCCACTGGAGCGCTGATATCTGGTCAACCCGGCGCGCACCGCCGCCTCGGTGCTGGCATCCAGCGCCGAGAGCGCATCATCAAACACGTAGATCTGTCGCCCACCAACCAGCGCGCGAGCGATGCTGAGCCGCTGACGTTGCCCGCCGGACAGATTCGCCCCACCCTGGCTGATCGGGTACTCCAGGGCATCTTGTGGCCCCTCGGGCAGAAAGTCCCGGCACTGAGCGATCTCCAGGGCCTGATGCATCTGCTCCTCGGTGGCTTCAGGCGCGGCAAACCGCAGGTTGGATCCCACCGTTCCCGACAGCAGGGTCGCGGTTTGTGGGGCGAGCCCCACCAGATCCGACAGCCTCGCGCGCGGGATCTCACGAAGATCCACTCCACCGATCCGCACGGCCCCCGCGGTGGGATCGATCAGCCGGGTCATCAGCTTCACCAGCGTGGTCTTCCCTGACCCGGTGGAGCCGATGATCGCTGTGGTGGTCCCCGGGGGAATGCGGAAACTCACCTCATCCACGATGGGCGCCTCGGCCCCGGGTAGCTGGACCTGTACGTGATCAAACACCAGCTCCGCCGAGGCCGGTTGTGCCTTCTGTTGGTGCGGGGAGTCCAACTCCGGTTCGGTAGTCAGCACCTCCTGGATGCGCCGGGCTGCCACTGCCGCCCGCGGGATCATCATGAACACGAACACGCCCATCATCACCGCCATGAGAATCAGCGTCAGATACTGCATCAGCGCAGCAACGCCACCGACCTGCACTTCCCCGGCCGCCACCCGGTGCCCGCCGAAGAACAGCACCGCAACCATCGTCGCCTGCAGGATCATGGCGATCACCGGGCCCATCAGCACCATCCAGCGACCAATGCCCAGGCTGATCGCAGTCAGTCTACGGTTCGCCCGATCAAACCGTCGGGTCTGCTCGGCCTCCCGCACAAAGGCTCGCACCACGCGGATGCCAGCGATCTGCTCGCGTAGCACGGTATTCACCCCGTCAATGCTGTCTTGCATGGCCTGGAATAACGGCAGCACCCGCGCGAAGAGTAACCAGACGAACAGCAACAACACCGGGACTGCCACCCACACCACGGCGGAGAGCACCACATCTTGTTCCATGGCCATCACCAGCCCGCCGACCAGCATAATCGGGGACAATAACACCGTGGAGGCCACCACCAAGGCCAGCGACTGCACCTGTTCGACATCGTTGGTGGTCCGGGTGAGCAAGGTGCCGGGACCGAACTGTTGGACTTGATGTACCGACAGGTCGGTGACCTGCTCAAAGAGGTCGGCCCGCAAATCCCGGCCGATCCCCATCGTCGCCCGTGCTGCGAAGAACGTGGCTGCGACCTCACAGACCACCTGAAGGCCCGCCACCCCGAGCATCACCAACCCGGTGGAACCGATATATCCGGTATCCCCGGTGGCAATTCCGTGATCGATAATGTCAGCATTCAGTCGCGGCAGTGCCAGTGTCGCCATCGTGGCCATCACCTGCGCGATCACCACGATCAGCAGATGCCACCCGTAGGGTTTGGCGTAGCGACTGAGCAGGCGGAGAAGCACTCTCGCCATTCTACCGGACGGCCAGACCACCCAGCATTACAGGGCCCAGGAATAGGCAATCTCATTGCGCATCCGCACCAGCTCGGTGCAGTGTTGCTCCAACTCGGTTTCCAACACCGTGCGCGGATGCCAGGGTCGAATTCGCTTGGCCTTCCCGTCCTCGCCGGGATCCACCAGCACCGTGATCCCGTGGGCCACCGGGATCTGCGTGGGATCAAACCGGGTCGAAGTCCAGGCCCGCAACATCACGTGCATGGAGTGTGCCGAGGTGTGCACCAGGCGAGCCTCGATCTCCAGTAAGTCACCGCCGTACACCATATTCTCGAACCGCACGCCCCCGGCAAAAACCGCAACCACATTGTCCTGCACCCAGCGGGCCCCGCATACGTTGGCGGCCTCATCCAGCCATCGCAGCACCGAGCCACCGCCGACGCGTACGCCGACACCGGCATCCGGTTCGGAGACAATAAACCGCAGACGAATGATCTCGGCGGTAGTCTCTTCCTGCTCCGGAAAAGCAATGGTCATCAACGACTTTTCGGAGGCCTTCAGCTGATCCGAGCGGGCCTTGGCTTTCACCGCCCGCTCCTGGGCCGCATCCGTGGTCGGCTCCCAGGGCTTGACCCGGACCTTCTCACCGTTGTCGTCAATGGCCACATAGACCATGATCACCTCGGTGGCCACCGTCGGTTGCCCCTCGTCATCCCGAATGGTCGGAAGCACCAACCGAGACTGCACATGTACCGAGGAGGTTCCGGTATACAGCATGCGACACTGCACCGTGATCGGGGTTTCCACCGGCACCGGATGCGCGAAATGCAAGTTGCCCACATACCCGGCGACCACATTCGTTCCGGTCCACGAGGCCGCGGTGGCATACCCGGCCTTATCCAGCCAGCTCATCACCGTTCCCGCGGTCACGCTCCCGGTCGGAAAATCGTACGCCTCGGCACGAAACTGCAGAGAAAGTGAACTACGGGAGCGCATGCCTCTCAATTTATCACTGTGGCATCGACCATAATAGAGACCATGAGCAACACAGCACCGCATTCACTGTCCCCCACCACCGTATCCCGCATTCACGACGCTGCTGAAACCCTCGGAACCAACCCGTTGCTGGACTGGGTCTGCCGCCTGCTGGATGGTCGTTCGCAGCCCGGAGCAGACGGCGATCCGGATATCGCCGTGCTGGGCGGAATGGAGGCCGTCGAGGACTGGATGGGCCGTGTCTGGGCCGCCCAAACGCTACTAGAACTCTGGCACCACACCGCCACCACATCCGTGATCACCGCGCTCAACGATCCCGCCTGGCAGGTCCGCGTCATCGCCGTTGAGGTCGCCGGTTACCGCGACCTCAACGAGGCCACCGACACCTTGCTCGACCTGCTCGACGACCCCACCCCGCAGGTCCGCTCGGAGGCCGCCACCGCGTTGGGCGAGATCATCTCCGCCGAGAACGAATCCGCCCTGAAAGCCCTCAACAGCGCGGTCACCAGCACCGATTCGGTCATGGCTGATGCCGCTGAGTCTGCGCTGAACCGCGTGGCCGAACGCTTTGACCGCAGCGACCTGCGCCCCAGCCCGCGGTACTAGCGACTACAAGAGATAAGACGGCCCCCTGACGATCAGCACCTCGAAATACCCCGCTCGTGTCGCGCGCTCATCAACGCGTACCCATTAATACGTACGAGACATCATTCGGTAACTCACCCGTCACGATCAGGCTACCTCTTACACCTATGGTCAGTGCGTCGAATCATCACTCTGACCTGGGAGAAAAGGTGTCACACTCTCTTCACTCAACTACCTCGCACGAGCGTGGCCGGTCGACGCGGTTCCGTCGTTTCGGTCGCTTCGCCACGATCGCCACACTCGCATTCGGCCTCACTCTGTCACAGACCCCGGCCTTCGCCACCCCTGCATTTCCCCACTCACAACAAGCCACTGAGCAGGCACCCAAACAGCCCGTTGGTGAAACGCTCGAGACAGGCGGGCTCAACCTCACCGGTAGCGGCTCGACTCTGCATCAAGCAAACACTGAAACGATTGCCCCGGGCCTCAACCACACCTCGTTCACGCGCGAACAAAAGACCGGCTTCCAAACGGGTCATGTATTGAACGTGGACTTGACCGACGCTTCACTCTCACTCGATGTCGTCGATGGCGGTTCTGTGTCCGGCGTTTCGAGCGTATCCAATCAGATCGAGAACGAAGACAACGTCGTCGCTGCCGTCAACGGTGATTATTTTGATATGAACAACACCGGAGCCCCCATAGGCACAAATGTGTCTGCTTCAGAAGGGATCCGTTCCATCGCAAATGGCTCATCACAGGCGCTGTCTGTGCATGAAGGAACAGCGAGCATTGGAGCACTGACCAGTGCCGCCACGGCCACCATCGAAGGCAGAACCTACGACGTGCCGTCGGTGAACTCGCCAACCGAAGACCGCGACGGCATTGCGTACTACACCGCTGCCTGGGGCACAACACCGATTTCTCAAGCTCTGTCTGCCAACAAACGGACCGCCGTCAAAGTCATCGACGGGGCTGTTACCGAGATTCTCGAAGCCAGCACTCTAGACTCAGACACCAATCTTTCCGAGGGCGAGGGCGTGCTCGTCTTTTCCGGTTCAAGCTCGGATCACGTCCCGACTGTTGGTACCAACGTTGAAATCTCGGTAGCGCTGGACCGCGATGTTGACCTGGCGGTTTCTGGCCAACAGGTGCTCGTCCGTGACGGTCGCGCCACCGACGCAGAACAGGCAACTGCCGCCCGGACAGCTGTCGGGATCTCTCAAGATGGGACACAGCTATTTGTCGTTTCAATCGACGGTCGGCAAGATGACGCGGTCGGTATGCGGCTCAGCGAACTTTCGGAGTTGATGGTCGATCTCGGCGCCTACCAGGCTCTCAATCTTGATGGTGGTGGATCCACCACTTTGCACTCCCGCAATCCAGGCGACGCATCAGCATCACTGACCAACCGTCCTTCCGACGGCAAGGAGCGCGACGTCGCCAACGCCCTCGTTTTCCGGTCAACTGCTCAAGCGCCGGAGGAAACCGCCGGCGTCACCGTCAACCCCGCAAGCGACTCGGAACGAACCGACCGCGTATTCACCGGACTTGGCCGGACTGTCATCGGTACCGCGACGAACTCCAGTGGTGATCCACTCACAGCTGACGTTGCAGTCTCGCCTGGTGATGGCCTCGAGCTACTCGGCACCCCGACACAGAACGACCGCGGACAAACAGTGGCCCGAGTTACTGGAACCAAGCACGGCCTCTCCACCGTTCGCGGTGAAAGCAACGGCGGACAAGGAGAGTTGCCTGTGCGCGTTCTCGGAGAGCTCGAGCATCTCGAGCTAAGTCATCAAAGATTAGCGTTAGAAAATGCGGACGCTTCCGCTTCGGTGCGTGTGCTAGGAATTGACGGCGACGGTTTCCGTGCACCCATCGAAACCGAGGATATCGAGGTTTCCAGCAACGACACCATCGAGGTGACACCCAGTGGCGTGGACACTTTCACCGTGTCCCCGAACGCCGGTAGTGGAAGTGGCACCATCCACTTTAAAGTCGGCGAGAAGCGCATCGATCTCCCAGTGACCATTGGCTTCGAAGAAGTCACTATTTCTGATTTCTCAGATGCTGACAGCTGGGAGTTCAGCCAGGCCCGCGCCTCTGGATCGGTCTCCCCTAGCGAGGGTGAAAATGGTGAAAATGCTCTTGAAATCTCCTACGACTTCACGGGGTCGACTGCAACTCGGGGCGCTTATGCTGCTCCGCCTCACCCGATTCAAGTGGATGGACAGCCCCGTTCAATTACCCTGAGCATCTACGGTGACGGCAATGGCGCATGGCCCCGTATTCAGTATTTAAACGGAGCAGGCACACGATCGAATCTTGATGGTGGAAATATCACCTGGCACGGGTGGCGAGATGTCACGTTCCCCGTTCCCGACGGGATCGAGTATCCCATCACGATCGAAATGGTGCGACTCATGGAAACGCGCCCTAACGCTTCCTATTCGGGCAGCGTGAAAATTGCGAACCTGGGCGCCGTGGTAGCCCCCGACACTGATGCGGGCGAAAAGACAGAAATTCACGATTCCGTTGTCGATACCGCTCGTCTGTATGAAGAACGACCGCAACAGATCGCAGTGATGAGCGATGCTCAGTTCGTCGCTCGTTCACCTCAGAGTCAAAATGTCCAAGGAGCGCGACGGGCACTGCAAGAGATCAAAGCCGCATCTCCTGATGCAATATTCATCGTTGGCGACTTTGTCGATGAGGCCTCGCCGGAAGATTTTGAACTCGCTAAGCGGATCCTTGATGAAGAAATTGGTGATGAAATTCCGGTGACCTATGCGCCCGGAAACCACGAAATCATGGGCGGGGAGATCGACAACTTTGTGGAAGCATTCGGCGACACAAGGACTTCTCAAAATCTACAGGGGACACAGTTCCTGACCCTCAACACCGCTCAGGGCGGGCTCCGGTCTTCCGATCGAGACCAACTTCCTTGGCTTGAAGATCGGCTGGAAGCAGCAGCCACAGATGAAGGCACGACCAGTGTCGTTTTGATGTGGCACCACCCAATGAATGATCCGCTACCAACCAAGCTCAGCCAGATGGGAAATCGCGTTGAAGCACGAGAGGTCCAAGACCGTCTGTCCCGCTTCCGGACCGAAACAGGCAAATCCGTCGCGGTTATCAACGGACATGTTGGAGTATTCCATGCGTCAACCGCCGACGGCGTGCCCGCAATTATCAACGGCAACAGTGGCAAAGGTCCCTCCGGCACACCCGAGACCGGAGGATTCGTCGGTTGGAGCATGCTCACAATAGATCCTTCTCAGGGCATCGTCGGTAAGTCCCCAGAGCCTGAAGTCGCACGTAATGCCTGGCTACAAGTGCAGATGCATCCTTTTGTCGATTCGATCACGCTCGGTGCAACTACCGAGCTCCCGTCAAGCATGACGGTCGGTGACCAGGTATCCGTTGACGCTAGTTTCACCCAGGACGGCAAGCACATGCCGTTTGTCTGGCCGATGAGCGCCAAATGGGGTGGCGACCACGTAGAAGTCAACAATGGTGGATCAGAAGGGAATGCCGCGGTGATCCGAGTCAATCCTGCCACTGGTCAACTCGTAGCCACCCAACCGGGTACCGCAACGCTCACCTTCACGATTAATGGCGAGACCGCTTCACACACAGTCGAGGTCGTTGCCGCCCCAGCACAAGATCCCGAGGAGGAGCCGGAACCTAATCCAGACGCTACCCCTGAGCCACAACCGGTTCCGGAGCCTACCTCCGAAACAAGCACCGCCCCGCAACCAGGACCAGATACAGAACCAACCCCTGAACCCACCACGGGAACCACCACCCCCGAACAACAACCAACCCAGGAACCCACCGCGGGAACCACCACCCCCGAACAAGATATTGCTGGAGATCCGGGAGCTGGAACAGAACAAGTTCAAGAAGATTCTCCAGGTCGCGCTGAGTCAGAGAAAACTGGCACTCTCGCGAGCACAGGAGCCAACTTACTCCTTGTCCTCGGGGCAGGAATACTGCTTCTCGCAGGGGGATCTCTAGCCGCACTGTCGGCAACACGTCGCAGACACTAGGGACCTAGCCTACGAAATTGCCACCCCGGCGCATGCTTCAGCCCTCTGACAATGCGCGGGGGTGGCTCTCTTCGACAGCTATTCCGCAAATCTGATAGGCGGGTAGAAACATGACCCTTGAGATTCTGGCACCCCCAACGCTTCCCTCAACCATTCGTCCCCCTTGCGCACGCCCACGCACCGGTGTAATGTGAAGTGCATCACAATTAAGCGCGGGTTTACTGCCAATAGTCCTTAAGCACCCGCTGGTGATGGCTCAGGTTTTGTGTGTTGACCGAGCCAGGAGGGCTCTGCGGAATCCAGCGCGATCACCACAGAAGTCTCAGCGAGCCGATCTTCCACGGTGGCGAGCAACACCTCGGCCCTGAGACAGTGATCGCACCGCAGAGCCCTCCATTTCTCTGTTCGGCCCGCGTCCGCCGAGCCTTACAGCTCGCCCGACGTGAACTCCTCCCACTTCTGAGCCGAATCACCTACGGTGATCGTATCCTCAGGCGCAACCACTCCCCCTCCGAGATAATCCTCATACCACTGCTGGACTTCCTCAGACTGGTACGCCTCCTGTAAGACCTGAGCCGCCTCGGTATCGCGGAATTCCGGCTTGGCAGCCACGACATCAGTGAAAGGGATCTCAACCTCAGGATTATCCTCGAGAATCAGAGCCGTCTCCTCCACGTCATATCCGGCTTCGGCAATCAATCTGACGAACCCGAAGCCCGCGTCAACATCGGGCAAGGACTGCCCCAAGGACTGCTGATCGATTTCGACGAACTCGAGATCCTTCGGGTTAGCGGTGATGTCCTGTTGAGATAGCGCCGTCACGTCTTTGGACTCATCCACCTCGATCAAGCCTCCCTCGGCCAACAGCTTGAGAGCACGACCGTTATTGGAGGTATCGACGGGAATGGCAACCGTCGCCCCCTCCGGAAGCTCGTCCAAGGTCTCGTACTTCTCCGAGAAAATACCGGAGTGAGCGTAATTGACCGAGAAGAGCGGCTCCACATCGGTTCCATTATCTTGATTGAACTGACGCAAGAACGCTTGATGCTGGAAGAAGTTGACGTCGTACTCACCTTGGCTCACCGCCTCATTCGGCAACACGATGTCGGTGACATAGGTGGTATTCAGCGTCCACCCTTCTTCCTCAAGCTGATCTTTCACGATCTCAGTGGGCTCTTGGAAGGGCGCCGATTCGGTGACGATCATCGAAATGGTCTGTTCCTCATCAACAGTGCTTTGCGGATTAGCTAACCCGCAGGAGGTCAAGGACAGCCCGGCCAGCAGGCTGGCGCCCAGAGCGCCCCATCGCCGCCGGGGTGCAGTGGTGAGCATGGTGATTGTCATGGTGAGTTTCCTTTCACAGCAAGATTTCTGAAGGGCCTGATGGCCACTGGCGAGCTAGGCCAAGCGTTTATCGGTGATGCGCACCAGGCGGTTACCTAGCATTTGCACCGCGCTGACCAGCAATAGCATCAGCACGATGGCAACCAGCATGACTTCGGTTTCATATCGGTAATAGCCGTAGCGGATCGCGAAGTCCCCGATCCCGCCACCTCCGACCAAACCGACCATGGCCGAATACGAAATAAAGGAGACGGTGGTGATCGTGATGGAGCCGATCAGCGCCGGCCGGGCGTCTACGAGCATGACTTGCCGGATGATTTGGCCACGGGTCGCTCCCATCGCGCGGGCTGCCTCGATCGGCCCGGACCCGAGTTGATTGATGTTCTGTTCCACCAGTCGAGCGAAGTACGGGATGGCATTGACCGTCAGCGGAACGATAGCCGCCGCTGTGCCGACCGTGGTTCCCACCAGCAAACGGGTGAAGGGGATGATCGCGATCAGCAGGATCAAGAACGGGAATGACCGCACCGCATTCACCAAAGCCGATATCACCTTATGCAAGTGCGGTGAGGGCGAAATCCCGTCGGGCGCGTGGTTGACCAACCAAATTCCCAACGGAGTTCCGAGCAACACCGCAATCGGGATCGCGACCCCGATCATCACGAAGGTCTGCAACAGTGCTGTGGTGAGTTCGGGAAGGAGCTCGAGGATGCGTTCCATCTCACTCACCTACCTTCTGCAGTGCCAACTCCGCGGCCTCTTCCACTACGACAGGAACGTCCGGGGGCGTACTCCGTCCCTTCTGTACCGAGATCCCCTCAGAAAGCAGGTAACGCCCGATCGCGGTCTGAGGCTGGAAGGTTGCGGCCCGCAGGTCATCGATGGTGAATTGCTCCACGATCGAGCCGTGCTCCATGACCGTCACGTCATCGGCCAGGGCTTTAATCACTTCCATTTCGTGGGTCACCAGCACAATGGTGATCCCCAGTTGGGCGTTAATATCAGCCAGATATTGCAAGACCGTGGCAGTGGTGAACGGATCCAATGCCGAGGTTGGCTCATCGCACAACAACACATTCGGCTGGGTGGCTAGCGCCCGAGCGATCGCAACGCGCTGTTTTTGGCCGCCAGATAGCTGCGCCGGATAGGCCCTCGCCTTCTCCGCAAGGTCCACCAAGTCGAGCGCTTCCAGCGCGCGCCGGCGACGCTCACGCCGGTCTTTCACCCCGGAAAACGTCAAAGACTGCTCGACATTGGCCAGCGCTGTGTGATTGTTGACCAGGTTGAATCCCTGGAAGATCATCCCGATCTGATGGCGACGCTGACGCAGTTGCTCAGCGTTGAGCTGTGTCAGCTCCTCGCCATCGACCCACACCTGCCCGGCCGTGGGCCGTTCGAGCAGATTGATATTGCGCAACAGTGTGGATTTACCGGCTCCCGAAAAACCGATAATGCCATGGATCGAGCTCCGACGTATCTCGAGGCTGACGTTATCGACTGCGGTAATCTCACCACCTTTGAACGTTGTGGTGACGTGACGCAGAGAAATCATCGGAATCCTCCATCGTAACTGGCAGTGGCACCTTTGCCTCATAGGGCGGGTTGCCTCGACGTCATCGAGCCAGGTCTCTCGGTCGATCTGGATGGTTACCGAGCTAGTTTGACACACCACAATGAGGCTGTCATGACCGCTGTCACATACACGACTTAAGAGATTGACGAGCCCGTTCAACCTCAATACAGACCCAGAGATGACTCCGTAAGACGCCACACTGCACGCTATCCACAGTCACAATCGGCGGTCTTATCGTGTCCTCAGGAATCGGTACTATGTTCTACATAACGATCGACAGAGCATATTATCAAACAACTGATCGATGATGGGAGGTCTGGACGATGACGGTCACTGACTCACCGCGCGCCCGCCACCCATTGTCATTTTTGGATCTCGATGGCGTGGCCGGGGCCTCCATGGGAGATAAGGCCGCCGCTGCTCTGGTCTTGCTCAAATCGCTGGGGCAGGATCTAGCCGCCTCGAACGCATACGAACGATTTGCTCGCTACACTCCCGAAACCGCGAGCGCAGACTGGAACTCGTCGCTCGCCTCCGACTCCGCGCAACCACAAGAATCCGCACGCTTGGTGGAACCTGAGAATTACTGGGATTCACTCCCGGAGATCAACCATGTGGCCGAGTCATTACAGACCGCTTTGGCCGGGGCCCAGACGCTGTTGAGCGGTCATACCCAACGCGCCACGGCGTCCAGTGCCGATCAGCAGGATCTTTTGGGCGTTCCCGAGGGCGCTCGTGGTTACCGGGATGGCCGGAAGTACTTTACCGAGTCTGTCGGGATCGGAACTCGAGAAGCCAAACAACGCCAGCAACGCTCCGAATTCATCTCCGGCGGTCCACCACCGGTCAGTGGCGGCCCCGAGATTCCACCGGAGTTTCCCGCTGCGACGAAGGCCTTCAGCATTGGGTCGATCAGCACAGAACACTTGGACCGGCTCATTCGCCTGGTCAATGATGTCAAGAAGTATGCCCGGAACACACATGCTCCACCTGGTTTGATCGATCAACTGCTTGATGAGGTCGTGCCCCTGCTGGTCGAGCGCGCCGAGGAACTCAGCGTCAACGAGTTCAACACGCTCTGCAAGGAATGGCTACCCAAGATCTGCCACCACATTGATCAAGACGGCCCGGCACCCGAGGAGGTCGTCAACCCACAGCGGGGCCGGGAGGATTTTTGGGTCCGTCCCCGCGAAGACGGTGGCCTGGATTTCGGCGGTACGGTGTACGGGTTGTCTGCCGAACTCCTCTCGACCATCGACCATGCTGCGAACAACTACGCTGCCCTGAAAAACAACGCCACCAATGAGGCTCAGGCGCAGACGCCACGCAATCCGCTGATCAAAGCAATCATGGCAAACTTCCCAGAGCTGAAACCCCACGATGTGATCAGTGTTGACGAGAACGGCATCGAGCAGGTGTACGCAGCAGAGCACGATCTGCTCGATCGGAGAAGTCGCAATCAGCGTACGCTGAACGCACTGTTCGCGGTCCTCACCGCCGGGCTCGCAGCGGGCCGTCAGAAGAACGCGCTCCCCTCCACCCGCGGTCAAGATACGAAGATGATCGTGACCATGGACTACGAAACCTTCAGCCATCAACTCTCCCGACGCTTCCAGCTCGATGAGGATCTCAGAAGGTCTACACTTCGAGATTGGTTGGTTGATGACTCCACCACTCGCGGACACAGATTCCGATCCGAAGGTCAATATTCTGGAACGATTCATCCCTCACGACTCAGAGCGATGGCCTGCCACGCCGGAATCGTCCCGCAACTCATGAATGGCGATCACGAGATCCTGGACATGGGACGACAGCGACGCGACTTTTCCGCCGCCCAACACCGCTGCCTGGTGGCTCGAGACCGCGGGTGTGCCACACCGGGGTGCACTATGCCTCCAGCCTGGTGCCACGTCCACCACATCACCGAGTGGGAACACGGTGGCGAAACGGACATCGATAACGCGGTACTACTCTGTAGCGCCCACCATACCGATGTGCACACCGGTAAGTGGAGCATTGTCAGAGTCGACCGCGAAGGAGTGTGGTTCTCACCGGCTCCGTGGCTGAACCCTGATCCCACTCCGCGTCGAAACGTCAGGGCGTACAGTTAAGATTTCAAAACGTTACTTACACTTTTCTCGAGCTCTTGATCAGCCTGGATGCCTGGTTCGAGAATCTCAGTGCTTATCGGTAATCCCTTGGTTTTTACCGCTACTTTTATGGCCGAAACGAAAAGATCAGCTGTGTCATAAAGTCGCATCAAGCTTATTATCCGAGTAGCACACTCCACCACGGTCTGGAAGTGTTTTGCTTGGTAAGCCCGGTGTAGCCTGACGAACAGTTCGGGTTCAACATTGGTCAACCCAGAGAGAATCCCGGCACCACCACTGACTCGGTTGGTCAAATAGTACTCATCAAAACCCGATAGCACCGAAAAGTCATCCCGGGCTTTCGACACAGCTTGAATCACTTCCCTGGTACGCGAAGCAGAATCTACCGTATCTTTGATCCCCACAATATTTTGATATTTGCTCGCGAGACGGGTTACCAGTTCCGGGCCGAGGTCCGAACCAGTCCGGGCCGGAAAGTTATAGAGCATAACCGGCATGTGGACAGATTCAGCGACGGTACCGAAAAACTTCTCAGCCGAGCATTCCGAAGGGCCGAAGTAGTACGGTGAAACCACAACTACTGCATCTGCACCATGTTCGCGCGAGAAATTCGATAATTCAATTACGTCCTCTTGGCGAGTAGCTCCGGTCCCCACTAACAGTTGGATCCTCGAATCAAGATGCTCAGCCAGAATAGTCACGGCTTCTTTCTTTTGCTCCAAGGTGAACCCGTAGAACTCACCAATAGAACCAAAGAGCAACACGCCGTCTATCCCAGCCTCAACTAGATGGTCGAGGTGTCGTTTCCAGTTGTCAAAATCGAAGGAACCGTTTTGCAGTGGGGTAATTGACGGTGTATAGACTCCGTTAAACATTAACGCTCCTGACCAATTTGATAAGCGCGAAGTGCGTTGAAGGCGAAGACATCCTCATCATCTTTAAAGACTGATCGGACAAAGCAGAAGTGCTCATCGAAGTCAGCTCGCACCGGGAAATTTGATGCGTAAAGCACTTTGAACTTCCCGAACGTTTCGGCAACATAGTCCACAACATCCTTCTGTACCGGGTCATCACCGGAGATCTTGACGTAGCAGCTAGGCAACTGAGCCAAATCCCGCAACGCAGCTCGTGATTCAGGGGTCAAATCGGTGACATTGCCCAGGTGATCCAAAACGAGCTGTGCCTCAGGGACCTGAGCCAGGGCCCGGGCTATATCCGTGATGTCTTCGCCTCTGCATGTGACATCGAAGGGCAGAGGCAGAGAGCGCAGACCTTCTATAAAACTCTGCTCCATCACTCTTCCAGAGGGAGCAGTGTGAAGCGGCTCTCGAATGCCGGTAGCGTGAACCGGCACCCTCATCCACGGGCTTAGTTGAGATCGCAAAACCCGTCCGAGGATTTGTGGCCTCTGACGTTCGTAGACCAACTGATCTTCCTGTTCTGGATCATCTTGATCAATTTCAACGTAGACCCCACCGAGAAACTCGACGTCATCATACTTGTCATATTCAGCCCGTAGATCCTCGAACCGGTACGTTCGGTTCAGTCTGTCGCTCAGCCACGGGACCGACTGAACATTCGGATCCCACTGGTGAAAATGGGCGTCTATAACCTTCATACAACCACCCCTTTGGTCAAGATCAAATTGGCATACTGCGCGACTTCCCCCGTAGCCACCACCGCATAAGCCTGCTGAGCCTGCTCATAGAAGTCGAAGCGGTCCAGAAATCCAATATTCTCCTTGTGTAGGAGCTCGATATAATCGTTCCAGATAGGCGTTTCTACCCGATCTCCAGCCACGACTTCCATGAGCGTAACGGGTTTCTCAATGTAGGTATCTAACGGGATCAGCTCAAGAACTGCCTTGACTAGCCGTAAAGTCCCGTGGCCATCAGCACGCACAATCCGTTGCCCGATGGAAGTTGCGGGAAAGTGCGCGTCCGCAAGCACAATCGTGTCTCCGTGGCCCATTTCAGCAAGGACCTTAAGAAGTTCCGGCGAAATGACCGGGTCAATTCCCTTGAGCATTGTGCTAACTTCCTTTCTGGTGGTAGCCGATTCGAGAACCGGAAATGCCGTACCAAACCAGGTAGGCAAAGCCAATCAGGGACACAAACAGCGAAGCTTCCAGACCGAAAAGGTCTTGGACGAAACCCAACAGCAGGGGGATAACTGCTCCACCGCCAATAGTCATCGTGAGTATCGCTGCACCGTTCTTCGCCGCGGCTCCATCAATGCCACGCAGTGCCAACGCGTAAATAGTTGGGAAGCCAATCGACATAAAGAAGTAAAGCACCATAAACGCGATCACTGAGATAGGACCGAGTCCAAGGGCCGCTAAGAGCATCATCGCGAAACCAGCACTGAAATAGATAGCAAGAACTTTTCCAGATTCAACGTATTTGAAAACTGGCGCCGTGGCGAAGCGCCCTAACGCGAAGAGCACAGTCAGTACCGCCAAAAGGGTAGAAGCCACTCCGGCGTTGATCCCGTCCCACTGCTGCTGAGCAAAGGTCGAAAATACTGAAAATCCAAGAGTTTGCAACCCCACGTAAACGAACAAGGCAACTACACCAAAGGTGAAGTAGGGCCTTAAGAACACCGCTCCGAACCTCGCCGAATTAGCCGTCCCCACATCATCGCCTGCGGGTGTGGGGAGTTTGGCGAAGACGAATACCAGCAACACGGCAAGCACAACGATACCGATGACCGTATAGATCAGTGCGGTCTGCCCCATAAAAGTATCCCGGGCTTCCTGGAAGCCGGGCTCTCCGGCGGTTACCGTCTCACCCAGGATCAGTCCAAGCAACAAGGGGCCAATGACCTGACCAATACCGTTAAACCCCTGGGCGACGTTCATCCGCGTCGACGCAGTACTTTCATCCCCGATCTTGGTCATATACGGGTTGCAGTTAGCTTCCAGCGCAGCGGCCCCCAGAGCAATAACGAACATCGCTATAAGAAACATCCAGTAGGACAACGTAGAAGTCGCAGGGATAGTCAGCGCCGCGCCGAGAACAAAAAATACGAGCCCGACAATCATGCCACCCTTATACCCATACCGTTTTGCCACCATTGTTGCTGGGATCGCCATCACGAAATATGCCCCGAAATAAGCGACCTGCAAGAGCGAAGACTCCGCACCGGAAAGTTGAAGATAGGTGGCAAACGGATCACGGATGCCGTTGACCAGGTTCATGGTCAAACCCCAGATGAAGAAGAGGGCAGTAACCAAGATAATGGCCGTGCGGACGGCTGAAGTTTTTCGTCCGGTATTTTCCGCAGACATGATGGCTCCTAATTCAGCGCGCGGTCGAGATGAACGTACCCACCGTCAACGTAAATCTGCTGACCTGTGGTGTGGCTGGACAGTGGTGAGAGCAAGAAAACGCCCATATCAGCGATTTCTTTCGGAGTCGTCATCCGCTTTTCCAAGGGGATGTTTTCGGTGATCTCCTCAAGTCGCGCTTGTTGTTCGGCTTCGGCCCCGAAAGTTTTAATCCAATTGGCGTACATCGGGGTCCAGGCTTCTGCAACCACAATCGCATTAGCACGTACCGAGTCCTTCGCAAGGGCGGCCGCCCACTCGCGTGTCAGACCAAGGATCGCACCTTTCGCTGCCGCATAGGCGGACGTCTTTCCCTGACCCGTTACCGCGGTTTTGGACGTGATATTTAGAATGGACCCCTTAGATTCGCGCAAGTAATTCACCGAGGCATGCACGGTTTCGTAGTAGTGGGTGAGATTGCCGTGCAGAGACTTTTCGAATTCTTCCCAAGTGGTGCTATCTAGATCCAGGTTGTCATTTGTCCCAGCGTTATTGACCACTCCGCCCAGGACACCGTACTTCTGGTAGACCTCATCAATGATCGGTGCAATTTGCTCCGTATTGTTTAGATCAACCGTGTAATACTCATAGCTAGCGCCAAGATCACTCATCGAGGCGGTAAAATCCTCATCGACTTCCGAACGATTCAAGACGACGGGTATAGCACCTTCACGTGCCAGAGATTCAGTGATGGCCCGTCCAATGCCATGTTTACCACCGGTAACAATTATGGGTTTTCCTGCTAGTTTCAGATCCATGATAGGTCTCCTTATTGCTGGTTCAGAAGTCTCTGCGAAGCGGGGTCAAAGGTATATGCAGTGATTGATTCAGGCTTCATTTCGCTCGACGCGCCTGGAGTTCTGGGAGCCACATAATGGCCCTGACGAATTTCAGTGGGAGTCACAAAATGCTCGTGTAGGTTATCGACATATTCGATGAATCGGTTTTCTTTAGTCGCCGAAACAGCGATATAGTCAAACATTGACATGTGAGCCACCAACTCGCATAGCCCTACACCGCCAGCATGGGGGCAAACGCGCACTCCGTACTTGGCGGCCAATAGCAAGATCGCTATGTTCTCATTCGGTCCGGCTACCCGAGTGGCATCCATCTGATAAACGTCTAGAGCGCCCGAAGTAATAAACTGCTTGGCGATGATCCGGTTTTGCATTTGCTCACCGGTCGCGACTGGGATAGGAGTAATGGCCTCACGTATCGCGCGATGCCCGAGAATATCGTCCGGGCTGGTCGGCTCTTCTACCCAGGCTAAATCGTAATCTTGAAGCTGGTTGATCCACTCAATCGCTTCGGGAACATCCCAAACCTGGTTGGCATCGACTGCCAGTTTCACGTCCGGCCCCACAGCCTCACGCGCGAGAGCAAGTCTTCGCCGGTCATCTTCCACGCTGCCACCGACTTTGAGCTTAATCTGACCGAAACCGTGGTCCTTAACCGCCTCTTGACACAAGCCCACCATCTTCTCGTCTGAGTAGCCCAACCACCCCGGAGCTGTCGAGTATCCAGGATAACCATTGGCCAAGAGGTCAGCTTTGCGCTCGGCACGAGTGGGCTCAGCACGTCGCAGTATATCGAGAGCTTCATTACGAGTGATGGCATCTGATAAATAACGAAAGTCCACCAGATCGACGAGTTGCTCCGGTGTCATATCCGCAAGCAATTCCCAGAGCGGTTTCTTCTCTCGCTTGGCTTTAAGGTCCCAGAGGGCGGTGAGCATAGCTCCGATGGCCATGTGCTCCACGCCTTTTTCCGGACCAAGCCAGCGAAGCTGAGAATCGTTAATAAACATTTGAGATGTCGCACCCATATCTGCCAGTAGCTCGTCCACTTCGCAGCCGACGACATAGTGTTTCAGCGAATCAATCGCTGCGACAACCACGTCGTTTCCGCGGCCAATAGTGAACACAAACCCATGGCCGGTCTCCCCGGCATCAGTTTCGACAGTGAGATAGGCCGCCGAGTAATCCGGATCTGGGTTCATCGCGTCAGAACCATCGAGAAAATCAGAGGTTGGGAAACGCACGTCACTTGTGCGCGCTTGGGTAATCAGGCTCATGTCATACTCCCCATTGAGTTCCATCAGCTGAAACTAAGTTTCATATTTTGTTTTGTACTATTGAGCCTAGTTTCACCGATCCCCCAGCACAAGGATTTGTCGCCTATGGAGCCTGTGACCGCCACCGACAAAACTCTGATGGTGCTACGTTCTGCTATCACCCACCGACGTTTCACCGATATCGTTGAAGATACTGGTCTAGCGAAAGCCACCGTGCATCGGATCCTGCAGAAACTACTACGCTACGGTTTCCTAACCTTCGACAAGCAATATTTTCCAGGGCCAGCCATGTTATCGATGGCATCCGAAGCTTTTGACGCGATCGATATTTCCGTAGTAGCGACACCGGTTATCCATCGTCTAGCGCACGAGACCGGGTTTACGGTACATGTGGGAGCTCGTAACGATAATGAGGCCATCTATGTCGCTATCGACAACGGTCGAATGCCCTACAGACTCCCTTCCCATGTTGGTGATCGCCTGTCGCTACATTCCACCTCGATCGGCAAGGTGCTACTGGCAACCTCCAGCCCAGAATATGTGGCTGATTACGCCAACCACCCAGGTCTAAACGCCAAGACTCCCCGGACAATTACAAACTTGACGGCGTTAACCAAAGAGCTGGATTGGGTGCGCGAACAGGGGTACGCCCTCGACGATGAAGAGAATGTGCCGGGCGTTCGTTGCGTCGGGGCACCCGTGACCAACTACTTGGGACAAGTTTCTCATGCGGTTTCGGTGACCACCTTGGCCATGGAAAACGTGGACATGCAGGAACTTGCCGATGAAGTCGTTAGGGCTGCGACAGAGATTTCCTATCGGCTTGGATCTTAGCCAGCATCAGTGGAGGCCAAGATCTGCTCCAGGTCGCCGTCGGTATAGAGCGGAACCTGGAAAACCGGGGAGAATGTCTCGGTGATGCGCTGAGCCCATACTGCTTCACGCTCCCGGCGCTCGGCAAAAACTCCCTCGGATCCGGCCGGCGTTCGGCGATTAATCATCACCGCGGCGACAGGGATGCGACTGGATCGCAGTTGATCGGTCAGCTCCAGCGTTTCCTGAACCGGAAGTCGCTCAGCGGCGGTGACCGGGATGAAGCTACACCGGGCAGAATCAGTCAGCAATCGATGGAAGTTCTCTAGCAACTCTTTGCGCCGATACAAGGCGGCGCGGATTGCGGCATTGCGCTCGTCGGCGGGAGTGGTGCCTTCGGGTTGGTCAGGACCGGGCAATGCATTTAGGGCCGCGACGTAGTTCTCGGATTTCCGGCGCCGCGACAGCATGGCCTCAGCCCAGGTGGTCATGGTTTCGGGAAGTTCCAGCAGCCGGAGCGTATGACCGGTCGGGGCGGTATCAAAAATCACCAGATCCCAGTCCGGGCTCAAGCTCAGTTGGGCCATATGTTCCAACAGCGCAGCCTCGTGAGCACCCGGCGAGGCGGTGGCGGCCCGGAAATACCGGGTGACTTCGCCGTGCAAATGCGGGGGCATCATGCCTCGGACCGTCTCGGCCACGGTATCAAAATGCTCAGCGGCAACCCGTTGCGGATCGGCTTCAAGTACCCAAAGGTTGTCGTGTAATCGTTCGGGCTGATCCGAAAACTGCCGCTCAAACAGGTGCCCGAGGTTATGTGCAGGGTCGGTCGAGACCAACAGAAGACGAGCGTCAGGGCGAGCACGAGCCACGGCCAGTGCGGCGGTGGCAGACAACGTGGTTTTACCGACTCCACCTTTCCCACCAAAGAGCACGACGGATCGGTTGCCGATCACCTGGGTGAGGAACTGGTTTAGCAGCACCGTAGTCCTTCCACCGGTGAGCGTTCCATTCCCATGCGTCGGTGCCAGTCGTGGAAGTTCTCGTACAGCACGGGCATCAGCTCAGCCGTGTAGTAAGTGGCCGGATTGGGAATACCTAATGCTTCGGAGAAAACCATCATCATCAGCAGGTCATCCTCGTCGCGGGCGGATCGTGCGAAGGTCTGACGATAAGGCCCGGCGTAGAACTCATGGAGTCCTGCGGCGAGTCCGGCAAATTTGTCCCGGACCCACCGCCAGCGTGCCGTAGCCATTAGACCTTGGCCTGCGCGTTGGCCTCGAGATCATCGTGCTCGGTATCAAGATCCAGCGGTTCGTTGCGGGTGGTGATGTAGGCCCGCACCGCGGTGATGATCACCAACAGCGAGGCGACCAGGATGATGATATCTAGCACCAGGAGCAACCAATTGTCCTCTCGGTAGAACTGGCCCAGCTGAATGATCAGCGCGTAGACCGAGACCACCAGCACAAAGACCAATGGGATCACCACCGGCCAGATGGGACGCTTCAGGCGTGCCAGGATGATGGTCAAGACCGACAGGGTGAGGGCAGCCATCAGCTGGTTGGTGGTACCGAAGAGCGGCCAGATGATCATGCCACCTTCGCCATCCGCACCAGCCGAGAAAGCCAGCCCCATGGTCACCAGCATCACGATCAAGGTGGCCACGAGAGGATTGAGCTTCAGGCCCATGGTCTGACCAATTTCAGCAACCACGAAACGTTGCAACCGGACGCCGGTATCCATGGTGGTGGCTGCAAAAAGCACGGCCATGGTGGCCAGGATCCTGGCCGACAGCGACGGTGGGATGCCCAATCCCATGTTCAGAATGTTGCCACCGGCTTCCACAAAGGCTGGGGCACCACCGGCATTGAACTCCGAGTAGACCTCTTTCCAATCCGCCAAGGCTTGGAAACCTGAGGTGGTCGCGATGATGGTACCCAGGGCGAGCAAGCCTTCGCCCACCGCACCGAAGTAGCCCACGAACCGCGCATCGGATTCCTTATCGAGCTGTTTGGACGAGGTCCCCGAGGAGACGATGCCGTGGAAACCAGAGATCGCCCCACAGGCAATCGTGACGAACAACAACGGGAAGATTCCCGGAGTACCCTCGGGGAGGTCTTGGTTCACCGCGGGAGCAACCACGGTGGGGTTCGAGATCAAGATAGCGCCGTAGAGTAGGGCCAGACCGACGAAGAGCTGCAGGCCGTTGATGTAGTCACGTGGCTGCAACAGCATCCACACAGGAAGCACCGAGGCGATCCCGGCGTAGATGAACAGCACCACAATCCAGAACGCACTAGCGGACAGGCCCATGATGGTCTCGGGCAGTTCAACGGGGTACCGGTCGCCAAGGATCATCAAGCCGTAGAGGACGACCACACCGATCACCGATACGAGCGGCAGGTTCCACTTCCACTTATAGATGGCCTGACCGATCAGCAGCGCTACCACGATCGCACCCCAGGTGGGGATCACGGCGGTTGGGGTGGAGACCAGCAGTCCGGAGATCACCACGGCGAAAGCGGCGTTGACCATCAGCAACAGCAAGAAGATGACCACCAGGAAAAGATTTCGCCCGTGGGTGCCGATGTAACGGCCGGACAGGGTTCCGATGGAACGGCCTTTGTGCCGGCTGGAGGCCCACAGGGCACCCAGGTCGTGCATACCGGCGAAGAAGATGGTGCCGAGGGTCACCCAAAGGAAAGCCGGGGCCCAACCCCAGATCACCGCCACCGCGGGACCAACGATCGGGGCCGCACCGGCCACCGAGGTGAAGTGGTGGCCCCACAGCACATATTTATTGGTGGGAACGAAGTCCACCCCGTCACGGAACTGGTGAGCCGGCGTGAGGTAGGTGGAAGAAAGCTTGTAGACCTTTTGCGAGAGGAATTTCGAATAGAGAAAGTAGCCCAACAGGATCATGGCGACCCCGACCACGGCAAGGATGAGTGAGTTCATGATGTCCTCAGGTGTGAGATGGAATACTGCCGAAAGCGTACTACATCACAGCAGATTTTTACTTCTGAAGGCTAGTAGATGACGCCTGTGATCAACCGCTGTATGACACTGTTTAAAATTGAGGACATGCGCTGTGACTACTTCGACAAGGGGCTGTGCCGGTCGTGCACCTGGATGAATATCCCGTATACCGTGCAGTTGTCCGAAAAGGTCTCCACAGTGCGCTCCTACCTTGACCCGATCCTGGCCAGTCGGGATAGCAACCTCGACGACTTCTGGACGGCGCCGGTGTGCTCACCGGAGGAAGGGTTCCGCAATAAGGCCAAGATGGTCGTGACCGGATCTGCCCACGAACCGAATCTCGGAATTCTGGATCCGGATCAGCATCCGAAGCATCACGATGGCACCGGGGTAGATCTGTCCGAGTGCCCGCTATACGAGCCAGCGATCATAGCGAGTTTTGAGCCGATCCGCCGACTGATCATAGCCGCCGGGATCGAGCCGTATCAGATGCCCACGCGTCGCGGCGAGCTCAAGCACGTGATCATCACGGTTTCACCGCAACAACAGCTGATGATCCGGTTCGTGTTGCGCTCCACCGATCAACTCGCCCCGCTACGCGAGCATCTGCCAGCACTCCAAGACGAGCTGGCACGGCGCCAGGCCCCGGCCCGGGTGATCACCGCCAATATTTTGCCCCAGCATCAAGCGTTGCTGGAAGGCGACGAGGAGATCCACCTGGCCGGGGATCAGACGCTGACGATGTTGCTCAATGGGGTACCGTTGCGGTTACGCCCGCAAGGGTTTTTCCAAACCAACACCGTCATTGCTGCCGAGCTATATCACCGCGCGGCCACATGGATCGCTGAGTTGCCGGAGATCCGTGTGGTGTGGGATCTATATGCCGGAGTGGGCGGTTTTGGGTTAACCCTGGCCGACACAGCGCGTCGGGCCGGCACCCCGTTGCGGGTGTGGGGCATGGAGAGCTCACCGCAAGCGATCACCGCTGGGAATCAGACGGTGGCCGATCTGGGGCTAGCGGACACCGTGCAGTTCCGGGCCGGGGATGCCACCAGACTGGCAACGGCCGAGGAACGGCCAGATCTGGTGGTGGTCAATCCGCCCCGACGCGGGATCGGAGCCGAGCTTGCCAGCTGGTTGAACACCCACACCGATCACGTGCTCTACTCCAGTTGTCATGCCAAGACCTTGGCGACCGATCTGGAGTATCTGCCGGACTTCACGCCGGTACGGGGCACCGTGCTCGATATGTTCCCCCAAACCGCCCACTGCGAAACGCTGGTGTTACTGAGTCGTTGCGGTTAGCTCGGGTTGATGATGCGACCCCAGGAGCCCTTATTGCCCCAAATGTTCTGTCGCATTCCTTCCAGTTGCAGAATCTGGGAGTGGTCGACGAATAGGTTGACCTCGTTACCGTAATTCTTCAGGTACCACTCGAACACCAGCGGGTCGGCGGCCTCGAACATCACGTTCTCCTGACCGAGACCGTTCATGATGGAAGCGGCCACACCGGTATTCCATTCGGCGACGTTCTCGGTGATCCCTTCGGATTCGATCATGATGATCTCGGCGCCAGCCTCGAGGGCGGCCTTGCCGCGATCAATCAGGTCACCGACATCCTTGGCACCTTCAGCAGCGAGTTCGGATTCGGCGGAGTCACCACCGGAACCGATCTGAATGCCCAGTTCGGGCTTGGGTTTCAGCCCAGCGTTCGCCACGCGTTCCACCAGTCGCTGCAACCCCGAGGTGGGGAGCATAATGAACCCGGTGGAAATCTCGATGACGTCCATACCGAGGTCCTTGGCCCGTTTCAGGTATTCGTCCACGGCCTCGTCGCCGTAACGCAAGACGGTCTCGATCCAGCCTCCCGAGGAGACGTAGGCGTCACCGTGGTGGGCGATCTCGTTGATGGCCTTGACTTGTTCGTCGGGAATCAGCGCGAAAGAACCACCGGCCCACTTAATGCCGTCAATCCACTGCCCGGCCACGTCGAAGACATCCTGCATATGCCGGGTGCCGTAGGTCGAGTAGTGTGGCGCTCGAATCTCGGTCATACCGATGGTGCGCGGCTTGGCGGGACGGTGAGCGCGCGGGACAAAGTTCATCGAGACATCGAAAGGAATCTCGTTCGACATCAGAACCTCTCTTTCTTCTTAGCGGTTCACCTGAGCCAGAAGCTCAGTCAGGTCTGCAATCGGGCGGTTGTCGAGATCGTAAATGACCTCCACCATGTGGTCGCGCCAGTCTTCGGTGGTGAAGGGACTAACAAGCGCGTCGAACTTGGCGCGTTCGTCTTGCCAGTTCATCGGATCATCGTGAAAGCCCGGGTAAGACCGTTTTTCGGCGTTGAGCACCGTACCGTCCTGTAGCGTGACGGTCAGCTCAGCGGGCATATGCTGTGGGAACTGCGCGGAGAACTCGGGATCTTCGGCAATCTCGACCTTGGTCATCAGCGATTGCACATCGTCAGCCACGATGCGCTCGGGGCTGTATTGTGCCGGAGTGAGCTCTCCATCGAGGAGCACGCAAGCCAGCATCCACGGCAGGGAGTGATCGGCTTCTTCCTTGGTGCGGATGGTGCGTTTATCGCCTTCTTCACCTCCACCGATAATGTTCCAGGCGACGTCGAAGGTCTTCAGCTTCACGCTGGCGATCGCTGTGGGGTCGAAATCGTGCTGGGCGCGCATATCTTGAGCGGCTTCCAGGGCCGACTGCGAGTGGATCTCGGCATTGTGTTTTTTGATGATGGTCTCTGTGACCTTCTCGAGATCTTCGGCGGACCAGGAGATCTGGAAATCTCCAGCGATGGAGTCCTTGAAGCCCTTATTGCCCTCAAAGACCTCGGCGGGTCCGGTAATGCCACGTTGGGCCAGCAAGGCCGCCCAGGTCGCTGCCTGTGCCACGTGGGCGTAGGCCAGGCCTTTCCAGTGCGATAAATCCCCGGTGCGGGTCACGCGCAACGCATTATTCGCCGTGCCGGCAATGGCCATCGCATGGGCGGCTTGATCGGCGGTGAGTCCCAAGGCCTTCGCGACGCCAGCGGCCGCGGCATAGCTACCCTGGGTGGTGTGGTCGAAGCCGCGATCGCGCACCGGAGCGACGTCGGAGAGTCGCGTGTGGACCTGAATCGCCACCGCGAAAGCGTCCAGGAAGGTTTTGCCACTGGCCCCGGCCAGTTCGGCGGCTGCCAGCACAGCCCCCATGTTGTCACTGGGGTGGTTGGTTTCCTTCGGCGCTAAGTAGGCATCCATGAAGTCCAGGTAGCGTGAGAGTGCCGAGTTGTAAAAGGCGGCTTTCTCGGCGGTGGTGCGCCCGCCACCGATCAGCGTGGCCTGTTCGGCGCCACCCTGCTCGTCCACCAGCTCGCGGATCGCCACGAGGGGCTCGGCGTTCAAGGCACCAATAGCAACGGCAATGGTGTCCATGACACGAATCTTGAGCTGTTTCACAGCGTGTTCGGACATCGTGGCTGAATCGGCCGCGACCACAAATTCAGCCAAATCCTGAATCTCGGTCATGATGTCCCTCCTCTCCAAAACCGTTGACACTTTGCAGTGTAGGGCACGCCCACTAATTACGCAACACCTATGTGCGGTAATTGACATCCGTATACCTAAGAGTAATGTCGAAGCGTCGGTCGGCCAGATACGAATGGCGCTGTCGGCAGGCGGTCAGTCGGTCACGATCGATCTCCACCACCAGGACGGTGGGGTCCCGCGTTGCGGTGGCGACAACCTCCCCGGTTGGCGCCAGCACGCGGGACAGTCCGCCATACTCGTGCTGGGTATCGGACCCGCAATAGTTGGCGTAGGCCAGATACACCTGATTTTCCAGAGCGCGGGCCGGCAACAGCAGGTGTTGCACCTGGTCGTAGTCGATCATGTTCGCGGTAGGCACCACGATCAGATCCGCCCCGGCCACCGCGAGCGCGCGGGCAGTTTCGGGGAATTCGATGTCATAGCAGATCGCCACCCCGATCTGCCAGCCCCGCCAGGAGACCACCTGAGGCGGCCGCCTGGGCGGAGGGTCGAACTGGTCGGCGTCGAGCTGGCCGAAGTAGTGGATCTTGCGCTGATCGAGCAACCGCGTCCCGGCCTGATCGAGAACCCCGACCGTGTTGAACACTGTCGCCCCGTTGCGTTCGGGATAACCGTAAGCGATGGCCAGGTGGTAGCGGGTCGCCATCTCGGCGACCTCGCGGTGATAGGACCCGGCAAGCTCGAGGATGCGCTGCCGGCCAATCACGTAGCCGGTGAGAAACATTTCGGGCAACACCAACAGCTCAGCTGAGCACTCATGCGCCCGGCGAGCGAGCTGGTCCAGCCGGCGCAGATTGGCAGGCGGGTCCCCGTCGAGCGGTGGCACTTGGGCGATGGCGAGTCTCATGGCGCCAGCTCAAGGGGTCCGAATTGCTCGTACAGGTCACCGGGTCCGGGATTGGCCGGATCGGTGGTACCGCCGAAGTGGTGAAGTACACCCCAGACCGCGTTCAGCCCGGTCTGTACCGCGCCTTCGGCCCACGCGGGCGTAAAGGACACGCTGTCTCCGGCGAGGAAGATTCCGCGCTGACTAGCGGGCAGATCGTCCTGGACGAAGTGACCGTACATGCGGTGGTTGTACCGGTAGTGGCCCGGTAACGCCCCTTTGAACGCGCCCAAGAAGTAGGGGTTGGCTTCCCAGGAGACGGTCACCGGCTCGCCGATAATGTGACTGCGGATATCGACGGTGGGATAGATCTTCTCCAGGGCTCCTAACGCCAGCTCGGCACGCTTCTCTGGGTCGTAGGGCAGCATTTTCAGCGCATCCGACATCCACGAGTAGGTCAAACAGATCACCCCGGGCTGATCGTCGCCGTGATCAAACAGGTAAGTCCCACGAGTGATGCGGTCGGTGAGCGTCATGCTCATCACATCCTGGCCGGTGGCGGGGTCCTGGTCTTTCCAGAAGGGGCGATCGACGGGCACGAAAGTTTTCGAGGACTGCATATACCGAGTCCGATCCAGGGCCATCCACATCTCTTGGGAGAACAGGTCTTCAGCGCAGTCGATCTCAGTGGTCAGTAGCCAGGATTGGCAGGTCACCACCACCGCGTCGTAATGCTGAGCGCTCCCGGTGGCTTCGGTGACCACAATCTGCTCGCCATCGCGGTAAAGCCCCGACACCGCACCCCGTGGCTGGCGGTTGTCGTGGAGCGCGGCCAGACTGGTGCCCTGAGACCAGTGCACCGGGTCGATCAGACCGCGTTCCCACAGACGCCGAGGCAGTTGTTCGGAGCCGCCGATCACCAGATGCTGATGTGAGTCGCATTCGGTGAGCACCACGCGCAGAATTTCGAGCATGGAGTTGGCGAAGTCCGAGTCCCAGCCCCCGGTCCCGAAGCCAACTTGACCGAAGACTTCTCGGTGCCGGTAGGACAGGCGGGAAAATTCCTCGGATTCGGTCACGAACTCGTAGAAGCTCTTATCGTCCCAGGCGGCCACGATCTGGTTCCACGCCGCTTTCAGCCCGGTGGCGTCTTGGCGCTTGATGGCCTCCTGCAGGCTCGTGAGCCCGAATTCTCGCTCCAGGGCGGCATCCCAGGCTTCGGCTACTTCGGCGAAGAAGGGTGGGAGATCCTCCAGACTGCGCGCGTACCAGGTGTCACCACCCAAATCGATCACAGTACTACCGGCGGCCTCGGTGAGCGGGTTGGGGAAGGGCTTGGTCTCCAATCCGACCAGATTCAGATAGTGAAACAGCGTGGTGGAAGAGACCGGGAAGCGCATGCCACCCAGCTCGGCAATGATGGCGGAATGATCGCGCCCGGCGTGTTCTGCCGTGAAGGTGAAGGGCTCGGAGCGTAGCCGTCCGCCGAGACGTTCGGCCTCGTAGACCACGGGTTTCAGTCCCAGTCGCATCAGCTCATAGGCGGCCACGAGCCCGGAGATGCCGGCGCCGATGACCGCCACCTCGGTGCCGAGTGCGTGATCGGGAAGGCGACCGATGTGTTGGCCCGCGGTGAGCCAGTGCCGGTAGTCGAAGGGGAAATCGGGGCCGAAGATGGTAACAGCGTGGGTGTGCGCCATTGATACTCCTTAGATAGCAATCGGTGTGACTCACCTTACATGAGCTTTCAGGCGCTACAGTAGAGGCATGGAACATCAGGCAGTTTTCGTCCACGGACTAGGCCAATCGGCGACAAGTTGGGAGCCCGTGGTCGAGCACGTCACCGGCGCGGTGGCCTACGATGTGCGTGGCTTTGGACAGGCCCCTTTGGGTGAGGCCGAGGGAACCCTGGAGCAGTTGGGTCAAGACCTGGTGGAGGTCATGGAGCGCACCGAGGCCCGCACCGCGGTGGGCTTTTCACTCGGTGGGATGATTGTGTTGTGGGCGGCCGCCCATCGACCGGAGCTCTTTGATCGAATTGTGGTGATGGCGACCTCTTCGGTGGTGGGAGCCCGAGCCGCTGACTACTACCTGAAGCGGGCCGAACTTGTGGATCATCCCACACAGTTCTTCGAGATGCTCACGCAAGATACTCGGGATATGGTGTGTCACGACACCGTCGACGTGGAGAGCCTCACCGCCCAGCGAGTGGAGGACATCGGGCAGGGCGCAGGTTTTGCCAATGCTGCCCGGGCGCTGGCCGGGGTCAAGGACTCCCCGTTCCATCAGGATCTCGCCCAGATCACTGCCCAGGTGCATGTGATCAGTGCGGAGAACGATCAGCTCTGTTCCCCCAAAGCCACCCAGATCCTGCTGGAGGCGTTGCCGGAGGCTCATCACACCGTGGTCCACGATGCCGGCCACCTGATGTTGATCGACCAGCCCGAGGCCACGTTAGCCGCGATTGACCACGCCCTGTTCAGCTAGCGTGCTGTCGGTATTGGTTGAGCCCGAAGAGGATGTGGGTGCGCATCGCTGATTCCGCCCAGGCCCGGTCCCGGTGTTCCAAGGCGTCAATGATCTCCTCGTGTTGGCACATGCTCCGCTCGATGGCCGCAGGCCCATAGCTCGCCATGACTTGGTGCAGGAGCAAGGGGATCACCAGATTCTGGGCTGCCCCAACGAGGGGGTGGTCGGCGCGCACCGCAAGAATCGCCCGGTGAAACAGACCGTTCAGCCGAGCCCGCTCACCATCCTCGGCCACCCGCATCTGGTCGGAAAGCTCCCGGAGCTGCTCCAGCCGGGGTGGGTCGATGACCTCGGCGACCAGACCGGTGACGAAGGATTCGACCAGGGCCCGAGACTCGTAGATCTCGACCACGTCGTCAACGGTGTAGTGGCGGACTTGGGCCCCACGATTCGGGTGGAAGACCACCACCCCGGTACTGGCCAGTTTGGCGATGGCGTTACGTACCGGGGTGCGGGAAACTCCCAGCCGGGTGGCCAGATCGGTCTCACGCAACCACTCCCCCGGTCGGATTTCTCCGTCCAGGATCAGTTGCAGGATCTTCTCCTCCATCACTGCCACCTGGCTCCGGCAAGATCCTCCCGGGTGCCACCGCGGAGCACGAAAGAGCTGGACGGGAAACCGGTGAAGTCCACCAGGTCCGCGGCGATGGAGCGGATCTCAGTCAGGTTGATGCCGGTGGCAATGCCCATCGTCTCCAACAGGTGGATGAGGTCCTCGGTGGCCATATTGCCCAGAACCGCAGGATCACCGGGGAACCACAGATCTCCGCCAAGGGCAGCCACGCTGGTTTCCAGCCAACCGGCCCCGGCGGCCAAGGCCGCGAGCGCATTGGCGGTGGCAGCGCCATTGCGGTTGTGCACATGGGTTCCGAAGCTGACGTGGGGGTAGTGGGCCCGGGCCTGGGCTAGCCCGGAATAGACTTCGCCGGGGTGTTCTACTCCGGTGGTATTGGCCAGATAGATCTTGTCTACCCCGAGATCGACGGCGGCCTGGATGACACGATCGCGCATCGGCGCGGAGACCTCCCCGTAGCAGGGGGAGAAGTAGGCGCAGGCGACCGCTACGATGATCCGCTTGCCGGCCTGTTGGACCACGCGCACCATCTCGGGTAGGTGGTCGAGTAGCTGCTCGGTGGTGGCGGATTGGTTCTTCAGCGCCATCCCATCTTCGGCAGGAATCACCACCGCGATCTCGTCCAGCGAGGTCTCGACCGCCCGGCGGGCTCCGGTGAGGTTCGGCGCTAAGCCACGCAGCGTGACGGCATCACGCCAGGGTAGCCGGTCCAGTTCGGCCACGATTTCGGCGGCATCTGCCAGTTGGGGAAGCACTTTCGGATGGGCGAACGAGCAGACCTCCAGCTCGGTGCATCCGGCCGCCACCAGTCGATCAGCAATCTCAACTTTGCGAGAGGTGTCCAACGGTTCGGCCACCGCTTGCAACCCATCGCGGAGCCCCACGTCGACCACGGTGGTACTCGAGGGCAGGTTCCAGGCTTGGGCCAGGGAGGGAGCCGGTTCGGTCATCAGCGGATCACTCCTTCGGCGCGGAGTTGGTCCTGGCGTGTTGCATCATATCCGAGGTCCTCCAGCACCGCGCGGGTGTGTTGACCCAGGACGGGTCCCGACCACCGCACCCGGGTATCGGTGCGCGATAACCGGGGGAAGGCATTCTGCATGTGCACGGTGCCGTGCTGTTGCGAGTCCACGGTAATAATGGAGTCTCGTGCCAGGAACTGCGGGTCGGCGATCATGTCTTGGGGGCGGAAAATCTTCCCGACCGGCACCGAATGGGCGTTTAGGAGCTCGGTGAGTTCTGTCAAGGTTTTGGTCATCGAAAACTCCGCGATCAGCTCGTCGAGTTCGGCCTGGTGTTCTCCGCGGGCCTGGTGGTTGACATACCGTGGATCGTCGGCCAGTTCGGGCCGGCCCATGGCGGTAGCCAGTCGGGCGAAGATGGTGTCTTGGTTGGCGGCAATGATCATCCACTCCCCGGAGCCGGTGGGGTAGACATTGCTGGGAGCAATTTTGGGCAAAATGGATCCGGTGCGTTCACGCTGGACTCCGCCTTCGGTCCAGTCGGGGATGAGCGATTCCATCACACCCAGCACCGACTCGTAGATCGAGGCATCCACCACTTGGCCGCGTCCGGAGTTCTTGACCTCCAGTAGCGCCGCCAGCGTTCCGAGGGTAGCGAAGATCGCGGCCAAAGAGTCCCCGATAGAAATGCCCACCCGAGAAGGAGGAGTCGTAGGATCACCGACGATGTAGCGCAATCCGCCCATGGCTTCACCGATCGAGCCGTACCCGGGGTGTTTGGCTGACGGTCCGGTTTGCCCGTAGCCGGAAACTCGTGTCATCACCAGCTCCGGGTTTCGGGCGGAGAGAGTCTCGTAGTCCAGGTGCCATTTCTCCATCGAGCCGGGGCGGAAATTCTCGATCACCACATCGGCCGAGCCAATCAGCTCGCGAGCAATGTTCTGGCCAGCTTTTTCGCGCAGGTTCAGGGTCACGGACTTTTTATTCCGAGCCAGCACGGACCACCACAGCGAGTCGCCGGCCACCCGAGCCTGGCCCCACTGGCGCAAGGGGTCACCACGGACCGGGTCTTCAATCTTGATGACCTCGGCCCCTAAGTCCCCGAGTAGCTGGCCGCAAAACGGGCCGGCAATGAGCTGGCCCATCTCGATCACCCTGACCCCGGTCAGTGGGCCCCGAACAGATTCGTCAGTGTGTGAATGTCGTTCTGCCATTCAGTGTCCTTACCGCGTGCGTCGATAGTTCTATCCTATATTGTGTACGATATCTGGCTCTAATACCCCATAATAGAGATAGAAGCCCACCTGTTGTATCCAATAACGGTCGGCGTCACGGGCCGTCTCCATCATTGTCCGCAACACCTAGATGTAGTTCCTCGGGAGGTTGTGAACGGGATTTGAGGTCAGAGACGACCCCCGGTATCGAGGTGGGTAACGACACGCACCCTGACCCGGAGGTCTTCCATGACACACCGTAACGCCCCGATGACCATTGAGGGTAGGCGCCGGCTCGTCTCTCTTGTTGTCGATCACGGCTGGCCCCAGCGACGCGTTGCTGAACGCTTCCAGGTGTCCCCGGCAACGGTGTCTCGCTGGGTGAGCCGGCACCGGGCAGGGACCGGTTTGGCTGACCGCTCGAGCCGTCCGCACCACAGCCCGAACAGGCTCAGCGCACGTACCGAGCGACGCATCATCGCGCTGCGGTTCAACCCCCGATGGGGGCCGCACCGGATCGGCTACCACCTGCGCGTGCCACGCTCGACCGTCGGGCAGGTCCTGGCCCGCTACCGGATGCCTAACCTGGAATGCATCGATCAGGCCACCGGCCTGCCGGTCCGCCGGCCCGCACCCTGTCGCTACGAAGCCGAGCAGCCCGGCCAGCTGGTCCACGTTGATGTCAAGAAGCTTGGCCGCATCCCTAACGGTGGCGGATGGCGGGCTCATGGCCGCGGATCGGGCCAGGACCGGAAGGTCCAGTCCTCACGGGGCAAAGCCGCGCGTGCCGGGCAGCCTTCGTCGCGGGGGTATCGGTACCTGCATCACGCCGTCGATGACTACTCCCGGCTGGTCTACTCCGAGATCCTCAATGACGAGAAGAAACACACCGCAGCAGGCTTCTGGAAGCGGGCGAACAGGTTCTTCACCAGTATCAGTGTCGCGATCGAAGCAGTCATGACGGACAACGGGGCTTGTTACCGGTCCGCGGACTCCCAGCAAGCCCTCGGAGATGGGGTCAGGCACAAGCGGACGAGGCCTCGCCGTCCGCAGACGAATGGGAAAGTCGAGCGGTTCAACCGGACGCTGATGAACGAATGGGCCTACGCGAGACCGTATGCCAGTGACAGTGCTCGCGAAAACTCGTACGCAGCGTTCTTACATGACTACAATCACCACCGAGCCCACACCGCCATCGGGGGACTCTCACCAGCAGACCGCGTTCACAACCTCACGGGGAAGTACACCTAGGTGCTCACCACAGGGGTAGCGCCACTTCTCGTGGTCGCCCTTGCCCTGCTCAAGGGAGCATCCGAGCTTTTTGGTCCTTTGGCGAGATCGGGGTACTTCTGCGGCTTCGTCACAAAGATAGTTAATCGCCTCTATACAGTCAATGTCTCGACGTACCTTATTCATATTGAGCGCGTAGCTCAGGTCGTGCCTCACGTATCGTGAGCGCGAAGCCATAGTGTGAACGCATGGATAAGGACATTGTCTCGATGAGTGCTCGGATTGAAGTCACCAAGCAATTACGTAGGGATTATCGCACGGGGTCCAAGGCGGAGAAGTCAGCGATTTTAGATCAGTTTTGTGCTTCCACTGGGTTGGGCCGGTCCACGGCCAGGCGGTATCTGACGTCGCAGACCATCGGGGTCAAAAACGTGGTGCGCATTGACCGTCGAAAGCATAAACCCACGAAGTATTCGGCGAATGCGAAAAAGCAGTTGATCCGGGTGTGGCGGTTGATGGGCATGCCCTCGGGCAAATACATGAAACCGGTGATGGAAGACTGGTTAGACGCGTTAGAAGCCCACGATGAGTTGGCGTTTGGCCGCTCCGGGTATAACCCCACGGTGCGTGCCCAGCTGGTGGCCATGAGTGCCGCCACGATTGACCGGTATCTCAAGGCCGAACGCGACCGGTTACGCCTCAAAGGCATCGCTACGACCAAGCCTGGGGCCTTGTTGCGCAACTCGATTACGGTGCGACAAGCCGGCGATGAGGTCGAAGACGAACCAGGGTTTTTCGAAACCGACACGGTGGCCCATTGCGGGCCAACCCTGCAAGGCGAATTCGCCCGCACCCTAACCATGACTGATGTGCGCACCGGGTGGGTGCACCTAGAAGTGCTCCGTCATAACGCCCAAGTGCACATCCTGGCAGGATTGGACCGGGCCGCAGCCGCCATCCCCTATGGGATCGCGGGCTTAGATTGTGACAACGGGTCAGAGTTCATCAACCACGAAGTCATGCACTGGGCTGCTGACCGGTTGATCTTTTTCACCCGGGGCCGGCCGTATCAAAAAAATGATCAAGCCACCGTGGAATCCAAAAACAACCACGCCGTGCGAAAATTTGGGTTTCACTACCGGTACGACACCGCAGATGAACGCGCCATCCTGGCGGCCCTATGGCAGGTGGTGGGTTTGAAACTCAACTACTTCACCGCCACCAAAAAACCCACCGGCTGGACCCAAGACGCCAGCGGGCGGCGCAAACGCCTCTATGACAAACCCAAGACTCCCTACCACCGGCTGCTGGATGCCGGGATCCTCTCCACCGCCCAACAAGAAGAGCTAGCGGCCATCTACCGCAGGATCAATCCAGCCCAGCTGACCCGCCAAATCCTGACCTACCAAGACCGGCTGATCAGCCTGGCCAAAGACAAAACCCTCACCATCGCCGCCGACCTCGACAGCAAGCACCAGGCCCGGCAAAAACGCCGCACCACCGGCATCCGCACCAAAGCCAGCTAACCCAAGTTTTCGCGCTCAAACTAGCTGAGGCACGACACTGCAGCCACGCGACCTCTCGCGCTCACGATCTGTGAGGCACGACTTACCCTTCGCGCTCAGTTTGACATGAGGCACTACGTGTCTAGGGGGGATAACGGAATCCGCCGAGAATCTCTTCCATCGCGGTAGGTCCAGTACGGCAAGACTTCCGAGGAGGTGTCATGAAGGTCTACCGACCGCTGGAGACCGGTCAGGTTCCGGATTACTCGCATACTGTCCCGGTGGTGATACCGGAAGCGCTAGAGAAGCTGGCTAGTCACCGAGATGGTGTCCTCGCTCTGCCGATCCGCTTGGACTGGACCCCGGCGAACTCGCATGACCTCTCGGATCGGCTTCGGGTACGAACTCTCTACGCCACAATGCTTCGTGAGGCCGCGACGGAGGATGGCTTGCACCGCTACCTCCACGCTCGCCGTGTCGTCCACGAGTGCGCGTGGCACAATGATGAGGTTTCCGGACACTCGCTAGTTGTGATGTCCAGGGACGTTGTTTCGGCGACACAGCCGTGAGGGGCTGAGAGGCGAGGGCGGGTCTGCCGCACCGGTAGGTGATATCTGAGTTGGGTTGCCCGGGAGGGTGCCCTGGAAGGATGTCATTGTGCCGAAGCCTTATCCGAGCGAGTTCCGGGACGACGTCGTGCGCGTTGCGCGGGGCCGTGAGCCTGGTGTGACCATCGAGCAGATCGCGACCGACTTCGGGGTTCACCCGATGACCCTCACGAAGTGGTTGCGGCGTGCCGCGGTCGAGGAGGGCGCGAAGCCGGGCGTGACGCGCTCCGAGGGAGCGGAGCTGCGGGAAGCGCGGAAGCGGATCCGGCTGCTCGAGCAAGAGGTCGAGGTGTTGCGGCGCGCGGCGGCGTATCTGTCGCAGGCGAATCTGCCGGGAAAAGGCTCTACCCGCTCGTGACCGAGCTCGCCGCTGATGGGGTTCCCGTCGCGGTGACGTGCCGGGTGCTGAAGCTCGCTCGCCAACCCTACTACCGGTGGCTGGCGGCTCCTATTACCGATGCTGAGCTCGTTGCGGCGTATCGCGCGAACGCGTTGTTCGATGCGCACCGCGACGACCCGGAGTTCGGTTACCGGTTCCTGCTCGACGAAGCCCGCGACGCGGGCGAAGTCATGGCGGAGCGGACGGCGTGGCGGATCTGCCGTGACAACGGATGGTGGTCTGCGTTCGGGAAACGCCGCCGAGGGAAGGGCCGACGCCCCGGCCCGCCCGTTCACGACGATCTCGTGCGTCGGGAGTTCACCGCCGATGCCCCGAACCGGCTCTGGCTCAGCGATATCACGGAACACAAGACCGGTGAGGGCAAGCTCGACCTCTGCGCGATCAAGGACGTGTTCTCGAACCGCATCGTGGGGTACTCGATCAGCGACCGGATGAAGGCTCGTCTCGCCGTCGACGCGGTCAACAGCGCCGTCGCACGGCGCGGGAACGTTGCCGGCTGCGTGGACCACACCGACCGAGGATCCCAATTTCGCGCGCGGAAGATGGTCCGCGCCCTCCACCACCACGGCATGGTCGGATCGATGGGCCGAGTCGGCGCGGCCGGCGATAACGCAGCGATGGAATCGTTCTTCAGCCTGCTGCAGAAGAACGTCCTCAACCGGCGCACCTGGGACACCCGGGACCAACTCCGCATCGCCATCGTCACCTGGATCGAACGCACCTACCACCGACGCCGGCGACAAAAGCGGCTGCACAGTTTGACGCCCATCGAGTACGAAGCAATCATGAACACCGACGTCGCCCTCGCGGCGTGACTACAACCCGTCACCTATCCGTGCGGCAGACCCAGCCATGAAGAAGGGGTAGTCGATGTTGGTGAACTTGGAGTCCATCAGCACATCCTTGGGGACGCCTCCCCAGTGTTGTGTGAGTTCGCTGACTGAATCGCGAACCGTGACGCTGGGAGTGAACCCAAGTGGACACACCAGGGTCTCTACCAGACCCGGGGCGTTTCACCCAGTACGGTTCACTGTTCACTGAGGCCATCAAGACCCCGGTGTACTTCGCTGACGCGAAGAGTCCGTGGCAGCGGGGCAGCAACGAACACCTCAATGGGCTGCGGCGGCAGTACTTCCCGAAAGGCACCGACCTCTCATGGTGGGGTGCCGCGGAGATTGCTGCGATAGCCACCGCGATGAATAATCGGCCTCGCGGGATCCTGGGTTGGAGGACACGTGGCGAAACTTTCGCGAATTAGCTAAGCTCAGCTCAACTGTCAACTGTTGCGACCACCGGTGGAATACGGCTTGCGACCCACGGTCCAAGTGAAGAATGCATCCGGCCACGTTGGCGGCCCCACGGCGGGCCACCGCGTTGTTGGTCCCTTCAAGTCCACCGTTCAGATCACCGTAGACGAGGAGTTCGAGGTCGTTGACACCGGCAACTGCGGACTCTGAGCCAGCCGGGACGTTAACGGCCCAAGTGTTAGTTGGAGCCGGTGTTGACCTCCACTCCGAGTACGTCTTCCGCATCCAAGATGTTGGAGAAGGTCGAGAGGTCCTCAGACTGACCGAAGTGAATGCCTAAGGCAGCGTTGCCGGAATACCACGGCCCTCCGCTGTCGCCCCCTTCAGTCAGTCCGGCCTCAGTCTGCACGGCATTCGACACTCTGACAATCTCCATCGCATCCGGATCGATCGCGTTGAACGAGTGGTTGGCGCTCCGTACCGTCGTGCAGTCAGAGCTCCCGCGCTCCTGTCCGAAGTTGCAGACCAAGGCCCCTTCAGGAGTTCTCGCGCGGGATGTGATCTCTCGAGTGGAGTCGCCCTCAGGGTCTAGGACAATGGCGTTGTCAATGGGGTCAGTTGTGGTGTGCACTCTGACATCTCCTTGTGGGCCGATGTGCCCGTCAACGAACGTGAGTTCTTCACTGCCTCCGGACGGAACGCCGGCGTCAGGTGGGCAGTGGTGAGCTCCGAGCAGCGCGTTCTCCCCGTCCCTGTATGCGGTGAACGCAGAGGTGCAGTGAGTGACCCCAACCCCGCCAAGCACCGCTTCAGGCTCGATTCCCAGGTCTTCTGTGGTTGAAATAGCTACCTCCACGGGCGCATCCCGTTCCACTTCTTCAATCAGAGGCTCGACCTCATCTTCGTCTGAAGGGTCGACCTCCACCTGTATCTCGAGTTCCCCATCTTCAGTAAAATGCCCCGACACAGCGTCGACCTGTGCGGGTGCGTAGAGCTCCGCTAACGCCTCAGACCGCGCTTCCTCCATGTCTTCCTCGCTGACTTCAGCGTCGTAGCGCAGCTCTACCGAGGTAGGAAGCTCTGTAAAAGCCTCCCGCACTTCATCTTCGACGGGCTCTGTAAAAGCCACCCATGCTCCGTACCCCTCATCTTCTTGACGGTCAGGGGTCCAGCCCGCCGAGTAGAACAGGTCGGGATGGGTCTCGTAAGCCAACGTCAAGACTGTGAGGAACTGTTCTTGGCCGGCATAGGAGGCATGAACCTGCTCAGGGTCAGTCTCACTGCGCTCAGCAAGCCTCTCGATGTCATCAGCGAAGTCTTCAGATACTTCTGCTTCCGCTTCGCCTCCGACGATTTCCCGCCCATTGTCTTCCACGCTGTCTGCACTTGCGGCAGACAGCCAGACAACCACCGCGTAGGCAACGCCGAGGACGGTTAGTGGGATTCTCTTCAAATTCATACGACTTCTCCAAGGCGTTCTCATTTACTGATGGCGGCCATCAACCATCGACGAGGCAGCGTTCCGGTCGGACTGTACTCAAGATACTCACACAGGCACTGAGCTTTTGTGTAGTAGGGGTTGACCTCAACCTAAGGAATGTAGTGAGGTGGGACACGCGGGCCAAAAGCGAGTACTTTCTTCGGCCTGTTCCTGTTTCCCCGAACAGAGCGAAGTATGGAGGGTAAGTACTGATGCGAATCATCAAGATGGGAGCTTCCGCCCTGGCGGCTGCGGCGCTGACCGTTGGGTTAGTAGCGCCTGGAGCTAACGCTTCGGAAGTAGAAGAGCAGTCCGTGGACTTGGCAGCTGTTGAATCAGTCAGCGAGGTGAAAACCGCCTACGAGATCACTCTGGACGACGCCGAGGCAGCGTCTGAGGAGTCTCCGCTCTCTGACGAAGAGGCTGAGGAGATTGCTGATGCCGAGATTCCGGCCGCAATCGTCTACGCCGCGCGCCATTGCCTGACTGGCATTGGGCTGAACAGCACTCAGATCACCCGCATGGCTGAGCTGGGCAGCACCACAGACATACTGCAGGCCTTCGGCTTTGCCGCCGTCCGCTGCGTGATGGGGCGATAAGATGTTCGGCTCATACAAGAACCCCAACGAGATTCGCAAGGAACTTCACGAGGTAACACAACAGATCTCCGAGCACCCGCTGGCTGCTGAGCAGCTGAAGCAAGCCCAGGAACTGGTCGAGCGCCGTAAGGCCGAGCAGGTCGATCCGGCGGAGATCAACAGAGAACTGACCGAGCAGGGGTTGCCCTCCCTGGAAGAGCAGGGCAAGGCAACTACTGCTGGGGCGCGGAGCTACTACAAGCTGCACCGTAAGAAGAGGAAGCTCGAGCGGAAGCTTGAAGCCGCGTCCTGACCCCTTTGAGTCAAGAAGGTGGGGTGCGGTGAGCATCGCTCACTCCACCCCACCTTCTTGCTGTACCTGGCGACCCTCATAAGCGAGATGAGGGCCTCAGAGTCCTGTTGAGGTGTCCTCCTCGCCAGAAGAGGGCTCTTCGCCCCTTGCTTGGTAGACCAAGAGAAGTCCCGTCCCCATCGTCACCAACGCCAGAACCCACAGCACCACAGAATGCTCGGCAAGGTTCGCGTTATACGTCAGCGCAACGAACAGCGGTGCAGCCATGACCAGCAACACTCCGAAGTTCAAGCCGCTCATTGCTCTCCTTTGCCTCAGCTCGTAGTCCATCCGTAATATTTCCTCCGGGTGACCGACTCAGCCCTGCCTGATGCCCGTGATGCTAATGACCGCCGGTCGCGTGTCCGCTGCAAAGGGGCTGGGGGCGTTTCAGCGGCTGGGCTGGGTCAGGCCGCGGCCTTTTCCTCGTGCGGGCCAGTGGTGAGCTGGGAGACTCGACCGCGTGAGACTCCCAGGATGGCGGCGATATCAGTCACAGATAGTCCCTGGGAGCGCAGCTCGGCTACGGCGCCTCGGATCTCTGAGGCGGCTCGGGCTTGCGCTTCGGCTGCATCCTGAGAGAGTTTGCGAGCCTGGACGACCTTGCTTCCGAGCTCCCCGAGGTCAGGAGTGACGGTCACTGCCACGGGTGCTTCCCCGGTGAGGGTCTCGATGTAGTCGGCAGCTTGCTGTTCTGCGGCGGCGAGGGTGCGGGCCTGGGTGACACCGAGGTCGGTGACGTGGATTTCCCAACCTCCGGACCAGCGGCGGGCTATGGTGGTGTAGGCGCTCATAGGTTCCATCCTTTCGGCAGGCAAGCCAGCTTCTTCTCGGTGTCGCGTACAACTCCAGGGGAGATTTCGCGGGTCTGGGTGATCACGGCTAGATGTAGTTCCTCGGGAGGTTGTGAACGGGATTTGAGGTCAGAGACGACCCCCGGTATCGAGGTGGGTAACGACACGCACCCTGACCCGGAGGTCTTCCATGACACACCGTAACGCCCCGATGACCATTGAGGGTAGGCGCCGGCTCGTCTCTCTTGTTGTCGATCACGGCTGGCCCCAGCGACGCGTTGCTGAACGCTTCCAGGTGTCCCCGGCAACGGTGTCTCGCTGGGTGAGCCGGCACCGGGCAGGGACCGGTTTGGCTGACCGCTCGAGCCGTCCGCACCACAGCCCGAACAGGCTCAGCGCACGTACCGAGCGACGCATCATCGCGCTGCGGTTCAACCCCCGATGGGGGCCGCACCGGATCGGCTACCACCTGCGCGTGCCACGCTCGACCGTCGGGCAGGTCCTGGCCCGCTACCGGATGCCTAACCTGGAATGCATCGATCAGGCCACCGGCCTGCCGGTCCGCCGGCCCGCACCCTGTCGCTACGAAGCCGAGCAGCCCGGCCAGCTGGTCCACGTTGATGTCAAGAAGCTTGGCCGCATCCCTAACGGTGGCGGATGGCGGGCTCATGGCCGCGGATCGGGCCAGGACCGGAAGGTCCAGTCCTCACGGGGCAAAGCCGCGCGTGCCGGGCAGCCTTCGTCGCGGGGGTATCGGTACCTGCATCACGCCGTCGATGACTACTCCCGGCTGGTCTACTCCGAGATCCTCAATGACGAGAAGAAACACACCGCAGCAGGCTTCTGGAAGCGGGCGAACAGGTTCTTCACCAGTATCAGTGTCGCGATCGAAGCAGTCATGACGGACAACGGGGCTTGTTACCGGTCCGCGGACTCCCAGCAAGCCCTCGGAGATGGGGTCAGGCACAAGCGGACGAGGCCTCGCCGTCCGCAGACGAATGGGAAAGTCGAGCGGTTCAACCGGACGCTGATGAACGAATGGGCCTACGCGAGACCGTATGCCAGTGACAGTGCTCGCGAAAACTCGTACGCAGCGTTCTTACATGACTACAATCACCACCGAGCCCACACCGCCATCGGGGGACTCTCACCAGCAGACCGCGTTCACAACCTCACGGGGAAGTACACCTAGACGTGACTTCGGTCTCCTCGGTAGTGTGAACTCATGGGACTACACGGACAGTTTGATCAGATCACCGCAGAAGACCTGAAAGCCATGGCTACCGCCGAGGGGTTGAAGGTCTCGATATTCCTTCCCACCAATCCGATCCACCACAGCTCCTCGGAGACGGCGACCCGGATTAAATCCGCGCTGAATGAGGCGAAAAAGCAGGCTTCCGACCCCGACGCCATTAACCAGATCGTGGCGCCGCTGGAGGAGCTAGTCTCCGACCCGGGTTTTGTGCGTGACCAGTCTGAGACCCTGGCACTCTTTGCTGCCGATGGTTTTTGGCGGGCCTACCGGCTCGGTGTTCCGGTCACCGAATACGTTCACGTCAATCAGCACTTCGTGTTGCGACCGATTGCCGAGGCCCTCACCGAGTCCTCAGCGTTTTACATTCTGGCTCTGGCTCAAAATAAAGTGCGGCTTTTTGATGCCACCAAAGATACCGTCACCGAGCTGGAGCTCAACCACGTTCCGGAATCCCGTGAAGAATGGGAGTCGGATGATCGTAGTTCCGGTTATACCCCGGGCGTGCGCGGCAATGGGAACAGCAATTTCGAAGTCGAACAGCAAAAGTTCTTACACGATGTGGGGGCCTCGCTGGGTGATGAACTCGGCCGGGCGCGCTCGCAGCCACTGGTGGTAGCCTCCGTGTCCGAACTCGTCCCAGAGGTCCGAGGCTATTCGTCGTATCCGGTAGTGACCGAGGAATTCTTGGCCGGTAACCCGGAGACTAAATCCGGTGCTGAGTTGCGCGATGAGGTCTGGGAGCAGATCATCCGCCCGCGATTCGCTGCCGCCGATGATGCCGAGTATGAGCGCTTCGCCAATGTGGCTGACACCGGCTTGGGCGAGACCCAACCCGATGTGATCCGCGATGGAGCGGTCGAAGGCCGGGTGGACCGACTCTTTATCAACCCCGCACTGTCCGCCTCAGATGGCACCGGTCAGGTGAACACCGCCATTCTGCATACGCTGTTGAACTCTGGTCGGGTCATCATCATTTCCGATGGTCGCGTCGAGAATGTTGCTGCCTTGATGCGGTATTAACCATGTCTAGCCTCACGCTGGCGGCTCGAGCCCTCGACCGGATCCCTGATACTGTACTGGACCGAGTTGTCCCTGCTCTGACGAATCGCTCGGGGGACCGGATGGACTCCGATGTTCGTCTTTCTCTGGCAGTTCTCAACCTCGCCACGAAAGACTTCTCCGATCTCCCGGTAGATCAGGCCCGCAGCGAGATCGAGAAGGAAGCGGCCGCCGGCAACCCAGGAAGTCCGGCCGTTTTAGCTGTCACCACCCAGTATGTGGGCGGAGTACTCGCGCGGGTCTACTATCCGATTGGAGCTCAGATCCCTCGTCCCGCTGTGCTCTACGCTCATGGGGGTGGCTGGACCCTGGGATCGACGCGCAGTCACGATTCGACCGCCCGGTTCTTGTGCCATCGTGCCGAGGTCATCGTGATTAGCCTGGAGTACCCGCTCGCCCCGGAACACCCTCATCCGACGGCGCTGTTGGCCGTGAACGACGCCCTGGATGCCGTCCTGGAAGGCCAGGTTCCCGGGGTGGATCCGCATAAGGTGATCATTGCCGGCGATTCGGCCGGTGGGCACCTAAGTGCGGCGGTATCTTTGCTCAGAGCGGATTCAGGTAGCTCACAGCCAGTGGCACAGATGCTCTTTGTGCCGGTAACTAACCTGAGCCGGCTGGATACGGTCTCATACGACGAATTCGCACGCGGGTACTTCCTCACGCGCAAGCACATGCGATGGTATCGCAACCACTATCTGGGTTCTGAACTGGAGTTGGCCACCGACTGGCGCGTTTCTCCATTGTTGGCGCCACCTGAGTTGCTGGCACGCACCGCACCGGCCTACGTGTCAGTGGCCGGATTTGATCCACTGCGCGACGAAGGTCTCGCCTATGCTCAGGCTCTACGTGAGGCCGGAGTGGAGACCACACTGCGGGTGAATTCCGGACTCTTGCACCCCTTCGTCAATTCCTTGGGCGTCTGGCGTGGCGCACGTGAGGCAATGCACCACGCCGTCAGGTTCATGCGCGACCTTTAACGCCTCGGCACCGTCCCGATTCAGAACGGTGCCGATTGCGTGTGAGAATTAGCCGCGCTGTTCCTGCTTCTTGGCCCGACGGTAGCGGTGCAACAACGGTTCGGTGTAGCCGTTGGGCTGGGCGGCCCCCTCAACGATCAGCGCACGAGCGGCCTGGAAGGCGATTCCGCCCTGACCGTTGGGCATCAACACCTCGTAGTTCGGGTCGCCAGCGTTTTGTTCATCGACCACAGCAGACAGGCGAGCCAGAGATTCATCCACCTTCTCCTGAGTGATGACGCCGTGTTCGAGCCAGTTGGCCAGTAGCTGAGAGGAAATCCGCAGGGTGGCGCGGTCTTCCATCAGAGCCACGTCGTGAATATCGGGAACTTTCGAGCAACCCACGCCCTGGTCGATCCAGCGCACCACATAGCCCAAGATGGACTGGACGTTCTCATCGATCTCCGCGGTCCGCTCTTCATCGGTGAGTTTCTCGGGCTCACCCAGCGGGGGCTGGAGCAACGGCTCGAGGGACTGGGCCTGACGCTGAGCGATCTCGGACTGGACCTGGAAGGCATCTTCCAGGTGGTAGTGCAGGGCATGTAATGTGGCCGCGGTCGGTGAGGGCACCCAGGCGGCGGTGGCTCCGGAGCGGACGTGACCGATTTTCTCCTCGAGCATATCGGCCATCAGATCCGGCTTGGCCCACATGCCCTTACCAATTTGGGCGGTACCGCGGAAGCCGGCCGCCAAGCCAATGTCGACGTTGGAGTTTTCGTAGGCCTTCAGGAAGGGCTGAGCCTTCATATCGGCCTTGCGCACCACGGCACCGGCGTGCATCGAGGTGTGGATCTCATCTCCGGTGCGATCCAGGAATCCGGTGTTGATGAAGAACACCCGATCGCTGGCTTCGTTGATCGCGGCAGCCAGATTCACCGAGGTACGACGCTCCTCGTCCATAATGCCGATCTTCAGGCTGGTTGCGGGCAATCCGAGCAGCTGCTCGACCCGGCCCAGGGTCTCCACGGCGAAAGCAACTTCGGCCGGACCGTGCATCTTCGGTTTGACGATATACAGCGATCCGGTCGACGAATTCCCTTTGCCGGAGCGCAGGTTCGGCACGGCCACCAGCGAGGTGATAATCGCGTCCAAAATACCCTCGGGCACCTCATTGCCCTCGGCATCCAGCACAGCATCGGTGGTCATCAGGTGGCCCACGGTGCGCACCAACAAAAGCGATCGGCCCTTCAGTGAGATGGTGTCGGTGCCATTGGCGGCGGTGTAGTGGCGGTCATCGGCCAGCACGCGGGTGAAGGTCGTGCCGTTTTTGGTCACCTCTTCACTCAGCGTGCCGTTGACCAGCCCGGACCAGTTGGAGTAGCACAGGGTTTTATCTTCGGCGTCTACCGCAGCCACCGAGTCTTCCAGATCGATGATCGAGGTCACGGCAGATTCCAGCATGATGTCCTGGATCCCGGCGCCATCGGTGGAGCCAATGGTGCCCGAAGGGTCGAAGTCAATCTCCAGGTGCAGGCCGTTATGGCGCAACAACACCGTCTCGGGCCGTTGGGGGGATCCGGTGTAGCCGATGAAGCCCTCTGGATTAGCCAGCTCGGTCTCGGTCCCGTTCGACAACGTGACTTTCAGGGCACCCTCAACCACCCGGTAGCCGGTGGAATCAGCATGAGATCCAGCGGTCAACGGGGCAGCGAAATCCAGCAGTTCGCGACCCTTAGCGATCACCGCAGCACCGCGAACCGGGTTGTAGTCTCCCACCGGTTCTTTCCCCTCAGACTGATCGATCGCATCGGTGCCGTAGTAGGCATCGTAGAGCGAACCCCATCGGGCATTGGCGGCGTTGATGGCAAAGCGGGCGTTGCTCACCGGGACCACCAGCTGCGGGCCAGCCTGGTGGGTGATCTCCACATCCAGGTTGGTCGTGGTGGCCTTGACCTCCTCGGGGGCCGGCAACAGGTAGCCGATCTCTTCCAAGAATGCGCGATACCTCGTAGCGTCGCCGACGCCGTTGTGCTCGCGGTAGTAGGTGTCCAGCTGCTGCTGTAGCTCATCACGGGTGGCTAACAGCGCCTGGTTCTTCGGGGTCAGATCGGCGAAGATCTCAGCCACCCCGGACCAGAAGCTCTCGGCGTGTTGCTCAGCAGCCGGTAGCGCGTGGGTTTCCACGAACTCCAGCAACTCATTGGCCACCTGCAGTCCAGCACGTTCGGTGTAGTTCGGTTGAGTCACGGTCAGTTCTCCTTATCTGTCGCGTCAAAGATGGCGCCGGGGTTCATGATGCCCAGCGGGTCCAGGGCGTCCTTAATGCGTTGGTTGAGTTCCATGATGTCCTCGCCGAGATAGTCCTGCAACCAGGGTCGCTTCAGTCGCCCCACTCCGTGTTCGCCGGTGATGGTCCCGCCCAAACCGATCGCCAGGTCCATAATCTCTCCGTAGGCCTGGTGCGCTCGGGCCTGTTGCTCTGGATCGGTGGGATCCAAAACCACCAGCGGGTGAGTATTGCCGTCCCCGGCGTGAGCCATGGTCGGGATGCTCACCTGGTGCCGGGTCGCGATCTGGTTGATCCCCACCACCAACTCGCTAAGTTTCGGCAGAGGCACGCCGACGTCTTCTAGCAACACCGCACCCATCCGTTCAATAGAGGGGATCGCGACTCGACGGGCGGTGACAAAAGCCTCGCCTTCCTCAGGATCATCGGTACAGAAGGCCTCGGTAGCCCCCTGCTCGGTACAGATCGCTTCCATCCGCTGGATTTCTTCCACCGCCGAGGCAGTCGATTCATCGGATTGGGCAATCAGCAACGCTGCAGCCTGATCGTCCAGTCCCATGCCGGTAGCGGCGTTGACGGCCTGGATGGTGGCCTGATCCATGAATTCCAGCATGGAGGGGCGCATTGTCTGGGTGATCTGTTGCACCGCCTGGGTCGCCGACTCCAGGCTCGGGAAGGTGGCCACCATCGTGGTGGGTTGTTTTTGGCGCGGGATCAGGCGCAGGTGGACTTCGGTGATCACGCCGAGGGTGCCTTCCGACCCCACGAACAGCTTGGTCAACGACAGCCCGGCCACGTCTTTGATGCAGGGGCCACCGAGCGTGATGATCTTGCCATCGGCGAGCACCACGGTCATCCCCAACACGTAATCGGTGGTGACCCCGTATTTCACACAGCACAAGCCTCCGGCATTGGTGGCCACATTGCCACCAATGGAGCAGATCTCGAAGGAGGAGGGGTCTGGTGGGTACCACAGCCCGTGCTCTGCCGCGGCGGCCTTGACCTCGGCATTCAGCGCCCCGGGGCCGGCGGTGACCGAACGTGTTTGCGGGTGAACCTCGATGGAGTTCATCCGTTCCAGCGAGAGCACAATACCGTTGTCCACGGCGGTAGAGCCACCCGAGAGGCTGGTTCCGGCACCCCGGGGTACCAGGGCAATGCGGTACTTGGCGGCGATGGTCACGATCTGTTGGACCTGCTCGGTGCTGGTCGGACGCACCACAACCAGAGGGGTACCGGCCTCAGGGTCGTTCGCCCGATCCCAGCGGTACGACTCGATGGTGGCCGGATTGGTCACCAGCACGTCAGCAGGGAGTTGCTGCTGGAGCTCTTCAAGCGCAAGACGTTCCATCGGTCCCCCTGAGATGGAGTTCACGGGCAGGTGTGACGAAATGTACTCTAGCCCACCTCGCGTATTTGTGAAAGTTCTTTTCCGTATCGTGGATATTAGCCACGCGTTGCGGCGACACGTGCGATGCGCCAGGCGACTCGCTGGAGTAAGGGGACGGCTCGCTCTTTGAACGCAGCATCCACCCGGGTCACCGGACCCGAGACAGAAATGGCCGCCGGGGTCGGCAAGTCCGGGACGGGGACGGCAAAACAGCGCACGCCGAGTTCTTGTTCTTCGTGGTCGGTGGCGTATCCGCGAGCGCGGACGGTGCGAATGTCGTCGAGCAGTTCGGCGACTGTGGCAGGGCCCCGTCCGGTGGGCTGGTGGATCCCCGCACGGACTACCAATTGTTCGATCTGCTCGTCTGGTAGCTGAGAGAGCATGGCTTTTCCGACACCGGAGCAATTGGTGTGGACGCGCCGACCGATTTCGGTGAACATACGCATACTTTGAGCGGAGGGAACCTGGGCGACATAGGTCGCCATATCGCCGTCCAGCACTGCCATATTGGTGGATTCCTGAACGGCGTCGGTGACTTCGGCGAGGTAGGGTCGCGCCCAGGACCCCAACTGTTGTGAAGCGAGGTCACCGAGCCGGATCAGACGCGGTCCCAGCCCATAGTGCTTATTCGGCAAGTGCCGAACGTAGCCACTGTGGGCCAGGGTCTTCAACAGCCGATGAATCGTCGGCAGCGGGAGTGCGGTCTGCTCGGCTAGCTCGGACAGTGAGATTTCACCGCCAGCACCGGCAATGTGCTCCAGAAGGAGGAAAGCCCGCTCCACCGATTGGACGCCGTTAACCATTCGCGCTCCCTTCCAGTCAGTCCGCGGAACTATAAGTCCATATTGCGGAAACTCTACCGGAAGGGAGCGCGATGTGAGCGAGAACGCAGTCTTACTTGTCCTGAGCGTTGACCTCGACGAGGATCTTCACTTCCTCATCAGCGTGGTCACGCAACTGGTTGAAACCCTTTTCCACGATGTCTTCGGGCTTGATCACTGAGGAGATGAACTGCTCGAGGTTCACCTTGCCGGACTTCACGAGCTCAATAGCTTCTTCGTGGTCACCGGCGTATCCGAAAGAAGCACCCACCGAGTGCTCCGAGAGGGTCAGCTTGTTGGTGATATCCAGGTCAACGGCCTTGGTGTGCACAGCGACGACCTCGAGATGGCCGCCTGCGCCCAGGGAGTCCAGCATTTGTTCGAAGACCACCTGAGCACCAGCGCAGTCAAAGGCCACGGCGGCACCGGCGTTGTCGGTCTTGTCCTTGACGTAGTCGACCAGGTCCTCTTCGGTCGGATCGATCACGGCGTCGACGTAGCCGGCCTTCTTGGCGAATTCCTTCCGCTTGGCCGACACCTCGGAGGCGATCACATGAACGCCACGCGCCTTCAGCACGGCGGCGACCAGCTGGCCCACCGGGCCCATACCGCCAACCACCGCGGTCTGACCGGACTCCACGCCGGACTTCTTCACAGCGTGTAGCGCTACAGACAGCGGCTCGATCAGCGCAGCCTGATCCAGCGGCAGGTCACCGACCTGGTGAACCCACTGCTTGTCCACGACGAGCTGTTCAGCCAAGCCACCGCCGTTACCGGAGATGCCGTGGCTACCGGCCTTAGTGCACAGGTTGTACTGACCAGACTGGCAGGAAAAACATTCGCCACAGACGATGACCGGTTCAACAGCAACGTGATCGCCGGGGCTGATGCCTTCCACGTCGTCAGCAACCTCGGTGACGACGCCGGAGAATTCGTGGCCGAAGACGATCGGCAGGGTGTCTCCGGTCAGGGGGTGCTTTTCGTCTGCGGTCGGTGCCGGCGGCACCGGACCGTTGAAGTACAAGCTCAAGTCCGAGCCGCAGATACCGTTGTATGCCGGGGCAATTTTCACGGTACCGGGAACCAGCTCTGGCTCATCGATTTCTTCGTTGCGTAGATCTTCTTTGCCGTAGTACAGTACTGCCTTCATCACTTTGCTCCCTTTGTCGTATTTGTGAGTTGTGACGTGGACTCGCTTTCAGCGTACTGACGCCCGTCGGGTAAGTCATACGGGGGTAACCGCCGGTAACGTGATCTACCTCACTACTGTGTTAAGCTAGGGAAACCCGGTCAGCGCGGGGCTTTCCATAGCCTCTTATAAACATATGCGTAAATGTGCATGTCAGAGCCGAATGGGAAATTCTGCGACTCGGCCACAGCGAGCGAAAACTCCGCAGATTTTCGGTCTGAGGTGCGTTTTGACAGCTCAAACCGACCTCGCGAGTTCCGCTCTTTGCTAAGACTGTTGATTTTTGAGATACCTGCGTGGATCTCGTCATGTTGGTGAAAGGAGACCTCCTCACCATGACCGCTACCCCACCCGCATCCGTGCAATCGTTCGTCCTCCAGGACCGTGAACCTCGGCTGCGCCCCGAAGTGCTGTCACTGGATGCGCCCCGAGCTGATGAGGTGCTGGTCGAGGTGGCCGCGTGCGGTGTTTGCCATACCGATTTGCACGTGCTCAAAGACGAGGTGGCATTCCCTCGCCCGGCGGTGTTAGGACACGAGATTTCCGGGGTGGTCCTGCAGGTGGGAGACCGGGTGACTCGCGTGAAACCTGGGGACCGGGTCGCCTGTAGCTTTATCATGCCGTGTGGACGGTGCCGACACTGCGAGCGCGGGATCTCCGAACTCTGCGAGGTGTTTTTCACACAGAACCGACTCAACGGTCACCTACTGGATGGGACCACCCGGCTCCACCGTGCCGACGGCTCTCAGGTGGCCATGTATTCCATGTCGGGTCATGCCGACCGCGCGGTGGTGCCGGTCAATGCGGTCTTCCCGCTCCCGGATGAGGTGTCACTTCAGGATGCCGCGATCCTCGGGTGCAGCATCTTCACCGGCTACGGTGCGATCTACCACGTCGGCGAGGTAGGACCCGGCGATGACGTGGTAGTGGTTGCTGCCGGCGGGATCGGTTTGAGCATTATTCATCTTGCCCGGGCGGCCGGGGCTACCAACATCATTGCTGTGGATATTGACGACGAGAAGCTTGCGCTAGCTCGGCAACTGGGTGCCACTGCGACCATCAATTCCGCCGTAGCTGATCCAGCCACGGTGGTGACCCGGCTACTGGGACACGGCGCCACGGTGGTGTTTGAGGCGCTGGGTTCGACCGCCACCACCAAGCAGGCCGTGGATCTGGTGGATGACGGTGGTCGCGTGGTGTTAGCAGGTATTGCCCCGGCCGGTCATCTCTTGGAGGTCGAAATCACCAAGCTGGTCCGTCGCAAGATCCAGATTCGTGGCTGCTTCGGCGCTCCTCCGGCTGAGACGATGCCGAAGGTCATCGAGCTGGCGGCTACCGGCGCACTTGAGTTCTCGAAACTGATCACCAATCGTTACCGCTTTGACCAGATCGATCAGGCGTATCAAGACCTGGCGAACCGGAAGATTCGAGGTCGTGGCGTCGTGCAGATCGGCGGTGAAGAGACCAGGGCGATGTGACAGTTCGTGACAACACCCTTCTGCCATGGTGTACCCGTCGTTAGGCTACAGGCATCACTGACCGGACCTGCTGACACACTCAAAGGAGCACCATGACGGTTTTTGATAATGGCCTGCAGTCGATTTCCTTATCCGATCACGAACGCACGGCCCTGGCCGAACTTGCGGAGTTCCCCCTGTATGAGGCGATCATTGGTCGCCGATCTCGGCGGTTTCCGGTCGGCGGTGAGATCCCGGACGGGGTATTAGCCTACACCTCCTCGCAGGCGTCTCGTCCCCTGACCGATCTCCAACGGGCGTTGGTTTTAGCCACCGTAACCGGTCAAACCGGCTGGCACTTCGGCATTACTCGACACCCCGGCTATCAGCCCCAGTTTCCCAACTACAGTGGCGCGGCTATCGGCCGAACCTTCCCCTCAGCAGCCGGGTTTCACACCACTCAGTTCTTCTTCACCGATGACTCCGGCACCTACTATCTGCCCACCCGCGATCAGCCGCTGGAGCACAGCTGGGAAGGCGTGAGCCCCGCCGAGACCGACCAGGTCGAAGCGGCACTCAACGCGGTGTTAGCTCGGGCGGTGAAGCTCAACGACGAGCGACTGTATTTGCCTCGCAAACAACCTTATTTCGAGGGACATAACACCTGGATTGGCAACTGGCCGGGCTCACTGTTGGTGATTCCGGTCGCGGACTTAGCGCAACAGACGCTACTGAACATCGCCTTCTTCTCCCAGAACGGATACGTGCTCTTCGACGACATCAACGATCGTCCGATTCCCGGATTGGAGAAATTCGAGCACCGGCTGGACCATTTCGACGACCCACAACCGCTGAGCTTCGTCGAGCAGTACTCACTGGCTGAAGCCAGTGCCGAGCTGATGACATCCAGTTATGTTGGACATCTGGCATTGGGGGCCATCGGACTCGGCGGGTGGAGCTTTGACGGAATCGACCGGCTCTCTGTGCTGGGTGCATCCGGTGAAGCAGAGGTGCCGGGACTGGGATTCCGCTACGACCAGGATGAGCGCTGGGCGATCCCGAACCCCACCGGACGTGAGGGTGTATTCGAGTCCTTCACCCGTGCGCACTTCGGCTCGATGACTCAGGCCGTGGAGGCTCTGGCGGAACGGAAGTTTGGGGTCGGCGGACCATTCCACCCGGACACACCGGGGCCCTGGAAGGACACGCCACGCGTGCGTTCAGCAGCAGCACCGTTCGACGAGGAGTTTACCGAGTTGGTCTCGATCCAGGCCGAATATATCGATGAGACCTTCGGGAAATTCCCCGGCACGGTTCCGTCAGTGTGGATTATGAACTATCTGCAGGCTCAGCACCTGGATACTGACTTCTACGACAAGAAGTTTTCTCCAGGTGCCTACCTCGAGACCCACGCTCGCGAGCAGCAGCGCTGGGGGAGTTAGTTCAGCATCCGGCGGTTCTGTCGAATCGCCATGAATGCGCCCAGCAGGAGCAAGACGATACCGACAACCCCGAGCGGGATACCCACCGCACCGGTCGCAGCCAGGCCATCCTGCGAGCTACCGTCCTCTCCATCCTGGCCTGCGGCCGGGGCGCTGTCCTCGCCCTCCGGTTGCTTCGGACCAGGCTGGTCAGACTCAGTCGGTTCGTCCGTCGGCTCCTCAGTTGGTTCTTCCGTCGGGCCACCGGTCGGGTTCTCAGTCGGTTCGTCCGTCGGCTCTTCAGTTGGTTCGTCCGTCGGCTCTTCAGTTGGTTCGTCCGTCGGCTCTTCAGTTGGGTCACCGGTCGGCTCTTCCGTCGGTTGATCGGTTGGATCCTCAGTGGGCTCTTCATCCGGGGCATCGCACTTCAGGGTGCCAGCACGCAACGAACCGGACTCGAACCCATCGGCGAACCACCAGACCGGACGTTCACCGTCAACGCAGTAGTCCATGCTGGAGATGGCGAAGCCCTCGTTATTGAGGTTCTCCATACCAGCCGGACGCTGGACGTGAACCACCTCCGGAGTGTCGGTGCCATTGAAGGTCACCTTGGCGTGAGTGCCTTGGTATCCGTCATCAGCAGCAACCCACAGCGTATCGGTATCCACGTCGTAGTGCAGTCCCATCGCGCCACCGATCTGAGGATCAATGACCGTCACCAAAGTAGCCTTGCCTTCCGGTTCCAGAACGAAAGCATACAGCTTGCCGTCGTTCTCCAAAGCGGTGAAGAACAGCCCGTTGGCGATAGCGTTCGGGTGGTTTGCCGGATCGTAGAGCACCGATCCGTCTTCGGCCTGGGAGAGATCAACGATCTTGTCCTTCACAGCGTCGTTGGAGATCCATTCGACAGCTTCAATGCCCAGGTTGGCATTGACACTGGGCAACAGGTCGGTCAGATCCCACTGAGCACTGGCGACCACATCGGGGCCGGGCTCGTTGGGATCAACCTGCAGGATGGTGTTGTAGTTGGTCCCTTTATCGCTATTGTCACGCTCGGAGGCGATGTAAACCATGCCGTCGCCGTCAACGGTGATGCCTTCCGCATCTGGGCCAGCGGCCTCCGGGTTGTCAGCATCCTGGATAAACCGGGCACGCTTGCCGTTTTCCCATCCTTCGGCGTATTCCACGGAGCCGTCCTGGTGGGCAACCAGCTTCCAGAAGATGCCGGTGCCGTTATCTACGGCCCACAGGTGACCATCAGCGAAATCCAGACCGGAGGAGTCAGTCAGGAACATCGGTTCCTCATCAATCACACGCGGATTCGGGTCGCCGGGCCATTCAATGACATTCGGGATGCCGTGGCACTGGTTGACCGCGCCGGGGGTGGGCTTCTGAGTGTTGGCGAATTCACCGGTAGCATCCGGGCAGCGACCCCAGGTCTGCTCAGCGTGAGAGCTCCAGCTGGTCGACTGAATCAACCGCTCGCCGTCAAAGATGCGCACCTCGTCATCGCCACCGAGACCGAAGTCCAGGTTGTCGATCACCAGGTAGCTCTCGGGCTCGATAACGGTGCCCTCGGCGATGGTGTAGTCACGCTCTTTGTCGTCCATCACGCCCAGGCCGGAGACATCCAGCTTCTCAGCCGTGGGGTTGTAGAGTTCGATCCAGTCTTCGCCACCGCCGGCGTCGGAGGATTCAACTTCGTTGAGCACCACGGGGTTACCGCAGGCGTTGGGCTGACCCTTGGTGGAAACCGGGACGTCGATCAGTTCACCATCGCAACGGGCCAGTACGCCCTCGGCGTGCTGGGTCCAAGAGTGCTCGTCGACGGTGTTGCCGGCGGCATCGCGGATGGTTGCGGTGTCGTCGGAGCCCAGGCCGAAGTCGAAGTGCTCACCCTGGTCGAAGACGAACAGCTCACCGGGAGCCAGCGTGGTGCCCTCGGGCAGTGGCGTGGTGTCGTTGGCGTGACCGATGGGGTCGTTATCCATCAGGGTCCAGCCGGAGATGTTGACCTCGGACTCGGAGACGTTGCTGACCTCCACCCAGTCGGTGGCGTCACCATTGGATTCAATTTCGTTGATCACCACGGCCGGCTGAGCGCATGTATTGGCTTCGCCCGGGGTGGCATAACCCAGCCCGAAGGGTCCGGTCGCATTGGGGCACCGCGCCCAGGTGGCAGCTTGTTCATCGCCATCAATGGCCGGGTGGTTACTCCAGCTGTATTCGGTCGTCAGTTCACCGGTCTCGGCATCGTAGACGCGGATGCTGTCTCCGGATCCAATACCGATCGCTGCCTCAAAGGTGCCCTCTTCCCAGGTATCGGCAGTATCGTTGTAGACCTCACCGGTGGTCTTGCTGTCGACGATCAGGTATTCACCCGCGCCCAACGTGGTGCCCTGCGCGAAGCGGAAGCGGTGGTCATCGGAGTTGTCTCGAATTTCCACACCGGAAATGTCGATCTCTTCATCACCGGGATTCAAGAATTCCAGCCAGTCAGCCGGGGAGGAATCAATCTCGTTGAGCACCAACTCGCCTGGGGTCGGAATCTCGGCAACTGGTTCGCAATTATTGGGTGCACCCAGCGTGGTCTTGGTACCGTGCTGGAACTCGCCAGTGCCGTCCGGGCACCGAGAGAAGTTAGCGATCGGGCTGGTGGCCTCGTAGTCGAGGCGATCAATTTCGGCGCCAGACGCATCGCGGAGGGAAACCGAGTCGCCCTTCCCCAGACCGAAGGAAAAGTCCTTGTCTTTGGTGAGCACCAGGAACTCGCCGGGGGCCAAGGAACCTGTCAAGTCACCTTCCCCGGGGCGATCTTTGTCGTCGTGAACGCTGTAGCCGGTCAGGTCCACCTCGGTCTCAGAAGTGTTGTAGAGCTCGATGGAGTCTTCGTAACCTTCGATGTCGTCATAAACGACTTCGTTGATCACCACAGACCGGTCGTTTCCAGGAGCGGGATCCTCGGAACCGAAGTCGTTAGCAGCGCCCTTGGTGGGGTTGGCGGTTTCGACTACGTCACCGTCAGCGTTGCGACTATAGCTACCATTGGCGTGGGTATCCCACGACACCGAATCCACCAGGGTGGTGCCATCGGGTGCGAACAGGCGTACCTGATCTTTTCCGCCGAGCCCGAAATCAAATCCTGGGTTATCAGCGGTTTTCTCGTCGATGACCAGGTATCCCCCAGCCGGAATCACCGTGTTCTCCGGGAAGACATAGGAGTGGCTGTCGTCATCGTCTTTCAGAACGTAGCCCGACAGATCGACATCCTCAGTGCCGTAGTTGTAGAACTCCACCCAGTCGCCAGGGTCTCCACCCTTCGACACGACTTCATTAATCACCACCGTGACCTCGGACTGGGCCACCTCGGCGGATGGTTGTTCAAGAGTTTCAGCGGTGGCTGTGAAGGGAGCTAGCACCAAGCCGGCACCGGTCAGAGGCGCCAGCAAGATGGTCGCCAGGACACGCTTGCGCGCAGAGAACATCGGCAGATTTCCTCTCATGAGTGATGAAGTGACCACCAGTAGTAGAGCAGATACACGAGAACCGCCGGTGACCCCAAGATTAACACCGTCGAAACCTTCACCGGAACGCAATTCGGTGGCGAACCCGTCAGTGAGTTCGCCACCGAACTGTTGTGGTTATGTCGGTCAACTCTTAGCTGTGACGCTTCCGTCGGGTGATGGTCAGCAGTAGACCCAGAGCAATCAGCACAGCAGCTGCCACGCCGATAGCCAAGGCCATCGTACCGGTGCTGGCCAGATCACCATCACGGTCTTGCTGACCGGGTTGCTCCGCGTCCTGACCAGCTTCGCTGGACTCAGACTCTGTCGACTCTGTCGCAGAAGCATCCTCGCTGGCCTTCTGACTAGTGCCGTCGGTCGGCTCCTCGGTTGCGCCCTCAGTAGGCTCCTGGGTGCTACCTTCCGTCGGCTCCTCAGTTGCACCCTCAGTAGGCTCCTGGGTGCTACCTTCCGTCGGCTCCTCAGTTGCGCCCTCAGTAGGCTCCTGGGTGCTACCTTCCGTCGGCTCCTCAGTTGCACCCTCAGTAGGCTCCTGGGTGCTACCTTCCGTCGGCTCCTCAGTTGCACCCTCAGTAGGCTCCTGGGTGCTACCTTCCGTCGGCTCCTCAGTTGCACCCTCAGTAGGCTCCTGGGTGCTACCTTCCGTCGGCTCCTCAGTTGCGCCCTCAGTAGGCTCCTGGGTGCTACCTTCCGTCGGCTCCTCAGTTGCACCCTCAGTAGGCTCCTGGGTGCTACCTTCCGTCGGCTCCTCGGTTGGCTCGTCCGTCGGAACCTCAGTTGGATCCTCCGTGGGAACCTCAGTTGGCTTCTCCGTCGGAACCTCAGTCGGGTCTTCGCCTGGGGCTTGACCTTCAACTACGGTCACGGTACGAGTCACGGCCCGTTCGTTCCCGGAAGCATCCACAAGGGTGTAGATCAGCTCGTATTCTCCGGGTACGGCGGTATCAACTTCACCGGTGACGGTGACGTCTTCAACGGCAACGGCATCGCAACCGTCGGAAACCTCAACGCCGGCCAGCGGATCGAAGTCAGCCCCGACCTGAATCGAGGTGTCACCGGGATGAACTATCTCCGGAGCCAGTTTGTCCTTGATCAGCTCGACCTTATCGACCTGCTCACCCGTGTTAGTGAGCGTGGTCATGGTCAGCGAGCACTCCTTGACGTCCACGTTGGTGAACTGTGGAGTGTAGTTCTGGTTATTGGTGTGCTTCCACGGGGTCCAGCTAGACGGTACAAGGCTGTAGTACTTTGAACCGGAGGACGAGTTCGCGGTGATGTACAGCACCTGACCATCTTGAGGGTAGACAACGTCGTGGTCGACGTTCGGGTCATTGACGGGGGTCGCTGCGAACGTCTCAGCGTTAGCCTCGGCGTCCTCGGGGACGATCGGGGTGGTACCGTCCATCAGGTGAGTACGGGTGTAGCTGTGGTCATGACCAGCCAGCACCAGGTCGATATCAAGGTCCTTGACGATCGGGGAGATGCCTTCACGGAGGCGCCGGGTGGTGATCGTCTGCGAGTGGGTAGCTCCGGAGGAGTAGATCGAGCGGTGGAAGGTCAGCACGGTCCAGTGAGTGTCGTGAGACTCTTCAGCAATGACATTCTGCAGATAAGCCCGCAAGGCATCGTAGCTACCATCATTCAGCGGATATTCGGTGCTGATGTTCAGATGCAATACGCCGTTGTACTTGAACCAGTAGGTGCCCTCGGTCGGGTCGCCTTCCCACAGGTTGGGCTGGTGGAAGTGCTCACCGTAGAGCTTCTGAATCTGGTTGCGGTTGAAGTCGTGGTTACCCAGAGTCTGCGCAGAAACCTGAGTACGCATCTGCTTCGGAGCCAGATAAGACCGGTACTCGGCCGAATCCCCAGCGTAGGTCTGCACCTGGTCACCGGCCGAGTACATGAATTGGGCCTCGGGGAACATTTCGTTGGCAGCATCCAAGGTGGTCTGCCAACCAATGCCATCCCTTTCAATATTGCCAGACGCTCCGATCTGAGCGTCGCCCATGAAGGTGAACTGGTGCTCCAAGGTGTCCTCGTAGACGCGGAACTGCTCAATATCAGTCCAGCCACCTTCCTCGGAACCAACACGATAGGAATAAACACCCGGGGTCAGACCGGTCAGGGTAGCGTGAACAAAATCTTCACCCTCAACAGCACTCGTCCCGCGCGTGACTGCCTGAACTGTCTGGGCCTCACTCGGCATCTCAGCGTGCTCACCAGCTGCGATCTGCACGACTTCATGAACACCAGTGGCGGTGAACCAGGAGATGTAGCGCTCACTGGGGTCGGAGCCGACGCCCAGGAGCAAGGAATGCTGGGCCTGATTCGGTGAGTCCTGGCCCCCACCAGTGAGGCTCAGCTTGGTCATATCCAAGTAAATATCAGAGCTGGCGGCCCGCCCCTGGTGCAATTGAACCGCAATAGTGTTCTCCCCGGGCTTGAGGATATCTGCATCGACCTCGATCTGGCCGGTCTTCGGAGCACCAGCGTTAGAGCCACCATAAACCAGGTTGCGTCCTTCGCCATCAGCCGCATACTGAATGCCAGCATCGTCGAAACCAGCAACTTTTTCTCCGTTAACGAAGACAGTTGCCGCGTCATCGTAGATCACTTCACCGGCCAGCTGCTTATCGCCTTCCAGCTCAGCAGCGTCAACATCGATGGTGGTACGGAAGAAAAACGCTTCATGGTTCTCTCCGGTACCCTCTTTGTACTGGTTCAGCAGGTTATCCGGAGTATACCCACCAGACAGCTCTGCTTTCTCGCCTTTCTTCGCACCAAAACTCCCGGCGCCGGTCTTCCACTGACTGTCATCAAACTCAGCCAGAGTCCAATCGGTGCGACCAGGCAGACCATCAGCAGGATCAGTGCCGTCATCAAGATAACGCCATTCAGTCGTTCCACTAGTAATAAGTTGATCTTCAGGGGCCCCAACAGCTGGAACAACAGCTGTGGCGATACCGCCCCCAACCAAAGCCAGCGTCAACAATCCACCGACCGCGCGGAAGGAAAACAGTTTCTTCAAAGCTCTCATCTCAATTCAAAGTGTGAGTTAACAGGTCTACGAGCATAAGAAAGCGCGCAATAGAAACGCACCGATTCGATTATGGATAGCAGGATCGAACTCTGTGTGAACTCCGGATTTAATTTGAATGCACTTTGAGTAGAGGCTGAAAAAACACTGAACACTAGTGTTAGACACCATATACGTATTTGACACCAGGCGACGCCACCAGCTGAAACAACACGTAGAGCCGGTCTTACCGACGCCTCCTGTTGTCAGCTCGTTGACCGTTGCGGAGAATGCGAGAGGCAAGTAGCTGGAATAGCGTGCTGAAACGCAGAACGGCGACGAACCCGCGGTGGAGTTCGCCGCCGTGCGACTAACCAGTCAGTCAGCTAGTTAGCTATGACGTTGCCGTCGAACGACCGTAAGCACAAGGCCCAGACCAATCAACGCCACAGCACCCATAACAATACTCAGCGCTGCACTACCAGTGCTGGCCAAATCACCATCCTCATCAGAGCCACCGCCCGGCTGGTCTGGCGACGAACCAGGCTGACCAGGAACTGTAGATTCTGACCCGCCCGGCGTCGAGGTCGAGTCGCTGGGCTCAGTAGGCGTCGGCTCAGACGGCGTCGGCTCAGACGGAGTCGGCTCAGTAGGCGTCGGCTCAGACGGAGTCGGCTCCGTAGGCGAAGGCTCACTCGGAGACGGCTCAGACGGTTCCGTAGGAGTGGGCTCCGTAGGAGAAGGCTCACTTGGCGACGGCTCAGTCGGCTCACTTGGCGACGGCGAGGGCTCCTCAGCACCAATGAACGTCACAGGCGAGGACGTACGCATCCGCAACTGGGTACTCTCGGCACGTCCAACTGCTTTATTCACCAGAATATCGCCATTCTTACCACCGATCACCGAAAGGTTGACCCGGAAGGACAGCGTCTTTCCAGGTGCCAGCTCACCGGTAATCACACGCACAGCCGTGGCATCCTCAGTAAACTCAGTGGACCAAATATCCGACGGAGTACCAGCACCACCGTTGACCTCAGCTCCCGGATCTTCGTCCAGCTCAGCGGGATCAACCGTCGTGTAGTAAACAGTCGCACCCTGGGGAGCGTCTACCGAAGCCAACTTCAACTGGGCATCGGTTGAGGTCCCCCTACCATCACCGTCATACGGCAATGAGTCGATGACGTCCACAAACGAGGAGGTGTTCGGGTCTTCGGAAGTGACCTTTACATCCCACCAGGCGGTGACGTCCTGATCCGGGTCATCAGCCTTCGGCAGGTCCAAGGTGGCCTGCTCGGTATCCTTCACAATCGAGGTGTGTCCAGAGCGCGGGACCACGAACTGCACGCTATCGTCAACCGTGACTTCCTGGGACGTGGCTGTGGCTTTATTCACGAAAACCGCACCCGGTTCGGCATCGTCAGGCACCGTGGCCTCAAAGACTATCTCACCCAGTTCGTCGTTGGGTAGCACGTTATCGATGGTCCAGGTCAGTACCTGCTGGCCATCGTCATTCGTACTCACCTCCGGCTCGCCCACCGCAGCTCCAGTCCTCGCTTGCGCGGTCCCGGGGACGTATTCCATGCCCTTCGCCAAGGTGTTTTTCACCACGACCTGGTCAGTGTCCGGTTCAGCCAAGTTGGATTCCAAACCATAACGCACCGTGTACTTCGCAGCGTCACCTGGTTTGTATTCGGTATTCTCAATGAGGTTCTCCACCAACGGGAACGACCCGACGACCAGAAGAGCATCACGTCCTGGCCCGGAGTACGGGTAGCGCCAGCCCTCCGGCGTCAAGGTGTTGTGTGGCTCTGCGAGATCAGGATTCATCGAGCGGTCATAATAATCAAGATTGTTCTGGATCCGATCGGCTCGCCACTCGTTACGACCTTGTTCCAGAGAGTAAGCCCAGGTATAAACGTCTTGACCGGGCTTCGCACTCGGTTTCAGCTTTAGCTCCGAAACCAGGTAGACCACTGATCTCTCGTGTGTTGTTTCGGCCAAGAGTTCTGGGCGAAGTTCAACCTTCACGGCCTTGACCGTGGAGAGGTCATCGGGCTTCTCAGTTGACCAGCCTGGCGGGTTGCCGTGAGCAGGATCGCTCCTCTTGGCCTCGGTACCACAGTTGAAGAAATTGGGATCTACCGGCTCCCCGGTCCAGGCGTCAACCATGTCACCGGTGTAGTACCAAATATCTCCCTCGTACGAGTCATCATAAATATAGGTAGGTTGCGCCTCCCGTTTCAATGACACACGTGCGTCTTGAAACTCTACATACTCAGTGTCGAAAGTCGTGCAGACCCAATTGTGCGCTTTTGAATTCTGGCTCGTGGTTGGCGTGGTGGCCGCGACCGAGGTCACGGTAGCGCCGGCTGGTACGCGGTACGTATTTGTCCAGGGAGAGCCTGGGTAAGCGTTGGGGCGCTGGGCACCGAGAACCCACCCTCCGGTAAACGCACCGCGCACGACCGGAATGGCGTTGGTCTTATTATCTAAGGTGTCCTCGTAGGTTTCTCCCTCAACCGAGGTGTAGGTCTGGGGCTCTGCTTTGAGCCGCACCGTACCGCCCCGTGCCTGCTGGTTATATGGCACCTGAAGGTGAATATTACCGGCGGTGATCACATCCCAACCGACCGGGAGAGGCTGACCGTTGGAGTCCAAACGAGGCCCGTTGTCGTAGTTCAGGTCGCTGAGGGTGAGCTCGAAGGTGGTGTCCCCGGTTTTTCTCAGGGTGCAGTCGGGAAAATGCGTGGACTGGTTTTCGGCGTGCTGACCATCCGAGAACGGGTAACCGGACTGGATACGGTCATTGGCCGAACAGCTCGTCTGGCGAGGATCGACAGTAGCGACCATTCTCCCATTCTGGTCGACGTAGCGAATGTCTAGCCTGTAGGTCACCGAGTCCGGGCCGTTGGCGGTCTGCTGAGCGTGAGAAATCGAGAAGGGGAAGTTGATGTTCTGATACCTGGTATTGGTGGCAATCAGCGACTGTGGGTGACCACCATCGAATTTTGCGGTCATACCGAAGTTTTTGATAATCGGGATCTCGGGGAGCTTGACCTCGTGGCCCCGGAACGTACCGGTCGCAGTCACAAAGGAACCGGCCGGGCCATCAGCCAGCACACCGGTGAAAGCAACCTCGGCGGTACCCTGAGCGCGTTCACCCAGATCACACGTCACGGAGCGGCGATCCTCCGACAGCTCCGCTGACTCGCAGGTCTCAGGCGTATCGGTAAACACCGCGTTCTCCAGGGTCACTTCAAGAACATTGCCATCAACATTGGCATTACCCGGAGCAGCGGCCGAGTCGTTGATATCGAGTCGCCACTGGGCCCCGACAACCCCAACCCCGGACTCCAAAGCCTCCGGCTGGTCAATCCAGTTTCCGGTAAATTCATAGGCCTTAGTCTGACCGGTCTCAGCCTCAGCCGGGAGGGCCGAGGGAAGAACCAGCCCGGCAACCAGGGCAAGGGCAGTCAAAAATATCGCGCTGAAACGCAGGCGTAAGCGGATGGGCACAGGCGTTCCTTCGATAAGCCCCTGACCAGGGGTGATGAGCGATGATCGTTTATATACTAGCAAGTAAGTGCGCGCGTGGCTACTGAATATACACGACGCACCACCGAACACCTGTGAGGTTAATTACTACCCTTCTGAGCCGGCAAGTCAGCCTGAGAAATCGATGATCTGACGCACCGCGGCTCCGTCAGCGAGCTGATCCATGGCATCATTGATCTCGTCAAGGCGAATATGGCGGGTGATGAGCTTTTCAACGGGAAGTTTTCCCTCCCGCCACAGCTTTTCGAACCGCGGAATGTCTCGGGATGGCACCGAAGATCCCAGGTAGGAGCCCATCACGGTACGTACTTCGCTGGTCAAAGTCAGCGGGGTGATGGTGGAGGTGGCATCCGGGGAGGGGAGCCCTGCGGTCACCGTCCGACCGCCGGGGTTGGTGGCAGAGAATGCGAGTTCGAAGGCGCTGGGGTGACCGGCGCATTCCAGGGTATGGTCTGCGGTGATGCCTTGGTCTTTGACTTCTTCGGAAGTGTAGGTCTCGTGGGCGCCCAGCTGGCGGGCCTGCTCGAGCTTTTCTTCGGACATATCGACAGCGATAATGCGGTCAATTCCTTCGGCTACTGCAGTCAACAGTGCTGCCATGCCGACCCCGCCCAGCCCGACGATCATCACCGACTCGCCGGCCTCGGGTGCTACGGCGTTGAGTAGCGCACCTCCTCCGGTTAGCACAGCGCATCCGAAGACCGCCGCGATCTCGGGAGGAACATCGTCGCCCACCGGCACGACCGAACGACGATCCACCACGGCGTGAGTGGCGAATCCAGAGACGCCCAAGTGGTGTTCGACGGTCTCACCGTCACGAGACAGCCGGCGCGTCCCGGAGATCAGAGTGCCCTCATTATTGGTCTGCGATCCGACCGAGCAAGGGAGCTTGCCTTCGGTTTGGCAGTTCTTGCATTCCCCGCACCGGGGTAAGAAAGTCATCACCACGCGTTGACCGACCTCGAGATCGGTTACCTCGTCCCCGACCTGTTCGACGATGCCAGCTGCCTCGTGACCCAAAAGCATCGGAACAGGGCGGACACGAGAGCCGTTGACCACCGACAAATCAGAGTGGCAAACCCCGGCGGCTTCCATGCGTACCAGCAGTTCGGTGCTTCCCGGCTCAGACAGCTCAAGTTCTTGCACCACGATGGGCTGAGACTCCCCGTAAGGACGGTCTCGACCAATCTCTTCTAGTACTGCACCGGTGATCTGCATGTTTGCCTCCTCATGAGCGGGTATGTCCTTAGTCAAGCAGAACAAGCTCGATGGAACAAGTGTCTGACATCGGCCTTTTTTGCTCACGTCGCCATCCACTAAAGTACTGACTGTGACACAGACCTCATTCAAGCCGCTTGAGCATATCACCGTTATTTCCACCGCAATCAATCTGCCCGGACCGCTGGCAGCGGCCCGGCTTCGAGACCTGGGGGCCACGGTCATTAAGGTTGAAAATCCCGCCGGCGATCCCCTACAGCTCGGGGTTCCGGACTACTACGCCGAGCTCACCGCGGGGATCGAGGTCGTCCAGGCTGACTTGAAGACCGAGCAGGGACAACAGCAACTGGTGGATTTGGTGTCCAACGCGCAAGTGTTGATTACCTCTATCCGCCCGGCCGCGGTGACCAAATTGGGCCTGGATCAGCTCGTGCGTCGCTTCAATCTCGTGCACGTAGAAATTGTGGGTTTTGATGGGGAGCGGGAAAATGAGCCAGGCCATGATTTGACCTATCAGGCCCGCCACGGCTCACTGGCTCCACCCGCCATGCCGTTGATTCTGGGTGGTGATTTCCTGGGTGGCGAGCGCGGTGCCACGGCCGCGTTGGCCGGCCTGCAACTGCTACGAGATCACCCGGAGATCACCGACGGGACGGTACAGCGGGTGGTGTTGGATCATGCCGCCCAGTGGGCGGCGGCACCAGCGCGATACGGGATGACAACTCCGGGCGCCCCGTTGGGCGGCGGCAACCCGTTCTATCATATGTATGACACCGCCGATGGTGTGTTGGCGGTGGCGAGTTTGGAACCGCATTTCGCCCAACGAACCGCACAGCTGTTGGGGTCCTCGGCCGAAGAGCTCGCCCACCAATTTGCCTCACGCACCAATGCCGAATGGATGGCGTTTGCCCGAGAACACGATCTGCCGTTTGAGCCGGTGACGATCGCCGGGCACTAAAGACACACCTTTAGACACAACACCAGGGGCCCATCCATCGGACAGGCCCCTGGTGAGCGTCTCAGCGAGTGTGAGGTGCTTAGGCGGTCTTCTTCTTCCGCAGCACCATCAGGGTCACACCACCAACCAGTAGCGCACCCGCGATCAGCAGAGCGATGATCGCCACGCTAGTACCGGTGTTAGCCAGGCTACCGGACTGATCAGCGTCAGCGGCAGCAGCATCGTCACCGGAGCCAGCACCCTTGTCGTCCTGATCGGTAGCGGCGTCATCCTCGGAGGTAGTGTCGTCCTCATCGGAACCAGCAGCGTCCTGATCGTCGTCACCGGTGGTGGCGTCGTCGTCCTCGTCACCAGCGCCGGGGCCGCGACCCTGATCGTCAGCGTCGTCCTCGTCACCAGTGCCGGGGCCGGGCAGAGCGTCACCGGCCAGCAGGTCGAAGCTCAGCTTAGCCACATCGGTGTTATCGATGTACTGACCGCGAACCGGGTCTTCACCCTGGACGTAGTTCAACACGGAGTCAGCACCAGCACCCTGAGCGAAGAACGGAACCAGAGCCTGAGTGTGGTCGCCGGAGTACCAGCCGTCAACGGGAAGCTGGCCAGCTTCACCGGTGATCTGAGTCCAGGCGGTACCTGCACCGGGGCCGGAGAGGAAGCCGGTCTCGTGGTCAGCGGTCACCATCACCAGGGTCTCATCCCAGCTGGAGTTTTCCTCAACCCAGTTCACGACGGTATCCACAGCGTCGTTGAATTCGATCTGCTCTTCGAGGTTACCGGTGGTGGCGTTAGCGTGACCGGCCCAGTCAATGGCGCCGCCTTCGATCATGGTGAAGAAGCCCTCGTCGTTCTGCTCCAGAACGTTCAGGGCAGCGTCGGTCAGTTCAGCCAGGGTCGGCACGTCGTTCTTAGCGATTTCATCGGGCAACGGTGCTTGGCCTTCCTCGAGGGGAACCCCGTCTTCACGACCGGCATCGCGACGTGGCTCAGCTTCGGCCAAGGCGGTGCGGTCAAACTGCAGGGTTTCTGCCACCGGCACCAGGCCGAATAGGGACTCCGGAACGTTGTTACCGTTGGCCACGTCCTTCAGCTCAGCGGTGGTCTCCAGGAAGGTGAAGTCTGTGTTGCCCTCCTGCAGGTCGGTGTACTGTTCCTCGGTCAGCCACTTCCAGTTGGCCTCGCGCTCCTGACCGTCCACATCGTAGAGCGGGTGACCGGCACCGATAATGACGTCCAGCTCACCGTTGATCATCTGCTCGGCGATGGCGTGGTTTTCACCACGATCGGCAACGTGTGCACCCCAGGAGGCCGGGGTGGCGTGGCCGAAGGGAACCGAGGAGACCACACCGGTGGCCAGACCCTTCTCCGCAGCGTACTCAGCGAAGTTCTCGACTGGTTCGCCGTCAGCATCAACGCCCAGGGAGCCGTTGTGGGTCTTGTGACCGGACGCCAGAGCGGTACCGGAGGCAGCGGAGTCGGTCGGGTTGTTCTTCACCCAGTCAAAGTCAGCCCAGGCGGCTTCGGGATCGTAGACCGGTGAATCCAGCGAGTGGTGGGACATGCCAATCTGCAGGTCGAACTCTTCGTACGACTGCTGGGGGTTGTCACCGTAGTCTGACTGGTGTTGTTGCTGATCGTTCTCGGGATCAACCGAGATCTGCCAGTTCGACTCACCATTTTCAAACAAGCTGGCGGAGTCGACGTGGTTATAACCCATACCATCACCGATGAGCAGGATGATGTTCTTCGGGGCCTGGGCGGCCTCGGGGGCGTTAGCGGTTTCTTGCGCCGTGGCGGAGGGGGCTACCAGCGATGCGGTTGCCACCGTTGCAGCAGCACCCAAGGCGATGCGGCCGCACGTGGAGCGGAAAATACGCATTATTAACGAGTCCTCTTCGTCGTGGTTGAGAAAAACGGTACCGAACAGCATTCGGCACTGCGCTCCACGCTACGAAGGCCACAAAGATATATCGTTAATCTCTTTTTCAAGGTTTATAACGATTCAGTAAACATACAGCAAACAGGGCCGGGACCTGGGGAATGAGCGATCGCGGCCCGGCGTCAGAGGGCCACAGATTTAGTATTTCGTAACCTTTGGCACCGCGACGTGCTTGAGGCCTTCCACCCCAAACTCGAGGCCGAATCCAGATTTCTTAATGCCACCGAATGGCACCCGCGGATCTATCGCACCGTGCTGATTGATCCAGGTGGTACCGGCCTGAAGCCGATCGGCAACCGTCAGTGCCCGCTGTCGATCACTACTCCAGACCGAGGAACCCAGACCGACGTTGAGCTCATTAGCCCACGCAATGGCCTGGTCTAGGTCCGTGTAGCGGATGACCGGCAACACCGGGCCGAACTGTTCTTCTTGTACCAGCGGATTGGACTGATCGATATCGGCCACAATAGTTGCGGGATAGAAGTACCCCGCCTGGTCGGGATCGGGGTTCCCACCGGTCACCATCCGGGCCCCGCCCTCGCGGGCTTTGTTGACCAGATCGGCAACGATGTCGTACTGCTGTTGGTTCTGCAATGGGCCCAGCACGTTATGCTCCTCCAGACCCACACCCATAGCAACGTTGCTGGCTTGTTGGGCTAGCTCGTCGACAACCTGGTCGTACAAAGCCTCGGGAACATAGAGCCGCTTCATGGCCGCACACGTCTGTCCGGTGTTAATGAAGGCACCCCAGAACAACTCTTCAGCCAGCGCCTTCGGATCGGCGTCGTCCAACATGATGCCGGCGTCATTACCGCCCAGCTCCAGGGTCAGGCGCTTCAGGTCCGTCGCGGCCGAGCGCATAATGGCCTGGCCGGTGCGGGTCGAACCGGTAAACATCACCTTGTCCACGTCCTGGTGCTCCGTCAGCGCCGCACCGATCTCGCCGCCCCCGGCCACCACCTGGAGCACCGCCTCAGGTAGGACCTGGTTGACCACGGCCACCAATGCCTGGACGGATAACGGAGTGTATTCGGAGGGCTTGAGAACCACAGTGTTGCCCATTTTGAGTGCGGCGCCGAACTGCCAGGTGGAGATCATCATCGGCCAGTTCCAGGGGCCCACCGCACCCACCACACCGACGGGTCGATAGCTCAGCACTGCGGTGCCGGACTCATCGTCCACGAGCACCTCGTCATTGAGCTCGAAGGACGCGGTGGCGCGGAGCCATCCCGCAACCGCTCCCACTTCGAAACGAGCGTTCGGGCCGTTCAACGGCTTGCCCACCTCACGGCTGAGCAATTCGGCAAGAGCCTCAGCGCTGGCTTCGACCGCATCGGCGACACGGTTCAGATACTCGGACCGCTTGTCACCACCCAGCGCAGCCCATGCTGGCTGAGCCCGCTTGGCCCGCTGTACGGCGGCGTCAACGTCATCGACGCTCGCCTGTCCGGTCGAGCCGATTACCTCGGCGGTGGCCGGGTCTTTAACCTCCACGCCACCATCGACGGTGACAGCTTCTAGCAATCCTTGATATGTGGTGAGATCGGCAGTCATCTCTTGTCCCTTCATCAGAGTGTTGTTACTCCACACCCTAACCCCGACACATGAGACGTGAGCCACACTCAACACTGCACTGCGCTGGCGCCCAAGCGTTGTGCAGGAATCGACAAGACACTTCAAGTGATCTGGCTCACACTAGAGAGACCTAGTTTCCAGTGAAGGACAGATCATGACAACCACGACCCACACCACCCCCGCGCCCCGACGGATCGGTACCGTGTCCCTGGTCTTGGTGATCATTGCCGCCTCCGCCCCACTGACGGTGATGGCTGGCGGGATCCCAACTAACTACGCGGTCTCCGGCATGCTGGGTGTACCACAAACCTATATCATGCTCGGATTGCTGCTGGTCGTCTTTGCGGTGGGATTCGCCGCGATGAGCCGACACCTGCATAATGCCGGAGCGTTTTATGCCTATGTCTCAGCCGGGCTGGGGCTCCGCCAAGGTATTGCAGCCGCCATTCTGGCCCTGGTCTCCTACAACATGATGCAAATCGGGCTCTACGGTCTCGTAGGGTTTGCTTCCTCCAACCTGCTACGAGAACTCACCGGCCTGGAGGTGTCCTGGTGGCTGATGGCCATGCTCTGTTGGGCCCTGGTCGCAATTCTGGGCATCAACTCCATCGATCTATCCGCCAAGGTGCTGGGCGTGGTCGTAGCGTTGGAGTTCCTGGTCGTGATCATCGTCGATGTGCTGGCACTTGCGGTGGCACCTGAGGGAGCCACCGCTGATGCCTTTGCCCCCGATCAGTTCTTTGCCCCCGGTATCGGCGTGCTGTTGGCCTTTGGGATTGCGGCCTTTATGGGCTTTGAGTCTGGTGCGATCTACTCCGAAGAGGTCGCCGACCCCCGTCGCACCGTGGCCCGAGCCACCTACATTGCACTGATCACCATCGCGATCTTCTACGCGTTCTCCGCGTGGGCCTTCGGTATTGGTATTGGCCCCTCGCAGGTGGTCGAGCGTTCTGCCGAGCTCGGCCCCGATCTGGTCTTCGTGTGGCTCAGCGAGACCAGCCCCGTGCTGGGCCAATTCGCCTCGATCCTGTTCGTCACCAGCCTGATTGCCGTACTGTTGGCCTTTCATAATGCCGCCGCCCGCTACTTTTTCTCCCTCGGCCGCTCCGGGGTACTACCTCGTCAGCTGGCAGCCACCACCGGCACCGGCGCCCCGCTGGCCGGATCTCTCACCCAGTCAGCCCTGGCCGTGGTGGTCGTGATCGGCTTCGCCATCGCCGGCACCGGCCACGAACTCGGCCCGCTGTTTCCGGTCATCACGCTGTTCACCTGGCTGACCAATGCCGCAGCTTTCGGGCTCGTCTTCCTCTTAGCGGTCACCTCCGTGGCGATCATGGCCTGGTTTATCCACCACCCCCACGGCTACGGGCTCTGGGTGCGCGTCATCGCCCCGGCCCTAGCGGCCCTCGGGCTGGCGGTGGTGTTCATCCTGATCTTGGCCAATTTCGATGTGATGATCGACGCTGAGGAAGGCTCCTCGCTGATCTTTATCATGCCCGGCATCATTCTCGGCTCCGGAGTGCTCGGGTTGCTCTGGGGCGAGGTGCTGCGACGTCGCGAACCCGCGGCCGTGCCGAGCGCACCGGCCGAACTTGTCACCGTCGGAAAGGAACACCATGACTGAACCACACGTTGTGATTATTGGAGCTGGCTTCGCCGGACTGCGTGCCGCCCGCGAATTAGAGTCCGCCGGGATCTCGTGCGAGATCGTCGAGGCCCGCGACCGGGTCGGTGGACGAGCCTGGACCGATGAGCGCATGGGGCGCGCGATTGAGCTCGGCGCGACGTGGGTGCACTGGTTCCAAGCCCATGTGTGGCAGGAGATCACCCGCTACCAGCAACCGATTGTCGCCTCACCGGAGCCCGAACTGGTGTACTGGAATTCGCAAGACACCACGCATCAGGGCACCCTACAGGATCTGGATCGGACGATTCAGCCCCCGATGGCCGAGATCTTTGCTCGCTCAGAGCAGTACTTCCCACACCCCTACGATCCGCTCTGGATCCTCTCGGAGGATTTCGACGGGCCCGCGGAGTTGCGCGAGCAGTTCCTGGCCGATGACCAAGCCTCGGTGTTGGACGCAGTGCGGGCCAGCGGGAATTTCACTCAGGAGCAGATCGATCTGGTCGATGCCTACTGGTCGGCCGGGTACGTGGGCTCGCCCCACACTGGGTCGGCGCTGATGGCCAAACACTGGGTTTCGCTCTCCGATCACCGGCTTCGTCTGTTGGATGACATCACCCTGAAGTACAAGCTGGTCAATGGAATGAAGGCCCTCTACGAGCCGATGGCGGCCGAGCTGAACTGCCCGATTCGCCTCAATACCCCGGTCACTGCCGTCGACCACGACGGGCACAGCGCCCGGGTCACGCTGGCCACCGGTGAGGTGCGCGAGGCCAGCGCGGTGATCGTCACCGTCCCGGCGGGTGCGTTGCGCACCATCCGTTTCACCCCTGAGCTACCCGAGACGATCACCGCGACCATCGAGCAGGGGTGGAACACCTCGGGGGCGAAAATCTGGTTCAAGGTCAAGGGCCGGCACAAGCTACTGGCCTATGCGCCCTACCCGGCGCCGATGGCCTGTATCCGCTCGGAATACTTCACCCCCGAAGGCGATACCATCCTGGTCGGCTTCGGCCCGGAGGCCTCGGCCGTGGATCTGGAGTCCACCGCTGATGCCCAGCGGATTCTCGACTACTGGCGGGATGACCTCGAGGTGGTGGAGTCTACCGGTCACGACTGGCAGAACGACCCATGGTCGGGCCAAGCCTGGGGCACGTTACGCACCGGGCAGTTCACCGATGCCTGGCACCACTTCGAACGGCTCGAGCCCCCGGTGGTCTTTGCCGGCTCTGAGTTGGCTCGTGGCTGGCGCGGGGTGTGCGTGGACGGGGCCCTGGAGTCGGGACTGACCACCGCCCGGAAGCTGATCACGCACCTGGGTTCTTAACCCGGGCCCGGTAGGCCGAGGGCGATTCGCCAAAGGCCTGTTTGAACAGCTTGGAGACCTGCGAGGCGTCGTGAATCCCGTAGCGGGTACTGATCTGTTGCACGGTCTCGGAGGCATGCACCGGATCGGCGAGATCGTCGCGGATCCGGTGCAACCGCAGGTCGCGAATCATGGTGCTGACCGTGGTGCCGTGCTCGGCGAAGCGGGCATAGAGCTGGCGGACGGAGACGTAGAAGTGCTCGGCAATGCGTTGTGGCCCCAGCTCCGCATCGCCCAGGTGGTCTTCGATATAGGCGGTCGCGAGATGAAACAGCGGATTCTCACTGGTGTCACGTCCTTGGGCCTTGGACGCCTCCAACAGGATGGTGACCAGCATCTGCAAGGATGAACGCACCAGCGACAGCGCGCTGGGGGTATGCAGGATCTGCAAGTTGTTCACCAGGTTTTCAAATAGTGGCACCACCACCCGACCCAGTCCGTGTTCGCGACTGACCGGTGTGGCGGTGACCAGAGAGACTTGTTCTTGCACCAGGTGCAGATACTCTTGGGGGAACTGCATCACCAGCGAGCGCTGGGGCCGGTTGAAGACCAGCTCGTAGGGCCGGTGGGTGACGTACAGGGCCAAATCCCCGGGGGCCAGCACTGTGGTCCGGCAGTCCTGGGTCAGCTGGGATTGTCCCTCGATCTGCAACGAAAGCTTACACATGGCCGGTTGGGTGTTTTCGGGCACAACGTGCGGCTGGCACACCCGGTGGGCGTCGGTGGCCATATCCACCAGCAGGATCTCTCCCAGTGGCGCCTGCCGGCGCCCGGCCCGAAACGTCTGCGGGTCGTCTGCGGTGATCGTCAGGTTGTGGAAGCTGTGGGAGATGGCCTCGGTCCACTGGGCCAGGCTCAAGTACTTGTGTGGCGCCGGATGCTGACAGGCGCCGAACTGGTGATCAGGTGCGACAGTCACGGCGCTTCCTGTTCGATCCCCCAGTCTGCCACCAGCTTCTCGGTTCCGCGGGCCAGGATCGCCACATCGGCGGAGACGTTGACGAAGTCGGCCCCGGCGGCCACGTAGTCACGGGCCTGATCGGCGTGGAACGCGTTGACGCCCACGATCTTGCCGACCGCATTCGCTTCGGCCATGACGTGCTTGACGGCGGCAACCACGTCCGGGTGGGTTTGGCGGCCCAGCAGCCCCATCGAGGCGGAGAGATCCGAGGGGCCGATGAAGACTCCGTCCACACCATCGGTGGCCAGAATCTCAGCGGCGTGGTTGACCGCGGTGTGGGATTCGATCTGGACCAACAGGGTCAGGGTGTGGCGGGCCCGCGCCAAGTAGTCGGGGATCCGGGACCAGCGCCCCGAGCGGGCCAGGGCCGAGCCGAGGCCGCGGACCCCGTCCGGCGGGTAGGCCACCGCTGTAGCAGCTGCCCGGGCCTGCTCGGGGGTGTCGACCATGGGCACAATCAGTGATTGCACGCCCAGATCCAGGTATTGCTTGATCAACACTGGGTCGTTATGCGGCACCCGAACCACCGAGAGCACCGGGTAACCGGCGATGGCGCGCAGCTGGGACTGGATGGATTCTAGACTCAGCGGAGAGTGTTCGCCATCGATGAGCAAGTAATCGAATCCGGCCCCGGCACAGATTTCGGCAACCCCGGCGTCACCGGAAGAGACGAAGATCCCCACGATGGGGCCGTGCTGGTCGGGTTTGCCGCTCTGGGCGGGGAACAGATCCCGCAGGCTGGGTAGCGCCCCGGGCAATAGGCCACTGGTGGCAGGGTCTTGGGCGAGGAGTTGTTTTACGCGAAGTGACATGTCACGACTCCCAATGGACCGTAATCGGCGTAGACCGTGTCGTTCTGGTAGACCCACATCGGGCGGGTGAAGGATCCGGCGAGAATCATTTCTCCAGCGGCCAGGTGGTCGCCGTGGCCAGCAATCCGATTGGCCAGCCAGTGCACGCCATTGCCGGGGTGGTTCAACACGCCGGAGGCGACCCCGGTTTCGATAATTTCGTGGTTGCGCCACAGTGCGCCGGCCACCCAGCGTAGGTCCACCGCATCCGGGGAGACCGGCCGGCCGCCGATGACCATAGAGCCCAGGGCGGCGTTATCAGAGATGGTGTCGATGATGGTACGGCCCTGCATCTCGATCCGAGAGTCGAGCACTTCCAGGGCCGGGACCACGTATTCGGTGGCCCGCAGCACATCGAAGAGGGTCACGCCGGGGCCTTTGAGGTCCTGGTGGAGCACGAAAGCCAATTCCATTTCAATGCGCGGGTGGGTGTAGTTCTCCCACTGGTAGACATGGCCGGAGTCGAAGACCTGGTCATCGAAGATCACCCCGTAGTCGGGCTCGTCGATGCCGGTGGCGTCCTGCATGGCCTTGGAGGTCAGCCCGATCTTGTGTCCGACCGGGTGGCGGCCGGCTTCGACCTGGCGTTCGGCCCAGATTTTTTGAATGGCGTAGGAGTCTTCAATCACCATGTCCGGGTATCGGGCGGTCAGGAGCGGGACCGGGGTGCGGTCCCGGTTGGCGCGGTGGAGTTCATCGGCGATCGCAGTGTGGGTCTGGTGATCCAACATGGGCTGTCCTTATGCAATGGGTGCCGGGCGAAAGACTTTGCCCGGGTTCATCAAGTTGTGGGGGTCGAAGGCGGCTTTGATGTTCTGTTGCAGCCGGTACTGCACGTCACCCAGCTCGTCGGGCAGCCACCGGGATTTCAGCACACCCACCCCGTGTTCACCGGTGAGGGTGCCACCCAATTCCAGGGCCATGGTAAAGACCTGTCCGGCTACGTCCCAGATGGCCTCGGGCACCTCGCGGTTCTGGCCGTGGTCTTGACCTTCGACGACAAATACCGGGTGCAGGTTGCCGTCTCCGGCGTGGCAGGCGGTGGGGATTTTGATCCCGGAGGCTTGTTCGAGGTCGCGAATTCGGGCGAAGGCTTCGGCCATTGTGGACCGGGGCACGGCAATATCTTCGACCAGTAACTGTCCTTTGGCCTCCAGAGAGGGGAAGACACTGCGACGGATACCGACCAGGCGCTGGGATTCTTCCGGGTCGTCGGTGATGGCCAGCTCGGCCTGGTGGTCGGTGAGGATCGCCCCAATCTCTTCGGCTTCGGTTGCGGCAGCCGGCCCGTCGGTTTGGATTAGCAGGAAGGAGTTGCCGGAGCCGAAGTTTTCGCCGGTGTGTTCTGTCACCAACGCCACGGTGAGGTCATCGAGTAGCTCCATCATCGCCGGGGTGTGGCCGTGGCGGGTGACCGCTGAGGCGGCCTCTGCCGCATCGGTCACGGTCGGGAACGAGGCGCCTAGGGTGACGGTGCTACCCGGGGTGAGGGGCCGGATTTTCAAGGTGGCCTCGACGATGATGCCCAGGGTGCCTTCGGAACCGATCATCAGCGCGCACAGATCGTAGCCGGTCACGCCTTTGACGGTCTGGTGCCCGACGGTGATCAACGATCCATCGGCGAGCACGACTTTCAACGACAGGACGGCTTCCCGGGTGACCCCATATTTGGCGCAGAGCAACCCGCCGGCATTCATGGAGATATTGCCACCCACGGTGGAGATGTCTTTGGAGGCCGGGTCCGGTGGCCACCAAAAACCCTGCGTGGCCAGGTAGGTGTTGAGTTCTCCATTGAGGATGCCCGGCTGGACGGTGACCGAGCGGTTTTCAGGTTGCAGTTGCAGGATCTGGTTCATCCGGTCGGTGCAGACCATGATCTCGCCACTGCTGCCGATGGCCGAGCCGGCCAGGCCGGTCCCCGCGCCACGAGGCACCATCGGAATCCGATGGTGGAAGCACACCCGTGCGATGTGCTGAACCTCCTCGACGGTGCGGGGGAAGACCGCAGCTGAGGGCACAGTGTCGCTGAGATGTCCGGAACGATCGTATTGATACACACTCAACGCCCGGGGATCGTCCACCACCGCATCGGCAGGTAACTGGTCGCGCAACTCGGCCAGAACGGTGGAGAAATTCTCGGTGGTGCTCATACGGTGTTTCCTTCCAGCGTGGAGGCGGACTGTCTTTCAGTCTAGAGCTGGTTGCCCAGCTTATATTCGCCTTTCTTCCAGTCGGGCATTTCTTCACCGGATTCGCGGGTATAGGAGAAGCCGTCGGCGCCGATGGTGACCTCCATTTCGGAGTCTTCTTCTCGGCTGGTCAACGGCTGCGGATTGCCGTCCAAGTCCAGGACCAGGGAACCGTCGGTGTACCAGGAGGGTACGACCGGGTTGCCCCAGAAGTCACGTCGCTGGTTGTCGTGCACATCCCAGGTGACCACCGGGTTGTCCGGGTCGCCGGTGTAGTAGTCCTGGGTGTAGATCTCCACGCGGTGGCCGTCCGGGTCGCGCAGGTAGAGGTAGAAGGCATTGGAGACACCGTGCCGTCCCGGGCCACGCTCAATGCGGTCGGAGATGCGTAAGGCCCCCATCTTGTCGCAGATCGCTAAGATGTTGTGCTTCTCATGGGTGGAAAAGGCCACGTGGTGCATCCGCGGGCCGTCACCGCCGGTCATGGCGGTGTCGTGCACGGTGGGTTTGCGTCGCATCCAGGCCGCATAGACCACGCCGTGTTCGTCCTGAATATCCTCGGTGACGCGGAAACCTAGATCCTGCATGTAGCGGGCTGCCCGGGGGACATCGGGGGTGATCTGGTTGAAGTGGTCCAGACGCACCAGGGCCCCGGGGCTGTAGAGGTCGTAGCGCCAGGCCAGACGCTCGACGTGCTCCACCTCGTAGAAGAACTCATAGGGGAAGCCCAGTGGGTCTTCCACGCGCACCGAGTCACCCAGGCCCTTGACGAAGCCGTCCTTTTTGCGTTCGACCCGGCAGCCGAGTTCTTCGTAGAAGGCCACGGCTTTGTCGAGGTCCTCCGGGGTGCGCACGCGGTAGGAAAATGCCGCCACCGCGGGCACCTGGCCGGCGCGCAGGATCAGGTTGTGGTGGATGAACTCTTCCATCGACCGTAGGTAGATGGTGTGCTCATCTTCATCGGTGACCACCAAACCGAGCACGTCCACGTAGAACTCGCGAGAGGCGGCCAGGTCGGTGACGACCAGTTCCATCGAGGCGCACCGCAACACATCGGGTGCTTCCACGCTCGGGCTGGGGATGGGGTTATCAGTCTGAATCGGGGTCTCCTGGGAGACGTAGAATCCCGAGGAGGTCAGCGTGCGATCCTTCATATCAGTCATGGTCTCTGTTCTTTCTGTGCTCACGACGGGTCAGCGGCCTGGGGTGCGCTTAGTCCTGCTTGCCGAAGACCGGGTTGTGGACTTCGCCGAGGTTGATGTGCACGGCCTGCTGGTCGGTGTAGAAGTCGATGGAGCGGTAACCGCCCTCTTGGCCCAGGCCGGAGGCCTTGACCCCGCCAAAGGGGGTGCGCAGGTCGCGGACGTTATTAGAGTTCAACCACACCATCCCGGCCTCAAGGTGCTGGGCAAAATTGTGGGCGCGCTTCAGATCGTTGGTCCAGATGTAGGCGGCCAGACCGTACTTGGTGTTATTGGCCAGCTGAAGGGCTTCTTCTTCGGTGTCGAAGGGCGTAATGGCCACGACGGGGCCGAAGATTTCTTCCTGGAAGATCCGGGCGTCCGGGGAGACATCGGCGAAAACGGTGGGCTGGACGAAGTTGCCGTCGGGAAACTGCTCGGGACGGGAGCCACCGGCGACCAGGTTGGCTTCGTTCTTGCCGATCTCCACATAGGACATGACTTTGTCGAAGTGCTCGGGGTGGACCAGGGCGCCGACCTCGGTGGTCTTCTCTGAGGGCAAACCCACCGTGACCCGCTTGGCCTGGGCGGCGTAGCGCTGAACGAACTCATCGTAGATCCCGCGCTGCACCAGGATGCGGGAGCCGGCCGTGCAACGTTCACCGTTCAGGGAGAACACGCCGAAAATGGTGGCGTCAATTGCGGTCTGCAGATCGGCATCGTCGAAGACCACGGCCGGGGATTTACCGCCCAGCTCCATGGACAGACCCTTCAGATAGGGGGCGGCGTTGGCGTAGATGATCTCACCGGTCTTCGATTCACCAGTGAAGGAGATCAGCGGAACGTCGGGGTGCTTGACCAGCGAGTCACCGGCGAAGCCTTCTTCACCGAAACCCTGGACCATGTTGAACACACCGGTCGGTAGTCCGGCCTCTTCAAAGATGCCCGGCCACAGCGACGCTGACAGCGGGGTGAATTCGGCCGGCTTGAGCACCACGGTATTCCCGGTGGCAATGGCCGGGCCGAGCTTCCAGGATTCCAGCATGAACGGGGTATTCCACGGGGTAATCAGCCCGGCCACACCGATCGGCTTGCGGTTGACGTAGTTGGCCTGGCGGCCCGGCACCTTGAAGGCGTTATCGTGCTGGGCGACAATCAGGTCGGCGAAGAACCGGAAGTTCTCGGCGGCACGACGGGCCTGGCCCAGAGCCTGGGTAATCGGTAGACCGGTGTCGAAACATTCCATGGCGGCCAGCTCGTCACCGCGGGATTCGACCACATCGGCGATCTTGTGTAACACGCGGGAGCGTTCGCGTGGCAACATAGTCGGCCAGGGGCCGTTGTTGAAAGCGTCCTTGGCGGTAGCCACGGCACGGTCGATATCTGCTTTCTTCCCGGAGGAAGCCTTAATGTAGGTCTCGTTGGTGACCGGGTCGAGCACCTCGAACGTGTCGCCGTCGAGGGAATCAACGAACTCGCCACCGATGTAGTGACGGATCTGATCGGGCAGGTTGGCGGGGCGTTGGGAGGTGGCAGTCACGGTCAGTACTCTCCTAGGGTCGATCGGTTCTGGTGTTCGGGGCTGTTCAGGTAGCTGGTCAGCGTGGCGTTGCGGTGGTCTCGGGCGACTTGTTCAATCTCGATCGCGGACGCATGGCCGGCAATGAGGTCCAGAATGTGGGCGTGTTCGGCCACCGATTCTCTGGCGCGTCCGGGCACGAAGGAGAAGGTGGATTCCCGCAGGTGGTTCAGCCGGTCCCATTCGGCATAGACCAGATCGGTCAGTCGCTGGTTCGGGCACCGAGCGAAGAGCACCTGGTGGAAGGCCTGGTTGGTTTTGGTGAAGCTGGCCGGGTCGAAATGTGACAGCGAGCGCTGCATCTGCGCATTCAGCGCCCGGGCTTCGGCCAGATCATCGGCGCTCACATGCGGGGCAGCCGCGGCGGTGGCGGCCCCTTCGAGAATGCCCACGGTCTGCATCGAGTTGATGTACTGGGATTCATCCACCATCGATACGTGTGCGCCCACATTGCGCTGATAGGTCACCAGTCCTTCGGCTTCCAACTGGCGGATGGCCTCCCGCACCGGGACCACCGACATATTCAGGGCATCACCGATGGTGGCCAGCACCAGCCGGTAGCCGGGGCTGAATTCTTGGGTGAAGATCCGTTGCCGAATCCACCGGTAGGCAATCTGGGCTTTGGACAATTGCTCGGTCTCGGTTGTGGTCGGTGGGGTCATCAGTTCTGGTCCTCGGTTTCGGCGGCGTAGCGCTCATAGGCCTCTTTCTGTTCGCCAGTGGGCGGGAAGGTGCCCTTGATCGGTGCGCCGTCTCGAACCTGGTTGGCCACCCACTCATCCTGGTGCTCTGTGGCCAGAGCGGCCTCGACAACTTCGTCGGCGAGATCGCGCGGGATCACAAGCACCCCGTCGTCGTCACCAACGATCACGTCGCCGGGGAGCACCGTGGCGTTGCCGCAACTAACGGCCACATCGACCTCCCAGGGCACGTGCTTACGCCCCAATACGGCCGGGTGCGAGGTCTGGGTGAAGACCGGTAGGCCGATGCGCTGAACCTCGGCGTAGTCGCGGACTCCCCCGTCGGTGACCACACCGGCGGCACCGTTGTACTGAGCGCGCAGGGCGAGAATATCGCCCAGAGTGCCCGACCCGGCTTCACCGCGAGCCTCAATGACAATGACTTCGCCGGGCCGGACGGCATCAAAGCACTGTTTTTGGGCGTTGTAGCCACCGCCGTGGCTACCGAAGAGGTCCTCACGGTTGGGCACAAAACGCAGGGTCTTGGCCACCCCGACCATCTTGGTGCCCGGGGTCTGAGGCTTCACGCCTTCGATGACGACGTTGTTCAGACCGCGGGAACGCAATTGAGCCGACAGCCCGGCGGTGGGCGCTACCTTCAGCTTGGTCCGCAACTCATCAGGGAGCGCCGCGGTGGGATCTGCAACCGGTGGCAGACCGGCGGCTTCACGGGATCCCCAGGCGTCTTCGGCTTGCTTTTCATCGACAGCCGGCAACGTCCCAAGCGCCGGGTCGAAGTCGCCGGGGCCCTCCGTAATGTGGGTGATCAGCCGACCCGAGGTGGGTGCGCCCGTGGCGGTGGGGGCATCGACCTCGACCTCCACGGTGTCGCCGGGGGCCACCACTGACGAGCCGGCCGGGGTACCGGTCAGGATCACGTCACCGGTTTCCAGGGTCATGTGCTGCGACAGGTCGGCCACGAACTGAGCCAGCGGGAAGATCAGCTGGTCCTCGGAGGTGCCATCCTCCTGGACCAGCTCACCGTTGACCCAGGTGCGCAACCGGAGTGCGGTCGGATCAATGCTTTGGGCGTCAATCACGGTCGGGCCCAGGGGCGTGTAACCGTCCCGGCCCTTGGAGCGGAGGTTAGAGCCCTTATCTGCCGGGCGGTAGTCGTAGATGCCCAGGTCGTTTGCGGCGGTCACCCCAGCCACATGCTTCCAGGCGTCTTCGAGGCAGACCCGGCGGGCCGGTTCCCCGATGATCAGGGCGATTTCGCCCTCAAAAGCCATCAGCTCGGTCCCGGCGGGGCGTGCTACGTCGGCACCGGAGCCCGATAAGGAGCTCGTGGGCTTAAGGAAATAAGACGGGGTGGCCGGGCGCCGACCGCGCTGGGCGGCGCGAGACTCAAAGGCCACGTGCACCGCAATAATCTTGCCCGGGGTGACGAGAACGTCGTGGAGAGGGTTCGGCATGCAGGCCTCCTGCTCAGCAGATCTGAGAGTATTCGAAATCGTATATCATCCTATGCGATGGGGTCAGGGTGTCACAATCACTTATTTGCTGCATCGCCGTGACGTTCTTGCCAGCGCTGAGCGCAGGCGATACCGGCATCGTCTGGGTTTTCCGGAGATTTCAGGGACTCGTACTTCTCGTTGTAGACCCGCAGGTATTCTTCCGCGTTCTCGAAATCCAACGAGTCCATCACATCCAACCAGGTTTCCTCGGCCCCCTCGGCAGCGATGTCTTTCCATTTCTGAGTTTCCTCATCGGACCAAGTGTCGAAATCTTCCACGTCCGGGGAGTCGAGCATCTCATCACAGATATTTTCCAGCTCACCGTTGGCAACGTCAATGGTCTTGCCCTCATTGAATTCCTTCGTTACGTCATCCACGGTGGCCTGCAGGTCCTCAGGCAAGGACTCGTAGGAGTCTTTATTCCACCACATGCCGTAGGCGGTGTATTGGTCAAAACCAGGGTCGACCCAATAAGGAAGTTGTTCGGTGATGGCAAAGTTCACGCCGAAGTCCAGCGAGGAGGCCACCGAGTCAATTACTCCGCGCTGTAGTGCCTCATAGGTTTCTCCGGCGGTGATGGCGCTGACATTCATCCCGGCATCTTCCAGCGAGCGCTGAGTGACCGGACCGGCTGCGCGAGCCTGAAGCCCATCGAGATCTTCAAACCCATCAATCGGGGTCTTCGCCCCAATGAGTAGCGCGCCCACCGGCCACGTTGAAACGTGTTCCAGGTTAGCTTTCTCCATAACCTCTTTGGCTGGCTCGTACTCGCGGTGGAGTTCGTAAAGCGCCTGGGTAGCTGCTTGAATGTCATCGGTTTTGAACGAGATGGATAGTACCGAGGTGGTGGGTAGCAGGTGTGGGGTGTAATCGGTGACGGTTAGTCCGAAGTCGGCACGGCCGTCACGTATACAGTCTGCGACATCGGCCATATCGCAGATGGCTTGGAAGGGGGTGCGTTCAAAGGCGATACGCCCATCGGAAGCTTCTTCGACCGCGTCCATATAGGCTTCGGCAACCAGCTCGTGCTGGGTCCCTACGCTGGCGCCGTTGGCTTGGGTGAAGATGTATTCGGCATCGGTCTGATCTGCTCGTTCCCAGTCGACCACGCCCTCTTCACAGGCGCTCAACGTCAGCGAGCCAGCCACGATACCGGCGACCGCCAGCAAGCCACGGGTCGAGGTTCGTGCGCGACGGGCAGTTTTTGTCGTCCAATTCATGAGTTCACTTCTTTCTGCGCCAGGGCTCATCCAGGGCTAGTTCTGTACTAATCCGGGCAAAAACAGGATCAGATCCGGGGTGAAGAAGAAGATCAGGATCAAGATCATGTCGATAACAAAGAACGGAATGATACCGCGGAAGACGGTCTCGGATTTCACGCCGGTGGCGCCAGAGACGACGAAGGCGTTGATGCCCACCGGCGGAGTAACCATGCCAATTTCGATGAATTTCACGATCAGAATGCCCAACCAGATTGGGTCGAAGCCGAATTCTAGGGCGACCGGCAGGATCAGCGGAACCGAGATCATCAGCAGGGACAACGATTCCAGCACCATCCCCATCGGTACCAGGCACAACAGTAGAATCAACATGATCCAGGTCGGTGACAGGTTCCAGCTACTCACTGCGTCGGTGACCATTCCCGGCACGCCGGCGGAGACGAAGAAGGCTGAGAGAATTCCGGAACCGATGATGATAAAGAAAACCATCGCGGTGGTCCCCGCCGTGGATTCCAGGGCGCCTTTAATACCCTGCCAAATGCCCTTGGCGCCTTGTTTACGCAATTCCCAGATCAGAATCAGCACCGCGGCAATCGCGCCGAATGCGGCGGACTCGGTGGCGGTGAAGAGCCCGGAGTACATCCCGCCCAGCACGATGGCGAACAGCAGAAGAATGTAGCCCAGACCGCGCCACGGCAGAGAGGACAACGGGGCGTGGCGACGGTTTTCCGCCTGGATGGCTTTGGCTTGGCTCAGGGCATCTTGGACGTTGTCTGCGTCTGCGACAACCTGGCCACGACGGCGGAGCTGCCAGCCGGCAAAGCCGATCCAGATGGCATAGGCCAACGCAGAGAGCACGCCGGGGACAATACCGGCGGCCAGCATTTCTCCTACCGATTGCTGAGAGAGGATGGCGTAAAGGACGAGGAAAGTCGAGGGCGGAATCATCGAGCCCAGGGTTCCGGCCACCGCAACCAAGGCGGTGGCCATGTGAGCCGGGTACCCAGATTTACGCATTTCTCCGACAGCCAGGCGCGCCATCGTGGCCGCGGTACCGATCGAGGAACCGGAGACTGCAGAGAAACCGGCCGAGGCGACCACAGTGGCGACACCAAGCCCGCCGGGAAAACGGCTCAACACGCGGTCGGCGATGGCGAAGACGTATTCGGCCACATGGGCTCGTACTGCGAACATGCCCATGAGCACGAACATCGGCACGATGGTCAATGAGAAGGATGCGATCTGGGAGAACGGGTCAGCACCGAGTTCCAGGGTGGCATGGTTAAATCCATGCAAAAGCACCAGGCCGATGGCACCGGCCAGACCCAAGGAGACGGCCACGGGGACTCGGAGCAGTAGCAGTGCCAGCATCAGCACCAGCACGAGGATCACGACAGCGCCGAGACTCATGATGCACGGCCTCCTTCGGCGGTAGAAGTTGCGATGCTGGCGGATGTTTTGGAGACGACATCCGGCTGGTCGGCCAGAGCGGCTTGGACCTCATCGGCGTGGCCGGTGGGTTCTTGGCCACGCAATGTGCGCACCAGGTTAAGGACGGCTACCAACAACAGAGAGAGCAGGCCGATCGCCAGGATCCAGCGCATCGGGTACATCGGCCACTGCACGATGCCAAAGCGGGTTTCACGGAAGATGAAGGAATCGATGGCGCGCATGATGTTGGCATAGGAGAGCCAGCCGGTGTAGAGAGTCACCAGGGCCCAGACGAAGACATTGGTAGCTCTGGTCAATCCGGGGCCAAAACGGTCGGTCACCAGGGAAACCGCGACGTGTTCGCCGTTCAGTCCGGCCCAGGCCAGACCGAAGGCTACGGCGGTCACCATGGCTGTTTCGGCGATTTCGATCATGCCCGGTAACGATGCACCAGTGATATTGCGTGCAAAGACATCGATGGCGATGGCGATGACCATCACGACGACTGCGATTGCTGAGAGCACTGCGAGAAAACGAACCGCAATGCGTATTAGTTTCTCCATGGTCCACTGCTACTTTCTCAGGGTGTGAGTGTGATGCGAGAGGGCGCTTTGACCGCTGCGTAGTGGTCTAGGTCATACCCGCTGAGCTCAGACTATATACGATTTGAGATCTCATGTCATATAGACCACATGACATCATTCACAGTGGCAGGGCGGTATACAGCGTTAAATCCCAGCGATCTCTTGCATATACGGGGCGACGATGCTCCCGTCGACGCGACAGTCCAATACGAAGGTGCCGTGTGCGCCGTCGGCAACCCACTGGGTGAAGTCCTTCAAATCGTTGAAACTGCGGATCACGGAGGCGCGAGCGCCCAGGCTGGTGGCCAGCCCGGCGAAGTCGATCTCGCCGACGCGCATGGGTTCTTCGGCCAATCCCTTACTGCCGTATTGGAAGACCTCAGCCCCATAGGCGGCGTCGTTGAAGACGATGACCACGGCGCTCTTGGCAGTACGGATCAGGGATTCAGCGTCAGCGAAGGCCATCATGCCACCCCCGTCACCGGTGACCAACACAGTGGTTTTCTCCGGGGCAGCGTGAGCAACTCCGACAGAGGCGGAGAAACCCAGCCCAATAGTTTGGAAGGCTGTGCCCAGCAAGATCATGTGGTCGATCTCGGACACGTCGAAGAACATATTGGGCCAGCCGATGAAGTGGCCACCATCGGTGATGTAGATCCGGTCTGGTGGCAGCAGCTCGTTCAACCGGGTGCTCAGCGCGCGGGGGTCGAGCCCACCGGCGGGGCCGAATTCGGTGCCGGTCTCATAGGCGCGGAGCTCGCGAGCGGTGTCTTCGGTGTTCTCGGTCTTCGCCCGCGACTCGGTCGCAGAGGTGGTGGCTTTATACGCATCCAGTAGCGCGGGGACGGCGGTAGCGGAATCAGCGCTGAGGAACTGGTTGACGCGGGCGTGGGTGGCCTGTGGTTCGCTGTCAATCTGGATGACGTGCGCCTCGGGGCCGAAGGCCTCACCAAAGGCCATGGTGAATTGGTTCAGTCCGGCTCCCACTACCAGGACAACATCGGCTTCACGTATGCGCTGGGCGGAGCCCGGGGCGGCGAATCCTCCGCACACGCCCAAATCGGTGAATCCATCGGTGCCATCGGTGCGGAACAGCCCGCGCCCGGGTGCGGAGGTAGCCACATCGGCGCCGAGCAGGCCGGCCAGTTCACGCAAGGCCCCAGCACAGTGACGGGCACCGCGACCACCCAGAATGAGTGGCTGGGAAGCCTCTCGCAAGGCAGTGGCCATGTTGTGTATGGTCTCGGTATCGGCTACCGGGCTCGGCGCCTTAGGGGTGAGCTCAGGGATGACGGCACCATCGGCGCTGACCTCGACGATGGCCAAGTCATAGGGAATCGCGAGGACCACGGGGCGTTGTAGCGACACGGCTTGTTCCACAGCAGAGATGGCCACGGTACCGGCATTGGAGGGCTCAACGGTCAGTGTCGGCACGTCCATGGAGGCCGCTGCGGCGGTTTGGTCTATATCCCAGGGGCGACGCCCCGGAGTGGGCTGGTCACCGACCACCAGGATCAGCGGGACCCGCGACAGCGAGGCTTCAGCGAGCGCGGTCAGCGTGTTGGTAAAGCCCGGCCCGTAGGTCGTGGTGGCCACCGCGAGTTCTTGGCGCACCCGATAGTAGGCATCGGCGGAGGCTACCGTGGCGACTTCGTGGCGGACCGGCACGATATCGGTGCCGAGCTGATGTAGCGCGTCAATGAAATAGGCATTGCCATTGCCCATCAGCCCGAAGAAGGCGGAGGCGTGGCGGTGCAGGGCATCGGCAAGAACGGCGGCAACAGTTGGCATATGAAACGCTCCCAACAGACAGATATGTCGATCGATTCCATATATGTCTGGCTCTTCACCGAAGAGTTAGCGTCTCTTTTTCAAACGCCAGGCCGAGAAGGCGTCACAGTTGGTTCAGCCCACTATGACCTTCGACACCCCTACCTTAAAGTACACACCCCAGCTTCAACAAGTCCGGTCTCAACTGTGCACAGGCCTTCCAAGACACGGTTGAAATGCTCGCCCGTGGCGTGGAAAAGACTCAATGCTCCAACCGATCCCAGCCGGCCGTCCTCGAAGCGCACTGGGATCGCGACGCCGTACAGCCCGGGGATGACCTGACTGTAGGACTCCGCCCAACCGCGCTGCCTGATCTCGTGGACATTGGCTCGCACCTCGTCGCTGATGTCCTCTGGCCAACAAGCCTCGTCCATGATCGCCAAGATCGCTCTTCCGGTGGCCCCGTCCTGGATGGGATGACGCGCGCCGGGGCGCTGGGCGATGACGGTTTCTTGGTGTGGAGGTTCCACGCTGGTGACCGTCAAACATTCCCCGCGGTCTTCGATAGCCAGAAAGCAGGTCATGGCTAACCGTTGAGCGGCCAGGGTCAATAAGGGCAGGGCAGTGGCACGCATATCTCGCTCGACCGAGGCACCCAAGGCCACGAGTCGTACACCTAGCGCGAGTTTCCCCAGCTGATCACGCACCACCAGCCCGTGGTCTTCCAGGGTACGCACCAGCCGGTAACACACCGAGCGGTGCAGCCCCAAAGCGTGAGCGACCTGGCCGATGCTCATCGCAGACGGGGAATTAGCGAGCACTTCCAGTACTCGAAGACCGCGACTGAGGGTTTGCGATCCTGCGGACCGAGTAACCGGGTCTGCCACGACACACCTCCTTGTAAGCCAGCTCATATTTCCTCTATGATCTGACTCATAAATTCGATAATAGAGTTTAGTGTTCGATTATAGAACACGCTCTACGGCACGATCTACTCTGTCTTTTCCGACAAGGAGTGAACCACCGATGCATTTCCACGAACACGGCTATGTCTCCGAAGACCCCCGAATTCGTCCTGCTGCCGGCTACGGCCTCAATCGCAGCGACAAACTCCCCGACGAAATGGACGTTCTGATTGTCGGAACCGGTCCGGCCGGTATGCTGGCCGCCGCCCAACTGTCCTACTACCCCGAAGTCAATACCCGCATTATTGAACGCCGTGAGGGACGTCTGGAGATCGGCCAGGCCGACGGTATTCAGGCCCGCTCGGTGGAGACCTTCCAAGCCTTTGGCTTCGCTAGCGAAATTATCGACGAGGCCTTCTGGCTCACCGAGATGTGTTTTTGGAAGCCGGACCCCACCAACTCCGAGAACATCATTCGTACCGCCCGGACTCCCGATGACCCTTCCGGCATCTCCGAGTTCCCACACCTGATCGTCAACCAGGCACGCGTATTGGATGGCTACGCCGAAGCTGCACTGCGGGCCCCGGGTCGGATTACCCCGGATTATGGGATTAAGTTCCTCGGACTGAGTGTGGACCGCGAGCAGGACTACCCGGTCGAGGTCCAGGTGGAGTACGTAGCCGGCCCCCGGAAGGGCGAACAACGCACCGTGCGCGCCAAGTACGTCGTGGGTTGCGATGGCGCCCACTCTCGCGTCCGCGATTCCATCGGGCGGGTGATGAGTGGCGATGTCGCCAACCACGCCTGGGGTGTCATGGACGTGCTAGCTAACACCGACTTCCCGGATATCCGCACCAAGTGCGCCATCAACTCCAAGCACGGCCAGATTCTGCACATCCCTCGCGAGGGTGGACACCTGTTCCGCATGTACGTGGACTTGGGTGAAGTGCCTCTGGATGATGACCACAAGGTGCGCGACACCCCGATCGAGGAAATCATCCGCAAGGCCAACGACATCATCACCCCCTACACCCTGGATGTGAAGTCCGTGGCCTGGAACTCGGTTTACGAGGTAGGACACCGGTTGACCGACCACTTCGACGATGTCGACACCGCAGACCGCGACCGGTTGACCCCGCGCGTGTTCATCACCGGCGATGCCTGTCACACGCACTCGGCCAAGGCCGGTCAGGGTATGAACGTGTCAATGCAGGACGGTTTCAATATCTCTTGGAAGCTGGGCCAGGTGCTGTCGGGGCGCAGCCCCGAGACCCTGTTGCACACCTACTCGGATGAGCGCCAAGAGGTCGCCAAGAACCTCATCGACTTCGATAAGGAATGGTCGACCCTGATGGCCACCCCGACCGAAGAGCTGCCCGATCCGACATACCTGGAGGACTTCTACGTCAAAACCGCCGAGTTCCCGGCGGGCTTCTTGACTGAATACCGTCCCTCCATGGTCACCGGCGGCACCGAGCACCAGGAGTTGGCCGCCGGGTTCCCCGTGGGTAAGCGCTTCAAGTCGGCTACGGCCATGCGCGTCTGCGACGCCAACCCGTTGCACATCGGCCACCAGGCGGTGGCGGATGGTCGCTGGCGACTGTACGCCTTTGCGGACCGCCCGGCCTGTGGCGAGCACGATTCCAAGCTCTCAAAGCTGGCCGAGTGGTTGGAGACCTCCGCGGACTCACCGTTTGTGAAATACCGTCGCGAAGGCGATGACATTAACGCTCAGATTGAGCCGAATGTTATCTATCAGCAAGACACCGCGAGCTTCGACTGCGTGGATGCCCCGACGATCTTCCGCCCCAAAGTCGGGAAGTTTGGCCTGGAGTACTGGGAGAAGATCTACGCCACCATACCGGACGAGGACATCTTTGAGGATCGTGAACTTTCTCGCGACGGTGTGGTCGTGATTGTCCGTCCGGACCAGTATGTCGCCGCTGTGTTACCACTGGATGATGTGGACGGTATTGCCGCCTACTTCGATGCGGTGTTGACCACCAACTAGGCGTGCTACAAGCGTGGCAAAGACACTGGCGGGCCGGTGCCTTCATCAATCGAGGTGACCGGCACCGGCCTGTCGTGAAGGCTATCAACAAGTCCGACTAGACCGCTGTAGTAACGGGAGCTGCCTCGCGTTCGGGGTGTAGGTCGGATTTCTCCACCCAGGCATGGGCATCGCTACCCGCCGGATCTTCGAAGACGCTATTGGCATTCTCAAGGTCGACGGTGAAGAAGAGGCCCTGCGGATGGCTAACTACACCGATTTTAAGAGTGACGTTTTTGAAATCACCCCAAAACTTTAGCTATGATTTACCTCACCTCAAAGGTCTTATGTCTCCTCACAGGAAAAATAAGACCATTCCGGCATGCTACACCACCAGCTCGCTGGCTATCTCATCACATAACCGTTACTAGAGGACCCCTATGAGCATCCACCACAACGACTCGGGAGCAGCAACGACCGACAACACCGTCACCGATGATGATGCCCCGTCAAAAACCTTGGAAAGTGGAAAGCGGAAGGGCTTTTTCCAACGCTTCTTGGACGTCATCGAGTGGGGTGGCAATAAGCTTCCGCACCCCGTCACTCTCTTCGGGATTTTGGCCCTGCTGGTCATCCTGCTGTCATGGGTTCTCTCCCAGGCCAGGCTGAGTGTCGAAGATCCAGTTGAAGGCGAAACGGTGGAAGTGTTCAACCTGCTTTCCGCCGAAGGTGTTGAGTGGATCTTCTCCTCAGCGGTCGATAACTTCATCAACTTCGCCCCACTCGGCGTGGTGCTCGCTACCATGATCGGTATCGGTATGGCCGAATCCACCGGACTGATCGGTACCGCACTACGTGGTTTTATCCTCTCTATCCCCCGCACGCTGGTCACCTTCGCCATTGTCTTTGCCGGTGTAATGTCCTCGGTAGCCTCCGACGCCGGCTACGTGGTGTTACCTCCACTGGCAGCCATCTTGTTCGTCGCCCTTGGACGACACCCGCTGGCCGGTATTGCTGCCGCCTTCGCCGGCGTTTCGGCAGGGTTCAGTGCTAACCTTCTGCTTTCCGGAACAGACGTGGTGCTCGGCGAGCTCACCATTGAAGCCGCCGCCACCATCGACCCTGCCTACGCCGACCAGATGAACCTGGCGATGAACTACTGGTTCATCATCGCTTCGACTTTTATCTTGGCTATCGTCGGTACACTGGTCAGCCAGTTCATCGTGGAACCCCGGCTGGGTAAATGGACCGGTGAAGGGGCCATCGAGGGCGAGGACGAGGAACAGCTGAAGGTCACCCCGTTGCAAAAAAAGGGCCTGATCTGGGCCGGCATTTCACTGGTGATCACCATTGGGTTGTTGCTTCTCCTCATTGTTCCACCGAATGCTCCGATGCGCGGTGAAGACGGTGCTGTCATCCAGTCGCCGTTCATGAGCTCGCTGGCCATTATTCTCGTCGTCGTCTTCTTCATTCCCGGCCTGGTCTACGGCATCGTCACCAACGTGGTGAAAAACGACACCGATGCCGTGAACCACATCTCCAAATACATCTCCGGGATGGCCATGTTCCTGGTCCTGTCTTTCACCGCAGGTCAGTTCATCGCCTACTTTGAACAAACCAACCTGGGTCTGATTCTCTCGGTCCTCTGCGCTGAAGCGCTAGACTCGATCAACCTCACCGGAATTCCTCTGGTGCTACTCTTCATGCTCTTCACCGGCCTGGTAAACCTATTCATCGGTTCGGCCTCCGCAAAATGGGCGATGCTGGCACCCATCATGGTGCCCATCATGATGCAGCTGGGCATCTCCCCGGAGTTCACCCAGGCCGCCTACCGCGTTTCGGATTCAGCCACCAACATCCTCAGTCCGCTGATGACCTACTTTGCGCTGATCATCGTGGTGGCCCAACGCTACGACAAGAAGATCGGCATCGGCTCATTGGTCTCGGTAATGCTGCCCTACTCGCTAGCATTCTGGGCCGTCTGGACATTGATGACCATCGGTTGGATGGGACTCGACTTGCCACTAGGACCCAACGCTCCGGTCTTCTACGAATCACCCTAGTTTCACAGCCCACGATCGCTTCCTGATGCCTAGATGCACTCCCTGCAGAGTGTATCTAGGCATCTTTGTCTGAAGTGTCCTGTCGAAGTTGCCAGGCTATCGTGAAACGCGAGAAGCACAGGGCGCTACGTCTGCTGTATGCCTGGTCTCCGGACGTGCAACCCAGGTAGTCTCAGTCACAGAGATAAGAACGACTCGACGCCAGAAAGAAGCCTCACATGCCACACGTGCAGATCTCGACCGGCATCAATGTTCACTACGAAGAGCAAGGCTCGGGCGAACCTCTGATTCTGATCATGGGCACCTCGGGAGCTATTGATACCTGGGCCGAGTTTGAAGACCGATTTGCTCAGAATTACCGTGTCATCACTTTCGATAACCGGGGGATCGGCGAGACTGACCGTGGCGATGGTGCTATTTCAGTCCGCTCAATGGCTCAGGATGTGGCGGCCCTGATGGACGCACTGCAGATTCCTCAAGCGCACATTCTGGGTTGGTCCCTTGGCTCCGCTGTCGCACAAGAGCTCGCAATCAACTATCCGGACCACGTCAAGTCCCTGATCCTCTACTCCACATGGGGTCGCTGCGACGGGTTCCAAGCCGCAGTGATTACTTCCCTACGGTATCCCTACGTTAAAGGTGACTTAGACGTTGCCGCCACAGCCACCGGTCTTGCCTTCTCTCCCGAAACGTTGGACCGCCCCGATCTCACGGAATTTCTCGCCCCCGTTCTGCGCGGGTTGCCGCAGAGTGAGGTGCAGATCCAAACCACCGTCGAGCAGTGGGACGCCGACTTGGCTCATGACACCCTCGACCGATTGCCCCAGATCAAAACACCGACCCTCGTGGTGGTCGGAGAACAGGACCTCCTCACTCCACCGTGGCAGTCGAAGAAAGTTGCCGACGCCATCCCCGGCGCGGAATTCCATCTCCTCGAAGGCAGTAACACCCCTCACTTCCTCCATTTTGAACAACCTGAAGTCCTCGCCAACCTGATGCTGACGTTCCTGACTAAACAACGAGGCTAAGGTGCCCATCCTCTAGGTCGCCATCATTTTCGGTGCTTTCTCGGCACCAGTACAAGAGTTCTGGGTCTTTGTGTTGATCATCGCGCTGATTCGCACACGATGGCCACCACTATTGCAACAAGGTCTCAACAGTGTGTCGCATTTGCTCTCCAGAAGAGCATGAGATAAATACATGCTGTGCTTTCATTTCGTTCAGCGCGCACGCTGATAACACCGCCCCGCGTTCCGGGCCTCGACGTCGCCCGAGCTCTGGCCATCATCGGCATGATTTTCGCCCATATGGCGTTAATTCCTGAGCTCGAAATTTCCGAACCGTCGACCTGGCCGGGAATTGTGCACGGCTTTTCCTCGTTGTTATTCGCACTACTGGCCGGGATCTCGCTGGCGATGATGACCGGAGGCACCCGGCGTCCCGATATCGAGGCATTGCCTTTCTTGCGTCTTCGTCTGCTAGGGCGCGCGGCCACCATTTTCGGCATCGGTCTTGCCCTCGAGGCGTTGGGCACTCCCATCTCGGTCATCTTGCCGATTTTCGGAATGCTCTATATTGCCATGATGCCGTTTATGCGGTTGCGTCGTCGCTGGCTGCTAGTCTGGGCAGCAGGATTCGCCATCATCGGCCCGGTCGTGTTGGAGATGCTTAATGCCCTCTCTGCCTTTGATGGCGCACTCGCATTTCTCTTCTTCAGCCCCTACCCGCTCACCGCCTGGCTCGCGCTGGCCCTGACCGGTATGGCTATTGGTCGTTCCAATTTGCGCAGTATCCGCCTGGCTACGGTGCTAGCTCTAGGCGGTCTGGTGGTGGCCGCGCTGGGCTTTTTCCTGGCATCGCTAACTGAAGACGGCGCCGGAACCTCCCTGGATGAAAAGAGCTACTCTTCCTACGGGAGCATCTACGACAGCACAGACTCGTACGGCTACGTCGAGGACGGGAGTTTCTACCCCTACGACACAGAAGATTCCTCGTCATGGAAACCAGAGGACGTTGTTCCGGAAGAAGAACCCGTCGACCCCGTGGAATGGCTGAGATTAGGTCTGACCTCGAGCCGCCCACACACCGGTGGCAGCCTGGAAATCATGCTGGGCCTCGGCGTGGGTGCCACGGTCCTTGGAGCGTGCCTGCTGATATGTCGCGGTCCGGTACGTTGGGTCACCTACCCGTTATCGGCGATGGGAGCCATGCCCCTGACTGTCTATGCGGCCCATGCGGTGGTCACGCTGATCGTCTATGGCAACATCAACCTCGGAGACTGGATCGGGCCAGCTGAAGAGGACCTCACCGCCTTGTTCATGGTCATCGGCGCCCTGATCGTCTGCCCCCTCTGGATGGCGGTCACCGGACGTGGACCGCTCGAGTCACTCACTCGCCATGTTGGTCGCCTGGCCACCGGAGAATTACATCGCCATGAAACGGGTCGCCACGCCACCGAATAAGAAAAACCAGGTGGACCCAGAGCCCCGGGAGCACGCGTCAGCTACGCGAAACTTCCGTGACGTCGGAGGGCTGGGCCTCGTCATGACGGTCCGCGCCCCGGTTTTTGTTCGTGCCCTTGATCCCGCCGGTCAGTGCCCTCAGGGCGTAGAGGATAGCGGCCAGGTCGACCAGTTCTTGGGTTAGCGCGCCCCACACAGCGGGGATGTAGCCGAAGGCGGCCACCAGCATCAGCCCGATCGAGAGGATGATGCCAATCCATATCGCTTCCAGCGCGATCCGGAAGGTGTGTTTACCGATGCGCACCGCCAAGCCCACCCGGCTGATGTCGTCGCGGACAATCACCGCGTCGGCGGACTCGCTGGCGGCGGTGGCTCCGCGAGCGCCCATGGCGATTCCGACATCGGCGGCGGTGAGCACCGGGGCATCATTGACGCCATCGCCGACCATCATCACCGGGCTGGGCAGAGTCTTGATGATCTCCACCTTGTCGTGGGGCAACAGTTCGGCGTGGACCGTATCAATGCCAGCTTGTTCAGCCAGTGAGGTGGCAGTGTCCTGATTATCACCGGTGAGCATCGCGATCGTGTCGATGCCTTGGTCGTGCAACTCTCGGACGGTGGTCGAGGAGTTGTCGCGCAGCGAGTCAGCGAGCAATAAACTACCGGCAAACCTGCCATCGATCGCCACCGCCACCGAGGTTTGTCCCGGCTCCAGCCGAACACGCGTTGCCTCCGGGTCGGTCTCTTGAACGAAAGCCAACTTACCCACCACCACATGGCGACCGTCGATGACCGCAGTGACACCATTGGTCGCAATTTCGTTCGCATCCTCGGTGGTGGTCAGCCTCAGTCCACGCTCATAAGCTGCAGAGATCACGCCTTCGGCGAGTACGTGGGAGGAGTACTGCTCAGCTGAGGCCGCCAAGGTGAGCAACTCGTCGGCATCCACCCCGTCGGCGGGGATCACCTCAACCAGTTCGGGCTGGCCGTAGGAGAGGGTACCGGTCTTATCGAAGGCCACTGAATTCGCCCGCGCCAATGCCTCGAGGGTGGCTCCACCTTTGACGATGATGCCGTTGCGGGTACTGGAACTCATCCCGCCCATGAATGCCACCGGGGCAGCAATTAACAACGGGCATGGGGTAGCCAGCACCAGCACTTCGGCGAAACGGACCGGGTCGCCCGACAGCCACCAGGCCAGACCGGCGATGGCCAACGAGACGAGCGTGAACGGGACCGCAAACCGGTCGGCCACCCGCACGGTGGGGGCTTTGGCTTGCTCGGCTTCTGCTACCAGCGCAATAATCTTCTGATACTGGGAGGAGTTAGAGTCTGCCGTGGCACGGATCCGCACCGCCCGCTGACCGTTGATGGAACCCGACAGCACCGCGTGACCGCGTTCGTATTGGACCGGCAGACTCTCACCGGTCAGGGAGGACTCGTCAAAGTCGCCATAATCGCTGATCAGCTCACCGTCGACGGGAACCACTTCGGCAGGCTTGACCAGTAATAGATCGCCCTCGGCCACCTCGGTGACGTCAATGTCATCGGCGGTGGCGTGCGGGTCATCACTGCGCAACCGGTGCGCGGTATTTGGCGCCATCTTCAACAGCGCGTCGAGGTCTTTGGTCGCTCGTTGGGCGGCGTAGTCTTCAATCGCTTCACCACCCGAGAGCATGAGCACGATAATCATCGCTGCGATATATTCGCCCACCGCAATGGAGGCAATCATCGCCACCAACGCAAGGATGTCGAGGCCAAAGTGGCCACGCAGAATATCGCGAATCATGTCGAAGGCGGTCAAGGCAATAATGACAATGACATACCCGGTGGCAATCCACTGCGCCGCAGTGGTGGCACCGGAGAACTCGCAGGCGAGCACGACGACAAGCAACACCAAGGTAATGGCCACAATGGGATACTGCCGAATGAAAGTCGCGATCTTTTTCATAGCTCAAGTATCTCGCTGACGCTGTCGAGCTTCCAGCAATCCTAGGCAAGGCTAAATGGGTATATAGCCCTGCTGTAGTCTGCTATCCCTCACCGTGGTGAGGCTCCCCTTCCGGGCTACGTGGCGACCATCGACGTTGGCTCGGTCACTGAAGGTCACGGTCTGTCCCCAAGCCCCCTAGACTAGGACCCATGCTCCGTACCATGTTTCACGCGAAAATCCATCGCGCCACGGTGACTGAAGCCAACCTGAACTACGTTGGTTCGGTGACCATCGACCAGGACCTGCTTGATGCTGCCGGAATTCTGCCCGGTGAGTTGGTCTCGATTGTCGATATCACCAATGGCGCTCGCCTGGAGACCTACACTATCGCCGGACAGCGAGGCACTCGGGTCCTGGGCATCAACGGGGCGGCCGCGCACCTGGTCCACCCCGGGGACCTGGTCATCTTGATTGCCTACGCGCAAATGGACGACGAAGAAGCCCGCACCTACGAACCCACCGTGGTGCACGTCGATGAGCAGAACAACATCCTGCGCCTGGGTAACGACCCGGCTGAGCCACCCACCGATAACGCCCAGCGCCCGCCACTGGCGCAGTAGCGCTGGTCCACCGCGTTGTCTTTAGCGCACCCGCTCCAGGAACCCCTGAACCCGGGTGTTGTCGCTGGTGAAAAATTGTTCCGGCGCGTCCCGTAGCACTATCTGTCCTTCATCAAAAAACGAAATAGTGTCGGCCACTTCTCGGGCGAACCCGATTTCATGGGTGACCACAATCATGGTCATGCCCGCTTTCGCGAGAGTTTTCATCGTTTCCAGCACTTCATCGACCAGTTCTGGATCCAATGCGCTGGTGGGCTCGTCAAAGAGAATCAGCTTTGGTTCCATCGCCAAGGCACGGGCAATCGCGACGCGCTGTTGCTGACCGCCTGAGAGCTGGTGGGGACGTTTATGTTGATGCTCCGCCAGACCTACGTGGTGTAGTTCTCGTTCTGCGATCTCTTTTGCTTCGGACCTGCTCATCTTTTTGACATGGACCAGCGCGATCGTCACGTTTTCGAGCGCAGTGAGATGGCCATAGAGATTAAAACGCTGAAAGACCATCCCGATTCCGGCTCGAAACTCAGCCCAGCGCTTATCGGGCCACTCGTGGTACTTTCCATCACGAAAGTCGAACCCAACCTGCTGGTCATCAACAACGAGGCTTCCCTGGTCGAGCGTCTCTAAGCCGTTGATCGCCCGTAAGAACGTCGACTTACCGGATCCGCTCGGTCCGATGATGACCGAGACCTCTCCCGGCTTGACGCTGAAATCTATACCACGGAGGACTTCGTGGTTGCCGAATGCTTTGCGCACTCCATGCGCGTGAACAAGTGATGCGTCGCTAGCCATGGGTCAGCCCTTTCTCGAGCCCTGAGGGATTTTGATTGCACCGGTCGTGGCTTCAACAACCTTCTGGCTGAAAGTGGTGCCACGAATAGCACGGACGCGATCTTTACCAAACCGTTTTTCCAGCAGTGACTGCCCGTACGTGGCAATCGCGGTCATCACCATGTACCAAATACTAGCCACAATCAGTAGCTCGATGATGAGGTTGTTTTGCTTGTAGATTTGGCTGGCATTGGTCATCAAGTCATTACCGGCCACGACCACGATCAGTGAGGTGGTCTTCAACATCGAGATGAACTCGTTGCCTGTCGGCGGAATGATGATGCGCAGTGCCTGGGGCAAGACAATTAACCGGGTGGTTTGTCCGCGCGTCATTCCTGAGGCCAACGCAGCTTCGGTTTGCCCTCGGTCGACCGCCATAATTCCGGCTCGCACTGTCTCTGCGAAATAGGCTGACAGATTCAGGCCCAGTCCTAAGATTCCAGCGGTGGACCCAGAGATGAGCTCATTCGTGTCCCATCGAAACCCGAGATTCGTGAAGGGGATTTTGAGCACCAAGTACGGCAGGAGAAACGCCAGATTAAACCAGAAGATCAGTTGCACCAGCACCGGAGTGCCGCGAAAAAACCAGATATAGCCTTCAGCGATCCACCGGAGTACCGGGTTATTCGACAACTTCATAATCGCGATGAAAACACCAAGCACGAGCCCGAGAATCGTTGCCACGATGCTGATATAGATGGTGACGCCGACTCCGCTGAGAATATTAGGGAAAAACAGGTATTCCCACACTCGATCCCAACGAATCCGCTCGTTGAAGACGAGAATCGACAGCAACCAGATCAGCACCGCAATGGCAATTGCGCCGACGATCCACCGTTTGACATGTTTGACCGGTGCAACGGGAATCGTTCTTCCATCTGCTAAGACAAAAGGTTCGGTTCTTCTCTCCACGGTTTTCCCTCTCTTGGTCATCCCCCGTTTAGTGTGGCCTCGTCGACCGCCATGACCTCGACGTCCCAGGCGGCAAGAATCTCCTCGTAGTAGCCCTCATCCATCAGATACTGCATGGCAGCCTGTATGGCTTCGGCGAGTTGTGTTTGCGCATTATCAATGCCAATACCCCAGATGGCCTCGTCGCCGTCGATCGGGACCGCTTCAAAATTTTTGTTGTCGGAACTTGCGTGAGACAGTGCAACCGGCAGATCGGTGACCGTGGCATCGGCTCGCCCGCTTTCCAGCGCTAGATTGGCAGTCTGATCTTGTTCGAACCTCAAAATTTCATACGGTTCCTCGTTATTGCTTTCGCATTCTGCTGAAACACCTTCAGCAAATGCAGCGCTAGAGCCACCATCGACCAGTGCTACTTTCTTGCCACATAGATCCTCTGGTACCTCGACGTTGAGCGGATTGCCTTTTTCCACCAGGAACGCGTTGCCAGACTTCACATAGCTCACAAAGGACGTCGTCTCCCGTCGTTCTTCCGTGTCGGTCATCGAACTGGCCAATACGTCGTAGCGCCCGGAGATCAACCCTGGAATCATGGCGTTGAATTCCTGGTCTTCCAAGGTCATCTCAACACCAAGGGCCGCGGACATTGCTCGTGCCATTGCGGGGTCGACGCCGATAATGTCTTCGTTATTGCTCGCCCACAGTTCCATTGGCGGGTAGCCAACTGACGTTGTCCATTTCAGCCCAGCGCGGTATTCGGGAGGAAGCATGGCGTGAAGTTCTTCTTGAGGCTCTATCCTCTCGATGATTTCTTTGGCCTTCTCTTCCTCCGGTACCGGGGTTGCCTCGAAATCGCTGAGGTCTATTTTTGCTGGATCGGTTTCCTCATCAATGAGCCACAGCGCTTCCGCTCCGCAACCGCTCAGGCCGAGTAACGACCCAGCAAGCACTGTGACGAGGCTCCATGTTTTGACGTTCTTCACGCGTATTTTCACCTTTCGGGATGATGTTTTCATCCGACGTCTGCGGAATCTGGCGCAGAATATTGGACCGTCCCGCCAATCACTGTGGCCTGTACCTGTGTTTTCCAGAGATCGGTGGGTTCTACTTCAAAGGGGTCTTGGTCGCATGCAATGAAATCCGCATATTTTCCCGGGGTAAGGGTTCCGCTCAACTCCCCAAGTCCTAGTGCGTCTGCCGGCGACTGTGTGTGAGCCTGAAGTGCTTGGGCAACAGTCAACGTTTCTGAGGTCTTACCATCTGTCAGCGCATTCGGTTCTCGGGTGCGCCGGGTAACTGCGGCGTGGATAGCAAACCATGGATTCGCTGGTTCAACGGGAGCATCGGATCCGAATGCGACCAGGGTCCCCGCGTCAAGGAGAGTCTTCCAGGCATAACTAGCCAGCGGGCGGTCACCGAGACGTTTGGAGTTCAGTGGATAGTCGGTGGTGCAATGCGTGGGTTGTTGTGAGGCCACCACGCCGTAGGAGGCAAAACGGGCGACGTCGGTGTGACTGAGATGCTGGGCGTGTTCGATGCGGTTGACCAACCGGTTGGCACGGGTGGACAGAAACACACCGGCGTAGATCTTTAAGACGTTGGTGTTGGCCTGATCGCCAATCGCGTGAATGGCTGTTGACAGCCCGTGTGCATTCGCTCGCGTGACACCAGTGACGAGGTCCGCAACACTCGTAACCGCGATGCCACAGTTACACGGCTGCTCTGGGGTGGAGTCTGCATAGGGTTCTGAGACCAAAGCAGAGTGGGTCCCCAACGCACCGTCGGAAAAGAGCTTTACGGGACCGGTCCGCAGGTAATCGGAGCCCGCACCAGTTCGACGCCCCTGCGCTATCGCGAGCTCAAGATCAGCTGCTTGTACCGCTTTATTAACCCGCAAACGAAGCTTTCGGGCGTCATCCAGTTGTTGATACACGTTCCGGATTTCTTCTCCATCGAAATCCGTGATCTGGGTAATGCCAAGACGAATCAGCTCACCCTGAATGGCACTGATCAGGTCCGGAAGCTGCGGTTCAAGCGAACTTTCTGCCATCCGACGAGGTATATCTTGTGCAGCTTCTCGCAATAATCCTGTGGGGTCACCCGTATCGTCCCGAACGATCTCACCACCCTGAACTTCGGGGCTTTCGCGGTGAATTCCCGCCTGCGCAAGGGCAGCAGAATTTGCCCACGAGGCGTGTCCATCGACGCTTTGTAGCACCACAGGTGTCGCCCCAAAAATCGCATCGAGGTCAGCCTTATCTGGAGCCGATCCGCAGTGCCATTCATGAGAATCCCAACGTCCGCCAAGCACCCAGGTTTCACCTGACCGGAATGTTGCAAACTCGGACAACCGTCTCAACACTTCTTGGTAATTTGTGGCTCCACCCAGCTGAGGTGCCACCAGCCCTCGTGCCATATCGCCAGTGTGAATGTGTGCGTCATGAAATCCGGGAAGAACGGCTTCTCCAGGAAGCCGAACCTCTACACAGCTCTCCGATGCAAGACCTCGCGCGTCGTCCAGCGCACCGACAAATTGGATCTTCCCATCTACAGCAAGGATCGCCCCGTCAATCGGCGTCACGCCGGCCAAGGTGTAGATGCGGTGATGAATGAACAGCGTCTGCGACACGAACGAGCCCTCCCCATGAAGTGATCTATCTCACATAGATGTTAGCTCGTATTCCTCCTCGCACAAGCACACCACGGGCGGGTAAATCAAACTCCAACCAATAGCAAATCGTCCGGTTCTCGCTATCCCAAGGTGAGCCAGAACCCAGGGCGGTGAAGACGGCACTGAGAATGACCAAGACGGGTGGCGGTTTTGAATCACGCTGTTGATGTTTAAAACTCACAATGCGCGGGGTACTAAGGCTCTTGGTTCTCGACGAAGCTGTCCACGCAAGGCAGTAGTGGCCAGTCATCTGTAAAAGTGGCTCTTCTGACTTGAGTGTGGGGTGAGGTCTGGTTTCGTGGTGGGCGTGTCCGTGCGCTAAGCAGCGTCGAGGCCCTTGAGAATCAGGGTTACCACAACCATCGATTCCAAGGACCTTGACGATGTCTGATTCTACTGTCTGCTGCCGCACCACAGGTGACTACTGCCACCACTGCAACCTGCTGGTCGACCTGCCCGGACTCCACGTGGTCAAGGTCGACCGTCACCAGGCCGGACTGCGAATCGTGGTCGAGTCAGCCCGCCCGTCGGTGATGGGATGTCCCGGCTGCGGGGTAGTGGTGCAAGGGCATGGGCGGATGCCGGTCGAGTTGATCGACGCGCCCTGTTTCACCGCACCGGTCCGGGTGCAGTGGCGCAAACGCCGCTGGCGCTGTCTTGACCCCGACTGCACGGTGACCTCGTTCACGGAACAGAACCCGCAGGTAGCAGCCGCCCGGGCACTGCTCACGGTACGCGCCACTCGGTGGGCGATTCAACAACTCCGCTCGGAGAACGCGTCGATACAGGGTCTGGCGCGCCAGTTGGGGTGTACGTGGAAAACGTTGTGGCGTGCGGTGAAGCCAGTGCTGCAAGCCGCCAGCGAGGACGAGTCCCGGTTCGCTGGTGTCACCGTGTTGGGCGTGGATGAACACATCTGGCATCACGTGTCCACCCGACCGGTCGGCGCCGGCGGTCGAGGCCCGAAAGAGTTCACCGGCATGGTCGATCTGACCCGTGATTCCACCGGCAGGGTTCGGGCCCGACTGCTGGATTTGGTGCCGGGGCGTTCAGGCAAGGTGTACAAGACCTGGCTCCACGATCGTGGCGAAGCGTTCCGGGCACAGGTCAAGGTCGCGACTCTGGATCCGTTCCATGGCTACAAGAACGCGATCGATGACCAACTCGAAGACTCGACCGCGGTGCTGGACGCGTTCCATGTCGTGAAACTCGGCACCGCCGCGGTCGATGAAGTTCGTCGCCGGGTACAGCAAGACATTCACGGGCATCGCGGCCGCAAAAACGATCCGCTCTACCGGATCCGGAACCTTCTGCGCGCGGGTAAAGAACGCCTCACCCCGCGACAGCACGCCCGACTCGAGAACGCCTTCCTTGCTGACGAGCGGCATGTGGAAGTCGAGGTCGCCTGGCACTGTGCCCAACAGTTACGGTCGGTGTATCGCCAGCCCCATCCCGTGGCTGGTCGACGGATCGCGATCAAGGTGCTGGACTCGTTCCCAACCTGCCCAATCCCAGAAATCGCCAGACTGGGCCGCACGCTCAAGCGGTGGCGAGAACCGTTCCTCGGCTACTTCACCACTGACGGCGCGAACAACGGTGGCACCGAAGCGATCAACGGCGTGATCGAACTCGCACGGCGCGTAGCCAGAGGCTTCCGCAGCCCCGAGAACTATCGCCTCAGAATGCTCCTGGTCGGCGGCGGCCTGAACCTCTAACCCACACTCAAGTCAGAAGAGCCGTAAAAGTGCACTGTCGTGTCGGGGGCTCTCGTCCAGCCTTGAAAAATGCCCGATGTTTTACAGCGCTTTTAAGCAGCGTTTTCTTGGCGAGCAAGTACCTGTGCCTGCTCTAGGACAAGTTCGATCGCCTTGGCTTCGGCATCTGGCGGGTAATCGTACTTCGCCAGCAAACGTCGGACTTTGGACCGCATTGTGGCACGCACGCTCTCCTTATGCTCCCAGTCGATGACCACACTGTTTCGAACGGCCTGCACGAGGTCGATGGCGATTTGCTTCAACGTGTCATCGCCCATTTGTAGGACGGCAGCATCGTTCTGAGCAATAGCATCATAAAAGGCTACTTCGGCGACACTAAGACCGAGGTTTTCTGTCCTCTGATCTGAATCTCGCATTTCCTTAGCGAGTTTGACGAGCTCAGCAATAATATCCGCAGCGGTAAGTGACTGGTTTGTATACCGGTTCACGGCCGCATCGAGCATTTCGGAGTACTTCCGACCTTGCACCACGTTCCGCCGTTTAATCGTGCGAAGCTGGTCGTTGATAATCCGTCGCAACAGACCAATCTGCAAATTGGGCCTGTCCTGATCAGCGAGGGAGTCCAAGAACTCGTCACTCAGCAGGGAAATTTCAGGCGTCTCTACACCAGCCAGTTGATAAACATCGAGGACTTGGTCAGAAGCAACAGCCTCATTGAGCAACTGTCCTAATGCTGTGTCTATTTCCACCGACCCGGAACCGCCCAGACCCGAAGCGGGGTTCTGGATTTTCAGGATCGCGGCCCTCACGTCGGTGAACAATCTGACATCGTCCCGGATTTTGGTGGCTTCTTCGTGCGCGCCAACAAGGGCGAAGACCTTTGCCAATGCGAGTACTTGATCGTTGAATCGCGAGGTTCGATCGTCATCGGCCATGACAAAGTCCAGGACTTTCGCATACTCGTTGAGTCGCTGGGACGCCGATAGCGAGGGGGAGGAGTTATATTCAACACCGTGAAGAATTCCACGAATAATATCGTGTTTCTCCAACATCACCCGCACCATCTGCTCAAGTGGAACCCCTGTCTGGTCTTGATCCGATGGTGAATACTCTTTGAGGGCTTGTTGCAGGTTGGAGAACAGACCAATATAGTCCACGATGAGGCCACCCGGCTTGTCCCGGAAGGTTCGATTCACTCGAGCAATGGCTTGCATCAGCCCTGCGCCCCGCATGGTTTTATCCACGTACATGGTGTGCATGGCGGGCGCATCGAATCCGGTCAGCCACATGTCACAAACAATGACCAGCTCTAACGGGTCGTCGGCATTCTTCGCCCGGAGCTTGAGCTCCTTGCGGACCTCGTTGGAATGGATATGGGGCTGGAACTCAGCAGGATCAGAAGCCGATCCGGTCATGACGACCTTAATCTTGCCTTGATCAGGATCGTCCGAGTGCCAGTCAGGACGTAGCGCAACGATTTTCTCGTAAAGTCTCACCGCGATACGACGGCTCATCGTGACGATCATGCCCTTGCCGAATAAGGCTTCCCGTCGTTTCTCCCAGTGCTCAACGATATCGTGGGCTATCAGGTCTAGTCTCGACTCAGAGCCGACAATTGCTTCCAAGCGTGACCAGCGCGATTTCGCGGCTTCTGCCTCATCTTCGTCAACACCCTCTGTAATCTCATCAGCAAGCTCATCAAGCGCGTCAAGGTCGGATTCCGATAGCGTCACCTTCGCCAGCCGTGATTCGTAGAAAATCCGGACGGTAGCACCATCTTCGACAGCCCTGGTGAGATCGTACACGTCAATGTAGTCGCCAAACACCGCTCGCGTGGACTTGTCATTTGACTCGATGGGGGTCCCGGTAAACCCTAGATATGTCGCACCGGGTAGAGCATCACGCATGTGTTTGGCCAGCCCCGCTTTGAGACGGCCACTGCGGTCCAGCGTCTGACCGAACCCGTACTGGCTGCGGTGGGCCTCGTCAGCAACCACCACGACATTCCGCCGATCAGTCAGCACGGAGTTATTATCCCCGTCTTCACCGGGTGCGAATTTTTGCAAAGTGGTGAAAATGATCCCACCGGAGGCACGTTTGAGCTTATCCCGAAGGTCGGAACGCGTTGTCGCTTGCACGGGCGTCTCCGGCAAAATTCTTGCGGGCGCAAAGGTTTCGCCGTAGAGCTGATCGTCTAGATCGTTCCGGTCGGTAATGAACACCAGAGTGGGGTTTGCCATGCGTGGGTCGCGCATAATCTTCGCTGCATAAAACAGCATCTCGAAGCTCTTGCCCGAACCTTGGGTATGCCATACGACGCCACCGCGACGGTCGCCATCGGGGCTCGAGGCTTGCACCGTGGACTCAACAGCGGTGTTGACTGCCCAATACTGATGGTACTTCGCCACACGTTTCACCAGCGCCCGAGTGGGCTGTCCGGTTGCCTTGTCGGTGACGGTCTCATCGCTAAAGACGATGAAGTTCTTCAGCAGATCAAGGAATCGGTGTGGTTCGAAGACTCCTCTAATGAGAACTTCCAGAGAGGGACGGTCAGTCACGACATCACGTCCCCCAATGGTCTTCCAGGGGGCATAGTGCTCAAATGCTCCCGAGTAACTACTCAACGCAGCTGAGGTGCCGTCTGAGATCACGGTAACGGCATTGGGGACGAACACGGAGGGAATGTCGTTGCGGTAAGTCTGTATCTGGTTCCACGCGGATTTCAAGGTCGCCTGTTCATTGGCCGGGTTCTTCAGCTCCAGCAACGCCAGAGGCATACCGTTGACCATCACGAGAACATCGGGCCGACGCGTCTTGCCGTTCTCAACGATCGTGAACTGGTTGATCACGGCCCAGTCATTATTTTCAGGCTGCTCGAAATCTACGAGCCCGAGTCGGGTGGTGCGAAGCTGACCGTCGTCGCTACGATGTTCGACGGCCACGCCGTCGATGATGAGCTGATGCAGGCGTGCGTTCTCATCGATCAGGCTCTGCGATTCCGCTCGCTGGACAGTCTTGACCGCCTCATCGATAAGCGCGGCATCGGTGCCAGGGTTGATCCGTCTCAGCGCATCGTGAAGCCTGCCCCACAGCAGCACGTCTTCATAAGAGTCACGTTCCGCGTTAGGCCCGTCGGGGGCGATATCAACACCATGAACTCGCCGATATCCCAGATCGGCGAAATACTCGAGAGCGGCTTGCTCGACGGTGTTCTCGTTAAAACTGGTCATACATCAGCACCTTCCACAGGAACACGGATACGGCCGGAGAGAAGTTCGGGGAGGAAGGCGTCGCGAGTAGATGTTAATCGGTTGTTTTCAGTTGTGTACGCATCCATGCGAGAGAGCAGCGCCCTCGCGGTAGCCGCAAAACCCTCTTGCTTCTCTGGAGAGACGACCGGTGCCAACCAAGTCGGCATCGCATCTTTGGCTAGGTGAAGAACCGTCGTCCCTGTCACACGACTGCGGCAATGCTGGCGGAACGCTTCGCTACTCAACAGCCCGAGCAGGTACTCATTCGGCATGCCGTCCTTTGGGCGCAGGATGGAAAGGTCTAGCGAAGCGACCAGGATGTCGTGGTTCCCGCTCGCAGGAACGCGAACGCCCCGTCCTACGACCTCTGCTCCCTGCGTGAGATCAGTCTGCGCCACAACTATCTCGCCGGGGGATACAATCTGTTCGGGCTTGTAGGGACCGATGTAAGGTTTCAGTCCATCATGTTTGTACCCGCCATTACGGTCGATGTTCTTCAGTGTCACTAGCGCTACTGGTGAATCCTGCAGCTCGGCACTTTTGTAGGATCGTCCCTTTGTGATGGTTGCAATAGCGTCGAGCGGCCGAGTGGAAATAGTCTCTGTGGACTCCAGCGTACGAGAAAACTCTGCATTAAAGAGCTCCCCTAGAAAGTTGATCGCCCGCCGGTTCGACTCGATCTTGTCGTCGAGTGCGCCAAGCGTCGCCGCGATCGAGCGCTGCTCCTGCAGTTCGGGAAGATCAATCTCGAATGAGGCTAAAGAATCGAACTGAACTCTTTGTCTGCCGGAACTCCCATTCATCGAACCAATCGCATAGTCTCGGATCTCAGGCGAGGTAAACAAGTAGTAGGCAAAGCTAGTACTGGAGATTCCCTCTTTTCCGCGAATCACGATGAACTCCGTGGATCCGAAAGCCGGAGCATTTCGCTGGTTAGCAGCCGCACGATAAACCGACGTTTTTCCATTCTCCAAGGACGGAGTGATCCGCGCCATCAGAACATCACCGTCACAAAACTTCATTCCGCCGCCGTAGGGCTTTTCCTGTGCTGCGGACACGTCTCTGGTGAAGGGCACAAGGCTCGCCATGTCAACAAAAGGAGCATGCGTTCCCTTAGACAGTTTCACTGTCGGGTTTAGAACAAACGCTTCGCCAAGAGTCACGCGGCTCACTGAAGACCGCCTAACCGTCGCCGGATCTCACCTTCAAGCTCGCGTCCGCGCTCAAACTCGGCGAACAGCTCGCTCGTCAATCGCTCGATTTTCTCGTCGATCGGCTCGTCGTCGACTTCCGCCTCCTCGCTACCGACATATCGGCCTGGGGTAAGCACGAAGTCGTGTTTCTCGATCTCGTCGATCGTGGCTGACTTGGCGAAGCCGGGGACGTCCTCGTAGTTGCCGTCGTGGTTGCGCCACTCGTGGTACGTGTCCGCGATCTGAGCGATGTCACCATCCGACAGCACGCGCAGGCTGCGTGATTCCATATCCCCGAGTTTCCGGGCGTCGATAAACAGCACCTCGCCGCTACGTGCGCGATGCCCGTTGCCGTCCCGACCTTTGGACACGAACCACAGCGACACCGGGATGCCTGTGTTGAAGAACAACTTATCGGGCATCGCGACGATACAGTCGACGAGACCCGTTCGGACGAGGTTGCGGCGGATCTCTCCGTTGGTCCCTTCTTTGGAGCTGAGAGCGCCATTTGCCAAGACAAAGCCCGCGGTGCCGTTGGGCGCGAGGTGATAGATGAAGTGTTGGACCCAGGCGAAGTTGGCATTACCTTTGGGCGGGGTTCCGAACTTCCACCGTGGGTCGTCTTTCAGCTTCTCATCCCACCAGTCGGAAACATTGAATGGTGGATTCGCGATCACATAGTCCGCGCGGAGATCCTGGTGAAGGTCCTCGGTGAATGAGTCTGCCGAGTGCGATCCCATGTCCGCTTCGATACCCCGGAGCGCGAGGTTCATCTTCGCCAGTTTCCACGTCGTATCGGTGAATTCCTGCCCATACACGGAGATGTCAGTACGTTTACCACCGTGTGCCTTCACAAACTCTGCGGACTGGACAAACATGCCGCCTGAGCCGGCAGCGGGGTCATAAACACGACCCTTATAGGGCTCCAGCATCTCTACCAGTGTCTTGACTACGGAACGCGGGGTGTAGAACGCCCCGGCGTCCTTACCGGTTTCTTTACCTGCAAACTGCCCGAGGAAGTATTCGTACACTCGCCCGAGGACGTCATCCGCGCCGTGGTCGTCTGCTTCAGTGAATCCGATTGAGCCGATAAGATCCAAGAGCTCACCCAGACGCCGCTTGTCTAAGCTTTCACGTCCGTAATTACGGGGTAGCACGCCACGAAGAGAGGGGTTCTCTTTTTCGATGAGATCCATCGCCTGGTCGATCCGTTGCCCCACGTCGGCTTGTTTTGCGTCCGATTGTATCGAGTCCCACCGAGCCTTCTCTGGCACCCAGAACACGTTCTTACTGGTGTATTCGTCGCGGTCCTCGAGAAATGACTCGGCTCGCTCCGGCTTAATACCTTCCTCTGAAAGCTCAACTTTCAGCTGTTCGCGCCGCTCTTCAAACCGGTCTGATACGTACTTCAGGAACACCAGGCCAAGGACGACATGCTTGTACTCACTGGGTTCTTGATTTCCCCGTAATTTGTCGGCCGCTTCCCAGAGAGTCTGCTCCAAGCTTTTCTTAGGCTTTGATCGCGCCTTTGTCGTCGCCATGAACTCCCTCTTTTAGTTCCCACAGGTCAGCTTCCACTTCTTGATTCAACTTTATCTCAGCCCAACTAAATATGTCGGCTGTAACCGGATGCTCACCTAGGCATCAGACCAGGCCTCATGGTGCTTGAGCCGGTATCTCGGCAGCAGTACCTACATGACCGTTGCTAGACCCCGTTTCCAGCACGACTCGGTGAACCAGGACAGCCACACCTCTAATCTCCCGACCTCACATTAACGGTCCTTTATCTTGCGTTGCATGACCGTCATCAAGTCCGAACCATCACCAATTATTCCGCGTCGCTTATCAATCACCATTGATTTCGTCTTGGTCGTCAAATAGGTCGCCGTTGGAGTCCCCCGTGCTATAGATATGAGCTATAGATATGAACTGAGCCACATTTGTTGTTTCGACGACCCAAGGTAGAGGACACCGCCGATGATGTCTGAGCACTCCGCAACGCATGATTCCAGTACCCCCACCGAAGGACCATTGGCTGGGGTGGTGGTCGCCGACTTCTCTCGGGTCCTGGCCGGCCCCTATTGCACCATGTTGCTAGCCGACCTGGGTGCTACCGTCATCAAGGTCGAAGCGCCCTCCGGGGATGAGACCCGCACCTGGAAACCCCCGATGCGCGAGGGTATCTCCACCTATTACCTCTCCGTCAACCGCAATAAGCGCTCCATAGTGCTGGATTTGAGCGAGGCAGCGGACTTACAGACCGCCTACGATCTGCTGGACCGAGCCGATGTGTTCATCGAGAACTTCAAGGCCGGCGGCCTGCAGAAATTCGGACTCGATCCCGATTCTGTCGCGAAGCGGTGGCCCCACCTGGTGCACGCCTCCATTACCGGCTTTGGCACCGCTGGTGGGGCGACCATGCCTGGCTATGACCTGCTGGTCCAGGCGATGTCCGGGATGATGTCGCTCACCGGTGAGCCCGATGGTGACCCGCAACGCTCCGGTGTGGCCATCTTCGATATCATGACCGGCCTGCACGCTGCGGTGGCCATCTTGGCCGGGCTGCGTGAAAAAGACCGCTCCGGACTCGGCCAACACGCGGCATTGAACCTGTTCTCCTCCGCCTTATCGGGATTGGCCAATCAGTCCGGCGGCTACGCCGCGGCCGGCAACGTGCCCACCCGGATGGGCAATGACCACCCCAGCCTGTTTCCCTACGGGCCCTTCCACGCCAGCGACGGCCCGCTGATCATCTGTTGCGGCAATGACGCCCAATTCTCGCGTCTGGTCACCGCGTTGGGCACCCCCGACCTGGCAACCGACCCCCGTTTTGAGACCATGTCCCAACGCAACGCCAACCGGGAAGAACTCCGCGTCTTACTCGAAGAGGCCTTGGCCGCCGATACCGCCGAAAACTGGGCGGATGTCTTGGGCAACGTGGGCCTACCCTGCGGGCCTATCCTGGGCATTGATGGTGGCGTGCAACTGGCCGAGGACCTTGGCCTAAACCCCATTGTGACCATGACAGACGAGAACAACCGCGAGCGCATCGTGCCGGTGATTGCCAACCCGATGAGTTTCTCCCGCTCCCCGATCTCCTACCGACACCTGCCACCCGAGTTGGGCGATTCCCACGACTGGGCCTTGGAGTTTATCCGCACCACCGAACCCAAAAACCCGCACCACCACACAGAAAGCTAACGCTCGTGCCCGCAGAATCCCGCGCCCCCTCCAATGCCTTTCACACCCGGTTGCAACTGCGCTGGGCCGACCAAGACCTCAACCACCACGTCAATAACGCCACGTTGCTGACCCTGATCGAAGAGGCCCGGGTGCTGGCCAATCAGTCCTGGACCGGCGACTCCACTGATGGCAATGTCGCCGGCACCTACCGGCTGGTGCGGGCGACCACCATCGACTACGTCGCCCCGGTGCATTATCTCCCCGAAGACCCCGATTACCGTCACGCCGTCGACGCCCGCGTGTGGGTCACGAAGGTCGGCAACACCTCCTTCACCCTCGGCCACGAACTCAGCCAACCCCACCCCTGCGTCTACGCCGAAGCCGTACTGGTGGTGCTCTCCGCCGAAACCAACCGCCCCACCCCGACCCCGGAACCGTTGCGCGACCTCCTGTTAGCTCAAACCAGCTAGCTCTGTTCTCAGAGCATCCATCCACCGAGGACCCACCATGGCAACACCGCACGATGTCATCCACCACGCCGACTATTTTCAGCTCGATGCAAGCCTCAGCCCGGAGCTTCTTGACTTACGCGACCGCATCCGTGCCTTCGGGGACGAACACATCCTGCCGGTGATCAACGAGCACTGGGAGCGAGCCGAGCTACCCACCGCGGTGCTGGAGCCGTTGGCCGAACTCGGGGTGATCGGCACCTACATCCCCGACTACGGCTGCCCCGGGCTCTCCCGCCTCGGCGCCGGGATCGTCGCCCGAGAATTCGGGCGCATCGACGGGTCAATCAACACCTTCCTCGGTGTGCACTCCAACCTCGCCATGGGCTCGATCTACCTGCTGGGCTCAGAAGAACAACGCCAACGCTGGCTACCCGAAATGGCTCGGATCACCAAAACCGGGGCCTTTGCCCTGACTGAGCCCGCCCACGGCTCCGACTCCGTCTCCCTCGAAACCTCAGCCCGCCGTGAGGGCGCCACCTGGGTGCTCAACGGCCATAAACGCTGGATCGGCAACGGCCACGCTGCCGACCGCACCGTGGTCTACGCCCGGGATGTCGCCGACGGCGAGGTCAAAGCCTTCGTCGTCGAAAAACAGCCCGACGGCACCTTCCCACCCGGATATCGACCCACCCCGATCGAAGGCAAGATGGCTAAACGGGCCATCGTGCAGGCCGATATCATCATCGACAATGTCGTCGTCCCCGAGGAGAACCGACTGGCGCACTGCGAGTCCTTCGCCGGCGTCACCCGCGTGCTCAACGCCACCCGAGGAGGGGCCAGCTGGGAAGCTGTCGGCCACGCGATGGCCGGATTCGAACTCGCCGCCCAATACGCCCTGCAGCGCGAACAATTCGGCTCCCCGATTGCCTCTTTCCAGCTGGTGCAAGAAAAACTGGCCACCATGCTCGCCGATCTCACCCAAATTCAGCTACTCACCACCCGGATGGCCGAACTCCAAGAACAAGACCAGCTCACCCAGGCCATGGCCTCCCTGGTGAAAATGACTACCGCCCGCACCGCGTTGGCCATCTGCCGTCAAGCTCGCGACATGATGGGTGGCAACGGGTTACTGCTGGAACACCACGTCGCCCGGCACCTGACCGATATGGAAGTCGTCTCCACCTACGAAGGCACCGACTCCATCCAGGCCCTGATCGTCGGCCGCGATATCACCGGCATCTCCGCTTTCACCCGCAAAGCCCGCGGCTAGCTCTGCCTTTCCTCAGCGCGACACTCAGCTGGAGATATACGAAGGTATATCGACCATACCCCGGTGCTCCTTGGGTCCGGACTGCATCGGGTGGAATGATTAATTCCGTTGCAGGATGTCGAGCAATCTGAACGGGAGGTGTAGCATGCCGAGGAAACCGGATCGACGATGGTCCTCCGCCGGCCACCCGCTGTGTCACCCCGCCACCTCAGACGCCCGGGGTGCTGGGGCCTAACGCGCCGGCCCGACCTGCTTTTCTCCGCACGTCATCTTTCTCATCTTTTGTCATCTTTCGGGCGCTACGTCATGCCATGAGCCGTGCCGTATCGCGCTTTTTAACCCTTCTTAAAGGACACTCCATCCAGAACGGAGCCTGATCATGACACGTGAATTCATTAACACAGCCCTGCGCGATGCCGCGGCCGAGCAGAACACACAGAGCACCGATGCCTTCCGCTCGGCGATGCGGGAACTGCACGCAGCCGATATTGCCAAACACCTGGTCACCCTGACCCGGCACGATGCCGCCAAAGCACTTTTGGCGCTCTCCGACCGTCGTCAGGCCGAGATCTTCGGGCATCTGCTCCCCCACATTCAGGTGGAGCTGGCCCGGATCTTCAACCGCGAGCAACTGGCCACTCTGATCACCGCCATGTCCCACGACGAGCGGGTCGACCTGTTCAAGCAACTCACCGCCGAGGAACAATCCGCGCTGTTGCCCGCCCTGGCCCACGCCGAGCGGGAAGACATCCGCCGGTTAGGCGCCTACCCCGAGGGCACCGCCGGGTCGATCATGACCTCCGACTACGCGACCCTGACCAGTGAGGTGCTGGCCTCCGACGCGCTCGAGAAGCTACGCCAGGAGGCTCCGGATAAGGAAACCATCTACGACATCTACGTCATCGATGAAGACCACAAGCTGATCGGTGTGCTGTCCCTGCGCGAACTGCTGGTCGCCCAGGCAGGCACGCGGGTCGGCGACATGATGCGCCGCAAGCCGGTCTTCGCCCGGTCGGGGGCTAGCACCGACACCATTGCCGAGATCATCGCCGAATACGACCTGCTTGCTCTGCCCGTCGTGGACGAGTCCGGCATGCTGGTTGGCATCGTCACCGTCGATGACGCCATGGACGTTACCAGCCAGAGCCACGGCCGTTCGGTCGCCCAGTTCGGCGGTAACGCCTCCATCGATGGCGGTCCGGACCTAAGCCTGCGCAGCTCATCCTTCTGGAACCTGTTCAAGACCCGCGTCTTCTGGTTGGGAATTCTCACCGTCTTCGGTATCGTCACCAGCTCCATCGTGGCCGGACAGGAAGCCCTGTTGGAAGAGATCGTTATTCTGGCGGCCTTCATTGCCCCGATCGTTGACGCCGGCGGAAACACCGGGAGCCAGTCGGCGACCCTGGTCATCCGCGCGATGGCCCTGGGCGAAGTCCGACTCCGCTGGCGCGACCTGTGGTTCGTGATCAAACGCGAAATCCCGGTGGTGCTCTCCCTGGGTATCGTCATCGGTATTTTGGAAATCATCCTGGCTTACTTCAGCAAGGGGATCGGCATCGCGGTGTTGCTCACCGTCGGGATCTCCATGGCCGTGTGCATGATCATCGGTGGTCTGATTGGCGCCCTGTTGCCGTTCATCGCCCGCCGGATCGGCACCGACCCCGCCACCCTGAGCTCACCGATGATCACCTCGATCATGGACCTGCTCGGCGTGATGATCTACTTCGGACTGGCCTGGCTGTTCATGGGACACCTCATGGTCTAGACCACCTGCCCTCGAAACCATGCAGACCCCCGGACTGTGATCGGCGATACAGTCCGGGGGCGGCTGCGTGTTACGTTACTAAGCGGAGGTAGCATGCACCCTGACTCACCCTCACCCACCTCAGCATCCGTCCCGAGCCGTACCCCGTCCCGGGGCCGTGTGGCCATCCGCTACGGACTGATCAGTCTGGCCCTGGCGCTGATCTTCATTTTCGACACCACCACCCGCTATGAGGTCGCTGCCGCGGTGCTCTACACCGTGGTCATCTTTGTCGCCCACAGCGCGCTCGGCCGGGGCGAACTGATCGGGTTGACCATAGTCAGTGTTGTCCTCACCGTAGTGAGTTTCGCGCTCACCCTGGGCGGAGAACTCGACTCCGGTCTGATCAACACCGGGCTGAGTATCGCCATCATCATCGCGATCGCTTTTCTCATCATCCGGGCCGATGACGCCCGGCATACCGCCCAGCAAACCCAAGAACAGCTCAAAAAGATCGTCCAGGTCCACGGCTTGGAGGGGCTGACCACCTCCATCGCCCACGAGGTCAATCAGCCCCTAGCAGCCATCACCACCAGCGGGCACGCCTGCCACCGCTGGCTAAATCAAAACCCGCCGAACATCGATAAAGCCCACGAAGCACTGGATCGGATCCTTCACGACGCTGACCGGGCCGACACCATCATCAGCCGGATCCGCCGACTCACCCAAGGCGAACCACCGCGCACCAACGCCTTCGAGGTCAACACGGCCGTCCGGGAGGTGCTCGAGCTCGCTGAAGCCGAGCTGAGACGCCACCGCATCACGTTGCACACCGAATTTGCTCAGGGGTTACCCCGGGCACTGGCCGACTCGGTGCAGACCCAGCAGGTGGTCGGCAACCTGTTACTCAACGCAATCCAAGCCCTCGCCGGCTCCACCACCAACGAACGTCGCATCACCGTCGCCTCCACCCACGACGACTGCCACATTGTCGTCTCCGTAATCGACACCGGCCCGGGCATCGACCCCGAGATCCAGCCCCATCTCTTCGACGCCTTTTGGACCACCAAAGACGACGGCATCGGTGTGGGGCTGAGTATCAGTCAAGCCATCATCGAGGCCAACGGTGGCAGAATCTGGGCCGATACCCCAGCCAGCGGTGGTGCTGCGTTTTCGATCTCCCTGCCCGTTGTCCCACAGAAAGCACCATCATGACCCACCAGTCGACGCCGCCAGACCACGAGCCCATCGTTTACCTCGTCGACGACGACCCCTCGGTCCGGGCCGCGGTGGCAGACCTCTTGGCCTCCGTCGGCCTACGGGTGCTGAGCTTCGCCTCGGCCCAGCAGTTCCTCAACCACCCTGTGGAAGACGCTCCGGCCTGTTTGGTGCTGGATGTGCGGATGCCGGGGCAAAGCGGCATGGACCTCCACCGGCATGCGCTCGCCGAAGGCATCACCTGCCCGGTCATCTTCATCACCGGCCACGGAGATATCCCGATGGCCATCGAGGCGATGAAGAACGGGGCCATCGAGTTTCTCACCAAGCCCTTCCGCGACCAGGACCTGCTCGATGCGATCTTCCAAGGTCTAGAACGCGACCGTACGCGCCGAGAGGCCGAGGCAGTCACCGCCGATTTGCGAGCGCGTTGGGAGTCTTTGACCCCCGGCGAACAAGAGGTGATGAAGCTGGTAGTCCAAGGACAGATGAATAAACAGATCGCCACTCAGCTTTACCTGAGCGAAATCACCGTCAAAGTCCGCCGCGGACACGTGATGCGGAAAATGGAAGTCTCTTCCCTGGCCGAGCTGGTCCGCAGCGCCGAACGGCTCGGACTCTAGCCGGCACACTTCAGGAACGTCGACCCCAGCCTCAACTGAGCACCTGCAGGATCCAATAGCATCGTGGTTCATGTTTAGCCTTGTGAGTCACGTCATTCCTTCGGCTGTGTACTATCCCTGTCAGCACATATGTGCAGACCCTCCTCGCGAGATCCACCGCGAGGATGGGTGTTGACGGTTACACGCCGGGGAGAAGTGATCTTGAGGAGAGGTCTTGAGACAGTGCGCCGTGAGGTAGCACGCCCTGGGCTGAATTTTCAAGGAGTCGATGATGTCCACAAAGAAATCGTGGTGGAAACGGTATCTAGATTTTCCGCTGATCTGGAAACTGGCTATAGCCCTTCTTGCTGGAGTCATCGTCGGCCTGATCTGGGGCGAAGACGCAACGGTCTTAGAGCCTTTCGGCGAAATCTTCCTGCGCCTACTCAACATGCTGGTCATTCCCCTGATCGTGGCCACCCTCATCGTGGGAATTACGTCGGTGACCCCGCAAAAGCTCGGTCGTATTGGCGGAAAAATCTTTATCTACTACCTGCTCTCAACCTGCTTTGCTATTTCCATTGGGCTGGGACTGGCTCTGCTCGTGCATCCGGGGAGTGGACTGTCGGCCCCGGAGAACGCGACTCAAGAAGGTGAGGAAGCTCCACCCTTAGCGGACGTATTTGTCAACATTTTTCCGGAGAACATCTTCCAGGCACTTGCCGAGGGCGACATCTTAGCCATTATGTTTGTCGTGCTGATCGTCGGTTTTGCCCTGGCCTATTTGATCGATGGCAGCAACGAGAGCATCCGCGACGGGGCGTTGACGATTCGCAAGATCTGCGTGACCGGGCAAGAGATCCTGTTCTTGATTATTCGGGGTGTGCTGGAGTATTCCCCCCTTGGTGTCTTTGCACTGATAGCCGTGGCGATCGGTGACATCGGTGTCTCAGCGTTGGTGCCACTGGGACAGCTCATCCTGGTCATTTATGGCGCGGTCGTGGTCATGCTCGTGGTATATGCCGTCTTTATTCTTGCGATGAGACGGTCACCCCTCGAATTCTTCAAGGCCACCAAAGAACCCATGCTGACCGGATTTGTCACCCGTTCTAGCTCAGGGACACTTCCGGTCTCTAGCCGTGCTGCTGAGAAACTCGGCATCCCACAGAGCACCTATTCGCTCACGTTGCCCTTGGGTGCCACCATCAATATGGACGGCACCGCCATTTATGTGGGTGCTTCCGTCGTCTTCGTCGCCGACGCGATGGGCACCACGCTGTCTGTTGCGGAAATCATCTCGGTGATCTTGGTGGGTGTGTTGGCTTCCATTGGCACCGCTGGCGTTCCAGGAGCAGGGATCATCATGTTGACCATGGCCGTTAATACGGCAGGGCTGTCCATGGCGCCGGTGGCACTCGTTGCCGGTATTGACGCCATCCTCGACATGGCTCGGACGTTGAATAACATTACCGGCGACTTGGCTGGAACTGTCGGGGTCGATGCGAGCGAAAAACGCCGGGACCAGAAGAAAGCCCGTACCACGCAAGAATCCTGAACTCGCCCCACTAGGCCCCCGGTCTCAGCGGTTCATTCTGTCTGCTCCGCGCTCTGGAACGCAGCCAGCCCGAGAATCTCACGCACCTGTAGCGCCATCGCTAGATCGGTGGGCGTGCTCGCCAAGGGTTTGCCCCGAAGCTCGATGGCCTTCTCCACCCGGTAACGGGCGGTATCGCGAAGCATATTCACCCCGGCCATGGTTCCTGGCAAAACGTGTTGCCGAAACCGCACTTAGGGTAAGAATTGTCTGTAGAGGGGCTCCTACCAGCACGTCACAACAACGATTTCATCGACTAGTTCGATACCCACTAAAACTTTGCAGTCCCGTCGTCAGACAGCCGAGGTACGCGACATAAACCCTTGACGACATTGAAACCTAATTCTTAGAGTCGAAAAAGAACCTAAACGTGGTTTATCTCACGGCACTTAACACAGAGCCAAGGAGTGGCTATCGACGGTTAAGGCCCGGCTTTTAGAAGGATGGAGTCCTTATGTCGAAAAAGATCTTCGTATCCGTGGGCATCGATGTCGATGCGGTCGGAGGCTGGTTGGGGTCATATGGCGGAGAAAACTCTCCTGGTGATATCTCACGTGGCATGTTCGCGGGAGAAGTCGGAGTTCCGCGACTGCTCGATCTGATAACCCGCAGAAATATGCCAGCAACCTGGTTCTGGCCGGGTCATTCGATCGAAACTTTTCCTGAGCAGTTCGACAGGGTCGTCGAGGCTGGACACGAGATCGGGGTGCATGGGTACTCACATGAAAACCCTCTGGAAATGACACGCAAGCAGGAAGAGGAAATTCTCGACTATTGCACCGATCTCATCACGAAAAAGTCCGGCATAAAACCCGTCGGTTACGTCGCACCATGGTGGGAATTTTCCACAATCACCAACGAGCTTCTCGCCGAACGTGGGTTCCTCTACGATCACTCACTCATGCATGACGATCACACCCCCTACTACGTGCGTGTTGGCGACCAGTGGACCGCCATCGACTACGAGGCGGAATCCGCACACGAATGGATGAAGCCCTTGGTTCGTGGCACGCAGACAAACCTGATCGAGATTCCAGCTTCCTGGTACCTCGACGATTTACCGCCCATGATGTTTATCAAGGCTTCTTCCACCTCTCACGGCTTTGTGTCGCCACGTGACATCGAGGACCTCTGGCGCGACCAGTTCGACTGGGTCTACCGTGAAATGGACTATGCCGTCTTCCCAATAACTATCCACCCCGACGTTTCTGGGCGTCCCCAGAACCTTCTCATGCTCGAGCGCCTATTCAGTCACATGGCCTCCCATGAAGGAGTCGAGTTTTCTTATATGAAAGACGTCGCAGCCGATTTCGCTCAACGTGCGCCTCGACGGTAACCGCGAGACAGACGGTGTCATTGGCTAGTTGCGCCTCTTGAGTTCCTCTGCGCTCCCCAGTTCCTTAAATGGCCAAACTTAGGCGGTTGCCATGCCCGGAATCACAGATGGCGCAAAGGTTGATTTCCAACCATCACAAAATTAGTTGTCCAGATAGTGCCGGTATCGACACCCAAGACCGATCGACCGCTATTGAAGGTAACCGACAAGAAATGCCGAACACGTTTTAGTAGCGACAACTGAAAGCAAACTGGATACCATCTTCGTCTTAATGCTCGGTAGAGTCGAAACAGAAAAACGTGGTCACCGCCCGCGACTACTCAAGCCATCTGTGACAGAGCCTCTTTTCATACTTCTCTTACCATTCCGTTAAACCACGGGTAAGCTCATCCGTGCCGATCCCCGTACAACGCCCAGCATCCCGAAGTCACTAACCGTTCGGGAAGCAGATGCGGGATTTCTGGGCACCGAACCGAAGTAAGCTCAGCGGTACTAAAACACGACGACACCGAGCGAGCTCAGACGGGGTAGCTACGACTCACCACAGCCTTCTCATCCAGGACCTGAATCTGTCCGTTGTTCAAAACTCCCTTAACCACCTAGGTAGACGTCCTGGCACCAGCGAGAGTCTCGTTCAGGTGGAGGTCACCGAATATTTGACCGGAAGACCGGCGGGGAGTAGCCTACTCAGGTTCTACTAAGCGATTCATCACTCACCTCGCCTGTCCGGGCGTTTCAGAATGGAGCACTACAGATGGATGAGCCATCGACACTTCTCACCGCCGGTGGCCTCAGTATCATTGCGGTAACTGTCGCCCTACTGATCTGGAACAAAGTTTCTCCTGTGGTGGCGATGGTTCTCATCCCTATCGCAGGGGCGCTCTTACTGGGTTTCAGCGTTTCGCAGATCGTGGAGTTCACGGGCGAAGGCCTGTCCTCTGTGATGAACGTGACTGTCATGTTCATCTTTGCGATCCTCTTCTTCGGGATCCTCTCTGATGCGGGCCTCTTTGATCCCGTTATCCGCTCTCTCATTCTTGCCACCAGAGGAAAAGTTATCCTGGTTACCGTCGGCACAGGGCTGATTGGCGTCATCGCCCACCTGGACGGTGCTGGTGCCACCACGTTCCTGTTGACCATCCCCGCCCTTTTGCCGCTGTACCAAGCACTGAACATGAGCAAGTACCTTCTCATGCTCATGCTGGCACTTGCCGCGTCGATCATGAACTTGGTTCCTTGGGGAGGCCCACTCGGCCGAACCGCAGCCACTACCGGGATAGACCCCTTGGAGCTCTACCAGCCCCTGATCCCCCTTCAAGGAATCGGGATTGTTCTGCTCGTGCTCGTAGGAATCCTCCTTGGCCTGCGAGAGTCCAAGCGTATCCAGAAGCGCGTGGCCGCCGGGGAGATCCAGCAAGCTGATCATGTTGACATTCGTCATATCGCCGATGACTTCAGCGAACGACAGCGTCAAGACCGCGCAGACATCGTCAGTCATATGCGCAGCGGTCGAGTTATTTACTGGATCAATACCATTCTCGCTTTGACCATCATCGGCCTGATGCTGGCCGATATCCTGCCGCCCCACATCGCTTTCATGGTCGGTGTCGCCATCGCTCTGCCTTTGAACTTCAGCGGCTCCAATTTGCAGATGCAACGCATCCGCGCTCACGCACCCAATGCTCTGATGATGGGCGCAGTCATCTTGGCGGCCTCCGTCTTCCTTGGTGTGCTGGACGAGTCGCAGATGCTGGAGTCCATCGCGCTATCTACTCTGGCGGTGATTCCCGATACTCTCGGCCCCAACCTGCACATCGCAATGGCCGTGCTCGGCGTACCAATGGATCTTTTGACCTCTACCGACGCCTACTATTTCTCTGTGTTGCCACTCGTGGACGCGACCGCTTCACAGTACGGCGTTGCTTCTATCGAAACCGCTCACGCCATGATGGTCGGCAATGTCATCGGGACCTTCGTGAGCCCTTTCTCCCCCGCGGTGTGGCTCATGCTCGGCCTGGCTAACGCCAACTTTGGTCAACACCTGAAGTACTCGTTCTTTATCGTGTGGGGTTTCTCCCTGCTCATGTTGCTCGCTTCTATGGGGCTGGGACTGATCGGAGTCTCGTAGACAACGCGCCCAAACGACCAGCGTGCGCTGGACGAGAAGGTCCTGGGAGATCACGCCGGAGACCACACCGGGCACTTTTATTCTGCGTGTTGGCCCTTCTCCAACGCGGCCAGCCCGAGGATCTCACGGACCTGGAGCGCCATCGCCAGGTCCGTGGGCGTGCTCGCCAAGGGCTTACCCCGAAGCTCCATGGCTTTTTCAATGCGGTATCGAACGGTATTGCGGTGCAGATTCATCTCGGCCGCGGTTCGGGTATGACTGCTCTCGTTGGCAAGAAAACAACTGAGGGTTTCGCGCAGGCGGGCGGCGTTCTCGCTGTCTTCGCCCAGACCGCGGAGCTGATCACCGACCCACGCCTGGGTGGCATCCATATCGTGGACCAGCACAGAGGTGATTGCTACCCCGGGGTCTCCGTAGAAGATGGCCCGAGGGGTGTCCTTTTTTGCGGCTAAGGCCACCCGCATTGCTGCTTCAGCCTGACCGTGGGAACACCGAAACCCGACCGCACCCTTCTCAGTGCTACCGAACGCGATTCTGCTCCCGGGAAGCTCGTCGAGCGCTCTCGCCAGATGGTCGGGGTCGGGTCGTTGCCGGCGGGCCACCCCAAACCACACCCACGCCAGCCCGCGGTCCACCGCGGTGAACAGGTGGGGTGTCGACTGGCCAAACGCCCGTGCGATGCGGGAGGTCAGCGCCGAGAGTCCCGGGGTACTGTCCACCCCCGGGTTGGCACCGTCGACCCACACCATCGCTGCACGGTGGGTGAGCTCAAGCCGATAGTGAGCGTGCTTCTCGAATTCGTGGGAGTCGACCTGTTGTTGGTCCAGCACTTCTCGCACCAAGTTCGATGTTGCCGAGGCGCTGTCTTCTAAACGATGCCGGGTCTCTTCGGCGTGCACGGCGAGGATATCCTGGGTGATCCAATCGATGTAACGGTGGAAGAGCCCGTCGATGTAGTGTTGCATCTCCAACTTGGTTTCCGGCGGGCTCTCCAGTTTCAGAATTTCTTCGAAGACGAAGGTGCGTAGCGTCTCTGAACCCAGGTGGTAGGCCCGTCGGAGTGAATCGGAGGGGATACCCCGTTGCGCGAGCCGGTAGGCGTATTCGATCGCGGCGGGGTTTGCCTGCACACGTTGAAGGGGGATGGAGTTGCTCAACATCGTGACGATGGTGGCAACATTTCCCTCCACGCTCGCCGACAGCATGGCCAACAATTCGGGTTCATCGAGGTAGTCGACCTTGGTGGCGATGGTGTCTGTCATCTCGGTGCAGATAACATCGAATCGCTCAGACAGTCGCTGACCGATCAACGCGATCTCCGTCTCCACGCACCAGACTCCTTTCCTCGATCTTGCCCGCCCGACGCAGTTCAGCCAGGGCCAATTGGGCGGCGTTATACCCGCACATTCCGTGTGCACCAGCTCCCGGAGGAGTGGCCGCCGAGCACAGGAAGAGGCCCGGGGCTCCCAGCGCGTACGGGTTAGAACTGACTCGCGGTCGCATCAAAAGTTGCAGGGCTGAATTGGCCCCGGTGACAATATCCCCACCGATGAAGTTAGGGTTCTGTGCCTGAATATCCGCGGTGGGCCTCACGTGCCGACCGACAATTCGATCGCGGAATCCGGGAGCGAAGCGCTCAATCTGTTCCTCGATCGCGGCGGTGGCATCTCCTCGGAACCCGGCCGGCACGTGCGCATAGGCATCCACTGGGTGAATATTGCCGGCCGAGCGGCCCGGGTCGGCCAGATACTGTTGGCCCAAGAGCACGAACGGCCGTTCGGGCATCCGGCCACGGTGGATCTCTCGCTCTGCGATGGCGACCTCCTCGAAGGTCCCCGACACGTGCACCGTGCCGGCCTGTCGCGCCGGCTCGTACTGCCAGGGGATGCCACCTTCCACAGCGAAGTTCACCACGAAGGCCCCCGGCCCGTGCCGGAAGGACCGCAAACCACACCGGACCGCGAATGACATCTCAGTCCCCGCAATCTCCAGTGCTACCGCTGGACTGGTATCGAGCATCACCACATCGGCCGGTGGCAGGTCCAACAGGGAACGCACCCTTACCCCGGTGACCACCCGGCCCCCGAGATCTTCCAGCGCTTTCATCATCGCCGCCGAGATCGACCGAGACCCTCCGGCAGCCACCGGCCACCCGTAGGTGTGGGCTGCGGTACCTAGCGCCACCCCGATAGCCGAGGAGGCTAGCGCGTTAAAGGGCCGGAAGGCATGGGCAACCACTCCTGCAAACAGGGCTCGAGCTTCCTGGGTCTTCCACAGCCGGGCGATCAGCGTGGCCGGCATTCCGGCAAAAGCGCCGAAGTGGGCGAGCTTGATCATGTGGTGCGGGATGTGGAGCATCGGTTGCAGGAAGTCCTCGGTGACATCCGGGAAGTTCTCTGACAGAGGCCCGAAGACGCGTCGCCACATTGTGCCGTCGCCGGCTAAGTGTTCGGCTGTGGTGGCCACATCCTGCCACGCTGCAGCTCCGGCACCGTAATCAAGCGGGTGAGCGTATTGCACTTGCGGATGACGCCATTCCAGGCCGTAGCGCTCCAGCTGGGCTTCGGCTGAAAAAGCGGTATCCACCGCAAGCGGGTGGAAGCCCGAGCATTCGTCGTGGAGCACTCCGGGTACCGTGAGCTCTGCAGAGCGGGTTCCACCGCCGGGTTGTTCGGCAGCCTCCAGCACGGTGACGTCCAGTCCCACACGAGCCAGGGTCACGGCGGCAGCGAGCCCATTGGGCCCGCTGCCGACCACCATTGCTGTCGTCATTCCGTTATTTTCTCACGATCAACCGATTCGGGCACAACCTCGGCCGACTGGCCACCCGTCTCAGCATCCGCGGTGGTCTCACTGCCACAACCCCACACCGCGTCCCCGGGGGCCTGGTAGCTCGGCCGGGTCCAGGTCACCGTATGCGGGATGGGACCATCGGGCAACCAGGGCTGGGTTTCGGAGGAATCCTTGGTGTAGTACCATCCACGCTCCACTACGCCCAGAGCCGCGTCAATCACCCGATACGCGGTCCGGTTGCGGTGGATGGGCTCCGATTCGGTGAAGACGACCACCAGATCGCCGGGTTCATAATTGCACCGTTTCTGCACGGCGTTGATGATGCGCTCATCGTGGAGGTGACCGTCACCGAACTGCCAGCCGATCAGTGGCGAACAGATCGTTTCACCTTCCCGAACGCGGTAGGTGTCAATATCATCGGTGTGGCGGTACAACAGCGAGTGGCACGCCCGGCCCATGCAATGCATCGCGCGGAAGGCGTTGGATTTCTCCACGAAGAAGTCACTGAGTTCCTCGCTGTAGACGTCGGTCAACTGGGTGGAGTGCATCTGATTGGACTTCTTAATGTGGGTCTCAATTTTCTGCTCGGCTTCCTTGTCGCGGAAGGCCCACACGGTGCAGGCCCAGTTACCGGCGTACTGCCGGTAGGAGACCAAGAACGAGATCCATTCCGGTTTGAGGTTACCGATGATCGGCCAAATGACCATACCTGCCACCACCGCCGCCGCAATCCACGGCGAACTGAAGTCGAAGAATCCGTAGCCCGCTTCGGCCGGGAAATTCCAGAACAAGAAGAACGCGGTAAAGATGAAGAAGACGTTCCACTCCAGCGGCACCGCGATCGGCAACGTGGAGATGATAAAGACGTGGAAGCCAATGATCGCCACCAGAGCGACAGCTGTCAGGGTCCGGTCCGTGGAGAACAGCAGGATCAACGGAGCGATACCCTCCACGAGCGTGCCCAGCCCATGCGCCATGGAGCTGGTGAACTTCGAGGGACGCATATCATCCGGATATTTCTTAAACAGCGCGCGTTTGATCGCTTTCGAGGGGATCCAGGGCGTATTGGCCATCATCACCGCCACCGTGGGGGTGAAGTAGCGACCGAATTTGGACACTGCAGCACCGACCCAGACCACCACGATCACGACCTTGGCGGCGATGATCATATCGGTCACGCTGGCCAACACGGCGAAGGCCAACAGGACCGGCGGGTACTGTTCGGCCCGTGAGGTGAGGAACACCACCTTATCGCGGAGGCCCATCAGACCGAGCAGACCCAAGTAGGTCAGCAGCGCCCAGGCCGGCAACAGTCCGGCCTCGGAGCCCGGGACGAGCTCGGTGCGGGCACCCGGATGCACCAGCAGAAACACCAGGTTGGCCAACAGAGCAACGTAGACCCCGACATCCCAGGCAGTGCGGTGGTCACCCGAGGTGCCGGGAATTTTGTCCGGCCACGGCGGCACGCGCAGGGTGCCGGGCCGCAAGTAGTAGAGAATGCCTCCAATCGGCGGGTTGATTTTAAAGGCCAACGGCCCCGAGGACGACGAGAGGCCGGTGATCTCGAACAGGATCGTCCAGACCATCAGTTTGAGGTAGACGATCGGTTCGGTCCACCATTCGGCGATATTGGCGAAACCGCCAAGTCCCGGGGTGGTCAGCCCGACAATGAGGACGCCGATGGCAATGTAGACAATGATTTTAAAGACGTAGAAGAGCAGAACATTCTTCGGGGCGCCGAAACCATACTCACCCCAGTGCTGGGTGAGGGTCTTCATTCGATCCCGAAAAGGCATCTGAGACAGCGGGACGGGACCTGCCGGGGGCAGATCTGGAGTGCGGAAACCCATGATTCCTCCTTGAAACGTGGGTCTGAAGAATTCAGGTGGTGCTGGCTAGGAAGCTGTCGATAGTTCCTGGCGCAGACGAGGCTTATCGATCTTGCCGACGGGGTTCTTAGGAATCTCGTCGATGATCGTCAGCTCAACGGGCACCTTGATCTTGGTCAGGTGCTTGCGGCATTCGGCCAGCAGGTCCTCGGGTGTAAGCGTGCTGCCGGAGTACAGAGAAACGCGGGCGACGGGCACCTCGCCCAGTGCTGGATCGGGTTTGCTGATGACCGCGGCTTCCAGAACACCCTCGACACCGTAGAGTACGGATTCGATTTCTTTCGGGTAGATATTCTCGCCACCGCGGATGATCATGTCTTTGATCCGGTCGACAATGGTGAGATAGCCGTCCTCGTCGAGCTTGCCGACATCCCCGGTGTGCAACCAGCCATCGACCACCGTCTCGGCGGTGGCCTCAGGCTTGCCGAGATATCCCCGCATCACCGTGGGGCCGCTTATGATGATTTCGCCGGTTTCACCGGTGGGCACGTCATGGCCCTCGGGGTCCACGACGCGAATCTGCTGCCCCGGTAGGGCGGGGCCGACCGTGCCGGGCTTGCGCACACCTTCGATGGGGTTCGAGGCCGAGGCACACGTGCCTTCGGTGAGCCCATACCCCTCCACAATGGCGATATCGAACCTCTCTTCTGCACGTTGCAACAGCTCCGCCGAGGCCGGAGCGGCACCGCAGACGGCGAAGCGCAACGAGCTGGTGTCCGGCAACGAGTCGGCCGGTAGCTCGGTGAGATGAGCCAGGATGGTGGGTACACACGAGAAATAGGTGGGCCGGTACTTCGCGATCGCTTCCAAAAACTCCACCGGGTGGAAGCGTTCCAGAATGGTGGTCCTCGTTCCAGCCCGTAACGGGGTGAGGATGCTGACCAGGAGCGCGTTGGAGTGGAACAGTGGCAACACCAACAGACAGTGCTCGTCGCCGGTGAAGTTGAAGGCTCCCATCATCTGCTCGGTCATGGCATGCAGGTTAGCGTGGTCGAGCATCACGCCCTTGGGGCGACCGGTCGAGCCACTGGTATAGATCAAAAGCGCAATATCTTGGGCGACCGATTCCGGTTCGGGAGCGTGATCGGCGGCGAGGTTCTCGGTGCTTTTGTGCTCAGCCAACACGTCGTTGACATCGATGGGAGTGAGAAGATCGGCGAATCGGTCTGGTTGTGCGGTAACAATAACCTTCGCCCCGGAGTCGGTGAGTTGGTGGTTGGCCTCACGGTCGGTAAACACCGGGTTGATCGGGGTAGCGGAAGCACCCAGGCGCCAGGCTGCAAAGATCGCGACGACCAGCTCGACCCGATTGGGCAACATGATGGCCACCACGTCACCATGGCCGATACCGTGGTCGGCCAGTTGGGAGGCAAATACTCGGGAACTCTCCGACAGTTCCCGATACGTCAGCGTGTGGCTCGCATCAGATAAACAGGTCTGATCTTCGCGTTCAGACGGGGCTAACCAGGGGAAGTAGGTGGACATCGGAAAACCTCCTGTTCCTGACGGGGTTCGTCATGGACTGTCATCGTGTGCCTACACCTTATGCTCACTGTGATTGCGATCACATAGCCCACGGTGACAAAGTTCATGGAGGTCTTTGTGCAGTGTGCACTATTTGCCCGGAGTGAGCGCACCGGTCAGCCTCTGGGTGAGTTACCTCGAGCGACATCAGATGCCGGCACATCCCCGGATTCTGCACCCGATCGCTGACGGGGCGATCAAGAAACGAATTAGCGAGGGCTTGCCCGGCCAGCTCGGGCGATACTGTGCGAGGCCTGGCCGAGTTGGAGCAACGCCAGTACGAGGCGGGAGTACTGGAATGTTCCCACGGCAACGTGCATCGCCACCCGATCCCGGGACCCAGAGACGTTGAGCTCGGATTCGGAGATCATATCGACAGCTGCCCCGACGGTTTTCAGGTACTCCTCACTGACTTCCAGTCCCAGCCCCTGCATTTCTGCCACGACCGAGATCGCCGCTGTGCGAGCGGCGCTTTGCGTGTCCGGCCAGCCCTGCGCTGCGATCAACGCACTGATCCGCTCCTCGGCGACAGTAGGGTGGGGATCCGGGCCAGTCGCAGACTTCGTGGCGGGTTCCGTGGCGGGTAAGGGCATTCCCCCACCGAGTATCTGAGCGGTCTGCATGACCTCGAGGATGCTCGCGTCAGGATCGTCGATCACCGCAGTGAGGATACCGATCTGCTCGATGGACAGACCGACAAGTTGTCGAAGGGCGCCGATCAGCTCCAGGCGCTCGACGTGAGTGTCGTCGTAGACCGCGGTGGTCTGGTTCCGCTTAGCGCCAGGCGAGATCAGGCCGACGCGCAAATAGTACTTGATCGAGGCTATTGAGGTGCCGGTGGCCTTTGCCAGTGCACTGAGCTTCATCGACTCCCCTTCGCAGTTGGATACTCCATCGTGGCCTAGCTATCTACGTTGCTCAGCTTCGGACAGCGCCACTATCTTATCGAATATGGAAAGTACCCCGCTTGCCGTTTTCGTCCATGCCAGCGCTGCGTTCCTCGTGCTGGTCATGGGCCCGATCAATATCTTCCGCCCCCGTCGCGACGCGGTGCACCGGATGCTGGGGCGCACCTGGGTCGGGCTGATGTATACCACGTGCGCCTCGAGCTTCTTTTTCGGCCTCGAGGGCGGCTTCACCGCTCTGCATGGACTCTCCGTCTTCACGACAGTGACCGTCACGCTCGGAATCTGGGCGATTGCCCGTGGCCACCGGAGCCTGCACTACGGTAATATGATCGGCTCTTACATCGGCACCTTGATCGCCTTCGGTTTCGCCGCCTTCGTGCCGACCCGCCTCATCTGGACCACAGCGGTCACTCACCCCGTGGCACTCACCGCCTTCGCCGGTGCACTCGGGCTCATTGCACTGACCTGGTTTGCCGTACTTCGCGTCCGCCTCGGTGGCACCGGGAATCGCACTATCATTCGGTCGCAAGTGTGCGACGCACCGCCCGAATCGTCAATTCAAGCGCCTCAGCGGTCCGAGCAGGATTGATCGAGCCGTCCTCGGCGAGGCGATAGAGGTGACCGGATCCGATGGTGAGAAAGACAAACGATGCCGCCCAGGCAACCGGCACCTCAGCGGTGACTGAACCATCAGACTGCCCGCGGACAATCACCGACATGACGGGATCCTCTTGCCGGTTCTGAGCCTCGGCAGGCCACGTGCGAGCGACCTCGGCGAAGACCTCATCGGTGAGCAGTGGCTGGTCAGCGAACATCAGGCTTAGCACGTCCGGGATGGTGAACAGTTGTGTGCAGATGCGCTCAAGAGCATCGATACCCCGGCCCGTCTCCGGTCGCGCACTTATCAACGCGTCAATGAACATCCGCGCCCCCTGGTCGGCCACCTGGGAAACGAGTGCCTCCCGGTCGCCAAAATGGCGATAGAGCGTGGTGCGGCCGACACCGACACCGGCTGCCACGTCAGACATGGGTGCTCGTGGAGTGCGCGCGAGGACAGCCATGACCTCTCGTAACAGGGCGCTGTTGCCCAATCGATGCATGCCTGTGGTCATCAAACCTCCCACTCCATCATAAGAGGAGCCGACCATAGGGACTTTGGATTTCAATATGGAACATGTGTGTTCCACTATGATATGGTCATGTTCTGATCATGTCATGGGGTACATTCCCATCCCCCTCCCGCATCCGTCAATCTGAGCAATGGAACACACACATGGAATCGAGATCGCATGGTGAGATGCCTGATACGGTGACGTTTGGCCTGACGCGGACCGATGCGATTATCATCGCGATCGCCTGCGCTTCTGCGGGGGTGGCGTTGGGGTTCTTTCTGCCGGCTCTTGGCACCTTCGCAGCGCAATTCCCCATCCCCTTCGGCGACGCTATCGAAAAGCTCAGCCAGTTCGACCAGCCTCTGATCGTCACGCTCCGTCCGGTGATCGGGGCTGTTTTGGGGCTAGGTCTTGCGGGGCTCTTCATACTGGCCAGTCCGCGTCTGACCATCAGTTTCGAGGATGTGGTTATTGAGCGACGCGGTGAAGAGTCGTTGCGTATCTCCAAGGAGTCGATCTCCTCGGTCTACCTCGATTCGTCGGGGAAGCTCACGATCCTGACCAGTAGCGGACACCCGGTTTTCCAGGGCAAGGTCGAAGGTGAGAAAAAACAACTGAGTCGAGCGTTTACTGACTACGGCTACCGCTGGGGTCGTGTCTAAGGAGACCGCACGAACACACGAGACGCAGGAGCGTAGCGTCACAGACGCCCGACCCTACACAAGGATCGAGCCCAGGAGTAGCATCACACGTGTACGGGATAAACCTAACCATGGTGATCTAACCGATAGATAACTGCAGATGGGAGACATAATGTCTGATGTTCAGAATTTGACCGTGTTGGGCGCCGGAAACCTGGGCGCACAGATCGCTATGTTCGCCGCGTACAACGGCAAGAACGTGGTGAGCTACGACATTAACGACGACGCACTCAAGGCCGCTGAGGGCCGGTTCGAGAACATCGCGAAGAAGTACCGCCAGTACTTCACCGATCAGCCCGAAGAGAAGATCACCGAGGGTCGCCAGCGCATTACCCAGACCGCTGATCTGGCAGAAGCCGTCAAGGACGCCGATCTGATCATTGAGGCCGTTCCGGAGAAAACCGAGATCAAGAACGACTTGTACGGCAAGCTCGCTGAGCTGTTGCCCGAGAAGACCATCGTGGCCACCAACACCTCGACCTTCCGCCCCTCGGACTTCGCCGAGCTGACCGGTCGCCCCGAGAAGTACCTGGCGATGCATTTCGCCAATGACATTCACAAGCAGAACATTGTCGAGATCATGCCCACCGGCCAGACCGATCCGGAGGTCTTCAAGACCGCTGTGGAGGCCGCTGAGGAGTTCGGCATGGTGCCGATCGAGCTCAACAAGGAGCACCCGGGCTACGTGATCAACACACTGTTCGTGCCCTGGCTGGAAAACGGTGCCAAGCTGTGGACCCGTGGCATCACCGACGTGGCAACCGTCGAGAAGGTGGCCCGGATCATCACCGAAGGCGACCGCTTCACTCCGTTCCGCCTATTCGACGTGGTCGGCTTTGGTGTCTCCTACGCCATCGAGTCCAATAAGACCGATGACGAGGACTCCCAGGAAATGGCACGTCGGCTGAAGTGGGCCTTGGACAACGACTACCTCGGCACCGAAAACGGCAAGGGTTTCTACCTCTACGACGACAACGGTGAACCCACCGGCCTATCCGAGCTGGCTACCCGCGATTGGTCCTCCGAGAGCTAATCGCTACTCCGCTGTAGCTCATCGCCCGTCGGCACCCGGTGTGTCGGCGGGCGATGTGCGTGGACGGACTGGTGACACCGCGAGAACATCTCTTTACCTTCTGACAACCTTCGATCTTCGAGACTGGAACATGTCCTGTTGTTCAGGACGCCGACGGCGAGGACAATCAGCCGGTCGGCCCCGACGCCAACGACGGAGGTTATCAGATGCGTCAACTCATCAAGCCCGGTGTGCTCCAGGTATCGGCCGCTCTGTGCGCGGCAACTCTTGTGTTGAGTGCCTGCGGTGACGGCAAAGATCAGAAAGACAGCTCCGGGGCGAGCGCCGAGACGGAGCTCAATGCCGGTAGCGCCTCGAGCGTGGAACAGTGGCAACACGATTTCACCCAGTGCATGAACGATGAGGGGATCGAGCTCGGCGACGGTGGTGCGATTCCGGTCAACCCCGACGGCTCCTTTGGCGGCAGTGAAGACCCGGCCGCTTTCGACGCGGCCTTGCAGAGTTGCGAGGAAAAGATCGGTCCGCCACCGCAGGACGCCAATGTCGCCGATAACTCGGAGCTGGAAGCCATGATGCTGGAGTTCTCCCGGTGTATGCGCGAAGCTGGCTACGATGTACCGGATCCGGACTTCAGCTCGGGCCAGGGGCCGGTCGTCAGTGGCGTGCCGGATGCCGATCCAGCCGATGTCGAACAGTGCTCGAATGAAGCCGGCCTGATCCCCGGAGCAGAGGTGGGCCAGTGAGTACCCTGAAATCTCGGGCGGTCATCGGCTCTGTGCTCGTCGCCGGTGTCTTGGCAGCCGGAACCGGTGGCTTTGTGGTCGCCAATGCGGTCCACGACGATGCTCCGGCTCCCGCAGCCGCTGAAGTCGAGACCGCCAATGCTGAACAAACCGACCTGCACGAACGCGTTGAGGTCAAAGGCACCCTGGGATATGGCCCCGCCCAGACGGTGGGCACCGAACTCTCCGGCACGCTGACCTCGGTGGCCTCACCGGGTAGCACCGTGAAACCAGGCGAGGAGCTGATGCGTCTCGACGACCGCCCGGTGGTAGCTATGCGCGGCAAGTTGCCGGCCTGGCGCACCTTTGAGTTGGGTATGCCCAACGGTCGCGATGTGGAACAACTCGAGCAGAACCTGGCGGATCTCGACTACTTCTCCGGTACACCGGATCAACGCTTCGATGCAGCCACCGCTACGGCGATTGGACGGTGGCAAAAGGATCTCGGCCTGCCCCAGACGCAGCAGATCGAGCGTGGTCGCGTGGTCTTTCTGCCCAGCGATGTGCGGGTCAATAAACGCCTGTCCGAAGCCGGTAGCCCCGCCAGTGACGCGGTGCTAGAAGTCACCGACACCACGCTATTTGCCACCGCAGAGGTGCAAACCGCCCAGCAAGACTTACTGACCACCGGCCAAGAGGTCACCGTGCGACTACCCAACGGTGACGAAGCCGAGGGAGTCGTCGAACAGGTCGATCCCGCCGTGGAAAAAGAGGACGATTCCGGCAAGACTAGCGTGACGATTCCGGTCCGGGTGGCGTTAAAAGACCCGTCCGTGGCCGCCTCCTATGCCAATGTTCCCGTCACGGTCGTGGCGACCCGCACTGTGGCCGAGGACGTGCTGACCGTTCCGGTGCGCGCGTTGCTGGCCCAATCCGGTGGCGGCTACGCCGTTGACGTCGTCGACGGGGACACCGTGCAGCGCGTGCCGATCAAGGTCGGAAAGTTCGCCGATGAGATGGTGGAGGTCACCTCCGGTGAGCTTGCGGCCGGCGATAAGGTGGCGGTGGCCGAGTGAGTACCGCCGAGACCCTATTGTCCCTGCAACAGGTCTGCCGTACCTACGGGTCCCCGCCCACCGTGGCGTTAGACGGGGTGAGTTTTGACGTGCACCCCGGCGAGCGCGTGGCGATCATTGGGCCGAGTGGTTCGGGCAAAACCACGTTGCTGAATCTGATCGGCACCCTCGATCGAGCCACCAGTGGCGAGGTGATCCTCGCCGGGCACCGCGCCTCGGCCGCCAGTGACGCCGAGCTGTCCGCCTTGCGGGCCACGCTGATCGGGTTCGTCTTCCAGCAGTACCACCTCGATGAGTCCCAGACCGCTGTCGATAATGTTGCCACCGGTTTGCTGTACCGGGGGCTACCGCTGGACGAACGGCGCGAACGCGCCCATCACGCCCTGGCCCGGGTGGGCTTGACTGACCGAGCGGCTCACACCCCGAAACAACTCTCCGGCGGGCAACGTCAACGCGTGGCCATCGCCCGGGCAGTGGTCGGCAACCCCCCTTTATTGCTGGCCGATGAGCCGACCGGGGCCTTAGACTCCCGCTCCGGCGCGCAGGTGATGGACATCCTGGAACAACTCAACGAATCCGGCACCACGGTGCTGGTGATTACCCACGACCGCGACGTTGCCGCCCGGTTCCCCCGCCAGATCGCGATCCGCGATGGCGCGGTGGAATCCGATACCGGCACGCACGCACCGATCACAGCTGAAAGTGAGATGACGTGAGCGCACCGACCACCATCCATGCCTCCCGGCTGCGCCTGACCGACCTGTTGCGTCTGGGCTGGAACGGGGTGCGTGCCCATCCGGCTCGGGCCACCCTGTCGGCCCTGGGGATCGCCATTGGGATCGCTGCGATGATCGCGGTCATCGGGATCTCGCTGTCGAGCCAGGCCAAAGTGCAAGAACGCCTGGCCGCCCTGGGCACCAATATGCTCACCGTGACCCCGGGCGAGTCTTTCTCCGGAGAACAGACCGTGCTGCCGGCCGATTCCGCGGCTCGGCTCCGTCGGGTCGACGGGGTCGAACAGGTCAGTTGGTTGGCCGAACTGACCGGTGTGCACGCCTACCGCAACTCCCACATCGATCCGGGCCAAACCAATGGGCTCACCGTGGCCGCCGCCGATGAGGAACTCTTGGAGGTCACCTCCACCTCGTTGCGTAACGGCACCTGGTTCAATCGGGCCACCGGCCAGTACCCCACCACCGTGCTGGGGGCCACCGCCGCCCAACGCCTCGGCATCGCCACTCCGGGTGCAACGGTGAGTCTCAACGGAATCACCTACACGGTGCTGGGCATCCTCAACCCCTCACCCCTGGCTGCGGAGTTGAACACCTCGGTGCTCGTCGGCGCCGAGCAGGCCCACCAGCAGCTGGAGTTCTCCGGTTCACCGACCACACTGTTTGAACGCTCTACCGACGAGGCGGTGACTGCCGTGCGGGATCTGATCCCCTCGACCATCAACCCGCAACGGCCCAATGAGGTCAGCGTCAGTCGCCCCTCCGACACACTGGCGGCCCAAAACGCCATCGATACCGCCTTTACCGGACTGCTGGTGGGTGTGGGCTCGATCGCGCTGTTGGTCGGCGGGATCGGGGTGGCCAATATCATGGTCATCACCGTCATGGAGCGCCGTCGCGAGATCGGCTTGCGCCGGGCACTAGGTGCTACCCGCGTCCACATTCGGCGCCAGTTTATGGTTGAATCGGTGCTACTGGCGAGCTACGGTGGCGTCGCCGGCATCGTGTTAGGCGGGCTGTGTACCCTGGTCGTCTCCCTGGTCAACGGGTGGATGCCCACGCTCCCGCCGCTGATTCCACTATTGGGGATCACCGTGACCATCCTGGTCGGGGCGATCGCCGGGGTCTTGCCGGCCATGCGAGCAGCGAACACCTCCCCGACCGCGGCACTGAGCACATGATCCCCGCCACCACACCACCACAACAACTACCGGGAGCCGTTCATGCGGGTATTGATCGTTGAAGACCAGCAGTATCTGGCCGAAGCGATCCGAGACGGGCTGGCGCTATCGTCCATCTCGGCCGATATCGCCACCGATGGCCACCAGGCATTACACTTGGTGGCCACTATTGACTACGACGTGATGCTGTTGGATCGCGATATCCCCGGCATACACGGCGACGAGGTCTGCCAGCGCCTGGATGCTGAGGTGGATCGGCCGGCGATCCTGATGGTCACCGCCGCCGGCAGAGTCGAGGAGAAAGTCGACGGACTGTCCTTAGGCGCCGACGACTATCTGACCAAGCCCTTTGAATTCGACGAGCTGGTGGCCCGAGTCCGGGCCTTGGGGCGTCGTCGCTTCACCCCGCGCCCGGCCCAATACCGTGCCGGCGGGGTGAGGCTGGACCCTTTCCGGCACGAGGTCACCCGGTCGGGGCGCAACATTCGGCTCAGCCCCAAGGAATTTGCGGTGTTAGAAACGCTGATGTGTGAGCCTGGCCGGGTGATTAGCGCCGAACAGCTGTTGGCCGAAGCCTGGGATGAAAACGCCAATCCGTTCACCCAGTCGGTGAAGGTCACCATCAGCTCCCTGCGCCGCAAGCTGGGCGAGCCCTGGGTGATCCGTACCATCTCCGGGGTGGGCTACACGGTGGATGCCGACCCCGAGCCTGCCCCCACGACCAGCCCGCGGGCCGATCATGACTGAGCAGCCGCCCCAACGGTTGCGCCCGGCCCACCGGTTCAGCGCTCGTACCCGCCTGGCCTTTTCCTACGCGGTGCTGGTCATCATCTGCGGGGCGGTGCTGTTGACGGTGCTGGTGACCTACCTGGGGCTGGGGCCGGACTATTCCTTCGGACGCGTCGGTGCTACCGGCGAGGATGGTTCGGTGCTCATCGTCCCCGATAGCACCCACCCACCGGGTGGGACCGAGGGATCAGAGGTGGCTGATGGTGCCGAGGGCCCCGGCGGCAGTTTCTCTGTCGAGGTCCACAGTCGCGAAGATCTCATCACGTTGCTGATCACCGTCTCGGTTATTGTGCTGCTGATCTTGGCTGTACTCAGTTCGCTGGTCGCCTGGTGGCTGGCCGGTCGGATGCTGCGTCCGCTGGCCCAGATCAACGAGGCCGCCCAGATCGCTGCCAGCGGCCGGTTGGACCACCGGATCGGCCTGACCGGGCCCCGCGATGAGATCGTCGATCTGGCCCAGACCTTCGATGCGATGCTGGAGAACATTCAGCGCTATAACACCGCCCAACGCCGGTTTGCCGCCAATGCCTCCCACGAACTACGCACCCCGCTGGCTGCCTCCAAAACCATCCTGGATGTGGCCCGGGCAACCCCCGGGGGCGTGGATCGCCAAGTACTCGAGCGGCTGGCCGAACTCAATGCGCGCAGTAGTAGCACCGTGGAATCCCTGCTGGACTTGGCCGAGGCCGAAGCCGGCGGGATTCAGACCGGCCCGGTGGATCTTGCCGAGGTCGCCGAGACGGTGCTCGACCAGTACACCGTCGCCGCCGACGAGCGCGGGCTCGAGGTCACCACCGAGTTGAGACCGGCGGTGGCCGACGCCGACGAGCGATTGCTCGTGCAACTGATGCAGAATCTGGTGGAAAACGCGATCCGGCACAATCGGGATAACGGTGTGCTCACGGTGCGCACCGCAACCCTGGCCCCCGCTAAGCCCCCGGTCGCCACTGATGAGACCGGTGATGTGCAACTGCGGGTGGAGGGTGCCGGTGAGATGATTGACCCTGAGGTTCTTGCCCATTTGACCGAGCCCTTCCACACTGCCCGGGGCCGCGCCGGTGGCGCCAGCCGTGGGCTCGGTCTGGCGATTGTGGCCGCCATCGTGGAACGTTCCCACGGTGCGCTGGAGCTCACGGCCCGCCCGGGTGGTGGACTGATCGTGACCGTCACGCTTCCGCGCGCCACCACCGGGCAGACTACGTAACGGGATCCTCCTAACGGCCCGGGAACGCCGGGTCCGGAAGGTAGACGGTGCCCCCGGCCTCCCGAAACTCCCGCGCCTTGGCCGCCATGCCCTGTTGCACGATCCGGGCTTGTTCATCGACATTGCCGAACTCATCCCGAATATCTTGCGAGATCCGCATCGAGCAGAATTTCGGCCCGCACATCGAGCAGAAATGCGCGGTCTTAGCCGGTTCGGCCGGCAGGGTCTCGTCGTGGAACTCCTCGGCGGTCTGCGGATCCAACGACAGCCCGAACTGGTCCCGCCACCGGAACTCAAATCGTGCCTTCGACAGCGCATCATCCCGGTCCCGCGCCCCGGGGTGGCCCTTGGCCACATCCGCGGCGTGGGCAGCGATCTTATAGGTGATCACCCCGGTCTTCACATCATCGCGGTTCGGTAGCCCCAGGTGTTCCTTCGGGGTCACGTAGCACAGCATCGCGGTCCCGTACCGGGCAATCTCGGTGGCGCCGATGGCGCTGGTGATGTGGTCATATCCCGGGGCAATATCGGTCACCAGCGGCCCGAGCGTGTAGAACGGGGCACCGTGGCACAGTTGCTGTTGTTTCTCGACATTCTCGCGCACCAAATGCAACGGAATGTGACCGGGGCCTTCGACCATGACCTGCACGTCGTATTCCCAGGCCCGCTGAGTCAGCTCGGCCAGGGTCTCCAACTCGGCGAACTGCGCCTCATCGTTGGCATCGGCCAACGAGCCCGGGCGTAACCCGTCTCCCAGGGAGAAGGCCACATCGTACTGGGCGAAGATCTCGCACAGCTCATCAAAGTTCTCGTACAAAAAGCTCTCCTGATGATGGCCCAGACACCAGCCGGCCATAATCGAGCCACCGCGGGAGACAATCCCGGTCACCCGCTCGGCGGTCAACGGCACGTAGCGCAACAACACACCGGCGTGGATCGTCATGTAGTCCACACCTTGTTCGCACTGTTCGATCACCGTGTCGCGAAAGATCTCCCAGGTCAGCGCCTGGTGGTCGCCGTTGACTTTCTCCAGCGCCTGGTAGATCGGCACGGTACCGATCGGTACCGGCGAGTTGCGGATAATCCACTCACGGGTGGTGTGAATGTCATCGCCGGTGGACAAATCCATCACGGTATCAGCACCCCACTGGGTGGCCCACTGCATTTTGGAGACCTCTTCAGCGATCGAGGAGGTCACCGCGGAGTTCCCAATATTGGCATTGACCTTCACGCTGAAGGCCTTACCGATAATCATCGGCTCAGATTCGGGGTGGTTGACGTTATTAGGGATAATCGCCCGACCGGCGGCCACCTCGGAACGCACCAGCTCGACATCCACGCCCTCACGCAGGGCCACGAACCGCATTTCCGGGGTGATCTGCCCGTTGCGGGCGTAGTGCATCTGGGTCACCCGACGCCCGGGCTTGGCCCGCAACGGGGCCCGTTGGGCGCCCTGCCACTCTTGGCTGGCTGCCCCACGACGTAGCGCCTTGGCGCCGTCATCTTCCAGTTTCCGGCCGCGGGCCTGGTAGGTCTCGACATCCTCGCGAGCAGCAATCCACTCCTCGCGCAATCCCGGCAGGCCTCGGACCGGATCCGAGCCGGGCCCGGTGGTGCGATAGACCGTGAACGGGTCATTGCGCTCACCGTTGGGAGAATCATCCTGGCGGATGCGGGTGACCGGGACCTTAATCCCGTGCTCTTCGTCAACGAGGTAGTCAGCGCTGTGGGTGGAATAGTTCAAGGGTGAGGTATGCGTCATGCAAGAACTCCTTCTTCCTTCGCCGGCATGACCCGGACAGGTTCAAACGGTGCTCGGACAGCCTCGGTCCGATCTCAGCTCTGTGCTCAGAGCGCCCGTGAGGTCACCCACATCCTACCGAAGTTCAGGCCCATCACACGCGGTGGCCGAGGTTGTTACGCCCCGGACCACCGCGTGCACAGCGTTGCCGGTATGGGGTTAGGAGCTCAGTTCTTCTCGCAGGATCGCGGCCCCAGCGCTCAAGGCACGGAGCTTGGCTCGGGCCACATCCCGCGGCAACGGGGCCATCCCACAGTTGGTGGAGGCCCAGAGGTTTTCGGCATCCACGTGCTTCAGGGCCTGGCGCAACGTGTCAGCGACCTCTTCGGGGGTCTCCACGGTGTGGCTGGCCACATCGATCGCCCCCACCATCAGCTTCTTGCCACCCACCAGCTCAATGAGCTCGATCGGCACGTGCGAGTTGTGAGCTTCCAGCGAGACAATATCAATGCTGGACTGTTGGATCTGGGGGAAGATCTCCTCATACTGACGCCATTCCTCGCCTAGGGTCTTCTTCCACTCGGTATTGGCCTCAATCCCGTAGCCATAACAGACATGCACGGCGGTCTGACAGCTCAGCCCTTGGGCAGCCCGCTCCAGCGCCTGCACGCCCCAGGCCTTGACGTCGTCAAAGAACACGTTGAAGGCCGGCTCATCGAACTGGATAATATCCACTCCGGCCTCGGCGAGTTCTTTGGCTTCGTCATTCAGAATCTCAGCGAACTTCCAGGCCAGCTTCTCCCGGCTACCGTAGTAGTCGTCATACAGCGTATCGACCATGGTCATCGGGCCGGGTAGCGCCCATTTGATCGTTGCCTCGGTGTGGGCCCGTAGCTCCCGGGCGTCCTGGACGAACACCGGCCCTTTGCGCGTGACCTCATCGACAACCACCGGCACCGAGGCGTCATAGCGCTCCCGAATCTGGACCACCTTGCGGTTTTCAAAATCCACACCGTTGAGATTCTCAATGAAGGTGGTCACGAAGTGCTGGCGGGTCTGTTCGCCGTCGCTGACGATATCGATGCCGGCACCGCGTTGCTCGGCCAGGGCCAGCAAGAGCGCGTCGCGTTTGCCTTCGGCCAGTGCCTGGTCTGCCAGTTGCCAGGGTGACCAAAGTTTTTCTGGCTCGGCCAGCCAGGAGGGTTTGGGCAGACTTCCGGCGGAGGTGGTGGGTAGAAGTTTCGTCATCGTGTGGCTCCCTGTGCGTGCGGGTGGTGGTCCGCGTACTGCGACGACCACTGTTCCAAGGTCTCCCGGTGCGGGGTGATGAGCTTCTCCAGGGCAAAGTGGCCCTGTTCCACACCGAGCCGGGAGCGTTCCTCCCGGTCATAGACCACCTGGGTTGGCGAGAAGTCAGTGTGTTCCAGGCTGGGCTGATACACCTCGCCAGCCGGGGTGTGAGCGTTGTAGATCTCGGGTCGATAAATCCGCTGGAAGGTCTCCATGGTCGCGATCGTGGAGGCTAGTTCCAGATCGGTGTAGTCGGCTTCCAGATCACCGAAGTGGTAGAACGCCAGCGGGGCAACACTCTTCGGTGGCATGAAGTAGCGGACTGCCATCCCCATCTTGGCGAAGTACTCATCGGTGCGCGAGAACTCATTCTGCCGGTACTCCACCCCCAGCACCGGGTGTTGGTGCTCGGTGCGGTGATAGGTCTTCTTGGTCGAGGCACTAATGCAGATCACCGGTAGCTTGCTGAACTGTTGCTGATAGGCCTCGGACTCTACGAAGCCCTTGAAAATATTGCCGTGGAGTACCCCGAAGTCCTGAGGTAACGGCTCACCGCGTTCGGCGTACTCGCGGGCCAGGATGCTGAAGTCGTAGTCACGCACGTAGGAGGAAAAGTTATTCCCCACCACCCCAGGGATGCGTTGCCGCGTCTGGGTGTCGATCACGGTGGTCTGTAGCATTTCGATCACCGGGAAAGAGGATTCCTCAGCGTCCTGGGTCGGCAGATCGATGGCCACCGAGACAATCTCGAGCTGGACTCGGTAGCGCTGGCCACTGGCATTACCCTGGGTGATCAACTCATTGAACCGATCATCGATCATACGCAGGGCAGTGCGCAGGTTCTGCTCACGGTTTTCACCACGGGCCAGATTGGCGAAGTTGGTGGTCAGCCGGGTACCGTCCAGTGGCTGGTAGTTCTCGTCAAAGCGAGTGTGATTCAGGGTGAAAGTTATCGCTGTCATCGTGGCAACACCACCACAGCACCCGGAGCCTCGCGGTGAATCAGTAGGTGTGAAGAAGAGATCAGACGCATAATGCACTCGCCCGAGGCCAAGCGCTGGACGCGAAGCCCGGGCTCCTGTCCTTTCATAGGTCACTGCCCCTAGAGCGCCCTCGCATCTGTGAACACACACTAGGAGCACACGGCTGTGTACAAGAGTGTTCGCAGCGGTGCCCGGTCAGTTCATCGCCAGGCGCGAGGCTTCGCATGCGCGCTGCTGGGCACCAGCCTACACAAACGCTCAACGGTCTCTTCGATCATGTCAGCCCCGGCCAGTTCTCGCCGTTTGGGCAGTAACATGTCGTTGCATAACGCGCTTCGACGCGGGTTTTAGGCCGCGTGAGGCCGGATCGGCCGTACGAATTGCTCACCTGCGGCCTGTTCGTAGGCTCGGGCAGCGCGTAGCACCAGCCGGTCCTGGGTGCGGGCCGCGATGATCTGCAACCCCACCGGGAGCCCATCGGCCGGTGACACACCGCAGGGAACAGAGGCTGCCGGTTGCTGGGTCATATTAAAGGGGTAGGTATAGGGGGTCCACGAGGTCCAGAATTCGCCCTCCCAGTCGACCGGCATCTGAGAGGTGCAGTCGAAGGCGGTGATCGGCATGGTCGGTGTCACCAACAGGTCGTAGGTCTCGTGAAAAGCACCCATGGTCATGCCCAGATCCATCCGGACGGCTTGGGCGCTAAGGTAGTCCAGTGCAGAGGCGTGGTGATATTTTTCGATTCCCTGACGCAGCCCAGGATCGATAGCCTCCAGGGCGTTGGGGCCGTAGGCTTGAAGCACTTTGGCGGCTCCGGTAAACCACAACAGCTGAAACGGCTCAATCGGATCACTGATCGGGGGATCCACCTGCTCGATGTGGGCTCCGTGGTCTTCAAACACGTGCACCGCGTCCTCGACCAGGCGTTGCACCTCAGGGTCGTTGCGGCCGAAACCGAGGGTGGGAGAATAGGCGATCCGCACGCCGCGGACCCCGTCGTCGAGTCCTTCGGTGAATGATCCGATGGGGGTCGGCAGGGCCGACCAGTCGCGGGAGTCGAAACCGGAGATGATGTCCATCATCACCGCGGCATCTGTGACTGTGCGGGTCATTGGCCCACCGTGGGCCAAGGTTCCATAGGGTGAGGAGGGATACAGGGGCACCGTGCCGTAGGTCGGTTTCAGGGTGACTGTGCCGGTAAAGGACGCCGGAATACGTAGCGAGCCACCACCGTCGGTGCCCACCGACCAGGGCCCCATCCCGGCGGCGACCGCTGCTGCTCCCCCACCGGAGGATCCTCCGGCGTGTCGCGAAATATCCCACGGGTTGGTGGTGACTCCGTGGCGAAGGCAGTCGGTGAGGGCCTTCCAAGCGAACTCGGGGGTGGTGACCTTTCCGATAAAGACCGCGCCGGCTTCGCGCAACCGTGCGACGGCGGGCGCATCATCGGGCCAGGGCCCGTCTTCGGAGATGAGCCGGCTACCGCGCAGCGTGGGCCAACCCTTGGTCAGGAGCAGATCTTTGATTGAGGTGGGCACACCATCACCGGGGCCCAGGGGCTCCCCGTTTTTCCACCGTCGGGTAGAGTCTGCGGCCATCGACAGGGCCACAGGCCGGTTAACAAGCACGAAGGCATTCAGATCCCCGTTGTACTGGTCGATCCGATCCAGTACGGCTTCGGTGGCCTGAACCGGGGTGAAGTCTTTTTGGGCGTACCCTTGCACTAACTCGCTGGCGCTGAGTTCGGCGAGATCGGTCATGCCTGCTCCTGTCACATCGCCCCACCGGTTGCTAGCCCACACCCGGTACGTAGCCGGCGGTCTTATCCACGACATTGTGTAACGGCTGATCGGCCAACCAGCGTTCGGCGTTGTCGAGGAACTGTTCGGCCAGTGCCTCGCGCCAGCCTGTGACATCCCCGGACATATGCGATGAGATCATCACGTTGTCCAACTCCCACAGTTCTGAGGTCTGTGGGAGGGGTTCTTCAGTGAACACATCCAGTGAGGCAAAACCTAAGGGACCGTCACGCAGTGCTGTGATGAGTGCCGGTTCATCCACACTGGGCCCGCGACCGATATTGATCACATGAGCCCCTGGTTTGACCGCGGCGAGCACCTCGGCATCGATGAGCCCGGTGGTGGCAGGGGTCAGTGGTGCCGCATTGATCATCACGTCGAACTCTCCGACGTGGCCGATGAGATCTTCTGAAAGCACGACCTCGCCGAAGTCCTCATCGTGGTCGCGAGCGCGTCGGCCCGCACCGGTGACGTTCAGTCCGGCGGCGCGCAACATTCGGGCGATCTCTCGTCCGATCGCGCCGGTGCCGATCACCAGGGCCTTGGCGCCTTCGACCCGTGTGGTTTCCCGATGCTTCCACGACTTGGTGTTTTTCAACCGGTAATTGCCGGCAAAGTCCTTGGCCTCGGCGAGAATAGCGCCCAGAACCCACTCGGCAATAGGCCGGTCGAAGATACCTTGGGCGTTGGTGACGGTCACCTCGGAGTCACGGAGCTCGTCAAAGAGCAACTTGTCCACGCCGGCTGCGGCGACGTGGATCCATTCCAGCTGCTCGGTGGTATGCCAGGCATTCTGGACCGCATCGGAGAAGAAATCCCACAACAGTAGTCCGTGGGCTCCGGCGAGTGTTTCGGGCAGTTGCTCGGCGACGGACAACCGAATCTCGACTCGGTCTTCGATCCTGTCCAGACCGGCAGGGACCGGGCTGGGATGGTCCCGGTCGGAGGGGATGAGAATGGTCAACACCGGAGGCGACTGTGACATACATTACACACTAAAAACCCTGTGTGGAGACTGTCAACAAGGCTGAGTCGAAGCCAGTTTCACAGACATATTCAGAAACCGCGGTGGGTTTCTACGGTCCTGAGTTGTTCATGTGCATGCTGCGACTTCGTTTCAAGCCTGACCGAAATGCCACGGCGGGATTCTTCCCAATCCCTCATCTCGCTGTGTCACTGGACTTGACGCATTTGCCCACCGGAGGGCAGCTCACCACCCTAAGTCAGAGCGGGGTCTCGAACCGGGCCCTGGACGATGGACGTGAGGTCTTCTTCCCCTGGGTCGCCGTCACCTCATACCGATGTCACTCTCCCGGCGTCGCGACGGGTCGCCCGCAAGTACTTTTTCGAGCCTCAGTGCTTGACGAAGAGACCCCTTGCAACGAGATACCTCGCTCTGGTTGGTCTCTCCGCTCTCCATGCCGCCAAGCTCAAGCCACAAAACGGACGAAACGAGTCCCTAGGTGACCTTTCTGGAAGTGCCCTCCTCCCGGGACATTCACGTTAAGCCGAACAGGCCGGATCGGCGTTGTGTCGGGAACATGTTCCTCAAGGTTTACTTTGGGCGGCTCCTTCAGCCCTTGCGGTATCACCAGATCGCAACCGGCCGTTGCCCGGTACCGGAACGGTAACCTCCCGTCGTTATCGCACTATTCGCTTAAAGCACTACTGACGACCATCGAGTCGCAAGCGTTGCAAAATCTCGAGGGCCTGGTCGATGCAAACCTCGCTGTCGGGAATTCCCACTGAACGCTGAACACCTTGTATTCAGTGTTCTTGTGGGCTAAATGACCGTTCAGCTACCGTCTTTCATACCGGGGCTCAACACTAATTGAGGCGCCCTGGTTACAGCGAAGGGAGACGGCGATGATGGTCTACCGTTACGGAGCCTCCAAGCCCCACATCGGACATCACGAGCACTCCAGTGCTGTCACGGATCACCTCGCCAGCGCCGACAATTTCTCCTGCTCTGAACAGGAAAAATCGGCCAAAGACCGTATCCGAGATGCAGCGCTCGAACTCTTCGCCAAGCACGGCTTCAATAACGTGGGGCTCAAGACTATTGCGCGCCGAGCCGGAGTTTCTGCTCCGTTAGTGGTCCACCATTTCGGTTCCAAAGCCCAACTGCGCAAAGCTTGCGACAGATACGCCGCTGAACGGATTCGGGCCGCAAAACTCAATGCGGTCTATCGTGAAGGACATTTTCCGCAGAGCTACATCTTCGATGCCATCCAAGAGTCGAGCCACCTTGCCCACTACATCGTCAGAGCCTTCGCTGAAGGTGGAGAGGAAGTCGACGAACTTTTTGATCAGTTGATTGAGGACTTTTTAGTCTATGCAGGGGAAGCCGAAGAACTCGGGCAAATGCGCTCCAGCCAGAATAGGCGTCATCGTGCGGTCCTACTCCTGTTGATGACGTTTGGTTCCTTGGTCCTCCACAAGCAGATGAAACGGCTTTTGGGAAGCTCTCCGATAGACGACCCTCCCGAGCAGTGGGGCCCTTATGTCGCCGCCGTGTCTGAGATTTTTCTGCAGGGCGTGCTTATTCCCGAAGCAAATCCTGACCTCGTGGACTTTGTTGAAAGGTACTCCTCACCTGAGGACTAATCAAAGGAAGGTGCGATGAACGAGAATACTGCGGTGATCTATGCCAAAAATCTCGTCAAGACGTTCGGCTCGGTCCGAGCGCTGGATGGCCTAAACCTGTCTGTTGAGCCCGGTGAGGTGCATGGTTTTCTGGGCCCGAATGGTGCAGGTAAGTCGACCACCATGCGGGTACTGCTCGGCTTACTGCGCGCCGATGCCGGACATATTGAACTCTTCGGGCGCGACCCATGGCGTGATGCGGTCGCCTTACACGAGCGCTTGGCCTATGTGCCCGGTGACGTGGAGCTTTGGCCGAACCTGACCGGAGGTGAGGTCATCGATATGTTCCTCCGCCTGCGAGGAACTTATCACCCAACCAGGCGCGATGAACTGATCGAACGGTTCGACCTCGATCCGCGGAAAAAGACTCGAACCTATTCCAAGGGCAACCGGCAGAAAGTGGCATTGATCTCTGCCCTGGCAGCGGACGTGGACCTGTTACTTTTAGATGAACCCACTGCAGGGCTTGACCCCTTAATGGAGGCAGTCTTCCAGAAAGTCATCCACGAGATCAAAGACCAGGGTCGCTCAGTACTGCTTTCGAGTCATATTCTGGCTCAGGTTGAGGCGCTGTCTGATCGGGTGTCGATTATCCGCGCTGGCCGTATCGTACAGTCTGGTTCACTGACCGAGTTGCGCCTGATGAGCAGAACCACGCTAGAGGTTGAAACCGCCCGTTCGGCCGCACCGCTTGCCAATCAAAGCTTTGTCCATGACTTCCGCACTGAGGGACAACGCGCCATCTTCCAGGTGGATGGCGACCACATTCACGAGGTGATGAGCGACCTGGCTGAACTGGGCGTTCGGTCCATTATGGCGCATCCGCCAACATTGGAGGAACTGCTGATGCGCCACTATGGAGACGATCTCTCCGCACGTGACACAAGCTCCGGCACGACGAAGAAGGTGTCCTGAAATGAGTGTTAAATCAGGCCGAGCCCAATATGCTCGCAAGTCCGCGAGAAGGCAGGCGCCTTTTTCCGGTACCGCCATCCTGCTACGTTTCATGGTGCGTCGCGACCGCATTCGCGCGACAGCATGGATTGTGGGGATTGGGTGTTTGGGCTTCTACTTTGCCCATGCGATCCAGTTTTTGGCCGAAACCGAGGACGAATTGCGGACAATGACCACTATGTTTACTGATCCACTGGGAAGGATGATCAGTGGTCCCGGTTTCGGGATGGAAAACCCAACCCATGAACGGTTATTCTCCGGCGGATACGTTCTTTACCTTTATCTACTCGTTGGGCTGATGAGCATATTTACGGTGGTACGGCACACCCGATTGGAGGAACAGACCGGACGTGCTGAGCTGATCCGGGCCAACGTTGTGGGCCGCCATGCCACCCTGACCGCAGCATTGCTGTTGGCCGGAATCTGCAATCTTGTCGTTGGCCTGCTGATCTGGATCGCAGCACTGTCAGCCGACTATGCTGTGCAAGGCTCCCTGCTGGTCGCCATCGGCGCATGCGCGGTCGGCCTCTTTTTCGCTGGTATAGCTACCGTGGCTGCACAATTGAGCGAGTCCTCCCGAGCAGCCTCGGGCATCGCCGGAGCCACGCTCGGCCTTGCCTTTCTCGTCCGGATGGGAGGCGATGCCGCTGAACCTGGCGGTAGCACACTGTCCTGGTTTTCTCCGCTGGCCTGGGCTCAACAAACTGCACCCTATGTTGAGGACCGATGGTGGCCTCTTTTGATTCCGACTGGTTTCGCGATACTCCTGGTGTGGTTAGGCTACTGGCTTTCTACAACCCGTGACGTCGGAGCAAGCCTCGTGCCGACCCGGTTGGGACCCCGGGTGGCTCGACCGTTGCTGGGTACCCCGCAGGGCTTAGCTCTTCACACCCTCAAGGGCACGTTGACTGGGTGGGTCATCGCGCTGTTGCTGGCCTCATTGATGTTTGGCAGTTTCGCTCAGACGGTTGTTGACGTTGCCGATGACCTCCCGCCGGAGATGGCCCAAGTCTTTGCCGGAGAGGACATGTTGCGAGGTTACTTGGCTTATATAGCTGTGTTTATGACTGTCTTCATCGGCGCTGCCGGGGTTAGCGGACTCCACCAAGTGCGCGGTGAGGAAAACTCTGGCCGTGCTGAATACGCGATGTCGGCGCCGGTGAGTCGAACCGCCTGGCTTGGCGCGCATCTGGGAGTGCTGATCCTCGGGGTCTTGCTTATTCAGGTCGTGGTCGGTGTGGGTATGGGACTGGGGGCCTCGGCCTCCCTCGACACGGAAGGCGACAAGTACTTCGGGGAACTGCTCCTGGCTGGTATTGTGCAGGCACCCGCGGTCCTGGCCTTGATCGGCGTTGTTGTTGGATTACTGGGATGGCTACCGAAAATTGCTCTTGCCGTCGGATGGTTCTTCGTCGGTTTTGGCGCAGTGATGTCCACATTCGGTCAGCTCCTGGAACTTCCCGATGCGCTCGCAAACCTTGATATTTTTGGTCATCTGGCTGAATATCCGGTGGAGCAGGTTGAACTGGCCCCCATCGCAGTGCTGCTGGCGATCGCTGTTGGCGGTATCGTCATCGGATTGATCGGCTGGAACCGGCGACAGGTTAACTGTGTGTAAGCTACGACAGCGGAAGCCAGCACGTAACGGTCTCTACGGTGCAGCCTGCAAAGACCATGGTGGAAGTAGCAACCGGCTGCGGTCACTGACCTTGGGCGTCACCGAGAACCCGAAGGATATTGCCACTGGTCAGTGCGGCCAGGTCGGAGGGTGACCAGCCTTTATCCACCAGAGCCTGGAGCAATCGGGGGTAGCCGTCCACCCGTTCCAGCCCCTTCGGGCCGGTGGGGATCCCGTCGTAGTCACCACCCAGTCCGATGTGGTCGATACCTGCGACCTCGCGGGCGTGCTCTAGGTGGGCGACCACATCGTCGATGCCGGCCTGATCCTCATCGGCGGTGATAAATCCGGGCACGAAGGTCACCATCTGTACGCCCCCGTTGGTGGCCAGCTGGCCCAGCACATCGTCGGGGACATTGCGCGGGTGGTCATACACGCTTTGGCAACTGGAGTGGGAGAAGATCACCGGTTTGGTGCTCACCGCTAAGGCATCGCGCATGGTCTGTGAGGCAACATGGGAGAGATCGACCAGCATCCCGATCCGGTTCATTTCCGCTACCACATCGCGGCCGAACTCCGTGAGCCCGTAATCCACCGGATCGCCGGTTGCCGAGGCCGCCCAAGAGGTGTTGTCGTTGTGGGTCAAGGTCAGGTAGGTGACCCCCAACCGACGCATCATCCGCAGCACGCCCAAGGATTCGTTGATCGAGTGTCCGCCTTCCATCCCGAGCAGGGATGCGATTTTGCCGTGTTGCCAGGCTGCTCGGACCCCGTCGACGGAGTCGGCGATCGCAAAAACGTCGGGGAACTGGTCCACCAGGCGGTAGATGCAGTCAATTTGTTCTAAGGTCGCGGTCACTGCCTCGGGTTCACGCAGACTGGAGGGGACGAACACCGACCAGAACTGGGCACCCACCCCACCGGCCCGTAGGGAGGGAATGTCGGTGTGCAGGGTCGTATTGCCCTCGGCGAGTCCGGCCTCGGTCACGGAGTAGCCATATCGTGCACGCAACGCGATGGCGAGGTCGTTATGTCCGTCCCAAACAGGTGCGTGCTGCAGAACATCGGCCACGGTCTGTGCTGAAGTGCTCATAGAGCACATTCAACCAGACCGTGGCTGAGTCTGACAGGTCGATCTACCTGAGAACGAGTCAGCACGTCTGGAGGTGTCTCGAGACTAGTCCAGCAGGTCGCTGACCGATTCGGAGCGGAACGGGTCGCCCTCGTAGAGGGAACCGGTGGTGCGGGAGTCCAGCCGCTCCCGCACGTTGTCGTAGTCGTCCTCGCTCAACCGGTAGAAGAAGGTTCGTGGCATCAGATCGTAGGCATTCTCGACGTAGTGGGTCACGAACTCGTCAACGTTGTCATCGTTGTCCAACGAGTCCACGTTGACGTAGATGAACAGCGGGCGAGTCAGCGGAGTGTAGCTACCGTTTTGAGCGTTCTCCAGGCTGGGGTCCACCCCCTCGATACTGACGGTGGACAGCTCCTCACGTACCTCGTCATCGGCGGCGGTGAAGTAATTACCGATCCCCATGAAGCCCAGCGCATTGTCATCCTGGGAGATCCAGGTGGCTAGCTGATCCAGATCATCGGTCTTACGGTAATCATCGCGGATCTCGCCGGCTTCACCGTTGACGTGGTGGGTGAAGTAGTCGAAGGTCCCCGAACCGGCGGGGCGTCCCACCAGCTCGATCTCTTCATCCGGCCACTCCTGGCGCACATCCGACCAGGTGGTCACCTCGGAGCCGGGCTCCCAAATGGCCTGCAGCTCGTCCATGGTCAGGTCGCTGGCAAAGTCGTTCGCGGAGTTGCGCACCACCGCCAGGGTGTCCAAGGCGATGGGTAGCTCGACAAATTCCACACCGTTTTCTTCACACAGGCTGATGTAATCGGTTTCAGCATCCTCGCCGGGAATGGCTTCAGAAGCGTTGTTGATCGCGACATCGCCGGTACAGAAGGTGTCGAACCCCGTGGTGGTCCCTTCGGCGGTGATGTCGACGTCGAACCCGCCGTCATTGGCCACCAGCTCGGTGATCGGAGCAACCGTCGTCGAACCGCGGGCCACGATCGGGCTAGCGGCCTCTTCGGTGTCGCCTTCCCCGCAGGCAGTCAGGGCCAGAGCGCCCATGGCGCCGAGTGCGAGCACTTTGCGCATTACTTGTTCTCCTCCCCGGTCTGCTGCGTGGTCTCGTACTGGGGGGCCTCGGCGTTGTCCTGGCGCGCACCGCGCAACTCAGCCACCATGAGTTGCAGGAACTCTTTGATCTTCGACCAGCGCACGGTCGCATGAGCCAGGTGCTCTTCCAGCCGGTCCACTTCTTGGTGCTGGCGGCGTTCGGTCTGGATGCGATGGAGCTCCTCGCGCAACTGGGCCATGGAAGTCTCCGTGTCGGCCAGGACACGTTCCAGACGGGTTTCGATATCGTAGTCTTGCTCGTTGTTATCGCTCATCAGTCGTCCTTAGCTCCTCGAATCCGGCAACGGTTAGAACACGGTGGTGGCAAAGATCAGGATCAGCGGCAGCACCAGGAAAACGCCCACTGCCCAGATCACGGCATAGATCTTGCGCTCGGCGGCTACGTTGGCCAACCAGGTGGCACCCATCGGCGGAATGTTGCGCAGGAAGGGCAAACCGTAGATCACCAAGGTTGCGAAGACGTTGAAGGACAGGTGGACCATGGCCGCGGTCAGCGCCGCCGTGGCTTCCACTCCTTCGAACGCGAAGGCCGAGACCAGAGCGGTAATGGTGGTACCAATGTTGGCGCCCAGGGTGAAGGGGTAGATCTGCTTCAGGGTGAAGACACCGGAACCAGCCAGTGGCACCATCAGCGAGGTGGTGGTCGAGGAGGACTGGACCATCACGGTGATGACGGTACCGGATGCGATACCGGTGACCGGTCCACGGCCGATTGCGGTGTGCAGGACCTTCTTGGCTTGACCCACCATCAAGATGTTCAGCATCTTGCCGATGAAATTGATCACCAGCAGGATCAACCCGATGGCGACCAGAATCATCACGATGCCCTGCCAGGTTTCTGGCAGGAAGCTCAGCACGAATTCGATCCCGTTGGCCAACGGCTCGGTGGCTCCGGAAACGACGGCACCGATACCTTCAAAGATGGCGTTGATCACCGTCACGTCGCTACCGACGGTGGCATCTGCCACGGCCGTGGCCACCGATTCCAGCAGCCCGAAGATCATTTCCAGCGGCAGGAAGATGATCACCGCCAGCAAGTTGAAGAAGTCGTGCACAGTTGCTGCGGCAAAACCGCGGCGGAACTGTTCTTTATCGCGCACCATACCCAGCGACACCAGCGTGTTGGTCAGTGTGGTTCCCAGGTTGGCACCCATAATGATCGGCACCGCCACATTCAGCGGCATACCCCCGGCCACCATACCCACGGTCACCGAGGTGGTGGTCGACGACGACTGGGTCAGTGCGGTGGCCACCACACCGATCATCAAGCCCACCAAGGGGTTCGACGCGAAGCTGAAGAGATCTTCGGCCTGGTCTCCGGTGGCGATCTTGAAACCGGAACCAATCACATTCACCGCAGTGATCAGCACGTAGATCGCTGCAATGACCGATAGCCAGTTGGCAACGCTCAGGGCGGTGCCGGTCAGCCCCATTCTTTCAAACGGACTCCGTTTGGGCTGGCTGTCTTCTGACTGTGCTTCTGTTGCTTTGTCTGTACCACGTTCGACGGTGGTCTGCGACATCTCCTACTCCTCAAGGTGTTCGGTGAAGTGTGAGTACTACCGGCCAGTACCGGAGGTCCGTATAGGGAGACTAAATGTCCTGGTTATACTTTCCTGAACCATTAGGTAAATACGTTATTAACCGGTACAAATATGACCTCAGGCGAGCGCAACTGGGAAACGAGACCCAGAGCGTACCCACCACAGCTTGCCGAGCGGCTATCACTGATCAGCAACTATGGCCCCGATCACTTCCACGGTAGGATCGAGAGTGGAAGCACAATCGGACACAGGCGCGCTTCCGCCCGGTGCTATGCACATCGTTGTTGCCCAATTCTTCCCGCCGACTCGGAAGGGCGCCGACTGACCAGGTAGCTGACTAGGTATGAGCAACCTGCGGAAGGAATCGTCATGGCTCGCAACGTAACTGAGAAGCTCATCGCCTCCCACCTCGTAGACGGCACACTCACCCCCGGTGATGAGATCGCGATGACCGTCGATCAGACGCTCACCCAGGACGCCACCGGCACCATGGTGATGCTCGAACTCGAAGCCTTGGGACTCGACCGAATCCGCACCGACTTATCTGTGCAGTACGTCGATCACAACCTCTTACAGACCGATGAGAAGAATCCCGACGACCACGTCTTTCTGCAGTCGGCCGCCCAACGCTTCGGACTATGGTACTCCAAAGCCGGCAACGGCGTCTCTCACCCGGTACACCAGGCGCACTTCGGCAAACCCGGCGCGACCCTGATCGGCTCGGACTCGCACACCTGCGCAGCGGGAGCGCTGGGCATGCTGGCCATTGGCGTCGGCGGACTGGAAGTCGCAATGGCCATGGCCGGTCAGCCACTCTATGTCACCATGCCCGAGGTATGGGGAATCGAGCTGACCGGCGAGCTACCCGATTGGGTGTCAGCCAAAGATGTGGTGCTGGAGATGTTGCGCCGGCACGGGGTTAAAGGCGGTGTTGGTCGGGTCATCGAGTACCACGGTCCAGGGCTTGCCGGTTTGACGGCGATGGACCGGCATGTCATTGCCAATATGGGGGCCGAACTCGGCGCGACGACAAGCGTGTTCCCCGCCGATGAGGCCGCACGCGCCTACTTGGAGGCCGTGGGCCGTGGGGATGATTTCACCCGGCTGGTCGCCGATGATGAGGCCTCCTATGACATCACCGAACACATTGATCTCTCCGACCTCGAACCGCTCATTGCTCGCCCGTCTTCGCCGGGCAACGTTGTCCCAGTGGCCGATGTCGCCGACGAGGAGGTCTACCAGGTGGTCGTCGGTTCCTCGGCCAATCCCGGGTTGCGCGACTTCGCCGTCGTCGCCGAGATTCTGAACAACCGACAGACCCACCCGCGGGTATCGGTCGATATCAACCCCACGTCCCGTGAGGTGCTGGCCGACCTAGTGTCTGGCGGATGGCTGAGCTCGTTAGTCGCTTCTGGAGCACGAGTCCACCAATCCGGTTGTCTGGGATGCATCGGTATGGGCCAAGCCCCGGCCAGTGGCCGGAATTCGTTGCGCACCATGCCACGCAATTTTCCGGGCCGTTCTGGGACCGAAGAAGACTCGGTGTGGCTGTGCTCCCCAGAGACCGCCGCCGCGGCAGCACTGACCGGACAGATCACCGATCCACGCACGCTGGTCGATAGCCACGGGATAAGCTATCCGGTGCCGGAGATGCCTCAGAGCTTCAGTACTTTTGACGCGATGTTTCTTGCTCCGCTGCCAGCGGATCAAGCCCGTGAGGTAGAGCTGGTCAAAGGTCCCAATATCTCCTCGTTACCGGAGTTCGATCCACTGCCAGACACCCTCAAGGTGCCGGTGTTGCTCGTGATGGGCGACGATGTGTCCACCGATGAGATTATGCCCGCCGGTTCCCGGGTCCTACCGTACCGTAGCAATATCCCCCGCATCGCAGATTTCTGCTTTGAACGCATCGATGCCACGTATCCGAAACGTGCCAGGCAACAACAGGGCGACCACGCGGTCATCGGTGGCGCAAATTACGGCCAGGGTTCCTCCCGCGAGCATGCTGTCGTGGCACCCCGGTACTTGGGTCTACGCGTAGTGGTCGCCCAGTCCTTCGCCCGTATTCACTGGCAAAATTTGGCCAATTTCGGGATTCTCCCTCTCGAATTCGCCGACCCGGCCGATCATGATGCCATCGACCAGGGCGAGGTACTCGTACTCGAGGACCTCCACGAGGCCCTGAAAAGCGGGTCCGAGCTGACCGGAACCATCGGTGAACGCCAGGTGAGATTCCGTCACCGACTCTCAGCCCGACAGGTACAGATGGTGATTGCTGGAGGTCGTATCCCGATGACCGCACAGATGGCTTGAGACTGAGGTCTGCGTATCGTGGTGTTTCATAGAGTGGGCCACTAGTAGGTAAAACAGCGATCGTCTCAGAGCCAACCACGTTCCCGGGCTCGCTCGACGGCCTGGGCGCGAGATCTCGCCCCGGTCTTTCCCATCGCCGATGACAAATGATTTCGGATTGTTCCGTTGCTCAGAAAGAGACGAGCGGCGATTTCTCGCACGGCCACACCATCTGCACTCGCGCGGAGGACTTCTCGCTCTCTCATCGTGAGCGGGTTCGCTCCCCAGGTCCGGGCCTCCTGGAGAAGCTGTGGATCGAACACTCGCTCACCGATAGCGACCCTTCGGATCACACTGATGAGCGCACTAGGTTCTTTATCTTTTGTGACGAACCCCGCGCAACCGGTTTCCCATGCTTGTAGCACGTATCCGGGTCGATCAAATGTTGTGCAGATAATTAGCCGAGTCTTAATACCGCATCGGGCTACTTCTTCCGCCACCATAAGACCGTCTCCAGGCATCTGGATGTCTAGGAGCGCAACATCGGGTTGGTTGTGATGAATCAGACGAAGTGCCTGGTCCGCATTGGATGCGTCAGCCACGACCTCGAAATTCGTTGTGATCTCAATATAGCTTGACAACGCTCGACGAAACATTGCCTGATCATCGGCAAGAAGGACGCGAATCACGGCAACCTCGCGGTCACCACAGTGCCCTGATTCTGGGCACCGTCGATGCTAAGAGTTCCTCCGCAGGCGGAAAGCCGGTCTTTCATACCGCGGATACCATCGCCTGCGATCAATTTCCCGCCATGTCCATCGTCGGCGATTTCCACCCCACCAGCTTCAACGGTGACGGATATCAGGCTCGCATCCGCATGTCGCGCCGCGTTGGTGACGGACTCTCGGATGATCATAGCCAGGACAGGTTCAAATTGGGCTTCCGGAGTTCCCGCACGGCGTATGTCGAGGCGTATACCGGCCGCCTTTGCGGTTGCTTGGGTCACACGGAGTTCTGTCTCCAGCGTCGTCTCGCGCAGATTGCGCACGGCTTCTCGAGTATCACGAGAGATGGTTGTCGCCAGCCGACTGATATCCTCAATTTCTGCCAGGGCTCGATGCTGGTCGGAACGCGAGATGAACTCGGCACTGAGCTGGGCCTTGAGTGCAATAGTGGTCGCCGAGCTACCAAGCACATCGTGGAGGTCGCGCGAGACTCGTTCGCGTTCTCGAAGTACCGCCACGTCGGCTATCGCGTTCTTGGCCTCGACGAGCTGTTCGTTCATCTCCACCAACACCAACACAAGAAAGGTGGCGATAGCGACCGACAGGAGAAGGAGAAAATTCGGAATATGCGCCTCGGCAGTCCCTTGCAAGAAGCCGGCCGCTCCCAGGGCCAATAAACTCACTGTGACCGCACTGATCCCTGCTACCCGGGGCAAGAGGACGAGCATCAGGCAGATCGCTGGAGCGAAGACAGGGGCGCTTCCGGGCCCGAGCGTCACAACCAGGATCAATCCCAGCGTCGCGACGGGCACGACGACAAGAACCCGGAGCGCCGGAGCCCTTCGAGTGTTGGTGAGAAACGCCGCCGCGATGGTCGCAACCCCGTAACTGACGGCGAGGACCGTGACGAATTTTCTGTTCGGTGCGTGTTCAGGCGCACTCAACAGCGCCACCCACGCAGGAATGGTGAGCGCCATGAAGCCCGTAGCAATGACGACGCCAGCCCACCGCGTTTTCATCACGCCCTCCGTTTTTCTTTAGACTCTCTCAGCCACGTGCCGATATCGCCACAGCGCTAGGGTGGTCAACAAACCGAGCCACACTACCAGGATGATGATCGCGGGTACGGCACGCGCGGGATCCACACCGGCTAACCCGAGTTCGGCAAGCCAATAGCTCGGCATCAGCTGAGCGACTGACGTCCAGACCTCGGGTAGTAGGTTCAGCGGCAGAAAGAGTCCCCCAAGTGTCGCTAAGGCCAGCATCAAGACGATGATGATTGTCTGCACGTTGTCCTTGTGGGCAAAAAGTCCGATCGTCACGCCTAAAACCGCGAAAGGCACCGAACCCCACCACACACCGACCGTTGCGAACATCCAGCCAAGCGGTGTCAGAGCGACTCCATCGAGCAAAACCGCCACGATAGGCACAACAACGATGGCAGGAAGTCCGACGAAGACACCGACGATGACCTTTGTGGTTAGGTAGCCACGCCCAGAAAGTGGCGTAAGACGCAGGACTCGATGCCACCCGGTGGCGCGCTCATCAACGATGCGAGTGCCCACGAGCAACCCGGCCGTCACTGCACCCCAGACGCTCATACCGATCATAATCTGTCGTGGCTCAACCACAGAACCTGAATCGCTAAACAGCAGGCTCTCTAAAGCATAGAATACGGCGGGGAAAGCCAGAGTGAATAGTAGCGTCCCCGACGCACGCAGTGCACGGCGAAGTTCCAACGATAAGTAACCGAACATCACAATACCTACTTCTGTGGTGTCATCAAAGTGAGGAAAGCGCGCTCGAGTGACAGCCCGGCAACCTCGATCGACTCGGCCGAGGGCACTCGTTGGACCAACGCGCGGAGAGTGTCGTCCGAACGCGCGCTAAGTAGCGTGACGCGATTATGCCTCCAGCTGGCCTCGACGACTCCCGGTAACGTTGCTATCTGCTCGTGGTTACCCGATGGAATCGTTGCTGAGACCTCTCTTCCCGCCGCTAACTCCTGCACTTCGGTCACCGTGCCATCGGCGATGATCAGCCCGTCTTGTATAAAGACCACTCGGTCAGCGAATTGCTCGGCTTCAGCCAAATGATGAGTTGCGAAGAGCACTGATTTCCCCACGCTCGTGATTTCACGAATCGACTCCCAGAATGCGTGGCGGGAGGCCACATCCATCGCAGCAGTGGGCTCATCAAGCACCAAAATATCCGGGTTCCCTGCGATGGCAAGGGCATACGTCACTCGTCGCCGCTGACCACCGGACAACTTCGTGGAGCGACGGCGAGCCAGATCCACGATCCCCGCGTACTTCAACGTCCGCGAAACCCCAAGCGGATGCTTGTGCAATCTCGACACCATCGTGATCAATTCCCCAACGGTGGCGTCATCGAGGAGAGAAGTAGCCTGCAACATCGCACCAATCGCCCCGGCTTGCACTGCAGTCGATGACGCCAAACCCAATAATTCGACGTTGCCACTGTCAGGAGACGTGAGGCCCAATATTATATCGATCAACGTCGATTTTCCGGAGCCATTCGGCCCCAGGAGACACGCCACCTGTCCGCGCGGAATCTCTAAACTCACATTATCAACGGCAGTGACCTCGCCATAGCTCTTTCTCACGCCACGCAAAGATATCGCGGGAACGCTCATAGTCTTCACCTGTGCACACAGCGATGCCTCAGGCATTTGTCCACCCCGTGGAAATGCCGCGCACCGTGGTTTGTTTGTTCTGACCTGTTGCGATCACGTTGTTCTCTCCCTTCACAAGGTAGTCACAAGCAGAGCAGTGACGATGTACATCGACGACTACTTCTCACTACTTTCTGTAGTATTGCGCTACTTGGGTGTGACCGCTTAGGGCAAATGTCATGAATGTTGAAGTCATGGGTCCTGCATAAAGATCAACCCCAGACAGACAAGGCTTGGGGCTAAACCGTGACCAGCGCTTGCAGTTTGTGAAACATTTCGAGCTGAGTATCAGTAGGAGAATTATTTCGCACCTGAAGCGCCCTGGGTTTTGTTCCGTTTTCTATACGGGGCTTAGGGCTTGTGCCTGGGTCATATGATAACTGGCTTCGACGTCGGTCGGGGTCTGGTAGTTCAAGGCTTCATGCAATCGGGTGGTATTCCACCAGTGGACCCAGTTCATCGTTTCGAATTCCACCTCAGTAGCTGACGGCCAAGCGGGCCGAGCATAAATCAATTCGGTCTTATACAAGCCATTAACCGTCTCGGCCAATGCATTATCGTAAGCATCTCCAGCGGTCCCAACCGATGCCGTCAGACCAGCCTTGGCAAGATGTTCGGTATAGCGAATGCTGACATATTGCAAGCCACGATCGCTGTGATGGACTAACCCATCCAGGGCTTGGTCCTTAGCACTGAGCAGCGCGCGCTCTAACGCTTCCAAGGGCAGCGCATCAGTACGCATCGTCGTGCGGGTCGACCAGCCCACGATCTTACGACTGAAGGCATCCGTGACAAACGCGGTGTAGCAAAACCCGCTGGTGGTGCGCACATAGGTTATATCCGCGACCCACAGCCGGTTGGGTGCTGTGACGCCAAAGTCCCGGTTGACCAAATCTGGCCGCTGATCCGAGACCTTCGCAGCGATGGTGGTGTGGGGTTTTCGTCCTCGCACCACACCGCTGAGTCCCGCCAGGCACATCAGCCGAGCCACTTCGTCACGACCCACATCCCAGCCAGCACGTCTCATGGCATGCCACATTTTGCGCACCCCATAAACCCCATAATTAGCCTGGTGCAGCTCTTTGACCACTGGGATCAGGGCTGCATCCCGACGCGAACGATCACTGGCAGGACGGGCTTTCGCCGCCCGATAGCCACCTGAGGTGATGAACCCACGGTCTGTCGCACCCAAAACACGACAGATGGACTCGACCCCGAAACGATCCCTGAACATGTCAATGTAAGCAATCATCTCGTCGTGGGGCGGTCGAGTTCCGCTGCGAAAAAAGCTGACGCCGTCTTGAGGATCTCATTAGCCCAGCACAGCTCCGCGTTCTCCCGCTTCAGCTTCCGGATTTGCGCTTGGGCATCCGTGGACACCCCTGACTTCTGACCGGTATCCACTTCAGCTTGTTCCACCCAACGACGCAACGTCTGTGTCGCGATACTGAGCTTGGGCGCGGTTTCACGAATCACCACATACCGGCTCGGCGCGTCTTCATCTTCGAGCCAACCAAACACCATGCGCGTGGCACGATCTTTAAACGACTGCGGGTATTTGGTTGGCATAGTTCTATCCTCTCATTTTAGGACGGAACAAAACCCAGGACGGTTCAACGCATCGACAAAACGTGCACGACGTCAGGACCAAAAACAGGGGTCGACGATCTTTCACTACCAGAAACACCGACACGAACCAGATAAACGGGTCCCACTTAGCGAAAAATCGGAGGGCCGGTCGAAAACTCGTCCAGCATCTCACAAAACTGAAAATAAATGTCATAACAAGCAACCAGGGCGCAGTTGTGGCTACGCTTATTCCAGCCGATGTGGCCCAGTACTGTCAGAGACTTCCCGCCCAATGCTCTCGTGGTCCTATTGTGCGTCACCATAGCCGGGGCGTCCGTGGCAGCTCTGCTATGGGCAATCTGTGTCAAAGGAGTCAGGTTTTCCGTTCCCAAACCTTCCAGTACATACGAGATGAACTCGCACAGATATCTCGCCAGGTTGACCTCTATGGGTTACGGACCAAGATCATCTTTGACCTTGTGAGGCCAACAGTTCCCAACGAGCGTGCCGACGAAGCCGTTGTTCATCAGGATTGGGAACCGGTGCGGCTGCCAGCAGTCGTTTTGTGTAATCTTCCCGCGGAGTCCGCAAAATCTGGTCCTTTCTTCCTTGTTCGACGACGCGGCCTTTCTCCATGACCATGACCTGATCGGCCAGCTGGTCGACCACGGCCAGGTCGTGAGTGACGAATAAACAGGCGAAATCGTATTGTTGTTGTAGCTCGACGAACATCTCCAACACTCGGGCTTGCACCGAGACATCCAAGGCCGAGGTCGGCTCGTCGGCGATGAGGATCGACGGACTCAGCGCCATGGCGCGGGCGATGGAGATCCGCTGGCGTTGACCGCCGGACAGCTCGTGCGGATACCGGTTCATGATCGAGCGCGGGAGTTTGACCGCCTCCAGCAACTCTTCTGCCCGCGCGACGCGTTCCTTGGAGTTCCCCTCCTGGTGCACCACCAGCGGCTCAGTAATGATTTCCCCAATCGGAAACCGTGGATCCAGTGAAGCGGCTGGGTCCTGGAAGACCACTCCGATCTCACGCCGTAGCGCCTTCTGCTGCGCCCGAGGGAGTGCGGGTAGATTACGACCGCGCACCAATAATTCGCCCTGCTCCACCTCCAGCAGTCCCAGCACAGCTTTGGCCACGGTAGATTTACCCGAGCCGGATTCACCGACCAAACCCAAAATCTCGCCCCGCGCCACGGCAAAATTCACGTCTTCCACCACCCGGGTGGAGCGTCCCTTCTTCTGATATGCCAGCGCAAGATCTTTAGCCTCCAGGAACAGCTTGGCGCCCGGGTCGACGGCAGGCGAGGCCGGGTGCTGGTGGTCTGCCGGATTGGACTCGTTGACCTCGATCTGAGGCTGACTCAAGGTGGGCACCGCATCTAAGAGTCGTTTGGTGTAGGCATGTTCCGGTTCAGTGAGGATTTTTTCGACTGGCCCGGATTCGACGACCTCGCCCTGGAACATCACCACCACGCGATCGGCCATATCGGCTACCACACCGACGTTGTGGGTGATCAACAAGATCCCGGTGTTCAGCTCGTCCTTCAACTGGCGTAACAAGTCCAAGATCTCGGCCTGCACAGTAACGTCCAACGCGGTAGTAGGCTCATCGGCGATGATCACCTTCGGATTGCAGGCAATGGCTATAGCGATGACGATGCGTTGCCGCTGACCACCGGAAAATTGGTGCGGGTACTCATGGATGCGCCGCTGAGCGTCGGGGATCCCGACTTCCTCCAACAGACGGATCGCCTGGGCTAAAGCCTCGCGACCGAAGGCTTTGTGGTGTACTTGCAGGGCCTCGACCAGCTGATCAGAAACCTTCAGCACCGGGTTCAACGCGGTCATCGGCTCCTGGAAGACCATGGAGATCTCATCCCCTCGTAGCGCGCGCAGTTTCGACGGGGTGAGCATAGTGATCTCTTTGCCGTCGACAAACACGTTGCCGGACACGGTGGCGTTGTCGGCCATCAGTCCCATAGCCGTGGAGCTCGTGACTGATTTCCCCGAACCGGATTCACCTACCACGGCCACTACTTCGCCGGGTTTGACATCGAAGGTGACTCCCTTGACCGCCTCCACAGTACCGAATTCGGTACTGAAGCTGACTTTGACGTCCTCAAAACGCAAAGCCGTCTCCGTCTGGAACTCCGCCGGTTGCACCACCGCCGACGTCGCAACCTCTGGCAAATCGTGTCGGGAGCGGTTGATGATCCACCGTACGAGGACATAGGCGATCACCACCACCGCGGCGATGCCGAGCACCACCAATGGGGCCGCGGAGAACTCTTCTGCGGTGTCTTGTGTTTCCTCGACAATATCCTCAATGTCGGGTTGCACTGCCAGAATCGTGCTCAGGTTCATTTCTTCCTCCTGGAGCTGTTGGACTCACCGTAGGGCTCCTTGATCCCATCCGGCATGCCGACTTCGTTCTTCAGACGGAACGCCCGTTGGATACCACGGAGCCCCAGCACTCCACCCAGGGAAGGCCGCGAGTCACTGGAACGACTCTGCCTCGGGTCGAAAGCGTCCCGGAGCCCATCGCCAATAAAGTTGCCGGCCAGCGCGATGATGATAATGAACAAACCTGGGAACCAGAATAACCAGGGTCTGGTGGTAAACGCGTTCTGATACTGCTCGATGAGCAGACCCAGCGACACCTCGGGACGTTGGACGCCCATTCCCAGATAGGACAGTGTGGTTTCAAGCAGGATGGCGGCCACGAAGGAAAAGGTCGCATTCACGATAATCACGCCGATGCTATTGGGGATCATGTGCTTGATGATGATCCGTGACGGCGTAGCGCCCATCGCCAGCGCCGCTGAAACATATTCTTTTTCCCGAATGCTGAGCACCTCGGCCCGGACCAGACGACACATCCCCGTCCAGGTAGCACAACCCAGCAGCACACCGAGCATGACCACACTCCCGCCGGCAATATTGCCCAGCATGGCGGCGAACACCAAAGTTGGCACCACGATCACAAAGTCGGTCAGGCGCATAATGATCGACTCGACCCAGCCACGGAAGTATCCGGCGATCGCCCCGAGCGCGATGCCAATGACGCTGGAGACCACCGCGGTCACGAACGCTACGATCAACGATTGCTGGGCCCCGCGCATCACCATCGCGAAGTAGTCACGGCCGACGTTTTCCTGCCCGAAGGGGTGCTCACCGAGGATATTGCCGTCCTGGAACATCATCGGCCGTCCCCCGTCAATGATGGATCCGGTGGCCTGATAGTGCTTATCCCACCAACCGGGCACGATGCCGAATCCGATCGAGGAAAATGCCAGCAGCACCATCAGACCGAGTACTACCAGGGAGATCACTGCCGGCTTGTGGCGGAAGAACCGCCGACGGACTAGCTGGCCTTGAGAGTAGGAGTGCTGGCTCTTGGCTACAAGTGTGGCGTCTTCGACCTCAGTAAGGTCGAGCATTTGGTGGTCGTGGTGGTTGCTCATACTCGGATCCTTGGGTCGAGAACGGCGTAGAGAATGTCAGCCATCAGGTTGAACAGCACAGCGACTGAACCTGTGACCAGAATGAAGGCCATCACCGGGGCCGGGTCATTGGTCTGCATCCCGGTGACAAACACGTTGCCCATCGCATTCCAGCCGAAGACCTGCTCGACCACAATGGAGCCACTGATCAACGCCGCGAAATCGAAGGCCACAATGGTCACCAACGGAATCATCGCGTTGCGAAAGGCGTGTTTGAGAATCACGGTCCGCTCGGCCACACCCTTGGCGCGGGCGGTACGCACGAAATCTTGTTTCTGGACTTCCAGCATCGAGCTACGGGTATAGCGGGTGTAGGTGGCCAACGAGAGCAGAGCCATCAATACCGAGGGCAACCAGAGTTGGGTCAGCTGATCCAAGGCAGTGACCCAGAAATTTTCATCAAGGGTGGGCGTATGCGAGCCGATCGTGCTCACCGGCCGTGGCTTGGCCTGCAATAACCCAGGCCAGTGATACATGAAGTGATCCAGCAGAATCATCCCTGACATCAGCGCACCGGTAAGGACCGCGACCACAGTGGCCGGGCCACGCGCATAGCCTCCGATACTGCGCCCGATAACCACACAGACGACGATGCTGAGCACGAACAGCGCCCCCATAAACAACCAGCCACCCGGTGGATCTTCCAGAAGGCTCCAGGTGGCGTAGTAGGCAATCATGCCCAGGGCCACGACCGCAAGGCCGGAGTACAGTACCCGCCGGTGCCGGATCCCGGCAAACAGCGCGGTGAACCCTGTTGCCAGCACCAGGGAACCAATCAGAATGAACACCGGGCCTAACCGCGGGTGAGTCATGAAGTTCACCGCGTTCATCCAGGGCAACACCGCGCAGACGAAGGCGAACATGATCCCACCGGTGATCAGCCGCCGAGCGAGGCTACCGCCGAGAATCATCGGAACCACGAGGGCCAATATGGCGGCCAAGATCAGAATATTCGGCCAGGTAAAGTGCGGGTCCACCATCCAGTCGTTGAAGCGAATAGCCAGCCATTCCTTGGCCAGTACCGCCGCCCAGAACACCGGTAACGACCAGAAGAGAAAGATAAAGAAGGTTACCAAGTAGTCCAGGAGTGAATACTGGCGCATGGCGGTGACGATACCAGTCAGTACCCCGATCAAGATCGCTGCCACGGTGGCGACGAAAACCAGTCGCAGCGATTGCTCGGCAGCCGCAGCAATCACGGGTGTGACCTGGGCACCAGTAATGGTGGTGCCGAAGTCACAACTGCCCGCAAAGCACCCCAACACTCCGGAGAGCCAGTCCCAGTATCGGACGTACCAGGGCTGATCCAGACCCATGCGCTCGATACGTTCTTGCATGAGGTATTCGACATTGTCGCTCTGCATCTCGCGCAGATCCGCCAACGGGTCACCGGTGTTGATCAAAATGACAAAGGACAGCAGAGTCGCCCCGAAGAGGATGAGCACGGTACTGCCCAAGCGCTTGAGAATATATTTCAGCACGGTCTTACACCGTCGCCTTCCGTATTGGACGCTCCGCACCGTAGCGGGGTCCGGGCTGACCGAGGTTATCAGCCGGGCCCCGCCACAGCTGGGAGGGTTTCATCAGGCGTGCGTCAGGACGCCATCGTGGTTACTCAGAGACTCGTTGCCACTGCTCGGCATTCCAGACCAGCTGGCTCTGAGCCGGGGTCGGACGCACATTGGCAATTGAGGAGTCCCAGGCGGTAATACCCGGGTGGACATACAGTGGGATGCCGTGCAGGTCCTCCCACAGCTCCTGTTCCAAGGTGATGATCTGCTCCTGGATCTCGTCCTCGTCATTGCTCGTGGCGATGGTTTCAAAAGCGTCGGAGACGACATCGTTGTTGTAGTTGTTGAAGTTCTGTGGCCGCGGCTCGTCGTTCTCACGGTCCCAGCCGTAGATGTTCAAGCCGGAGGCAATCTGACCGGAACCGGACCAGGAGAACAAGGCCACATCCCATTCACCAGCTGCGATATCGATATCCACATCACCACCATCGACGATCTCAAAACCGGCCTCATTGCAAGACGCCTGAATCAGCTCGACTGTATCGTGGCGACGCTCCTGAGCGTTGTGTCCGATCAGCACCTCGGTGCCGACCGCATCATGTTCTTCCAGAATCTCAGCGGCGGCTTCCACATCGGCGGTGTCATAACGACCGTCATAGGACTCGGCCACAATCTCGTCGTAGTTGGGCTGGAAGTTCAGTACCTCACGGGCGTTCTGCAACTCGGCGTCGGGATTGACCGGGTGGATCAGATTCTCCAAAATCTGATCGCGGGGAACACACAGCGCGAAGGCCTCAGCCAGTTCAGGTTTGTCGTGGAATGGGCTTCCCTCGTCATATTGGATATCCAGGTGCTCCCAGGTGGCCTTATCACCAATGTGCATCGCATGCTCGCCCTGCTCGACCAGGCTCTCGAGCTCACTGCGCGTGTCCACCGTCTCGGTGGGGACGATGGCCGACAGATCCCCGTTCTGCAGCGCTTGGACGTGTGCGGCATTATCAACGAACTGGAAGACCAGTGTCGATACCCCGGGCGGGGTGCCCCAGTAGTTCTCATTGGCTTCCAAGGTCACGTATTCCCCATCCTGCCAATCGGAAAGGATGTAGGGGCCGGATGAGGGAATCAGCTCTTCATCCGGCAATGTGCCCGGATCAGTGTCCCAAATGGTGTTCCAGGTTTCGGCGATGTCTTCAATGAGGTCCTCATCGCCGTCCAAGATGGCATTCACCAGCTCTTCCTGGCTGATGCCGGTTTCCTCAGCTACCACGTGCGAGGGGTGGGCTGCGCTCACCATCAGCTCCCAGTCGGCATAGGGGCCATCAGGATACTCAATGGTAAAGGTCTTGGAGTCCCATGAGTCAGCCTGCGGGCCCTCGGGGACATAGGTGCCATAGTTCGGCGACAGACCATCGAACTGTCCTTCACCCAGATAACGCTGGTGACCCCAGTCAAGAACATAGTCGGCAGCCGTGACCGGAGTACCATCCGACCATTCGACCTCGTCGTTGATCGTGTACTCCACAGTGAAAGGATCCTCATTGATCACCTCGTAGGAGCCGAATTCTTCGTTCTGATAGATCTCCAAGTCGGTACCGACATAGGAGAAACCCTCAAAAAGCCGATCAACGATCGTGGAGTTATACGCGTTGTAGTTGCTGGGGCGCTGGCCGTTGTAGCTATTGAACGGTTGCGGGCCCAGTGAGACGCTGATTTCGTCCTCTTGGGTCTCAAAGTCTTCGCCAAGGTCAGCTTTGCCACCGTTGTCAGGTTCAACGGTGAGTTGCTGCCCCTCGGCGGTTCCGGGGTCGGCATCAGTATCGCCGTTGTTGGTATCTTCCCCAGGGGTGCATGCTGACAGCACTAGGGCGCTGGAGGCCACAAAGGCCACGGCCATAGATAGTTTGTGCAGTTCCATGGTGCTCCTCAGTGATCGGTGTGATGGAACCGATGTCGAGTGATGTATCTCACATCGGATTAAGGTTTCCCCCAGGCTACGACAGATTCAGGCCATCCTGTGAGTCTCCTCTGAATTCATCGTCAAATGACTGCTTACAGATTTCCCCCTCTTTCCCGCAGACAAGAAGTCCCACAAACCCTCGACTCGGGATGCTTCAAGAGCCAGAAATCTACCCCTGCACGGAGGGACGTTGACCACTTCCATCCCCGAAATAACGCGGAATATCACCATTCAGAACCCGCCACCGAGCCTCCCGATGCCCCGAGCAACCACACACGAGCGCCGACCGCCGAAGGGATGACAGGCCCTATGCGAGAGTTCCGCCTGAGGCTTCTAGCAACACTTTCAGATCCCCTTATATGACTTTTTGTTACATACCTCACATTGCCCTACCTCACACCACGCAAATGGGGCGCCCCTGCAACTCCGTCAATCCTTCCCGGCCCTCAACATATGACCACAATCCTGTAATGTGAATCACATCCGGTGGTCGAGACTCCGACCGCCTCAGCCGCCATAGCACCCGACGAGATGGGACACGAGCTCACCATGGCAGATTCCACCTTCTCTGACCTCGACGCCTACGTTGCCTTTCCGCGACTGTCCGGGCTGACCGTTAACCCCACTGGCACCCGGCTGGTCACCACCGTGCAGACACTGAACGCACAAAAGAACGGTTACCTTACCTCACTGTGGGAGATCGACCCTGACGGCCACCAGCCGGCCCGACGGATCACCCACAGCGCCCAGGGAGAGTCGAATCCAGCGTTTAACTCCTCCGGCGACCTCTACTTCACCTCGGCACGGCCCAGTGCCGATCCTGCTGACGAGCCGGCGGATAACGTTGCCGACCAGAAACCCCATTCTGCACTCTGGCGACTGCCGGCAACCGGCGGCGAGGCCCACCTTGTCAATCGTCGCCCGGGTGGCCTCGAGAGTGTGGTCACCGCACAACAGACGGACATGGTCGCCGTGACTGCTCCGCTACTGCCGGGCGCCACCGATGAAGATTCCCACCGCGAGCTATACCAAGCCCGCCAGGAGGGCTCCGTGCAGGCCATTCTGCACGACGCCTATCCGGTCCGCTACTGGGACGAGGATCTCGGACCCGCCCGACCAAGTCTTTTCCGTCTCGATGTCGTTGACGATGTGGGCACCGAACAGACTCAACCGACCCAGACGAAGTTCATCAATCTCCTGGAGGGGATCGATGCCCGGTTGGTCACCGAGGAAGTCCACCTCAGCCCCGACGGTAGCTTCGCACTGTGTGGGGTGCGACTCGTTGAGGCGCGCGCCGATGCCCGCACCGCGGTCGGACGTGTCGATCTCTCCACCGGTGCATGGGAGATCTTTGTTCAGGACGCCGATCACAACTACACTCCCAGCATCATCAGTCCCGACGGGCATCATGCCGTAGTGAGTGTGGCTAACCGGCCCACACCGCAGCGTGCGATGCGCCCGGTGTTACACCTGCTGGATCTGGCCACCGGCGAGTTGAGCCCGCTGACCGAGGACACCGATCTCTGGCTAACCGCAACCAGTTGGCTCCCCGATGGTAGCGGATTCCTGGCGCTGGCCGACCACAACGGTCGTGGCCCGATCTTCCGCGTCGATCTCGATCACTCGACTCCAACGGTCACCGCCCAGACGACACAGCTGACCCACGACGACGTCACCTACACCGAAGCCCTGGTCGCACCGAGCGGAAACGTCGCCTACGGGGTCCGTTCCAGTGTGAGCTTCCCGGCTGAAGTGGTCCGGATCGATCTGAACACCGGCGAGGCCACCCGCCTGCTGAATCCCACCGAGCGCCCCGTGCTCCCCGGTCGCCTCGAGGATGTTGACACTACCGCCGAGGACGGTGTCCGCGTGCGGGGTTGGCTGGCTCTGCCAGAACAGGCCAGCGTCGATGCGCCAGCGCCCTTGCTCTTGTGGATCCACGGCGGTCCCTTAGCTTCTTGGAACGACTGGAGTTGGCGGTGGAATCCCTGGCTGGCCGTTGAGCAGGGCTACGCGGTACTCCTCCCCGATCCCGCACTGTCCACCGGCTACGGACAGGACTTCATTCAACGCGGTTGGAATTCTTGGGGCCACAAGCCCTACACGGACCTGATGGCCCTCACCGACGCGGTGGAAGACCGTCCCGATATTAATCACCATCGCACCGCGGCCATGGGTGGGTCCTTCGGTGGCTATATGGCCAACTGGGTGGCCGGACACACCGACCGATTCAACGCGATCGTCACTCACGCCAGCCTGTGGGCCCTCGACCAATTCGGTCCCACCACCGACATGTCACCGTTCTGGCGTCGTCAGCTCGACGCGGAGATGGAGGCCCAGCACTCTCCACACCACCACGTGGCGAATATTGTGACCCCGATGTTGGTGATCCACGGCGATCAAGACTACCGCGTCCCCATCGGCGAGGGCTTGCGCCTGTGGTACGAACTGCTGGAAAAATCCGGTCTCCCCATGGACGCTGAGGGTAAGACCGCCCACCGGTTCCTCTACTTCCCGGATGAGAACCATTGGATTCTCAAACCCCAGCACGTCAAAATCTGGTACCAGGTGATCTTCACCTTCCTGGCCCAACACCTGCTGGGCGAAGGCACTCCGCTACCGAAGGAGTTGGGGCTAACGCCGCACCTGGAATCCTGACCCCGGCAGTTCAGCCAGCTGCTGATCACTGGCTTCTCGATCCTGCACCCCGGTGACCTCGGCACGCTGGGGGCCGGTGTGGCACCAGTCCACCAACGAGTTCACCGCTGTCGCGTTGCCGGCAACCACCAACTCGACGGCGCCGTCATCGGTATTGGCCACCCAGCCCGCCAGGCTCAGCTCATCAGCCTGCCGTTTGGCGGAATTGCGGAAGTTAACTCCTTGCACTGTGCCAGTGACCCTTACGAACCGGCCGGTGCTGAACTGTGAACCTGTCATAGCGACGAGTCAATCAAACGTCGGCAGGCTCTGTGAAGACCCCAGGAGCCATTCCCTGCTCGGCCCCATTCGTCGTGGCATCACTGAACTCCGCGCGACCACAGGCGAAGATGTAGGACCAGGAGCAGATCATCGCCATTGACACCGCGCACATCCCTACTGGTGGCGGCCGCCCCCGGTGGCCCCAACCGATGTCCGAGCCAGCGACGCGCTGAATTGTTGAGTTGATACTGCCTGGTGACAACGAACTGAGACGGCGAGCCGCCGTCGTGTCTTAGCCCATTTCTTAACCCACATCGACTTCAGGTTGAACTGACCTTATGGGGCCTGTATGGTGTCACTCACCTAACCAGAGGGGGTAAGTCACCATGTCGGACCGTCTTGAATTGGCTGTCTCTACCGTGGTCTTCACGTTGCGTCCGCATCCTGACACCGGGGAACTGACCCTCTGGCTGCCTCTGGTCCGGCGCATCCGCGAACCCTATCAGGGTCGTTGGGCGCTACCTGGCGGGCCCCTAGCCCCCGAGAAGAGCCTCGTGGAATCGGCCCAGACGACCCTGCAACGCACCACCGGACTGAGCCCGCGCCACCTCGAACAGCTCTACGCGTTCGGTGATGTGGACCGCTCCCACAGCGCTGATGCTCTCAGCCACGCCCGCGTCGTCTCCATTGTCTACTGGGCCTTGGTCGGCCAGGATGAGGACGCCGCCTCTATTGATGGTGACAATGTGGAGTGGTTCCCCGTCGACGAGGTTGCCGACAACGCCGAGCACCTGGCCTTCGACCACGGCGTCATTCTCGACTATGCCTTACATCGGTTGCGCGCTAAGGTCACCTACTCGCCGATCGCTCACGCGTTTCTCCCCGAGGAATTCCCACTGGCCCACTTGCGTCGGGTGTACGAGGCCATCCTCGACCGGGCACTGGACCCCTCTAATTTTCGACGCCAGATTCTGGCCCAGGGCACCGTGGAAGACACCGGACGCCGCCAAACCGGAACCGCCCACCGGCCCCCCAAACTTTATCGTTCCGCGCCGGAACGTTCCCGCTACACACTCACCATTCAGGAGACCGATCAATGACCACACTGTCCATTCATCAGCGAATCAACCTAGCACCGGCCCAAACCTGTCACGATGCCCTTGCGGAAGACCCCTGGGCCTTCGATGCCATCCCCGGCTATGGGCCCGGTTCCTCCCAAGACGACAGCGTGCCGGGTTTCGCCCCGACGAATGCCATCGCCCGGCCCGGCCAGCTCCCCGAGGCGTACCGGTCAATGAACGACGAGGAACTCCACCGCCGGATTCGACAGGCCAAGGCCACCCTGGCAGACAAGCTGGTCATCCTCGGCCACTTTTATCAACGCGATGAGGTCGTCCAGCACGCCGACTTTGTCGGAGACTCCTTCCAACTGGCCAACGCCGCCCTCACTCGCCCACAGGCCGAAGCCATCGTCTTCTGCGGAGTTCACTTTATGGGCTCATCGTAATTGAGAGTGTAGAACCGGTCTGAAGCCGCCGGACTCGAGCAGACATCTCGCGATGTAGTGCGTGAGGTTGCGGAAGCCGAGTGCTGAGCCCCGTAGGTGTTCGAGCCTGCCATTGATCGCTTCGGTAGGCCCGTTCGACGTTCCCGGTCGGGTGAAGAACGCCAGGATATCAGCAGCTCGACGCTTCAGAGTCCGTCCTAACCGCTTGAGTTCGGCCAGTCCTGTCGGCAGATTCGTCGTCAGATCGTCGATGACTGTTTGTAAGAGCTTCTTGCCCTCGTTGCCGTCGTTGGTTCGGTAAGCGCGCACAATGTCTTGATAGACGGCCCAGGTGACTTCGACGGCGGTGAAGTTGGCGTCGGCGAAGAGGTCTACGATCCGCTCCTGCTGTTTGGCCGTGAGCAGATCAGCACCGGTGTGCAGAGTCCTGCGCGCTCGATACAACGGGTCTGTTGCTCGTCCGCGATGCCCGGTGGTCTCCTGCTGAATGCGGCGGCGTACCTCGTCGAGGGCATCACCGGCGAGTTTGACGACGTGGAACGGGTCCATGACTTCGACAGCCTCGGGCAGTTCCTCAACGGAGGCTGTTTTGAAGCCGGAGAACCCGTCCATCGCGACGACGTCGATGCCATCACGCCAGTCTTTCGGTCGGGCTTTCAACCATTGCTTGAACACCTGTTTCGATCGTCCGGGCACCATGTCGAGCAGGCGTGCCGGGCCTGCTTTCTGGCTGATGGGAGTAAGGTCGATGATGACGGTGACGTACTTGTCACCGCGCCTGGTGTGCCGCCAGACGTGTTCGTCGACACCAATGACGCTGACCCCGTCGAACCGGGCCGGGTCGTCGATCAGCAGTCGATGTCCCTGCGCGAGGATCGCGGAGTTCGCGGTGTGCCAGGACACGGCGAGTTTGCCTGCGATCACGGACACGGTGTCGTGGTCGATGACGAGGGCACGCAGCGCCCAGTCGAGGCCGGTTCGCGAGATCTTCGCTCGTGGTGGCGCCGCAGCAGTGGTGTTCTGACGCCATACGCGGCCGCATTCGACGCATTTGTACCGGCGGAGGCGAATGTGAAGCGTGGTGGGCCGGTGGCCGAAGGGTTCGTGGGCGAGGCGGCGGACGACGGTGTCGCGGACGATCCCGTGTCCGCCACACCGTCGGCACCAGTCATCGGCAGTGTTGGGCTGGCATTCCAGAATGGCTTTGTGCCCGGTGATGTGCTGGCCAATGCACGTGAGGTCAAGGGAGTCGAGCCGGCAGAACGTCGTGAGATCAGGAGATGAGAAAGTAAGCTTGGACACGTCGAGGTCTTTCGGATGGACTGTGTAAGAACTTCCATCATCGGAAGACCTCGACGTCTATCCGGGCAGCGCCACGCCGTGTCCTGGAATCACTGATCCACACCCTCAATTACGAAGAGCCCGATTACCGTAAAAATACCGGGTAATTGCCGTAGTTTTACCGCATGCCGTAATTGGGTCGATGCTAGTCGCGTCCGAAGCGTTGGTAGGCGGCTTGGCGGGTTGTTTCGAGGGCGGCGCCGATGACGGTCCAGGAGTCTCCGGCTTTGCGTGCTTGCTGTACTGCTTCCCGGAGGTCGGCTTCGGCTTGTGCGAGGTTGGCTCGGGCGGCACGGATGTTGCGGAAGTGGGTGGCGTCTTGGGCAGGGGTGACTGCTGGGTCAAGATCCTCAAGCCCAGTGGCGTTATTGGTGTGTATGTGGGTGCTCATGGTTCTCACCTCAGATAGTCATAGAATTTGGGGCGTAAAGCATCGGCGTGAATGATCCGCAGTGGCGTCTGTGCGGGGACCGCCACGACTTCCATGAGGTTTCCTGCCTGGTCGGGACCAATCACTAAGAGGCGTTCATCGCCGTGGTATTCGTATTCCACGAGGCGTAGCGCGTTGTCGTAGGCGTGGAGTACGTCGGCTGTGCTGTAGCCGTGCTTCAGCGCGCTCCGCAAAACCTCCATACTGTAAAGATACCATTTACAGTGAGCGAAAACCAGCCAGGAGCGTGGCCGCAAGCTCCGGGCTAAAGGAATCTACTCTCCCCGCAATGCATGAGACATTCGCTGACTCTGACTAAGGTGTAGTTCCCCGTGAGGTTGTGAACGCGATCTGAGGGCGTTGAGCCTCCGATACCAGTGTGGGGGCGGTGGTGATTATAGTAATGCAACCAGTCCGCGTAGGTCGCGGCGCGGGCTTCGTCACTGTAATAGGTATCGGCATAAGCCCACTCCTGGGCCAGAGTGCGGTTGAAGCGTTCGACCTTGCCATTGGTCTGAGGCCGGTAGGGCTTGGTGAAGCGATGTTTGATCTTGTCACCCAGCATGTCGCGGAATAGGCGTGACCGGTAGCAGGCACCGTTATCGGTCATGACTGCTTGCACGGTGATCCCAGCCTCGCTGAAGAATGCGTTGGCACGTTGCCAGAAGGCTGCTGCGGTGTCTTGGCGTTCATCGGTTAGGATCTCGGAGTATGCCAGCCGGGAGTGGTCATCCACCGCGTGATGCAGGTAGGCATAGCCGCGGCCTTTGTTGCCGTAGCCGTTGTTTTTGCGGCCAGCTGCCCCGAGTTTGCGGTGGCCACCGCCGTCAGGGATGCGGCCCAGTTTTTTGATATCCACATGCACCAGCTCACCGGGTGTGGCCTTCTCATAACGCACCGGTGCCGGTTTCCGCACCGGCAACCCGGTGGCCTGGTCTAACCACGCCAGTGGTGGCATCTTGTAGCGGGCCAGCACCCGACCCACAGTGGAACGAGCGATCCCCAGGTGGTAGCCAATCCGGTGCGGGCCCCACTGCCGAGTAAATCGCAACGCAATGATACGCCGCTCCCGCCGTGGAGATAACCGGTTGGGCGACGTCTGCGGCCGCGAGGACCGGTCCGTCAACGACTCCCCGGCACGGTAGCGTCTCGCCCATTTCGAAGCGGTGGCTGGTGAGACTTGGAATCGCTCAGCAGCGCGACGAATCGTCCAACCATCCTCGACAATCAGCACGGCAAGGCGTCTGCGACCTTCAGGCGTCAAGGGTGCATTAGGGTGGGACATTGAAGACCTCCGGTTTTCAGGATGGACGGTTGTGGTAAACCCCATCTTTACCGGAGGTCTTCACCTATCTCGAGTGTTTACAACCTCCCGAGGAACTACAGGGCTGGCAGATCGCGGAGATGTTCCGAGTTCACCAGCACATGAAGCGACCGGTAGCCCGCCAGAAGGCTGTCGAACTGATGAAACGGGTGGGTATTCCGGCTGCTGAGAATCGGGTAAGCGACTATCCTCACCAATTCTCCGGCGGTATGCGTCAGCGAATCATGATCGCTATGGCGATTGCCCTTGATCCAGATGTACTCATCGCTGACGAGCCAACGACGGCACTAGATGTGACAGTGCAGGCCCAGGTCATGCGACTACTGAAGGAGCTACAGGAAGAGAACAACATGGGGCTGATCCTCATCACCCATGATCTAGGCGTCGTGGCTGACATAGCTGACAAGATTGCCGTCATGTATGCGGGAAGGGTCATGGAAGAGGCAGATGTCTTCGGTATTTATGACAATCCGGCCCACCCCTATACCAAAGGTCTGCTGGAATCGGTTCCTCGTATCGATTCCGAACACGATCGGCTGAGCACCATCCCAGGGTTGCCACCCTCGCTGACCAATATGCCGTCGGGGTGCCCCTTCACTCCACGTTGTCCTTATGCCACGGAACTATGTAGCGCCGAACGGCCGGAGCTTCTTCCAGTGGACGAGGGCCGAACGTCAGCGTGTCACTATCGTGAAGAACTCTACGCCGGAACACTAACCCCACGCGAGGAGGTTCAACCATGAACAACCCCAGCACTCAAAGCGCCTCGGACCCGTTCGCCGACGCTGAGGTCGTCCTCGAAGTGGAGAACCTCGTTAAGCACTTTCCCGTCAAAGAAGGGATGGTGTTCAAGCGACAGACGGGCGCGGTGCAAGCTGTTGACGGTGTCAGCTTTCAACTGCGTAAAGGCGAAACCCTCGGCATCGTCGGCGAATCCGGATGCGGGAAATCCACCCTGGCCAAGCTTCTGATGAGGTTAGAGGAGCCAGACTCCGGGAAAGTGAATTTCCGTGGCGAGGATTTCCTGGCCCTGAAGGGCGCCGCCCTGCGACGCGCTCGGCGAAAAATACAGATCATCTTTCAAGACCCCTACACCTCACTGAATCCCCGCATGTCAGTCGGAGACATCATCGCGGAACCCTTTGTCCTGCACCCAGAGGCCAAACCGACCCAAGGTGTACGCAACAGAGTAAAAGAGCTCCTAGAGGTCGTGGGTCTCAACCCCGATCACATCAACCGATATCCCCATCAATTCTCCGGCGGACAACGCCAACGCATCGGCATCGCTCGGGGCTTGGCACTCAATCCCGATGTGATCATCTGTGACGAACCGGTCTCCGCCCTCGATGTTTCGGTCCAAGCTCAGGTCATGAACCTTCTAGAAGACCTTCAGCAAGAGTTCGGAATCAGCTACATCTTCATCGCCCACGACCTCTCGGTGGTGCGACATATTTCCGACCGCGTAGCCGTGATGTATCTAGGGCGCCTAGCCGAACTAGGCAGAGACCACGAAATCTATGGCGCACCTGCTCACCCTTACACTCAGGCTCTATTGTCGGCAGTCCCAGTACCGGACCCGACACTTCGTGGCCAACGACAAGAAATTGTTCTCAAAGGAGACCCCCCAAGCCCAGCCAACCCGCCTTCCGGTTGCAGGTTCCGCACACGTTGCTGGAAAGCAACCGAAATCTGCGCAGAACAAGAACCAGCCCTGGAGGTCCGTCCCGGCATCACCCAACAAGCGGCCTGCCACCACGCTGCACAAAACGAAGAAGTATCAGCCCTAGACTGACACGTGAACCGCCGATTTCGACTACCTACTCATTTCCAATGACGTAAAAATAACTCACCAAAAACATGACAGGACGGTAAGTCGCAGTGCATTTTTGTCGTGTTCGGCCCCTGTACTCAAAGACCAGTTGCCGGCATCAGGGCTCCACGAAAGGTGTAGTTGAGCATTCGTCCCGGCAAGCTGGCAATTCCTTCAATTCCTCAGAGGAGTTCCTCCTTGTGGTTGTGCCGGTAGGAGGGCCTTCGTGGGCCTGCACTGGTACTCAGGGCATGCCCCACAAACGTAGGAGCTCGAGTCTCCTCATGCCCTATTTCACGCGATACGGGGCTTTTCGGGCGTGAAGTCGTAGAAGCCTCAGTGGCGGAGCGTTGCCTACGGCAAACACTCTCTACCGGTGCCATCTGAACCTTTGAGGAAAGGCTTCAGAATGCGAAATATGACCTTATGTTACGTACGTCGCACTAGCCTGCGCTATACATCACGCCCACCGAGACCATCGGGCCGTGGGATCTCAGCGCGGGTACTCAGTGGCCCTGCTGTTCAGTGCGGGCTTGGCTGGCCGTTTCGAGTTGGAAGGTGGAATGTTCCACCGGAACATCGAAATGCTCAGCCACACAGGCCCGCAGTTCTGCCAGCTTCTCGGGGGCGCACCCGTTGCTGAAACAGGCTTCGTCGACCACGACATGGGCGGACAGGACAGGTAGCCCGGTGGCGACTGTAGAGGCGTGGAGGTCATGGACCTCCTTGACGTGTTCAACGTTTAACAGGTGAGCTCGGACTTCGTCGAGGTCTAATCCGCGCGGAGCAAATTCCATAAGGATCCGGCCGGTTTCCCGCAGGAGCAGAAGCGCGCGCGGAATGATCACCGCTGCAATGACCAGGGCCGCCACGGCATCAGCCTGTTGCCACCCGGTCACCCAGATCACTGCAGCTGCCACCATGACGCCGATGGACCCCAAAGCATCTGCCAGGACTTCCAGAAATGCTGCCCGGAGGTTGAAGTTTGCCCGCCGGCCCGAGGACAGCACCCACAGCGAGAGCAGGTTACCGATCAGTCCAATGGCGCCGAAGACGAGCAACTCCAGGTGAAGCACCTGGTGCGGAGTGCTGAGGCGGTCAACGCCCTCGATGACGGCATAAATCCCGATAGCCAGCAGTAACGCGGCTTGCACGAGGCCGGCCAGGATCTCGACCCGACGGTATCCCCAGGTCCGTTGTGTGGTCGCGGCTTTGAACATCAGCCCAGCGGCGATCACGGCCACCAGCAGACCAATACTATCAATCAACGAATGCAGCGCATCGGTTAGTAGCGCTAGTGAGCCGGTGACCCACGCCCCGAGGGCTTGGGCTGCGACAATGCTCAGGGTAATGACACAGGCCAGCACGAGCCTGCCTCGATAGGAAGCTCTGGCGACATCTTCGCCAGCATGTCCGTGCGCGTGCCCGAATCCCATAGCCCCAGACTAAGCCTGGACCCGCCAGAAGACAAAAGGTGCGAACCCTACTCAGATTCATTCGCAACCGCAGGCCTCCGACGCCTCACACCCCGAGCTGTCCTGTCGCCATCCGAGAAAGCGCTCCGTCCGTTCGCAAATGTGAGCAGAGATTTTGAGCAGAGGTTGCATGAACGTTCATCCGACTCGGCATCATCCGTCACTATCCTGTAACGTGAGTCACAGATCGGGGTCGAAACTCCGACTACCTCAGATGCCTCAGCACACCATAAGATGAGAAACGAGCCCAGCATGACTGATTCCACGTTCTCCGACCTCGACCATTACGTCGCTCAACCGCGGATAGCCGGGCTGAGCCTGAATCCCGCGGGCACCCGGCTGGTGACCACTGTTCAAACACTCAACCATAAGAAGAATGGTTATGTGGAGTCCCTCTGGGAGGTCGATCCACGTGGTGAACAGCCGGCACGGCGGATAACCCACAGCCCTCAGGGTGAAACCAACCCTGTATTCGCGGCCTCGGGGGATCTGTACTTCACCTCCGCCCGCCCCGACGCCCACGATACGGATCCAGACGAGACCACCGCGCTGTGGCGCCTGCCGGCAACCGGTGGCGAAGCCCACGTGGTCAACCGTCGCCCGGGTGGCGTTAGTACCATACTTGCGGCAGATCAGGCCGATGTCATTGCCGTCACCGCTCCCCTTCTGTCAGGAGCCACCGATGAAACCACCCACCGCAAGCTACACCAGGCCCGCAAGGACGGCTCCGTGCAAGCCATTCTGCACGACTCCTATCCGGTCCGTTACTGGGACCACGATCTCGGTCCCGCCGCACCGAGTCTCTTTCGCCTCGACGCCGACGACGGTGCTGAAGCTGATTCTGATGCTGATACGAGCCAAGCTGAACCGGCCCGGAAGAAGCTGACCAACCTCCTGGAGGGGCTCGATGCCCGATTGGTGGCCGAGGATATCCACCTCAGTCCCGACGGTTCTTTCGCTCTCTTCGGTCTGCGCATCTTGGAGGCTCGCGCCGACACCCGTGTCACCATCGGTTATGTCGATCTCGCCACCGGTGAATGGCAGATTCTTCTTGACGACCCCGATCACAACTACACTCCCGGCGTCATCAGCCCTGACGGACGCCACGCCGTGGTCAGTGTGGCCAATCGTCCTACTCCCGAGCGTGCCATGCGCCCGGTCTTGCATCTCTTGGAGATCAGCACCGGTGAATTAACTGCCCTGACCGACGACACCGATCTCTGGCTGACGGCGACCAGCTGGCTTCCCGACGGCAGCGGTTTCCTCGCCCTAGCCGACCACAACGGCCGTGGCCCCGTCTTCCGTGTGGATCTCGACCATGCCGGAGACACCGTACAGGCCCAGACCGTACAGATCACCCACGATGATGCCACCTACAGCGAAGCCCTGGCCGCCCCTGAGGGCAACCTCGCCTACGGCGTTCGCTCCAGCTACGCTTTCCCGCCCGAGGTGGTGCGGATCGATGTGAGTACCGGAGAAACCACCAGACTGCTCAACCCCACTCCACGTCCCGAACTACCCGGGCGACTCGAGGAGGTCGAGACGACTGCCGAAGACGGTGTACGGATCCGCGGGTGGCTGGCCCTGCCACAGGAGGCCAACCCGGATGCGCCTGCTCCGTTACTGCTGTGGATTCACGGTGGCCCGTTGAGCTCCTGGAACGCCTGGACCTGGCGGTGGAACCCCTGGTTGGCTGTGGCACGAGGTTACGCGGTGCTGTTGCCGGATCCGGCCCTGTCGACCGGCTACGGGCAGGAGTTCATCCAGCGGGGCTGGAACTCCTGGGGAGATAAGCCCTACACCGACCTGATGAGCATCACCGATGCCACCGTAGAGCGCGACGATATCAACGAGTCCCGCACCGCGGCCATGGGCGGTTCTTTCGGGGGATATATGGCCAACTGGGTGGCCGGCCACACCGATCGGTTCAACGCCATCGTCACCCACGCCAGCCTCTGGGCGCTGGACCAGTTCGGCCCCACCACGGATATGTCCCCGTTCTGGCGCCGGCAACTCAATGCGGAAATGGAGGCCACACACTCCCCGCACGCCTATGTGGAGAACATTGTCACCCCGATGCTGGTCATCCACGGCGATCGGGATTACCGAGTCCCCATCGGCGAAGGACTACGCCTCTGGTACGAGTTGCTGGAGAAATCGGGCCTGCCGATGGATGCCGATGGCACCACCGCCCACCGGTTCCTCTACTTCCCGGATGAGAATCACTGGATTCTCCAACCCCAGCACGCCAAGATCTGGTACGAAGTGGTTTTCAACTTCCTGGCCAAGCACCTTCTCGGTGAGGGCACCTCGCTCCCGAAAGAGCTGGGACTAACGCCGCACGTGGAATCCTGACTCCGGTAGCTCAGCCAGCTCCCGGTTGCTGGCTTCTCGATCCTGCACCTCGGTGACCTCGGCCCGCTCGGGCCCGGTGTGGCACCAGGCCAGCAAAGAATCCACCTCCGGACCCGAGCCACCGACGACAAGTTCCACCGCACCGTCCTCGGTATTGGCCACCCAGCCCACCAAGCCCAGTTGATCGGCCTGTTGTTTGGCGGAGTTGCGAAAGTTGACGCCCTGGACTGTACCGGTGATCCGAACAAAGTGTCCGGTGCTGAATGAATCTGCCATAGCGCCGAGTCAACCAGAGAAGCCGGAACCTGTGAAGACCCCAGGGGCCACTGCCCTTTCCCGGCTCACCGCGCAGACTCACCGGGAGCTTCAGCCGCGCCCCAACGGTTGCAGTTCTGGCTATCCCTGCTAGGGTCCACGAGTAGTGGCACTATCAGGCGCCTGCCACACTGTGGCCATCATGGCAACATAACTGAACTCCGGACGACCATGGATCAACATGTAGGAAGGAGAGTACATGACCACCATTGACAAGGCTGACACCACTACTGATTTCTATCCGACCCGCACCGGCGAAGAACCCCGGGTCATTCCTCGCCCAGACCGCGTTGTCCAGGGCACCGCAGAACAAGGCCCGCTCGACGAGCAGACCCTGCAGAGCTTCGACGAGAAGGGCTACCTCACCATCGATCAGCTCATCACCCCCGAAGAACTCCAGCAGTTCAAGGATGAGTTGAAGCGACTCGCCGAGGACCCCGAGGTGAAGCAGGACGAACGGACTGTGGTGGAAGCTAAGTCCAATGAGGTCCGTTCCATTTTCGATATTCACCGTAGCAACGAGGTCTTCAAGAAGATCGCCAATGATCCCCGCCTGGTCGACCGCGCCCGGCAAATTCTCGGATCCGATGTCTACATCCACCAATCCCGGATCAATTACAAGCCCGGGTTTGTGGGTAAGGACTTCACCTGGCACTCGGATTTCGAAACCTGGCACGCCGAGGACGGCATGCCCGGACCCCGGGCTGTGTCGATCTCGATCTCGCTGACCGATAACTATTCCTTCAACGGTCCGCTAATGATCATGCCGGGCTCCCACCAGCACTACATCGTCTGCCAGGGCCAGACCCCGGACGATAACTACAAGCAGTCCCTGGTGATGCAGGGTGCCGGCGTTCCCGACCCACAGATTCTGACCGATTTCGCCGATCGATTCGGCATTGACGTGCTGGAAGGCCCCGCTGGTGGAGCGATTATGTTCGACTCCAACTGCATGCACGCCTCCAACGGCAACGTCACTCCCTACTCCCGGTCCAACGTGTTCATCGTCTACAACTCTGTGGAGAACACCCCGGTGGACCCGCCCTATGCGGCACCGCACCTGCGCCCGGACTTCCTGGGCTCCCGGGACTTCACCCCGGCCGGTAGTCAGGCTTGATCCGCGCAGGCTCCTTACGCCTCCTTGCGCTGACAGTGCACGCTGAAGTTGCCCGCTGAGGGAACTGACGAAAAACGAACCACGACGGCGGCTCGTCCTGAGATGACAGGACGGGTCGCCGTCGTGGTTTAACCCATTTCTTAACCCACATCGACTTCAGGTTGAACTGACCTTATGGGGCCTGTATGGTGTCACTCACCTAACCAGAGGGGGTAAGTCACCATGTCGGACCGTCTTGAATTGGCTGTCTCTACCGTGGTCTTCACGTTGCGTCCGCATCCTGACACCGGGGAACTGACCCTCTGGCTGCCTCTGGTCCGGCGCATCCGCGAACCCTATCAGGGTCGCTGGGCGCTACCTGGCGGGCCCCTAGCCCCCGAGAAGAGCCTCGTGGAATCGGCCCAGACGACCCTGCAACGCACCACCGGACTGAGCCCGCGCCACCTCGAACAGCTCTACGCGTTCGGTGATGTGGACCGCTCCCACAGCGCTGATGCTCTCAGCCACGCCCGCGTCGTCTCCATTGTCTACTGGGCCTTGGTCGGCCAGGATGAGGACGCCGCCTCTATTGATGGTGACAATGTGGAGTGGTTCCCCGTCGACGAGGTTGCCGACAACGCCGAGCACCTGGCCTTCGACCACGGCGTCATTCTCGACTATGCCTTACATCGGTTGCGCGCTAAGGTCACCTACTCGCCGATCGCTCACGCGTTTCTCCCCGAGGAATTCCCACTGGCCCACTTGCGTCGGGTGTACGAGGCCATCCTCGACCGGGCACTGGACCCCTCTAATTTTCGACGCCAGATTCTGGCCCAGGGCACCGTGGAAGACACCGGACGCCGCCAAACCGGAACCGCCCACCGGCCCCCCAAACTTTATCGTTCCGCGCCGGAACGTTCCCGCTACATACTCACCATTCAGGAGACCGATCAATGACCACACTGTCCATTCATCAGCGAATCAACCTAGCACCGGCCCAAACCTGTCACGATTCCCTGGCAGATGACCCCTGGGCCTTCGACGCCATCCCCGGCTATGGGCCCGGTTCCTCCCAAGACGACAGCGTGCCGGGTTTCGCCCCGACGAATGCCATCGCCCGGCCCGGCCAGCTCCCCGAGGCGTACCGGTCAATGAACGACGAGGAACTCCACCGCCGGATTCGACAGGCCAAGGCCACCCTGGCAGACAAGCTGGTCATCCTCGGCCACTTTTATCAACGCGATGAGGTCGTCCAGCACGCCGACTTTGTCGGAGACTCCTTCCAACTGGCCAACGCCGCCCTCACTCGCCCACAGGCCGAAGCCATCGTCTTCTGCGGAGTTCACTTTATGGCCGAAACCGCAGACATTCTCTCCACCGCCGAACAGAAAGTGATCCTGCCCAATCTCGCTGCCGGGTGTTCCATGGCCGATATGGCCGATGAGGACTCGGTAGAAACCGCCTGGGAGGACATCGCCGCGGTCTATGGTTTCGACCCGGAGAACCCCGAGCCCGATGCCAACGGAAAACTGCCGGTCATCCCGGTGACCTACATGAACTCCTCAGCGGCCCTGAAAGCCTTCTGTGGCCGGCACGGAGGCATCGTGTGCACTTCTTCCAACGCCGCCACCGTGTTGGAGTGGGCCTTCGAACGCGCCCACCGGGTATTGTTCTTCCCCGATCAACACCTGGGTCGCAATACTGCCAAAGCGATGGGCATTCCGCTGGAGCAGATGCCGATGTGGAATCCCCGCCAACCGCAAGGTGGCAATACGGCAGAAGACCTGCAACACGCCAAAGTGCTGCTCTGGCATGGCTTCTGCTCGGTCCATAGGCGCTTCACCGTCGATCAGATCGACAAGGCCCGTCGCGAGGCTCCCGGGGTGAAGGTCATTGTTCACCCCGAATGCCCCATGCCGGTGGTCGATGCCGCCGACGCGTCCGGCTCCACCGATGCCATCCAGAAATTCGTTGCCGCCAGCCAGCCCGGCGACGTCATCGCAGTGGGCACTGAGATCAATATGGTCAACCGACTGGCCGCTCAATACCCCGACCGCACCATTTTCTGCCTCGACCCAGTGATCTGCCCCTGCTCGACGATGTACCGCATCCATCCTGGCTATCTGGCCTGGGTGCTCGACGACCTGGTGGCCGGCAAGATCAGCAATCAGATCAGCGTGCCCGAACAGATCGCCATCCCGGCCAAGGTCGCCTTGGATCGGATGCTAGCGGCCAAGCCGAGGTGAGGTGACAGTCATGAAACCCTCACAGATTGACCGGGTGATCCATATCGCTCTGGAGGAGGATGTACCCTTCGGAGACCTCACCACCCAGGCCTTCGTCCCTGCCACAGCACAGATCACCGCCGAGCTGGTCGCCCGCGAGCCCGGGGTCTTCAGTGGCGGGGAGGTCTTCGTCCGGGCTCTGACCGCGCTGAACTCCGAGGTGGCCGTGGATCTCACGATCGACGAGGGCACCGAATTTGACCAGGGCCAGGTGCTGGCCGGGATCTCAGGGCCCGCCCGGCCCATTCTGACCTGCGAGCGCATCGGACTGAACCTGGTGCAACGAATGTGTGGCATTGCGACCACCACCGCCGCCTACGTCGCTGCTGTGGCCGGAACCCGAGCCCGCATTGTCGACACCCGTAAAACCACTCCCGGCTTGCGCGCCTTGGAACGCCATGCGGTGCGGTGCGGAGGAGGCCATAATCACCGCTTCAGCCTCTCCGATGCGGTACTGGCCAAGGATAACCACCTGGCTGTGGTTGCCACAGGGAGCCGGGATCTGGCCAGCGCGATCCGAGACGCCAAAGCCCAAATGCCACACACCGTGCACCTGGAAGTGGAAGTCGACCGCCTCGACCAGATCCCCTCCGCCCTGCACGGCGGGGCGGATACCATCATGCTGGATAATTTCTCGCTACAGGATCTGCGTCGCGGTGTGGAACTCATCGCTGGACAGGCCCTGGTGGAAGCCTCCGGCGGGGTGCGACTCGAAACGGTGGGAGACATTGCCGCCACCGGGGTGGACCTGATCAGCGTGGGAGCCTTGACCCACCACATTCGTGCCCTGGACCTCGGACTGGACTTTTCGTGAGTATTTACCTGGACTACGCAGCTAGCGCCCCACCCCGACCCGAGGTCTTGCGGTCGATGTGGCCTTATCTGACCGGCGCCTTTGCTAACCCCGCGGCCCAACACGAACCCGCCGAAGAGGCCCGGGGTGCGCTGGAAGCGGCCCGACAGCGCCTGGCCAACCACCTAGGGGCCCGACCCTCCGAGATCATCTTCACCTCCGGGGGGACCGAATCCGATAACACCGCGGTCAAAGGAATCTCCCTGGCTCAGCCTCGGGGCCGCCACCTGCTGGTCTCGGCCATCGAACACCCCGCCGTGCTGGAATCCGCTACCTGGTTACAACGGTTCGGTTATCAACTCGAGCAACTGCCGGTAGATGCCACCGGTCAGGTGTCCCCCGCGGCCCTGGAGGATGCCCTGCGGGAAGACACCACGCTGGTCAGCATCCAATACGCCAGTCATGAAGTCGGCACCGTCCAAGACATTCCCGCCCTGGCAGCCGTGGCTGAAAAATACGGGGTTCCCTTCCACACCGACGCTGTTCAAGCCGCCGGAGATCTTCCACTCAAAGTGGATGATCTCGGGGTTCAAGCGATGAGCTTGGCCGGTCATAAACTCGGCACCCCGAAGGGGATCGGGGCACTGTATCTGCGTCGCCGGACCCCCTGCGACCCGCTGATCCACGGTGGCGGTCAGCAACGCGGTCTACGCTCGGGGACCGAGAACCTCGCAGCAGCCGTGGGAATGGTCACCGGGCTGGAGTTGGCCCAGAACGAGTCTGCGGACCTGACCGACCTCCGTGATGCCTTCATCCACCGGGTCGAGGCCGAAATTCCGGGGGCCCAACTCACTGGCCATCGGCACTGCAGGTTACCCGGGCATGCCTCCTTCGTGTTTGCCGGCCGGAGCGGTGAGTCGGTGTTACTGGACCTGCAACGCTACGGGATCATGTGTTCCTCGGGACCAGCCTGCGCTGCAGGTAGCCAGGAACCCAGCCCCGCACTGATCGCCATGGGGTATGAAGCCGATCTTGCTCAGACCGCGGTGCGTTTCACGTTCGGCGCGCAGACCACCGCTGCGCAACTAGACCATACCGTCGACCAGCTGGCCAGACTTGTCATACCTGCACCACATCAGTAGCACCTTCGCCCAGGAAATATCGGTTTCTGAGCGGTCTGGACAGTGGCCACGATCGTCACCATCCGTGCCGACTGACGTATCTTCCGGGCCGTGGCACGAGATGTCCTGATCGGGCAGTTGACCCGTGGGCCGTCAATGCCTTGGTGCAAGCTACCGTACTCCGTGGTCTCCTCAAGGCCACAGCAGAATGGCCAAGGACCTGGGGCGCCAGCACCGACATTGCACCGACACACTAGGCTGGACGCTATGACCGATGCTGTCCGTGGTTTCCTCAAATCCATCCCGGCCATGACCGGCGTTGCCCCCGACATTGACCCGGAGGCCTTTCCCAATGACCCAGTCACCGCATTTTTGCAGTGGCTTCGCGCGGCTGTCGACGCCGAGGTCCCCGAACCGCACGTGGTGAATTTATCCACCGTCGATGTCCATGGTGTCCCCGATGCCCGCCCGTTGGTGGTCAAAGATGTCGGCGAGCGCGGATGGGCCTTCTCCAGCACGAAAAGTAGTCGCAAAGGTTCCCAGTTGGCTGACCGTAGCGCGGCAGCGATGACGTTTTGGTGGCCCGCCCAGGTCAGGGCCGTCCGGATCCGTGGCGAGGTGGTCGAGGCCACCCGGGCCGAAAGTCTGCAGGACCTCAGCTCCCGCGCACCACAGGCCCAAGCCAGTGTGGATTCCGACGATTGGACGCTGTGGTGGTTGCAGCCAGACCGGGTCGAGTTTTGGCAGGGCTCCCCGGATCGGCACCACCACCGCATCATCTACACCCGGGGCCAACAGACTGAGCACGGCCAGCAGAGCCAGTCAGCCTGGGCCCGGCACGCCCACCGCACCGAGGTGAGCTAACACCATGACCCGAGTGTTAGTTTCCGGTTTCGAGCCCTTTGACACCATGACCGATAACCCGTCGTGGGAGGTAGCCCACAAAGTGTCACAGGCCGACATCAGCCCGGAGGTCCACGCCGTTTGCCTTCCGGTAGAGTTCGGCACTGCCGCCCGCCAGTTGCTCGACCAGGTCGACTCGATCCGACCAGATCTGATCATCGCCGTCGGCCTAGCAGCCGGCACCGAAACGATCCGCCTGGAGCGGGTGGGACTCAACCTGCGCGATGCCCGCATCCCGGATAACGCCGGCTTCCAACCGGTGGATCAGCCCATCGATCCCCACGGGCCCGCCGCCGTGTTCTCCACATTGCGGTTGAAAGCCGCTCATTCTCGCATGCGTGCCATCGATCTGCCGGTCCAATTGTCTCTGAGCGCTGGCAGCTTCGTGTGCAATGAGGTGCTCTACTCCTTACTCTCAGCCGTCACGCAGTGGCCCGCCCCGGTTCCAGCCGGATTCGTCCACGTGCCCTATCTTCCTGACCCAACCGTTCCCGCCACCATCGACCAAGCCGTGGTAGCACTACAGATCCTGATCGACGAATCCTTACGCCCGGAACCCGATGAACCCCTGATCGGCGGTGCCCTGTACTAGGAACGCACGAGAAACGCTTCGCACCAGGGGCGTTTCCCGACGTGTGGCGCGCCACCATCCGACAGGCAGGAATATGCCAACGAGGTCGGCTGTTACGCGAAGTATGCGTGCAATGACTTACTTCAAATACGGCGAACCTCATACCCTTGAACTTCACGATGTACCGACCCCCAAAGTCGCGCCCGGTGCCGTGCTAATTCGGGTTCAGCGCGCAGCGGTCAACCCGGTGGACTGGAAGGTGATGAGTGGCGGTCTGGATGCCATGATAGACACCTTCTTCCCGGTGACCCCAGGCTGGGACGTCGCCGGTGTGGTCGAAACAGTCGGCCCCGATACCCCCGAATTCAAACCGGGCGATCGCGTGGCTGCCTACGGTCGCAAAGACTTTATCCAGGGTGGCACCTACGCCGACTATGTGGCCCTGCCGGCAACCTCTGTGGCGCCCATCCCCGACGGGGTGGATCTCGACACTGCCGCCGGCCTTCCTCTAGCCGGACTGACCGCCCTGCGTAGCCTCGACACCATTGCGGTCTCCGGCGACGATACCGTGCTGATCCACGCTGCCTCTGGTGGCGTGGGCCACCTGGCCGCTCAGCTGGCCGTGGAGCGTGGCGCCTCGGTGATCGGCACTGCCTCGGCGGCCAACCATGAACGTCTCCGCGAGCTCGGCGTACAACCGGTCGCTTACGGTGACGGTCTCGAGGACCGCGTCAAAGAACTCGCCCCCGAGGGAGTCACTGCCGTGCTGGACTTCGTCGGTGGCGTGCGCGACGAAACGCTCGCGGTCCTGACCGAGGGTGGCCGGCACGCTTCCACCGCCGACCCATCCGTGGAAGAAGCGGGAGGCCACTGGGTATGGGTCCGTCCCGACGGTGCTCGCCTCCGTGAGCTGTTGGAGAAGGTCGACCAGCAGCGCCTCACCGTCGACATCGACACCACCTACCCGCTGGAACAAGCCGCCGAGGCGATGGAACACAACCAGCGCGGTTCCCGCGGGAAGGTCCTGCTTCACGTCAGCTAAACCGCAGCCCGGTAAAAATATGACGTGCGGTTGGCGATGGTGCCGTCCTCGTTGAACTCCCAGAAATCAGCGAAGCCTTCTTCAGCGGCACGACCGTCTTTGAGCACACCGTTGAACACCCCGCGAGAACTGGCGCGGAGTCCGTCCACCAGCACCTCGGTGACGGTGTGCTCCCCAGACTCAATGACCCGTTCGGTGCGGTAAAACTCGGCGATAGCCGGGCCCACCAACGGATCATAGCCGGGCCGGTGATAGGTCGCATCCGTGGCAAACAGGGCCGCGGTGGCCTCCGGGTCCCCGGCATCCACGGTGCTGTAGTAGCTTCTCACCAGATCTTCGGTGTTCCGTGGTGTGGTAGCCATGCCTGTGGTTGTCCTTTCCCGTTCGCTGTATTTCTTGTCGTACGACTCTTTTCAGCTCGTCCTCAAGCCTCTCACCGGCTGACTCGGTTGCTTTGCACCACCACATCAGCCATCAGCTCTTTCCGATCCCGGTAACCCAGCTTGTGTAGCACCCGGGAGACATGCGATTTCACTGTCGATAACGAGATCACCAACTTCCGGGCGATCTCCTCATTGCCCAGCCGTCTGACCATCAACCCGAGCACTTCGGTTTCTCGTCGAGTCAGTGCGGCCGACTCACACACATCGGTGATGATCTCCGTGAACTGTGCCCCCGCCAGTGGCTCAGTCCACACCCGCTGGCCGGCCAATGTCGCCCGCACGGTATCCACGAGCGCCTGCGGCGACTGATACTTCACCAAATAACTATCGGCCCCACTAAGATAGGCCAGCCCGATCTCCTCGGCCGAAAAATAACTACTAAAAATCAGCACCTTCGTGCCCGGGCGACGTTCCTTGATCCGCTGCGACAGCCCCAACCCGGCCAGCTCCCCGTCTAAACGCATGGGTACAATCACCAAATCTGGGTTTTCCTGGCCGATCATCTTCAGCGCTTCCCGGCTCGAGCTGGCTTGAGCGACCACCTGCAGATCTGGCTCATCGGAGAAAATATGGATCAGCCCGAGTGCGACCACAGGGTGGTCTTCCACCACCATCAGCCGAGCCTGTCTCGATGCCGAATCCATACGATCCTCCGTCACCTCGGGTTCATACCACCTTCACGCAGAGATAAATCATCCTTTAAGGATGATGTATGATCTGTAATTTGTATCATATCCTGCCAACAACTGATGTCTTGATCACTCACCCCGCGGGGAAGGAAAACACCACCATGTCATTACTCGCTCGTGATCGCCACCGGATCATTTCCGAGGCCCGCGACCAGGGCCTACTGGATCCGGATACGGCACCGATCGCAGCGTTTATCGACTGGGACTCGGTGCGCACCGGCGTCGATGAGCTCTTACACGCTTTCCCCACCCATGTGCCGGTTTCTCACTGCTTCGCGGTCAAAGCCAACTCGATTCCCACCGTGGTCTCCGGCCTGGTACAGATGGGGCTGGCCACCGAAGTTGCCTCCGACGGTGAACTGGCCGTGGCACTGTCCACCGGCATCGATCCCGGCCGGATCGTGTTTGATTCCCCGGCCAAAACTCGTCGCGAACTAGCTTCCGCCCTCCAGCTGGGCGTGTCGATCAATATCGACAACTTCCAGGAGTTCGACCGCATCCGCGAGCTGAAAGACCAGATCGAGTCCACCTCCCAGCTGGGCTTCCGCGTTAATCCGCAAATCGGGGCCGGCAGTATCAAAGAGATGAGCACTGCCTCTGATTACTCCAAGTTCGGTGTCGCGCTGAAGACCGGCATCAACCGGCAGGAGCTCATCCAGGCCTATCTCGATCACCCGTGGCTGAACCAGTTGCACTGCCACGTGGGATCTCAGGGCATGTCTTTGGACTCGATGGTTACCGGCGCCAAGTTGCTGAGCGAACTGGCCACCGAGATCAATGAACGGGTCGGTCGCACCCAAGTTCACACCCTCGATATTGGCGGTGGGCTCCCGGTGAACTTCGGTTCCGATGAGCGCACCCCCACCTTCACCGATTACGCACATCTTCTGGCCGAACACGCACCGTTGCTGTTCAGCGGTGAGTTCACCGTCAAGACGGAATTTGGTCGCTCGATTCTGGCCAAGCACGGCTTCATCGCCTCCTTCGTGGAGTACACCAAGGACGCCGGCGATCGCCGGATCGCGATTTCCCACGCCGGAGCTCAGGTCGCTACCCGCACCATTTTCATGCCCGCCGCCTGGCCCTTACGCGTCGAAGTCCTCGACCCCACCGCGGCACCGCGTGATCCAGAGCGCACCCAGCAACACGATGTAGCCGGCCCCTGCTGTTTCTCCGGCGATGTGGTTGCCCACCGCATCCAACTCCCCCGCGTCGAACAGGGCGACATCCTGGTCTTTCCCGATACGGGAGCCTACTACCCCTCCAACCCGTTCAGCTATAACTCCCTGGCCCAACCCGGCGTCTACGGAGTCACCGGCCACGAGACGTTCACGGTCCTGCGGGCACCGCGCGAAGACCCCAGCCTGTTTTCCCCAGACTGGCCCTTGCGTTTGGATCAGGGCGGGACGAACCAACCGATGGCCCACAGCTGGCCGGCGGCACTGCTCTGAGAACTGAAGACCCCTCACACTATTCCGAATTGTCCACTCACCTCACACCATAGGAGAGAACTCATGAAAGCATTCACCTCGCTGAAAGTGGTGGCAGCCACGGCAGTGGCCGCCTTGGCGCTGACTGCCTGTGGCGACGAAGGCGGTAACGGTGGTGGCGGCGACGCCGAATATACCCAGGACATCACCTTCGCCACCGGCTCGTCGTCTGGCGTGTATTTCCCGCTGGGCAACGAGTACGCCAACGTCATCGGTCAGAACACCGATCTGAGCTTGGACGCCATCGAAACCGATGGGTCCGCCGACAACATTGGTCGTATTAACAACGGTTCTGCTCAGCTGGGCTTCTCCCAGAACAACACCGCCCAGGAAGCCATTTCCGGCACCGGCCAGTTCGAGGGCGCTGAAGGCGGGATCGAGAACGTGGCCTGGATCGGTCAGCTCTACCCCGAAGCCGCTCAGGTGATCACCCTGGAAGGCAACGGCATCGACACCATCTCGGACCTGGAGGGTAAGCGAGTCGGCATCGGTGCCCCCGGCTCCGGTACCCGCGCTGTGGCCCTAGAGATCCTGGAAGCCTACGGCCTGGAAGAGGGCGACTATGAGGCCTATGAAGAAGGTTTCACCGAGGGTCGTTCCCTGCTACAGGATGGCCACATTGACGCCTCCATCGAAATTCTGGGTGTTCCGGCGGCCAGTCTGCAAGAACTGGCTTCCACCAATGATGTGAAGCTGGTCTCCCTGGATCAAGAAGAAGCTGACGCCATCGCCGGCGACACACTGTTCGAGACCTACACCATCGAAGCCGGCACCTACGACTTCGTCGAAGACGATGTGCTCACCGTGACCGTCTACGCTGCGTTGCTGGGCTCCACCAGCCAGATCAGCGAGGACGATGCCTACGAGCTCACCAAGACTGTCTACGAAAACGCCGATGATATTTCCTTACCCCAGGCTGATCTGATCAACGCTGAAGACGGACTGCTGGGCGTGGGGGATATTCCGGTTCACCCCGGTGCTCAGAAGTACTTCGACGAGGTCGGCGCCTCCGCTAACGGCGGCGACGGTGGCGATGACGCTGACGAGGACGGAGCAGACGAAGAGTAAACCACCCATCGACCATTCACCACCGGGCCATCAACGACCAGCGTGTTTCTCGCAACCGGGCGATTGGCGTTGATGGTCCGGCGTGGCCGATACCGGTCCCCACCTCATCACTCATGCTCATGCAGTGCTCTCGAGCACTTGGTACATCGTCGACACCACTGACGATCAGGTTTCAGTCTGAAGGGATACGCCGTGGCGCAACAACCTGACCCCTCCTCCACCCAGGAGCAGCAACCCTCCGCTGTTCTCACCGCCGCAGAAGTCGAAGCTCTGCAACAAGGCCAGAGCGACTCCGCGGCCAACGCCGAGGCCGCCGAACAGGTCCTGCGCGAACACGACGTCGCCGCCCGCTACCGACTCAACAGCGAGATGGGCCTGTGGCGCATTCTGGTCTTTATCGTCGGCGCTTGTCTGACCATCTTCCAGCTCTATACCGCACTCGCTGGCTCCCGCCCCATCCTGATCCAAGGTGCCATCCACGTCGGATCGGCCATGGCGATGATTTACCTGCTGTATCCGATCCACAAAAAGCTTGGCATCAAGGCCAACACCCGGTCCTGGGCGTACTTCACCTCCCTGGGGGTGGATACGGTCCTGGCTCTGGGCTGTCTGGCCGTCTTCGGGTACCTGGTCTACCGCTACGACTACATCACCAGCGTCGACGTGCAACTATTCGGTTACTCCAACCTCGATACCTTCGTCGCCGCAGCCGGTATCATCCTGATCCTGGAAGCCACCCGTCGTTGCGTGGGTCTACCGATTGTCATCATCGCGATCTGTGCCCTGCTGTACTTCTGGCGCGGCGATCTCGTTCCAGTGTTCGACCACGCCGGCTCCTCGCTGGACAATGTGGTCGAACAGACCTTCTTCACCACCCGGTCGATCTTTGGCACCCCGATCCAGGTGTCTTCGACCTTCGTGTTCCTGTTCCTGCTCTTTGGTGTGCTACTGCTGAAGACCGATATCGGAGCCTATTTCAACTCGCTAGCCACCAAACTCACCGGCCGGTTTACCGGCGGTCCGGCCAAGGCCGCGGTGGTGGCCTCGGCCATGCAGGGTACTGTCACCGGTTCCTCGGTGGCCAACACCGTGGCCTCCGGTTCCTTCACGATCCCGCTGATGAAACGCATTGGCTTCAAACCCACCTTCGCTGCCGCGACCGAGGCCACCGCCTCCACCGGTGGTCAGATCATGCCCCCGATCATGGGTGCCGCGGTGTTCATCATGGCCGAATACACCGGGATCCCGTATCAGACCATCATCGTGATCGCCATTGTCCCGGCGGTACTGTATTTCTTGGGCGCAATGCTCTCGGTGCACTACGAAGCCAAGCGGTACAAGATCCGCGGTCTGGACTCCGATTATCTCCCGGCATGGAAACTGCTGGCCCGCAAGGTCGACATGTTGCTACCGTTGGCGGTAATCATCGGGCTGATGCTGGCCGGTCGCACCCCGGCCAATGCGGCCCTGTGGGGTCTGGCAGCCACCTTGATCATTTCGTTGTTGCGCGCCTCGACCCGGATGAACCTGAAAGAACTCGTGCTGTGTTTGGAAGACGGCGCGAAGGCAGCCCTGCCGGTGATCGCCGCCTGCGCTTCGGCAGGAATGGTTGCCGGCACCGTTAACGCCACCGGGCTAGGGGGTCAGATCTCCAATGGGATCCTCACCCTGGCCGGCGGGAGCTTCCTGTTGGTGCTGGTCTATACCGCGATCGCCTGCCTAGTGCTGGGCATGGGGTTACCTACCACCGCCAACTACGTGGTCACCGCCTCGGTGGCCGCCCCGATCCTGATCGAAACCTTCGACGTGCCCGTACTGGCCGCCCACCTATTCGTGTTCTACTTCGGACTACTGGCCGATATCACCCCACCGGTGTGTTTGGCCGCGTACGCGGCATCGGGGATTGCCGGCTCCAACCCGCTGGTCTCGGGCGTTACCGCCCTGCGCGTAGCCATCGCCGGGTTTATGGTGCCGTTCGTCTTCGCCTTCGAGCCCGCTTTGCTCTTCCAGGGCGACGACGGGATCCTGACCTTCCTGCGTACCCTGGTGTTCGTGATCATCGGGATGACCGCCCTGGCAGCAGCCACAGCCGGCTACTTCGTCGACCGGTCTCACTGGTGGGAATCGGTGGCCCTAATCGCCGGCGGTATTCTGCTGATCTTCCCCGAGGTGCTCAGCTCGCTGGGTGGGCTCGCCGTGATCGCGATCGTGGCTGGGCTACAGATCTGGCGCCGGAAGAACACCAAAAACACCGTCACCGCCTAAGCGCACCGGCAAATCCGGCTGTGAACATCATCACGGCGCACCGCAACACACCTGGCGCACGGCAGTTCTTCCGCCAGGTGGGTTGATTGACCCTACGATGGAATCATGCATCCACTGAGCACCTCGAATCAGGTCACCTCCTCTGTTGGACGTCACGGACTGCGTCACTATCGTGGCGTGATCTTCGATATGGATGGGGTGGTCACCAAAACCGTCCAGGTTCATGCCGAAGCGTGGAAGAAACTGTTTGACCAAGCCCTGCCGGCGGTCGGCCAGCTGGAGATGAACCGCGAGGTCGTCATCGCCGACCCCAACCGGTTGCGAGAATTCGATCGTGACTCCGACTACCTGCAGTTCGTCGACGGCATGCCCCGCGAAGATGGCGTGCGTAACTTTTTTGCCTCCCGCGATCTGTCCGTGCCCGAACGCGCCCACATCGGTGAGGACGCCGAAACTATCACGCCCGAAGCCGCTGCCGATTTCGAAGGCGAGCTCACCGTGCAAGGACTGGCCGAGCTCAAGCAGTCCTTTTTCGATCAGGTGCTGGCCTTAGACGGTGTGGAGGTCTTCGCCGACGCCACCGAGGTGCTCGACAAACTCCGCCACGAGCGCATTCCCACCGCGATCGTCTCCTCCTCACGCAACGCGCCCAATGTGCTCACCGCCGGTGGCGTGATCGACTACTTCGATGTCATCGTCGACGGCAACACCGCGTTAGCCGAAGATCTCGAGGGCAAACCCGCCCCGGCCATGTTCTTACGGGCAGCCGATGAGATGGGGCTGGAACCCGAAGATATGGTGGTGCTCGAAGACGCCGTCTCCGGGGTCACCGCTGCTACGGCCGGAGAATTCGGCCTGGTGATCGGGGTCGATCGGCTACAGGATCCCGGCCGACTGGCTGAAGCTGGCGCCCACATCGTCACCGACGATCTGACCTCGCTGAAACTCGACCGTCGCGTCACCCACGATATGGACTCCCGCTGGGTGCTGAACTTCACCGGCTACGAACCCGAGAATGAGGGCACCCGTGAGGCCCTGTGCACCCTGGCGAATGGGTATTGGGGCACTCGTGGCTCGGTGCCGGGCACCCTGGCCTCCGAGGTACACTACCCCGGCTCCTACGCCGCTGGAGTGTTCAACCGGCTCACCACCGACCTGCAGGGTCACGTGGTCGAAACCGAGCACATGGTCAACCTGCCCGACTGGACCTATGTGACCATTACCGACGACCAGGGCACTCTGCTCTCCCCGACGAACCCGTCGCTGAGCCTGGAAGACTACCACCAACATCTGGATCTGCGTCGCGGGCTGCTGAGTCGCACCATCCGTTACCGCACCGCCTCGGGGCGGATCACCGAGGTCACCACCCGCCAGTTCCAGTCCATGGCCGGGGAGAACCTGGCCGCTATGCAGATCAAGGTGACCCCGGAAAACTGGTCCGGTCGGGTCCAGGTCCGCTCCGGGATCAACGGCCGGGTGGCCAATCAGAACGTCACCGACGATCTACAGCTGGCCAACCGTCACTGGGAACCGGTGACAGCCGAGACCTTGGACCCCGAGACGGTACTACTGGAAACCGTCACCTCCCAATCTCAGGTGCATGTTGCCATCGCCACCCGCACCCGGCTCACCCCGGGCTCACCGGGATCCAGCGCGCACAACGCCGAGTACTCCCCGGAGCTCTCCCGCAATCTGATCACCGGCGCCGATGAGCTGACCATCGGCCACGAGATCGACTTGCAGGTCACCGCGGGCGAAAAACTCTCCCTAGAAAAGATCGCGGCAATGACCACCTCGCGTGATCACGCGATCTCCACCCCGGCGATCAACTCCAGCAAACGGATCAACCGGGTGAAAAGTTTCCGCGATCTGCTCAGCTACCACGAGAAGATGTGGGGCGTGCTGTGGTCGAAATTTGCCGTCGAGATCGACTTCGGTCGGCCCATCGACATTACCCGCACCGCCCCGGTGGACACCATGGCCTCCGACCGGCCGCTGTTGCGCCACCAGCTGGCGTTGAACGTCCACACCTTCCATGTGCTGCAGACCGTGTTCGGTAACCGTGAAGAACTCGATGCCTCGGTGCCGGCCCGTGGGCTACACGGTGAGGGCTATCGTGGGCACCTGTTCTGGGATGAGCTCTACATCCACCCGATGCTGATCCTGCGCCGGCCGGAATACACCCGTGGGCTGTTGCTCTACCGCTACCGCCGGCTGGGTGAAGCCCGCGCCATGGCCGCCGCCGAAGGCTACGACGGGGCAATGTACCCCTGGCAATCCGGCTCCGACGGCCGAGAAGAGACCCCCACCGAATTGTGGAACCCCCGTTCGCAGATGTGGATGCCGGATAATTCCCACCGGCAACGCCACGTCTCACTAGCGATCGCCTACTCGGTATTGCGCTACCTGGAGGCCACCCACGATGAGTCCTTCCTCTCCGACTACGGGGCCGAAATGCTGGTCGAGATCTGCCGGTTCTTCGTCTCGCTAACCAGCTATGATCCCGCCACCGACCGGTACTCGATCCACGGGGTGATGGGACCGGATGAGTACCACGACGGCTACCCCGATACCCCCGGATCCGGACTGAGCAATAACGCCTACACCAATATGTTGCTGGCGTGGGTGTTGCAATCCACCATCGAGTGGTTGCGCTATCTGGAAAAGCGCAACGACCCGGTCGGCAACTGGCTGGATCTGTTTGTGGAAGAAGTTGCCTCCTGGGAAGATGTCGCCTCGAAACTCACCGTGCCCTTCATGGAGGTCTCCGGCCGACACATTATCGCCCAGTTTGAGGGTTACCAGGACCTCTTGGAATTTGATTGGGAGGGCTACCGGGCCAAGTATGGCAATATCGGTCGGCTGGATCTGATTTTGCAGGCCGAAGGTGATACCACCAACCGGTATAAGCTCTCCAAACAGGCCGATACACTGATGCTGACCTACCTGTTCTCGGCCGAAGAGCTCTACGACATGCTCTCCCGCCTGGGCTACGTCTACACCGCCGAGGACCACGAGGCCACCGTGGACTACTATCTGCACCGCACCTCGCACGGCTCCTCACTCTCCCGGCTGGTGCACGGCTGGGTGGCGGCCCGGATCGATCGGTCGAACTCCTGGAAGCTGTTCACCGAGGGGATGGAAGTTGATCTCTCCGACACGCAGGGCGGTACCACCCGCGAGGGCGTGCACCTGGGCCTGATGGCCGGCAGTGTGGATATGGTGATCCGTGGCTACGCCGGGGTCGAGACCCGTGGCAACATGCTCCGGCTGAATCCGCAGCTGCCCGAGGAGCTACCCGGTGTGAAATTCTCGCTCCTGGTCCAGCGCCAGCCGCTGGTCGTCGAGCTCACCCACGAACGCGCCGAGCTAACACTCCTCGATGCGGCCTCGCACCCGCTGGATGTCATCGTTCAGGACCAGCAGCAGCAACTTGCGCCGGGTCAGACGTGGAGCGTTGAACTTGTCGATGCCTGACCCAGCGGGTGATCAACCCCTGGCGCGGGGCGAAGAAGTACACCACCGCAAACACCAGCCCCTGTAACAGCACCACCAGCCCACCTGGGGAGACATCGATCCAGTAGCTGGCATACAGTCCCGCCACCGAGGCGAGCGCTGATATCGTCGGGGCGATGATCAGCATCCGGGAAAACCGGTTGGTGAGCAGATAGGCCGTCGCCCCGGGGATGATCAACATCGCCACCACCAGGATCACCCCGACCACCTGCAGGGCGACCACCGCGGTCAGAGCTAATAGCCCCAGCAAGATGGCGCCCAACAACCGCGGGTTGAGTCCGATGGCATGCGCGTGTACCGCATCGAAGGCGTATAGCGTCAGATCCCGCCGTTTGAGCAACAGCACCGCCAGCGCGATCGCAGCCAGAATGATGATCTGCGTCAGATCAGCCGGGGAGACCCCGAGAATATTGCCGAAAATGATGTGGCCCAGGTCCGTGTGGGACGGGGTCACCGAGATGAGCACGAGTCCCAGGGCAAACAGTGTGGTGAACACGATCCCGATCGCGGCGTCTTCCTTGACTCGCGAGGTGCCGTTGACCACCCCGATCAGTACCACCGCCAGCACCCCGAAGACCAGGGCCCCTACGGCGAAAGGTGCGCCCAGAATGTAGGCGATCACCACACCCGGTAGCACCGCGTGGGAGACTGCGTCCCCCATCAGCGACCAGCCGATCAGTACCAGCCAGCAGGACAACAACGCACACACCACCGCGGCGGTCACCGTGGTGATCAGTGCCCTGACCATGAACTCGTACTGCAACGGTCCGAGCAACAGCTCCGAGAGGTATTCGAAAAGGTTCACCGATCCATCCCTCTAGTTGATCCCCTCGCGTTCATCCCCGTGAGTTGCTGTCCTGGAACCCGAATCCTGGAGCCCAAAGGCTAGGGCTAGTTTTTCGGGCGTGAGTGCTTCAGCCACCGGGCCGTGGAATAACACCCGACGCATTAACAGCACCGCGTCATCGGCCAACTCCGGTAGCGCGTGCAGATCGTGGCTGGAGACCAGCACGGTGCGCCCTTCGGCTGCTACCTGTCGCAACAGGGCCACCATGGTGGCTTCGCTGCGCTGATCCACTCCGGCGAAGGGTTCATCCAACAACATGATCTCGGCCCCCTGGGCGATGCCACGGGCCACGAAAGCGCGCTTCTTCTGCCCGCCGGAGAGTTGCCCAATTTGCCGGTCAGCCAGATCACTCAGGTGCACCTGTTCCAGGGCCGCATCCACCGCGGCGTGATCATCGGGTCCGGGGCGTCGGGTCAAACCCATGTGCCCGTATCGGCCCATCATCACCACCTCGCGCACGCTGATCGGAAACGCCCAATCCACCGCTTCGCTCTGGGGGACATAGGCCACCGTGCCGTGTTTACGCGCAACCTGCGGGGAATCGCCGCCGATCAGCACCCGCCCCGTGGTCGGCCGGATCAGCCCCATGATCGTTTTGAACAGCGTGGACTTACCCGAGCCATTCATACCCACCAGACCGGTCACCCCCCGGGCCCCCAAGACCAGGTTCACCCCGCTCAACGCGGTCACCTCCCCATAGTGCACGCTCACGTTGCGCACCTCGAACGCAGGCTGTGCTGTCCAGCCGGGCGAGTTACCTGAACCAGAGGAGGTGTCCGGTGTGGCATCAGGTGGGGTCATGCAGCGTCTTCGCCTTCCTCAGTCAGCGCGGCAGTGATGGTCTGCGCATCATGGCGGAGCAGATCCAGGTAGGTCGGCACTGGGCCGTCCTGTTCCGACAGTGAGTCAACATACAGCGTACCGCCGAACTCGGCGTCGGTGGCCGACACCACTTGTTGCATTGCTTGATCGTTGACCGTGGACTCGCAGAACACCGCCGGCACATCGTTGTCGGAGACAAACTCGATGGTGTCAGCAATCTGCTGCGGGGTCGCCTCTTCTTCGGCGTTCACCGGCCAAATGTAGTCCTCGGTCAATCCGGCATCGGCGGCCAAATAGGAGAACGCGCCCTCACAGGTCACCAGAGCCCGCTGCTGTTCGGGCACCTGGTCTAGTTCGGCGATCAGCTCGTCTTGAATATCCTGTAACTCTTCCTTATACGCTTCCGCATTGGCCTGATAGTCCTCGGCGTGATCGGGATCCAGTTCTCCAAACGCCTCGGCCATATTGTCCACGTACACCTGAGCCAGCTCCGGGCTCATCCAGGCGTGCGGATTCGGTAGTCCTTCCCCGGCGTCTTCGGTAATATTCAACGGCTCGATCCCCTCGGTGACCACCACGTGGTCGGCATCAGCATCGGCGACGAACTGCTCGAACCACACCTCGAGATTCAGTCCATTGTGCAGAATCAGATCTGCCTCACTGGCTTTCGTGACGTCGCCGGGAGTCGGCTCATAACCATGAATCTCGGCACCAGGCTTAGTGATCGATTCGACCTGTAGGTGTTCGCCGGCCACATTGTCGGCCATATCGGCCAGCACCGTGAACGTGGTCAGGACCACCGGCTGGTCTCCCTCAGCTTGGTCTCCCGGCGCGTCCAGATTGCAGCCGGTCAACGCGGTACTCGCTACGACTCCCGCGGCCAGCGCGGTGACCACCCGTGATCTCTGCATGCTTCTCCCTTAACCTGTGGGGATCTGTCGTGCTGTCATCTCAACACAACACCACACTCTGTTGTTGCGGCGCATCCCATCATATAGTTCGGTATGCCGTAGTTGCAACAACGCCACCTCGTGAAACATCTAGAACTCCTCGTGGGTGCGTGGGTCCTGTCCCGATATCCGGCCCCGGGCCAGGCCATCGATCTGGTCCATCTCTTCCGGGGCCAGCGTGAAGTCCAGGGCCAGATTGTCCCGCTGATGCTCCGGTGAAGACGAAGCCGGCAACGGAATCGCATCGTGTTGGATATGCCAGCGCAAAATCACCTGGGCCGGCTTAACCTCGTGTGCCCCAGCGATCTGGGCGATCACCGGCTCCTGCATGATCGCAGTCCCCCGCCCCAACGGCGACCAGGACTCAGTGACGATATGATGCTCAGCGTGGAAGGCCCGCTGGTCGGCCTGCGGAAAGTACGGGTGCATCTCGATCTGGTTGATCTCTGGCATCACCCCCGACTCGGCATGCAGCCGCAATAGGTGCTCGGGCAGAAAATTCGACACACCAATCGTGGTGATCAGCCCTTGGGAGCGCATTTCGATCATCGAGTGCCAGGTCTCCACATACCGGTCCAGTCGCGGTAGTGGCCAATGGATCAAGGCAATATCGATATGGTCGAGCCCGAGCCGTTCCAGGGACGTTTCGATCGACTGCCGGGCGGTGTCATAACCGTGACATCGCCCCGGGATTTTGGTGGTGATCACCAGATTCTGCCGGGCCACCCCGCTGGCGCGCACAGCGGCTCCAACATCGCGCTCATTGTCGTAGCGTAGCGCGGTATCGATCAGCCGATAGCCGTGTGCAATCGCCTGTTCGGTGGCAGCCTGATAGTGCCGAGACTGCACCAGCGTGCCAAATCCGATCCCGGGGATCGATCCGCCATCGGTGAGTCGGTGCCAGGGAATGGTCGTGTGCTGTGGTGCGTGATCGGGTGGTGTGGGATCATTGTCAACCATGTCTTGAGCCTACCGGGGCGGTCAACCGCCACGCGGTGTCCCGACGTTCTCACCACAGTACCCCCACCCCGCCGGAACGCCTTAGGGTAGAGATGATGAACCCGTTGCGCATCCTCGATCGGTTCTCCACGAACCACCCGATGGCCTACGATGCCATCGACGCCGGCCTCATCTGGCTGGTGCTGGTATTTCCCAGCAACGTCCTGCCGGTTTCGGACCCGTCCTCCTGGCAGCTGTGGTACTGGCCGCCCGCCCTCCCGCTGGAGGGCATCGGGGTCTACACGTTGATTTTGGCCACCCTGCACATGGCCACCTGGGTGATCCGTCGACGCGCTCCGGTCTTCGCCGCCGGGGTCGTGGTCGTGCTGGGACTGATTCAACTGGCTCTGGGCCCGATGCTGATCCCCTCGATGGTGATCATCCCAATGATGGTCTATAATCTGGCCAAAAACGCCCCACGCTGGGCCTCGTTGGCCGGCCTGATCACTGGCGTGCTCGCCGCGATCGCCTACGGGTTGCGGGTGATCTACTCCCCCGAACACTACGTGCTCACCGCCGATCATCCCGCACTACAGACCCCGCTGACCGCGGAGGAACGAGCCATCCAGCTCGACTTTACCTCCACCACCGGCGACTACTACCTCTACCCGGCCCCCGGGACCGAGACCTTCGAGAGCCGAGTGGTCGCCGGGATCATGCTGACCGTGATCTGTGCCTTGCTGGTGCTGGCTCCCTGGGCTTTCGGTGACCTGGTCCGCACCCGCAAACTTGCTGTTTCTCGCCTACAGGATCGTGCCCGACAGCTGGAGGTCGAAGCCACCCAGGAACGGGCGCTGGCTGCCGCCGATGAACGCAACCGGATCGCCCGTGAGATGCACGACATTATCGCCCACTCCCTGCAGGTGATCATCTCCCAAGCCGATGGCGGCCGGTATGCCGGCACCACCAATCCCCAACTGGCCCTCGACACGCTCGACACCGTGGCCGATACTGGTCGAGATGCACTGCATCAGATGCGCGGGCTACTGGGAGTCCTGCGCGATACCGAGACCACCGACTACGCTCCCCAGCCCGGCCTGGCCGACCTTGACGATCTGATCGCCACGGTGCAGCTGACCGGGCTACACGTCACGCTGACCAGTTCTGGCACCCCGGCCCGCTCGCTGCCGGCCGGTGCCGAACTAGTCATCTACCGCACCGTGCAAGAGGCGCTGACCAATACCGGCAAACACGCCGGCGAGGATGCTCGCGCTTCGGTCGTGGTGCGCTGGCGGCCGACCGGGGTCGCGGTCACCATCGATGACACCGGCGGAACGGGCGAGTCCAGCCAGACGGGCGAGACCTGCCAGACGGGCGAGACCTGCCAAACCCCCACCACCGGCCACGGGCTGATCGGGATGCGCGAACGGCTCAATTTGTACTCGGGGATCCTCTCTGCCGGGCCTCGCCACGACGGTAGTGGGTTCCGCGTGCACGCAGAGATACCCTATGAGCAAAACTAGCCTCGCCCCCGGGAGAGCAACCCGCCAACCTCACCGCCACCGCACACACCCACCACGCCAGAAAGCCACCGCATGACCACTCCCCCAGCACCCATCAGCATCGGCGTTATCGACGACCAACACCTGGTCCGCTCCGGGCTGAGCATGCTGATCAACTCCCAGCCCGATCTCACTGTCACCGCCGAAGCCGCCACCGGCACTGAGGCCCTGACCTCCGAGGCCATCGCCGGCTGCGATGTGCTGTTGATGGACATCCGCATGCCCGGACTCAACGGGATCGAAGCCACCCGCCGGCTGTTAGCCGAACACCCGACGATCCGCGTGGTGGTGCTGACCACCTTCGATCTGGACGAATACGCACTGGAGGCCATCGACGCCGGGGCCTCTGGATTCTTGCTCAAAGATGCCCCGCCCGACCAACTCCTGTCCGGCATCCGCTCGGTGCACCACGGCGACGCGGTGATCGCACCCTCCACCACCCGCCGGTTGCTCGACCATCTGGCCACCGAACTGCGCACGCCCTCCCCGGCCACCCCGCACTGTCACGAGGAACTCGATCAGGCGATAGCGACCTTGACCAACCGCGAGCGCGACGTGCTGATCCAAATGGCCGAAGGGCTGTCCAATCAGGAGATCGCCGAGGTGCTGTTCGTGTCTGAAACCACCGTGAAAACCCATGTGTCCAAGATCTTGCAAAAACTGCACGCCCGCGACCGCGTGCAGGCCGTGGTCGCGGCCTACCGGGCCGGTATCGTGCCACAGCACTAAGACAGCCACCAGATAGCCGTGGCAGAATAACGGTATGTCCTCACGCCGTTCTGCTCGCCGTGCTCAACAACCGGCTGAGCACCCCAGCCCGCCGTCTTACCCCTCCCGCGCCGAGGACGTGGCCGCCGAAGAGCTCCCGAGAACCCACCGAATTTCTCCCAAAACCCTGGGCTTAGTGCTGATGGCTCTGATCGGGATCATCATGCTTATCACCACCGGCGTGTTATGGCTGGTCACCGGTCACCTCTCCCCGTTGATCCTCACTCTGGGGGTGCTACTGATCGTTGTTCCGGCCGGGTATGGCCTCTGGCGAGCAATCGCCACGCGCCAAAACTCCCGCTAACGCGACACGATCCGACTGATCGACAGGATCCAGCGGAGACGGCACCGTCCGCACGCGCCCTGCTACCGTGTGTTGCAGTGCCGTGCTGAAGTGCCTATCTAGCCGTGCAACCTGGGGGCAACGTTTCAGCATTCTCGTGTGATTAGACTCACAGCCACGAGACGTCGCTCGTTCGACGTCACCGCGAATCAGAACAGGAGCTGTGAGAAATCATGACACCCCCAACACCCCTTGCATCCACCATGAAGGCCGCCGTCGTCACGCAGTTCGGCGATGACCTGACGGTCAAAGACGCCGGCGTACCCACCCCCACCGGCCACCAAGCACTGGTCAAGCTGATCTCCTCCGGGGTCTGCCACACCGACTTACACGCCGCCGAAGGCGACTGGCCAGTCAAACCCTCCCCACCGTTTATCCCCGGTCACGAAGGGGTGGGCGTGGTCGAAGCTCTCGGAGACCAGGTCACCAATGTCTCGATCGGCGATCTGGTCGGCAACGCCTGGCTGTATAGCGCGTGCGGGCACTGCGAGCACTGCCGCACCGGCTGGGAGACCCTGTGTGAAGAGCAAGACAACGGTGGCTACACCGTCGATGGCTCATTCGGCGAATACATGCTGGTCGATACGCGCTATGCGGCGATGATCCCCGCCGGTGCTGACCCCTATGAAGTCGCCCCGGTGCTGTGCGCCGGAGTCACCGTGTATAAGGGGCTCAAACGGAGCGAAGTCCAACCCGGTCAATGGGTCGTGATCTCCGGGATCGGCGGGCTGGGCCATATTGCCGTGCAGTACGCGGTGGCCATGGGCATGCGCGTGGCCGCGGTGGATATTGCCGATGACAAACTCGCCCTGGCTCGTCAACACGGCGCCGAATTGACCGTCAACGCCAACGTGGCCGACCCATCGATCGAGATTCAGCAGACCATCGGTGGCGCTCACGGCGTGCTGGTCACTGCGGTGCACCCCGACGCGTTCGGCCAAGCGATCAATATGGCCCGTCGCGGGGGCACGATCGTCTTCCACGGACTTCCCCCGGGTGAGTTCCCGGCCCCGATCTTCGATATTGTCCTGAAAGGGTTGACCATCCGTGGCTCGGTGGTCGGCACCCGTCAGGACATGGTGGAGGCCCTGGAGTTCTATGCCGCCGGCAAGATCCATCCCACCTTCCACCGCCGGCCGTTAGCTGAGATCAATGAGATCTTTGACGAGATGCGCCACGGTAAGATCGACGGTCGCGTGGTGATCGAGTACTGACCCCACCACCCCACCCCGGCTCGTGTTGGCCTCCTCCTGCAGGAGGAGGCCCGGTGCGATCGGGGTCGGCAGAATCGTTCTAGGCGCCGATGTGCCTGCCAGCCCGACCGAGCAGGATAGAAGCATGACACAACATCATGCACCCACTCATCAATATCCTGCCGTGGCGGCCAAGAACCTCTCCAAGGTCTATGGCTCCGAGAACACGCAGGTCACCGCTCTCCACAACGTTTCCGTTTCCTTCGCCCCCGGAGAGTTCACCGCGATCATGGGGCCTTCCGGATCGGGAAAATCGACCCTGATGCACGCTCTGGCCGGACTTGATACCGTCGACTCCGGCCAAATTGCCTTAGGCGGCGAAATCATCACCGGTCTGAACGATAAACAACTCACTATCCTGCGCCGGTCCAAGGTCGGGTTCATTTTCCAGGCCTTCAACCTGGTCCCGACCCTGAGCGCCGAACAAAATATTCTGCTCCCGCTCGATCTGGCCGGCACCACACCAGATCGCGCCTGGTTCCGCCAGATCGTCGAGGTACTGGGCCTGACCGAGCGGCTGAATCATAAACCCCACCAGCTCTCCGGTGGCCAGCAACAACGCGTCGCCGTCGCCCGCGCGCTACTGACCCGCCCGGATGTGATCTTCGCCGATGAGCCCACCGGCGCATTGGATACCGCCACCGGAACCGAGGTGTTGACCTTCCTGCAGAACTCGGCCCGACAGTTAGGCCAGACCATCATCATGGTCACCCACGACCCCACCGCGGCCAGCTACGCCGACCGGGTTATTCTGCTCACCGACGGGGCGGTCACCGGTGAGATCCACCGGCCCACCACCGAATCAGTGCTGCAGGCCATGTCCGAGATGGGGGAGGTCTAAACGATGGCACCGACCCTGAAAATTGCCCTCTCCCAGATCCGCCACAGCCCTCGCCGGTACGTATCGGTGCTGATCGCGATCGTGATCGGCACCATGTTTCTCGCCGGAGCGCTCCTGGTCGGATCCACCTCAACCGCGACCCTGAAAGCCACCCTCGGAGAGACCTATTCGACCTCCGATGTGGTGTTGTCCCCGGACCCGTATTCCGATGCGGCCTTATTGCTGGCCGATCCAGACACCCAGCGAGAGCTGGAAGAGCTCGATACCGTCGCCGAGGCCTACTCGCCGAGCACCACCTATGTTCCCCTCGGAACCGACACTGAGCCCAACGCGGCGCCCTTGCTGTTACAACCGGCCCCGCGGGATCACTCGTTAGTGGCTACCGAACCGACTCGGGGCGAGCTGCCGGCCCACGACGGCAGCGGCGAGATTGCCCTGAACGCTGAGGCGGCCGAAAAGCTCGGTCTCGATATTGGCGACACCTTCGAGCTCGAGGGCCCCAACGGCCCGGTCACCGCCACCCTGACCGGTACCTTGCCGAGCACCACCAACCCGATGATGGTCTACGGCTACCAGGCGATCGGCTCCACGGACCTGGTCGAAGCCTTCAACGCCGTACCCAGCCAGGACCCCGAGACCGGCGACGGATCCGGTCAACCAGCTACTGACGAATCCGCCGAGCAGGCCGACACCGTCTTCACCGACTACACGCTGATCCGGCTCGCCGACGGTGCCTCCACGGACCAGGCCCTGGCCGAGCTGACGTCGTGGGCCGAGCGTCAAACCGCTGACGACCGCATCACCACCACGATCCAGGTCGACACCCCAGAGCACACCATCGCTGCTGAACTCGAGGAAACCCCCGGGGCCGCCGAATTAGTCGGCGTGCTCTTGGCCTTTGCGGTGGTCGCCCTGTTTGTCACGATGCTGGTGATCGCCAATACCTTCCAGGTGCTGGTCGCCCAGCGCTCCCAACAACTGGCCCTGCAACGGGTCTTGGGCGCCACCCGCGGCCAAGTCCGCTCCTCGGTATTGCTGGAATCCTTCGCGATCGGCCTGATCGGCTCGGTGATCGGCCTCGGGCTCGCGGTAGGCTTGATGGCCTTGCTGGTCTTGTTGGGATCTCAGCTACTCAACATGCCGCAACTGACCTTCGGAGCAGAGCTGAACCTGCTCTGGGTGCTGGTGGCCGGTGTGGTGATCACTGTGGTCGCCGCCTTCTCCCCGGCCCTGCGCGCCACCCGGGTCTCCCCGCTGGCCGCGCTGCGTCCGATGGAGCCGACCGGAGTGCAGCAGAAGACCGGCATCATCCGGTTGATCATTGGTGCGGTACTGTTCGTGGGCGGCTCGGCGCTGATGGTCGGCACCGCCCTGGTCGGCCAGTTACTGCTGGCGATCCTGGGTGGGGTCATCTCCTTCATCGGCATATTGTTGCTGGCGGTGCTGTTCGTTCCGGGCGCGGTCTACGGTGTGGGCGCGCTCCTGCGTGGTCTGGGCGGGGTCCCGGGCCGAATGGCCCAGCTGAATGCGGTGCGCAACCGGTCCCGCACCGCCTCGACCGCCACCGCACTGCTGGTGGGCACCACGCTGGTCACGCTGATGCTCACCGGTGGACGCATCGCTCAGGCGCAAGCCGACAAGCTACTGACCTCGAATTTCCCGGTCGATGCCGTCATCACGGAGCTGGCCGATCCCGCCACCACCGCCGAAGATATCGAGCAATTCGAGCACGTGCAGAACACTGCCGTGATCGAGACTGTCGGCACCTACGAGGACTCCAGTGGAACGCTACAACAGGTCCAGTCCGCCCAGCCCGACGCGCTGACCGCGGTCGGCATTCCGGATCAAGACGTCGAGATGCTCGAGGAAAAGCACACGGTGTTGTTGCCGTCATGGATCGAGCAACAGGGGCAAGACCTGGGGCACGATCCGACCCCGCAGACCCTGGAGGTCACCGGCGCCGACGGCACCACGCTGACGCTGACGGTGCAGCGAACCGAGACGTCATTGCAGAACCCGCTGGTCTCGCCCGCCACCGCCGAGGCGTTGGGTGGCCCCATGCCGGCCGAGAGCCTGCCAGACTCCCCGGACTCTGCCGCCCCGGTCTCGCCTGGCGGTCAGGTCTGGTTCAGTGTCGACGACGGTCTGAGCATGAACGAACTCACCGAACTGTTCACCTCGATCAATACCCAGCTGGACGAGACCGCCAACGTCACTGCGCCCGCGGCCGAGAAGGCCCTCTACCAGATGGTGATCGACATGCTCTTGCTGATCGTGGTCGCCTTGCTGGCCATCTCGGTGATCATCGCGCTGGTCGGCGTCGCCAATACGCTCTCGCTGTCCACCATGGAACGCACCCGAGAGAACTCGCTGATGCGCGCGTTGGGGCTGACCCGTGGGGGGCTCCGCTCGATGCTGGCCTGGGAGGCGATGTTGATCGCAGCGGTAGGCGCCGTGCTCGGCTGTGTGCTCGGAGTGTTCTACGGCTGGGCCGGGGCCCAAGCGCTCTTCCAGCCGCTACTAGCCGATGACACGCTGAGCCAGTCCTCTTCCGAGGTGGTGGGACTCACCGTCCCGTGGGTGGAGATGCTGATCATCCTGGCAGTAGCGGCCCTGGCCGGCCTGCTGGCCTCCATCGCCCCGGCCCGCCGGGCGGTGAAGACCCCGCCGGTCCAGGGGCTGGCCATGGAGTAACCGCAAGCGCTAGCACTGGGTCCGTGGCCGGTGGTGTCCAGCTCTCATCGCCACATCGGGTGACGAGATGGCACCACCTGCCCGGGCCCAGCCACCGGTTTAACCGGCGCATGTAACTTATCGGCCAACAGTGTCGTTTTAGGTGAGCTACTTTCCAATCCTCTGTGACCCGGGTTACTCTAAAGGGGTGATCAGGGGAGAAGCATTCTCCCACCGCCCACTGCATACCACTATCGACTGGAGGGTCCCGGACCGTGACTACCGAAACCACCGCATCATCGCAACAGCACGCTGAGGCCAAACCACAAGACTTCGCCGGCAAGACCGCCGTGGTCACCGGCGCTTCTCGCGGGATCGGCCTGGGCATTGCTGAAGAGCTGATCGCTCGCGGGGCGAATGTTGTGATTACCGCCCGGAAGGAAGGCCCCCTGCAGGAAGCCGCCGAGCACCTCAACGAACTGGCCGGCAAGGCCGGTTCCTCCGGTCGCGCGATCGGGATCGCCGGAAAGTCGCACGATCCCGAGCACCGTCCCGAGGTTCTCGCTCAGGTCAAGGACAATTTCGGTCGCCTGGATGTGCTGGTCAACAACGCCGGGATCAACCCGGTCTACGGCCCGCTGGCCGAGATCGAGCTGGAAGCCGTCCAAAAGATTTTGGAAGTCAACGTGATCTCCACCTTGGCCTGGGTTCAGGAAGTCATCGCCGATGACGAGCTGGGCTTCAAAGACCACGGTTCGATCGTGAACCTAACCTCTGTCTCCTCGATTATCCCCTCAGCCGGTATTGGCCTGTACGGCGTGTCCAAATCAGCCGTTTCCCACCTGACCCGCACCTTAGCTGTCGAGCTCGGCCCGAACATCCGCGTCAACGCCGTCGCACCCGCGGTGGTCAAGACCAATTTCGCCAAGGCCCTGTACGAGGGCCGGGAAGAGACCGTGGCAGCTGAGTACCCGGCCAAGCGGCTGGGCACCCCCGAAGACATTGCCACTGCGGTGGCCTTCCTCGCCTCCGATGCCGCCTCGTGGATCACCGGTGAAATCTTGGTGGTCGATGGTGGCATCACCGTGGCCGGCGGTTCTGCCTAAGCAAGCCTGCCACAGCGCACGGTGCGGAACAGGGAAGAACAGCAAGAGGAGACGATAGATCATGAGCGAGCCTGACAACTCCACAGGCCACGCGGCGCCGGGTGAGGACCTGCCCGGGCTGAGCTTAGCCGCGGTTCGTACCTACCTGGATGATCACCACCCGGGACTCGTTGACCCCGAAGGGCAACTGTCTGCCGATCTGATTACCGGTGGTAAGTCCAATATCACCTACCGGGTCACTGATGGGCGCAGCACCTGGGCGCTACGCCGACCTCCCATTGGTCACGTGCTGGCCACCGCTCACGATATGTCGCGTGAGTATCGAGTGATCTCCGCACTGACCCCGACCAGTTTCCCAGTCCCCAATGCGGTCACGCTGTGTGAGGACACCGAGGTGCTGGGCGCCCCGTTCTACCTGATGGATTTCATCGAGGGCACCACCTACCGGTATGCCCGCCAGCTGGAACCGATCGGAGCAGAGCGGACCCGCAAAATTTCGGAGCGGATCCTGGACACGCTGGTCGATCTGCATGCCATCGATCCGGCCGAGGTGGGGCTACAGGACTTCGGTAAACCTGCCAACTACCTGCAGCGCCAGGTGTCCCGGTGGAAGAAACAGCTGGATGCCTCCCTGTCGCGGGATATCCCCGAGTTTGAGCAGCTACACCGCCGGCTAGAGTCCCAGATCCCGGAGCACTCCGAGGTCAGCATTGTCCACGGCGACTTCCGGCTCGACAACACGCTAATTGGCGCCACCGGCACCGACCAGCAGGACGAAGTCCTGGCGGTGCTCGACTGGGAGATGGCGACCCTGGGCGACCCGCTAGCAGATCTGGCTCTGACCGTGGTGTACAACGCCTTGGCCACCCGGGGTGGCCACGCCGCCGAATCGGTGTCCGATGTTGCCCTGGCCCCGGGCTTCATCAGCCAGGACGAGCTTCTGCAACGCTACGCGGAGCGCTCCCAGCGGGACCTGGACCAGATTGATTTCTACCTGGGCCTGGGTGCCTTCAAGTTAGCGGTGATCATGGAGGGCATCCACTACCGCTACCTGCAGGGCAAGACCGTGGGTGAAGGATTCGACAAGGTCGGTGAGCTCGGCCCTGCCGTGCTGGCCTACGGTCTGGAGCACCTCTAATCCCCGCACTCGCTCAGATCAAATCAGACCACAGCTCAGTCAGCCACAACAGCCACCACTGATCAAAACCAGCGAGCCGGTGCACCTGCTGCCAGGTGTACCGGCTCGTTTTGGGCGTTACCGTCCTTTCCACTGCGGAGCACGTTTCTCCGCAAAAGCACGGGATCCCTCCAGTGCGTCCTCGGACTCCCCGACCGGTTCAGTGAGCACCCGCTGACGCTGCATCATCTCATCCTCCGTCCAGGAGGCAGATTCCACCACCACCTGTTTGGACACCCGCACTGCCAGCGGGCCATTGGCCGCGATCTTCTGGGCCATCTCTAGGGCGGCGTCCAACGCCGTGCCTTCCGGCACCAGCTCGTTGACTAGTCCGTGCCGGTACACAAACTCAGCGGGGAAAAGATCACCGGTCAGCACCATGTGCAACGCCACGGCCCGGTGTGTGCGCCGCGGCAGTCGCACCACACCACCCCCGGCAGCGATTAACCCGCGCTTGACCTCGGGGAGTCCGAACGTCGCGGTTTCGGAGGCCACCACCAGGTCACAGGCCAGCATGGTCTCAAAGCCACCAGCCAGCGCGTATCCTTCCACCGCGGCAATCACCGGTTTGGACACGAAGTTCTCGGCGATCCCCAAAAACCCTTTACCTTCCACAAACGGGCGCTCGCCCTTTTCCGCGAAGGCCTTCAGATCCATTCCGGCACAAAAGGTCTGTTCGGCGCCAGTCAGGATCGCTACCGCCAAAGAGTCGTCCCGATCAAAATCGTCCAGGATCGCCACCATGGCTTCCGACATTTCATTGGTCGCGGCATTTTTCGCCTTGGGCCGGTTCAGGGTAATGATCAGCACCTGATCGCGGCGCTCAGTGATCAGCTGATCGGTCGGTGATTCCATCATGGCTAAACTCCTTCTGGATGCCCGTGCCGGGGCTGTTAGTTCTCGTAGTTGTACCAACCACGACCGGTTTTCCGGCCGTAGTCACCGGTTTCGTATTTTTCTTTCAGCACCGGGTGCGGTAGCGCTGCGTCCTCCCCGGTTTGGTCGTATTCGGCCATATCGATGAAGTAGGAAACATCGATCCCCACCAGATCCATCAGCTCGAATGGCCCCATCGGGTGGCCCAGAGCATCCCGGGCGGCCACATCGATGTCTTCATAGCTGGCAATACCGGCCTGGTAAAGATTCAGCGCCTCATCGCGCAGGGCATTCATGAGCCGGTTGGCCACGAACCCGGGGATCTCACGGTGCAGTTGCACCACGTGCTTGCCCAGTCGCTGCGCCACAGCGCACATCACGTCGATGGTGTAGGTGGAGGTCTGGTCGTTGGGCACAATTTCCACGGCCTTCATCACCAGCGCCGGGTTGAAGAAGTGGAAATTGCACACCTTATCGGCCCGGTTGGTGGCATCAGCAACCTGAGACGAGACGATCGTGGAGGAGTTGGTCGCCAGAATCGTGTGCTCCGGCGCCGCTTGATCAAAACCGGCGAACAGTTTGCGCTTGATCTCCAGGTTCTCGGTGGCTGCTTCAATTACCACATCGGCGCCCGAGACCACCTGATCGGAATCCGTCGAGAAGCTCAACCGGTCAAACGCCGCATCAACATCAGCCTGCTGGCGACGGCCCTTGGACACGTCGCGTTCCATCCGCGAGCGCAAAGACGCTTCAGCTTTCTCCAGGGCCTCATCCACAATATCCACCACAGTGGTCTCGAATCCGGCCAGGGCGCACGCCATCGAGATCTGCGACCCCATGGTCCCGGACCCGATCACGGCAATGCGACGGATGTTTTGTAGCAGGTCGTCAACCATCAGAGCACTATCTCCTCGTTCTGCTTCGGTCGTTTCTCCTCGACTCTGATCAGTTCTGATCGGTGCTGACCAGTGCCAACTGGTGCTGGCCGGCGAGAGCCGATGGGTGATGATACACCTCCCGCTTAGCCTACCGGTGGCGACGATCACAGTGGAAGATGCGTTGGGCTCTTACGCTGCTGATCACCCCGGCTGTCCAACAGCGCCATCCCATAGTCTCAGTTGAGCAATTCCCGGCACGCAATAATCGGCCCGCATCTGCGTATAGAAGCATTAACCCCTCGCCATAACCCCCACCGTGCGGTGTGGGTCACTATGATGTGGAATACATTGTCTTGCCAGCTGAGGCCGTTGTGAAAAGAGGAAGAGCGCTCATGCCCAAGCATCCCACTGACCTGATGAACATCGAGTCGTTACTAAGCACTGAAGAACTCGAGGTCCGTGACCGAGTCGCGGAGTTTGTGGATCGCCGGGTGCGTCCGCAGATCGCCACGTGGTTTGATCAAGCCCATTTGCCGATCGAACTGATCCCCGAAATGGCGGAGCTGGGCCTATTCGGCATGCATTTGAAGGGCTACGGTTGCGCGGGACGTTCCGCGGTGGAGTACGGTCTGGCGATGCAGGAGATGGAAGCTGGCGACTCGGGGTTGCGCACCGTGGTCTCGGTTCAGGGATCCCTGGCGATGTCGGCGATCTCTAAGAATGGTTCCGAAGAACAAAAAGAATATTGGTTGCCCAAGATGGCAAGCGGTGCAGCGCTAGGTTTCTTCGGTCTCACCGAACCCACCGCCGGATCCGATCCAGCCAGTATGACCACCCAGGCCACACTCGTTGACGGACAGTGGGTGCTTAACGGCGCCAAGCGCTGGATCGGTTTGGCCTCCATCGCCCAGGTGGGCATCGTCTGGGCCAAAACCTCGGTGGCCGATGCACGCACGGTCGGCGCGGTTCCTGAGGACTACGACAAGCCCGATGATGCCCAGGTCGTGCGCGGGTTTATCGTGCCCACCGACACCGAAGGCTTCACGGCCATCCCGATCGAGCAAAAGTTGTCGATGCGCGCCTCGTTGCAGTGCGAGATCCACCTGAACAATGCCACCCTGCCCGCCGATGCGATATTGCCCAAGAATCCCGGCTTGCGCGGTCCCTTTAGTTGCCTGAATGAAGCCCGCTACGGCATTGCATGGGGCGCGATGGGGGCCGCTCGCGACTCCCTGGAGGTGGCATTAAACTATGCCTCCGAACGATTGCAGTTTGGCCGCCCGCTGACCTCGTTCCAGCTCACCCAGAAGAAACTGGCCGATCTCACCGTCGATCTGGTCAAAGGGCAGTTGCTGGCCCTGCAACTGGGTCGAGCCAAAGACGCCGGCACCCTAGAGAACCATCAGATCTCGGTGGCGAAGATGGATAATTGCCGTAGCGCGATCAACATCGCCCGTGAGTGTCGCACCATTCTGGGTGGCAACGGCATTACCGGCGACTACTCACCGCTTCGTCATGCCAATAATCTCGAATCGGTTCGCACCTACGAGGGAACCGACGAAGTACACACGCTGATTATTGGCCACCAGCTCACCGGGATTCCGGCCTATAAATAGGCTCGACCCTCCCCAACTGGGCTCGAGAAGTCTCAGTGAGGTAGCCGATAGCGGACTGTTGCATTCGGGTTCGAATCTCTGTGGCGAGGTCAGCGAGAAAGGTTCCTTGAGGAAGCCCTGGATCGTCACCGTCGATAGGGATCCAGCGTAGCTCTTCGATTTCCGCGTGAGGTTGCAGGTCCTGGTCCTGCCAGATCTGGTAGTCGACGGTAAAGACTCGCGAACGTAACACCGTATTCGGTTCGTTGGCTGCAACACTGGTGAATGTACCCCAATCGTGCAGGTCCTCGACCCGTAATTGAAGACCCAACTCTTCGCGGGCTTCCCGCACGGCGGTCTCGGTAGCGCTTTCTCCGTGTTCGGGCTTACCGCCCGGGTACATAAATGCCTGAGTCCCCACTTTGCGCACATGGCAAACGCGATCCTGATCATCGCGCAAGACCACAGCACTGACAGTGATGACGGGTTGTTCTTGAGTCGTGTCCACCCGCCCAGTATAGAACCGCGCCCATGAGGCTTCCTGAGCAGGCTCAACAACCCCAGTTCGTTCGAGCTTCATCGCACGGGCCGGACACGTTGCGGGTCTCGGCACGCCAGATGTCGGCAGTGACCGGATCAGCGTCCAGGGCCAAAGTCCCGGGGATAGGGCGACTGGCCATCCCCTCCACCTGGTAGGTTCCCCGATAGTGAGTCGTGAGATTGACCTGGAACTGGCCGGTGTCATCGTAAACGTGAGAGGTCGGGGTTTCGTCATTAAACACCTCCGTGGCGTAACCACCCACAGAAGTCGTCCGGCTGGTCCCGTCACCGTAATCCCATTCATACCGGAACGGTTCCATTTCAACGCGAACCGAACGACCAAACATCTGTTCCTCAAACACTTGAGTCTCGGTGGAATCGACAAAGAAATTGGTATGCGCCCGGATCAACCCGAACCCACCACGATCAGTAGAAATCTGACCCGGTTCGACCTCCATAGTTGCTACCTCTGACATCGTCACGTCAGGAACGACCACCTGCTGATTTCCTCCCGCTCCACCAACTGGACCAGGCTGCGAGACAGGCGTGCTGGGATTCAGCAACGAGTCACACCACTTCGGCGTAGTAAATTCTGGAATCCGTATCTCGAGCCGCTTGTGCGTGAAACAGATAAGGCGAAGGGCGTGTCCAGACGAATGCGCAGAAGATCCCCCACTGTTCGAAGACGGCCCACTGCTCGAGCCCCCACCAGCGCTAGAACCGGAAGAACTCGCGACAGAAGACTCAGTTTGTTGAGGGAACTGATTCTGAGTACTTGACTCGCCCGGAATACTTAAATGACCGCGCAAATCTATAGTTCCATCTCTTTCGCTTAGTCCCATGTCCCAGTAGGGTTCTTGCTCCGCAAAACTCGGATGGGCCGTGAACCAGGTAATAATCAAGACGATCAATGCGACTGCAGGGCCCCTCATCAAATACTCCAATCACGCATCGTGGTCCGTATAGAGCCACATTTGCGTAAGTCGCCATGAACTGTCTGTCTCGTCAAATGCCATATCCATCTTCCAGCTAGAATGGTTTCTCTCATCTACAGACTGTTCCGCCAGAACGGTTCCATCAGAGTCGAAGACCTCCCCGGGCGCTTGTTCTACAGAAATGTTGACCTCCCCTTGCTGACTATCTGGATCGAACGATGCGACTTCTTCGATAGTGGGCGTGGCCTTCACACCTTCCGCATAGCGTCCCGCGGCATAATGCGCTTCAAGAACTTCAATCTCGTCTTGACAGAATTCACACGATTCAGCAGAGACTTCTTCTGTCGGCCCGGTATCGCCTGTCTCAGTCGTGTAGTTGTAGGCGTCCCACCAATACAGGGCGGCGGCCTTCATACCCTCCTCAGTCAGCTCACTGAGAGCCTCAGGTTTTTCCGGGACCGGAACATTTTGGGCCGGCCCGTCCTCGGATGCGGGAATATATTCCGTAGGAGAGGGATCTTGACTAGTTGCAGTCTGATGCTCCTCGTCCGGTACGGTGGCATCCCGAGCTGAGGCATTGTGGTTAGTATCGTCGGAAGAACAGCCAGCTAGGACCAGCCCCAACAAAACCAAGCCACTGCACGAAAACACGGAGGCAAACCGGTGTCGCCGACGTTCAGTGGACGGTGTAAGTGATGGTTTAGGCACGGTTCGCATCTCCAGTTTCATCGAAACGATTGTGTAAGCTACATCACTCCACGCTACTGGTCATGAGAAATCGCTACTAGAGCTATCCACAATTAATTTGCACACGCACACATGAAAACGGGCTCTTCGTAATTGAGGGTGTGGATCAGTGATTCCAGGACACGGCGTGGCGCTGCCCGGATAGACGTCGAGGTCTTCCGATGATGGAAGTTCTTACACAGTCCATCCGAAAGACCTCGACGTGTCCAAGCTTACTTTCTCATCTCCTGATCTCACGACGTTCTGCCGGCTCGACTCCCTTGACCTCACGTGTATTGGCCAGCACATCACCGGGCACAAAGCCATTCTGGAATGCCAGCCCAACACTGCCGATGACTGGTGCCGACGGTGTGGCGGACACGGGATCGTCCGCGACACCGTCGTCCGCCACCTCGCCCACGAACCCTTCGGCCACCGGCCCACCACGCTTCACATTCGCCTCCGCCGGTACAAATGCGTCGAATGCGGCCGCGTATGGCGTCAGAACACCACTGCTGCGGCGCCACCACGAGCGAAGATCTCGCGAACCGGCCTCGACTGGGCGCTGCGTGCCCTCGTCATCGACCACGACACCGTGTCCGTGATCGCAGGCAAACTCGCCGTGTCCTGGCACACCGCGAACTCCGCGATCCTCGCGCAGGGACATCGACTGCTGATCGACGACCCGGCCCGGTTCGACGGGGTCAGCGTCATTGGTGTCGACGAACACGTCTGGCGGCACACCAGGCGCGGTGACAAGTACGTCACCGTCATCATCGACCTTACTCCCATCAGCCAGAAAGCAGGCCCGGCACGCCTGCTCGACATGGTGCCCGGACGATCGAAACAGGTGTTCAAGCAATGGTTGAAAGCCCGACCGAAAGACTGGCGTGATGGCATCGACGTCGTCGCGATGGACGGGTTCTCCGGCTTCAAAACAGCCTCCGTTGAGGAACTGCCCGAGGCTGTCGAAGTCATGGACCCGTTCCACGTCGTCAAACTCGCCGGTGATGCCCTCGACGAGGTACGCCGCCGCATTCAGCAGGAGACCACCGGGCATCGCGGACGAGCAACAGACCCGTTGTATCGGGCGCGCAGGACTCTGCACACCGGTGCTGATCTGCTCACGGCCAAACAGCAGGAGCGGATCGTAAGCCTCTTCGCCGACGCCAACTTCACCGCCGTCGAAGTCACCTGGGCCGTCTATCAAGACATTGTGCGCGCCTACCGAACCAACGACGGCAACGAGGGCAAGAAGCTCTTACAAACAGTCATCGACGATCTGACGACGAATCTGCCGACAGGACTGGCCGAACTCAAACGGTTGGGACGGACTCTGAAGCGTCGAGCTGCTGATATCCTGGCGTTCTTCACCCGACCGGGAACGTCGAACGGGCCTACCGAAGCGATCAATGGCAGGCTCGAACACCTACGGGGCTCAGCACTCGGCTTCCGCAACCTCACGCACTACATCGCGAGATGTCTGCTCGAGTCCGGCGGCTTCAGACCAGTTCTACACTCTCAATTACGATGAGCCGCTTTGGCTCTTCGTAATTGAGGGTGTGGATCAGTGATTCCAGGACACGGCGTGGCGCTGCCCGGATAGACGTCGAGGTCTTCCGATGATGGAAGTTCTTACACAGTCCATCCGAAAGACCTCGACGTGTCCAAGCTTACTTTCTCATCTCCTGATCTCACGACGTTCTGCCGGCTCGACTCCCTTGACCTCACGTGTATTGGCCAGCACATCACCGGGCACAAAGCCATTCTGGAATGCCAGCCCAACACTGCCGATGACTGGTGCCGACGGTGTGGCGGACACGGGATCGTCCGCGACACCGTCGTCCGCCGCCTCGCCCACGAACCCTTCGGCCACCGGCCCACCACGCTTCACATTCGCCTCCGCCGGTACAAATGCGTCGAATGCGGCCGCGTATGGCGTCAGAACACCACTGCTGCGGCGCCACCACGAGCGAAGATCTCGCGAACCGGCCTCGACTGGGCGCTGCGTGCCCTCGTCATCGACCACGACACCGTGTCCGTGATCGCAGGCAAACTCGCCGTGTCCTGGCACACCGCGAACTCCGCGATCCTCGCGCAGGGACATCGACTGCTGATCGACGACCCGGCCCGGTTCGACGGGGTCAGCGTCATTGGTGTCGACGAACACGTCTGGCGGCACACCAGGCGCGGTGACAAGTACGTCACCGTCATCATCGACCTTACTCCCATCAGCCAGAAAGCAGGCCCGGCACGCCTGCTCGACATGGTGCCCGGACGATCGAAACAGGTGTTCAAGCAATGGTTGAAAGCCCGACCGAAAGACTGGCGTGATGGCATCGACGTCGTCGCGATGGACGGATTCTCCGGCTTCAAAACAGCCTCCGTTGAGGAACTGCCCGAGGCTGTCGAAGTCATGGACCCGTTCCACGTCGTCAAACTCGCCGGTGATGCCCTCGACGAGGTACGCCGCCGCATTCAGCAGGAAACCACCGGGCATCGCGGACGAGCAACAGACCCGTTGTATCGGGCGCGCAGGACTCTGCACACCGGTGCTGATCTGCTCACGGCCAAACAGCAGGAGCGGATCGTAAGCCTCTTCGCCGACGCCAACTTCACCGCCGTCGAAGTCACCTGGGCCGTCTATCAAGACATTGTGCGCGCTTACCGAACCAACGACGGCAACGAGGGCAAGAAGCTCTTACAAACAGTCATCGACGATCTGACGACGAATCTGCCGACAGGACTGGCCGAACTCAAGCGGTTAGGACGGACTCTGAAGCGTCGAGCTGCTGATATCCTGGCGTTCTTCACCCGACCGGGAACGTCGAACGGGCCTACCGAAGCGATCAATGGCAGGCTCGAACACCTACGGGGCTCAGCACTCGGCTTCCGCAACCTCACGCACTACATCGCGAGATGTCTGCTCGAGTCCGGCGGCTTCAGACCGGTTCTACACTCTCAATTACGATGAGCCTGAAAACGTGCAAACCCCTAGAACGGGGGTGGGCCTTCGGAGTCGGCGAAACCCGGCGGGTCATCATCGGCGTCCCAGGGCAGCGTGTCCTTGTCGGGATCCGACGCGTTGAGATTCGGGGCATTGGGTACCGGAGGATCGTTGCCGACCACGAGCCCAGGGATCACGGGAGTGGTGGGAGTGTGGTATCTCTGGCCAGTGGGGGTTTCAACCTGTACCCCGTCGGCGTCGGCGGTGTAGTTCCAGCCGATTTTTTCTTTGTTCTGGTTGCAGCTGGCACAGAGCCCCTGCCCGTTCTCCCAGGAGGTCGCTCCGCCGTCCGCATACCGGGTGGCGTGATCAAATTCTTGGATCGGGTTGTCGCAGAACGGGGTGCGGCAAACATCATCGCGCGAGGAAATCAGGGTTTTGAGCCCGGGTGTGAAGGATCGGCCGGTGGATTCCATGCCGATCAGGCCGCCGTGGCCGGGGTCGATAAAGAAACGACGGATGAAGGCCTTCGCCTCGGGATTTTTCAGCCACTTGCGCGCAGTGTCGGCCGGCAGGGGGCCTTGTCCGGAGATCCAGGCCGGTGAATCGCCGTGGCCAAACAGTGAATCGGCGGTGATTAACACGCCGACGTGGGCTGAGACTGCCGGCGCAGTGCGTTGGCCAGTGGCGTATTCGACGAGCAAGTCGGCTTCGAGCTGTTTCAGCGTGCGCGGATCGGGGTTGTCGGCGTCGGCGATCATCCGACGGGCGGCCTTGGTGAGACTGGTCTTGATCGCAGTGGCTTCTTCGGTGGGGAGGTAACCGATCACATAGGACATGCCGGGGCCGGCATCTTTGAGAGTGACGGAGCGTTTCGGCCGGGCGTCGCGGGCTTGAGTGGCCTGTCGATCAGTATCGAGTCGTTGCGCGTGGCCGCGAGCTTGGCGGGCCAGGCGTTGCGCCGAGAGAGTTGGGTAGTGCTGGGCCAGTTCGGCATCGATGGTCCGCTGGTGCTCGGGGGTGAGGCCGGAGAGTTCGCGACTGATCCGTTGCAAGGAGTCTTCGGATATGTGGCCCTCGGTCAGGGCGTCCAATGCCCGGGGCATGGTGGTCGTCAGGGTGCGCGCCAGATCCAGGAAACGGTGACCTCGAGTCGGTGACTGGTGGCGGGCCAGGCCGATTTCGGCCGCGAGGCCGGCGCCACGGCGGTCGGCGGGGACGCCTTCGGCTTTCTCGCGGGCGAGGCGTTGGTCATGAAGCCGGGAGGTAAGCCAGACTTCAGCAGCGGTGAGCGCATTTTTGGTACGTTCGAGTTCGGTGAGCAGCTCGACCATGCCAGCTTCTGTAGCCACGTGGGCGGGTTGTGAAGGTAGTGGGGTATCGACGCACATCGCGACGAATTCGGCCATGAATTGCTCGCGGGCCTGAGCCAATTGGGTGGCGGTGGTGGCGGCATCAGTCAGGATGGTCATGCCCTCGAACGTAGTGGGCCACTGGATCCGGGGGCAGTCGGCCCGATCCAACTGTGGACAACCAGGGGGGCTGTGGAGGCGTGCTGTGGAGGTAGCGACCGTCAGTTCAGGGGTCGGACGGAGCGCATGGGTCGGACGTTAGCTGTCTTGGGCGCGACGAGCCATTCGGCGGTCGACGATGATCAAGACCACCACGATGGCAACACCGGCCAGCATCAAGAGGATGACGGGCATCAGCGTGTTGGGATCGGGGCCGAGTAGTGATCCGGCTTCGTCTTGCCAGGGCCACAGGCTCCGCAGGGCGCCAGCCATCACGCCGGTCAACACCGCCAGGGTGAGTGCGTGGTGATGGTCCAGCAACCATTTCAGGGCTTTGACGATCACGATACCGCCGAGGATCAGGCCGATCAGGAAGATTCCCAGATAGCCCAGGTCGCGTTCGTCGACGGCGCGCAGGGTGGGCTCGTAGAGTCCGAAGGTCAGCAGGATGAATGAGCCCGACAGGCCGGGTAAGACGAGGGCCGAAATCGCGACGGCGGCGGCGAGAATGATGATCCAGGGGGTGGGCGCCAGGTCAGCTTGGGGCAGGGACACCAGCCAGAAGCCCGCGATCAGGCCGAGGATCGCGGCGAGGACGTGGTAGTAGCCCAAGCGCTCGCGGGAAGGGTCTTTGCCAGCCCAGCGTAGCAGTTGACGACGGTAGCGGAAGCCATCGAGCAACATCAGGAAGGGCACGGCGATCGAGGCCAGCACCATGCCGAAGAACAGTCCGCGCATTTGTTCGGGGTAGTTTTCCAGCAGATTCACCATGGGGCCGGCGATCAACAATACCGCCACGAGCATGCCGATGACGGCGGGAATGACGACTTTCCAATGCACGGCTGCCATCTCAGAGCGGAAGGCAGCAGCTCGGTCGAGGCCGGTGATGAGTTTGCGGACGGCGGTGATCAGATGCGAGGCGGAATCGATGATCTGGTCGTAGATGCCGACCACCAGGGCTACGGTACCGGCGGAGACGCCGGGGACGGTTTCGACGGTGCCCATCATCGCACCGCGCACGGCGTTACCGAGCACGGAGGTCTTGCGGTAACTGGGTCCGGAGGGCGCGATCTGCTGGTCGGTGACCTCATCGGGGGCTGATGACATCGGGACGGTGTCCTGTTCTCTACGGTCGCTGGACTGTTTCTGCGGGAGTTGTCTGCCAGCCGGGCATGGCCCGAGTCAGTCTACGAGATTAGACTGAAAAAATGCCTGCAGAAACGTCAACCCACGTGGTCTTTCTGGGTTTTGGTGTGGTGGGTCGCCATTTAGCACGGTTGTTGCGCCCGGAACTGGATAAGGACCGAATCCGACTCACCGCGGCGGTGCGGGATCTGTCGCGCTATGAAGATAGCCCGGCACCCGATGGCGTGCAATTGGTCCAGATTGATACTCCGGGTCTAGAAACAGCGGTGGACAGTGCCGAGATCATTGTGGAGGCCGCCGGAGTTGAACCGGCCACTACCTACGGACCGGGGGTGATTGCGGCCGGTAAAGATGCGGTGCTGACCAGTGTGGGTGCGTTGGTCGATGAAGAGATTGCCACCCAGCTGTTATCGGGTCCGGGACGGTTGTGGGTAACCCACGGTGCGATCGGCGGGCTGGATATGTTGTCGTCACTGGCCGAGGCCGACGGGCTGGACCGGGTGGGAATTACCACATCGAAACCGCCGGAAAGCTTGATTCAGCCCTGGATGGATGACCAGCAACAGGATCGGCTGGCAAACGTGGGGGACGATGACGAACCGTTGACGGTGTTTTCGGGTTCCCCCCGAGGCGCAATAGAGTCGTTTCCGGGGAATACGAATGTGGGCGTGGCGTTGGCATGGGCCACCCGCGGGTTGGGCACGTCGCCGGAGGATAACGTGCGGTTGATGCAACAATCGCTGGATCGGGTGGAGCTGAATCTGGTGGCCGATCCACGTTTGACCGATGCCCGGCATGAAATCATCGCCACCGGTGCCGCCGGGCGGTTTCAGTTCACGTTCGAGTCGGCTCCGAGCCCGGAAAATCCGCAGACCTCCATCACGACCGCGCTGTCGGTAGCGCATACGCTCCGGCAGGTGCTTCAGCAGCTGGGGGATCACACACCACCGACAGCGGGCAAGCCGCGAGGTTAGGTTTGCGCAGATCAACCCTGGTGAGACCAGGTCACGCCAGGTAGGTATCGGAGTACTCGGCGCGGATCTTCTTCTTGTCGATCTTGCCGACCGAGGTGGCGGGGATGTGATCAACAACCTGGAAGGAGTCCGGCAACTGCCACTTGGCGAAGTCCTGGAGCAGGTGCTCGTGAATTTCGTCCAAGGTGATCTCTTCACCGTCGCGGGCCACCACCAGCACGAAGGGGCGCTCTTCCCATTTGGGGTGTTCCAACCCGACCACGGCAGCTTGGGCGATCTTCGGGTGAGCGGTGAGCGCATTTTCCATATCGATCGAGGAGATCCACTCGCCACCGGATTTGATCACGTCTTTAATGCGGTCGGTGATTTTCAGGTAGCCGTTCTCGTCGATGGTGCCCACGTCGCCGGAGCGCCAGTAGCCGTTGACGAAACGGTCGGCCAAATCTTCTTCGGCCATCTTGTGGTAGGTCCCGGTGATCCAGGGGCCCTTCATGCAGATCTCGCCGGCCGAGGTACCGTCCCAGGGGACCTCGAAGCCGACCCCGTCAAAGAGGGCAAAGTCGATGCCGGAAAGCAACAGGCCTTGTTTGCGCATCAGTTGCAACTTGTCGTCGTCGCTCAGCTTTTCCTTCAGGGTACCTTTCAGACGGTTGACGGCGACCACCGGGGAGGTTTCGGAGGCACCGTAGCCGTGGATGACTTCGGCACCGGTCAGCTCGATAAATCCGTGCATCATGGACAGCGGCGGCTCGGACGAGCCAGAAATCATGCGCAACCGGGACAAATCCGGGGCGGGATCCATTTTCTTGATCTCCTCCAGCATCGGGGAGAAGATAGCCGGGGCGCCGTTGGTGACCGAGACGTTTTCCTCGACGATCACCCGCACCAGTTCCGGGGTTTCTTCCATGGCATACCGGCCCGGGAGTACGAGTTTCGCTCCAGACAGCACCGCCATATAGACAAAGCCCCAGCTGGAGACGTGGAACATCGGGGTAATGGGCATCACGCAGTCGTCGGAGGTGATTCCTAGCACCTGGGCCACACCGTAGGTGTGCAACACCTGGGAACGGTGGGAGTAGAAGATGCCTTTGGGGCGACCGGTGGTGCCGGTGGTGTAGCAGGCGGTACAGGCCGAGTTCTCGTCCATATTCGGCCAGTGTTCTTCCACCGGGGCTTCAGCCAGAATGTCCTCGTAGAACACAGCGTTCTCCAGGCTGGTCTGGACCTGGTCGGCGGGTTTGTCGGTCATGATCACCCAGGTCTGCACGCCGGTGGCCTGCGGGGCAATCGCCTCGGCGACCGGGAGTAGGGTTTCGTCGACACACACAACTTTCATCCCGGCGTTGTCCAGCACGTAGAGCATGTCTTCGGCGGGAAGACGCAGGTTGATCTGAACGTGGACGGCACCCAGGGCCGGTAGGGCCCAGTACATTTCGAAGTGTCGCAGGTTGTTCCAGTCGATCACGCCGACCCGGTCTCCCACGCGGACACCTAGCTTGCGCAGAGCGTAGGAAATCTTCACGATGCGGGTGTATTCCGCCGCGTAGGTGGTGCGATCCCAGCCGCCATCGGCCGTGCGGTAGACCACCGGGGTATCACCATAGCTGCGACAAGCGTGGCGCAGCAGTGTGGTGAGGCTGAGCTGGTAGTCGTTCATCATGGTGGCGGGGTAACCGGTGACCACTGGTTCAGTCATTGATACTCCTTATGTTGTGTTAAGTCTCATATTAAAGGGTGATCTGACTCACTCAGTTTAGTATGTCATGTGAGCCGAATTACGGATGACGCTCATTCATGACGTCAGGTATCTATGACCACCATGGTCGGTTGTTAGCAGGATCACTAGGATAAAGCACATGATTGAGACCAGTATTGACAGCAACATCGGCACCGTTACCCTGAATGCTCCGGAACGGTTGAATGCACTTAGCCCGCAGGATTTTGCAGATTTCGCCGCGTCGGTGCGCGAGCTACGCACCAACGAACAGGTACGGGTGATCATCATTCAGGGAGCCGGCGATGCCTTTTCTTCCGGGTTGAACCTGAAGGCCCTGCCGTTTTCTGATGACGGTGAACCACAGATCAACGATGATCAGGTGCGGGCGATTTATCAAACTCCGGTGGAGATCCGGGCCGCCCGTCAGCCGGTGATTGCCGCGGTGAACGGACTGGTGATCGGTGGGGCAATCTCGCTGATTGGAGCCTGTGATTTCCGAATCACCACCGCACAGACCAGGTTCCGGGCACCATTTGGGGACCTGGGTCTCTCCGGGGGAGATCTGGGGCTGTCGTGGTTCTTGCCACGACTGGTGGGACCCACCCGGGCAGCACAGATCTTATTGAGTGGCGAGTGGTTTACCGGTGCCGATGCTGCCCAGTGGGGTCTGGTCACCGAACTGGTGGAGGACCCCCAGTTCCGGGCGCAACAGCTGGCTCAAATCCTGGTGAAGAAGTCGCGGTATTCCTTGGAGCAGACCAAGCGGTTGTTGGTGGCTTCGGTAGATGCCGGGGTGGGGTTGGACGCCCACCTGGAAGATGAAATTGCCGTGCAGGCAACAGCCATGCGCTCCCCCGACTTCATCGAGGGAGCGCAGGCCATGATGGAAAAGCGGGAGCCGAACTTCGGCTAATCCAGCTGGGGTGGGCTAGAAGCCGCGGGAGATCAAGTCCTTCATGATCTCGTTGGTGCCGGCGTAGATCGGCTGCACTCGGGCATCAACGTACATGCGGGCGATGGGGTATTCCATCATGAAGCCGTAACCGCCGTGTAGCTGCAAGCACCGGTCAACCACCTTGCACTGCATGTCGGTGGCCCAGAACTTGGCCGCAGATGCCCCTTCGGTGGTGAGCTTGCCGGCGACATGTTCTTCAATGGCCCAGTCGACCATGGACTTGGCGGCCAGCGTGTCGCCGGCGCATTCGGCCAGGACGAATTTGGTGTTCTGCATGTCCATCACGGTCTTGCCGAAGACCTGACGGTTTTTGGTGTAGTCGATGGTGGTGCGCACGGCGGCCTCACAAGCAGCAGCGCCGGTGACGGCCACGGCCAGACGCTCCTGGGGTAGCTGCTGCATCAGCTGGTAGAAACCCTTACCTTCGCCGGCTTCACCGCCGAGGATGTTGGCGGCGGGAACCCGCATCTGGGAGAAGAACAGTTCACGGGTGTCCTGTCCGTGGGTCCCGATCTTCTGCAGTACGCGACCGCGCGAGAAGCCTTCGAGTCCGTCAGTTTCAGCCACGACCAGCGAGATACCCTTGTGACCGGGTTGCTCGTTGGTGCGGGTGACGATGATGATCAGGTTGGCCTGGGAACCGTTGGTGATGAAGGTCTTAGACCCATCGATCACGTAGTCGTCACCGTCGCGAACACCCTTGGTGCGGATGGCCTGCAGGTCGGATCCGGTGGTGGGTTCGGTCATGCCGATCGCGGCGACGAATTCTCCGGTGGCCAGTTTCGGCAACCAGTGCTGCTTCTGCTCTTCGGTACCGTATTCCAGGATGTAGTGGGCGCAGATCACCGAATGGATCACGTTACCCCAGGCATTATCGGCCACGCGGGCCTGTTCTTCGATCAGTACGGCTTCGTGGGAGAAGTCTCCGCCACCGCCACCATACTCTTCGGGGATGGACAGGCACAGCAGGCCGGCGTCGCCGGCTTTATTCCACAGGTCGCGGTCGACTTCGTGTTGTTCAGCGAAACGTTCCGCGTTGGGAGCGAGTTCTTTTTCGCAGAATTCGCGGGCCATATCGCGCAGATCGTCGTGTTCTTCAGTGGCCCAGCGGGGGCGGTAGTCATCTAATAACATGCTTTTCTCCTCAGCTTGGTCGATGCCGGGTGGCTATCTGGTGATCTGACAAAGTGGGGTCGTTAGGGCTGCATCCGAATGGCGCCATCCAGGCGGATGACCTCACCATTGAGGATCTGGTTCTCCCAGAGGTGCAGCACCAATTGGGCGTACTCGGAGGGCTCACCGAGACGCTGCGGGAACGGGATCGCTTTGGCCAAGGAGTCCTGGGCTTCCTGGGGTAGCGAGGCCATCATCGGGGTCTTGAAGATCCCGGGAGCGATGGTCACCACGCGGATGGCGTGGCGGGCGAGTTCGCGGGCCAGTGGCAGCGTCATGGAGGCGACACCACCCTTGGAGGCCGCGTAGGCCGGCTGTCCGATCTGGCCGTCGAAGGCTGCCACGGAGGCGGTGTTGACAACCAACCCGCGCTCACCGCGCTCATCCGGTTCCTGGGTGTGGATGGCCTCGGCGAACAGCCGGGTGGTGTTGTAGGTACCGATCAGGTTGATGTTGACGACTTTGGCGAAGTCGGCCAGCGGGGTGGCCTGACCTTTGGACACCGCTTTTTGGGCAATGGCGATCCCGGCGCAGTTGACCAGGCCGGAGAGCCGTGCTGTGGACTGGGCGACCTCGATGGCTCTTTGAACCTGATCTTCGTCGGTGACATCAGTTTTCACGAAGGTGCGGTTTTCAGCATCTTCACCCTTCAAATCGGCCAGGATGACCTGGGCGCCCCGGGAGGCGAGGGCCCCTGCGGTGGCTGCACCGAGCCCAGAACCACCGCCGGTGACGATAAAACTACGCTGTGAAAACTCCATAGTCTTCTCCTTAACTTGTGGTGTGACTATACAGTCATACAGTACCAAATGAGAGACGTGTCACAGGCACCGTGTGGGGTTTTCTTAGCGCGACGAAACGGTACCGGTGGTTTGGGCCACCGGGGAGATGATCATCGGCTTGATCAGCCAGGTGGCACCGACCGTGACCGCCAGGGCGAGGAGGAAAACCAGCAAGCCCCAGACGTCGTTGGTGTCGCGACCGGTGAACATATAGTTCAGGTTGGTCAGCGCGCCGGTCATAAACACCAAGAAGACGTGGACGATCACAAATGCCACGAAGAAGATCATGGTCGGGAAGTGCAGCTTGCGGGCCAGGGGAGCGGGATAGATCTTGTTCAGAGTGGCGTTATTCTTCGGCCACCAGGTCGACATCCGCAGACCGGTGATGATCGCGATCGGGGAGGCAATGAAGACCACAATGAAGTAGGCCACGACCTGCAGTGCGTTGTAGTGCGCCCACGCATCTTCTGCCGGCCAGTCCAGGGAGGCGTATTGGATCCCGGCGGAGACCATATTCGGGAAGATGTCCCAGTCGGTGGGCACAATGCGGGCCCAGTGGCCGGTGGCGAAGAGCAGGATCACAAAAATTACGCCGTTGAGCACCCAGAGCAGGTCCAGGGCTTGGTGAGTGAACTGGTGGATGGTGACCTTGGGTCCTTCGTCCTTGAACGGTGAGAACAGGCTCTTCTTCTTGGCTCGCCAGTAGGCTTCGGGACGCTGTTCGGTGCGGATCAACAGACCGGTGCGCACGATCAGCACCATCAGGAAGAAGTTGAAGAAGTGTGCCCAGTTCATCCACCACGGGAACCCTTCGGGGGTATCCGCCGGTTGAGTGGAGTGTCCGTCGTAGGTGGCGATAAACTCGGCCACCGGGTCCAGGCTGCGAAGCCAGCGGGCGAAAAGGACCACCACAACGGCCAGAACCAGGACACCGGCCAATCCGAGCAGGCGCTTGGTCCACGGCGAGAGCGGTTTCTTCTCTTTCGGCCTCGGCGAGACAGACGGTTGCTGGGCGGCAGCGGCGGTGGGCTGGGCTGCCGCCTGATTGGCCGCGAGGTGAGTATCCGAGGGTGTGGTCGTCGCCGTCGGCGAGGAGGCCGGTGACTGCTCGGTCTGCGCTGATGCCTGCGGCGATGGTGGGGATTGCTCGGTGGTAGCGGGTGACTCGGTCTGCTCGAGTTCCGCAGCGGTCGCTTCGGCCGGCTGTGCCGGAACGTAGCGGTATTTCAGCGGGGTCCAACCGGCCATCCGGCGACGACCCTCCGGAGCGGTTTCGGGGGTAGAGACTTCTTCCACATGCCCCTGACCTGCTGTTGCGCTGGTCGTCGGGCCCGCGGTGGTAGCGGTCGCGGTGTCGTGTGTTGCTACGGTGGCAGGAGCTACCGCAGGTTGCTGTGATGCACCGGATCCCTCAGTGGTCTCACCCGGCTGCGGGGTACTGGCCACGCGCTGATACTTCAGCGGTGACCAGCCAGCCATCCGACGACGACCGGCAGGGATCGACTGCTCTTCGGCAGCGACCTCGACCACCTGGGCGGTGGTGGTAACCCCAGTGGCGGTACCATCTGCCGTGGTTGCGTCGGCCTCGGGTGCAGACGCAGGGGATGTGGAGGGTGCCGCACTGGTAACCGCCTGTCCGGTGTGCTCCGGAACGAACCGGTAGTTCAACGGGGTCCAGCCCGTCATGCGACGTCGCCCCGCTGGCAGGGGGGCCGGCTCGGTCACTTCTTCGACCCTTCCGGCCCCGCCGTGCGGCGCGGAGGTATCGGCTGGTGGCTGGGGTGCAGGCTGTGCGGCCGTCGGTTGTGCTGTAGCAGGCTCGGGTGGAGTCTGCTGGTCAGCCGGTGCGTTCATCGGTGCACGTATGGCCGGCACGGCGTGGGGGTTTTCCACGGTTAGTGGTGTCCATCCGGCCATGCGACGCCGCGAAGGCTCGCCACGCAGGTTGTCCTGCTCCGTCATCGTTGGTGCCCCTCCTGGTGGTGCGCGAGTGGTTAGCGTTTGCCCAGTTCTTCGATCAGCTGGGGAACCACGTCAAAGAGATCTCCCACAACGCCGAAATCGGCGACTTCAAAAATGGGGGCCTCTTCGTCCTTATTAATGGCCACGATGGTCTTGGCAGTCTGCATACCGGCCAGGTGCTGGATTGCACCGGAAATACCCAGAGCCACATAGAGTGTCGGTGAGACCGAGACACCGGTCTGCCCCACCTGGTAGGAGTGCGGCGCGTAGCCAGAGTCCACCGCGGCACGAGAGGCACCCACGCCAGCCCCGAGAGCATCGGCCAGCTGGTTAACCAGGTCAAAGTTTTCCGCCGATCCCACGCCGCGACCACCGGAGACCACAATGTCGGCACTGGTCAACGCCGGGCGGGTCGAGGTCTGCTCGGCGACCTGGACGGCATCAACGCTGGCGAACTTCGAGGTGGTCTCACCGGAAGATAGGGTGAGCAGTTCGGGACTCGACACCGAGTCAGCACGGTGGGAAACCGACCCAGGGCGAATCGTCACGATCATCAATCCACCTTCCACGGTGGATTCGGCGTTGTAGTCACCACCGAACACCGCGTGGGTGGCCACGTTTTCTTCACCCTCGGCATCCCAGTACAGACCGGTCGTGCCGTAGGCCAGGGCACCGTGACGCGAGATCGCCAGTCGCCCGGCAGTGTTGCGACCCGTGATGGTGTGAGACAGTACCACGGTGGTGGCACCAGACTGGTCGATGGCCCGCTCCAGGGCGGTCAGTTCGGCTTCACCATAGCCGGAACCAGCGCCGGTGGAGGCCAGCACTTGGGTGGCACCCAGCTCGCCAAGACTCGAGACCACCTCGGCGGCAGGCTCGCTATCAGTGGCTACCACAGCCACGGGAGCGCCGACTGTAGCAGCTGCGCCGAGCACCTCGGCGGCAGATTCAGCGGGTTGGCCCTGCTCAGTGAGCTCAATCAGGGCCAGGACAACGGGGTTATTGGGGTTCGTCATGGGGTGCCTCCGATTAGATCACGTGGCGTTCGGCCAGGAAGTCAACAAGTTGCTTGACGGCATTGTCCTCAGCGGGGACCTTCGGTCCGGCGGTGCGCGCAGGACGCTGGGCGGCGCTAACCATCGTCGAGCGCACATAGGCGGCCTCGGGACCGGCCTGCAGGTCCAGGTCAGCCAGCGACAGTTGCTCCTGTGGCTTCTTTTTCGCTGCACGGATGGCCTTGAAGTTCGGCAACCGTGGCTCAGCAATCTTTTCGGTCAGCGAGACCACAGCGGGGTACTGAACGCTCAACGTGGTTTCGGTGGTGCCATCGCGTTGGACACCGGAAATCCCGGTGGCGGTCGCGGTGGCTTCATCCAAACTAGGCGCCACGGGCCGGCCGGTCAGCTGGGCGATCGCGGCTGCGAGCATACCGCCCTGACCGTCGGTGGACTCAGCCCCGGTGAGCACCAGGTCAGCACCTTCACGCTCCACCACGGCGGCCAAAACGCGGGCGGTTTGGACCAAATCGGACCCAGCCAATCCGTCGTCGACGATGTGCACCGCCCGGTCCGCACCGATAGCCAGCACCTTCCGCAGCGCCTGCGAGGCATCGTCGGGGCCCATGGTCACGGCGATGATTTCGGTGTCATCGGCACCAATGTCGTTCTTAAATTGGGTGGCTGCCTCGGCGACACGTTCATCGATCTCATCGATCACGGCTTCTGAGACACGATCAACCATGCCGGTCTCGAGATCGAGCCCGCGCTTGCCATAGGTGTCGGGCACGAACTTGGCGAAGATCATTAGCTTCATCGCTGCACTCCGTCTGCACTTTTGTACGTTGTAGTTTCGGGTGGGTGTCATCCTGGCGCTGACCGGGACACAAAGTCCCGTCGTGCCCTCAAGGCGCGCGTCATGGCACGTTAGGATTTAGCCACACACATAGTACTCTACTGTGATCTAGCACGCATTATTTTCATCGTTACCGAAAGAGGCGACACCCGGATGCAGCTCACCGACTCAGCGGAAACCACGGCGAAAGAACGCATCCTGCAGGCCGCTCTGGAATTGTTCGCACAACACGGCCCGGCTGCCACCTCGATGCGCTCGATCTCGACGCAGGCCGGGGTGACCGTCGGGTTGATTACTCATCATTACGGCACCAAGGCGCTCCTGAAGGAAGCGGTGGAAGATGAGATCGTGTTCGGTATTCGGGATGCAATCGCCTACGAGCACCTTCCCGAAGACCGCAAACCGGATGATCCGCAAGCGGTGGCCCCCACTTTGGATCAGCGACTCCGGGATTGGTGCCAGGAGAACCCGCACGGGGTGAATTACCTGCGTCACGTGATGCTTCTGGGTGACCGCGAGGTCTCCGATGATCTGTACCAGCGCATCACTGATCTTGCCACCGCCCAGATCCAAGAATTACGCGAGCGCGGGTTCGCCTCCACCACTCGTGACACCAGTGAACAGGTCATGCGTGTCCTCTACGGGCAACTCGGCCAGGTGTTCATGCAACCCTTTATCGACCGGGTTGCCGAAAAACTCCATGTCAACGCCGATGAGATGGGACTGCATATGCGCGTGGTCGCCGACCCGACGTACTAGACTGGCCTGGCATGACCCAGCGCCGATCCTCTCAGACCCCACAGAACAGCACCCCTGGCACCGCGGCAACCTCGGGACCCCCGACCGATTCTGGTAGCGGTTTCGCCTGGGGCGCGTGGGTTCGCAATACCGGGGCGATCACCGCAGTGGTCATCGGTTCCGGGTTCGCCACCGGCCAGGAGATTCTGCAGTTCTTCGCTTTTCACGGGTTATGGGGCATTATTGGCACCGGCGCCGTGGTGTGTGTCATCTTGGGGTTTGTGGCCGCTCAGCTGGCCCGGGCCGGCTATCACCAGCGTTTTGCGCGCCCGGGACAGGCCTACGAGTTCTTTGCCGGTCGCTGGTTGGGTTTGGCCTTTGAATGGTTTGCCTTGTTGTTCATGTTCGCGGTGACGATCATTATGATCGCCGGCGCCGACTCACTGTTCGTCGAATCCTTCGGCTGGCCTCCGCACGTGATGGGTGTGATCATGACCGTGTTGCTGGTGGCCACGGTGCTGATGGGGTTGCGACGCACCGTCGATATTGTCGGCAACATTGGCCCGGTGATTGCGGTCATCGCGATCCTGTTGGGGATTAATGGGATCGCCCATAACCCCTCAGATATTGCCGATAGCGCCCGCTTTCTAGCCGACGTCGATTTCGAGGCCAATGAGTATGGGGCCGTGCGCGCCGGGAGTAATTGGCTGGTTGCCGGGTTGCTGTTTGCCTCGTACAACATGCTGGTGTTGGTCAACTTTGTCACCGCGGTGGGAACAGAGTCACCCCAACGCAAGGTCGCGGTGGCCTCGGGAGCCAGTGGCGGAGTGCTCTTCGCCCTGGGGGCAGCTGTGGCCGGCGCCGGCCTGCTGGCGAATCTGCCGCAGGTGTGGGATAAAGATATTCCCATGCTCGAGATTGCCGGACTGATCGCCCCCTGGGCGCAGTTTATTGTCGCGATCCTGATTATTTTCGGTGTCTACACCACCGCGGTGCCCCTGTTGTGGTCCACCGTGAACCAGTTCGCCGAGGACCGCACCCCGCGGGCGGTCGTGCTCACGCTGGTGTTCGCAGCCTTGGCGATGACGTTTGCGTTGTTCTTCGATTTCCGGACCTTGGTCAATTCCATTTACACCATTGGTGGCTGGGTCGGGCTGATCTTTATGCTCATCCTGGTGGCCCAAACCCTGGTGGTTCAGCCGATCCGCAACCGCCGCCAGAAACAGCATGCACAGGCCTAGGGCGTGTCTGACAAATGTTGTAACCAGGCGATGACACCGTTGAGCACGATAGCGGCCCGGTAGATGATGGCGAGTTTGTCATATCGTGTGGCCAGTCCTCGCCACTGTTTCATACGGGCGTAACCACGCTCGATGACATTGCGGCGCTTGTACTTGATTGCGTTGAACTTCGGTGGACCGCCGCCCTTTGATCCTCGCCGGAGACGATGGCCTTGCTGATCGATCGGCTCGGAGATGACTGCCTCGATCTTTCGTGAGCGCAGCAATGAGCGATTCGCTTTCGATGAGTAGGCTTTGTCACCCAGGAGCGCGTCTGGGCGGGTGCGTCGACCGACTTTCAGGTTCTCCAGTAGCGGAGCGAGCATGGGGCTGTCGCCGTCCTGGCCGGCAGTGCAGATCGTGACTAACGGCAGTCCGTGGCCATCGACGAGCTGATGAGTCTTTGTCGACAAGCCACCACGAGAGCGGCCGAAGGCGTGGTCAGGCGACTCGGTCAGCAGATCCTTGTAATTCGACGAGTCCCTTTTTTACGCGGCTGATGTTCGTTGCGTGCTGGTGAGCACGAGCGATCGTGGAGTCGACTGAGACGGTGAAGTCGACCTTGTCATTCTTCACCGCAAAGTCTGTCAGCGCCTGGTGGATGGCATCCCAGGTGCCGTCAGAGGCTAAGCGACGGTGCCAGGTCCACACGGTCTGCCATTTGCCGAAGGTCTCGGGCAGGTCGCGCCAGGCGATGCCGGTGCGGTAGCGGTAGATGATGCCTTCGATCATCTGCCTGGAACCGGAAAAGGGGCGTCCGCGCTTGCCTGTTGGTGCTGGCAGGTAGTCAGCGATGAGAGCCCATTGGTCATCAGTGAGCAGCTGGAATCGAGACATGACTCAAGAGTTTCAGAAACCAACCGTAAACTTTGTCAGACACGCCCTAGTCCTGAGGCAGTGTTAGTCCAGGGGTTTTTGCCCCCAGTGGATCGCCATCGTGCCGAACATGTGTAGCTCGTAGCCGGTGGAGCGGAAACCGGCCTCGTGCGCCATACGCTGGATCACCTGGGGCGGATGGAAGCCTCGGGAGGTTCGGGACAAGTATTCATAGGCCTCGGGGTTGTCGGTGATCCAGGAGGCAATCCGCGGGACCGCCCAGGTGATGTAGGCGGTGGAGAACGGTTTGATCACGTTCCGTGGTGCCGGTGACATCTCCAGAGCTGCCATCCACCCCCCGGGTTTGAGCACGCGGAATTGTTCGGCCAGGGTGGCAGAAATATCGGTCACGTTGCGCAATAGATAGCCGTGCGTGACCGCATCGAAACTGTGGTCCGCAAAGGGCAGGTCCATCGCATCGGCCTGCACCCAACTGATCTGGTCTCCGCCGGGGCGGGCGGCACCGACGGCCATCATCTCCGGAGCAATATCGCAGGCGGTAATCTCAGCGCCGTAGTACCGAGACAGCACCGCGAAGGCCAAATCACCGGTGCCGGCGGCCAGATCGAGCACCGCCGGGGCCTGTGGGAGCCGGGCTGCCGCGACGGTGCGGCGGATCAGTCGTGGTTCTTGGCCCCAGGTCATCACCAGGTTCATCAAGTCGTAGCGGTCGGCGATGGCGTCAAACATCCCGGCCACGGCGTGGCCGTGTTCGTCCACTGCCACGGAGTCAACGCCCGTGGACGTGGTTGACCGGTTGGGTGAGGAGGTCGTTGCGGAGGTGGTGCTCATATCTTCACACGCTACCTGGGATCGGTCGGAATAAGATCACCGGGGCACCTGTTACGCGTAGTGAAAGCACCACAAGAACACGACACCGGGCCTGACTCGTCCGGTGCAGCACACAGCGGAAAGGTGGGATCATGGCGCATTACATTATTTTGGGTGGACACGGCAAGGTTGCGCTACGCGCGGCCCAGTTGCTCACCGAAAAGACCAACACCGTCACCTCCGTCATTCGTCAGGAAGAGCAAATACCCGATGTTCAGGCCACCGGTGCCACAGCCCAGTTGCTGGATCTCGAGCAGGCCAGCCAGGATGACTTGGCCGAGGCCTTTTCGGATCAGGATGCGGTGATCTTCGCCGCCGGTGCCGGCGGGGGCAATCCGGATCGCACCTACGCAGTAGATCTGCAAGCAGCCAAACGCTCGATTGATGCCGCCAAGCAGGCTCGAGTCTCCCGGTTCATTTTGATCTCCTATGCCGGGTGCCGTCGGGATCACGGCGTGGCGGAAACCGATTCCTTCTACCCCTACGCTGAAGCCAAGTCGCAGGCCGATGAGTACCTGCGCAACTCTGGACTGGACTACACCATCCTGGGACCGGGGCTGCTGACCCTCGAGGAGCCCACCGGCAAGATCATGGAGGTTCCAGAAGACCATCCCCGTGATGAGAACGAGCGTCGGGAAACCTCGCGGGCTCATGTGGCTTCGGCCATTGTGGCAGCACTGGACCACCCCGAATCGATCGGACACAAGATCGACTTCTTTGATGGCGATACCCCGATCGACGAGGTGTTCTCCGCTCAGCGCGACTAAGACACCGCGGTGAGTGCCTCCGGGTCCCGACGGGACCTGAGTCGGTCATAACCCCATAACACGGTGGCGACCACCAGGTAGCCGGTGAGAATCACGGCACAATAGGTCGCCACCGTGGTGTATCCGCCGGGGGCGGTGTGGTCCAAAAAGTCATAGGGCACCCAGTCCAGGATCGGGCCACGCACCAGCGTGAACACCAGCCACAGTGCGGGGATCAGTAGCGAGATAGCAATTCTCCTCCAGCGCACCTGTCCGAAGGGGCCCACCAGGACAGTGACCACAGCCAGCAGGATGGGTAACACCACGTGCGAGGCGAAGTCGTTGACCTGTTGCAGTGGGGTCAGCACTGAGTCGTCGCGGAGCAGGATATTGAAGACCAGTCCGGTGATGCTCAGGCAACATACCGCGGCAATGCGCACCACGTGCAGCACAGACGAGCGGGAGTGGGGTCGGATCACCAGCCACCAGGAAACCAGTGTGGTCATCACCACCGAGATGAAGGTGAAATAGGCGGGCTGGTTGAGCGCATGCTCCCAGCCGGCTGTCAGGCGTCCGGTCAGGGTACTGCCGGCGGGCGGGTCGCCGTCGCGACGAATGCCCAGGGCAATGGATGTGGTCAGGGCCACCAGTCCGATCAGACCGGTGGCCCCGTACCCTATGCGACGCCACAATGCCCAACGAGCTACAGCACCGTGGCCCGCTGGTGAGCCAGTGTGGTTAGCCATCGACTTCGGCAGTGACCACGATCGTGGCACGACCCAGCACGTGGCCGAACCGGTTGAAGCCGAAGAAGGCGTTGGATGAATCCGCGGGAATGTCCAGGGATTCCACATCCAGGGCGTGGACGGTGATGAAGTAGCGGTGTGGGCCGTGGCCTGCCGGTGGGGCGGCACCGATGAAGCCGGGGCCACCGCCGTCGTGGTTGAGCTGGAAGGCGCCCTCGGGCAGTCCGGAGCCATCGCCGGCGCCGGCACCTTCGGGCAACTCGGTGACCGAGGCGGGGATGTTGCCGACCGACCAATGCCAGAATCCCGAGCCGGTGGGAGCGTCCGGATCATAGACGGTTACGGCGTATGATTTGGTGCCCTCGGGTGCGTTCGACCAAGACAACTGGGGGGAGATGTCTTCTCCGCCGTCAACTCCCATGGCACCCGAGTAGTGCTTGAGCGGGAATTGCTCACCGTCAGTGACGCTGGTGGAGGTCACGGTGAATTCCACGGCATCGTCTAGGCGGGCGAAGGGATCATTACCGGTCTCGTTCAATGCGTTAATCGTCTCGGAGCTCATCAGAGTCCTTTCGTCCAATCGCTGATACGGTCTCGGGCCCGGTCGGTGTGACCAGTACCCGTACTGTTGTGCTCCAGCCTATGTCGTGCGACACAAAACGTCACGTGTTCGGCCGTTGACTGGGCTGAATACGGCAAGGACCCTAGGCTCGATATATGACTGAGCACAACGACACCACAGCAGATCAGCTCCCTCGGCTGGGAGTGGTCATCGGCTCGATCCGCACCCCACGCAAGGCCGATTCTGTCGCCGACTGGGTGCGGAACCATCTCGAGGCCCACGATTATCCGGCCGAGTTTACGGTGCTGGACCTCAAGGACTTCGAGTTGCCCCCGCTGGAACACTTCAATCAGCACTCCGATCAGCACGCAGCAGCCGATCTGGTGCGCTGGCGCGATGCGGTCGATGTCTGCGAGGGGTTTTTGTTCATCACCCCGGAATACAACCGAGCGGCGCCGGGATATTTCAAAAACGCCTACGATCTGCTGGATGTGCAGTGGAAGCACAAACCGGTCGGCTTCATCTCCTACGGAGGCGTGGGTGGCGCCCGTGCGGTGGATCAATGGCGGGTCAGCATGGCCCCCTACGGGATGTACACCATCGGGCAACAGATCCTGCTATATAACCGCTACGACTTTGACTCCGATACGCTGCAGGTCAACGACCGCCATGAGAAGTCGCTGGGCAAGCTGCTCGAGGAACTACACCGGTTGACCGTCGCGACCCGGCCGTTGCGGCAGAACTAGATCCGACGCGCCCGACTAGCTGTTCTGCGCGTGGAAGTGCTGGATCCGTTCCAGGGCTTCACTCACCGCGGCCGTGCCGGCGGCGAACGAGATGCGGATAAACTCATCGCCGTCCACCGGATCAAAGTCCAGTCCCGGCGTCAGGGCCACGTAGTGGGATTCCAGCAGTGCTTGGGCGTAGGCGGTGGCCGTTCCGAAGCGTTGCATCACCGCCTTCGGGGGCCGGGCATAGTAATAAAACGCCCCATCGGCAGGCGCGGCGTCATCAAAGCCCAGTTCGGAAGTCCGAGAGAGAATCAGCGAGCGCGTGGCCGCAAATTGGCTGACACGGGCATCGCATTCGGCGTAGGCGGTGTCGCTGAACGCTTCTACCGCGGCGTACTGTCCGGCGGCCGGTGGGCACAGAGAGACCGAGCCCGACAGTGCCGACACCGGTGCTACCAGATCTTCGGGCAACAGTAACCAGCCCAGTCGCCAGCCGGGCATTCCCCAATATTTAGAGAAGGAGCTGACCACCACGCCAGTGCGGGAGTACTCCCAGCTACTCACCCCGCGGGTGGAATAGGTGATGCCGTGGTAGATCTCATCGGAGAACAGTCGCACCCCGTGGGCGTCGCACCAGCTGGTCAGTTGCTGCATGCTGGCGGGCTCAACCATGGTGCCGGTGGGGTTATCGGGTGAGGCCAAGACCAGTCCGGTAACATTGGCCTGCTCCAGGTCCCGAATGCTGGGCAGAAACCCTTGTTCCGCACCGGCCGGGATTTCAACGACCTCACAACCTAAGGCTTGGAGCACATTGCGGTAAGCGGCGTAGCCGGGACGGGCCAAGGCCACGCGATCTCCCACGTCAAAGGCGGCCAAGAAACCGACCATGAAGCCACCCGATGACCCGGTGGTGACAGCAACCTGTGACACGGGAACCTCAAGGTCGTACCAGCGACGGTAGTGCTCTACGATCGCTTCCCGCAACGGTTGGATACCCAGCGACGGGGTGTAGTTCAGCGGCACGGCCGCATCATGGATATTCCGGGCGGCTTCGGTAACCGCCGTGGGTGCTCCGCCAGAGGGCTCCCCGGCGCACAGACTAATCACCGGTTGTCCGGTGGCAGTTAGCTCCGCGACGCGTTGCAAGATGGTCATCACCCGAAACGGGGGCACCTGAGAACGACGCGAAGGCGTGAAATGGGGCTGTTGAGATCGGCTCGGTGTCACCTTGTCAGTCATGGTTCTAGTATGGTCCTTTCAGACTCCGTGCAGGCTGTATTTCTAGACTGAGTCTCATGAGTACTTCCCCGTCTGTTCCCGATCAGCGGTCCGTGGCGCGCTATGCGGGACAGGTTCCTAGCTTGCGACGCGTCACACCCCACGATGAGGTGTATATCCACACCGCTGAGGGCACCATGTCTTTCTCGGCCGCACAACTTCAGCGGTTGCGGAGAGACTTGGACTCGATGATGGCCGAATACACCTTCGTGCTCCGGGAGGTCGAAACCAAGCTGTCGGTGTTACGCGATGAGTTCACCCAGCTCCACGACTACAGCCCCATCGAGCACATCTCCACCCGCGTGAAATCGATGGACTCCTTGTTGGCGAAGGCTTCACGTAAGGGTATTGCTTTCGACCCCGACGAGATTCGACGCACCATCACCGATATTGCCGGGGCGCGGGTGACCTGTGGCTTCGTCACTGACGTCTATGAAATCTTTGACATGCTGGTAGCTCAAGATGATGTCACGGTGCTGAAAGTCAAGGACTACATCAAAAACCCCAAGCCCAACGGGTATAAGTCGTTGCACGCCATTATCCGGGTGCCCGTGTTCCTGTCCTCAGGCCGTCAGGATGTCACCGTCGAGATCCAGTTCCGTACGTCGGCGATGGACTTTTGGGCCTCGCTGGAGCACAAGTTGCACTATAAATACGACGGCGATGTGCCACAGTGGGCTATCGACGAGCTGAAGGAAGTCGCCGAGATCTCCTCGACTTTGGAACAGCGGATGCTGAATCTGCGTCATATTCTGCACAGCAAGCCGATACGTTCCGCAGGGGCTGATTCCCCCTCAGCGACGAACCACGGTGGCCACTGGGTTTAGGGAGAATCATTCGTGCCGGAAGTGGAACTACCGCACAGCACCACGGCCACACTGAACGCTTGGTGCCCGACTTCTGCTACGCACAGCAGACCACGCATGGCCGTGGTTGGTGCTGCCGGTGAGATCGGGCGGGTCACCGGTCAGTGTTTCACAGACGAGGATCTGGTTCTGATAGGCCTCGATGTGTTGGATCATCACAATATCGTGGGATACCACGCCTGGTCCACGGGTACGGTAGCCGATAAAGCAGTGGTACGTCACGGGCTAGGCGATGCTGATTATGTTTTGTACCTTCCCACGGGCGCCAAGATGGGGTGGCACGGACTCCTCGAGGCCGAGATCCACGGCGTAAAGAATGTGGCCGAAGTCTGCGTCGAAAAGGGGGTGAAGCGTCTCATCTATGCTTCCAGCAACCATGTGACGGGGATGAACGAAGTTGAGTTCTACGAAACAGGAGTTCTCGACACGCCGCATCCGACGAGCTTGCCACGACCGGATGGTCTTTACGGGGCAGCGAAGGCCTTCGCCGAAGCGTTATTGCGTTCCACAAGCGAAATTCACGGCCTGCCGGTGTCAATCATCCGTATCGGCGCGATGCGCTACCGGGACGATCCCCATGCGGTGACCGATGGACCGCGATTTGCCCGCCAAACCAACAAGGAATATCGCCAACACATGGAGCGGGTCTGGCTGACCCACCAGGAGTGGAAAGCCACCATTACCCGGGAGCTAGCAGCCACCGATCAGTTCCGCCTCTTTTATGCACCGCAACATCAGGCCGACCAGCCATGGACCGGTGAGATCTATACCTGGAATCGTGGCCGTTGAACAGATGCCACGAGCCAAAGTGGCCGGCTGTCTGATGATGCACGGGTCTGGTTTTTACAGGGCGTATTGTTCTCGGAGTTTGTGTTTGAGCAGTTTGCCCGAAGCATTACGAGGTAACTCCTCGACGATTTCAAGGCGCGTGGGCTTCTTGAAGGAGGCAAGCTTGTCAGAGAGGAAATCGTGAATCTCCGCTAAGGTGGGTGGATCCGCGGGATCATCGGGGACCACAATCGCCAGCGGCGTCTCCACCCATTTCTCGTCGGGGACACCAATCACGGAAGCATCAGCCACCTTCGGGTGGGTACTGACGGCATGCTCAACTTCGATTGAGGAGATGTTCTCACCACCGGAGATGATCAGGTCCTTGGACCGATCGACGACATACATAAATCCTTCCTCATCTTGTCGGACCATATCCCCGGAGTGAAACCAGCCGTCCCGGGTAGCCTGTTGGGTCGCCTCGGGCTTATTCCAATAGCCGGCCATCAGTCCCGGGCCACGATAGACAATTTCTCCCATTTCTCCGGGGGCGACATCGTTTCCTTCCGCGTCGACAATACGAGCTGCGATCGGCCCGATTGGTTCACCGATGGAGCCCATCTTGCGCAGTGATGCGGGGCCTTGTAACAGCGCGGTAATGGGTGACATTTCGGTCTGACCGAACGCCGTGGAAAGCGTTGCCTTTGGAAAAGTGTCCACAATCAGTTGCAGGGTTTCTTTCGAGGCTGGTGATCCTCCCCACGAGATTGACTGTAACGGGAGGTCTCGCTCGGTGATGCCGGGTAGAGAACACAGTGCTTGCCAGATGGTCGGCACCAAGAACATATTGGTGATCTGCTCTTTCTCGATGAGATCAACCAGCGCTGCGAGATCTGTGAGTACCTGGGGTGGAGCGACCACCAAACGAGTACCGGCAAAAAATGCCGGAGTCAGGACACCGATGCCGGCGATATGGAACAACGGAACCACAACGAGGTTGGTTTCAGGAAGATCTCCCGGGGCCGGCGCGTTGCGATACACCGGAATGGTCTGACTCAAAAGATTCAAATAGCTGAGCATGACCCCTTTCGGATCCGAGGTGGTCCCCGAGGTATAGACAATCATGGCAATCGAGTTCTCATCGATGTCCAAAGGCTCGGCGGTTCCCCCGGCTGCCACAATCTCGGGCACATCCTCCACCAGAGAAATGGTCTGGATATGGTCTTTGCTCTGGGACCCAGCCAGTGCCTGAGCGCCCATGGCGTCGACGTAGATCACTTTCGCACCAGAATCTGACACAAAATAGTCGAGCTCGCGCGGCACAGATCGAATATTGATCGGAACGCTGATCGCACCAACGGTATTAATGGCAAGCATGGCGATGATATATTCTGCGCTGTTTAGCGACAGGATGAGCACACGGTCGCCGGGTTGTACACCCCGATGTTGCTGAAGGTCTGCGGCCAAGGCTTGCACGCGCTGCTGTAGCTCCCACCAGGAAATGTTCTCAGTCTGGGTGGTCAACCCAATCTCGTCTGGTCTATCAGTGGCGTGGAGATCGAGCATATTCATCCAGTGCATGCGACGTGAGAAGAACGGCTGACGGTCGGGAAGGGAGGGGATCAGCATGTTCAGACCTTCCAGAGGAGTGTGATCTATATCACTACTACAATAGTGGAGGTGTGAACGGAAAAGCGAGATGACCAGCAAATTTCCTTCGCCGCATCAGAGTCATTAGAAACCTCGACCGGACACGTCTTTTTGCGTGTTTCCAGTAAGTGCTGCCCGACACCGCGCTGAGGCGCAGATCAGTGGCTCTAGAATCCGCCGTCCTCAGGGGCCATGTTGTTGAACCGGGAGTAGTGGCCCTGAAAGCCGACGACGATAGTTCGGGTCGGCCCATTACGGTGCTTGGCAACGATCAGGTCAGCCTCACCAGCGCGGGGTGATTCCTTGTCATAGACGTCTTCACGGTGCAGCAGAATGACCATGTCGGCATCCTGTTCAATCGAACCGGATTCACGCAGATCAGAAATCTGCGGACGCTTATCGGTGCGCTGTTCTGAGCCACGATTGAGCTGCGAGAGCGCGATGACCGGGACCTCGAGTTCCTTGGCTAAGAGCTTCAGGGCACGAGAGAACTCGGCGACTTCTTGCTGACGTGATTCCACCCGCTTGCCGGAGCTCATCAGTTGCAAGTAGTCCAGCACAACTAGTTTCAGGTCGTGCTTTTGCTTCAGGCGCCGGCATTTGGCCCGGATCTCCATCATCGTCATATTGGGTGAGTCGTCAATGAAGAACGGTGCTTCGTTCAACCGTCCCACGGTGGCGGCGATTTTCGTCCAGTGTTCGGATTCCAGTGCACCTTTACGCAGATCAGACAGCGCGATGGTTGCTTCGGCCGACAGCAGACGCATCGCAATCTCATTGCGGCCCATTTCTAGCGAGAAGAACACCGTGGGCATGTTGTTGCCGATCGCCGCCGCACGAGCCAGGTCGAGAGCCAACGTCGATTTACCCACCGCAGGACGGGCCGCCACCACGACCATTTGTCCGGGGTGCAGTCCCTGGGTCAGCTCATCAAGCTCGTAGAAACCGGTGGGAACACCCGAGAGTCCACCGGCGTGATCACCGGCGGCTTCGATCTCGTCGACGGTGTTCTCCAGGATGCCCGAAAGACGGACGTAGTCCTCGGATTGCTGGTTCTCAGCTACCCGGTACATCTCACCCTGGGCAGCGTTGACAATGTCGTCCACGTCGCCGTCTTGGGCGTAGCCCATCCGGCTAATCCTGTTGCCCACGTCCACGAGTCGACGCAGAATCGCTTTCTCCTGGACGATGTCGGCGTAGAACTCGGCGCTGGTGACAGCCGGAACGGACTGGACCAATTCGTGTATGTACGAGGCTCCCCCGACACGAGGTAGCTCCTTACGCTTGTTAAGCATGTCGGAGACGGTGACCGCATCTGCGGGTTCGCCACGACCGTAGAGTGTAATGATGGAGTCGTAGATCAGCTCGTGAGCTGGTGAGTAAAAATCTGGCCCACGCAGAACCTCCACCACGGTGGCCACCGCATCGTGCGAGAGCAACATCGCTCCGAGGACAGATCGTTCGGCGCTGAGATCCTGGGGTGGGACGAGCGTGTCGCGAGACAGCTCCGGGGAACCGGTGGAATCATAAGGCGTATTCATTAGATCGTCTCTTGATTCCCTTCCCCTTTACCGGACCCCGGACTGCCTCACGAAGACCCCCCGGTCGCAGTGGATGCGCGCAGTATGTGCACCCTGTGCATAACCTGCCAATACCCACCGGCCGAGAGGCGATATAGCGACACTACTCGGGGAAAACAGCCTCAGCAAACCCCCAAAATTCTTTTCCTGTGGATAACCTGTGGAAAGAGTGGATTAGCCTGTGTAAAAATTCTCAAGAACCTGTTGATTCAGCCAGGTGATCATCCGCCGATTCGGCTTTGACTAGGGCTTTTATGAATCACAGCCTGTGACTTAAAAAATAATTTGCACTCACTTTGGCCGACTTGACAGCATCATGACGGGCGAGTACAAAGAGTGTTTTCCACACCACACGCAGTTATCCACAGGGTTACCCACAGCCGTGGATAAATTACACCAGTGTGATTCTCCCACGCTACGTGCATTGCTTCACATTAAAGGGCCAGATCAGCCGTGGTTTTCCGGAGCCGGAAGGTTCTGGAGTCGAAGTTGTCCGCGGGCCAAGACTTTGCCGGTAGCTTCGGCGGTAATGACGACATCCCAGAGTTGCTGGGTGCGTCCCTGGTAGAGGGCATTGGCTTCAACCAGGACGGTGCCGGAACTAAATTGACGCAAGAAGTCAGTGCCGTTGTGCAAGCCCACCGCGAACATGTTGTGGTCCTTCACGGCGTAGCTGGCACCTACCGAGGCCACTGACTCCACAATGGTGGCGTAGACGCCTCCGTGGACGATTCCCCAGGGCTGGTGGTGGTCTGGGCCCAGTTCAGCGTGCCCTGCCACGTGTGTGGCGGTGATGTCGTCAAAGACGAAGTTGGTGGTGGACCCGAATGTTCCCTGGGCTTCGTTGATGTGGTCCCAGATATCGTGAAGTCGATCGACCATGGCGCGCTGTACTCACTCTCCGCATAGGGGCTATTTGGCAGAGAATCTAGCACCTTACCCAGCGGTCACGGTCCAGCATGACCCGTGGCGCGCCTCATTGAGTTTCATCAGTGGCCCAGAAGTACCCCACAGCCCCAGCAACACCACCCGGCAGAGGTGCTGTGCACGTTAGGCCTGTGCCGAGCCGTGGGGAGGTCTCGCGCCGAAGATCGCAGAACCGATTCGGACCATGGTGGCTCCTTCTTCGATGGCGATCTCAAAGTCGGCTGACATGCCCATGGACAGATCTCCGGCCCCGAGTTGATCGCGGTGTTCATCGCGCAACGCGCGCAGTTGCCGGAAATTATTCCGGATCGCATCCTGATCATCGGAGTTCTCGGCGATGGTCATCAATCCGTTGACCCGAAGTGCCGTGAAATCCTGAATCTGGTCAACAAACGGGCCGAGTTCTGCCGGGTCGAGACCGGATTTGGTGGTTTCCCCGGAGGTATTGACCTGGATCAACACCGACAGGTCCCGTGCGGCTTCGGTGAGCTGGTCGTGGAGCCTGCGAGCGATCTTGACCCGGTCTAGGGCGTGGAACTCATCGGCAAATTCGGCCACGTCTCGGGTCTTATTGGACTGTAATGGCCCGATGATGCACCAGGTGATCTCCAAGTCGTTCATGGCCTGGTATTTTTGGTGGGCCTCTTGAACTTTATTCTCACCGAAGGTGTGAATGCCTGCCTGATAGGCGGTGCGCAGGCGCTGTTCCGCCACGGTTTTGGTCACCGGGATCAGACGCACATCCCGGGGATCACGCCCGACACGGTTGGCAGCGGCGTTAATCCGTCCTTGAACCGCGTAGAGGTTCTCTTGGATCTCTTCCAGGGTGGTGGCCACAGCAGATTCAGACATAGCTCAAAGCTAACACAGCCCTGCCAGCCCACTGGGGGAGACAACGAAACCCCGGGGCGGGTGACCAGATGATGGTCAACACCTGCCCCGGGGTTCTCTCAACGCAATCCGGGTCTAGCCGGAGCGAAGAAGCTTATTTCTTCTTCTTTTGAGCCGGAACAACAGCCAGTTCCACCTGAGCAATCACATCGTCGTGCAGACGGATCTGCACCGAGTAGTTACCCAGCGAACGGATGCTGTCGGTCAAGACGACGTTGCGACGGTCGATCGACTCGTGGCCGGCTGCTTCCAAGGCCTCGACAATGTCTGAGGAGGTCACCGAGCCGAACAAACGACCGGTCTCACCGGAGGCCACCTGAATCTGCACCGGTTGCTGCTGGAGCTTCTCGGCCAGCGCCTGAGCTTCTTCCAGGTTCGCCATGGCCCGAGCTGCCCGGGTCTTGCGGATCTCTTCGACCTGGTTTTCTGCGCCGCGGGTCCAACGAGTAGCGAAACCGCGCGGGATCAGGTAGTTGCGAGCGTAACCGTTCTTGACCTCGACGACATCGCCGGCAATACCGAGGCCGGGGATCTCCTGGGTCAAAATGAGTTTCTGCTGTGCCATGTCTACTCTCTCCTTCTCTACTTCAAGATCAGCGGCCGGAACCGGAGTAGGGCAACAGAGCCATTTCACGTGCGTTCTTGATCGCCAAAGCGATCTTGCGCTGCTGCTGGACGGTCACACCGGTCACACGGCGGGCACGGATCTTGCCGCGATCGGAGATGAATTTGCGAAGCAGAGCCACATCTTTGTAGTCGATGTAGTCGATGCCTGCTGTCTTGAGGGGATTGGGCTTTGGTTTGGGCTTACGTACTTCAGCCTTAGCCATCGTGGTGCTCCTTCGAGTAATAACTGGAGCCCGCAGTCAGCGGGATGGTTGGTGTTTAGAACGGTGGTTCCTGATGATCCGGGGTGTCCCAGGATCCAGCGGAGGGAGCTCCGCCCCAGGGATCCTGCTGTGGGGCACCACCAGCTTGACCCCAGCCGCCCTGGTTCTGGGCCGGCGGGTTCTGGTTAAAACCACCACCGGATCCGCCCCCGTGACGCGGGGTACGCGTCACCTGGGCGGTGGCGTAGCGCAACGACGGGCCGATCTCGTCGACGTCCAGTTCCCAGTTGGTGCGGTTCTCGCCCTCACGGGTCTGGAAGGAACGGGCTTTCAGGCGACCTTGGGCCACCACGCGCATTCCTTTGGTCAAGGATTCGGCCACGTTTTCTGCTGCTTCACGCCAGATGGAAGCACGCACAAACAAGGTCTCAGCATCGGACCATTCATTGGTTTGACGGTCGTAGATCCGAGGAGTTTGGGCAATGGTGAAGTTCGCGACGGCCTGTCCCGATGCGGTGAAACGCAGTTCGGGATCGGCGGTCAGGTTTCCAATAATCGTGACTACCGGCTCTCCAGCCATGAGGTACTCCTGGTGGTCTCGTTAAACCGATGCTTGAGTGTTTGTGCAGTGACGAGGTGACCCTAGAGGGTGACCTTCTGCTCTTCCGGACGAATGATCTTGGTGCGCAACACGGTCTCATTCAGACCCAGCTGGCGTTCCAATTCCTGAGCCGAGGCCGGCTCAGCGGTGAAATTCACGACCGCGTAAACAGCTTCCGAGTTCTTCTTGATCTCGTAGGCCAGCTTGCGACGACCCCACACATCGATTTCTTCCACGGAGCCACCGTCTTTGACAACGGTGTTGTCAAAGTACTTACGCAGTGTCGGTTCAACTGTACGCTCATCGACCTCCGGGTCAATCAGCGCCATTAATTCATATGCACGCATGCGAACCCACCTCCTTCGGGCTTATGGTCACGGTCTTTCCGTAACAGGAGGTTCTCCTTAGTGCTGTTGTCAAAGAACAACTCGAATAGTTTAGCGTGATTGCGCCGAAATTACCACGCGAACCGTGAGAAGTGTGCTACAGATCCAGCTTTCCTGGTGCTGACTACTGGCGAAAGAAGGCGGCGGTGAGGCGGGTCAAGTAGCCTGGGTCTTTGACACCGACCAATTCACGGACCGAGTGCATCGACAGCAACCCCACCCCGCAGTCCACCGTGGGAATCCCTAACCGGGTCGAGGCGATCGGACCGATGGTGGAGCCACAGGGCACATCATTGCGGGAGACAAATTCTTGGATCGGTACCCCGGCGTCCTCGGCCCACCCGGCCATGGCCGCATGTCCCATCGCATCGGTGGTGTAGCGCTGATTGGCGTTGATCTTCACCAACGGGCCTTGGTTGGGCAACGGGTGGTGGTCCGGATCGTGTTTGGTGACGTAATTGGGGTGGACCACATGGCCACAGTCGGCCGACAGCAGCCAGGACTTCGCGCGCACCCGGGGACTCTCTTCGGGACTAATGCCCAGGCTGTGCTGGATACGCACCAGAGTTTCGTCTAAGAATGGCCCGGCGGCCCCCGAACGCGTCTGGGAACCGACTTCTTCGTGGTCGAAGGCCGCCAGCACCGGAATCAGGTCGGGCGCTGGCTGGTGGGCAACCTCTAGCAGAGCGGAAAGTCCAGCCGAGACGGAGACCAGATTGTCCATCCGCGGGGCGGCTAAGAATTCTTGGGCCGAGCCCAGTATGGCCGGGGGTTGAGTATCGGCCAGCATCAGATCGGCGGCAACCACGTGGTCTGCCGAGAGACCGGCTTCTTCGGCGATGGCGTGCACAATGGTGGTTGCGGAGTCGCCGGAGGCGGTGGCCACAATCGGCAGCAGGTGCTGTTGTCGATTCAGAGTCAGCCCCCGATCGGTCTCGCGATCGAGGTGGATAGCCAGCTGCGGGATGCGCGCCATCGCGGAGGTGGTGACCAGTTTGGTGCTGCCATCGCGTAATACCAGGCGTCCGGCGAAGGCCAGGTCGCGGTCTAACCAGGAGTTGACCAGCGGTCCCCCGTACACCTCAACACCGACCTGGGCCCAGCCGGCGGTGGTGGTATCCGGGCTGGGCTTGACCTTGAACCCCGGGGAATCGGTGTGAGCGCCCAGAATGCGAAAGCCCGGTAGCGTCGCTGAGTCCTCGCCGGTGGCCTCCGGCTGGATCCAGGCGATCACCGCACCATCACGGACGACCACGTAACCACCCGGGGCTAGCGGATAGGGCTCGGTTTCCTCCAGCCGGGTGAAGCCAGCGGCGATAGCTTCCCGGGCTACATAGTCGGCAGCGTGCCATGAGGTCGGAGCATCAGAGATCAGACGGACCAGTTCATCGAGGTGACTCATGAACTCCACCCTACTGTTTGTGCTCAAGGGTGATGGGTGTCCAGATCCCCTGGTGCTCGGCCGCGCCGACTTCAACGGGTTCGGGCTCGGTGTGATCGGCATGTTTGCCGACGGGTTGGGCTACAGGGATGAGGAATGGCAGACGGTCGCGTGCGCCGTCATAGTCTCCACCCAGCGGGTCATCCCAGGCCAGATTCTTCGAAGCCTCACCGCGCAGGCTGGAGTCGAAGACGGGCAGGCTGGTGCGCACCGGGTCGGTTTCAGGCCGGTAGATCTGATAGACCACCCGGGCCATCAGATAGAAGGTGGCCAACATGTGTGCGGCCACGGCCAGACCGTAGAGCCGTTCATCGAAGAGGTGCTGGGTGTTGTGTTCGGAGGTAAAATGCGACAGATGGGCCCAGACCGCCCAAAAGTGCAACACTTCCACGAATTGCCAGATCAAAAAGTCACGCCAATTGGGCAAAGCCAGGGCCACCAGCGGGATCAGCCACACCACGAACTGTGGTGAGTAGACCTTATTGAACAGCACGAAGCTGGCCACGATGAGAAACACCAATTGCGCCATGCGGGGACGAACCGGTGCGGTGGTGCCGATGACGAAAATGAAAGCACAGCAGATCGCCACAGCACCCACGGACAAATAGGACAGGGATTCGGCGGTGACCGGGTGGCTGTCGTTGAATACGTTCCACATACTCCAGACCGAGGACCAGCCGGGCCCACGGTCGGCGGAGAAGGTGTAGAACAACGACCACGCCTCATAGTTGGTCAGCATCAGTGGCACGTTGAGGACTAGCCAGGAGGTGGCCGCTCCGGCCACGCTGAGCACCAATGGGCGGAAGACCAGAGTACGGACCGCCAGCACGAGGATGGCCCCGAAGACGAGTAACGGGAAGATTTTCGCCGAGATACCGATGCCGAACAGGACGCCGGCCCAAAAGTACTTCTTGCCACCAAACAGCCACAGACCCAGGATCAGGGGGACCACCGCCCACATGTCCCAGTTAATAGAGGACGCCAGAATCATGCCCGGGGCGAGGGCCACCATCGCGGCATCCCAGAAGCGCCGCACCGAGGACTTGGCGACGACCACCACGGTGATGACCCACAGGGCGAAGACCAGCACGAAGTTGATGTCGAAGTACAGTAACGAGGGCCGGTCGGGGTTAAAGAAGTGGGTCAGTGCTGCCGTCAGGGAGGCCACGACCGAGATCAGCACCGGGTATTCGAACGTGGAGGCCTCCATGAAGGGTGCGAAGGGGTTCTCGTCGAAACCGCGACCACCGTATAACGCGGTCCAGTCGGAGTAGCATCCGGCGAAGTTCACGAAGGGTTGGGACCAGCCTTCAAGACGGCACGGTGATTTTTGTAGCACCGCCACCAACGCCGCCAGGGTGGTCATCAGGATCAGCACCCGCATGGGGGTGAAAAACCCGCCACCGGTCCGACCAGGTGCGCTACGTCGTCCGATCGGGCCAATTTTCTCGGAGGTCAGCCGGGCGAGAAGCGGGTCAGTTCGAGAAGGAGCAACAGGCGTGCGTGGCTGTTGCTGTTGTGCGCGGGTGGCCATGAGGCACAGTTTACGTGGTGTGAGCGATCAGGGTGTAAAAACCTGCCGGTTTCTCTTCGGTCACCTCCGGGCTGTCGTAGAGTAGATGAGGTTTAAAAACAAAAGGAGTATCTCGTTGTCTGCAATTCGAGTTGCGATCGCAGGGTTGGGGAACTGTGCTTCCTCCCTGATTCAGGGTGTGCACTATTACCGGGACGCCGCTGATTCTGATGTGGTACCCGGATTGATGCACGTACGTTTCGGCGATTATCATGTCAGCGACCTGGAGTTCGTGGCGGCCTTTGATGTCGATCAGGCCAAGGTGGGGCTGGACATTGCTGAGGCCATCACCGCCTCGGAGAATAACACCATTACCCTGGCCGAAGTCCCTGTTACCGGTGTACAGGTCCAGCGTGGCCCGACCCTGGATGGTCTCGGGAGGTACTACCGCGAAACCATCACCGAATCTGTCGCTGATCCAGTCGATGTGGCCCAGGTCATGCGCGATCGTGAAGTCGACGTGCTGGTCTCCTATCTTCCGGTGGGCTCTGAAGAAGCCGATAAGTTCTACGCGCAAGCCGCCGTGGACGCCAAGGTGGCCTTTGTGAATGCACTACCGGTCTTCATTGCCGGGACCGACGAGTGGTCGCAGAAGTTCACCGAGGCCGGGGTGCCGATTGTCGGCGACGATATTAAATCCCAGATCGGAGCCACCATCACCCACCGCACCATGGCAGCACTGTTCGAAGCCCGCGGGGTAACCGTGGATCGGACCTACCAGCTCAATGTCGGTGGCAACATGGACTTCAAAAACATGCTGGAACGCGAGCGGCTGGAGTCCAAGAAGATTTCCAAGACCCAGGCGGTGACCTCCAATCTGGACACCGAACTGGAAGACCGCAACGTCCATATTGGCCCCTCTGACTACGTGCAGTGGCTCGATGACCGCAAGTGGGCTTTCGTCCGGCTGGAGGGGCGCAACTTCGGTGATGCTCCGGTGTCGTTAGAGTACAAACTCGAAGTCTGGGACTCCCCAAACTCCGCCGGTGTGATCATTGATGCGGTCCGGGCTGCCAAGATCGCTTTGGATCGTGGCATCGGTGGACCGATCCTGTCGGCCTCCTCCTATTTCATGAAGTCCCCACCGGTCCAGCACCGCGATGAGCACGCCCGCGAACTGGTGGAGGCCTTTATTCGTGGCGAGATTGAGCGCTAGGTGTCGGTTCTCAGGTCCTAGAAGATATTCAGAATCTCACCGGTGGAGTCTGCAACGTCCATCGCCTCGGCAGCAGGATGTTTCGGTAGCCCGGGCATGGTCATAATCCGTCCGGTGTAGACCACCACGAATCCCGCACCGGCTCGTAGCCGCACGCGCTGGATGGTGAGCTGAAACCCGGTCGGTGCCCCGAGTTTTGTCCGGTCATCAGAGAAGGAGAACGGGGTTTTGGCCACGCACACGGGCAGATACTCCGCCGGGGTACCCGCCAGCTCGCCCAACTGTTTCAGTGCTGCCGGGGAATATTTCACCCCGTCAGCCCCGTAGATCGTGCGGGCAATCACCGAGATCTTCTCCTGGAGAGGCAAGCCCGCCAACGCCTGCGGACTGAGGGGATCCGGGGCGTGCTGCTCGGCCTGCTCGCGCCGGTGTTGTTGGTGGGAAGTCTGCTGCAGCTGGTCTCGGATCACCCGAGCCAAGGCTTCGGCCCCGTCGGCACCCTGCCCCCACGCTGCACAGATCTCGGCGGTTACCCCTCGGGCCTGGCAGTGGTCGATCAGCCAGGTTATCTCCTCCTGGGTGTCGTCCGGGAAGGTGTTGATCGCCACCACCACGGGACGGTCATAGTGCGCTAGGTGGTCCAGGTGCCGGTCAAGGTTCACCACCCCGTCCCGCAGTGCCTCCGGATTGACCTGGTTGGCTTCATCCACGCTGACCCCACCGTTATATTTCAGCGCCCGGAGCGTGGCGACCACCACGATGGCATCGGGGCTGAACCCTCCGGCCGGGCCGGTGATATGCATGAATTTTTCGGCGCCGAGATCGGCCCCGAAGCCGGCCTCGGTAATCACCACATCGGCTAGCGCCCGGGCGGTATTGGTGGCAATCACCGAATTGGCGCCGTGGGCAATATTAGCGAACGGTCCGCCGTGCACCAACGCGGGGGTGCCGGACAACGTTTGGACCAAATTAGGGTCCAGTGCGTCATTGAGCAATACTGCCATTGCCCCTTGGGCACCCTCGGGCCCCAACTCACCGACGGTTACCGGCTTCTGGTCATAGGTGTAGCCGATGATCATCTGCGACAGTCGTTGCTTCAAATCCTTCCGGTCGGTGGCCAAACAGAAGATCGCCATGGTTTCGGTCGCCACCGTGATCTCGAAACCATCTTCTCGGGGCACCCCTTGGGTGCGTCCCCCCAGTCCAATCACGGTGTGACGTAGTGCCCGGTCGTTGAGATCCACGCACCGTTTAATGGTGATGGTGCGCGGGTCAATGCCTAGCTGATTGCCCTGGTGGATGTGGTTATCCACCAGGGCACACAACAAGTTGTGCGCTGCCGAGATGGCGTGTAGGTCACCGGTGAAGTGCAAATTGATCTTATCCATCGGCACCACCTGGGCGTACCCGCCGCCGGTGCCACCACCCTTGAGTCCAAAAACCGGACCCAAGGACGGCTCACGCAAGGCCAGGGCCGTGTTGACCCCGATGCGGTTCAACCCGTCAGCCAGCCCGATCGCGACGGTGGTCTTCCCTTCTCCAGCCGGGGTCGGGGAGCAAGCGGTGACCAATACCACTTTGCCCGGACTGCGCTGAGCATTCGCGTTGTCGGTGAGCCCGAGACCGGTGAGATCAATTTTGGCCATGGTGTGGCCGTAGGGGATGAGGTGTTCGGCTGAGACCCCCAGCCGCTCGGCGATCGCGTGAATCGGTTGCAGAGTGGCTGTGGCAGAGATCTCAGCGTCATTCATACCTCCAGCCTAAACGCTGTTGTGCCGACCTCGGAGTTTCACGACGAACCAGATGACGAGCGCGATCACGATCAAGGCCACCACTACGCCGGTGGCCACCGGCCACCGGGTGAAAAAGTAGCTCAGCGCCCGGAAGGAGACCACCCCGACCGTGGCGTAAATTGCCGCCCAGGCCGCCCCGCCCACTGCGAGCGCGGGGACGTAACGGAACCACCGCATCCGGGTCACCCCGGCGGCGAAATTCACCAACGTTTGGAATCCGATGGTTAGAAAGCTCAGCGCCACCACTGGGGCGCCCCACCGGTCAATCGCTCGCTCGGCGCGCTGATACCCCTCGGTCTGTAATACCCGCGCCAGCCGAGTGTGCGTCCGACCCACCCCGGTGCGAATGCCACGACCTAGTAAATAGGTGCCGCCGGCGCGGGCCCAGATCACCACATAGAGCCCCAACCAAATCACGAACCACGGTGCGGTCCATGACATCGGGTTGTACCAGACTCCATCACTCATCCCTCGGCTCCGCTTCGGACTCAGCCTCGGGCTCCGCTTGCATCTGGGATTCGGGTTGTTGCTCCCACCAGCGCAATAACTCGGCTTCGGCTTCCTCGGCGGTGTGCGGGCCCTGGTCCAACCGCCAGTCCAGCAGATGCTGGTAGGCGCGTCCGACCAACGGTCCCGGGGAAATCCCCAGGATCTGCATGATCTGTTGGCCGTTGAGATCGGGGCGGATTTTCGCCATTTCTTCTTGGGCCGCCAACTGCTCAATGCGTTGTTCGAGGTCATCATAGGCGTGAGCTAAACGGTTGGCCTTACGTTTATTCTGGGTGGTGACATCCGAGCGGGTCAGCGCGTGCAAATGGTGCAACATGTCCCCGGCATCGGTCACGTAGCGGCGCACCGCCGAATCACCCCAGCCAGCATCTCCGTACCCGTAAAAACGCATGTGCAACTCGACCAAAGTGGCCACCGCCCGGATGGTTTCTTTATCAAAGCGCAAAGCCTTCATCCGGGACCTGACCATCTTTGCTCCGACCACATCGTGGTGGCGGAAGGTCACCGCCCCGTTTTTCTCAAACCGACGGGTGGCGGGTTTGCCGATATCGTGCATCACCGCTGCGAAACGGAGCACGAAATTCGGTGCCGACACATACTCCGGTTCCCACTCCATGGCTTGCTCCAGCACCTTCAGCGAGTGCTGGTAGACGTCCTTATGATGGTGGGCGACATCCATGGTCAGTCGCAGGGCCGGCAGTTCGGGGAGGACGTGCTCAGCCAGTCCGGTCTGGACCAACAGTTCCAAACCGGCCCGCGGATCGGCCCCGATCATCAGCTTGACCAGCTCATCACGGACCCGTTCGGCAGAGATGATGTTAATGCGTTCGGCCATCTCGATCATCGCGGTGCGTACGTCATCGGCTACCGACAAGCGCAATTGCGACATGAACCGGGCGGCCCGCATCATCCGCAACGGGTCATCGGAGAACGAAGCTTCGGCTCGGCCCGGAGTTCGTAGTCTCCCGGCGAACAGATCCCGAATGCCACCGAAGGGATCAACCAGCTCGAGGTCGGGGAGTTTCAGGGCCATCGCGTTAACGGTGAAATCCCGACGCAACAAGTCGTCAGTGAGGTCGTGGCCGAAGACCACCTGCGGTTTGCGCGATTCGGGGTCGTATTTTTCGGCCCGGTAGGTGGTGATCTCCACCTGCCAGCCGGCCTTACGGGCCCCGATGGTTCCGAACGCGGCCCCAATATCCCAGATCGCATCCGGCCAGGTGCCCAACACCTCAGTAATCTGCTCCGGAGTGGCGTCGGTGGTGAAATCCAGGTCCACAGCCGTCACCCCGAGGAAGATATCGCGCACCGGTCCGCCGACCAGAGCCAGCTCGAAACCGGCCTGCTGAAATATGTTACCCAGTTCTACCACGAGCCCCGGCACCGTGGCTCCGTGAGGAAAACCAGCGGGTAACGGTCGTGCAGCGTTGAGTGCGTGGGCGTCGTCGGGGTGTTGAATCACAGTATCGTCTCGGCGTGGTCTCTGGGTGGTTGGTTGGTGTCGCTGACGAATCGTGGGCATGCAGTCGTAGCTTCAGTTCGGTGATGAGGTAATCGGGATAGAGTGGACAACATGTCTCGTTTTCGGTCACCACGACGCCCCTGGAATAGCTGGGGCTCCGGTACGCCCGAAAACGCTGAACCCACACGCCCGGCACGAATCGATCGTTTCGATCCTACACGGCGTACCCCCCGTCCGCGCGAGGATGCCCAATTGCCCACAGTGGAAGAGATTTCGGCCGGGGGCATGGTCGTGCGGGAACGTCTCGGCCGGCTCCAGGTAGCCATCATTGCCCGCTATAACCGCGGAGGCCGGCTGGAATGGGTCCTGCCCAAGGGCCATCCGGAGGGTGAAGAAGATCACCACGCCGCCGCCGAACGAGAAGTCGCCGAAGAAACCGGGATCTCGGGAACAGTGCTGACTGCGCTGGGCTCCATTGACTACTGGTTTACCGTTCCCGGACACCGCGTGCACAAAACCGTGCACCATTTCTTATTGCGTGCCACCGGCGGGAATTTGACCATTGAGAACGATCCCGACCACGAAGCCATCGACGTTGCCTGGGTCGACCTGGAACGGCTCTCTGCTCGCCTCAGCTTCGTCAATGAACGCCGAATTGTCGAAGTCGCCCAAGAGGCGCTACCAGAGTACTTTACCCACGTACCGGTGACATTCCGGTCCCGACGCGTCATCCCGCTTCGTCGCCGACTACCATCCGGGCTCATTCCGGAGAATCTGCGCCCCACACCAGCGACTCGGGACCGGAACAACGAGCCTACCGACACATCACAGAATCTCGGCACACCCGGACAGCAGCACCACTCCGCCGGGCCCGAAACGGTAGGCTCCTGCCAGCAGACCGAGGATCGGTCCCCTGCCGATCACCCAGGTCAGTCCGGTCAGGATGCCGCGACTCAGCCCACCACACCACCAACCCCGTTCGAGTTGATGTTGCGGGTACAACGCTTCCGCCATCCGTCTGGGCCATCGAAATCATCCCAGCACCCACCCCAGGAAGATCAGCGGTGAGCGAGCGTCCTGTCCCTGAAGACCAATCGAAATCCTCTGCCGGAGCTACCAAAGCCTCAGCGCTCATGGCCTCCGGCACTTTAGTGTCTCGAATTTTAGGCTTCGTTCGTACGTCATTGCTCGCCGTGGCCATTGGGTCCACCGCCTTAGTCGCTGACGTCTTCGAATCCGCCAACACCATCCCCAACGTGATCTACATGTTGCTGGCCGGTGGTGTCTTTAACGTAGTGCTGGTACCTCAGCTGATTAAGGCTGCCAAAGCACCCGACCGGGGCGCCGACTACACCTCCCGCATCCTGACCCTCGCCTTGTTGATCATCGGGGCCTTTACGATCGCGATCACGCTGTGTGCCTATCCGATCATGAATGCGCTCACCCTGGGCTGGTCGGAACCCAAGCTCGCCTTAGCCACCGCTTTCGCGTTCTGGACGTTGCCCCAGATCTTCTTCTACGGGATGTATGCCATCATCGGGCAGATCCTTAACGCTCACGGACGCTTCGGCGCCTATATGTGGGCGCCGGTAGCCAATAACGCGGTGGCCATCCTGGTGATTGTGGCCTACATCGTCACCTTCGGCCATTACACCGGAATGTCGGATGAGGACCAATTACTCGCTTGGTCCCCTACCCACACGGCAGTCTTAGCTGGAGGCCACACCCTCGGCATTGCTATCCAGGCACTCGTGCTGTTGTGGCCGCTGAAACGTTTGGGACTGGGGCTGAAACTGAAGTTTGGCTGGCGCGGGATGGGATTGCGCACCACCGGTCGGCTGGCCGGATTCACCATCATCACCATGCTGGTCGGCAACGTCACCAACCTACTCATCAACCGCCTGGTCACCGGAGCCACTGAGGCGCGGTCCACTGTCGCCGAAACCCCCGAAGCCGCTGCCGCCGTCCCCGGCCTCTACGCCCTGAACGTCTCGCAACTGATTACCGTGCTCCCACACTCGGTGTTCGTGCTGTCGATCGCCACGGTGCTGTTCAACCGGTTGACCCGCTCCCTGCAGGACCGCGATACCGTCGCAGCCCGGTGGACCACCGGCGCCGGGCTGAGTAGCTTCGCGGTACCGATGATGTTTGCCATGATGGTAGTGCTCGTCTTGGCTGCCCCGATCGGGCGACTGTTCTCCGGATCTTCTGACACCGCTCCCATCTCCGCGGCAGCAATCGGCCAAATCCTGGTGCTACTGGCCATTGGCATGCCCTTCCGCTCGGCACACTTCTATCTGTTGCGCGTGTTCTACGCCTCCGAGAACGCCACGGTGCCCATGATCGTGCAGTGCACCGCTTCGGTGATCACGCTGATCTCGGCCTATCTGCTTGCCCCGATCATCCCGAACGCCTCCCTGGCACACCTGATTGCGCTACTGTTCACGGTGGTGCACATCATTCAGTTCCTCATGGTGCACTTTTTGACCCTGAAGCGGTTCGGGCAGTACCACACGAGCAAGGTCTTCACCGCCTACCTGCGCACCGGGTATGCGGCCGTGGCCTCCGGGCTGGTTGGCGCGTTGGTGCTGTTGCTCTTGGGTGGCTATCACAGTGGGTTCCCCTACGCCTCGATTCTCACCGCACTGATCACCTGCGCGGTGGTCGGAATCGTGATGCTCGCGGTGTATCTGCTGGCTTGTCGGGCTTTCAACGTCAAAGAACTCGACGACTATCTCGGCCCTTTGATCAAACGTTTCACGCGCTCGACCGAGTAAAACTCTGGGGTAATCCCGTGTGATTGACGCACAGCGTCGCCAGGGTGCGACTACCATAGAAGATTAGGTCGAATAAATGGTCTCTGCCGACCACGACCAACTCTTAACCCGACCCTGGAGGAAAGATCGTGGCACAACTCGACGAAGGTAACGTGCTGGGCGGACGGTACCTGATTACCGGACAGGTCTTGGCCACCGCTGAGCAAGATGTGATCCTTACCGGACTCGATCAAGTACTCAATCGTGAAGTAATGATTCTGGTGGCCTCCCCCGATCACGCCTCCCAGGTCGCAACCTCAGCCCGGCAACTGGCTACCGGAGAACGTTCCTCCGACGTTCAAGTCCTGGACCTGGGCTTGTCGGACGACCGCACCTACCTGATTTCCGCCGGGGAGACTGACCCACAGTCCTTACTCTCCCTGGTAACCGGCCACGAGGTCTACGTCGAGCCCTTTTACACCGAGAACCTGGGATCCGAAATCTTCGGTGAATCTCGGTCCTACGAGCCCCAGACCTACGACGACGATGACGAGTACTACTCCAGCCTAGATTCCGATGTGGCCGCCAGCCGGGAGCAACAGCCACATCGGTCGAAATTCCTCAACCGCATCTCCGATCGCCTCAACGACTCGTTGAATCGCACCGACGATCCCTCTAAGCTCGTCCGTCCTGGAGACACTCCCCACCCCAACACGACGTCCCGCCCAGCCCACGATGCCGGTGCGGGTGCCGCTGTTGCCGGTGTGGGTGCCGGCCCGACACGTCACGATGACCACGATGACCACTCGGGCCAAGGGGGTCAGGACACTGACCACGGCCCGCGTCACGCAGACGATGAATCGACCGTACCGACCGAACCCGTGAGCCATTCGGACTCCGAGTCGGTACAAACCGGTCCAATTCCGGTGATCGACGACTCTGACGACACCCCGGAGAAGACAGGTCAGGAACCGGCCGGTCAGGCTCCGGCTGCTGAAGCAGCCGCCGCCAGTGTCGAGGCATCAGAGGTTCCCACAGCTAAGGACCCAGCACCGCAGAATGTTCAACAACGCGTCGCCCAAGCTATGGGCAATTCCGCCACAGTCGGTGGTTCCGCCTCCGCACCCCAGCCGGCCACATCCGGTGGCGGATACGGCGACAGCTATGCGATGGAATACGCCGAAGAACGCCAGGGCGGCGGGACCGGTCGATGGATTGGCGCTGTCCTGTTGCTCTTGGTCCTCGTCGTCGCCGTCGTGCTGATGTTTACCTTCCTGGGACGTGGCGGTTCGGAACCCGTGGCCGAGCCGACGTCTTCGGCCCAGTCCAACGAGCAGGGCGAGCAAGAGCCACAAGATGGCGAGTCCGCGGATGACGACGCCTCACCGGTGGCCCCAGCGCCGTCTATTTCCGGCATCTCCCGCGTGGTCCCCGATTCACCGAATCTTAGCTCCCAAACCGACGACCAGCTTCCGTTAGCAGTCGATGGTGATGCGGCGACCTCGTGGCGTTCATTGTCTTTTGCTCAATCGCAGTTTGGTGGTTTCGCCCGAAATCTTGCTCTCGTCGTTGAACTGGAGGAAGACTCGGAGATCACCGAGGTCAACATCGACCAGAACGGCGGATCCGGCGGAAGCTTCCAGGTACTCGTCTCAGATACTGAGAACCCGGCTGATGGAACTGCCGTAGCAGAAGGCTCCTTTACCGGGCCGAGCTACACCGCCTCGGTGTCGAGCGAGGATGGTGAGCCGGTTACCGGGCAGTATGTCATTATTAACTTCACTGATTTGCCACAGGCTGCCGATGCGTCCCCCGATCTGCCCTATGGGCTGAATATCGCTGAAATTACCGTGAATTAGGGTGATGGAATATCCGTCACTGCCTTACCGTTAAGGCTGGATGAGTAAACAGACTGTGCACGCACATCACCCCGTTGGTTTCCACCAAACCCGGTAGCTGATGTCGGAAAGTAGAGGTCATCACCGTGACGGAAGTTGATGCCAACGATGTCCGCAATGTGATCATCGTCGGTTCGGGTCCCGCTGGGTACACCGCAGCAATATATACTGCCAGGGCCAATCTTAACCCTGTGGTTTTCACTGGATCAGTCACCGCCGGTGGCGAGCTGATGAACACCACCGATGTTGAAAACTACCCTGGTTTCCCCGATGGGATTTTGGGCCCAGAACTGATGGCCAATTTTGAGGCCCAGGCCCGCCGCTTCGGCGCTGATATTCAGTATGAGGATGTGGTACATGTCGATCTGGCATCCCATCCTAAGGTCGTGACACTCGGTAATGGGGACAGCTACCGTGCGCGTACCGTAATTATTGCCACGGGATCCGCTTATCGTCACCTTGGGATTGACGGCGAACAACGCCTGAGCGGTTTTGGTGTCTCCTGGTGTGCGACCTGCGACGGTTTTTTCTTCCGCAATCAAGAAGTCGCTGTGGTCGGCGGCGGTGACTCCGCCATGGAGGAAGCACTCTTCCTCACTAAATTTGCCTCAAAGGTCTACGTGATTCATCGTCGTGATGAACTCCGAGCATCCCACATCATGGCACAGCGCGCTCTTGAAAATGACAAGATCGAGTTCATCTGGGACTCCGTAGTCACACATCTCTCCGGAGAAGATAAACTTCACACTGCCGGCATTGAAAACCTGAAGACTGGCCAGCGCTCAACCCTGGATATCTCCGGCCTCTTTGTCGCTATCGGTCAGGACCCTCGCACCGAACTCGTCAAAGATGTTTTGGACCTCAACGATGATGGCACGATCAAGGTTGCGCATCCGTCTTCCCAGACCAACATTGACGGCGTGTTTGCCGCCGGAGACGTCATCGACCCTACCTATCGCCAAGCCGTCACGGCCGCCGGTACCGGCTGTGTAGCAGCACAAGATGTTGAACACTACCTTATAAATCTAGGCTAATACTTAGTTATCAACCTTTAGGAGTTGAAATGGCAACTATCAACGTTACCGATGCAGACTTTCAGGAGAAAGTCCTCGAGAACGATAAACCTGTACTCGTCGACTTCTGGGCAGAATGGTGTGGTCCGTGCCGGATGCTGACTCCCGTTCTGGAGAAGATGGCAGAAGAGCACGCGGATAAAATTACCGTTGCAAAGCTCAATGTTGACGACAATCCCCAAGTTGCCTCGCAGTACGGCATTACCAGCATCCCTGCGGTGATGGCTTTTAAGAATGGGGAGAAGGTCGCCACCTCGATCGGTGCGAAGCCACAGCCTGCACTCGAGTCTGAATTTGCGGACCTTCTGAAATAAGAATATACCGCGTTTTACCCGGGACGGTGGTTTCACGTGAAACCACCGTCTTCTTTTTTTACGATCTGTGCTCACCTATCGGTTCGCAGCTGTGGAAGTCCAATCAGGCTTGCTAAATCACCTGGAGTACGAACTAACTCATACGCCTAGTCCGATGCACAATCATCCTCTTTTCGTAGGATTGGAGACACAATCATTGACCACGAGGTTGCATGTCCTCATACACGCAACTGTCCCGTCTGGAATGCCACCTTTCTTACCGCATGCTCTTACGCTGTAGCTCATTGATGTCGCACGGCTCGCTTTACCCTTAGCCGGGTTCTTGCTGAATGTGAAATTTGTTGTCAAACCAGGAGTACCCACGAGCATGACTGTCTACTCGGGACGCAATGTTTCACGTGGAACTTATGTATCCGGACCAGTCAGTATCACGCTCTCAGCCATCGCCGATGGTATCAACTGCGACAGCACCGTGGCGTCTATGCACCTGTGATCTCGAAGAGAGGGTTCGCATTCAGAAGTCATGTACCACATGGGGAGCCGTGTTTCACGTGAAACAAAACGAGGCCCAACCGTACGGGTCAGGCCTCGCCAAAACTCTTCGGCTATTGACGTTGTGAAGGCTGGATCAGCGCCATGATCCTGTTCAGGTCTTCTACCGAGGCGAAATCGATGGAGATCCGACCCTTCTTAGCACCTAACCGAATGTCTACTGTCGTATCCAATTCGTCAGAGAACATAGCAGCGAGATCATCGAATGTCTGTGTTCCACGTGAAACGCTTCGACGAGCATGAGGCTTACGAGAACGATAGAGACTCACGAGCTCCTCGGTGGCCCGAACAGACAACCCCTCAGAAACCACTCGGTCAGCAATTGTTTCCATCACAGCTGGATCTTCAGCACCCAATAGAGCGCGCGCATGACCCGAAGACAGGACCCGGGCCGCCACCTTAGACTGTACTGACGCCGGTAACTGCATCAGCCTAAGACTGTTGGAAATTGCTGGACGCGACTTTCCGATGTTCTTCGACAGTTGCTCTTGAGACCAACCAAAGTCTTTCAACAGTTGCTCATAGGCTGCAGCCTCTTCCAGTGGATTTAGGTCGCTACGATGAATGTTCTCTACGAGCGCTTCCACGAGCATACGGTCATCACTTGCATCCCTGATAACCGCAGGAATAGACGACAATCCCGCAAGGCGGGAAGCACGGAAGCGACGTTCGCCCATGATTAACTCATACGTGCTCTCACCAATTTCACGCACAACAATTGGTTGTAGCACGCCCACTTCACGAATCGATGCGACCAGCTCTTGAAGCTCATCTTCGTCAAACTCCTGGCGTGGCTGCTGTCTATTCGGTGTGATTTGCTCTAGGTCAAGCAAAACTAGACGACTATCTGATACAGGAACCATCTGTTCGCCGTCCAGCGAACCCGTCCTCTGACTCCCTGTCGTCTCCCGGTGTGCCGCTAGAGGATTTGGCATCGTTGGACGACGATATCGATCTCTGCGTTCATCCTGACCCTGCTCTCTAGATGTTTCGAAGAAGAGGTCTGAGGGACGAGACCGGGTACCGGCTGCTACACCAGTGTTCCCCGCTTGAGCATTGGTACCACCAGAAGGAGCGCCTTGGCTATCCTCCTCGGACAGTTTCTCTGCCGGTTGAGACACATTCTCCGTGCTGTCTTCAGCATTAACTGGCCCCACCTCGGGTTGGATAAGAGCGCCCAGACCCCGACCAAGACCGCGTTTATTCTTCTTTGTACTCACGATAACCTCCCCTTATATGGTACCCGTTCCACGTGAAACGGCGTACACGCCACAGAGAAGGAGCCTCGGCACGAGGCAAACAACAAGATAACGCGATACTAACGACCTTGCTTACGCCCACGTTCAGCAATCTCGAGAGCAGCCTCTCGATAACTCAAAGCACCTGACGAAGCAGGATCATAAGTCATCACAGACTGCTGAAAACTGGGTGCCTCGGATATCCGAACATTACGCGGAATCACAGCATCAAGCACCTGATCCGGGAAAAACTCGCGAACCTCTTCCGCGACCTGAATCGCCAAATTGGTGCGACCATCGTACATAGTCAACATAATAGTTGACACTTCGAGTTCTTCGTTCAAATGCTTTTGAATCATTTGAATGTTCTTGGTCAGTTGCGATAGACCCTCAAGGGCGTAATACTCGCTTTGGATAGGGATCAAAACTTCCTTCGCTGCCACCAAAGCGTTGACAGTCAACAATCCCAAACTAGGAGGACAGTCGATGAAGATGTAGTCAAGCCGTGGCAAGTCTTTTTTCTTCCGGTATTTGAGATACCGCGCTAGCGCTCTAGCCAGCCGATGCTCTCGGGCGACCAATGACACTAGTTCGATCTCCGCACCAGCCAGATCGATGCTGGCCGGGGCTACGATCAAGGAATCCGTTTCTGGGTTTTGTTGAACCACTTCGTGCAGCTCAAAGTCATTAATAAGAACATCGTAGATGGAGTCGGTACCCTGTGAATGCTCCACGTTCAGAGCAGTTGACGCGTTGCCCTGGGGGTCCACATCAATCACCATGACGTTCATACCGCCACGTGCCAATGCGGAGGCAAGATTCACCGTGGTGGTCGTCTTTCCAACGCCGCCCTTTTGATTGGACACAGTCAGAATACGTGTGCGCCCGGGCTTCGGAATCTTCTTGGAGTCCAAACGTTGCCGTCGTTTCGCCTCGGATGCGATCTCAGCAGCCAGCGGCGTAGCCGAGGATTGCGACTCGGCAGCCGTTGAGGAATCGTTATTGCTCATACGCGCTTTTCACACTCCGATGCCATGACGGCGACTCTATTGACTACCCCAGTCTATCCCCAAACGTTACCCTGACAACGGTCGTGGGAATCTCAAGCAGGTCATCCCCGCAGGTCAGGACTGCGACGTCCCCGGCCCGATGCGTGCGAAGTACTTTCTGTGCCTTCGAAATTTCCTCCGCAGCACTACGTCCCTTGAGCGCTAGAAGTTCACCGTCTCCGTGCAAAAGCGGCGCAGTTAATGGGATGAGTGATTTCAAGGCAGACACGGCTCGTGCAGTCACGACATCAACATCGAGGGTATCTACCACCTGTTCAGCCCGGGCACGCACCACATCTACATTATTCAACCTTAGGTCCCCGATCACGTCCTCTAACCACAGCACCCGTCGCTCTAATGGTTCAACAAGCACAAACTGAACGTCGGGTCGGGCTATGGCTAAGGCAATACCGGGTAAACCGGCTCCCGATCCAACATCGGCCACCAGTGCGCCCGAAGGAAACAATGTCTGCGCAACGGCGCAATTTAACACGTGACGTTCCCACATAATCGGGATTTCGCGTGGACCCAAAAGGCCCCATTCAACACCCGTCGTCACCAGATGATTCACATAACGCTGGGCAACCTCGCCCGCCTGGCCGTAAATCTCCCGCACAGCACCTTGAATCCATTGCGGTTGTTCACTCAATCGGCTGATGGCTAAGGCGGTGTCGTAATCGACCTGCCCATGATGCTGATCCTCGGCCATAGGGATCCATCCTTCATCAGTTGTCGGCAGAAATGACCACGTGGCGGCGTGAGCCTTGCCCCTGGGATGCGCTGACTAGGCCCGCTTCAGCCACGACGTCGTGAATGATCTTGCGCTCATAGGGTGACATCGACTTCAGATGTACTTCGTCCTTTTCGCCGTCCTTAATCTCAGCAATCGCGTCTTCAGCCAGTGAGCGAAGCTCAACCTCGCGTTGCTGTCGATGCCCGGCAATATCCAACACGAGTCGAGATCGTTGGCCGGTCGACGACAAGACCGACAGTCTTGTCAGTTCCTGGAGTGCTTCAAGGACTTTGCCTTTGGCACCAATCAAGCCCCGTAACCCGTCATCTTCACCGTCGGTGACAACAGAAACGTAGGTGCGGCCATTTCGCACCTCAATATCGATGTCTCCGTCAAGATCGGCAATGTCAAGAAGCTCTTCAATATAATCGGCAGCGCGATCGCCCTCTTCTTCGATCGTCGAGACCGATTCTTCAGTCTGTTGGGCTTCGACCCTCTGCTCATCAAGAGTATCGTCAGGATCGACGGCGTTATTGAGTTCTTCAGTAGTAGTCATCGTTTCTTTCTACTCTTTCTCACAGGTTGCTGGCGCTGGCCTTTCGGCTTATTTGCTTTCGCTTCGGCCTTAGCCCGCGCTTCCTCAGCTGCTTTACCAATGGGTTCAAGACCCTTTGCCACACGGCGTTCATTTAGCTCCCGTTCCGCCTGCGAGCCAGGGGCCGGGTTCCGACGAATAATGTAGAACTGCTGGCCAACCGCCCAGAAGTTTGTTGCGGTCCAGTAGACCAAAACGCCAATAGGAAAGTTGATGCCACCGATGGCGAACACCAAAGGCAAAACGTACAGCATCAGCTTCTGCGACTGCGCAAAGGGGCCGGTCATCGCTGCCTCAGTCATGTTCTTGCTCATCAGCATCCGTTGCATATAGAACATCGACGAAGACATCAAGACAATCATCACCGCAGCCACGATGATGACCGACCAGTCGAGGTTCTCACCGGTCGATCCCAGGAAGGTGTCCTGCATTTGTGCGCCGAAGATGCTCGATCTGGCAAATGAGGAGATTTCCTCATGGCTCAAGGCCGCGATGTTCTCGCCGTTTGCCGCTGCATGAGATGCCCCGTTAAGTACCTGATATAGCGCGAAGAAGAATGGCATCTGAACAAGCATGGGCAGACAGGCTGAGAATGGACTGGTCCCATGTTCCTTGAACAGCGCCTGCTGCTCCATAGCCATCGCCTGACGCGACAGCTGGTCTTTCTTCCCTTTGTACTTCTGCTGGAGTTTCTTAATTTCAGGCTGCATCGCCTGCATGGCACGCTGGGATTTGATCTGGCGCACGAAAAGGGGCAAGAGCAAGGTGCGGATGGTGATCACCAAGAGCACAATCGCTAGCGTCCAGGTCCAACCGGAATCATAGCCCAAGCCCAAAAAGCTCAAGAAACTGTGAAAAATACTCAGAATCCAGGAGACAACCCATTTGAAGGGAAACAGTATGACATCGAAAAAGCCCATGGCGTTCAGTTTTCCTCTGCTGTGTGTGAGCCGGGTTCTTCCGGTACTTGCGGGTGATTCAGTCTAATGATCTTGGGCAATTTACCCTCTGGCCAAACTCTATGACTTGGCGGAACCGGATCAACTCCACCAGACTGCCACGGGTGGCAACGAAGAATTCGCCACATGCCTAAGCCCATTCCTTTAATGGCACCGTGTCGATAGACAGCTTCGAGTGTATAGGCCGAACAACTCGGAAAAAATCGGCACACTTGACCATACAGTGGCGAGATCACAGCCCGGTACGCTATAAGCACCGAGGCAACAGCATCAGAAGGCAGGGCACGAAACCGACCCCACTGCTTTCTCGGGCTTAACGTGATGTAGGGCGATTCAACGGGCATACCTTAGTCTTCTGCCATTTCTGTCATGCTTGTTCTGTCACGCTGGGCCATTTTCTTCATCGCGTGTAGCCATTGGCCAGCCACATCGGACCTTAACTCATGATAGTCAACCTGAGCTGACCGAGGCAGAGCACGAATCACAACATCTTGCGCAGGTGAAGAATGATCTCCCACGGGGAAGTGGTCCTCTTGGAAAAGACTGGCTACAGCAGCACGCAAGCGTCGTTGTACGGTTTTGCGCGTAACCGCATTGCCCACTGCCTTTGAGGTGATGAATCCCACCCGCGTTGGGCTAAGACCTTCAGGATTCTCACTCTGTTGCTGAAAAGCCACAGATACGACAATGTTCCGGCCCCCAGCGCGGGTGCCGGAACGAATTGTCCGTGAAAAGTCCTTGCCCTTTCTGATCCGGTTCATTCGTGGCAACACGCGATCACGACCGGCAGGTACTGCGCTAAAGGATCAAAATAGTTAGGCAGAAACGCGCGCCCGGCCCTTGGCCCGACGTGCTGAAAGCACTGCACGACCGGCCCGGGTCCGCATCCGAGCACGGAAACCGTGCTTGCGAGCGCGACGGCGGTTATTCGGCTGAAAAGTCCGCTTACTCATGGTTAATTCTCCAAGCTATATGGTCTTGCACCGTACACCCAGGACGTCAGTCATCCACCAGGCGTTAATGAACTCGGTGTCAGTTCAAGGTCATTGGTCTTTGAATAGCGCACTACGCTACGCGGTAGCACGAACACAGACCTGTCAAGAATAGTTACTTTCCGATCGATGCGTCAAATCCACGAGGATACACTTTCTCAACAACCTTCGCACATGCTGTGAATAACACTGTGCATAACTCTCATTTCCCGCGTGATCACGCTAGGCTATTACCACTGGTCGTTGGCACGACCAGTTGTCCTGTTCATGTTCAGACCCCCTCGTGGTCATGGGACCAGGGCGGTCTCACGGCCTGAACTGGACAGTCCACAACAGCAGTTACGATAGGTCACTAACATCACGACCACAGCGGTCGTGAAGAGGAGAGTCTCGTGGTTCCAGATGACTCAATCACAAGTTCGTGGCGTCACGTTGTCCAAGAGATCAAAGACACAGGACAAGTCAGTGCACGTCAAATGGGGTTTTTGGATCTGGCAGTGCCTCAAGGGCTGATTGGGAACACACTTCTTCTCACCGTGCCAAATGAACTCACTCGACAAGTTCTTGAGGGCCAATTACAAGCTACTCTGAGCCAGGCCCTGCACAAGGTCTTTCAAACTGATCTCCGTTGCGCCTTCTCGATTGATGCAAGTCTGCAACCTGTCACCGCGGAACCAGTTCGCTCCTCCGAACCTTCTTATGATCGGCATCACGCTGTGGATAACTACGTTGATAACTCTGCGCGACGGTTTGCGACAGAGGACTCGATTCGACCACGTCATGACCAGGATTACTCGAACCCCACCACGGTACTGAGCGCCAGAACGAACCCGGCTCCTAGTCCCGAACCTGAAACAATTGATGCAACCCCGGCAGACTCAGAAGAACGTACTCGGTTGAATCCTCGATACCACTTCGAGTCATTTGTCACAGGTTCGTCCAATCGATTTGCGCACGCGGCAGCCAATGCGGTGGCTGAAGCCCCGGCGAAGGCCTATAACCCGCTGTTCGTTTACGGAGAGTCTGGGCTGGGTAAAACTCACCTGCTACACGCCATCGGTCACTACGCCCAGGAGCTTTATCGCGGTCTGCGAGTCCGGTACGTAAATTCCGAAGAATTTACGAACGACTTTATTAACTCCATTCGTCATGATGAGGGTGCCAGCTTTAAGCAGATCTATCGAAACGTCGACATCTTGCTGATCGATGACATTCAGTTCATGGCCAATAAAGAAGCTACGGTTGAAGAGTTCTTTCACACCTTCAATGCTCTGTATAACAACAATAAGCAAGTGGTAATTACCTCTGATCTACCACCGAAGCAACTTTCGGGTTTCGAAGAACGACTACGGTCCCGCTTCGAATGGGGTCTCACCACAGATATTCAACCGCCAGATCTAGAAACTCGTATCGCGATTCTGAATAAGAAGGCGGAATCTGACGGTCTCTATGTCCCCACAGATGCCCTGGAGTACATCGCTTCACGGATCTCGACGAATATTCGCGAGCTGGAAGGCGCACTTATTCGCGTTGCTGCCTACGCTTCGTTGAATCGTCAGCCGATTGACTATTCTCTGGCTGAGCATGTTCTCAAGGACTTGATCCCTGATGCCGATTCCCAGGAGATTACGTCTGGATTGATCCTTGACGAGACCATGAAGTACTTCGGTTTCACACTCGAAGAGTTGCAATCGAAATCTCGAACCAAAAAATTGGTCAATGCCCGGCAGATCTCGATGTACCTACTCCGTGAGCTAACGGAGATGTCCCTACCACGCATCGGTGCAGAGCTTGGCGGACGAGACCACACCACCGTGATGCACGCGTACCGAAAGATTCGTGACCTGATGGGTGAACGTCGCACGATCTATAACCAAGTCATGGAGCTAACCAACCTCATCAAACAGGCAGCACGTAATAAGCACAACTAATCGCTAGAGATACCCCTGTGATATTCAAGTCACTCTCAGCTTGAAGATTTTCTTTTATTCACCTCAAGTTCAACTTGAATGTTGGTCCACACCGTTAAACCCGCCAAATACGGAGATTTGTCCAAAGCTGGAGACCATATATCCACAATCGTCCAGGTATATCCACAAATTATCCACACACAACATTCAACCCCCATAAACAGGTGTGGATAACTCTGGGGATAGAACGGGGAGAAATACCAAAACCCTTTGGATACTCCCCCTCTTCCCTGTGAATCTGCTGAACAGCCAAGTCGCGAAACTCCACGACAATCCCCAGCCCACACGAGCACACTCCACGCGACCCTCCACAAATTCAACCGCAGAATGAGCGCTGAGCAACCGCTTATCCACATTATCCACAGGACTTATTAACACCACTTACCCTTAAAAATCCCCATCTACAGAACAACAACCTTCCAGACACTTCGCGTTTGCTTCGACGACAGAAGAGGAACCGAGAAGCTGTTCACAGCGGATCACATGAAAACTCACAATCCGCTAAGCTTGCAATGACTCATGAGCTCATTTCTGTCATTATTGAGCTCGTAGTCACGCCATTTAGGTGTGCGATAAACCCGATCATGAGAGGCAGAGCAGCGTGACGTTCAGTCTAGAGAAGTTCTCTACAGACTCGGCCAGTAGTGGCAGCCCGAGCCTGAAGTTCACTATCGAGCGTGACGTCCTCACCGACGCAGTATCGTGGGCTGCTCGTTCCTTGTCCCCTCGCCCACCAGTACCTGTACTGTCGGGATTGTTGATCACAGCCGAAGATCAACTCGTGTCCATCGCGAGCTTCGATTATGAAACCTCCGCACAACTGGAAGTCGAAGCCGATATCGAAGAGCCGGGACAGATTCTGGTTTCCGGCAAATTGCTCAATGACATCGTCAAATCTCTTCCTCATGCACCCGTCACCGTCGAGCTCGATGGCTCCAAAGTTGTTCTGACGTGTCGGAATTCGCGATTTGCCCTGGCGACGATGCCGGTCAGTGAGTACCCGACTTTGCCTGAGCTACCTGACATTTCGGGAACGGTCCACGGTGACACGTTCGCTCAAGCAGTTCACCAGGTCACCGCGGCAGCCTCTAAAGATGACACTCTGCCAGTCCTGGCTGCGGTGAAGATTGAGATCGACGGGGACCAGATGACGTTTCTGGCCACCGACCGGTACCGATTGGCCATGAAAGAAATCACCTGGACACCAACCGATCCGGAAATGTCGACCTCCGTGTTGGTTAAAGCTCGCACACTGTCCGAGGTTGCCAAGTCCTTGGGTGGTGGTGGCGAACTGTCGTTGCGACTCAATCAGAGCGACTCAGGAACCGAGATCCTCGGGTTCTCGTCCGGTGGCCGTCGTGCCACCAGCCTGTTGGTTGATGGTGATTACCCGAAGATTCGGGCCCTGTTTCCCGAGTCCAGTCCGATCCACGCAGTGGTGGAATCAACGCCCTTAATTGATGCGGTCAAGCGCGTGGCCTTGGTCGCGGAACGCAATACTCCGTTGCGTTTGGCGTTCACCGGCAACGAGGTTTACCTTGACGCCGGGGCAGGAGATGATGCCTCGGCGAATGAATCGGTGCCGTGCCGACTGTTGGGAGACGACATCACGGTGGCCTTCAACCCCACCTACTTGCTTGAGGGACTCAACGTCGTCAATGCCGATTACTCCCACTTTGCCTTCACCACCGCTCCTAAACCTGCATTGCTGACCGGTCAGAGTGAACCCGAAGGAGCGGAACTCCAGGACTTCCGCTATCTGGTCATGCCGATTCGCATCGCTGAGTGATGGTCTACATTTCGGCTTTCTCACTGACAAACTTTCGGTCCTATCAGCAACTGGACCTGACTTTCGAACCAGGTACCAATGTCCTGGTGGGATACAACGGGGTCGGCAAGACCAACATCGCCGAGGCGATAAATTATTTAGCTACCCATCATTCGCATCGGGTGTCACACGATGGACCGCTGATTCGCTTTGGCGCAGACCAAGCCCATATCCGAGGCCGCATTCACCACGATCAACGTGCTGTCGGTATCGACCTGGAGATCAATCCTGGCAAATCCAATCGGGTGTCCATCAACCGTGGAGCACCGCAACCGGCCAAGCAGGGTTTGGGTTTAGTGCGGTGCGTCTTATTTGCTCCGGAAGATTTGCACCTTATTAACGGAGATCCTTCGGTGCGTCGGAATTTTCTCGACGACCTCACGGTGCAGCTTCGACCAGTCATGGCCGATGCCCGGCGGGACTACGAGCGTGTGTTAAAACAGCGCAATGCCCTGTATAAGTCCGCAAAAAAATCCCGCCGATGGGGTGCCGATGAAGAAAGCACCCGTCACGTTTTTGACGAATATCTTGCCCAGGCCGGCGCCAGAATTCTCTGGGGACGGTTACACGTCTTGAAGCTCTTGGCTCAGCCTCTGCAGACCGCCTATCAAGCGCTAGCACCGGGTATGAAAGATGCCGGTTTCAGTTACGAATCCACCGTGGGATTAGCTACCGGGCAACACCCGGTGGTCCCGGACGAAACTGCTCTGGCTGAAGCGATGCATCAGGAGTTGCAGGCCGTTCATGATCAGGAACAAGATCGCGGACTGACCTTGGTGGGGCCTCACCGTGATGACGTGCAGTTCACGCTGGGGCCTGCCCCGGCCAAAGGCTATGCGTCCCACGGGGAAACATGGTCTTTTGCGCTTGGTTTGCGACTGGCCAGCTATCAGGTGCTCGCCGAGGATCGGCCCGGTGGCCAGGACCGACCCATCTTGATTCTCGACGATGTGTTCGCCGAACTCGATGCCCAACGGCGTGACAAATTAGCCCAGATCGCCACCGAGGCTGATCAAGTGATTGTCACCGCTGCGGTGGCCGAGGATGTGCCGCACACACTTCACGGTCCGCGGTTCCCAGTGCGCTGCGATCACGGGATCTCCCAGGTGCACACTACGGAGACCAACGGGCCAGAGGACTAGATGATGATGACAGCAGATGAATTCGATGCGGTCAGCGGGGTGGACCACGACAGAATTGACGCGGCATTTGCCGCCCTACAACGAGTACGTCGCACCGTCTCCCAAGCCGGATATACCCCCGGCGACCCCGACCCGAACGTGCACCGGTCCCGGCGAGGTTCTTCGCGCCGGGGAACACGACGGGCCCCATCGGTGCGCCGGCGAGCTGCCGCTGACGTTGATAATCAATTCACCTCGCCCTTACCGAAAGTCAAATCCCTTGATGAGCTTTTCGGGGGTCTGGTCGCTGACCGGGGTTGGAAAGAACCGGTCGCGGTCGGATCGGTCTTGGGACGGTGGGAGGACCTGGTCGGACCACAGGTGGCTGAACACTGTCAGATCGAAAGTTTCGAGCACGCGGTGCTGGTGGTACGGTGTTCGACCACCAGCTGGGCCACCCAATTGCGATTGATGTCTGCCCAGATCCTACAACGGATCAATACGGCTTTGGGTCGTGAGGTGGTACGAGAGATCACCATTAACGGACCCGCTGCCCCCAGCTGGCGTAAAGGCCCCCGGGTAGTGCGCGGTCGAGGTCCGCGCGACACCTACGGATAACCCATCCCAGGATCTCGCTCAACGCGGATTTGCCGGGCTAGCACCAGCGAGGTCGAGATGCTGTTCAGAAGAAGCTCTACCATCACGCCGAAGCGGCCGTTATGTCACGATTTGGGCATGTTTTCTCCACTGAGGGCCCGATTTTTTCCGTGGATCGGACTTGATGGCGTAGAATAACGGGATGTGCGCGGCGAGTTATCGTTGCCAAAAGTCCTATTTTTCCGATCGAGGAGCCCCTGTCGACCGTGGCCGATGAACAGCCAGAGACCCTGTCTCAACCAGACCAACCGGACTCAGCTGGACTATCCAAAGTGGATCACAGTTATGACGCCGGAGACATTACCGTCCTGGAAGGTTTGGAAGCCGTTCGTAAACGGCCCGGTATGTATATCGGATCCACCACTTCCCGGGGTCTGCATCATTTGGTCTACGAGGTCGTCGACAATGCGGTCGATGAAGCCCTGGCAGGATACTGCGACACCATCGACGTGGCCATTCAGGCCGATGGTGGCCTGCGGGTCTCTGATAATGGCCGCGGTATTCCGGTCGATCTGCATCCCACTGAGGGCAAGCCGACGGTTGAAGTGGTCATGACCATCCTGCACGCCGGTGGCAAGTTTGGTGGCGGCGGATATGCGGTCTCTGGTGGTTTGCATGGTGTGGGTGTCTCCGTGGTGAATGCGTTGTCCACCAGGGTCTATACCGAGATCTGTCGCCAGGGTTATGTGTGGCGAATTAGTTTCCACAACGGCGGTCACACCGATCAGCAACTGGAACGCGGGGAAGAAACGGAGCAGACCGGTACCACCCAGACCTTTTATCCGGACCCGGAGATCTTCGAAACCGTCGAGTTCGATTTTGAGACGTTGCGCGCCCGCTTCCAGCAGATGGCGTTTTTGAATAAGGGCCTACGGATTACCCTGACCGATGAGCGCAATCTGGATTCCAATGAGGTCCAGTCTGATGAGATCGTCGGCGCCAGTGCTGCGCAAGATCAGCCCGATGAAGCCGGATTGGCCGAGCAAGGTCAAACCGAAGACACCCCCTCACAGCGTTCGGTGAGCTACTACTACGAAGATGGCCTGCTCGACTATGTGCAGCACCTCAACTCACTCAAGCGCACCGAAACGGTGCACGAGGACATTATCGCCTTCGAATCCGAGGACGAAAATCGCCAGATGGCTGTGGAAGTGGCCATGCAGTGGACCACTGCTTTTTCTGAATCGGTCTACACCTACGCCAACACCATTAACACCCACGAGGGTGGTACCCACGAAGAAGGCTTCCGCGCGGCCTTGACCGGTTTGATCAACCGTTACGCTCGAGACAACGGATTGTTGCGGGATAAAGACGATAACCTCACCGGTGACGATATCCGTGAGGGACTCACCGCAGTTATTTCAGTGAAACTTTCCGAGCCACAGTTTGAAGGCCAGACCAAGACCAAGCTCGGCAACTCCGAGGCCCGCGGTTTCGTCCAGGGTGTGATCACCTCCGAACTGACCGACTGGTTAGACCGCAACCCCGCGCCGGCTAAAGAGATTATTCGCAAAGCCATCCTGGCCTCCCAGGCCCGGTTGGCAGCCCGCAAAGCTCGGGATCAAGCCCGGCGGAAGTCTCCGCTGGAATCCTTCGGCATGCCCGGTAAGCTCTCGGACTGCTCCTCAAAGAGTCCCGAAGAGTGCGAGATTTACATTGTCGAGGGTGACTCTGCGGGTGGTTCGGCCAAGCAGGGTCGCAATCCGATTACCCAGGCCATTCTGCCTCTGCGTGGCAAGATCCTGAACGTAGAACGGGCCCGGCTAGATCGAGCATTATCGAACGCGGAAGTTCAGGCCATGATTACCGCGTTCGGTACCGGTATCGGTGAAGAATTCGATATCGAGAAGTTGCGCTATCACAAGATTGTGTTGATGGCGGATGCGGATGTGGACGGTCAGCACATCACTACCTTGCTGTTGACCCTGCTCTTCCGTTACATGCGCCCGCTGATCGAACGCGGTCATGTGTTCTTGGCCCAACCCCCGCTGTACCGGATTAAGTGGTCGAATCAGCCCCACGATTACGTGTTCTCTGATGCAGAACGTGATGACCGGTTGGAAGCCGGTTTGGCGAAGAACTGGCGGCTGCCTAAGGAGAACGGCATCCAGCGGTATAAGGGGCTGGGAGAGATGGACTACCAGGAACTGTGGGAAACCACTATGGATCCGCAGAACCGCACGTTGCTACAGGTCACCATGGATGACGCTGCCGCAGCCGATCAGGTCTTCTCGATGCTGATGGGCGAGGATGTGGAATCTCGCAGAAACTTCATTCAACAAAACGCCAAGGATGTCCGGTTCCTCGATATCTAATCAGAGATCGCGTGCTGCCTGCGAGTCCGAAGAAGCCCGTGTTGGAAAACCCAAGGATTAAAACAGCGTGAGTGACGAACTACCTCCAGAGATCATCAATCAAGACAAGGTCGAACACATCGATCTCGAGTCGGAGATGAAACGCTCCTACCTCGATTACGCCATGGCCGTGATCGTCGGACGTGCTCTGCCGGATGTGCGTGATGGTCTCAAGCCGGTCCACCGCCGTGTGCTCTACGGCATGTACGATGGCGGTTACCGTCCGGACCGCTCCTTTTCTAAGTCGGCCCGTGTGGTCGGTGACGTGATGGGTAATTACCACCCCCACGGTGACTCGGCCATCTACGGTGCGCTGGTGCGTCTGATCCAAGACTGGGTGATGCGCTACCCACTGGCCCAGGGTCAGGGCAACTTTGGTTCAGCTGGCAACGACGGTGCCGCCGCCCAACGGTATACCGAGACCAAAATGGCCCCCCTGGCTATGGAGATGGTCCGCGATATTGACGAAGATACCGTGGACTTCCAGGACAACTACGACGGTCGGCAACAAGAACCCACGGTGCTACCTGCCCGGTTCCCGAACCTGTTGGCCAATGGCTCTTCGGGTATTGCGGTCGGAATGGCCACCAATATCCCGCCACATAACCTGCGGGAACTGGCCGATGGTGTCCAGTGGTATTTGGACCACCCCGAAGCCAGTCGGGAAGAACTCTTAGAAGAACTGCTGAAACGCATCAAAGGTCCTGACTTCCCGACCGGGGCACAGATCTTGGGCCACCAGGGTATTGAGCAGGCCTACCGGACCGGGCGTGGTTCGATCACCATGCGCGCAGTGGTTAACGTCGAGGAGATCCAGGGCCGAACCTGCCTGGTGGTCACCGAGCTACCGTATCTGACCAACCCAGATAATCTGGCCTCCAGGATCGCCGAAATGGTCCGGGACGGCAAGCTGTCCGGCATTGCAGATCTGCGCGATGAGACCTCGGGTCGCACCGGACAACGGCTGGTCATTGTGCTCAAGCGCGATGCGGTGCCCAAGGTCGTGTTGAATAACCTGTATAAGCACACCGCTCTACAGGAAAACTTCTCGGCCAATATGTTGGCACTGGTTGATGGAGTCCCGCGGACCCTGTCGCTGGATGGGTTCATCCACTACTGGGTGAAACACCAGGTCGATGTCATCGTGCGTCGTACCGCCTACCGTAAACGCAAGGCCGAAGAACGCGCCCACATTCTGCGTGGTCTGCTTAAAGCTCTGGACATGCTCGATGAGGTTATTGCGACCATTCGCGCCTCGGCCTCGGCCGATGTCGCCCGTGAAGAACTCAAGACGCTACTGGACATCGATGATGATCAGGCCCGTGCGATCCTGCTGATGCAATTGCGGCAACTGGCTGCGCTAGAAGCGCAGAATATTCAGGATGAATACGACGAGCTTCAGGCCAAGATCGCCGAGTACAATGAGATCCTGGGCTCCCCGATCCGTCAGCGCGAGGTCATCTCCGAAGAAATGAGTGAGATCATCGCGCGCCACGGCGACGAGCGTCGCACCGAAATCCTCTATGGTTATGACGGTGACGTGTCGATGGAGGACCTTATCCCCGAAGAGGAAATGGTCATCACCATTACCCGTGGCGGTTACGTCAAACGCACCCGGATCGACCACTACCGCGCTCAGAACCGTGGCGGTAAGGGTGTCCGCGGTGCACAGCTAAAGGGTGAAGACGTGGTGGAGCATTTCTTCACCACCTCCACCCACCACTGGATCTTATTCTTTACCAACTTTGGTCGCGTCTACCGAGTCAAGGCCTACGAGTTGCAAGAGGCCGGTCGCGATGCCAAGGGTCAGCACGTGGCTAATGTGATGGCCTTCCAGCCCGATGAATACATTGCCCAGGTCCTGACGTTGAAGACCTACCAGGATCAGCCCTACTTGGCGCTGGCCACCAAGCAGGGACTGGTGAAAAAGACCCGCTTGGAAGATTACGACTCGCCACGCACTGCCGGTGTCATCGCGATCAAATTGCGCGAAGACGATGAAGTGGTCGCAGCCCAACTGGTCAGCGCCGACGATGATCTGGTGTTGATCTCTCGTAACGGTCAGTCCCTGCGGTTCACCGCAACCGATGAGGCGTTGCGTCCCATGGGCCGGGCCACCTCGGGTGTCACCGGCATGAAATTCAAGGACGATGACGAGTTGTTGAGCATGGGCGTGATCTGTGATGACTCCTATATCTTCACAGTCACCGATGGCGGATACGCCAAGCGCACCTCAGCTGATGAGTATCGGTTGCAGAACCGCGGTGGTTACGGCATTAAGGTCGCCAACCTGCAAGAAGCCCGTGGTGGGCTGGTCGGTGGACTCGTGGTCACCGAAGACCAGCAGGTGCTGGTGGTCATGAAGTCCGGTAACGTGGTCCGCTCAGCGGTATCGCAGGTGCCGATCCGAGGTCGCAACACCATGGGCGTCATCTTTGCCAAGCCAGGTCCCAAGGATTCCATTGTTGCCGTGGCGCTAAACCACCCGATTGATCAAGAACCCGATGTGGACAATGTTGACAAGACGCCGGACACTGTCGGTCTTGAGCCCACTGATCAGAATTCTGAAGTAGCCTTGGAAACTGATCACCGTACGGAGGAAGGACAGTCGTGAGTCAATCGAGCACTCCAGGGCCACAGAAAAAGCCCTCTGGACAGCCACCTCAAGTCCCTCAACAGCAGGTCAGAACAGCCCCGCAGGGCAAAAAACCTGCCCGTCAGACTCAAGGTCCGAAGAAAGTAGCACCGGCTGCCCCAGCTGGCACAAAGCCCACTGCGGGGTCGAACGCGCCTAAAGGCAAGAAGAATACCAAAGGTTTGGTGCGTCCTGCACCGAAAGCCAAGGTGCGTCGAGCCAAGCTGGTACTCGCCAAGATTGACTTGTGGTCGGTGTTGAAGATCTCCTTCCTGCTCTCCGTTGCCTTCGGTGTGGTTACCGTGGTGGCCGGCGTGGTGTTGTGGACCGTGATGGATTTGACCGGCATCTTCGACGAGGTCAACGCCCTGATCGGAACCATCCTGGGCACTGAGGGCGGTGGACAGACTATCCAAGAGCTCGTCTCACTCAGCCAGGTGGCCTCCGTGTCGACCATTATTGCCGTGGTGAACGTGGTCTTAATTACGTTGCTGTCCATCCTGGCAGCCTTGATCTACAACATTTCAGCCTCCCTCGTTGGAGGTGTGGGCGTCACGCTCACCGATGACTGAACCGGATTTGGAGTTCTGTTAAATTCCGGGTAAGGTAGGTTCTCGTCTTGAGGGCGACCTCGAGATAGGTTCGGGCGTATAGCTCAGGCGGTTAGAGCGCTTCGCTGATAACGAAGAGGTCCCAGGTTCAAGTCCTGGTACGCCCACCACCGACACCAAGACCACAGGAGATCACATGAAGAAACTCATCGTGACCCTCGCAGTGGCGCTTGGAGCTGGTGCGTTAGGATTTGTCATCGCCCGAGACGTGAAAACCCGGACTATCTGGGAAGAGGCGACTGATGAGGTCCCACCCAACTAAACACTTGGGGGTATGGCGCAACTGGTAGCGCATCTGCTTTGCAAGCAGAGGGTTAGGGGTTCGAGTCCCCTTACCTCCACCAAAGAACCGCACGATGGTGCGGTTCTTTTTTATGTGGGTGACATGACTAGGTTTTCAGGCGTGCGAACCTCGTTATGATCACTGAGGTCATCAAAAACCCACGAGCCTTGCCTCAAGTCCGAAACGACCTCGCACAGGATCCGGTCGCTGAGCTCCAGTCGCAAGAAGCGGCCCTCTCGGGAGCCCTCTCCGACTCCGTGCCAGGTCGACTCCCGAACAAATCTTCAGCTCTCGTCTCTGTCACCGGCAATGCTGATGTCCTGCACGACGAGCACGGATTGAGCATTGACCAGCTCTTCCGAACGGCATCCTGATCGAAAGCATTCTGATGATGACGAGATGATTGAACCAAGCGTTTATTCGCACCCGTGATCTAGATGCTGTATCATCATTGGTGCAGTTCTCACGCTCGTCATGGCGATATGACGAACACACCGATCCTGGAACTGCCGCCGTCGTAGGAGTTTGCTCTGTGGCTTATTTCTTATGTGCCACCTCTTCGACGATTTCGACAAAACGCTTCACGTAGTCCTGAAGAAACTCAACAGTGGAGTCTTGGACAAATTGGTCGTTGTCATCAAGCAGAGTCGGTGACTGCGGCAAGAAGACCTCGGGCTGGCCGGGGGTGGGCATGTCAAAGTAAGACAGGGCCAACCGAAGATTCTTCTGTGAGCTATAGCCACCCATACGTCCCACCGAGTGGCTGATGATGCCGGTGGGAAGACCTTTCCACACGACATCATTATTCGGCTTGGAACCGATATCAACAGCATTCTTCAAGCAGGCCGGAATGGTGCGGTTATTTTCTGCGGTGACGAACAAGACACCGTCGGAATTTTTAATGGTATTCCGGAAGTTCGTGTACTGCTCAGGGGTCGGTTTATCAGGGACCTCCGGGTCATCGTAGTCGAAATCGTAGAGGGGCAGATCCCGGATCTCCACGATTTGAGCGTTATAGCCGTCGGGGAAGTAGTCAAGCACATTGCGGGCGATCTTGCGGGCATAAGAGCCACGACGCAGACTACCGACAAGCACGGAAATGTTTTTGGTCATCAGAATTCCTTTCGTGTACTCATCTTGTACTCATTGGCTAACAGGTTGGGGGTCGAACTTAGAAGTCCCAGTCGTCATCGCTGGTATCCTCGGCTGTGCCGATCACGTAGGAGGAACCAGACCCGGAGAAGAAATCGTGATTTTCGTCCGCCCCGGGAGCCAAAGCGGCCAGGATTTCGGGATTGACCTCGGTTTCTTCTGACGAGAAGCGCGGCGGATACCCCAGGTTCATCAGTGCTTTATTGGCGTTATACCGCACGAAGACGGCAACGTCATCCATCAGTCCCAGAGGCTCATAGAGTTCACCCGAATATTGCAGCTCTAGCTCGTAGAGATCGTCCAGCAGGTTGAGGGTGAACTCTCGCATTTCCTTCTGTTGACTAGCCGTGCGGGCTTCCAGGCCCCGTTGGTACTTATAGCCGGAGTAGTACCCGTGGACTGCCTTATCACGCAGGATCAGCCGAATCATATCGGCAGTATTGGTCAGCGTGGCGTGGACCGAGAAATGCAACGGCAGATAGAAACCCGCATAAAGCAACAGTGACGACAACAGGGTCGAGGACACCTTGCGTTTCAGTGGGTCGTCGCCATAATAGTGAGCCAACACCTTCTTGCACCGTTGTTGCAGCAGGTCATTGTTGACCGCCCACCGATAGGCATTGTCGATCTCCGGTGTTGAGGTCAGAGTCGTGAATACCGATGAATAGGAGCGCGCGTGTACGGACTGCATGAACGCGATATTGGTATAGATCGCCTCTTCATGCTCGGTGCGTGCATCCTGAATCTGACAAATCTCCCCGACGGTGGCCTGGACGGTATCGAGCATCGTGAGCCCCGTGAAGACGCGCATGGTCAAGGTGCGTTCTTCTTCGGTGAGCTTCTGCCAGGCGGGAATGTCATGGGAGAGGGGCACTTTTTCTGGTAGCCAGAAATTTGCCGTGAGTCGATTCCAGACCTCGAGATCTTTCTCATCGTCGACGCGGTTCCAGTTAATCGGGCGCAACCGGGCAGTGGGGTCGTGGCGGTAGGACGGTGGGGTCACGGAGATTTCGGTGAGTGGACGGTTGGAGTGGGTCGCAGTCATCGTTCTTCTTTCGACAGAGAGGGTGGTCAGTGGTTACAGGGCGCAGGAGACACAGTTCTCGATTTCTGTGCCTCCCAGGGCCGGCTGGCGCAATCGGATGTAGTAGAGAGTCTTGATACCGGAACGCCAGGCATAAATCTGAGCCTTATTAATGTCCCGGGTAGTGGCGGTATCTCGGAAGAACAGCGTCAACGACAGCCCCTGATCCACGTGCTGTGTCGCGGCGGCGTAGGTGTCGATGATCTTTTCGTATCCAATCTCGTAGGCATCTTGGTAGAACTCCAGATTGTCGTGGGTCATATGCGGTGCCGGGTAATAGACTCGGCCGAGCTTTCCCTCCTTACGGATCTCGATCTTGGCCGCCACCGGATGGATCGAGGCGGTGGAGTTGTTGACATACGAGATGGAACCCGTGGGCGGGATGGCCTGCAGATACGCGTTATAGATCCCGTGTTCGGTCACCGAGTCACGCAGCTTCTCCCAGTCGTCGCGCGACGGGATGGCGACCCCAGCGCTCGCGAACAGATCCCGGACTCGTTGGGTGGCTGGCTGCCACTCTTTCTCGGTGTACTTGTCGAAATAGCTACCGTCGGCATAGGACGAGGTTTCGAAACCCTCGAAGGCCTTCCCACGTTCAATCGCCAGCCGATTGGAGGCACGCAAGGCATGATAGGTGACAGTCAGGAAGTAGATGTCGGTGAAATCAATGCCCTCCTCGGAACCATAATGGATGCGTTGAGAGGCCAGGTAGCCGTGCAGGTTCATCTGGCCTAGCCCGATGGCGTGTGAGGCTTCGTTACCGGCAGCTACTGACGGAACAGCATCCACGTTCGTCTGATCTGAGACACTGGTGAGTGCCCGAACGGCCGTCTCCACCGTGGCACTGAAATCCGGAGAGGCCATCGCCGCGACGATATTTAGTGAACCCAGATTGCACGAAATATCACGACCGACTTCCTGGTAGCCGATGGCGCCATCGTAGCGAGATGGTGTATTTACCTGCAGAATTTCGCTGCACAGGTTGGACATGTTAATCCGGCCCTGTAGTGGATTAGCGCGGTTGACCGTGTCTTCAAACAGTACGTAGGGGTAACCGGACTCGAACTGTAGCTCAGCCAGGGTTTTGAAGAACTCACGGGCCTTGATGGTGGACTTGCGGATCCGTGGATTGGCGACCAGCTCGTCATAGTGATCGTTGACTGACAGGTCTGATAGTGGGGTTCCGTATTCGCGCTCAACGTCGTAGGGACTGAACAAGTTCATGTCCTTATTAGCCTTGGCAAGATGGAACGTCACATCCGGGATGACGACACCAAGAGAAAGCGTCTTGATACGGATTTTCTCGTCGGCGTTCTCACGCTTGGTGTCGAGAAACCGCAGAATATCGGGATGGTGGGCGTGTAGATACACCGCACCTGCGCCTTGGCGTGCCCCTAGCTGGTTGGCGTAGGAAAATGAGTCTTCCAGGATCTTCATCACGGGAACAACTCCGGAAGCCTGGTTTTCGATCTTCTTGATCGGCGCCCCCGCCTCACGAAGGTTTGACAGCAGTAGCGCTACTCCGCCGCCCCGTTTAGACAGTTGTAGCGCAGAGTTGACACTGCGACCAATGGATTCCAGATTGTCTTCCATCCTCAGCAAAAAGCACGAAACTAGTTCACCGCGTTGGGCTTTTCCGGCGTTGAGGAAGGTGGGCGTAGCCGGTTGAAAACGGCCAGACATCATCTCATCAACCAGCTGGGTAGCCAATACTTCGTCCCCGTGACCCAGGTATAGAGCCGTGGTAGCGACTCGCTGGGGGTACCCCTCCAAATACTGGGATCCGTCAAAGGTTTTCAGAGCGTACGCTGTAAAGAACTTGAAGGCGCCCAAGAAGGTCTGGAAACGGTGACCGGCGTTCTCGGCACGCTCGTATACAGCGGTGACGAACTCTTCTGAGTACGCGGCGAGGAAATCTTTCTCGTAGTAGTCGTTGTCCACCAACCAGTGCAGTCTTTCCCACACTGAATCAAAGCGTTTGGTGTTGGGGGCCACGTGCTGATCCAGGTACGCCTGGGTTGCTTGGCGATCCTTATCAAACTGGATCGAGCCGTCAGCAGCAAACAGGTTCAGCTCGGCGTTGAGTGCGTGGTAGTCCCTGCGCTCACCGATTCCGGTGACCTCAGGAGCATCCGTGGTGGGTATCGTCATACCGTTTCCTTTCGACTTAGCTTGGAGTGGAGGTAAAGGTTTGGGAGTCGGCTTGGTCCCAGAAGCGAGTCAGTCCGGTGTCCACCAGCTCGATGTCGCGCCGCGTTCCTAAGAGTTCAAAGCGATACAGCTCCGGTACCTTGCATTTGGCGGAGATGATCGGTCCGGCCAGACAGTAGTGCTGACCGAAATTGGTGTTTCCCGCCGTGATCACACCGCGGATCAAAGACCGATTGATCGGGTCGTTGAGGAATTTGATCACCTGCTTGGGTACCGCACCAGAGCGCTCCCCACCCCCGTAGGTGGGGACAACGAGCACGAAAGGGCGTGAGACACGGATATACCCTTCACTTCTCGGGCGCAGCGGAATTCGTATGGCCGGTCGGTTCAGCTGCTCCACGAAGCGATGGGTGTTCTCCGAAACGCTGGAAAAATACACCAGATCCGGGGACTCTTTGACTGGTATTTCGCGAACCGGGAGTGCATCCGGGGGTTTCTTCGCTGGAGTATGCACAGCGATCTCTCCTCACTCATTGACTGAAGTGGACATCATAAAAACACAATATCTTGTGTGTTGATGGACTAATTAGGCGCATATCAAGTAGTACCACACGATAGGTTCCGTGTCTACGTGCTAGCTGTGTTTGTAACTACGGCATGGCGAACATATGATGGAGCGTAGCGAGGTACTCACACCAAACAGTCAGTAGCCAGATCGGAGTAGACGTGACAGTAGAGACGTGGCGCGATGGCATTTGGTTGGAATCAATTGGCTTGTTTCAGCAAGCGCGGGCGGGCAATCACCAGGCTGCGATGCGACTTTTGGAGACTTCAGCGGACCCAGCCACCACGGTGCATGGACTGTTGCGTATGTTGGTGGTGTTTCTGCGAGACGAAGATCCTGACAAGATGGAGCGATTCCTTGACGCGTCCCTCCGCGCCGGTGCGCCACCGTTGGGTTCACCATTTGTTCGTGATAGCGCGGCATTTGCCGAAGGATTCGCGGGGCGACTGCGTGGTGGTTTTCGCTTGACGGGGCACATGCGAGCTCTGCTTGAGACGGACATTCCGGTGCTGGCTACGGCTACACCGGAAGGGGCTCCTGCGGTTGGACCAACGAGTTCGCTTCGTATTTGGGATGAACGCACACTCTTTTATTACGAACCGCCAACCGGTCGGCACCTGGCAAATTTCCGCGCTGGATCGGTCGCCACGGTTGCCGTAATTGATCAGGACAACTTTACGGGTTATCGGTTTGTGGGACTACCCGAGGTTCATCACAACGGAGACGTGTTCGAGGCAGCCGTGACTTTCGCTCGTGCGCAGGACGTAAGCCCACCCGCTGCAGCGGTCTTGATCCACCTGCACGAGGCGGAGATGTTGGACGTCAGCGCGTAGGCAACGATGAACTCTAGCGTTCCTGACAATAACCTGAAAAACTGCTGTTGGACTTTGCACGACGATCAGCAGAAGAAAACAAAGGCTTCGTCGCCTGCCTGTTTGATCTGTCGTTCGATAGTTTCGTGACGGTCAAGTTCACGAAGATCATCTATATTTTGATCCTCGTTCTGGTCGGCATCTCCCTGATCATTGGTTGGCTAGTGCCGGCATTTACCATCATGGCGACAGGTGTCGCGCTGATTGGCGTACTGTGGTTGCTGATTGGATGGATCATTCCCGTCATTCAGCTCGTGTTGTTCCGTGTGGTGCTGGAGCTATTCATCGCGACGATTCGCACCGCGCAGAATACTGCTGGTACACGTCAAGAAATTCAGAAATTGCGTGACGAAGTGGGGCAGCGAGGCTAATTTGTACAGCTGGTCCGGCTGTTTCAAAGCGACGATCACCCGTGTGGGGGATGCGGTGTGCTATTCCTCTCCGCAGATCGCGATTGAGAACATTCATCCCGATCAACTGGTTGCGGGGGAATGCGTCCACCCAGGCGAGATTCCGGCTGGCGATGGCCCTGCATAACGACATGATCCGCACGGTGGCGATGGCTTTCTGGGGATCATCTATGACAATCCTTCATCGGCTGAAACAACCAATCCGCTGAGCACGATCTATTGATTAATAATGACGCAATAAATACTGAGTGAAATTGAAGCATTATCGATTATAAATATGTTGCGAAACAGCTTAGGAAAAGATGTGTGGATAATCAGAAAACTACAGATGACGGTAGAGTACCGTACGCGAAATGGGATAAGCACCGGGGCGAGGCGTTAGAGAGACTTCGTGAACAGTATCCTGACGGGTTCACTTATGGTAAGAAGATCCCGCCTAGGAACCCGAAGAACCCGCCAAAACTACAGCCTGAGGGGTTTGAGCCCCTTGATTCGAAGCAATGGAACCACATCCTCTACGGAGAACGGCGTAACAGTTCGACGCCTGAAGCACCAGACGGGCTTGGCGGTCATGGGGCCGGGTACGGGTGGATTTTTGAGTTAGCTGAAGGTGTTCCCAGAACCGAGTTCCCCCGCGATTGGTCTCACGAAGATATTGTGCATGCGATTGATGACACCATCACCTACGGTAAGCCAAACAAGTCACGGGGTAACCTTATCCATAAGTACACGGTGGATGGGGTGCCGTTCAAGGTGGCGACTGGTCGGAGAAAACACGGCGGGCTACGCTACATTATTAGCGCTTACCCGGATCTTGACCCCAGGAAGTAGAATAAGACCATGTGGAGCTCCTACGAAGTTTTTAAGCCTTGAACCGTCCTGGGTTTTGTTCCGTCCTAAAATGAGAGGATAGAACTATGCCAATCAAATACCCGCAGTCGTTTAAAGGTCGTGCCACGCGCATGGTGTTTGATCGGCTTGAAGGTGAAGACGCGCCGAGCCGGTATGTGGTGATTCGTGAAACCGCGCCCAAGCTCAGTATCGCGACAGAGACGTTGCGTCGTTGGGTGGAACAAGCTGAAGTGGATACCGGTCAGAAGTCAGGGGTGTCCACGGATGCCCAAGCGCAAATCCGGAAGCTGAAGCGGGAGAACGCGGAGCTGTGCTGGGCTAATGAGATCCTCAAGACGGCGTGGGCTTTTTTCGCAGCGGAACTCGACCGCCCCACGACGAGATGATTGCTTACATTGACATGTTCAGGGATCGTTTCGGGGTCGAGTCCATCTGTCGTGTTTTGGGTGCGACAGACCGTGGGTTCATCACCTCAGGTGGCTATCGGGCGGCGAAAGCCCGTCCTGCCAGTGATCGTTCGCGTCGGGATGCAGCCCTGATCCCAGTGGTCAAAGAGCTGCACCAAGCCAATTATGGGGTCTATGGGGTGCGCAAAATGTGGCATGCCATGAGACGTGCTGGCTGGGATGTGGGCCGTGACCAAGTGGCTCGGCTGATGCGCCTGGCGGGACTTAGCGGTGTGGTGCGAGGACGAAAACCCCACACCACCATCGCTGCGAAGGTCTCGGATCAGCGGCCAGATTTGGTCAACCGGGACTTTGGCGTCACAGCACCCAACCGGCTGTGGGTCGCGGATATAACCTATGTGCGCACCACCAGCGGGTTTTGCTACACCGCGTTTGTCACGGATGCCTTCAGTCGTAAGATCGTGGGCTGGTCGACCCGCACGACGATGCGTACTGATGCGCTGCCCTTGGAAGCGTTAGAGCACGCGCTGCTCAGTGCTAAGGACCAAGCCCTGGATGGGTTAGTCCATCACAGCGATCGTGGCTTGCAATATGTCAGCATTCGCTATACCGAACATCTTGCCAAGGCTGGTCTGACGGCATCGGTTGGGACCGCTGGAGATGCTTACGATAATGCATTGGGTAAGACGGTTAATGGCTTGTATAAGACCGAATTGATTTATGCTCGGCCCGCTTGGCCGTCAGCTACTGAGGTGGAATTCGAAACGATGAACTGGGTCCACTGGTGGAATACCACCCGATTGCATGAAGCCTTGAACTACCAGACCCCGACCGAAGCCGAAACCAGCTACCATATGACCCAGGCACAAGCCCTAAGCCCCGTATAGAAAACGGAACAAAACCCAGGGCGCTTCAAGGACACATCAACACCTCGACGGTGGCTGAGTTTGTGACGGAGGGTGCGGAGAAGTCTGCTACCACTGGTGGGTTTACTTCGGTGACCGCAACTCTGAAGAAAGCTCAGGTCACGATGCGGTTCAATGAGGAAGTCCAGTGGGCCGATGAGGACCACCAGCTGAGCAGGCTCCGTGGCACTGTCTCGTGCCCTGGATCTGGGCCTGTATCGCCGGATCAATCCGTTGACTGGTACTGAAATCACGGCCTGGGATCACTACGTGGGTGCTACCGAGTACTCCGCGGAGCTGTCTGCATCTGTTGAACCAGACCAGGTGGTGCGCGCTACCGCCGGGCTGTTGATCAATCGAGACCGGCCGGTGTCGGTCCATGGGTTTGCGATTGTCCCGCGACTGACCTGGGAATTATCGAACTTGCAGACCAAGAACGCTGATGGTTCCCCATCGGGGACTCAACGGTACCCGAATCTGGGACTGGGCGCAGGCATCAGCTCCTTCCTGGGACTTAACAGGCTCTTCACAATCGAGGGTGTAGACGGGGCTTGAATCCTCCGCTCTCGAGCAAGGACCTGGCGATGTAGTTGGTGAGATTCCGGAAGCCCAGGGCGGATCCGCGCAGGTGTTCGAGTCGTCCGTTGATGGCCTCGGTGGGTCCGTTGGAGGTTCCGGGGCGGTCGAAGTAGGCCAGGATGTCTGCCGCCCTTTTCTTCAACGTCCTACCCAGACCGGCCAGCTCGATGAGCTTGGTCGGCACTGCCCGGCCCAGCTTGGCGATCAGCTGCTCCATCATCGCCCTGCCCTCGGCCCTGTCTGTCTGGCGGTAGGCGGCGACCATGTGCTGGTAGAACGCCCACGTGGCCTCGACCTCCACATGCTCGTCAGCCTCGAAGAGGTCCTGGATCCTGGAATACTGCTTCTCGGTGAGCAGGTCGGCCCCGGTCAGCAGGGTCCGGCGGGCCTTGTAGAGCGGATCCTGTTTGCGGCCCCGGTGGCCGTTCACCTGTTGCTGGACTCGCCGGCGGCATCGCTCGAGCGCGTCTCCGGCCAGGCGGACCACATGGAAGGGGTCCATGACCGTGGTGGCTTCGGGGATCTCCTCAGTGGCTGCGGTCTTGAAGCCGGTGAACCCGTCCATCGCCACCACCTCCACGCCATCCCGCCAGGAAGCCGGACGCTCGGCCAGCCAGGTCTTGAAGGCCTGTTTGGAGCGGCCCTCGACCATGTCCAGCAACCTCGCCGGACCGGTGCCGACGCGCAGTGGTGTGAGGTCGATGATCACGGTGACGTACTTGTCGCCACGCCGGGTATGGCGCCAGACGTGTTCATCCACGCCGATCGCGGTGACCCCGTCAAACCGGGCCGGGTCGTCGATGAGCAGACGCTTGCCCTCGGCCAGCACGGCGTCGTTGGCGGTGTTCCACCGCACCCCCAACGCCTCGGCGACCCGGGCGATGGTCAGGTGCTGCACGACCAGAGCTTCCAGGGCCCAGCGCAGGGCACGGCGGGAGAGCTTGGCCTTCGGCTCTGCCGCGGCGGTGGTGTCCTGGCGCCAGACGTGGGCGCAGTCGGCGCACCGGTAGCGCCGAACCGTGACGTGCAGAGTCGTGGGCCTCCAGCCCAGCGGCTCGTGCGCCAGCCGGCGGATCACCGTGCCCCGCGCGGTGCCCTGAGAACCACAGCGGTGACACCACTCATCTGGCTCCACCACCCGACAGGCCAGTACCGCCCGCCCGGGCTCCACCCGTTGCCCGGTAGCTTGAAGGCCGAGCTCGTCCAGCCGGCAAAACTTGGTCAGGTCACAGTCGTCGAAGGTAGCGTTAGGCACGTCGAGGTCTTTCAGATGGCTTGTGTAGGAACTTCCATCATCGGAAGGCCTCGACCTCTATCCAGCTATCGACGCGCCACTTCCCCGAGACCCCCGTCTACACCCTCGATTGTGAAGAGCCACTTAACACCGCCAAAGGAGACACCGTTTCTGAGCGCCCAGAGGCGACCACTGATACTGGTGTGCGAGGGATCCTCGGTGACTTCACGAATGGTATCCGCTGGGGTGCCCAACGCGAGTTCCCGGTCGAGAAGATCATGTACGGCGACCCGGACGGTCAGGGTGCCTTGTCCCGCCACAACCAGATCGCACTACGGTTGGAAATCGTCTACGGCTGGTACGTCTTCGCGGACAGGTTCGCTCTGGTTAAGACTGTTGAAACTGCTGGTAGTGAGGGTTAATGGCAGTGCGTGTAACTCTTGCTAGTGGTGTGATGGTCACTGTGCCGGAGACGGCGGCCACCCACCGGAGCAAACAAGACCAAATCGCGAAGACGCCTACTAAACGGTCCGAGCCAGCTGCAGGATCGAGGGGAGCTCAGACCGGTGACGTCGAGTCCCTGCCTGATCAGAGCAAGAGCCCCGGGCGCAAACAGGGATAATGGTCACGGGCTAAGCGTGGAAACAAATCATGATCCTGTCAGGTAGTACAGGGAGTAGATGAGTCGCAGGGGTGGTTATGACGGGGAGACAGGGCGATGTTTCGAAACCGTTCGCGTCTGTGAATGATCTGAAGGAGAGGTGGCCAGATTTCCCGCCTGGTACGGAGCAGTTTGCCTCCCTGCTTAGGCGCCTTTTGATTGATTTCGGTGAGGTGGTATCCGAACCCGGTTCCCCAAATGATGATTAGCGATTGCGTGGCTGAGTGGCTGTAACGAATGCTGATTTTGACATGGATCACTCGATCTTCGGGGGTTCTGGTTGCCTAACTATATGCCGTTGCATTGTTTTATGTCGGTGTTTCCTGTTGCAGACCCTCACCTCGCACCCGCTTAGTTGTGTCGGCTTTAGAGTATGCGCGCATCCTGCCCCATTGGGGATTATTAGGGCACGCCACTCGCAAGGGAAACGAGATCGAATCTAGCCGACGACACGATGACCTCGACGATGAACGCGTTGAGCGAAGCGCTCAGTCGGGCTGAGCTCTCCAGATTGATCTCGACGTGCTCTCTGTCGTTCACGATGCGTAACCAGACCTCGTAGTCTCTCCTCTCTTTCGATACACGGCAATCGCCATATCTTCAGCCTTAATCGAGTCCTTGAATTCGCGTTGCTCCCGGTGCTCGGGCTCCTGGGTGATGAGGGTCGCGAACGGCTGATCGGCCAGACGCTTGCGGTCTGTCGGATGTTCCTGGCCGCTGTGGTCGCAATGGCACCAGTGTGGACAAGGCTGCTGTAGCCACTCCAGATGTTCCACGACCTGCTCCGCGATCTCATTTGGGCACTCATGTTGCTTCCCCTCTATTCGCTCGCACAAGGTGTGCGGGCTAGGAAATCTATACAACCGTCATTGCCCGGACGATTCCTGGACGACTCCTGAACGAGGGCGTGACGAGCATCAGCCACAGATCACGGCGGCCGAGTGCCAGATCCGGGGAGAGAAGAATGCTGCGTCGAGGTCACAACATCCGTGCGACCCCAGCAACGGATTGGATTGGTAGAACCCAGTTGCCGAGCGCCGTGTTTCTCGGGTTGTCAGTCAGGCCGTGGTCGGGGCTGGTGGCCCATCCGGTGGGGAGGCGCATGAGCGATTCGTCGAACTCCGGCGCAGGTCGCGGGCCCTTCTCCTCTTTCAGGATCGCAGGGGCAGGAGTTGCTGGTCCGGTGACGTGTTCCCATCGGGCGATGGCCTGGGCGTATCGCCCCCAGCGGTGAAGATGTCCTCCATCAGAGCGAACAGGGTCTCCGATCGTTCCAGCTGGTCGGTGAGCCTGCCGGTCCGTGCACGGCGAGGTTGATGACCTGGTGGCTCAGGGCAATGATGCCCCGTCGTGTCCGTACCTGGTCCGGGGTTGCGCCTTTGGGCGAAAAGTCCGAGGCCAAAAGTGTCCGTAACAGCGTCTTGTCGATGGGTGGTGAGGAAGAAATGGAACCGTTGGTGGGGTGTGCCGGCCAGTGACGCCGGTAGGCCGACTCAACGCGCACTTCGCCGGAGGTCGGCCAGATCCCCGAGTGTGGCTCCGTGCGCGCGAGGAGGTCGTGTTGGCTCGTCTCCCAGCGGCCACGGGTCGGGTTCCAGGTTGGGAACGGCGGGTGCAGGCTCGTCGGTTGCATCGTTTGGTTGCGTGCGTCGGGGGTTGTTCCTTCCGGGGTAGGGCGGATTAGGGGTGCGGAGAGCAAGTCGCGGACGTTCTCCATGATGGCGAGCACGGGTTGCAACGCGTCGATCGCGGCTGCCATGTTCGACCAGAGCCCGGAGCGGGTGCCGGGTGAGAGGCCGGCGCCGGTGCCGACGGCCTAGACCTCCTGACCCAGGAGCCCGCTGATCAGCACATCGATCGGCGGCACCGTCGTCGCCCAAGTCGATGACGGAGATGTCTCCGAGGTGCGGGGTGCCCGCCCAGTGACGCGTGAAGACGCGGATGGGTGGGGCATCGATCTCGGAGAACCAGATCGTCTCCCCGCCGGTGGCGTGCTCGACGGCGAGGTCGAGACCCCTGTAGCCGGAGAACAGCGACCCGACCCGCAACGGACGGTTGACGTTCTCGTCGTTCGGCTCGCGCATGGGGACTCCGGCAGACCGGTGGGCCCCGGGCGTCATCCTGCGACTCCTTGATCGGGCTGGTCATCCGCCAGGTGCTCGGATCGCCTCCTGCTTCCAACTTCGCCTGAACCGGCCCGGCTCATGCTACATCGTTCTTTCCGGCCTCGCCTCAGAGCCACCAGCAGGCGGGTCTGGTAGGAGGTTTGGATCGCGGCGTGCTCCACCGCGGCGACGGCGGTGTCGAGCTCTTCTGAGGGTCGGGGCGGTCAGCGCGATCAGCCCGGCTTAGCGCAGTACGCCGACGACCAAATACGCCCAGTCATAACGGCGCCTACCGGCTGTTGCACTGGCGTTGTCTGTACGAGGGGCATCTTCTCGTCGGGGCACGTGCTCTGGCCCTCGCTCCTGCAACGCGGAGCGTCAGACATAACTCCATGACCTGTACACGGCGACTGCCAGTCGTCGCCATGGACAACCAGGCGCCACCGATGCCGTTTCATATGGCACCCGTTCCGATTCGACGCATCTTAGAGAAGGGCGTACTTTCAGCGCGCATTGACAGGTATGGCGCGCCCGAGTCGGATGAGGTTAGCTGGGTCGTAGTGGTGCTTGATGTCGACAAGGCGCTGATAGGTCTCGGGTTCGTAGCAGGCACTTGTGCTCAGCTCGGTGGCATTGTCTCCGAACAAAAAATACAGTGCTCGACTGGTCGCCCCGTGCGCGAGGTCTTCGACCAGGGCGGACTATTCGTTCGCGAGGTCGTAGCGTACCTGCCGGGCGATCGGCGTGATTATCCGGACGACGTAAGTCGCATGAGGGTGGCCGATCGCGTTGTCACGCTCTGGCTTCCGCGTGGCGACACAGCGGAGGTAATGAACCTGAAGGAGCATGTAGTTCTCGGTCTCCGCATCGATGCGTGCCATGACGGTCGCGGTGGGGTCCAGTGCCACGGTAGTCACGTCATCACCTTCATAGCCGCGCGAGTTTGCCGGTTCGGCGAATACCTTGCTGCAGTCGGCGTAGGATATCAGGTAGATGTTGTCCTCGACCGGTCCGCAGTGCGTCAATCGCGGAGATACATGTCCGGGGGGTCGGTGCAGATGACGAAGAGGCGCAGGGTCCGCTTGCATCGGACGCGTTCCGGCAGAGTCAGAAGGTCGGGGAAGGTCTTGAGCGACAATGAGGAGGGGAGTTGGTTGGGCACGCCGGTGGTCCACTCCAGGTTACGGCTGACGATCTCAGGGAATCGCTCAGGGGGCGAAGCTCAGTGCGCCGGCAAGTATTTGGTCGACGGGAAAGAGCTGGAGCTGCAACGCGGTGACTATGCCGAACCCGGTGACGCGGTCGGTTGCGTATTTCATACTGCCGGATGAGTGGTCCCACGCCACCTCCAAGGCTGTAGCCGGCAACATCCACCGTTGGTGCGCTACCGTTGAGTGGGGTCAGGCCGTGGCGTGTGGCCTCGCGCGCGACCGCCTCCGAAGTTGTTCCACCGCCGACTCGAGCCAGCCGTACGTCCGGGTCGATATCCACAAGCGGGAGTCGTCGGGTGCTGACGGGGCGAGGCCGATGTCCGAGTGGCGTCCGTGCCCGGCGGTCCAGGCCCGGTGCAGTGCCGGTAGCGCCGTGGTCTTGCCGGCCCCGGCTGGGCCGACGAGCATATCGAGTACCCGATCTGAGTGGGCAAGGTTCGAGACTGTGGCGATCTGGTCGACGGACTGGAACCGGGGCCCGTTCTCGTCGATGAAATGCTCAGAGAGAGCACGGTCGAACTCCAGGGTCAGCCGGAGTGATTCGGCTTCGGCCCGTTCGATGATCTGATCAAGGAGGGCCATGCGGTCGTTGGTCGTGGTGAAGCGCACCCCCATGAGCTGCCGTATCGTCTCGGCGTGGATGTTCCACCGGTTCCACACCGGGTGCCGGTTGGCGACCGCCATCAGCACCACCGTCGCAATATCAGCCACCTGTTCCAGGGGGCACATCGTCGGCACGCAGCCTCGCCTCAGCCGGGGTGTGTGCGAGGAGATGTTGCGCCCACGTCGTCGCGTCCTCGCCCAGCAATCCGGTCGCGCGCCAGCGCCACTGAGTAGTGAACTCGGCCAGAGAGTGCAGTTCCTTGACCGGCCGCGTCTCCAGCGTTGCCTGCTGCCGCAATCGGGCGATCGTCGCCGGGCTAGGTTCGCGTCCGTAGGTGACGATGTACTCGGCAATGAGCCGATCTTCCGTTGCTTCGATGCCCTCGACCCCGTCGGTTCCAGTCGTGCGTCGGGAGAACCCAGCGATCAGTTCAGTGGGCACACCGTCTATCTCCCAGCCCGTGTTGCGGTCCTTGCCTCGGTCGACCGGGGACCAGGAGACACCGAGCAGCCGGGCAGTGTGATCCGTGAGGAACGCGTTGTAGCTTGTCGACAGCGACACGGTGGCCTTGTGCAGGCGGCGCGGGAGTCGTAATGATCGAACGCAGTGGCAATCACTCCGCTGATCGGCATCCTCACGATCTCGCCTCGGCCGACGCGGGTTGAGGTGACCCGTTCTCCAAGAATCGCGATGGTGTCGCGCATGGCTGCGTGATGCGCCTGTGAGATGAGGGCTTGCGTGCCCGCGTCAGCGACACCTCAGAGAGCGCTCAGCGACTTCGGCGGGGAGAACGTGAGGTCGAACCCTACAACGGCGTTGCGCGGCTTCTTCGCAATCTCTTCGCTACGGCTTTCCTCGATGGCTGCATCCCGTTGCGCTGGCGACCGGTCCGGGTCGAGCTGCGCAATGCGGGCGGCGATGCGCTCGCGCGGGGTTGCAGTTTCGGGAATGGGTGGCCGAGCCGTGTGCCGGTGATTCGATGCAGGCCGTCACCGAGAAGCCGTGCGAGCTGGTCCTCGGTGACGGCCTCGCCGTCGGCAAGTCCGGTGCCGTGGTCGTCTTCGAGGCTTGCCAGCCTTGAGCCGATCCAGGTGCCGCGCGGGCACTCGGATTCGGTGTAGTAGCGGGTTAGCGGGGTGCCCACGTCGCGGTCGCCGTCGCCTGCAGCGACGGAGGACAGGAGATACTCGTATCTGCGGCCGGCCGACATGACGCGGATCGTCATCACCACGGCGGCTCCCTTCCGAGGCTGGCCTCTGGAGGGTCGCCTCAGCGGGCAGGTGCGCGCGGCACGCCGGTTTGCACTACGGTGCCAACTGTGTGGGTGGATCTGATCGTGATCAATGTGCAGTAGCTAACGAGGGCTACACTGCACAGAAACAACTGATTGACCAGCTGCGACAGCTGAGCTTGTAGGCGGACTAACGCGCGGAGTCCACAGTTCTCGGAGAGGAATCGGCAGCGGCGCATGAGGCGCCGGATGCGGGACAGGCTCCCTCAGGGAGCTAGAGCGCGTGCCTCCAGGATATGCGGAGATGGCTCTTACCGTGCCACACACCATGAGAATCCAAGTAGGTACTCGTTCCGCGCCCGCAGGGCATCACGATGGTCCGGTGCGCGGTCGCCTCGACCACAGGAGATGTCTCAATAGCGCACGGCAACGCTTGCAAGCCCATGCCCAGCGCCTTCCCCGCGGCTTCCTTCGCAGTCCAGATCTCGGTGGAGATATGCTCCACGTCAGCCTGACACTGTAGCTCCGCGCGCTCGCCAGGAGACCACGCCCAAGCAAGATCGACGCACGCTTGCGAGGTGAGTCGCTCTTCGACGTCGACTCCGATCGGCACATCGGCGACAACTACCGCGGTGAGCGACAAGGAGTGGGAGACCGAGAAGTACTTGCCACTGTGAGCGAGGGGAAAGCTGCGCTCTGAACAGCGGAAATACCTCCTAGCACCCGCTCCAAGCGCCCGCTCGACCAGAAGCGCGGCAACGTCCTCGTTGCCCCTCGTGGGAGTCGTCCACAGGCTAATGGGCGAAGGGGAATTGTGACAGATTATGACACCTCTATCGTAATGTCTTGATGCATGCACATGCAGTAGTTTACATTGATGTATGTACATCGAAGCAAATAGCGAGTGATCGCCAGAGTCCGCTCCGGCTCTCACTCGGAGTACAAAGAAGAGAAGGGACCAGCGTGAGCATGATGGCTACGACAGCCCCCACCCCGACGGCGGGCCTAAACCTGGAGCCCGGGACCATTGTCGAAGGCGAGGACAAGCGCAGCGATGATGTCGCCGGTTACGGATACGGCATCTACCGCGCAGCCAAGAACCGCAGCCTCATCGATGAGTGCGTCGCGATCCTCAATCGCGGAGGCGTAGTAGCACTGGTTCCCACTTCGGCATCAGACGACTACCTGGCGACGATCGTCGAGCAGATCGAACACTTCGCCAGAACACGCTCAGCTTCGACAGACTCTTTGGAAGGCGGAGTCCTCGCACTGCCCACCTCCGGGTCAACGGGGTTCCCCAAGCTCGTCGCCCTGCCCGCCACAGGCCTCACTCAGTTCCTGCACTGGGGCGGCGACTACTTTGGCTTCAACGACACAACCGTGTCCCTGAGTCTGAGCCCCTGGAACTTCGACGTGTCCCTACTGGACACCTGGGCGGTTCTGGCCGCCGGCGGTACTGTGGTCGCGGCTGAGGCAGCCCGCCTCCACCAGGCTCCCTACCTGGTCCGACTGCTCGAACAGCACCGGCCAACATTCATCCAGGTCGTTCCCTCCACTCTGGATGCGCTGCTCAACGCCGTTGGAGACGCGGTGTACCCCTCGGTTCGGGACGTGGTTCTCACTGGCGGCGTCGTTGCACAATCGCTGCGCGCGGCCGCAGCGCGACTTTTCCCAACTGCAACTTTCCATAACGTCTATGGAGCCACCGAGGTCAACGATTGCCTCATCGAGACGCTCTCAGCCGAACAGTTCTCTGAAAGTGAGACCCTGCCGCTTGGCACGCCTATCGCCGGCTGCGAGGTTTTGCTCAACTCCAATGGAATCCACGTACCTCTCCGAAAGAGCGCCGAGGAGGCCCACGGGGAACTACTCGTGCATACGCCGTGGATGGCGCAAGGCTATATCACCGAGGGAACCGTCACGCCCTTACCCGTGGCCGGTGAGGCTTTGTACCCGATGAAGGACCAGGCAAGGTGGTCAAATGGGCAGCTGATGTATAACGGCCGACGTGATCGTCTTGTCAAAGTCCGCGGCCAGCGAGTGAACCTCGAAGAAATCGAGCAGGCTGCGCGTCGGACGGCTCTGGTCGGCATTGCCTGCGCGTGGCTCGAGGTCTCTGACTCCGCAGAAGAACTGCATCTTGCCTACACCGCGCCCGATCACGGCTCTGCCGCAACCGGACTCCAGTTGCGCATGGCAATAAGCGCTCATCTGCCCGCCTTCGCGATGCCGAACAACCTGCATGCCTTCACCGGGCCCCTGCCGTTGAACGGTAACGGCAAACCGGATCTTCCCACCATCAAATCACGAGTAGGGAGTGAGTAACTCATGTCCACCCTCCACAGGGTCAAGCAGTACATCGTCGAAACGTTCGCTACCGACGTCACGGCAGACCAGTTGCCGCCTGATGTCGATCTACTCACGACAGGAATCCTCACCAGCGTCACCACGGTCCAGTTGCTCGGCTGGTGCGCTCGGACCTACAAGATTCCGATCAACACCATCTCAATCAATCCGGACGAGCTGAAGACGCCCGAGGGCATCGCCAGCTTCATCGAGGCCAATCGCACTGACGTCATGGCTTGCTGACCATTACCATCCAATCACCGTCAATTATCACCGAAATCGCCTGAATAAGAGGGAGTACCACCATGTTCACCAAGCCCAGGAACGAAGTTTCCGCCGTCGAGTGGGGCAGTGGCACCAGCCACCGCCTCCTGGTCGAAAAGGACAACATGGGCTTCGCCGTCGCCGACACCGTCTTCCGGTCGGGCACCGAGTCCAAGTTGGAGTACCGCAACAACCTCGAAGTCTGCTACTGCATCCGTGGCGCGGGCAACGTCGAAGACACCGAAGGGAACTTCTTCGAAGTCACTGCCGGCATGGTCTATGTCCTGGATGACAACCAGCCCCACTATCTGCGCGCATCGGACCACGAGGATCTCGAGCTCGTCAGCGTCTTCAACCCGCCGACCCGCGGAGACGAGAAGCGCGTGCTCAGCGCCAGAGACTTCAGCACCTACTAGAGGAGTAGACGATGAGCACGATTCTGACTGACGACCCGTGGTTGGGGTTCCTCGACCACCTGCGCAAGTACGCGCCCACGGCCCCACCCTCACAGAAAGCTGGATTCCCGACGGAACTGTGGAATGCCGCTGCCACGAGCGGGCTATTCAGAACGCTCGCCACCGAAGGCATCGGCAGTACAGGAATGAGCGCCGCCATCAACCGAGTCCGTGAACTCGGGCGCACCAGCCCGGATCGAGGACTGACCTTCTCAGCAGTGACCCAACTGGCCAGTACCATCTACTGCCTGCGCGCATTCGCAGAGCGACAGCTGCGGGATCGCTATCTGCCGGCAGCCGAATCCGGCACCACCATCGGCGGCCACGCGATCACCGAGGCCGAGGCCGGGTCAGACGTCATGAGCACGACCAGCACAGCGATTCTCCAGGGGGACTACTACGTCCTGAACGGTACAAAGAGGTTCATCACCAACGCACCGATTGCCTCGACCTTGGTGATCTACGCTAAGACCATCGAAGACGGCGTCGACAAGGGGCTCTCGGCGTTCCTCGTCGAGACTGGATGGCCCGGCGTCGACACTTCCCAGCCGATGCCCACGGCCGGGCTGAGCACCTCCCCGATCGGGGAGGTCGCGCTGGAGGACGTGAGAGTGCCCGCTGTCAACCGCGTCGGGCACACTGGCGCAGGCCTGTTGATCCTCGACCAGGTCATGAAGCGCGAGATCCTGCTGGCCTTTGCCGGCAACATCGGCGAGATGGAGCAGCTGGTCTCCCGCTCAGTGCAGTACGTCAACGACCGCGAACAGTTCGGGCGCAGCATTGGCAGCAACCAGCTGGTGGCAGACCGGATCGTCCAGACTCAGATCGCCATCGAACTGGGCGGAGCCCTGCTGGAATCCATCGCGGAACGACTGGACGGCTTCGAGGACTTGACCGTTCCGATCGCCGCGGCCAAGGTCTTCATCAGCGAGGCCAACGTCGACTCGGCGATCAACGCCATCCGCGTCCATGGCGGCAACGGATACCTGACTACGTCACCGTTGGCGAGCAACCTCCTCGATGCCATACCCGGAGCGATCTACTCCGGATCGAATGACCTCCTGCGCACGAAGATCGCCACCATGTTGGGAGTGAACTCATGATCGCTCGCGAACCTCAGCTGACCCAGGCGACCGCCGTGTTCGACTATGACGCCCCGAGCGTTACGCAGTTCGTTGAGGACGCTGGCTGTTACAGCGTGGCGAACGTCGCCAATTCCGTCGAGCGTCTCCACGACGCCGTGCGCGACACCATCGACTACAACGTCTTCAACGTCATGCTGAACACGGACCTTAGCGCCTCGGACGTTGTCGATAAACCTTTCGGCTTCTGCCTGCACAAGAGCATCCTGTTCGTCGCTGGCTGCCGCAAGCTCGGCGTGCCCGCCGTGCTGTGCTCCGACGTGGTCACCAACCACGTTGCCGACGCGGCGATGCACGAACTCGTCGGAGGTGAGGAGTTCCTGCACTGGTACGCACGGATCTACCTCAATGGTCGGTGGATCAAGGCCGCGCCCATCTTCAACACGCTGCTGTGCATGCTCTACGGCATCGATGTCCTCCGCTTCAATCCCAGCGGCGACGCCATCGAACAGCGCAACAGCGACAGCACCAGGATGATTTATCGCGGCGAGCAACGCTACTATGTCGATCCGAACATGGACGAACTGCTCACGCTCATCGCGACCAAGCACCCGAAGATGGTCACCGATCACGGCCGCACACCAACCTCACTGAGCCTGGCCGCAACGACGCTGCCAAACTAGAAAGGAGAAGACACGTGTGGAAATACGACGGTTGGGAATCCGACTTCAAACTCGGGATCGTCACCCCTCACGCCGACATCGGCCCGGAGGCCGAAGCCCAGGCGATGCTCGCCGGCACACGAAGCACCATCCACGGAGCACGCGTCGACTTCAGCCCGATGCACCCAGGCGGGACCATCGACGAGAAGATCGCCCATGACCCGGTCATGCAGTTCATTGCTCCAGAGATCATCGACCGCACGGTCGACAGCCTCTCCAGCTCGCCCTTGGACGCCATCGGACTGGCCTTCACCAGTTCCTCGTTCAAGATCGGAGCAGACCGCGAGCAAGAACTGCTCATGCGCCTGTCAACGGTCAGTCACGGCATCAAGCTCGACACCACGGGCACCGCGGCCACTGCCGCGATCCGAAAGCTGGGTCTGAACAAGATCGCCATCATGGCGCCCTCCTGGTTCGACGACGAGCTCTGCCGAGCCGGCGAGGCCTACTTCCGAGACCACGGCATCGACATCGTCTCCGCAACCCCCAGCGGTCCTACAGGAGGCCCGCTGACCATCACTCCGGCAGCCACCGCCGCAGCAGTGGACGAACTGGTCGCGACGACCGGCGCTCAGGCCGTGTTCATCGCCGGCAACGGACAGCGAGCTATCGGGGCGATCGATCATCTCGAGTCCACGCTCGGCATCACGATGCTCACCGCTAACCAGGTTTTGCTGTGGGCCAGCCTCGACGGAAGCGGCCTGAGATCCCAGGTGGAAGGATACGGTCGCCTCTTCTCCGAGAGGTGAGCTGCGCGAACGCACATGGTAGGGTTATGTGCATGTACACGGATCATTCTGAGCAAGCACATACCCCCCCGACGCGCAACCTCAGCGCGGCATGGTCGCAGGTTGTGGCCATCGTCGCCGCAGTGGATGCCACACTGGGTAAATGGCTCGTTGACACCTACGGAATCGGACTCACCGAGTATCGTGCAGTCCTTCACCTAAGCAGAACCGCGGAGCGGGAGCTACGTATCCACGAGCTCGCCCAGAAGGTCAGCTTAAACTCAAGCTCCGTGACCAGACTCGTTGGGCGAATGGAGGACAAGGGGCTGGCGTTCCGAGACACCTGCCCCGACGATGGACGCGGGGTCTACGCGGTCATCACTGAGAAAGGCCTCAAATCCGTGGAGGAGATCCGCGACCCCTACGATGCGAAAATCAGCGAACTGCTCTGCGACGCAGCCAAGCAGTACCCACAGCTAGATCTGGCCGGCCTTGACCACTCCTTCGAGGCGATCAGCAAGCTTACATCTTAGCATTTGGCGCCCTCGAGCGAGAAGGGCCACCTTTTACCCATATAGATGCATGCACATGCAGTAACATGATTGAAAGGACCAGCACTATGACCACGAAGATCGATGTCTTCGTCGATTACGTCTGCCCGTTTTGCTTCCTCGTTGAGGGAGCGATCGAGGAACTCAAACGGGACCGTGATGTCGAAGTGACCATCCGGCCGTTCGAGCTGCGACCGGATCCCGTTCCCACCCTGCGCCCGGAGGACGACTACCTGCCACGGATCTGGAGAGACGCCGTCTACCCGATGGCCGAACGGCTTGATGTTCCCATCAGCCTGCCGACCGTATCTCCCCAGCCGCGCACGGAGAAGGCATTCATGGTCCTGCAGCTGGCTCAGGAGCAGGGCAAAGCCGAGGAGTACTCCAAGGCGATGTTCAAGGCCTTCTTCCAAGATGACTGGGACATCGGCAAGGATCCCGTGATCCTTGACGTGGCAGTCTCGGCCGGCCTCGATCGGGAGGAGGCCGAACAGGCTCTGCACAGTGAGGAACGACGGGCCAGGCAGCAAGCCGATCAGAACTATGCGGTCAACACCGTGGGCGTCACCTCTGTGCCAGGCATCGTGGTCGAGGGCCAGTTCCTGCGCGGGGTACCCAGCGGCGCGCGGCTAAAGAAGACTGTCGACACTCTGGCCGAGGGCGCGACGGCCGCCGAGGCCCGATCATGAGCACCATCCCACCGGACGTTCTCATTCAGGCCATGAACGAGGCGGTCGTAGTGGGTGTTGAGCACGTCGAGGCCGGAGGGCTGCCCTTCGTTGGCGTGCTCGTCGACAACAGCGGCGTCATCTCTGATTTTGGAGTCAACCGGGTCAGGGAAACCCGTGACCCGACCGCCCACGCCGAGATCGTCGCTATGCGCGAAGTGCTCAACTCTGATGACCGGGACGACCTCTCCGGCACCACGCTGGTGGCCACGGGCGAACCCTGCGGACTGTGTTATCGCTTCGCTATCGATCAAGGCGTGGATGCCATATACGTCGCCGTCGATCGCGACGCCGTCGCCGAATGGGGCTTCGACTACCGCACCAGCTACCTCTCGCTCGGCATTACTGATGAGCTTCGGTCCACCGTCTTCAACTCCTTTCCGGCCGAACGAGGCAACGAACCGTTCGCTCGCTACTTTCACACACACAGATCAACAATGGACGCTGACCAGCGTTCGAATGCACCTTTGAAAGGACATCCATCATGAGCTGGCTCTACCTCGGAATAGCCGTCATCTTCGAAGTCGCCGTTGGCATCTCCGCCGGAAAGGCGCAGGGCTTCACCAAGCTTTGGTGGAGTATCGCCACCCTCGTCAGCGGAGGCATAGCCACCTTCTTCCTCAGCCTGGCCCTGCGGACCTTCGACGTCGGCGTCGGCTACGCACTGTGGACCTCCTTGGCAGGAGTCGGCATCGTCGTCCTCGGCGCGCTCTTCCTCTCCCAGAAACTAACCTGGAAAAAGCTCCTGGGCATTGGCGCCGTCATAGCCGGTGTTGTCGGCCTCAACCTTGCTGGCGCCGCTTAATCCCACGCCTGCACTATCACCTTCAGAAAGGATCATTCTCATGGCTACCACTGCCAATCATGAGACCACCACTCCGACAGACATTGAGAAGAAGGCTGGCGCCTGGCTCGCCCTCCTCCTCGCCGGAGGATTCGAGGTTGGATACGCCCTGAGCGTGAACGGAAGCAATGGTTTCACAAACCCCACATGGTCCCTCGTGGCCATCGTGTTCTTCCTGTTCACTCTATTCTTCCTCAGCGTAGCCCTGAAGAGAATCGATGTCGGCATCGGCTACGCTGTCTGGGCCGGCATCGGCGCGGTCGGCGCCGCCCTGCTGGGGCCAGTCTTCTTCGACGAGACACTCACCCTAATCAAGGGGTTCTGGCTCGCAGTCATTATCGGCGGTGTCATTTGGCTCAAGCTCGCTGACAGTCCAAAGCTCTCGGCGAAGTCAGACAGTACCTCCAGAGCGGCTACGGAACTGCACAAGTGACCTCAGCGCGGCCCAGCTCCTACGGCATCGTAGGTCGAATAGCGGTTGCGGGCTGTGGTGGTTTCGCCGCGTTCTATACCTTCTACACCACAGCATCAAGCGCTCTAAACGAGTCAGGCATCTCATCTGGAGCACGAGTAGGCATAGTGATGCTCGTCGTCGTTGCCGTCCAGCCGCTTCTTATCATTGGGCGGAGATGGGTCAGGAATCGCCGCGTTGCCGTCATGCTGGCACTGGCGGCTATGGGCTTGGGCAGTGCGATCCTCCCCTTGATGAACCAGTGGCCAGGATCACTACTTCTCGGCCTTGGCTTCGGCGTCTTCGTGGTGATGAGTACCGTTTGGGTCAAAGAGCAGGCAGCATCTGACCAAACCGGCCGCGCCCTCGGCACCTATGGCTTTGGCTCAGCGGTGGGCGGAGCGCTCGGAGCCCCGATAGGCCTCTATGCTGCCGAGCTAGGAGGGCAATTGGCCGTAGCGCTCGTCGGGAGTGCCTTCGCGCTGAGCGCATTGGTCCCGGCAGGGCAGGCGAAATCGCCCACCGACAACCGTTCTAATCTACAGCTGGGCAGCCCGTCGGTGGAGCTCGCCGCGCCTGATTCTCTGAAACGCTCGCGGACTTTTTCTACCGCCACTATTGTCATCACCAGCCTGGTGGGTCACCTTTTCGCCGTGAGTCTCTACGCCGCCGTTCTGTCCTCAGTCGGCGACACAGAGGGTACGTGGCTACCGGTTCTGGCTGCGTTGATGGTCCAAGTGTGCTTGGCGCTGGGTCGCCTGGTGGGAGGCCGCCTATCTGATCGATATCCGCCGCTTGCCATCCTTGTGACAGCAGCCGGAATCCTTGCCTTATCAACGATGGTCTTCTCTGTCGTTCTCTCTCGTCTGGGCATACTCCTAGCCGTTGCAGTCATCGGATTTACGTCTGGGGTAGGTCAGACGGCAGCGCTGACCGCCATGATGCGACGCGCCCGCACGTCCAGAAATACGGAGATGGCCAGTGCAGGATGGAACATCGCCTTCGACGCTGGCTTAGGTATCGGTGCACTCGCTGCTGGATGGGCCTTCTCTCAAGGCTAGGTCACTTTTAACATCACCTTTCCGAACGAGCAATCAAGATCATTCAAGGAGGAACTCAAAGTGTCTAAGAAGATCATGGTGTCTATCGGTATTGACGTTGACGCCGTCGCCGGGTGGCTTGGCTCGTATGGTGGGCAGGACTCACCTAGCGATATCTCGCGTGGAATGTTCGCGGGTGAAGTCGGGGTTCCTCGGCTGCTCAAGCTGGCACAGAACCGCGAGATTCCAGTGACATGGTTCTGGCCGGGGCATTCGATTGAGACGTTCCCTGAGCAGTTTGAGAGGACGCTTGCGGCTGGACACGAAGTAGGTATGCACGGGTACAGCCATGAGAATCCACTGTCGATGACGAGGGAGCAAGAAACGGAGGTGGTCGACTACTGCCTGGAGTTGTTTGAGTCGCGCATGGGTGGGCGACCGGTGGGATACGTAGCCCCGTGGTGGGAGTTCTCGAGAGTCACTAACGAAATCCTGCACGAGCGTGGATTCCTGTACGACCACTCACTCATGCACGACGATCACACTCCTTACTATGTGCGCGCCGGCGACGAGTGGACACCGATCAACTTCGATGCGGCTTCGGCCAAGGAGTGGATGAAGCCTCTGGAACGCGGGACAGAGACAGACCTCATCGAGATTCCAGCAAGCTGGTATCTCGATGACCAGCCGCCAATGATGTTCGTCAAAGGAAGCGCGAACAGCCACGGATACGTAACTCCCCGAGCGCTCGAGTCGCTGTGGAGGGACCAGTTCGACTGGGTCTATCGCGAAATGGACTACGCAGTCTTTCCGATGACGATCCATCCCGATGTAAGCGGTCGCCCACAGAATCTATTGATGCTCGAGCGGTTCATCGAGCATATGTCAGAGCACGACGGTGTCGAGTTTATGTTCATGAAGGACGTCGCGACAGACTTTAAACAGCGATTCCCCCGCGTTCAAAAGTGATTGGCCACAATAAGAAGGGAGGGGCTCATCGCTCTAATTGGGTATCGAATGATAGTCGACCGTTTTTTGAGAACCCGGATTCACTGTTGTCAGCTTGCCACGATTGCAGACCTGCATTTGCGTAGCTCTGTTCGTCCGCGCAGGTTTCGCTCCAGCCGACGTGTACTCCATGTGCTCAGCGGGCGGTGTCCGCCTGAGGCCAACGGTCGCAATGGCAGCAATGGTTACCTAGCTGTTCCAACACTGCACGAAGATCCGTCAGCCTAATTTTCTCTGCACTACCCACGCCCAAATGAATAGGCGATGAAGCTCCCGCAGCCTGGGAGGGAGAGCAAGAATCCATCAACATATTGAACATTCACACACCCCTTCCCGACTTCGAGTTCGCGCCAATACTTGCGAGAACGAAAACCCTCCATAGGCCGATAGGTCCGACAGCATATGATTGCACCAAACTTATCGTTATCTGTGATGGATCAGCTTTCCTCACCGTGAACTCCAATCGGCGGGCTGTTAATGCCGGTGATGTTGTCTTGCTGGGAGCAGGGGTCTTTTGCGGATCCGACCCTGAGCCACAAATCCTAACGAGCACCGTCTATATTGACCCAGACTATGCACCCCACCAGCTTTACTGGCAGTACGTCAACGTCATTCGAGACCGATTAGATACGCAAGATTTCGCGGATATCATCTACGCCGATCCCGCTCAGGTTCGCCACCTCGGCGAGGGGCGGGTTGGGCTACTGATGCCCTGGGTAGATGAAATTGTGAAACTGAGTCTGGACCCACACGGACTTAGTCTCCACGCTCACCGAATGCAAGTACTGTGGTTCTCGATCCTTGATGTCGTCGTGCTGTTCGTGCAAGTTACTCCAGTGCGGATCTCGCCCGGGTAGCGCGCAAGCACGTTGCCGACCCGACCACGGCATAGAAAATTCTCTGCAGTTCGAGCAGAAGCACTACAAGCCGCGGACCTGATGAGGCAGAATCTTGCGCACTCGTGGACCTGTGCAGAACTCGCGTCAGCCACACCCCTGTCGGCTTCGCGATTCAGCCAAGTATTTGTGGCGGCGTTCGGCAAGACCCCGCACGCGTGGCCGACGATGTTGCGTGTCGAAAAGATGGCTCGCTTGTTCCGAGATACAGATGATGCGATCCACAGCATACTCCGACAAGTTGGATGGGCGAGTCGAGGACATGCGGCACGTCTCTTCCGCCAGATCATGGGCATGAGCCCAAGCCGCTACCGTGCACTCAAGCGCACCGAGCAACAAGCCTTCTGACTGGTTCTGATCTGACGGATCTCGGTCCGAATATTCGGATCATTCGCACCATACGGCACATGGTTCCTTGTTTTACGACTATGCCGGTGTATACACCAGGTGCTCCGACGGACTTGGCGGCCAACCTCCTCATCCACTGACCGTCTCGACCGTTGGGCGCCCTGGCTCACCTCACAGGTGACCAGTCGGGAGGAGACCACACGGTGCGAACACGGAACTACGCGCGGACCATCCGGCAGTGCCCGAGCGTGCCCTGGCACGCTCCCAATCACCGGTGCTGGCACCCGGATCGAGCTCACGCTCATGAGGTCCAAACGCAACGCCGTGTCGAGAGCGCTCCAGAACGTGGGGGCATCGGGATCGATTCCTGCTGCCGCGCGCGAGTTCGCCCGCATGGGCGTGCTGGTGTTCGTGTGCGCTCCGAACGGGAAACACCCGATCACGCCGCAAGGCTTCCACGACGCGACAACCGATCTGAATCAGATCGAGGAGTGGTGGCGGACTCCGGGGTGGGCGAATGTGCTGCGACAGGAGATGAGAACAATGACCTCGGCACTGCGGGCCGCGGACCTGTCATTCACCGAATGGCTGAGCACCGGACAGATCGCCGTCATCCTCCGCTCCGCCTACGATCCCGCGATCGCCTCGACCCTGGACCGTCATGGCGACCTGGGCCAGGAACTGGCCACGGCCGGACTGGTCGCCGTGAACGAGGCCTGGGGGCATCTGCGCACGGACTCCGCCTATCACGCGGTGCTATGGGTTTCGGAATGGCCCAGGTCTCTCGTCCACCCAGGCTTCCTCGCCCCGGTGTTGCTGTCGACGGGAGTGCTGCGGTCGTTCTCCCTCATCGTCACGCCGATGCGCACCGATCAGGCCGCCCGCGATATCCGCAAGAAGAAGGTGGAATACGTCTCGGACGACGCCCAGCGGGCCCGGATCGGGCAGATCGAGGACGCCTCCCAGAACGCGGAGTACCAGGAGCAGCAGACCGACCTCACCGCCGGGCACGGGGTGTTGCGCTACAGCGGTCCCGTCTCCGTGACCGCTGACACGCTTGAGGATCTCGATGCGGCGGTCTCGGCGATCACCAAGGCCGCGATCCAGTCCTCCTGTGAGACCCGCAAGCTAGTCGGACAGCAAGCGAAGGCGTTCACCGCCGCTCTGCCACTGTGCCGACAGGTCTGACGAGTCGGGTGTACCTGAGGGGCATCACCGGAGACGAAAGAAGGTGCCGTGATGCCTACGCCTGCCCATCCTGCCGAGAGCGCAGAAGTTGCCAACACTGCCTTGCGAGATCTTGCGGACGCGACCATGGCGGTCAGAGATCCGGACCAGTTGTATGTCGTCATCTCCGACACCCTCGGAGGGGTGCGGGCCCTGGACCGGATTCTGCGCCGACGCGCGGAGGCCCACACCCGTCACCGGGAGCACGCGATCTGGGGTGTATCTAGGTTCTTGGACAGTTTTTTGAGATGAGAGGATCGAGATCATGTTAGCTAGTTGGAGGCGGCAGTTCTGTCCGTAGTTTAGGGCCGAGGCGGTGCAGTTGGTTTTGCAGTCTGACCGTTCGATGGCCCAGGTCGCTAGGGAGTTGGAGATCAATCCCGGCGCTTTGGGTAACTGGGTGCACAAGCACCGGAAGGCCAATCCAGCGCCGCAGCCGTCGCTGAGTCCGACCGATTATGGCAGGCTAGCTGTAATTCCCCGCGAGTGTTCACAACCTCCCGGGGAACTACACCTAGGAATCCGGAAAACCCGCCAAAACTCCAGCCTGAAGGATTTGAGCCCCTTGATTCGAAGCAATGGAACCACATCCTCTACGGAGAACGAGATAATAAAAGTTTTTCGGAAGCGCCGAAGGGCAAGGGCGGCCACTATCCAGGATTTGGGTGGATTTTTGAGAAGGAACGAGGTGTGCCTCGCACTGAGTTCCCTGAAGACTGGTCAAGAGACGATATTGCAGGCGCGATTGAAGAGGTGCTAGATCATGGTGAAGCGCTTGTGCGTGGTCATCGTACGTTACATAGGAAGTCTGTCGACGGTGTTGTTGTGCGAGTTGTGACGAGTCGGCGCAAGAATGGCATGAGATTCATTTCTACGGCACACCCAGAGTAAGATTGATATATGAGGTCCTATTTTGAGATTTTCTCTTCATTGAGGGATATCCTTCTTCCCGTGGTGGGGGATCAAGACACGACTATGGAAATTGCGCTGAGTTTGTCAGAACATAGGGAAATTCCTCTAGCTGTTGGCTTTTGTCTGACCTTGGCTTTAGAAGAAGACGTTCGTGTTCCGATGGAACTCTTGGATGAGGTTGCTCAGATGTTTGATGAGGATGATCCGGATGATGAGATTGCCATCGAGGATATTTCGCGTTTGCGTGAGTTGAATCAGCGAGTGGCATAGATCTACTTTTCACTGCCCCGTACCCGTTTGTGGTGCGGGGTTTTGTTGTGCCCGGTTGCTGGTGTGGTGTCCGGGTTTTTAGTGGTACGCGCCCGTTTTTTAGTGGTACGCGCCCGTTTTTTAGTGGTACGCGCCCGTTTTGCGCGGTCTCTTGATGAGTTGAAGGAAAGGGTGTGGTCGGGTTGTCCGAAAACACTGAACCGTCCTGGGTTTTGTGGCTCTTCACAATCGAGGGTGTAGACGGGGGTCTCGGGGAAGTGGCGCGTCGATAGCTGGATAGAGGTCGAGGCCTTCCGATGATGGAAGTTCCTACACAAGCCATCTGAAAGACCTCGACGTGCCTAACGCTACCTTCGACGACTGTGACCTGACCAAGTTTTGCCGGCTGGACGAGCTCGGCCTTCAAGCTACCGGGCAACGGGTGGAGCCCGGGCGGGCGGTACTGGCCTGTCGGGTGGTGGAGCCAGATGAGTGGTGTCACCGCTGTGGTTCTCAGGGCACCGCGCGGGGCACGGTGATCCGCCGGCTGGCGCACGAGCCGCTGGGCTGGAGGCCCACGACTCTGCACGTCACGGTTCGGCGCTACCGGTGCGCCGACTGCGCCCACGTCTGGCGCCAGGACACCACCGCCGCGGCAGAGCCGAAGGCCAAGCTCTCCCGCCGTGCCCTGCGCTGGGCCCTGGAAGCTCTGGTCGTGCAGCACCTGACCATCGCCCGGGTCGCCGAGGCGTTGGGGGTGCGGTGGAACACCGCCAACGACGCCGTGCTGGCCGAGGGCAAGCGTCTGCTCATCGACGACCCGGCCCGGTTTGACGGGGTCACCGCGATCGGCGTGGATGAACACGTCTGGCGCCATACCCGGCGTGGCGACAAGTACGTCACCGTGATCATCGACCTCACACCACTGCGCGTCGGCACCGGTCCGGCGAGGTTGCTGGACATGGTCGAGGGCCGCTCCAAACAGGCCTTCAAGACCTGGCTGGCCGAGCGTCCGGCTTCCTGGCGGGATGGCGTGGAGGTGGTGGCGATGGACGGGTTCACCGGCTTCAAGACCGCAGCCACTGAGGAGATCCCCGAAGCCACCACGGTCATGGACCCCTTCCATGTGGTCCGCCTGGCCGGAGACGCGCTCGAGCGATGCCGCCGGCGAGTCCAGCAACAGGTGAACGGCCACCGGGGCCGCAAACAGGATCCGCTCTACAAGGCCCGCCGGACCCTGCTGACCGGGGCCGACCTGCTCACCGAGAAGCAGTATTCCAGGATCCAGGACCTCTTCGAGGCTGACGAGCATGTGGAGGTCGAGGCCACGTGGGCGTTCTACCAGCACATGGTCGCCGCCTACCGCCAGACAGACAGGGCCGAGGGCAGGGCGATGATGGAGCAGCTGATCGCCAAGCTGGGCCGGGCAGTGCCGACCAAGCTCATCGAGCTGGCCGGTCTGGGTAGGACGTTGAAGAAAAGGGCGGCAGACATCCTGGCCTACTTCGACCGCCCCGGAACCTCCAACGGACCCACCGAGGCCATCAACGGACGACTCGAACACCTGCGCGGATCCGCCCTGGGCTTCCGGAATCTCACCAACTACATCGCCAGGTCCTTGCTCGAGAGCGGAGGATTCAAGCCCCGTCTACACCCTCGATTGTGAAGAGCCATGAAACTGCGCGAAATGTCGAAGGGTATGCGCGAGAAGATCCAGATCGCGCTCACCATGTCCCGCCGGGCCAAGCTTTACCTGCTTGATGAACCGATCAGCGGTATCGACCCGGCCGCGCGCGACGAGATCCTCGACACCGTCCTCAACAACCTGGCTCCCGACTCACTGTTGGTGATGTCAACTCACCTCATCCACGACCTTGAACCTGCTATCGACACGGTGGTGTTCATGCGCCACGGTCGTATCACGCTCACCGGCAACGCCGACGATCTGCGCGCTGAACACGGTCTGAGTATCGACCAGCTTTTCCGAAAGGTATTCCGATGACACTGACACTCTTAAAACACGAGTTCATCCGCACCCGCGTTCTGCTTGCGATCATCATCGGTGGCGCCCTCGCGGCGAGTGCTTTAGGCACGCTGCTGATGTGGATCAATCTGCCAGTCGTGAGTCACTTCGGGCCACCACTGATCGTGTTACCGATCGTGGCGCTCGTGCCCGCGACTCAAATCGCCCTCGCCATCGACTTTTGGTGTTCAGGGTTTCGCAGTGGAGGCTACCTCACTCACGCGATTCCGGTGAAAGGCGCAACTATCTTCTGGACGAAGTTATTGCACATGATGCTGGCGACGGCGGTCGTATTGATCATCGGATTCCCGCTGTTCTGGGCCGCCTGGTTCACGTTTGCGAGCTCACCAACCGCTGCTGGTTTGGGCCCTGAGGAGCCGAACTTGTTCGTGGCGTTGGGCTCGGGACTAGAGGCTATCAGCGACTTCATCCCGCTACCATTGCTCCTCGGAGTGTACCTGCCGATCGTGGTGCTATTCATATTTTTCACCTGGCCGGTGATGTACGCATTCATCGCCTCTGTCGGTAGCGAGGGTCCATTCGGTCGAATGGGCATTGGTGGCCTGGTTTTGATGGCCGTGATCACCTACGTCGGTAGCCAAGCCATTATCTTTCTTGCGATACTGGCTATTCCGTTGGGATTCGACTTCACTGTTGTTAGTGACGATGGAACACCGCAGCTGGTGGTCATCAACACCCTCGAGATCGCCTTTGCCGATGGTGACAGCGCCATCATGCCACTCGGCGTGTTCGTCGGAACGATCCTCACGCTTGTCATCGTCATGTGGCGCACCCACCGTTCCTGGAATCGGCACGTTTCACTCAACTAATTGTGCGGTGATGCGGCGGGCAGGATCCTAACCTGCCCGTCGCTGGCAGTGTGCCGGCACCGTTCGTGGTGGATGTGATTATTTTCTGCGGTCACGGCGATTCCCTCGGGATACCTGATAACTATCTATTGGTCTTGCATAACGATATAAGACTTGCCGTCGATGTGTTGTCGAGTACTCACACACTGTAAGGTCGACAAGGTGTCGTGAGGTGGCACCGGTACCGTCCCACCGTGGCTACCTCGAAGGAGATCCCATGAATCGTTGGGAAAAGACCCGGAACAGACTCACCACTCTGGTCGGAACCGCTGTTGTGCCTCTGACACTTAGCGCCTTCGGGGGCTATGAGTGGGTCCGAAGCTCAGCGGAGACGCCATTGTTGATCTCGACCCCGACGTGATCCTGGCACCGCGCTCAGGTATGACCCAGAAGCAGTACGACCTGCTGGACGATATCGGTCTGAGAGCGGCTTGTCTCGAGTTGACGTGGACCATCACGTGGGAAGAACAGATTCACACCGTCGCCACCGTTCTGGGGGAAGAAGACCAGGCCCCGAAGCTGATCGAAGAGATCGACCAGGAATTTCACGACCGTAGCTAGGAGGAATAGTCCAACGACACCTTCTCGTATATACCAGAAGGGACCAGGCACACCGGGCCTGCTCTTTCCTGGAGAGTAGCGCGTCCCGATGGAGAGCAAATTCGGTTTGACCGTAGACTCGGCGCTGATCGGACTCGAGAACATCGATATGCTCAAGAATCCCGATCTGAGTTTTATCTGGTATGACGATAAGGAAAACCGGAAAGTGATCGAAGGCCAAGATCTCTACGCTTCGATTCTGGCAATTGACAACGGTGTTGTGGTGGCACCGACCAGTCTTTGGTGACCGCATCCTCCATTATGAGCCCATTAACTGTGCCCTGGGTGCTGGACCGATACGAGACCCATGATCGATGAGACCGTCCAGAATGCTGAGGGCGAAGGCTCCGCGGACCACGCCGAGTAAAACACTAGTTCGCACCTGTCCTGCGCGGTGGCGACGACGCCTCCTGACAGCAGGTGCTGGCAGCCCGCTGGCCACCCGCCCTGGTCGGGGCAGTGGTCGGTGCTACTCTGGCTGTTTATCCAGGAGCTGACCCGCAACCCGCTGGAAGGGCCAGGGCTACCCCGGATGCCCACCGGGGCCTGCGTCGCGGTGGTAAACGGCTACTGCCTTCTTCGCATTACTCGGTGCCATCGCCGTGGTGATCCTGGTCTCGGTGCTAAGTCGGTCCTCCGGTAGCGAATCGGTCGTACCGCTGAGCCTGGCCGGAGCATGGTTTGACACCCACTGGGCGATACTGCCCGCGGTGCTTCTCGGTCATGGCAAACTCATTGCCGAAGATCCCGCCGCCCTGCTCCTCACCGCAGAGTTGGTCCACCGGGTCTTTGGCCCCGAGTGTGAGATCTTCCCTGACCCGCGCCCGATCGCAGAACGCACCGAGAAGTTCACCTCAAAAATAGTTATACTAGCCTCTATATAACTGTTATGGTTATATACATGACGAGCGTTCCCGTGATTTTCGACATCGTGGGGTCCCGTGATCTTCCCGATCGTGTCGTGGCCCATTCTGTGATCATGGATGCTTTTGCCCGTATCGAAGAGCAGATTGTGCCCGACCATCCGGCCTGGGCCACAGTGGGCGACGAGTTCCAAGCGGTCTACTTCTCGTGGCAGGACGCGGTGCGAAGCCTGTACCGTGTGCATCTTTTCTTGCCGGCAGAGGTCCAGGTACGTGCTGGAGTGGGCATGGGACGTATCACGACGATTGCTCGTAGCGTCACCGGGCCAATTCATGACGGGCCCGGCTGGATCGCAGCCCGGGAAGCCCTTAACGAAGCCGAGGTGCTCCAGCAATCCTTACCTGCCGTCAGACACCGCCTGCGCGGGGAGGATGCCGACCTGGCGGCGGCGGTTAACGCTCAATTTCTGGCCGTTGACCAGGTACTGGCCCGGTTCAAGTCCCGCGAACGTCGCATGGCCGGAGCCTTATTGCACGGGGTGACCCAACGGGAGATCGCCCAGTCCGAAGGAATCAGCCAGGCGGCAGTTTCCAAAGCCGTGCATCGGTCTGGGGCAGCTATGCTGTTACGGTTAGATCGCGAGTTGGCGGGGGAGACATCATGATGTTTGGTTGTGCCCTGCTAGTCATCGGGGTCAGTGATCTACTGGCCGTGTTCATCCGCCGGATGCCGGCCCGGTGGCTGATCGCGACGGTGTGGTGGCTACTGACCCTCATTGGTGCCACGGTCGTGACCCACTGGTGGCACGCAGCCGTGGCGGTCGTGCTCGCTCTCGTCTGGATGGTGGCTAGCCAACGCCACCTGATCTGGCGTGGTCCAGTGCTGGTCGTGCTACTGGCCGTGGTTTTCGGTGTCACGTGGGCGACTGGAGATCACGAGCCCAGCCCGATCGTTATGGCGACCGGATCGTTGGTGTTCTTATCCAGTACCGGCAATGAAGTGGTGCGCAGTGTTTTGGAACTTACCGGGCGTCACGAGATGCCCGGCCAACACCGGCCCCCGGAGGAGGAAGGCTCCACAGCCTCCTCACTGCGAGGTGGTCGTATCATCGGTCCGTTGGAACGGATCATCATTTATGTGCTGGCCTTGACGGGTGCCCAAGGCATTGTGGCAGCCCTGATTGCCGCCAAAGGGATTGTGCGCTTTCCCGAAATTTCCGCCGATCGTCGGATCGGGGCCCGGGCGGAAGAATTTCTCATCGGGTCCTTGACGAGCTGGGGTCTGGCCGGAGCGCTCGCGGCTGCCACGCTCGTTCTCTAGGCCCCATCTGTCGTGTTCCCTCAGTCCGGGCGGGCCGGTCACCGCCCGGTCAGGCGCATCAGTCTCCGGCCGGCCACGATGATCTCGGCGGGGGTTTGCGCGGGATCGCAGAACAGAACCGGGGTACCGGCTTGAGGTTTCCCGGCGCAACGGGGCAGATGCGCGGTGGCTCGACTCAGGGTTGCCACCGCCGGGGCCAGTGAATCCGCCCAGCGAGTGCGTAGCAGTCGGGCAATCCGTTGTATCGGTTCGGGTAGCATGAGACAGGTGCCGTCGAGCCCGTCAAGGTAGCGTCGCGGGTGATGGGGATCCAGGCGTAACCAGCCGGTGAATTCCCCCGGTTCGGCCACGCCAGTGGGTTCACACGCCAACAGAATCTGGGTTTCGGCTCCGGACCCGATCGGCCCAGCCGGAGCTGTCGGGCTGGGCGACGGCCTGTACCGAGGTGGTGAGGAAACCGATGCCGTGGAGTCGGTAGCCACCGGCCCGACGGAACACCTCGGCCGACGCCGGGTTATCCTCACCGATATAGGTGACCCGCAGGGGGCGGCCCACCAGTCCACCCCGGGCCAGTCCGGCCCTAAGCCCCCTAACTCGCGAACGTCCGTGGAAGACAGAGGCGTCTTTGCCTTTCTGTTTGATATGTCGGTCGATAGCTTTGTAACCATCAAATTCACGAAGTTTATCTTTAATTTTGATGATCGTTCTGGTCGCCATGTCGCTGATCTTTGGCTGGCTGGTGCCAGCATTTAGCATGATGGGGACAGATGCCGCGCCGTTCGGGATATTGTGGTTGCTGTTTGGGTGGATCTTTCCCGTCATTCAGCTCGTGTTGTTCCGTGTGGTGCTGGAGCTATTCATCGCGACGATTCGCACCGTGCAGAATACCGCTGGTACTCGCCAGGAAATTCAGGTGCTGCGTTAGGAGCTTGCGCAGCGCAACTGAGTTTCACAGCTAATCCGGCTGTTTTTAAGAGGCGATCGCCCGTGTGGTGATCGCCGCTTTGATGTGTGTGATGGTCGTGGCTGTGAGTGCAGATCGACATCGTCGCCAGCTTGAGTTCTGCCGACCTTTCTAACATCCAATTGATGTTGCATAACAAAGTAAGTGTACCCTAAACTTTAAGGTCGAGTAGATACACACCGTGGGCTCGATGAGGTGTCCTCAGCAAGCGCTGTTTGGCCTTGACTACCTAGAAAGGGATTTCATGAATCATTGGCAGAAGACCCGACACGGAATAACTGTTGTGGCAGGAACTGCTGTTTTAGCTCTGACACTCAGCGCTTGCGGTGGTGAGAACGGGCCAGATGACCAGGCAGAGGACAACGGTGCATTCGAAACCGTGGAGATTGAACATGCCCTGGGTACCGCAATTATTGAGGACAAGCCCGAGCGCGTCGTGACCCTTGGTCAGGGCTCGACGGAGACGGCCATTGCCCTAGGTGTGACCCCGGTGGGTATTGAGGAATACCCATGGGGTGCTGATGACACCGGCTACTTGCCCTGGATCCATGAAGCCGTGGAAGAGGTCGGTGATGAATTGCCCGAACAGTTCACCGGCGGTACAGAACTTGATATCGAAGCCATTGTTGATCTTGAACCCGACGTCATCCTCGCACCGTGGTCAGGTATTACCCAGGAGCAGTACGACCTGCTCGACGATATCGCACCGACGGTAGCTTATCCGGAGTTGCCCTGGACCATCACCTGGGAAGAACAGATTGAGACCGTCTCTACCGCACTGGGCGAAAAAGAACGGGCCCCGGAGCTGATTGATCAGATCGAGCAGGAATTCGAAGACTATAGTCACGAGGAATGGTCTGACTACACGTTCTCTTATATTTACAACGATGGACCAGGAACGCTCGGCGTGTTCTTCCCCGGAGAGCAGCGCGTCCAGATGGTGAGCAAGCTCGGGTTGCAAGTGGATCCGGCAGTTGAGGACATGAAGGAATTCGAGGTCGAAGGGACCGACTCGGCAATGATCGGACTCGAAAACGCTGATATGCTCAATGACTCCGATCTGATCTTCACCTGGTATTCCGATGAGGACAATCGCGAAGAGACGGAAGGACAGGACCTCTACGCCTCAATTCCGGCGATCGACAACGGTGCCGTGGTAGCACCGACCGACCAATCCTTTGTAACCGCATCCTCCATCATTAGCCCGCTGACGGTGCCCTGGGTGTTGGACCGTTACGAGCCGATGATCGATGAAGCGGTCGAGAATGTGGAGGGTGAAGGCTCCGCTGACGACGCCGAGTGAAAGCCTGGATCGCACCTGTTCTGTGCCTATTCTTTTTGCTGCTAGCCAGTGCCGCATCAATCGCCTACGGGTCTCGGGAGAATGACCTCCGCGAGGTAATTGACGTGTTGCGCGGTGGCGGTGACGCCCACTTACAACAGGTTCTGGCAGCTCGCTGGCCACGCACCGTGGTCGGTGCCACCGTCGGTGCCTCCCTGGCCGTTTCGGGTGTGATTATCCAAGGTCTCACGCGTAACCCACTGGGTGAACCCGGTCTGCTGGGTGTGACCACGGGGGCCTCAGCCGCTGTGGTCACCGCGGTTGCGTTCTTCGGGTTCTCCGCTACGGTCGGGCCCGCCACGGTGCTGGTCGCATTACCCGGGGCCATCGTCGTGGTGGTCTTGGTCTACGTCCTCAGCCGGTCGTCCGGAAGCCAATCGGTGGTGCCCCTCATTCTAGCGGGGGCCGTGGTCTCGGCGGTGCTGACCGCCTATATTCAAGCCATGGTGCTCACGCGGCCACAGGTTTTCGACTCCTACCGGCACTGGGTAGTTGGTTCCTTGGCTGGAGCCCAATTCGAAACCCTGTGGGCCGTACTGCCCGCGGTGATCCTTGGACTGCTCTTGGCCGTGATCCTTGCCCCGGGGCTGAACACCCTGGCCTTGGGTGATGAGGTGGCGGTGTCGCTGGGGGCCCCAGTCGTTGCCATCCGTGCCGGAGGAATTCTGGCGGCCACGCTGTTGGCAGCAGCCGCCACCGCGGCGGTGGGACCTATCGCATTCATCGGGTTGGCAGCCCCGCACCTGGTGCGGTCCTTGGTTGGTGGTGACTTTCGGCAGCAGGTACCCGTTGCCATTCTGCTGGGAGCCTCCCTGTTATTGGCCTCCGACGTCGTGGCTCGGGTGATCACCCGGCCCGAAGAACTCATGGTCGGTGTCGTGACCGCCTTTCTGGGTGCTCCCTTTCTCTTGGTGGCGGTACGCCGCGGAAAGGTGGCAGTATGACCACCGCACCATCCCGTTCACGCCCCACGCTACGACGTGGCGAGAACATGTTGACCCTCGGCAACATTGTGGCCATTCCCTACAGCCCCCGGAGCGCTGTACTGGCCGTGGTGTCGATTCTGGTTATTCTGGTCTTGGCAACGGGCATTGTGGCTTGGGGGCCGATGGGGCTTGGGCCGGCCGAACTGAGCGCGCTGCTGAGAGGGGAGGCTGAACCCAGCACGATCTTTGTGCTTGAACGCCTCCGTGGCCCCCGGGTATTAGTCGCTATCGGCGTCGGTATTGCTTTAGGACTCGCCGGGGCGCTGTTCCAAACGGTCACCCGTAATCCGCTGGGTAGCCCCGATGTGATCGGGTTGAGCGCTGGAGCTGGTGCTGGAGTGGCGGTGGCGACCATGTTCTTTCCCGGGATGGTTTCCGCATCGGTGGGTTCTCTCATCGGCGCGGCCGTCGCGGTCGGACTGGTGTGGATTTCTACCGGCTTGGGCTTTGCCTCCCCCTCTCGGGTCATCGTGACCGGAATCGGTGTGGCCGCGATGTCGCTGTCGATCACCCACTACGTGGTGGCTGTGGATGTGCGGGATTCTGCCTCCCAGCTCGCCGCCTACCTTGCTGGGTCACTGGGGGCACGAAATATGGAACACGCCACGACCATCGGCATCGCCCTGCTGGTGCTGATCCCGGCGGTCATCGCCCTCAGCCACCACCTGACTCCGATGGATATGGGCGATGAACTGGCCGATACGTTGGGTAGCTCGGCTACCAGCACGCGCGCCTGGGCGATTGTGCTTGCGGTCATCTTGGCCGCCATGGCGGTCTCTGTGTCCGGACCGATTGCCTTCGTGGCGCTATCGGCGCCACATATTGCACGCCAAGCCACGCGCACCCCGGGCCCCCACCTGTTTCTGTCCGCCCTGGTGGGTGCACTGATAATGTTGGCCGCTGACTTCTTGGTTCAACACGTCCCGCTATTTGACGGGCTCCCGGTGGGGGTGATCACCACCGGTGTCGGCGGGGTGTATTTGGGATACTTGCTGATCAGTACGTGGAGGAGGTCCACTCGATGAGCACCTCATCGCTAGCAGAGGCATCATTACAGGCCACGGGCATCACGGTGGGCTATGGCGGGAAGCCACCGGTTTTAGAGAATCTGGACTTCCAGGTTCCTGCCGGACAATTCACCGCGATCGTAGGGCCCAATGGCTGTGGCAAATCCACGTTAGTGAAAACCTTGGCCCGGACCCTGACCCCCTCCGCCGGTCACGTGAGCCTGGATGGGCGCCCCTTGGACCGGTACCGCTCTAAACAGATTGCCCGTCGTGTGGCATTACTTCCACAAGATCCGGTGGTCCCCGATGGGGTCACGGTCCGTGGGCTGGTCGCTCGAGGACGCCACCCCTACCATTCGGCACTGCGCCAATGGGTGGCCGGTGACGACGGAAAGATTGCAACGGCTATGGCCGCCACCGACGTGACTGCCCTGGCCGACCAGCCGGTCGCAGGACTGTCTGGAGGCCAGCGTCAGCGTGCCTGGATCGCAATGATTCTCGCCCAGGACACCGAGTACGTGCTCCTCGATGAGCCGACGTCCTTCCTGGATCTAGCCCACCAGATCGAGGTCTTGACGATCTGTCGCCGAATGCGCGATGAACGTCGCAGTGTGGTGGCAGTGCTTCACGACCTGAATCAAGCCGCCCGCTACGCCGATCAGCTGGTGGTCTTAGCCGGCGGGAACATTGTCGCAACCGGGGCACCCCACAATGTGCTCACCGCCGCATTGGTGCATGAAGTCTTCGACTTGGAGTGCGAGATTTTCCCCGATCCGCAATCCGGTAGCCCCATGGTGGTGCCGCTGGCTCCTTAGCCTCGCAAGGGTCATTGGCAGGGTAATGTCAGCACTTCCTCCGGGCGTGCCGGCGGTGGTCCTCGAGGAGATCGACAATATCGTCGGGCGATTTGCGTCACTGGTGTTGGATCACCAGGGTGGGGTATGTCGCGGGGTGATGAGGCCGGGCACGTCGATGGCGCGTAAGCGATGCAGCCAATCGGGTAGGGAGGTGTCCAAGTTTGTTGAAACCGGTTCCTCTAGCGTCCGGTCATCCGTGCGGAACGTGGCGGCGTGGATGCGGGAACTCCCACCCGGAAATAGGACAGTGGTCGGTGGTTGTGCTGGGATTGTTGATCGTGGGATGTGACCCAGCGGTGGAGATAGGACGCGGTGGCCGGTGCGTCAATCATTTCGGTGGCCGGTGCCACGGATAACCCGAGCTGGTGCAACCGTAACCACAACCTGTGCAAGGTTCTGCCGGCGTCGATGATCTGGGCGGGACTCTCGGCGGGGGCAGAAAACAGCACGGGTGTGCCACGGGTTTGGGTGTGATGTTCCGCGGTGGATGTGCCGGGGGACCTGAAGCGGGTGTGAACCCTAGCTAGCATCCGGGAGGTGGCCGAGAGCGGTGTCGCCAGGATGTCGGCGAGTGGAGTGCGTGCCACCCGGGCCAGGCGTTGCACTGCCGGTGGTAGCAGCAGGCAACCGCCGTCGAGCCCGTCGAGGTGACGCCGCGGATGGTGCGGATCCAGGCGTAACCATCCGGTGAGTTCGCGGATCAGCTCGGGCGAGGAGCTCAAATGTCTCGAGGCGATGGTTTCCAGGTCGCTGATGCGGGGGTCGGTGAATTCGACCGCCTGGGGGAATTCAGCGAGCGCCGTGGCCACAACATCCGACGCTGGTGTCAGCATGCCACGATAGACCCGACGGGAGAGCACATCCTCGGCACTGAAGTCATCGGTCGGTGCGGCGAGGGGTTGTAGCCGGAGCCGGATGCTGGTGTTGGCGCCCGAGCCAGTGACAGATTCGATGCTGAGCCGGTGTGGGTTCTCACTGTCCTGGCTGGCTGCAATTTTCAGGGATTCAATCCAGCAGCCCAGAGCAAGATAGAGGTCTCGGTCGGTGGGGTCACCGTAGATTAAGCGCCGTTCCGGGTGGACGCCCAGGTTGATGATTTTCTTGGGGGCGTCAACAAGGGGGTTCCAGGGCTGTGTGTTGTGGGCTGAGGGGGCCCGACCAGCGATCTGAATCCAGCCCTGGAGTCGATCGGCCCAGCCGGAGCTGTCGGGCTGGGTGATGGCCTGTACCGAGGTGGTGAGGAAACCGATGCCGTGGAGTCGGTAGCCACCGGCCCGGCGGAACACCTCGGCCGACGCCGGGTTATCCTCACCGATATCGGTGACCCGCAGGGTGCGGTAGCCGGCAGCGGAGAGCTGGGCAAATAACTGGCGGGAGACTAAGGAGAGCAGTCCCCGTCCCTGAAGCTGCGGTCGGTGCCCTGGGTGATCAACACGGCATCGCGCAACGAACTGGTGCGGTGTGGAACCGGGCGGAGTTTCTCTCCGGCTAGCTCGGCCAGCTGGCGAGGGCCCAGACGGCCGTTATGGGAGCGCAGGATACTCACCGGATCGGGGACCACCAGCGCAAAACTGGCCGGGCCTGTTGATGCGGACGGGGACAGGTCGTGGTCGAGGATCACAACGAGCCGGGGATCCATCAGTACTTCTAAGCCGGCCGCCTGAGCCCTCATTTGGGCCGGGGAGATCTGAGTGTAGTAGGGAAGCTGGGCAAAGGCCGCATTGTGCCCGGCCCGCAGGTGTTCTACCACACCGGATCGGCCCCGTAGATTCCAGCGGGTGACTTTCCGCGGGCGCACTCCGGCCCGCCGGTACTCCTCGACCGTGGGCGGGGTTCGGTACTGGTCCGGGATGGTTGCGACCGGAAGTTCCCAGGTGGCAGCCGGATACACCGTGGTGTAACCGAACTCTTCGGCCACATCCACTAGGACGGGGTCGTTGTAGGTCGAGTCGAAGAAACCAGGGTGCTCAAATCCAGAGAGCACGGCCCCGCCGGTCTGGTTCGGCAGTAGGCTGACCGGCCCAAAAATCTGGCGGAAACCCTGCTGTTCTGCCCGGGCGTGGATCCCGGTCAGCAGCGCTCGGAGTGCTGCTCGGTTCCGGTACAGTAGCGCCCCGAAATATAGGGCCGGTCCACCACTCAGCAAGCCCGAACCGCTCAGCTTGGCATCCACGGTGTGTGAGGCGTGCATGGTGGCGTGGGCGTGGATCTGGCCGGTGGTGTCCTCTCGGACGACCAGCATCCGGCACCAATCCACCTCGGGGTGGTGTCCGGTGAGCCAGGCGCGCAGGTCATCGGCGAGGACGGGCACCATCTTGTCTCGCCAGCCGGCACCGACGGGAGGGTCGGCGACCAGCTGATTCAGCTCCCGGTGCGGGGTGAGTAGCTCTTCACACCGTAGCGTCACGGCGGTCCCGCAGGCGCTGAATGGTGTCGACCCCGGAGCCCACCAGGGCTTTGGCCAGGGAAGTCGCGATCCCCACGCCCTGAATGGTGGCGCGGGCAGCCCGAGACAGCACCGGTGGTGGGGTCTCCCCGGGGGCCGGGCGGGACCACTCGGTCAGTACCTGCAGCTGGTCATGCTCGGCCGACCAGGTGCCATTGGCGTATCCGATGTCGTCGGCCTCAAGAATCCGAATGAATCCGCCCACCACCGGATTAGCGTTGGGACCGCTGGGTAGGTGGCCGGAGTGTCCATCAGGGCCGACCGGGACTCGAAGGCCACCACCAGACCGATACGTAGCGGGAACTCGAAATAGCTACGGTGCCACAAATAGCCCGGCGCATTGCGCAGTCGACGTCCCAGGGGCGGCCAGACCAGAATTTGTTGGATCAAGGCAGCGACATTGCGGTACTCATTCTGACCGAGAAACAGGCAACCGGTCCGGGCTTGGGGGCTTTGCAGGCTGAAAAATCTCGAGTGCGCATTAGCTTTGTCTCTCGTCGTGCTGGGTTCGGGTCAGGTAGACGTTCTTGATCTTGGTGTTCGGGTCGCTGAAGGGGCCGGTCCCAAAGTCGTGGACCACCACCCGGATTTCTGCCGCCGAGGCATCCTCGGTCAACGACACCGCTACATCGCGAGAGACCGAAGCCAGGTGGTCCAACACCTGCTCGGAGAGCTGATCGGCCAGCTGATCTTTGGCGACCTGGTCCAACCGGGCGGCCGGGTAGGTCTCGGGATCGCGGAGCTGAATGTGCATGCGGGGCCGGTGCTCGAAATCGCCGATTTCCATCAGCTCAATCTGGAAAGAATCGATCACCTTGGCCGCCTCGGGGTCTCGATACAGCCCGTTTTGCACATCGAGCGGATAAATATTGGCGCCCATATAGGAGATCGTGGAGTCTTTCCGCCCGAACAGCAGCAGGAACGGCAATTTCATCTGCTGATTCCGGTAAGCCTCCTTGAGCCGGGAGACCAGTTGCGGGAAGGCGCTGGTGATCTGCACCATCTCGGGGAAGGACAGGATCCGCGCCTCGTCGCCAATGTTGTACCGCAACCGCGGGCTCATCACCGCCGAGGAATTGATGGTGACCATCAATTCACCCTCGTCGGTGGTCTCCATATAGGTTTCCAGCGGGTTGTACTGGAAAATCATGGGGGTTCTGGTCTCGTTCTGGCCCAACAGCGCGGTGCGGAAGGCGGGATTAGCGATCAACTCTTTGCGCAAGGTGATGCTCAGATCGGTCTCGCCACCCATGCCGATGGTCAGATCGGAGGCACCATAGCCGGAATAGACCCGGTCGAAGGTGCCCAGTACGTAATCCCGGAGCCCTTCGGTCATGGCCTCGCCACCAACGAACCCGTTGATGGTGTACTCGGCGAATTCGTCTCCGCACTCATCGAGGAGATCTTTCAGATGCTTCAAAAACGGTGGATAGGCGCTGATCAGGTAGGTGAATCGTGGTCCGAAGTGGCGCAGGGTATCCAGGATCTTCTCCAGGTCCGGGCCGGTGTTCTTCACCATCGCAATTTTGGCCATGGCCTGACCGGTATTGGTCCCGGTCGCCCAGGCACCCATCGAGAACGCATTAATGCAGAACAAGTTCTTGCCACCAAAGAGCATGGTCACATAGCCGGCGACATTCTTATGTACCGTTGCGGTTTCGTCCTTGGACCGCATCCAGTTGAACGGGGTCCCCGTAGAACCTGAGGACTCATCGACGACGGTGCCGGCCACCTCGATTTCACCGTCCCAGCACCGACTGGCTTCACCATAGGCCCTGACATAGTCGTCTTTGGAGGTAGGCGGATACGAGGCCAGATCCCACCAGCTGAATTCATAGTCGTTGCGGACCAAATAATCCTGGTAGGCCGGTACGTCCAGGGAGGCATGCTGGCAGATCATCCAGGCGTTGAGCTTGGCGAACCGTTCCAGACAAGGATGATAGTTCTTGGCGGTCAGCCGCTACAGGGCCGGGTCCAGCCGGTAAATGCTGTACAGCGAGGTGAGCCCAACATTAGCAGCGCGCAACGCGATTTGCCGGGCAATATTGATCGGGGCCGACTTGATCGGCAACGGCAATAGCTCGTCGTCGTCACGGGTGACCGTCGAGCGGGTACCGGTTCCGCGCAGGCGTCGGGAGGCTTTGCGCAGAGCCCGACGCAGACTCGATCTGCTCATGTGGCACAGCTTACGTTTCCGGCCAGTAACCGGACAAGAGGTTAGCCCTCGATCTTTTGCTCAGCCATCTCGTCCCAACCGTTGCCCTCAACCTGGCGGGAGATAATTTTCGGAGTCGACAGCAGATGCGGACGCATCGTCTCCAGCCCCTTGGCAAAGTGCTCACTGTTCACATGTGGGGCCGCACCGTCGTCGGTGAACCCTTCGATGAGGATGAACTCGTTATCGGCCTCCAATGATTTGGACCAGAAGAAGAAGAGGTTCCCTTCTTCGGCGCGCGTGGACTCGGTGAACTCCTGCACAATGTCAGGCCACTTCTCAACAGACTCAGGCTTGACTTCGTGACGGACCACAATGAAGTACATGACCATGGCTCCTTTCGGACGCGATAAACACGCCAGCTAACGTGACAGTTGTCTCTAGGCTACAGCCGGCGCCGTTAGAGTTGGAGGCATGACAAACGCCGACCGGTTCTCCCTACAGCATCCTCACGCCGTGATTCTGGGGGATAATTTGGGGCTACTGCAAAGACTGGCCGATGCATCAATCGATCTGATCTATATCGATCCACCCTTTAACACCGGAAAACGCCAAGTCCGGCAGAATATGGCCACCACGCGGTCGGCTGAGGGCACCCGCCGAGGATTTAAAGGCGCTCGTTACCAGACCATCAAGGGTCACCTGTATGCCTATAACGATCAGTTTGAGGACTATTGGGAATTCCTGGTGCCCCGGCTGGAACAGGCTTGGCGCTTGTTGAAACCCACCGGTACGTTCTACCTGCACCTCGACTACCGTGAGGCCCACTACGCCAAGGTGCTGCTGGATGCTCTGTTCGGGCGGGACTGTTTTCTCAATGAGATCATCTGGGCCTATGACTACGGTGCCCGCAGTAAGAAGAAATGGCCGGCCAAACACGACACGATTCTGGTCTACGTCAAAGACCCCCAGCAGTACTACTTCAACAGTGCAGAGGTGGACCGGGAACCCTATATGGCCCCGGGACTGGTGACCGCTGAAAAAGCAGCACGAGGTAAATTACCCACTGACGTGTGGTGGCACACTATTGTCTCTCCGACGGGGAAAGAAAAAACCGGCTACGCCACCCAAAAGCCAGAAGGCATCCTCCGCCGGATCGTTCAGGCCTCCTCAGCACCCGGAGATACTGTGCTGGATTTCTTTGCCGGGTCCGGCACCACCGGTGCCGTGGCCGGACGCTTAGGACGTCATTTCGTGATGATTGATCAAAACCCCGATGCTATCAGCGTGATGCATCAGCGTTACCAGCACCGACTCCCCGATCTCAAGGTCGCGTATCTGCGGTCCATGCCGGACGGGTTGGAGACCTATCAACCATTGGCGACATCCGGCCGTTAACCCCACAGTGGGGGTGGAGCATAGCCCCCACTGTGGGGTTAGGTACTTACTGCGCCGTGAGTGTTACTTCTTCTCGGCGGCGTGAGCGCCGGAGGGCTGGGAGGACGCGGAGGTATCGATCGTCACGTCGGTGGTGTTCTGATCCTGCTCGTTCGAGCCGGTCTCCGACGTGACAGCCGGCTGAGCGGCCGGCTTCTGCTCGGCGTTCCGCCCGGAGCGCTGTGCGCCCGGAGTAGCGGGAGTGCCCTGAGCGATCGGCTGTGGGGTCGGGTTCTTCCAGGGATCCTCGACAGGCTTGGTCAAGCGGTAGATGGCGAAAGCAGCACCCGAGGCGGCCACGGCCAGACCCACGAAGATCCAGACTTTGTTACCAGCCTTGGACTTCTTGGCTTCCTTTTTGGCCTCCTTATGCTGCTTCTGCAGTGTCTTCTCGGCAGACTTGGTGTATTTCTCCAGCGCCTTCTTCAGTTTCTTCGAGGCCTTCTTATCGCCGGTGACGGTTTCCAGCACGTTCTGCACCGGTGCCGGAACATCGTGGTCGGATACGGCGTTCGCGGTTTTCTCGGCAGCCTGAGCCAGCTGTTCGGTGGCAGCTGGTGCGTAGTCTTCGACAACCTTGGTCCGAGCGGCCTCAAGAGCCTCGGAGACTTTATCCACACCACGCTGAACCAGCGGGGTGGCTTTCTCCACGCCGTCCTGGAAGGTTTCTCCCGCCCAGTTCAGGGCGTTCTCCACCTTTGGAGCCGCCCACTCTTTGGCGTTTTCGAAGTTATCGGCCAAAGTCGACTGGACCGACCCAGAAGCCTTCTTCAGCTTCTTCTCGGCCTGACGTGCGGCTTTTTGAGTAGAACGTTTCGACATCGTGGTCTCGCCTCCATTAGGGACACTAGCTTCATCCCTAGCCTACGCGGGAATCTCGCAGTCTTCTATTGTGTGAGTGCGTGGCCACGAAAGATGTCGCGACAAGTCATGAATGACAACAGGAAACAGGATACTCTGACTGCGGTGTGTTAGCCGGGTGTGAATGTGCTCCAGTACGGCTGGATCGTAAACCGGGTTTTTCTCACCGCGGATATCGCCCCGAAATCCCTCGGTCATGAAAGAATAGAAACCATGAGTTCAATTGCAACGCACCAAGCGACCATCCATACCAATCTCGGCGATATCGTGGTCGAGCTGTTCGGTAACCACGCTCCAAAGACCGTGAAGAACTTCGTGGGCCTGGCCACCGGCGAGCAGGAGTGGACCGACCCGGCCAGTGGTGAGACCAAATCTGGTACCCCGCTGTACAACGGAACCATCTTCCACCGGATCATCAAGGACTTCATGATCCAGGGTGGGGACCCGCTGGGTCAGGGGATCGGTGGTCCCGGTTACGAGTTCGACGATGAGATTCACCCCGAACTGACCTTCAACGAGCCTTATCAGCTGGCGATGGCCAACGCCGGTATCCGTAACGGCAAGGGCACCAACGGCTCCCAGTTCTTCATCACCTCAGTGCCGACCACCTGGCTGCAGGGCAAGCACACCATCTTCGGTGAAGTCACCGATCCCACCTCCCAGCAGGTTGTCGACCAACTCAACGCAGTACCCACCGGCAGGAACGACAAGCCGGTTGATGATGTGGTGATTTCCTCGATCGAGATCACCGAGCTCTAAATCCAGCCGATCACTGATGAGCTTACACCGCCGGTTCCGCGCTGATGGTGGAATCGGCGGTGTTGTGCTGTGACCACAACGACCCCACCCAAGGACTCCCGGTATGACCACCTCAGATTCGAACCCGCCGGAATATGGTGCCTCGCCCGGCTCTTCTGCCTCCGAACCACAACCGGTCTGCCACCGGCACCCGGACCGGGTCAGTTATGTCCGCTGTAAGAATTGTGGCCGACCGGCCTGCGGCGAATGCCAACAACCCACCGAGGTGGGCGTGTTGTGCGCCGATTGCGTGCATCAGAACCAGGGTGCCCGCACCACTCGGCGCAGTGATACGCCTTGGGTGACGTATTGTCTGATGGGACTGTGTGTGGTGGTCTATATCCTGCAGTGGGTGACTGTCGCGCAACCGCAGGGCGTGACTCAGTTATTCCAATATGCCGGCGTGTATACCTCGGCGGTAGCACTGGAATACCCTTGGCTCCCCTTTGAGCCCTGGCGCATGATCACCTCGGCCTTTGTGCACTCCCTCGCCAACCCGGTACACCTGCTGATGAATATGCTGGTGCTCTACATGATGGGACGCGCGCTGGAACCGGCCCTGGGCCGGGTACGGTTCCTGGGTCTGTACTTACTGTCCGCTTTCGGCGGCTCGGTGGCCGTGCTGTTTCTCTCTGAACCTCATGTTCCAGTTGTCGGTGCCTCCGGTGCGGTCTACGGCCTGTTTGCCGCCATGTTCATTCTGCTACGCCAGTCCGGAGGACAGCTGGCTTCGATCACCGCGTTGATCGTGTTGAACCTGGTGATTTCCTTCGTGGGTAGCAATATCTCCTGGCAGGGCCACATTGGTGGACTCATCACCGGGGGTCTTACCGCCGGACTGATGCTGGGTCTGCACCAACTCTTCAGCAAGCGCATGGCTGACCCCACCTTGCCAAACGTTTCCGGCGGTCTATCCGCGACCGCGGTGGCTCAGCTGGGCACCTGGCTGGCCATTGCCGCGGTCTTCGTGGTGCTGGTGGTGCTGACCTGGGTCGGCGCACTGTCCATCACATTGTAACGAGCGAATTTATCCACAGGGTTGTCCACCGATGTGGAGTAAATACCAGCTGTGTAATTACAATCCTGTGATTCTCCACAGATGCTATCCACACTGTGGATAACGACCGGTGGGTTTAGCGCCAGCGCGTGGTCATCAAAAAACCGATAATGGCGATCCCAAAGCCCACCACGATATTCCAGGCGCCGATGGATTGGATCGGCAGCGTGGCTCCGGATAGGTAATACACGATAATCCAGATCAGACCGATGATCATCAGTCCGAACATGATCACCTTGTACCAAACCGGTAGCGGATCAGGTTCGATGTCTTCTCCGAGCACTTCACGGCGAGTTGGATCTGAGTTCGTCACAGGACTTCCTGACGTGGATATTGCGGACAGTGTGGTAGGTCGGACATAGAATGGTCCAGGACGACATTCTACCTACTGGTTGAGCTCGCCTGGTCAGAGAGAAGAACATGAGCACACACGCCACACACCCCCGCCGAGGCGGATTGCCTCGCCCCGGTCGCCGGTTCCACGATGACGTGTCCGGTCAGCCCTCAGGTGGCTACTATCACCCGGGTAGCTATCAGAAGATGCGTCGGTCCTTGCGTCCAGCCAAACCCACAGTGGTCAGTGTCTTAGGTGAACTGCTGGTGACCGCCGGGGTGTTCCTGTTGCTATTCGTGGTCTGGGAACTGTACTGGACCAACCTGGATGCCAATCGGCAGGCTGATGCCCACCAGCAACAGGTCATCGACGACTTCCAACGCAACTACGACGGGATGTTTACCGGCGATGGTCCGGATCCAGCGGTGCCGGCCGAGGTTGGTGACGGCGCAGAGGCGTGGGGCATTCTCTACGTGCCACGCCTGGGCTCAGACTGGTCCTCACCGGTGCTTGATGGGGTTAGTCCGGAGGTCATCGATCAGGGCGTGTTGGGGCGCTACCCGGATTCTCCCCGTCCTGGCGAAGAAGGCAACCTGGCCATGGCTGCGCACCGTCAAACCCACGGCTCAATCCTGTGGGATATGGACCAGGTGGTCGAAGGCGACCGGATGTATCTGCAAACCGCTAACGGCTGGTGGGTTTACGAGGTGAAACAAAACCACATTGTGCTTCCCACCGCCATTGAGGTCCTGGACCCCAACCCGTTGGATCCCGGTGGACCGGCATCGGGCCAGTGGTTGACCATTACCACCTGTCACCCGCTGTACACCACGCGAGAGCGGATGGTGACCCACGCCGAAAAGGTGGAGTTCGTTCCACTGGCCGACGGTCCTCCGGAGGAAATCGCCGAGGTGGCCGCGGAGAGTATGCCCGCCGGTGCCACCACGATCGATCCTGATCTCGAAGAGACCATGCACGAGCTGGCTCCGGTGACCATGGAAAACCTCTACGAAAAGTACCACGCGACCCAGACCCAGCGTGAAACCGAAACAGCTGAGGCTGCTGCACGGTAAAGGAGAACATCATGTACGCCTGGTTTTTCCATATCTTGCCCGGGCCCACCTGGCTGAAGTGGATCGAAGTGCTCGTCCTGCTTGCCCTGATCGTGTTTGTGCTGATGGAGTTCGTCTACCCGTGGATGTCTGAATTCGGGTTCTTCTCCGATGCCACCCTGGAGACAGAGCAGTGATCTCCAGGTCCCCCCGCATTCTGGTGATTGACAACTACGATAGCTTCGTGTTCACCGTGATCAACTATTTGCGCGATGCCGGTGCCGAGGTTGAGGTGTTGCGCAATGACGCGCTGAGCTGGGAGGAGTTCGTGGAACGCGCGCAGGCCGCTGACGGGGTGCTCATCTCCCCGGGTCCCGGTGATCCCAGCTCGGCGGGGGTGAGCATGGACCTGATTCGCTGGGCCGCTGAGCAGGCCAAGCCACTATATGGTGTGTGTCTGGGGCACCAGGCTATCGGTGAGGTGTACGGGGCCCGGATCTCCCGCGCTGCCCAACAGCTCCACGGCAAGAACTCGAGCGTGACCCACACCGATCACCCGATGTTTGAGGCGGTGCCCAATCCTTTTACCGCCACCCGTTACCACTCCCTGGCAGCCGAACGTGACACCGTGGATGAGACCGTCTTGGAGGTCACCGCCACAACAGCGGATGGGGTACCGATGGCCTTTGCGCATCGCCACCTGCCGATTTGGGGAGTGCAATTCCACCCCGAGGCACTGATGACTGAAGGTGGCCACGAGATGCTCCGCAACTGGGTGAACACACTCTAGCCGCATCTACCCGGGGTTGCCGGGCGGTGCCGGGCATTGCGGGTTAGTTCTCGTCCTCCGGTGTGGATGTGGTCTCCTCCGGCTCGGACTCCTCCGGACTGGTGGTATCTTCCTCCGGCGAGGGCTCGGCTGTGGTCTGCTCGTCGGTCGGGGTGGGTTCTGGTGGTTCAATGGCCACCGTGATGGTAATGGTGGAGCCCTGATCGACGGTGTTGCCACCGGTCACCGACTGTTTGATGACCGTATCGGGTTGGGCTTCATCGGTCTCTTCGGTCTCCACATTGGCCGACAGTCCCACACCATCAGCTTCCAGGGCCTGGACGGCATCGGCCTGAGATCTGCCGATCACATCGGGCACTTCGACCTGACCGTTGGACATCTGCAACGAAATCGTTGCCCCATAGGAGACCGTTGAACCCAGCTCCGGGTTGGTATTGACCAGTCGGTCACGATCCACCGTGGCCGAATTGACGTAGTTGATATCGTCGACCCGCAGGCCCAGACCTTCCAGCGTATCGCGCACGGTCGCCTCAGAGGCACCAGCCAAATCCTCGGGCAAGACGACCTCTTCGGGACCCATCGAGATCTTCAAGGTGATCTCATCATATTCCTGCAGCGTCTCGCCGGCAGCCGGGTCGGTGCCCACCGCAATATCGGCGGCAATTTCGTCGTCGTGGACGTTCTCAATCACCGGACGCAATCCGGCGGTGGTCAATGCATTTTGGGCATCGGTCTGCGACATCCCGGCCACGTCCGGCACGGTGACCTGAGATTGTTCAATCTGTTGTTGCTGCCAGTCTTGATAGAACCACCAGCCGGCCACGCCGGCACCGGACAAGAGCAACAGGACCACGATCCAGATCCACGCGGTAGATTTTTTCTTCTTGCGCGGTTGGGGCTCGTCGAGATCTTCGACCACGTAGCCCTCGTCGTCGTGGTTCGGGGCAAAGGGATCCAGGGGGTCCTGCTCGGATTCGGTGGCCGAGACGGTGGAGAATGCCTGGGTGGCCTCGGCCTCCGACCCGGGGCCGGCCATCGGGACGGCAGCCGGTAGCACCGTGGTGTGCTGGGTCGTGGCTTCTTCGTCGTGATCGGGGAAGATGCCGTGGTAGTGGGCATTTTCCAAGGCTTGGGCGAAGTCGGCACCGGTATCGAACCGATCATCGGGATCTTTCGACAGGGCTTTGGTGATCACCGCTTCCAGGGCCGGGGTCACGTCTGGGTTGATGGTCGAGGCCATCGGGGGGTCTTCCCGCACGTGCTGATAGGCCACCGAGACCGGTGATTCGCCCACGAACGGGGGACGGCCGGTAACCAGTTCGAACAGCACACAACCGGCCGAGTACAGATCGGAGCGGTAATCGACCTGCTCGCCGCGAGCCTGCTCGGGGGAGAGGTACTGGGCGGTGCCGACGACCGCTTGGGTCTGCGTCATGGTCGTGGAGGAATCTGACAGGGCTCGGGCGATCCCGAAGTCCATGACCTTCACATCGCCGGTCTCGGTGACCATCACGTTGGCCGGTTTAATGTCGCGGTGCACGATGTCGTGTTCGTGCGAGTAGTTCAGCGCAGCCAGAACTCCTGACATCCAATGCACCGCGTCATCGATGCTGACCTCACTGGAGCGCAACAAGGTGCGTAAGGTGGAGCCGGAGACGTACTCCATGATCATAAAGGGGCAGGATACCCCGGTGTGATCGGTATCGGGCAGGCGCTCTTCTCCGGTGTCGAACACTGCCACGATATTCGGGTGATTCAGGGCAGCCGAGGAGTGGGCCTCGCGTTGGAACCGGGTCTGAAATTGGGGGTCGCGTGCCAGATCCGGGCGCATCATCTTGATCGCCACCTGGCGACCTAAGCGTTGATCGTGGCCCAGGTAGACGTCGGCCATTCCGCCGCGACCGATGAGCTCGCCGATCTCATACCGATTGTTGAGTACTTGCTGTTCTGACACGTGGAGAATCCTATCAGGACGGCCGAACCGCTAGGCGAGCAGGGAATTGTCGTGTGAGTACCGGTTTTCGTGGCTGGAGGTCTCCCGGTGATTTTGTTCGGAACGGTTCTGCGGTGCCTGGTCGTGAAGTTCGGCGTTGCGCTGAGACTGCGCGTTACCGTTCTGCTCACCCTGCCCGTTGGTCGCTGTCTGACCCGGGTTTTGTTGGCCACCCTGCTGGGTTTGGCCACCACCGTTGGCCTGGCCGTTGCCCTGACCATTGCCCTGACCGTTGCCGGGCTGTTCGTCCGGGGTCTGCTGTTGCTGAGTTGGCTCCGGTTGCTGGGTGGGTTCCGGTTGGTCCTGCTGGGTCTGTTGGGGTCGTGGTTGGTGGGTTTGTTGCCGGCGTTGTTGCTGCTGGTTCTGCGGCGGTGCCTGTTGCTGTTGTTGGGTTTGCTGGGGCTGCTGCTGGTTCTGTGGCGGTGCCTGCTGTTGCTGTTGTTGCTGTTGGGTGCCGGGGTTCTGCTGCTGGCCACCTTGACCATTCGAGTAGTTCACGGTAATTTCGCTCCCCTCGGCCACCGTTCCGGTGGGGTTCAGCGAGAGCACCTCACCGGCTGGAGCACTATCTTCGCGCTCCTGCGTAGTGACCTCAAAGCCCAAATCCGTCAGTTCTTCTTCGACCTCGTCAACCTGACGGCCGACGTAGTCGTCGGCATTGACCTCCACGGAGGCTTCCGAAGCGGATTCGGTGGGCTCGGGATCGGGCTCCTCGTCGTTATTCAGTACCGAGGAGATCCACATTCCGATCACGGTGAACAGCACCAAAATGATCAACCCGATCAGTGGCCAGGTCCAGGGGCTACGCTTGCGTTTGCCCGGTGAGTCGGAGTCACCTTCGCCTGTTTCGTCCACACTGAGTGGTTCGTGGCCGGGCTCAGCGTCCTCGTCCAGGGTTCCTTCCCCGGCCCCGGTCAGCGGCAAGGCGGCGGTGGCTGGGTTGGTCTGCTCGGCTGCCAGAGCCTGGGTGCGTTCACCACGGGTGTCGATGGCTTGAGTCTGTATGGCCTGGGTGGCGGTATCTTCGTCGCCACCGGTTGCGGCGGAGCCGGACAGGAAGGGAATCATCCCCGGCACCGCACCGACGGCGGCGTCAGTGTCATCACGATGCAGTGCTTCGGCTGCGGTGGCCAGGGCATTGGCGTCTTGGGGCCGGTCTTCGGGTTCCTTGGACAGCATCGACATCACCAGCGCGCGGACCGGTTCCGGAATGGACTCCGGCAATTCCGGCGGGGCGTCGTTGACCTGGGCTAGGGCGATGGCGATCTGGGATTCGCCGGTGAAGGGGCGGTGCCCAGCTAGGCACTCATAGGCGATAATCCCCAGCGAGTAGATGTCGGAGGATCCGGTGGCTTGCTGGCCGGTGGCCTGTTCCGGGGCCAGGTATTGGGCGGTACCCATGACCTGGCCGGTGGCGGTCAGCGGGACTTGGTCGGCCAGGCGAGCGATGCCGAAGTCGGTGACTTTCACCCGGTCATTGGCGGTGATCAACAGGTTGCCGGGTTTAACGTCACGGTGGACCAGACCTTGGGCGTGAGCGGCAGACAGTGCCCGGGCGGTCTGGGCAATGATGGTCAGGGTCCGATCGGCGGAGAGGACCTTTTCCTTCTCCAAGATGGCGCTCAGCGGTGGGCCATCAACGAGCTCCATGACCAGGTAGCCACAGCCCTCTTCTTCCCCATAGTCGAAGACATTGGCCACCCCGGGGTGGTTCAGTAGCGCGGTGTGCTGTGCCTCGGCACGGAACCGGCGTAGGAAATTGGTATCACCGGTATATTCCTCTTTGAGGATTTTGATCGCGGTAATGCGACCCAATACCGTATCGCGAGCCTTCCATACTTCACCCATACCGCCAATGGCGATGCGATCGGTGAGCTGGTAGCGCCCGCCCAGCGTCATCCCGGATGTTGGTCTCACTGCTCGACCACCGCCTCCATGATCTTCTTCATATTATCTACCGTCAGTTGGTGCCCCGTGTCATATGGAACGTCTTCGTAAACCAGCGTGACCGCCACCTGGGGATCATCGGCCGGAGCAAAGCCGGTGATCCAGGAGTGCACTGTGGTATCGGCACCGGTGGAGTCTGAGATCTGACCGGTACCGGTCTTGGCTGCAATATCAACCTGATTGGATCGGGACGAGATCGCGGTACCAGATTGCACGGCTTCCTGCATCATGCCGGTGAGCTCGTTGGCGGTCTCGGCACTGATCGGCTCGGAGTAGACCTCGGGTTCGGGGTCCTCCAGCAAGTTCAGATCGGGACCGCGCACCGTATCGATCAGCTGGGGTTTCATCAGTGTGCCGTCGTTTGCAATACCGGCGGCCACCATGTTCATCTGCAAAGCGGTGGCGCGGACATCCACCGCACCCAGAATCGACTGGGCCAGGGTGGCGTCGGGTAACTGCTCGGTGGGGAAGCTGGAATTAGTCGCCGTTAGTGGCATGTCAAAGGTGTCGTTGAAGCCGAAGGCCTCTGCCATCTCCACAATCGGTTCCTGTCCCATCTCCATGGCCGCGGTGGCGAACGGAGTGTTACAGGACTGAGCGAAGATATAGCGGAAATCAGCCTGGTTAGGACTACTGCAGAGGCCACCTTCGAAGTTGCGCAACTGCAGACCGTCGGTCTGTGGCAGCGTAATGGAGTTTGGCAGATCTAAGGTGGTATCGGGATCGTAGTCGCCGGACTCGAGCATGGCCGAGGCCTGGATCAGCTTAAAGGTGGAGCCCGGTGCCACCGCCTCTTGGGTGGCGGCGGTGCGATAGGGGGAGAGCCCTTCTTGGGAGGTGATCTCTTCCATATTCTGCCGTGCTTCAGCACCGGAATGGGTGGCCAGCAGGTTGGTGTCGTAGCTGGGCTTGGAAGCCATGGCCAGAACGTCGCCGGTGGCCGGATCGGAGATCACCACCGAGGATTTAATCCCGTCGGGAAGCACCGAATAGGCGATCTCTTGCATCTGTGGGTCAATGGTGAGCTCGACCTGGGCGCCACGTTGCTCGCCACCGGTCAACAAGTTGTTCAGCCGGTCAGCAATCATCCCGTCGGCGGTTCCAGACAGTTCGGCATTCAGTTTATTTTCCAGTCCGGTGGCCCCGTAGGTCAGTGAGTAGAAGCCGGTCAGGCCCGAGTACTTTTCGGGCTCGTGGTAGACGCGCTGGTAGTCAAAGTTATCTGAGTCGGCCGGGACCGATTCAGCAATAGGTTCGCCATCGACCAGAATCGGGCCACGGTTGGAGCCAAATTGCTGGTACAGCTGGCGCGTATTGGCTTCATTGTTGTTCAACTCTTGGGCGCCAATGACTTGCACATAGCTGGCGGCAGCCAACAGCACCACGAACATGGCCACCAACACCATCCAGGCGTGACGGATTGATTGGTTCACTGGTGACCACCACCAGCGGTGGCCGGAGGGGTGCTGGACGGCTGGGTGCTGACCGACTGTGGGGTGCTCGGCGTAGCACCTTCGGCATGGGCGCGGTCACCGGTACCGGATCCGTCTCCGGAGGCGTTGACCATGGGGCCGACGATGATTGGGCGCCGGGCCGCATGGGAGACCATCAGCACCAGGGCCACAATGATCCAGTTGGCCAGAATTGAGGTACCACCGGCGGCCATGAAGGGTGTGGTCAGGCCGGTGAGCGGAATGACGCGTAAGACTCCGCCCATCACCACGAAGCACTGGATCCCGATGGAGACCGCCAACCCGGCGGCCAACAGTTTTCCGAAGGAGTCGCGGGCGCCCAGAGCAGCGCGGATGAACCGGGTTATTAGCAACACAAAGAGCAGGATAATGGCGGCCAGACCGACAAAGCCGACTTCTTCACCGAAGCTGGCGATAATCATATCCGAGTTGGCCGCATACACCAGGTCCGGCCGACCGCCACCCAGTCCGGTGCCTAGCAGACCCCCGGAGGCCAACCCGAACAGGCCCTGCACCACCTGGTGGGAGCCTCCCTGGGCGTTGATGACCTCGGGGTCGAAGGCGTTCAGCCAGCCGTTGATGCGGGCTTGGACGTGGTCGAAAGTCGAGACGGCGAAGGTACCGCCGATTGCCACCGCGAGCAGACCGAGGATGATCCAGGACAGCCGGGAGGTGGCCAGGTAGATCATGGCCAGAAAGAGGCCGAAGAACAAAACCGCTGAACCCAGGTCGCGCTGGAAGATCAGCACGCCCATCGAGATCAGCCAGGCAACGACCAGCGGGGCCAGGTCGCGCACGCGTGGGAATGCCATGGGACCGATTTTCTTCCCGGCCAACAGGATCAAGTCGCGGTTGGCCGAGAGGTAGCCGGCGAAGAAGATGGCCAGGGTGATCTTGGCGATTTCACCGGGCTGGAATTGACCGATGCCGAGGTTGACCCAAATGCGGGCACCGTTGATCTCCATGCCGAGCCCGGGGATCAGTGGCAACACCAGCATCACACCGGAGGCAACCAAGAACAGGTAGGTCCAGTTGCGTAGTCTGCGGTGATCGTTGAGGAACCACAGAATGCCCATGGCGATCACCATCGCCAAGGTGGTCCAGACCAGCTGGGAACTGGCGAAGTGGGTTTGGGGGTCTTTGGCCAGGTCCAACCGGTGGATCATCGCGATCCCCAGACCGTTCAGGGTCAGCACGATCGGCAGAATGTAGGGGTCAGCGTAGCGCGCTTTGACGCGCAACACGACATGGAAGGCGAAGGCCAACACGGTCATCACCCCGGCCTGGATCCAGTAGTCGTTGGTGATCGGGGTTTCCATGCCGATACCGGCCAGTACGTTAGCGGCGATGCCGATGGCTAGGGCCAGGATGATCAGCAGCAGCTCGGTGGCCCGGCGGGGACGGGAGGGGGAGACGACGGTCATGATCCGGTACCTCCAATCGCTCCGCCGGTGGCGCCAGCGACGGCACCCGATGCGCGAGAATTGCTGACCTCGGGAATATCGGGGTCGGTCGGTTGGGGGGAGGGCAACTCCACCGGCGGTGCTTCAGGGATCATGGAGCTGCGCAGATCTTCCAAAATATCGTGGGCGTGGTTGAGATCCTGGGCGGTCAGCCCGGACTCGACCCGTTGCCGGGTGTAGCCGGGGAGTCGGTCTAGGGGGATATCGGTGGTTTCTTCGACCTGGGAGAGCTCGATCGGGCCCAGATCCTGGGCGACACCACGGTATACGGCCACGTGGTCGCCATCAACACCGACGTAGTACTGGTTCTGGGACCACAAGTAGCCGGCGATCCCGCCACCGACAATGAGCACCACGATGGTGAGCAATGCTGCGATCAATGGCCAGTTGCGTCCGCGCGGGCGCGAGGTGTCGGTATCGTCGGAGAAGTCTTCGGAGGTGCCATTCAGCGTGCGGTAGGGGATCGGCTGGTACGTCTTCTCAGCTCGTGGGGCATCCAGGGCCTGCGGGGTGCCGTGCAACAGCGCGGCGGCTCGTTTGGCCGAGGATGAGCGGGTCACGATCGGAATCTGGTCGGTGTCGGTGGCCAGCGCGGCGGCACCAACCAGCAGGTGCGGACGTTTGCCCAAATCGTGACGTAATAGCGCCGCAGAAACCGGGGATTGGGGGTCGGATTCGGAGATCTCCCGGGCGGAACGGGTCAGCTCGGTAGTGTCTTCTTCCACCGGGGCCAGACGGCTGGTCTCATCCTCGGGCACGGTTTCGAAGATCACGACGGTGACGTTATCGGGAGATCCTCCGGCCAAGGTCAGGTCGACCAATTCCTCGACCGCCTGCTCAATGTCGTCGGCCGAACGTAGTTTTTCTTCGATGATGTTGTCGGCCACCACGGCGTTGAGTCCGTCGGAGCACAACAGCCAGCGTTCGCCGGGCTGGGCAGCAAAGGTGGACACATCCAGTTCGGGGGAGGCATCAACGTCGCCGAGCACGCGCATCAACACGTTTTTATGCGGGTGAGATTCGGCATCGGCCGGGTCGAGACGGCCTTCATCGATCAGCCGCTGGACGAAGGTGTGGTCTTTACTGATTTGCTCAAAGGTGTCGTTTTTCAGGCGATAGGCCCGAGAGTCACCAATGTGAGCCATGTGCAACTGGTCGTGATCGACCAGTAAAGCGGTGCAGGTGGTACCCATTCCCGCCAGTTTGGGGTTGGTATTGACCAGGTCGTTGAGAATCAGGTTGGCGGATTGAATTTCATCGGCCAGCACATTCTCGGGGTCTTGCTGATCGGGCCGATCCAATGGTGCCAAATCCAGCACGGTTGAGGCAGAGGCGACATCGCCCCCGACGTGTCCGCCCATTCCATCGGCGACCACCGCGAAGTAACGACCCACATAGGCTGAGTCATCGTTCTTGGCGCGGACTCTACCCACATCGGATCGGGCGGCAAAATTCAGCATTAAAGCCATTGTTATTGCCTCAGCTCCAGCACGGTTTTACCGATGCGAATCGGGGTGCCGGGCTCCACAGCGAGGGTTCGCGCCAGTTGCGCGCCGTTGATATAGGTGCCATTGGTGGATCCGAGGTCTTCGAGGAACCAGCGGGTACCCTGCGGGAACAGGCGAGCATGGCGCCCGGAGACATAATCATCATCCAGCACCAGGTCGCATTCGGCGGCGCGCCCCATCATCAGTGGCGCGCCCTGTAGATCCACGATATGTCCGGACAGGGGCCCTTCGGTGACTACCAACTGGGTGGCCAAAGCGCGTGGAGGGGCGCTCGGGGCATCAGCGCGGGGTCCTTGGCTGGCCGGGGCTCCGTCGGGGGAGACGGCAATCGCATCGGCCTGTTGTCCCCGGACTTTATTACGACGGCCCACCATCAAATCTCGGCCCTGCGAGGCGACGATGGCAATGATCAACACCCATAGGGCGGCCAGCAGACCCAAACGAAGGGCAGCGACGGCGAGTTCGCTCATTAAAACCCTCCCTGCCGGGACTGTTGTTTCGGCACCATCCGGAAGGTCATCCGAGTGCGTCCGGCGGTCACGGTATCCCCGTGGCGCAAGACGGCCGAGCCTCGGGCCTTCTGCCCGTTGATATAAAAGCCGTTGGTGGAGCCCAGGTCGACGGCGGTTACGCTGTCTCCGTGCACGCGCACCTCCAGGTGGCGACGAGAAATCCCGGGATCTTGGATCGTGATATCAGCCTCGGACGAGCGACCAATCACGATAGACGGAGACGTGAAGGAGTAGGTGGTCCCGTCAATTTCGAGAACCGGTTGGAGTTGGGTGGGCGCAACAGGCGCTGGTTGCCGGGCGCGTTGTTGTTGTCGCGGTGCCGGTGCTGGGGTGGACTGCGCGGCCTGCGTTTCGGATTCGATCGAGATATCACCGCGGGAGACGTTCTGATCTTCCAGGAAGGTCACACGCACCGGCCCCTGGAGCGTATAGCCCTGCTCGGAAGAGTGACGGATGACCTCATCGCAGAGCTCTTCAGCCAATGCTGAACCCCAGTGTCGAATCTGTTCAAAGTTCTGGGGTGAGAACGAGATCGAAAAGACATTGGGCACCAGAGTCCGGCCCTCGTGTAGTGAGATGGATTCGCGATCCAAGTGCAATCGTAGCGCGTTAGCGATCTCAACGGGCTTGACCTTACGAGCGCCACCGGCGGTGAAGACCGTTCGCACGGCACGTTCGAGGCCGCGTTCGAGATTGTCGAGTACTCCCACCGAGGCACCCCCTTCGTCAATATTATGGGTCAATTTTAGGAGATGAACATGAACACACCTCGGACATGACCTAACAGGCCGAGGAGGTGTTCTCTCCTCACGTCAGAGTACTAAAGTGTAATGCCCTTGCGTATCTTTGGGCTACACGGGTCACAACTTCCTCGACCATACACCCTGTTTTCAAGCGGAAATGCGAGAAAAACGTGGCTCAGTTGTGATGCTTCTCTACGAAAGGCTTCACGATTAGGTGAATCGAGCTCCCTATGATTATGATAGTTTTCGCTGTGCAACCCACGGTGGTGACTCGCTGTGGAACAGTACCATGATTTGCGCGAGTGGCGGAATTGGTAGACGCGCTGGCTTCAGGTGCCAGTGATCGCAAGATCGTGGGGGTTCAAGTCCCCCCTCGCGCACCGTGAGAAAAGGCCTCTGACCTGGGATTTTATCTCTCAGGTTGGGGGTCATTTGCGTCGGAAGTGCTAGAAAAAGTGCTAATGGCTGCCATACCAGGCCAATCACCGAGGCTTCTGTGCGGGGCTCGATGTTGCCTTACCCTCGGGGGCGTGTGCGCCGCAACGGTCTCGAAGCAGCGTTCGTGGTAGCGTTATGGCATGCACGCCCGTGGCCCCGCTCATCTCTTCATCGCGTGGGCTGTTCACGATGTCGAGGAGGCGGTGGCTTTTCCGAGCACCTGCGATGCCCTGGCTGATCGGACTGGTATCGAGGCGTTGCGCATGGATCAGCGTCAGTCATGGCTGGCTGTTGGCCTGATGGGAGTTCTTGTCGCTCTTGCCTGTCGCCGGGGCGCGGTATCGAATGGCCGCTCGCGGTTCTATCGGGCGATGGTGGCGGGACTTCAGGCACACGTTGGTACGCATCTGTTGGCTTCGGTGCTGCAACGTCGGTACACGGCTGGCGTTGCAACCGCGCTTCCGGTCATGCTGCCCGGTGCCGAGTCCGCTCGTCGGGAGCTTCGCGACTTCGGCGGGCCACTTCGCGCGAAAGACTACGCTGTCGGGGCTGCGCTCCTGCTCCCTGCTGCGCTGGGGTGCCAGGCACTCGCGCGCATGTTGATTCGGAGAAGCTAGACCTCATTGGCCCGAACGCAGAGAGCTCCGAGTTGTCTGCTTACTGGGTTACGGCGTCGGTTACGAACCCAGGTGTGCGGCGAAGCGGTCTACTGCCGACCGCTGCATGGTCGGGGTGACGTGGGAGTAGATGTTCATCGTCGTAGTGATCGTGGAGTGACCCAACCACTCTTGCACGACCTTGGGGTGCTCGCCAAGTTCGAGCAGCAGGGTCGCGTGGGTGTGACGCAGTCCCTTGATCGTCACCCGGTGCAGAGAGTCGAACTTCTCAGTCGCCCACTTCAAGCGGCGATCCCAGCGGCTGGTCATCGCGTCGGGCGAGCGAAGCTTCCCATCATCGTCGCCGAAGATGTAGGCGTCGGCTTTCGCCAGCTCGAACGACACCTCGGCTCGTGCGACCTTGTAGGAGGCGAGCACCTTGAGGGTTTCGGCGTCGATGTCGATGACGCGGGCTTGCCCGGTCTTGGTGGTCTTCGTCTTCGTCCAGTCGTCGGTGTCGACGGCGCGGCGGATGCTGACCCGCATCGTCTTTGTGTTGATATCCGACCATCGGAGCGCGAGGGCTTCTGATCTGCGCATGCCGGTGTAGGCGATGAGTCGCCACAGCGGGAACAGTTCGTCTTCGAGGGTGTCGCGGTTCCAGGTGAGGAAGGTCTGCAACTGCTCGGCCGTCCAGGTCGCGATCTCGGGTTTCTGTGCCCGCACGTCGCTGGACTTCGGGGGCTTCACGGTGCGCTTCTTCTTCGCCGGGTTCACGGTCAGGTGCCCGTCGTCAATCGTGGCATCGAGGATCGCACCGAGCACGACATGCACCTTGTGAACTGAGTTCGCCGAGAGCGGCTGTCCTTTGCCGTATTCGTCGTTGCGGCCGTGGTCTTCTAGGTCGCGGTAGTGGCGGGCGATCCCCGTGTCGGTGTCGTAGGCCTGGATCGAGCCCGGCTGCCGGGAACGGGAGCGCCGCTGCTGCTTCTCACCCCCGCCACCCTGCTCCGCGGGCTGTTGTTTCCTGGTCATGACAGCATGCTCCTCGCCGTGGTCTTGCCAGGCCGGTGAGTATTCCCATAGTTCTCGATGTAGTCGGCGGCGTTGAACACGCGCCCCTCCGGATCGACCTGCACGCCGCGCTCCTGGATCACGCGCGCGCGTGCCCGCGCGTGATCCAGGCGTTCCTGGTAGGCGGCGATGGTCTTCGGGTGCGCGCTGGTCTTCTCGGGGTCGTCCTTGCTTGGAGCGGTCATGCCCGCGAGGGTGGTTTCGAGGTGGTGGATGCGGTCGGTGCAGACCACCCATTCCTGCTGCCAGTAGTTGAACAGTCCCTCATCGGTGAGGACGAGTTCCCCGCGTATCCACCTGTCGATCTCTTCCGGCTCATACCCCTCCGGCACCCCGGTGAGTGTCGTCTGCTCCTCCGGTGGGGTCAGGAGGGCTGCGGGGGTGGTGCGTAGCAGGTAGGCGATCACGGTGAGGTCGTCCACGTCCACGCGGCGATCCCCGGCCTCCAGCTTGCTGATCCCCGAAGTCGAGAGCTTGCGCCCGGCGGCTTTCAGCCCGTCGGACATGGTGCGCAAGTCCATGCCGATCGCTTGACGTGCCGCGCGGATGTTCTGAGCGACGTGCGTGTTCGTGATGCCTGCGGGGTTGCCCCGCACCCTCTCTGTTTCCATAGTAGAAAACTACAACGCAATGCTTGACAGTACAAGTGCGATTCTCTACGGTGGGATGAACCACATTTCTCGGCGCTGACACGAACGGACGGTGCGACATGTGGCAGAGCACCCTCGATATGGACGACCTCCGCAAACGGCGCAGCCTCGTCATCACCAGCAAGGAAGCCGCCGAAGCGCTCGGCGTCGATCCCCGCACGAACACCACGAGCATCAACGAGGGCACGATCCCGCATGTCAAGCTCGGGCGGCGCATCGTGATCCCCCGCGAGAAGTTCCTCGCCCTCTTCGCAGATGCCGTGACCGATACCGGCGAGTCCTGACACTCGGATACGGCGGTGCCGATTCGGCACCCCCGCGCAAGTCTTTGTTGCCCCGCTTGGCAAGATAACTTGTGGCAAGTAAACTTGTGAGCATGGAGTCGGAACCGCTCATCCTGGACAGTGCCCACCGGCACGGCGTCTCGGATGCGGCGATGCTTCATGCGCTCCGTTTCCCTGTCCGGCACTTCGTGCAAGACGACGCGATGACCATGTTCATCGGCCCCGACGAGACCGGCACCCTGGTTGAAGTCGGCGTCATCGAATGGCACGGCATCATCGCGATCGCGCACGCGATGCGTCCGGCCCGACCCAAGTATCTGAGGTGAACATCATGGCTCCACGCTCTATCGAAGACATCAAGGCCCGCGCCGACGAGTTCGCGGACGCCTTCGAGAACTACGACCCCAAGCCCGGCGATAAGGACGCCCCGATCTCGCCCGTCATGGCCGTCAAGCTCGCCGCCTGGCGACGCGACACTGCCGAGCGTGAACTGGCCGACGCAGTGCGTGCGGCGCGGGAGAAGCGGCTGTCGTGGCGCGAGGTCGGTGAGGCAATCGGCACCAGCGGCGAGGCCGCCCGCCAGCGCTACAGCGCCAGCGCGTAGGAGGACGGCATGAAACGGATCAACGGGCACAAGCTCGGTAGGTGGAGCCTCCGCCTTGACGCGATTTACTGCACGCTCCTTGGCGCGTCCGTCGCGCTCTTCGCTGCGCCCATCGCCGAGGTCGTCGCGTTGCCGCAACTGCTGATCGCGGCTGCGGGTGTCACGGTCGTGCTGTGGGCGGGCCTCGTGCTGTGGATGCTGCTGAAGCTGCGCATCCAGACCGCGCTGCGCATGGTGATGGGCGTGAACATCCTCGCCGCACTTCTGGTCGCGGTGTGCGTGATGGCGGCGGGAACGCTGCTCGCGGTGGTCGGGGTTCTGGCCGTCGTGGTCGATATCGCGCTCTTCGCAGGTAGCCAGGCGCTCGCGCTGCGTACCCTCCCGACTGTGCGGACCGTCTGAGGCTTCACCATCCGATGCCCAGTGCCCCTGGCTGCTGATCCGGGCCAGTCCTTGTCAGGCCAGCACTGCGGCGCGCCAAGCCTTCCTGGCGGGCTTGCAGAGCCTCATGCTCGGCTCGCTGCTGCTCGCGTCGTTGAATGAGCCATTCAGCGGCCTCCGCGACGGGGCGCGCATACAGTTCAGCAATGATGCGCCGCCCTGTGGCGGCGCGCTTCCTGGCGCGTTCGGCGTCGGCTGTCGGGTTGGGGATGCGGAACGTGCCTCGCATCTGCCGCGCCTGCTCCGCCCCGTAGACCTGGACGGCGAGGCGATCCCGCTCAACGGCCTGCCACTCGGCGGTCTGCCGCTTCGCGGCCTCCGCCTCGCTGAGGGCCTGTTCAGCCGCCCGCACCTCGGGATGGGCATCGGCCTGTCCTGTTGCGATGGTCTGCGCCCACTCGGTGACGGGTCGCAAGAGAGACGGTGCGGTGCCCCAGGTCTGGGTGATGTGCTGCTCGATCTTCTCAACCGACTCTTTCGCGGTGTCGATGTTCCGGGCGGCGGTGCGCTTACGCCCGAACCTCGCCGCCCTCACCTCTTCTCGGGCGGTGTGGAGATGCGCCCGAGCTTCTACGAGTTCTTGCCCGTCCGCCCGCGCCCGCGTTTCCACCTCGGCCGTGACCGTGTGGCGGGTGCGCGCCGCAAGCTCCTTCGCGTGGACGACCAGTTCGGCGTGCTCCCCGGCTTCGACGTGCTGCGCTTGCTTCTGCTCGACGAATCGCGCGGCGGCGTCCTCGAACACGGCCGCGTGCTGTTCCGCGCGTTCGATGAGCTGGGTGAGGCGTGCCCGTTCGGTCTGCACGAGACGCACCGGCCCATCCTCCACAAGTCCTCGCACAGCTTCCGCTGCGCGTTCGGTCGCGTCGGTGAGGCCTCGGTCGGCGCGATCGCGTTCCATCGTCGCGATGAACTGTTCTCGCGCCTGCTCCTGGCTTTCGGCGACGATGTGCAGGAAGTTCTGCTTGCGGCCGCGAGTCATTCCGACGTACACGCTCGCGGCGCTGGTGGCGTCAGTGAGAAGCGTGTGCGACCCCGCCACAGTCGCGCCCTGGACTCCGTAGGCGGTCGCCGCATAGGACAGGTGCGCGTGCTCGGCCACATACTCGGCCGGGGATGCGCAGGGTGCGCTGCCGCTTCCTCCCGCTCCCGGCCTCGCGCACTCTGAGCGTGCCGTCGTCTTCGACGTGTTGCACGATCCAGTTCTGACGGTTCGCGACCCCAACGCTGGTGTTGTTCTTGCGCGTCTGGATCAGATCCCCGGCACCGGTGGGGGCCGTCGCTGCCGGTCGCGGTGCGGATCACCCGCACGGGAAGTCCGGGGCGTGATGCCAACGACCTGCATGTGCTCGATAGGCACGACCTCCTGACGTCCGCGCGGGCCAACACGGGTGACGGAGTGCTGCGCGAGCCAGCATCGAATCTCGGAAAGCGCGCCCTGTTGCGCCTGATCGAGAGCTTCGGAAACCTCGGGGTGGAGCGCGGCGGCGATGGAGAGCGACTTCGGAGAGGTCACGACCATCTCCATAAACCGAGGCGACCCTTGACGAGCCTCTCCAGGCAGGCGCGGCCTCCCCATCGACTCTGCCGTGACCGGGTTCACTCAGTCCACCCAACCCGCATACGTCTCCGGGTCAAGGCCCAGCTCGGCCGTCACGTTGCCAGCGCCATCGAGCGCGGCGAACTCAGCGACCGTGGTTCCCGCGCCGAGGTAGTAGTCATCGGCGCGGGAACGGTCTGCTTCGACATAGCGGCGCCCGTCAGCTCCGGTTCCCCGGAACGGGATCACGCCACCATGCACGACACTCACCACCAATATTTCCAGTACGGAAACCTGTGTATCTACCACGGTAGAATACGCCCATTCGGGAGAGATGCGGTGAGAACGTCGGAGTTCTCAGTGGATGTGCGACGTCGGACCGATGAGATCGTCGAAGGATATTAGGTGGTGCATGATATGGTGCTTGGCATGAGTATCGAGGATGTCGGAGCGCAATTGCGGCGCGGCGTTGTCGAGGCGTGTGTTCTCGGGTTGTTGAGCAAGCGCGCGATGTATGGGTGGGAGCTGTCCCAACTCCTCGTGGACGAGGGTCAGATCATCGGCGGCATCGGGACGCTCTACCCGGTGCTGACCCGCCTTCGTAAGAGCAACTACGTCACCACCTTCGATCAGCTCTCTGATGAGGGGCGGACTCGGCGCTACTACGAGCTGACCGACGCGGGGCAGGCGGCGCTGGATGCTTTCCGTCAGCAGTGGGCACACTTCGTTCCCGCCGTCACACGCCATATCACGCCCGATAGAGAGGGGAACCAGTCATGACCGCACAGACCACACTCGACACCACCGCGAGGGGGTACCTGCGCCGTGTCAGGCGACTGCTCGAAGGTACAGACCTCGAAGCCGCCTCGTCACTGCTGGAAAGCATCACCGAGGAGTTCGAGGGAGTGGACGACGTGGCCGTTCGAAGCAGGATCGAGCAGATCGGTTCACCGGAGTACGTCACCGCCGATCTACGAGCAGAGGTTGCAAACCGACCCCACGATGCGGGCTGGTACACCTGGCTGACAGCGTTCCTGGTCACCTTCGGCGGTTTCCCTCCCGCTCCTCGGATGGATCGGAGGCGTCGTACTCCTCTGGAACTCCAAGACCTGGCAGAAGCGACACCACATCATCGGTACCGCTGCCTGGCCTGTCGTGACGCTTGTCGGTGTCGAAAGTCTCGTGTCATGGGCTTTGAACGCACCCGCCGTCATCGTGACCTCAGAGCAGATAGTGAGCGCGGAGGGCACTGCGACGATCGCCGCAGAGAGCGCGCCGCTCACCGGTGTTGCCGGGTGGGACATCGGCGCCGTGCTCAGCCCCCTGCTCGGCGCGCTGCTGTTCGGCCTGCTCCTCGCCGTCGGCATCTGGCTGATCGTCGAAGGGCAACGGATCAAGCGGGGGCATCGCTAGCTTGAGGACGGAGACCATGCGGATGCCCTTCTCGTGTTGTGACATCCGGCCTATCCCTGAACGCAGGGTTCATGGGGCAAAACATGGGGCACCGAGTACGTCTTCGCATGTATCGGGAGGTGCGCGAACGCAGGTTCCTCCCCGAAAGCCGTTGATTTCATGTGGGTTTCCACCCTTTGAGGTCGGTGCCTGCCCGGACGGGGGCAAGAGATCAAGTCCCCCTCGCGCACCGTGGGAAAAGGCCTCTGACCGGAAAGAAGAGATCCGGCCGAGGTCTTTTTCGTTTAATTCTTCCCCGCCGAAGACACTGGGTGCTCGGATACTCACGCGATGTCCCACGCGTGGGCTAATGTGATGATTACCACGCGCCGAGTTGGAAGGATGAGCGCATCATGACCACTGAACGACAGTACTATCGCGTCATCGAGACGCCGGTGACTCCTTTACTCCTGGTGGCGAACGCTCAGACCGTACTGGCCGTAGAATTCGTCGACGACTCCGAAGCAGTGTTGCAGTTTCTTCAGGAACGCTTCCCGGGCGCGACGGAACGGAAATCCTCACGCGTGCTGAACCGAGCCGAGACGCAATTAGCGGAGTACTTCCAGGGCGAGCGAGAAGCGTTTACCATCCCCATAGAGCTTCCGGTAGCGGAGAACTTTTTGGCCCGCGTGCAGCGAGCCCTGCTCGATATTCCTTACGGAACGACCCTGACCTATGCGCAGGTAGCCGATCAGCTAGATGCCGAGGGTGCAGCTCGTGCGGTGGGTGCGGGTTGTTCTAGTAATCCGTTGCCGATTCTGGTGCCGTGCCACCGTGTGGTGCCCGCTTCCGGAGGGTTCGGTGGTTATCGCGGGGGAGAGGATTGGAAACGGTACCTATTAGAGCTGGAGTCCTCCGGCGATCGCCCGTTGCCTTGAGAGACACTGATCTTCACACCTCGCCCCGGAGTGAGGGGTATTCTATAGAGCAGAGGGTGTGAACGTCCTTCTTCCTCGATGTGTCGAGGATGAGCCAATGGTTATTGGCGGTTGCGGTAGTTTCCTACCGACTGCTTCCTGCGGTAGCAGGAATCGGACGCTCACCTCTCCTTCATATAAAGAACATGGTAATTGTTGGTTGTGGGCTATTGATTAACTCGGAAGGACTCTATATGCTCAAGAGCGAAGCCATTACGTAGTCTCACTCACGCGACAGACAGGATAAGTAGTTTTGAATGCCTCACAAGTGCAATGGAGTGCTCACAGCCGGGCTCTTTGGGCTAAGACCGGTGACGCCGACGCCGGCACGTGGATGAATTTGCCACGACACATGATGGATTCGGCCGCTGTGGCTGAATATTTGTGGGACAGCTGGTTGGCGCCGGGGATTAAGGATTTCTTATCGACATCAACGGGCTTGAATCTGTCTCGGCTTCGCCAACTGACGACGTTTCTCGCTGGTGTTCATGACCTGGGCAAAGCGGACCCCGTCTTTCAAACCCAGATACTCGGGCGCCAGGACGGTCAGGATTATATCGATCGCCTCGTTGAACAGGGATTTATGCTCGATTATCCCGAAGCGAACGAGGACAAATATCCTCACTCGACCGGATCATTTTACGGTCTCATGTCGCAGTTGAGTAGCCACCGTGGGTTGGCTATGGGCGAGGGCCCATTGTTGGATTCAGCTGTTCTGGCAGTCGCAGAAATAGTCGGTGCTCACCATGGATTACCGGTCTCGGCACGACAAGAGTCTCGAGCTAAGGCCTTCGCTCCCGCTAGGGACGCACAATGGGTCAGAGTTCAGCAGGAAATGATAGAGAATATCGCTGAGATAACGGGGTTCGACGTGTCTTCAGGACTGCCAGATGAGCCCGATAGTCTCGGTGCGCCTCAGCAGATGCTGTTGACCGCTCTGGTGATTATGAGCGACTGGATCGCCTCGAACCAGTTCTTTTTTCCTTTGAGTCCACCGGATGAGCAAACGTCGGAGCATCGGAGAAATGAAGCCATTGCAAAATTAGCCTTGACTGAAGCTGTACCGGCCAAGGCTTTTCCTGACGACGTAGTTGCTGGGTATCAACAACGATTTGCTTGGCCACCCGAGAGAAAGCCGCGTAATGCTCAGCGCGCGGTAGTCAAGATCGCCCGCGACATTCAAGGTCCAAAGCTCATCACGCTTGAGGCCGATACAGGAAGCGGTAAAACTGAAGCTGCACTCGCGGCAGCAGAAACTTTGGCGGCTCAAACCGGTCGTAGCGGTGTTATGGTAGCTGCCCCGACGATGGCAACGTCCGATGCGTTGTTCCGTCGGGTTAGACGTTGGGCCCAATCCTTCGTTGGTGTAGACGGTGTCGCGTCACTATATCTTGGTCACTCAAAAAACTACTTAAACCCTGACGCAGAGGAGCTTGCACAGAAGCAACGACACCTGACTGCGATCGGTGTTGACAGCAACAGTACCAACAAAGATTCTCACACGTCGCTGGCTGAAACGCCTGAAAATGTGATTGCGCATCAGTGGCTTCATGGCCGCAAGAAGGGCATTTTGTCTAATTTTGTGGTGGGCACTGTAGATCAGGTGTTGATGATGGGCCTACAGTCTAAACACGCAATGCTGAGACATCTCGGAATTGCAAGCAAAGTCGTCATCATTGACGAAGTTCATTCCTATACAAGCTACATGAACTCTTATTTATCCAGGGTTTTGATGTGGCTAGGTGCCTACCAGACACCAGTGGTATTGCTTTCGGCAACGCTACCCCACGAAGTGAAGGCTCAATTAATGGCTTCTTATCGGCAAGGGTTGACCGGAAAACCTGTCGATCCCGCTTCGGTCACGTCGTCGGGCGACTCTTATCCGGTAGTAACCGTTGCACACAAAGACGATATCGAGGTTTTTCCGGTTCACCAAGAGAACAGTCCGGGACGAGCCCTTGAATTTGAGTCTCTTGGTGAAAGATTGAACGATCTTGGCGAGGTCATGGACCAGGTGGCAGAGCACGGAGGCTGTCTCTTGGTTCTTTGCAACACTGTGACGCGTGCACAAGAAGCATACAGATTAGCGCGTGCGAAAGTTGGGGACCACGCCGAACTCTTGCACGCACGATTTATAGCGGCCCACCGAGTGTTGAAGGAACAAAACCTCGTCGATGCTCTAGGACCTTCGGAGACTGGAAGGCAAGGACGCCCTGATCGTCTTATTGTTGTGGCAACGCAAGTCGTTGAACAATCCCTCGACGTGGATTTTGATGCTCTGGTCACCGATATAGCTCCTATGGACCTGATTATTCAACGAGTTGGTCGCGTTCATCGACACGAGAGACCGGTAGGGGACAGGCCGGAATGGTCCAGAAAGCTCAAGATTGGAATTAGGGGACTTGAGGTCGACGGCGATGAGAGCAAGCCACCTGTTTTCGAGACCACCCAGGAGCTCATCTATCACAAAGCACTCCTGATGAACACCTGGGCGCTACTCAAAAACAGGGGTGGGACCCACCGTCCGTTGGTTTCCTTACCAGATGATATTCCTGACCTTGTGGCACAGACGTACGGATCGTCGTGCCTAGGCCCTGGAAGCTGGGCCGAGGAATTTGAACAAGCACGAGAAGAACTCCTATCCGCTAAAGAAGTTGCCCAGGAGAAGGCCAAGGCATTTATGTTTAAGCCTCCGTTGTCTGCGACTTCTTTTCGAGATTTATGGACGACACAGACTGCAGACATCGAGAAGAATGCCGTTTCCGAAGAAGCAGGTTTAGCTCAAGTTCGTGACACGGAACCGTCCTTGGAAGTGTGTCTGACGAGAAAAGTGAACGCGGCAAGCTATGAACTCATCACGGAGGTCTTCGGCGATGACTTCGATCCAGTGTTTCACGGGATGACTCCCGATGAGAACTGTGCGAGAGCGATTGCTGCCAGTTCCATCAGATTGCCACATGTCTTCTCCAACTGGCACTTGTTCGACAGAGCGCTCGCGGAATTAGAGGGTGCAACGGACCAGGCCTGGCAAGATTCACCCGTGCTCAGAGGGCAACTTCAATTAAACCTGGATGAAAGAAACCGCACCGAATTATGTGGCAGGCAACTTCGATACGACATCGATCTGGGACTAGTAGACGATACAGCTCAGGCTAGGAACGGAAGAGAGGAAAATGATGGGTGATCCGCACCAAACGGTGTCATTCAACCTTGTTGATCGCGCCTGGATCAAGGTCGAATTACTCGACGGCACGACTGCGCAGTTGTCCATTCGAGAGCTTTTTCAGCGAGTCACAGAAATCAGGAGAGTCCTAGGAGATTCCCCCGCTCAAGATCTCGCAGTCTTGCGAATTCTGCTGGTCATCTACTGGCGGGCCAATAGAGATGACGATTTGCTCACAAGCCTTAGGGGTGCAGATAAAAACCGGTGGTGGCGTGAGGCATACACCTTGGAAACCGTGGAGTCGTTCGGACAGGTCATTGATGAGTACCTGGATAAGTGGCATGGCCGATTTGACCTCTTTGACGCTCAGCGACCATTTATGCAGGTCCATGACCTCAGGACGCCAAAAGATGAGTACTCAGCAGGGATCAGAAAACTGGTGCCGGACGCTGAAAGTGACTATTTCACCATGCGAGCTGGAGATGAACTAACTTCTGTCCATGCTTCCGAAGCCACACGTTGGTTATTGTTCTTGCAAGCTTGGAATTATTCAGGAATCAAAAGTGGTGCCGTGGGTGACCCGCGCGTTAAAGGTGGCAAAGGGTACCCCATCGGGACCGGATGGAGCGGTGCTTCCGGGGCTATCGTCATCCATGGACCGAATCTAGCCAAGACTTTCTTACTCAACACTGTTCCAACCAAGGTGTTCGGCGACAGCATGGCCCAAGATGTTCCGGTTTGGGAACGGGATGATCCCGATACAGCGAAGACACATGGCAGAGACATTCCTCGAGGTCCGTGCGAACTCTTGACCTGGCAGATTCGACGCGTGCGCCTATTTCATCAAGGTGAAGATGTTGTTGGAATTTTGATCGCGAACGGTGACCGGATCGAACTGCGCAATCAGTTTAACGATCCTATGACGGGATATCGGTATAGCAAACAACAGTCGACGAAAAGGTCGGTTGTACGGTTTCCAAAAACCCACAATGCGTCACGAACTCTGTGGCGTGGCATCGAAGCACTGTTAACGAGGACGGGCGCGATAGAAGATTTAGACAATACTGCAGATTTGCAACCGGAGACCATTCGGTGGTTGCGCGACCCCGAAAATGGGCTCCAAGAAGATGCACAAGCGTCTGTTGGAATTGAATTGGTCGGGGTTGAATACGGTCCGCAAAGCTCGAGTTATAAGCAGACAATTCATGAAGAACTTCCGATGAAGTTGGCGACTCTGGCCGCTAGGGACGCAACCTCATCAGAGATGCTTATAACCGCTGCGCAACGAACGATGGACGTAGCAACCTCGTTAGGTCAATTCGCTGGCAACCTTCTTGAAGCAGCTGGCGGAGAGTACGCATTCAGCGCCGAAGCAACAGAGCGCTTTTTGACGGAGCTAAATGAGCCGTTCAAGAAGTGGGTGGAAAACTTTTCGCTCGACGTAGACCCTGCAGAGTACCGACAACAGTGGCTCGATCTCGTCAGGAAACTGGTTTATCCAGAGGCACAAGTGCTCGTTCGTGGCGCTGGCGAGAAAGCTCTCCTCGGATGGCATGACGAGAACGGATTGTTGAAGAGCGCCGTAACAGCCTGGGATCAATTCTCACGACGTATCAACACATTGACACAAACACAAAATAAAACTGCCGAAAATGAGGTGCAGAAGGTAGGTGCTAAATAATGACAGAAGTAACAGAATCTCGGAGTACTTCCGAGGAAACGGAAACGACGCCCACGGTTTACAAAGCCGTCAGCTCTGCAGCTTATCGGCTGGGCTCCGGACTGCTCGGAAATAATCCGCGGTCTTTATCTCATAGCCGCGCAACCCTTGCCCGACTACGCCGTGCTGCTGGAGAGCAACCGGGTGAGAATCCGATGAGCTGGGCAACTATAGCGGAAGAGGTTCTCATGAATCTTCCAGAGTCAGCAGTCGGTAAGGGGCCCGAATTATCGACCAGCGAGTGGGCTGCGGCAGTATCGATTTCCATGTTTGCCCTGCATCAGCAATCTGAGCGCAAACTCATGCACGAGCCAGGTATCGATTTAGGTAGAGCGGTAGGAACCCTAGCTCAACGGGCCGAGAGCGGTTCGATCAAGGGGCGCCTCGATGCGTTGATGGTGGCTCGTGATCCCAAGAGTTTGCAATACCACCTGCGCGCGCTCGTGAGCTTGTTGAACGCGCATCATATTCCGCAGGACTATGGTCGCCTGGCGGAAGATCTTATCCGCTTACGTCTCCCAAAACGACGTCAAGCAGTTCTTGTTCAGTGGGGGCGCTCCTACGCGCGTGCACTGCGACCTCAAAAACAAGATCACGCCAACTGAATAACACTAACTACTCCTATCTTATGAAAGGTTTGAAATGACACTTTACATTGATCTTCATGCAATTCAGACTGTGCCACCGAGCAATATCAACAGGGACGAGACAGGCGCTCCAAAGACAGCCACCTTCGGAGGTGTTCCCCGGCATCGAGTGTCTTCGCAAGCTTGGAAGCGGGCAATTCGAAAAGATTTCAAGGAACGGCTGCCTCAGGACCAACTCGGAGTTCGTACCAAGAGAGTGATCAGCAAGATTGTCGTTCGAACACAGGAGCTTGTCGTAGAACGTGGCTTGGATGAATCTGACTGGTCTGCCGAACGCATCGGAGAAATTGCAGAGGCGATTCTCAAGGCTGGAAAAATTACTGTAGAAAAGAAAGATAAAAAATCAGAAACAGATAACGAAGATTTAACAGAGCTTCCGCAAAGTCGATACTTGATCTTCTTGAGCGACCAGCAGATCACGAACGTTGCTCGCGCAATTTTGGAAGACCCCGATCAAAAATGGACCAAGAAAGTGGTGGACCCGCTACTTGATCAGGACCACTCTGTTGATATCGCTATGTTTGGTCGCATGATTGCAGATGAGCCAGCGTATAACGTAGACGCAGCAGTCCAGGTGGCACATGCCATAGGCGTTGGACCCTCGGAACCGGAGTTTGATTACTTTACTGCGGTGGATGATGAGGTCGAAGATGCGGAGGAGACCGGGGCTGGCATGATCGGCACCGTGCAAATGATGTCCTCAACTCTCTATCGATATGCCACCGTTTCCGTGGATAGTTTGCTTGCAAACCTTGGTGACGCAGAGGTCACGAAAGCGGCTGTTGAAGCATTTATCCAGGCGTTTATTCAATCGCTGCCTTCCGGGAAAATCAACACCTTCGCAAATCAGACTCTTCCCGAGCTGGTGGTGGTGTCACTTCGAAATGACCGCCCGGTGTCTTACGTGAACGCATTTGAAGAACCCGTGCTGGGGGACGCAGACGGAGGACGTCGACACGAGACTGTTCGCCGGCTGGTCGACGAAGAACGTGGTCTGGAAGAAATGTATGGGATGTCCCCAACTAAATCTTGGGTGCTCGCCGCTCGCTCGATCGCGGAGACCGCTACCCAACTCGGTGAATTGTCGACTCTTTCAGAATTGGTCGGCAACGTGCGTTTCGAATTGGATGCTTATCTATGAGTAAGTGTTTGTTATTACAGTTCAAAGGCCCTCTCCAATCATGGGGCGCAGACAGTAGATATGGAATCAGACAGACTCACCACGTGCCGACTAAATCAGGAACGCTGGGGCTACTTGCTGCCGCGCAAGGACGGCGAAGGTCAGATTCGTTAGAGGATTTAGTGGCTCTGGATTTCGGAGTACGGGTGGACCAGCCTGGCTCGCTACTTCGGGACTACCAAACCGCAATCGATTGGAATAAGCAAAGTAACGCGAGACTGTCCCAGCGTTATTACCTTGCTGACGCCTTGTTCGTAGTTTCTATTGGTGGGGAGGAACAGGTTCTCAGACGCCTAGAAGATGCTGTTCGTGCTCCGGTTTTCCCGCTGTATCTGGGAAGGCGGAATTGTCCAGTTTCTCCTGACTTGGTCATTGGTATACGGGATGGCGACGTCGAAGAAGTTCTCCGGTCTCAGCCTTGGATGGCCTCACAGCGTCATAAGAAAACCCGGCCGAAAACCGTGGAACTTCCTCTCTACCGTGATGCGTTGCAGAGCGAGATAGTTGAAGAACGAGTGCGAGATATTCCGGTCAGTTTCGACCAGACTTTCCGAGACTATCGTTGGAGGACCGTGACTTCGCCGGCACCCGTTAATGTCGAAAATGAATTTGGGACAGTTCTAAAGGATCCCTTTTGGGAAGCGGTGATCGACGCATGACGTTTTTGAGCAGAATCTACATTAACCCGCGGACTCGAGGGGGAAGGCTCTTTCTCACCAACCGTCAAGCAATGCACGCTGCTGTGGAAGGTTGTTTTCCGCCTGACGGCATCGATAAGTCCACAGGAAGGGTGCTATGGCGTCTTGACAAAGACAGATACCGACAAACGCTTTACGTGGTTAGTCCCATTAAGCCAGATATGAGACACATCGTGGAGCAAGCAGGATGGGATGGTCAGGAATGGGATACAGCAGACTATTCAACTTTTCTAAGCAAGTTGGATAACGGACAAAAATGGGCTTTTCGGTTGGTCGCAAACCCAGTTAAAGCGCTGAGCCGAGGTGAAGGCAAGCGTGGCAAGATCGTGCCACACGTTGGCGTTGAGCATCAGAAGCGTTGGCTACTGGAGCGAGCACACAAGCATGGTTTCTCACTGAATGTCCAAGACGGCGCAGGTGCGATACCGGACCTTGCGGTTACGGAACGGCTAGACCATCGTTTTGCAAAGTCTCGAGTATCCGGGACGAATCGCGCTCGCCAACGTATTACTCTGCGTCTCGTTCAGTTCGATGGATCGTTGACCGTAGAAAACGCTGACGAATTGCGCGAAGTTCTTGTCCAAGGTATCGGTCGTGGCCGTGCCTATGGGGGAGGTCTGTTGACTCTGCGACGAATTGAGCCGAATGGCCTCAGTTAGTAAGAAAAAGTTAGAAGCGCCCGATGTTGCACGCGTGTCGGACCGCTTGTCATTCATTTATCTTGAGCGTTGTGTCGTGCACCGCGATGCAAATGCTATTACGGCGACGGACAATGCGGGAGTGGTGCATCTTCCTGCTGCCTCTTTAGGCGTCTTGATGCTGGGCCCCGGAACTCGGGTGTCCTATGCGGCCATGGCGCTACTCGGAGATAGCGGTGTTAGCGTCGTCTGGGTTGGGGAGAACGGCGTCCGTTACTATGCGAATGGCCGTTCGTTAGCCCGTTCCACCAGACTTCTTGAGAAACAGGCAAAACTAGTCTCAAATAGCCGAACTCGTCTTGCAGTTGCCCGAAAAATGTATGACATGCGGTTTCCGGGCGAAAACGTGTCTTCATTAACGATGCAACAGCTCAGAGGGCGGGAAGGAGCTCGTGTACGCTCTGCTTATCGATGGCATGCGAGTCGATACGATATGTCCTGGGAAAGGCGGTCTTTTGATCCGGAAGATTTTGATGCTTCGGATGATTTGAATAAAGCGCTGACAGCTGGCAATAGTTGCATGTACGGAATAGTACATTCTGTCATCGTGGCGCTTGGGTGCTCGCCTGGTCTAGGGTTTGTGCACAATGGAAATGACCGTTCGTTCGTGTACGACATTGCTGATCTGTACAAAACTGACATCGTTGTTCCGATTGCCTTCGAAGTTGCCTCAAGACAAGGAGCCGACCTCACGGGTGACGTGAGACGAGAAATTCGTAACGCAGTGGTTTCTCACCGTCTGCTTGAACGCTGCGCCCGGGATATTGCCTATCTTCTCGAAGAGGAAGTAGGTGATATGCAGTGGATGCAGGACGATAATTTGTCGCTCTGGGCTGGTATTTCTGACCGTAAGGTCGCAGGTGGTCTTAATTATGGGAGCCCCGGATGATGGTGCTTGTTCTGACGGCCGCGCCGACGTCATTACGTGGAGATATCACCAAGTGGCTTTTGGAGATTAGCCCGGGCGTGTATGTGGGCAACCCATCTCGTAGGGTGCGAGAAAAACTCTGGGAGCGGGTGACTGAACACGTTGGGACAGGTAAGGCGATACTCGTTCATAGCTCGGATGGAGAACAAAAGTTAGCCTTCAAGCTGCACGGTCATCCTTGGCAGGTCAAGGACTTCGATGGGGTGAAACTCGTGAAGCGTCCCAAGACCTATGAGATTACAGCATCGGAGAAGAGATCATGGAGTATTGCGAGAATAAGTGAGAAAGCAAAACGGCCTGCATGGCGTAAAGAATTTGAGTAAAGTGAATGCATCTGTGCTATGAAGACGGAGTTCTTCCTAGTCAGGAAGTGTGTTCCCCGCGCGAGCGGGGATGAGCCCAGGATGGTCTTGGTCTCCCACTCGGTTTGCCCGTGTTCCCCGCGCGAGCGGGGATGAGCCCCTTCCGAAGTCAACGACTGTTATTACTCAGAGGTGTTCCCCGCGCGAGCGGGGATGAGCCCTGGTCACGGACCGTGTTGGCGCAGTGGTAGCAGTGTTCCCCGCGCGAGCGGGGATGAGCCCCTGCTAGCTGATGTGCTACCACAGATCAAAACGTGTTCCCCGCGCGAGCGGGGATGAGCCCACTCACGGTTGATGGGCGTGAACGTGAAGTGAGTGTTCCCCGCGCGAGCGGGGATGAGCCCAGGTTATTCCACACCCACTGAAAAAAGTCACCGTGTTCCCCGCGCGAGCGGGGATGAGCCTGAGAGCACTGAGGTTTCCCTGGTCCAGTTTCGGTGTTCCCCGCGCGAGCGGGGATGAGCCACCGGCCTGAATCATCTGCTCTTCAAGCTTGTCAGTGTTCCCCGCGCGAGCGGGGATGAGCCCCACTGGTGCTTATCACGCGAATACTCCAAAAAGTGTTCCCCGCGCGAGCGGGGATGAGCCCATGACACGGTTGGCACGCACCGCATCAAGGAAGTGTTCCCCGCGCGAGCGGGGATGAGCCCGGGAGCTGTCTCGCAGGTTAGGCAGGCTTGAGGTGTTCCCCGCGCGAGCGGGGATGAGCCCGTTGCCCAAATGGTGAAACCCGGTGATATTCGGTGTTCCCCGCGCGAGCGGGGATGAGCCGACGACATGATCGGGTGGATACGGTACATGCAAGTGTTCCCCGCGCGAGCGGGGATGAGCCCCTGTCGTGGTACGCACGCTACCGAATAGAAAAGTGTTCCCCGCGCGAGCGGGGATGAGCCCTTTTGTTCCTTGGGCGATTTGTTCCGACGAGAGTGTTCCCCGCGCGAGCGGGGATGAGCCGGACGCGCTGGCGGTGTGGCGTGAAGTGTGGGCGTGTTCCCCGCGCGAGCGGGGATGAGCCCAGCTCATGCAAGCCGGACGCGAGTTCTGGGAGGTGTTCCCCGCGCGAGCGGGGATGAGCCCGGAAAACATCGCATGATACGAAGGATTCTGCGGTGTTCCCCGCGCGAGCGGGGATGAGCCCTTGTCGATGATCCCCTCCGCTGGTCCTTATCAGTGTTCCCCGCGCGAGCGGGGATGAGCCGGGTATTATGCATCCGTAGAGTCAGGTCATCACGTGTTCCCCGCGCGAGCGGGGATGAGCCCCCTTGCCAAAACATTTTCAAGAGCCTGCTTTTGTGTTCCCCGCGCGAGCGGGGATGAGCCCCCTTGCCGGATTTGTTGTGCTTTGTCGCCTTCGTGTTCCCCGCGCGAGCGGGGATGAGCCCACCACCGTCCGCGTACCATCCTCGCCGGTTGTGTGTTCCCCGCGCGAGCGGGGATGAGCCCTTGGCATTATGCTCTTTCGTAACCTCGGCACGGTGTTCCCCGCGCGAGCGGGGATGAGCCCTGATTATATTCACTAATAGGCTCCTTACGACCGTGTTCCCCGCGCGAGCGGGGATGAGCCCAGCATCGAACAATTACTGATCGTGCGCACCTGGTGTTCCCCGCGCGAGCGGGGATGAGCCCGTAGGTGACACCATCGATGGGCAATTTTAGAGGTGTTCCCCGCGCGAGCGGGGATGAGCCCAGCTAACAGAGATGTGGCCAAACCGCCAGCTGGTGTTCCCCGCGCGAGCGGGGATGAGCCCCAGCTGAACCACGCTGGGAACTACCGGCCGTGGTGTTCCCCGCGCGAGCGGGGATGAGCCCTGGGATCGCGTGGCAACACAAGTCCTACCTAGGTGTTCCCCGCGCGAGCGGGGATGAGCCCGACACAGACACGCGTTTATTCACGACCGGCGCGTGTTCCCCGCGCGAGCGGGGATGAGCCCCGATAATGCCCGCTTGTAATAGACGGTTGCCGGTGTTCCCCGCGCGAGCGGGGATGAGCCGGTGCGGCGCGATGTGCGGGGGTTGGAAGCCGGGTGTTCCCCGCGCGAGCGGGGATGAGCCCACCAAACACTGAAAAAGAAGAACCGCCCCACAGTGTTCCCCGCGCGAGCGGGGATGAGCCCGCGCCAAGCAAAAGCTCAACCACTGGCATAAGGTGTTCCCCGCGCGAGCGGGGATGAGCCCCAGCGACCAGGCACCGAGGGGCAGAAGCAAGAGTGTTCCCCGCGCGAGCGGGGATGAGCCCGCTCCTCACGCGCCAGCGGGTCCGCTAAGGCGGTGTTCCCCGCGCGAGCGGGGATGAGCCCGCCACTGGACGGTCCACGAAGGCGGGAAAAACGTGTTCCCCGCGCGAGCGGGGATGAGCCCCCGGATGGTTCGACCGAGCCGATCTATGAATGGTGTTCCCCGCGCGAGCGGGGATGAGCCCCACGCTGGGAACTACCGGCCGTGCGGTGACGGGTGTTCCCCGCGCGAGCGGGGATGAGCCGTTGTGCGTGTGTCCGCTGGTGGTGTGACCCGTTGTGTTCCCCGCGCGAGCGGGGATGAGCCCGATCATCGCGTATTCACCGATGGCACCTTGGAGTGTTCCCCGCGCGAGCGGGGATGAGCCCAACCAGACAACAAAAAGCGCGACCCCTACCCGGTGTTCCCCGCGCGAGCGGGGATGAGCCCAACTCACAGACTTACGGCAGGCAATCACGAACGTGTTCCCCGCGCGAGCGGGGATGAGCCCCCCAACCAAGGTCTCGGCAGGCTCTCCGACACGTGTTCCCCGCGCGAGCGGGGATGAGCCCGCTTTCTCAGTGCGCACAGACGGTGTTACGCCGTGTTCCCCGCGCGAGCGGGGATGAGCCCACGCTGGGGCACCCCGGAAGCACGCCAAGTACGTGTTCCCCGCGCGAGCGGGGATGAGCCCGCATACCTGGGCTGATCGCGGAAGACGTCGCCGTGTTCCCCGCGCGAGCGGGGATGAGCCCAGTACACGACTTGCCAGTGGGTGGCAAGTCCGGTGTTCCCCGCGCGAGCGGGGATGAGCCCGATCCCTGACTGCCCCTACGACGCCAGCAGCAGTGTTCCCCGCGCGAGCGGGGATGAGCCTACACGGTCCGCCAAATGGGGCGACGCCGAGAAGTGTTCCCCGCGCGAGCGGGGATGAGCCGTCGAGGAGAAGACTCAGGCCGAGCAAGAGGAGGTGTTCCCCGCGCGAGCGGGGATGAGCCCGTGCCGGTTTCGCAGGCCTGGTACTCGTAGCAGTGTTCCCCGCGCGAGCGGGGATGAGCCCTGCCCAGCATCGAGACCCTAGCTGCGATCATCGTGTTCCCCGCGCGAGCGGGGATGAGCCCCTGCCGCTGTGACGGCCTGCTCGCGCTGATTCGTGTTCCCCGCGCGAGCGGGGATGAGCCCCCGGCACGCAACTGCCGACGACGATTGTCCCAGTGTTCCCCGCGCGAGCGGGGATGAGCCCGGTATGCTTTGGGTGTTGATAAGTCGGCGTTTGTGTTCCCCGCGCAAGCGGAGATGAGCCAATCTGTTTTGGTCAAATGCCTACCTGTCATGGTGTTCCCCGCGCGAGCGGGGATCAGGGTGTCTCCTGTCCGTGCATTGACCGACACGATCGTCTGCGTGGTCACATGTGCCGCACAACTTGTCGGGGTCATGACGGCCTTAACCATTCCACCATTCCTGCGGTTCCCTCCCGAAGGGATGTGCCCTCGGGGCGTGACTGACTATTCGTGATCAGCTAGATGCCGGGGGTGCAGCTCGTGCGGTGGGTGCGGGTTGTTCTAGTAATCCGTTGCCGATTCTGGTGCCGTGCCACCGTGTGGTGCCCGGTTCCGGAGGGTTCGGTGGCTATCGCGGGGGAGAGGATTGGAAACGGTACCTATTAGAGCTGGAGTCCAGTGCCCGAGCGTGAACTTGAGCACATCGAGTACCACGATAGGCCGGATAGCAATCACCACCCCGGAGCACTGTGGCCTCCGGGGTGGTGATGACACGCTCGCTGGATCGTGTTGATTAGTAGAACAGGTGGGCGATCGCGACGATAACGGGCAGTGTGATCAGGGTGCGTAGCAAAAAATCGCCACCAGATGGTGGAAGCGCACCGGGATCCGGGAGGCGAGCAACATGCCACCCACCTCGGACATGAAGATCAGCTGCGTGACTGACAGGGCGCCAATGATGAACCGGGTCATCTCCGCGTCAATCGAGGCAGCGAAGGCTGCCGGCAGGAGCATATCGGCAAAGCCGATCAGCATGGTCGCCGACGCCTCTTCGGCCTCCGGGACCTGCATGAGGTTCAGGACCGGAATGAACGGGGTACCCAACCAGGTGAACAACGGGGTGTGTTCGGCAAGCATCACCGACGCGGTACCGATCGCGAGGATACTGGGCACGACCACGACCCACATCTCTAAGACGTTGGAGAATCCGTGCCGGAGGACTGAGCCCAAGTGCACCTCACAGCCCCGTTTGAGCCCGTTATTCCAGGCCCGACGCAGCAACCCGCGCCGTGGAGGAGCTGTCTCTTCTGGCTGGGGAGTTACCCCTTCAGCGTAGTCATCGGAAATTCGTGACAGTGGTGGGATGCGCACCATCACGACGCCGGCGACGAGGCCGGCGACAACGATGGTGAGGTAAAACGGCAGGAACATGTGCTGTAGGCCCAGGTATTCCAGGATCACAACAGTAAAGGTCACCGAGACAATATTGAAGGTGGTACCCAATACCGCAGCTTCGCGCTTGGTGTAGTACCCCTGCACGTACTGTTGGTTGGCCATCAGCACGCCAATGGAACCGTCTCCGAGCCACGAGCTCAGGCAGACCACCGAGGAACGACCGGGCAACCGGAAGAGTGGGCGCATCAATCGGGTCATCAGCGCACCGACAAAATCCAGCAATCCGAAGTTCAACAGTAGCGGTAGTAACAGGCCGGCCAGGAAGAACACCGACACCAGCACCGTGGCCAGATCCATGATCACCATACCGGTGTTCTCGCCCCAGACTTGCTCTGGCCCGAGCTGCAGGACGATGAGCACCGCGAACACGAGGCCCAATACGCGTACTGTCATCCACATCCAGCCGATGTCGAATAGCGTGCGACCCAGGTGGTTATCCAGGAAGGCGGGTCGCGCAGTCCACCAGACCAACGTGCCGATCACCGATATGGCGACCAATGCGACGACGATCCAGGGCACGAGAACACCGAGGGCGGTGGTCAGGGAATCGGAGAGAAAAGCGATCGGGATGGTCACGGAACCGGCGCCATCGGGTACCGGAACCATGAATATCAGCACCCCGAGGAGCGAAGGGAGGAGGAACCACCAGGTGCTGGAGGCCCGGGAACGGGTCGGCTGGGCCGTCTCATCGGGGTGGGGGGTGGACGTCGACATCTCACTCATCGGATACCGTCCTTTGTGTTGCCCGATGGAGCCGAACCGGAAGCCATCGAAGCCATATCAGTGTTATCAGTGGTGTTGATGTTGTGTATGCGGTCGAGGCGCACCGGAGCGAGCTCGTCCCACATGTCCCCGGGACCGGGGTTCTCGGGGGCGCAGGCTCCGCCGAGGTGGTGGGCCACGCCCCAGACTGCGTTCAACGCGGTGGTCACCGCGCCCTCGGCCCAGCCGGCGGTGAAGGAGATATCGTCACCGGCCAGGAAGATCCCGCGCTGGTGTTCCGCCAGGTCGTCTTGGATGAAGTGGCCGAATAACCGCTCCTGGTACCGGTAATGCCCGGGCAGGTTATTCTTGAACGCGCCCATGAAGTTCGGGTCTGCCTCCCACGAGACGGTGATCGGTTCCCCGACGATGTGGGATCCGATATCCAGACCGGGATAGATCTTGTGGAGCGAGTGTAGCATCAGCCGGGTGCGCTCAGACGCATCCAAAGACAACCACTTTAACGCGTCGTCATTCCAGGTGTAGGACAGCAGGATCGTTGCGGGCTGATCGGGCCCATCATCCAGCAGGTAGGTCGCGCGGGGGAGCCGGTCGGTCAGCGTCATCGACATCGCCGGGCGCCCCGTTTGCGGGTCCACATCGCGCCAGAACGGGCGGTCCACCATCACGAAGGTCTTAGAGGAGAGCATGTAGTGGCTCTTTTCGATGGCGGTCCACATATCGGCGGTAAATAGGGACTCATCGGTGTCGATCCGGCTGGAGAGCAACCAGGACTGGCAGGTCACCACCGCGGCAGCGTACTCGCGGGTGCGACCCCACTTCTCCTTGATGCGGATGCCCCCGGACAGTTCTGGATTCTCAGCCTGATGGATGCCGGTCACCGCACCTCGCGGGGTGCCTGCATGCAGAGAGGCCAGGGAGGTGCCGACCGGCCAATACACCAGGTCTTCGGGGGCGTGCTCCCAGAGTTCCAGTGGTAAGCGCTGTGCCCCACCGACGATGCCACGGTGCTGGTCATCGGCATCGGTGAACACCACACGCAATACCTCCAGGATCGAGTTCGTGAAATCGGTATCCCAGCCACCGGATCCGAAGCCGACCTGGCCAAAGGTCTCCAGGTGTTCGAAGCTCAGCTCACCAAACGCCTGGGAGGATGCGAGGAACCCGTAAAACGAGGTGTCGTCGTGCGTGGCGACAAGCTCATTCCACAGACGCTTCAGCGTGGCGGTGTCCCGGGTCCGGATGGCGGTTTGTACGGCTTCGAGCTCGGCGTCCTCCACCAAGGCGCGTTTCCACGCCCGGGCCACCTGCTGATAGAACTCGGGAAGATCCTCGGCGGATTCCGCATAGATCGTCTGGTTTTTCAGCTCCACTACAGTGGAAGGAGTGACATCGGCCAGAGGGTTCGGGAATGCGCGGGTTTCCAGCCCCAACTTGTCCACATAGTGGTAAAAGGCCCGACCCGAGACGGGGAAACGCATCCCGCCTAAATCCACGACGACGTCGTCGTTACCGTCGAAAGCTTGGGACTTCAGCCGGCCCCCAATGGCCCCGGCTTCGTAGACGACGGGCTTGAGTCCCATCTTCATCAGCTCGTAGGCGGTGATCACGCCGGCAAGCCCGGCGCCAATGACCGCCACCTCGGTGCCGTAGGCCGATTCGGGAACGGAACCCAGCCCGGCCGGGTGGGCCAAGTAATGGTCATAGCTAAACGGGAAATCAGGGCTGAGCATCGTCAGCGGAGGCTGTTCAGCAGGTGAACTCATGGTGAGCCTTTCGGGATGTGGTCGGAGTGTCGGTCAGCGGGCGGAGCACTGTCTTAGCGCAATGACATGCTCATGGAGGAGATCAGCTCATACACCACGTGGCTGGCAGCGATGCCAGTGAGCTGAGCGTGGTCATAGGCCGGGGCCACCTCAACAACGTCGGCGCCCACGATGTTCAGATCAGAAAGCGAGCGGATGACCCGAAGCAGCTCGCGGCTGGTCATTCCGCCGGCCTCCGGCGTGCCGGTACCGGGGGCGTGGGCCGGGTCCATCACGTCGACATCGATGGAGATATAGACGGGCCGGTCGCCCAACCGGGCGCGAAGACGCTCAATTGCTGCAGCGATGCCGTGTTCTTCGATGTAGACACTGCCGGTGATCTGAAAACCCAGTTTCTCATCGTCGTCGAGATCGTGCTTGCCGTACAGCGGTCCACGCGTACCCAGGTGTGCGCTCGCGGTGAGGTCAATGAATCCTTCCTCGGAGGCGCGACGGAACGGGGTGCCGTGGGTGACCGGGGCACCAAAGTAGGTATCCCACGTGTCCAGGTGGGCGTCAGCGTGCAATACCGCCACCGGGCCGTGTTTCTCGGCCATGACTTTCAGCAGGGGGTAGGCGATGGTGTGGTCGCCACCAATGCACACCAGTCGGTCGGCGCGCTCGAGCAGTTCGCGGGCACCATCAGCCACCTGGGCGACGGCTTCGTCGAGATTGAACGGGTTGGCCACAATGTCCCCAGCATCGGCGACCTGAGCCACAGCGAACGGGGAGATATCTTGGGACGGGTTATACGGACGCAATAGGCGAGAGGACTCACGCACGTGTGAGGGCCCAAAGCGGGCACCGGGACGGTAGCTGACACCGGTGTCGAAGGGTACCCCGGCCACCGCGATGTCGGCGTGACCGACCTCGTCGAGAGTGGGTAACAGGGCGAAGTTGGCCGCTCCGGCGTAGCGCGGGGTCTGCGATGAGTCACGGGGGCCGATCGGTTCAAAATGGTGCGACGTCGCCATAGCGTCTCCTCAGCTGCAGGTGTGATGTGTGGCACAGATATGTTCCCTCGAATACTAAGCGCAGTTTCTGGCCTCAGCAATGTGACAAACGGGTACGATCCGCGTGCTAGAGCGCGGATGTGACACGATATCCCACGATAGTGCGCACCAAAGCACCGGTTCAGAGACATTTCACGCACGATGTGTTCACCTTGAGGCTCGTCTGCGCCGAATTCGGCGTGTTGGATGATCGGGTTCTGAGCACTATAGCGGTCGGTAGGCATAATGGGACCATGCGCATCGCCGTGTTCCAGCAGACCGCTAAGCCAGGACAGATCGAGCACAATCTCGCACTGATTGAGATCGCTGCCGACACCGCCGCAGCCCAGGATGCCGCGCTACTACTCACCCCGGAATTATTCGTGGTCGGATACGCACCGCAGCGCATCCGCGACCAGATCAGCCCCGCAGACGTTGCCTTCGCCCACGGTGAGCTGGCAGACATTGCTCGCCGTTATCGCATCGGACTCGTTTACAGCCTGCCCGGGGATGAAGACCCCGCCTGTCGGGGAATTACCGCCACCCTGGTGGACGCCACCGGCACCCGGCGCGCGCATTATCAGAAGGTTCATCTCTTCGGCCCGGAGGAGAACGCCGCGTTCCAGGCCGGAACCCAAGCCCCACCGGTGGTGGAGTTCGACGGACGACAGGTGGGGTTGGCCGTGTGCTACGACATTGAGTTCCCCGAGATGGCCCGGGCGGTGGCCGCCGCCGGCGCGGATGTTTTGCTGGTACCCACCGCTTTGGCCGGTGATTTTCCGGAGATCCCGCACCTGGTGATTCCGACCCGAGCGCTCGAAAACCGGATGACGGTCGCCTACGCCAATCACGTGGGCACTGCAGACGGATGGGACTTTAAAGGACGCAGCGTAGTGGCCGGTCCCGACGGCGCGGTGCTTGGTGCGCTGCAGGACGAACCGGGGCTCGTCGTGGTTCACGTCCCCGCCCGCCCGCAGCCCGGACCCGAGGGACCGTGGTACCTGCAGGATCGTCGCCCCGAGATCTATCGCCACTGGGACACCGGCAGTTTGTCGCAGTGCGCCCGGAACGATCCTGCCACCCAGTCATGACCCCCGACCTCGACGACGCCCTGATTCAAGCCTTGCGCGAAGACGGCCGGGCCACCTACCGGCAGCTGGCCACCCGACTCGGTGTCCCCCGTAGCTTGGTGTCGACACGGGTGCGAGCTCTGCTCGATTCGGGCGAAATGCGCATCGTGGCCGCGGCCGACCCGGCCTTTGTCGGCGATCGCGCCCTGGCCCATGTCTCGATCACCGGCCAGGGAGATCTCACCGGACTGACCGAGGGGCTATGTGCGCGCCCCGAGATCCCACTGGTCTCAGCGACTTCGGGGCCGGTGGATCTGGTGGCCGAGATCCGCGCCACCGACCAAACCGCGCTACGCGAAACGCTGTGCTGGATTCGCGGGCTCCCCGGGGCCGATACCGTGCGGGTGAACCTCTACACCGACGTCATTCGTGGCACCTTCGCCTCGCACTTCACCGGTGAGGTCACCGTCGACGATATCGATGCCGCTCTGATTGAGCAATTGAACGTTGACGGTCGCACCAGTTACCGCGATCTTGCCGAGCGGGTGCGACTGTCCCAAACCGCGGTGCGGGCTCGGGTGCACCGGATGCTGCAGGCCCGGATCCTGAAGATCAGCGCCGTGGTGCGCCAAGACGCCGGCTCCGCCCGGGTGAAAGTCGGTGTCGGACTCAACCTCGGCGGCGATGAATCCTCCGTGCTGACAACACTGGCCGACAGTCCCGAGACCGAATTCACCGCGCTCACCCTGGGCGGATATGATCTGATCGCCACCGTCTCCGGTGGCTCCCCACCCGAACTATTCGCCCGGCTCGAGCGACTGCGCGCCCTGGATGCGGTCCACCGGATGACCACCTGGTTCCACCTGCACACCGTTAAAGAGGACTACGGCCGATCCGTGTCCTCACTGTCCTCTCTGCGGAGCTGAGCTGTGGGGCCGCCGTCTTTTAAACTGAACCCATGTCCTTACAGTCTGCCGATGTGGCCCAGACCCTGTTTTTGTCCACCATTCCCGGGGCAACCCCCTCGAAATGGGTGCACCGGTTCACCTCCGATGGCTCGACGCGCAGAGTACAATTGGTCAATCACGACGAGTCCTCGCAAACCCTGTTTTTACAACCGGGCCCAGACGGCACGGTCCGCGGTATTCCACAGTTGGGTTACCTGCGCTGGAGACGCGATGCCAGCTGGCACCAGCTGGTCACCGCCCACGGGCTCGACCCCGATGAGGTGCACCTGGTGTCGTTATACGAAGAAGAACCGGTCATTGTGGTCTGCCTCGATCACCTGCTGGCCGCCTGGGACCCGCAGGCCGATGGGCCCATTCCTGCTGAGGAGCTCACCGAGGGGTTCCTGGACCCTGCCGGCTTCGCTCCACCGGTTGCCCCTGATGCCCTGGAGCCACCGGAGGTTCCCGGCTCCGGGGAGCGCATGGCGATCGAGATCGTGGCCACAGGCACCGGCTTCACGCTGTTGCCGGCCTCGGTGGCACGCATGTTCGGGGTCAAACGAACGCTGACCCTGCCCACCACGGCGCATCCGGGCTGGCAGGTTGGGCTAGCTTGGCGACGAGACCTAGATTCCCCGCTGATTCAAGACTTCATCGGGGTCACCAAAGGCCGCCGGCCCTCCTCCCAGCGCTGGACCTAGCCCCTTACTGGACCTAGCCCAGCCGGCCGGGCTCGGCTGGGGAAAATTCCTCGTCTTCGACCGGTTCGGTATCGCGAAGTTTGGCGATCAGCGTCATCAGATGGAAGACGATCAGCGTGGTGCCAGTACCCAGCGCGATGCCACCAAACTGGGCACCGGCCATCGAAATCTGCGGGTCGGCAATGGCCACGATCAGCCCGGCCCCGGCGGCCATGAGGTTAATGGTGTTGGAGAAGTCCACCGAATTCTGCACCCAAATCCGGGCTCCCATGATGCCGATCATGCCATAGAGAATGATCCCGGCCCCGGCGGCCACCCCCGGTGGAATGGTGGCAATCAGGGCCCCGAACTTGGGGAAGAACGCCAGCGCGAAGGCCACCGTGGCCGCCACCCAGTAGGCGGCGGTGGAGTACACCTTCGAGGAGGCCATCACACCAATATTTTCGGCGTAGGTGGTATTACCCACCCCACCGCCGGCACCCGAGAGCGTGGTGGCGAGCCCGTCGGCCATCAGGGCTCGACCGTTGTAGCTGTCTAGATTCTCCCGGGTCATCAGCCCCACGGTGCGCACGTGGCCGATATTCTCGGCCACCAACACGAACACCACCGGAACAAACAGGAACACCACGTCTAGGTGGAATTCCGGGGTATGGAAGGGTGGCGCCCCCAGCCAGTCGGCCTGCTCCACCGGGGAAAAATCGATCTGCCGCTGGACCAGGGCCAGGAGATACCCGGTGACAATGCCGATCAAAATCGAGAGTCGCCCCAGCATCCCGCGGAATAACACCGCAGCAATTACCACCGCCGCGGTGGTACCGAAAGTCGTCAGCGGTACCTCCACCATGGCCTCGGTCGTGGACCCGGCCAGATTCAAACCGATCAGAGCCACAATGGTGCCCATCACCACCGGTGGCATGAGCGCGTGAATCCAGCCGGTACCGACCTGATGGACGACCAGGCCCACTAAGAATAAGGTGACCCCGGCGATGAGTACCCCGCCCATGGCGGCATACATGTTATGGGCCTGGGTGGCGGCGGTAATGGGTGCGATGAAGGCAAAGGAGGATCCCAGGTAGCTGGGCACCCGCCCGGCGGTCAGGAGCAAAAACAGCACCGTGCCCACTGCGGAGAAAAACAGGGCAGTGGTCGCCGGAAACCCGGTCAGCGTCGGCACCAGCACAGTCGCACCGAACATGGCCATCACGTGTTGCACTCCGACCCCGATGGTCAACGGCCAGCGCAACCGCTCTTCTGGTAGCACCACTTCACCGGGACGAATGTGCCGTCCATCGCCATGGAGTCTCCAGGTGAGTCCGAGTTTCTGTCTCAAAGTGCCGGCCATGGCCTCCCCTTATGCACGAGTGCTGTGATCAGATCGGCTCGATTGTAGCCCATTCTCACCCGGCGTGACTTTCTCCGGTAGCGTTAACCCCGTGAGTAAACAATTGGGCGTGATTGGTGAAGCACTCGTTGATGTGGTGATCTCGGATACCGCCGAACAACGAGCCTTTCCGGGCGGATCGCCGCTGAACGTGGCCGTCGGGCTGGCCAAACTGGGTCACGATGTCTTTTTTGCCGGTCGCTGGGGTCGGGACGAGTTCGGTGATTTGATCGATCAGCACGTGAGCACTCACGGCGTGAAACCGGTGCTCGAGCGGGTGGAGACCACCTCCGTGGCCCGGGCCTACCTCGACCCCTCCGGAGTGGCCTCCTATGAGTTCGACCTGAACTGGGAGGTGCCCGAGACCTTGGTCACCGACTTCGCCACCGCCACCGGCGGAGCCGAGCTCGATCACGCTCACGTGGGATCCATCGGTACTGTGTTAGCACCTGGAGCCGCCACGGTGCTGAGAGCTCTGACCGCTGTGCGCGAGCACGCCACCATCAGCTACGACCCCAACTGCCGGCCCACCATTTTGCCCGATCGGCAGGCCTACCGGCAGCGGGCCGAACAGATCGTGGGCTTGACCGATATCGTCCACGCCTCCGATGAAGACCTCACCTGGCTGTATCCGCACCGCGAGATCACCGACTCCCTGCGCGATTGGGCGGCCCGCGGGCCGGGACTCGTCATTGTCACCCGAGGCGCCCGCACCATTCTCGGATGTTGTGCTGACGGGGAGATTTTTGAGATGCCGATCGTCCCGGTACAGGTCGCCGACACCGTCGGGGCCGGAGATTCCTTCACCGCCGCATTGTTGTGGGCGTTGCACCAGGTGCTCGGCGATCGTGCGGGCATCCACCGACTTTCCACCAGCGCCGCCCAGCACGCGGTGCGCATCGCCGCACACGCCTCGGCGATCACCAGCTCCCGGCCGGGAGCCAACCCACCCGAGACCGCAGAACTCCTGGCAGCGCTACAGGTTGCCGGCATCGACCCGCAGGGCTTACCGTGAACCGGGATGGCCTGAGCCCGCACGGGGAATCCGTCGAGCGTGACGCGACGGGCCATCCCGTGCGCCGGCCGGGCCTGATCGCCTCCGATCTCGACGGCACCATCATCTCCTACCGTCACCCCGCCGGTGGGTCGGTCATCACCCCGCGCACCACCGCTGCCTTTCAGGCCGCCCAAGAAGCCGGCATCCCGGTGGTCTTTGTGACCGGCCGACCCATGCGGTGGATGTCCGGACTCGTCGCGACTCTGAACGGGCCGGCGATCTGTTCTAACGGGGCGGTGATCTATGACTTGAGCTCTGAGACCGTGCTGGAGGCCCACCCGATCCCGGTAGCGAGTGTGGTCGCCGTCTACGAGGAGCTCCGCCGGATCGAACCCGGAGCTCGGTGTGGATTTGAAACCCTGACCGGCTTCGTGGTAGAGGCCGGCTTTCGAGATGACCACCCCGAGGACCCCAGTGGATATCACCCCGGAGGGTTGCACCACTACCCGCGCACCATTGACGGCTTGGACGAGCATCCCGGGGTGCTGAAGTTCATGGTCCGCGTTCCCGACCGGGAACCCGACCAGCTCTTGGCCAGGGTGCGCGCACACCTGGGTACCACCGTGACCGTGACCCATTCGGCCCCCGGCCAACCCTTGTTGGAGATCTCGCGGGCCGACGTGAATAAAGCCGCGACCCTGGCCGATTACGCCACCTCGCTGGGAGTCCACGCCAACGAGGTCGTGGCCTTCGGCGACCAGCTCAATGATGTGGAAATGATTCGCTGGGCCGGCACCGGGTACGCGGTCGGCTCCGGACACCCCGAGCTGAAAGCAGCCGCCAATGCGGTCACCGCGGACTGTGACGATGACGGGGTGGCCGCGGTGATCGAGCATTTGATGCACCTACCCACCTAGGATCTTCTTTATCGAGAGCGGGGCAAGTGCCGTGCCTCATGTTGTTGAGCATGAATGGATTGTCGTAGTTCAGATTTGAAGGATTGCATCGTCGTAGCAGGGTCTGATGTTCAAGCTGGTGTCGTGGCGACTTTACGTTATTTTCTGGCTTTATGGGTTTGAACTGTTAGATGTCTTCGTTTTTGTTATGGCCTTCTGGGTCTGCCGTGCTGGGAAATGATTTAGCTGAGCTCGATCGGATTCAATGATTGGTAGAACTTGAACCGTCCTGGGTTTTGTTCCGTCCTAAAATGAGAGGATAGAACTATGCCAACCAAATACCCGCAGTCGTTTAAAGATCGTGCCACGCGCATGGTGTTTGATCGGCTCGAAGATGAAGACGCGCCGAGCCGGTATGTGGTGATTCGTGAAACCGCGCCCAAGCTCAGTATCGCGACACAGACGTTGCGTCGTTGGGTGGAACGAGCTGAAGTGGATACCGGTCAGAAGTCAGGGGTGTCCACGGATGCCCAAGCGCAAATCCGGAAGCTGAAGCGGGAGAACGCGGAGCTGTGCTGGGCTAATGAGATCCTCAAGACGGCGTCAGCTTTTTTCGCAGCGGAACTCGACCGCCCCACGACGAGATGATTGCTTACATTGACATGTTCAGGGATCGTTTCGGAGTCGAGTCCATCTGTCGTGTTTTGGGTGCGACAGACCGTGGGTTCATCACCTCAGGTGGCTATCGGGCGGCGAAAGCCCGTCCTGCCAGTGATCGTTCGCGTCGGGATGCAGCCCTGATCCCAGTGGTCAAAGAGCTGCACCAAGCCAATTATGGGGTTTATGGGGTGGGCAAAATGTGGCATGCCATGAGACGTGCTGGCTGGGATGTGGGCCGTGACGAAGTGGCTCGGCTGATGCGCCTGGCGGGACTTAGCGGTGTGGTGCGAGGACGAAAACCCCACACCACCATCGCTGCGAAGGTCTCGGATCAGCGGCCAGATTTGGTCAACCGGGACTTTGGCGTCACAGCACCCAACCGGCTGTGGGTCGCGGATATAACCTATGTGCGCACCACCAGCGGGTTTTGCTACACCGCGTTTGTCACGGATGCCTTCAGTCGTAAGATCGTGGGCTGGTCGACCCGCACGACGATGCGTACTGATGCGCTGCCCTTGGAAGCGTTAGAGCACGCGCTGCTCAGTGCTAAGGACCAAGCCCTGGATGGGTTAGTCCATCACAGCGACCGTGGCTTGCAATATGTCAGCATTCGCTATACCGAACATCTTGCCAAGGCTGGTCTGACGGCATCGGTTGGGACCGCTGGAGATGCTTACGATAATGCATTGGCCGAGACGGTTAATGGCTTGTATAAGACCGAATTGATTTATGCTCGGCCCGCTTGGCCGTCAGCTACTGAGGTGGAATTCGAAACGATGAACTGGGTCCACTGGTGGAATACCACCCGATTGCATGAAGCCTTGAACTACCAGACCCCGACCGAAGCCGAAACCAGCTACCATATGACCCAGGCACAAGCCCTAAGCCCCGTATAGAAAACGGAACAAAACCCAGGGCGCTTCAGTAATCTTAATTTTCTTGTTCTTCTTTTGTGGAAGCAGTGGAGTTATGATCGTGGCTTTCTAAATTGCGTCTACTGGAGTACACCCCAATTTTTGCGGTATATGCCCCTGTGGTAATTACTGCACCGATCACGGTGAAATAAAGAACCATAGCAACAGCCCAGCCAAGGTCGGACATGTCTCGTTGGCCAATCGAATATCGAATGATTTCTGCGATTGACGAAGTTGAAAAACCGATAACCGCACCTGTCAGTGTGGCTTTCGACTTGCTCTTCATGCCTGTTATCTCCTCTGATTATTTCCACATTCAACTATAAGCAGGGTCACAGTAAGCTACTCATTTAGTTAAGCCTTCTTATGGCTTGGGCTGTGTCAAGGATTTCGTACAGTCTCTCGGTGTTTTTCTTGTGTTTCAGGCCGCTGCGGGTGGGTCCGCGGTGGTTGGTTCGTGGTGGTCGGCCCAGGCTCGTGCTGGGGTGCGGTAGCCCAGGCTGGAGTGGCGGCGGCGCCGGTTGTAGAAGACCTCGATGTACTCAGCCACAGCGAACCGCGCCCTGCCCCGAGTGGTGAAGACCTGCTGGTGATACATTTCGTTCTTCAACGTCGCGAAGAATGACTCCGCGGCGGCGTTGTCCCAACAGACCCCGGTCCTGCCCATCGACTGGATAAATCCGTGTTGTTGAGAATAATTAATGAATTCATCTGAAGTATACTGAGACCCATGGTCTGAGTGAAATATAGCATTCTTTTTCGCTCCACCCTGGGTGCGGGCCATCTCCAAAGCGTCGATGACCAGGCTGGTGCGCAGGTGGGTGGCGGTCTGCCAACCGATGACCATCCGGGTGGCCAAATCGATCACGGTAGCCAGGTACAGCCACCCCTGACCGGTACGCAGGTAGGTAATGTCTCCCACCAGTGCAGTACCGGGAGAATGGGACTCTGGAGCCAAGTCCCGGCCCAGCTTATCCTCGAAGACCTGGGCTCGACCGTCGACCACCGTGGTGGTCTTATACGCCCGCTTCTGCACCGCCTTCAACCCCAGTTCACGCATCAGCTCGGCCACCAGCCCCACCGAAGCTTCGAAGCCCTCCTGGTTGAGCTGAGCAGCCACACGCCGACAGCCAGCAGTGCCGCGCTGTTGATCGAAGATCCGGGCGATCTCGACCTTCAACACTTCCCGGCGGGCTTCGGTATCCGTGGTGGTGCCGACCCGGGCCCGCCACGCGTAGAACGAGGGACGCGCCACTTCCAGCTGGGTGCACATCCAGTCGATCGGGTAGTTGTCCTTCTCCGCCTCGATCAGGGCTGACTTCTCGTTCAGTCCTGCTCCCTGGCGAAGAAGGCCGCGGCTTTTTTAGGAATTCATTTTCCATTTTCAGCCGCCGGTTTTCTTCTTCTAACTCCGCTAACCGGCCATGATCAGCAGGAGTCATCGCCTTCCCCGGCTCTGGATTCTCTTGCCTGTATTTCTTCACCCAGTTACCCAACGTGCCAGGCTTGAGCCCAAGCTCGCCGGCAACCTCGACAATCTGCCGATCCGACTGGACCACCAACTGGACCGCCTCAGCCTTGAACTGCGGACTGAACTTCCGCCTCGATGATGTTGCCATACTCTTGATCCTTCCCCATCAAGAGAAACTGTCCAACATCCTTGATACACCCCACTTGTCAAGTTTGTTGTGTAGGGGATTGGGTTGAGAGGTAGGGGTTGATTCGGTCGGGGTAGGTGGCGGCGAGTTGGGCGAGGGCTTGTTTCCAGTTCGTGGTGACTTGTTCTTGCACGAGTCTGCCGGCGGGTTTGCCGCGTTCCTTGGCTCGTTCGCGGGCGCGTTTGTCCTCGATCGTGCAGAGCGCTAGCTAGATCAGTTTGACCACGGCCTCGTCACTGGGGAACTGCGTGCGGTTCTTCGTGACTTTGCCCAGCTGATAGTTCAGCGACTCGATCGTATTCGTTGCATAGATCACCCGGCGCAGTGCTGGCGGGAATGCCAGAAATGGCACGAACCGCTCCCAGGCGTTCGTCCACGTCGTGACCGCTAACGGGTATTTCTGGCCGAGCTCAGAGGCTGCGACATCATCCAAACGCAGCCTTGGCGGTATCCTCGTTGCTTGCGGTGTAGCGGGCCTTTAATGCCCGTGATACGGCCTTGCGATCGCCGTAGGCAACGAACCTGTTCGCAGCCCGGCTCAAGGGGTACGACACAGGTCTGGACGAACGAGTCCAGCCAGGTCGCTTCGATTGCCTCTGGCAGTCCGGTCAGCCCGTCGCAACAGCCGTTCGAGCCCGGCCAGCGATGGGGCCAGAGTCAGTGCCAGGACGAAGGCGATGCAGGCGAGTCACTATTCTTCCACGACAACGGTCCAGACGCTCGATGACACCACCCACACCCGACAGACCTCGTGGAAGGAATCACCGTGCACACCCGCCAGACCTTTCCCACTCCACGCCGACACTATCGCCGTCTTCAACGCCCCGTCGTTCGACGATGAACGCGAAGCGACCATTATGCTCCACGGATGTCGTCGGTAGGCAGGTTGCCACCTACGTCTACTTCGTTACCGTCCTCCTCCTGGCCGCCGGAGGTGCCGGATGCTTCTCAGCCCTGCCGATTCGCGCCGCTGCCACCGGCGCACAGGCCATCACGTGGTACTGAAAGAAGCACGGCGTGAGCTACTGGGAACTGGTCGAACGCGCCGACCGCGGCCGGCGATGGGAATTGGCTGCCAATGCCGTCATCTTCAACGCTGCCTGGATCAGCGTTCGCGCCGAATGTGATGACCGGTTCCCCGCTTGTATCCGTACCCCCCCCGTCGCTCGGCACAAATGACCCCAGCCACACCCTCATCGATGCAATCGCGGGCCTGGCCGCCGGACCAGCCGTCGCCGAGCTCTTGACTACTCGCGCCCGCCATCGCGAGGCAGACACTCCCGATGCGGATTGAGCAACACGAGCCCCTTACCCCGCACATCACTGCACGGACACGATCCTAAATGGGGAATGGTTCCACACGCCGTTCTTGAATACCAGGTTCACGACACCCGACGAATCATCCACACGACAGAGCTCAGGCTCACACCCTAATACCGGTCCACGAGAGAAATAGCGGATACCTGCGCCAATACGTACGACAGGTTCTTCGACAGATACCACAGTCGGTGCACTGAAATTCGCTGGAATCTGCTTACCATTCACGCACAGCACCGGTGAAGCAAACATTCTCATGAACCAGCCATTCATCCAGTGTGTCTTCACGTTCACGCGTATGCGATTCATCCTCGCACCTCTTCGGCATTCGACAGTGAGCGAGATTCCCGCACATCAAAGTGATTCCATAAGGCACAATCTTGCAGTTTCACCGTAGGCCCCGTTGCCGCAAGCACAGCTCCGATCGTCACAAAAGCGAACGACCACAATCTAATCATGGCGATAAATATTCCATGAAGCAAGGAAGCGACGTACCTTATTGATATTGAGCGCGTAGCTCAGGTCGTGCCTCACGTATCGTGAGCGCGAAGCCATAGTGTGAACGCATGGATAAGGACATTGTCTCGATGAGTGCTCGGATTGAAGTCACCAAGCAATTACGTAGGGATTATCGCACGGGGTCCAAGGCGGAGAAGTCAGCGATTTTAGATCAGTTTTGTGCTTCCACTGGGTTGGGCCGGTCCACGGCCAGGCGGTATCTGACGTCGCAGACCATCGGGGTCAAAAACGTGGTGCGCATTGACCGTCGAAAGCATAAACCCACGAAGTATTCGGCGAATGCGAAAAAGCAGTTGATCCGGGTGTGGCGGTTGATGGGCATGCCCTCGGGCAAATACATGAAACCGGTGATGGAAGACTGGTTAGACGCGTTAGAAGCCCACGATGAGTTGGCGTTTGGCCGCTCCGGGTATAACCCCACGGTGCGTGCCCAGCTGGTGGCCATGAGTGCCGCCACGATTGACCGGTATCTCAAGGCCGAACGCGACCGGTTACGCCTCAAAGGCATCGCTACGACCAAGCCTGGGGCCTTGTTGCGCAACTCGATTACGGTGCGACAAGCCGGCGATGAGGTCGAAGACGAACCAGGGTTTTTCGAAACCGACACGGTGGCCCATTGCGGGCCAACCCTGCAAGGCGAATTCGCCCGCACCCTAACCATGACTGATGTGCGCACCGGGTGGGTGCACCTAGAAGTGCTCCGTCATAACGCCCAAGTGCACATCCTGGCAGGATTGGACCGGGCCGCAGCCGCCATCCCCTATGGGATCGCGGGCTTAGATTGTGACAACGGGTCAGAGTTCATCAACCACGAAGTCATGCACTGGGCTGCTGACCGGTTGATCTTTTTCACCCGGGGCCGGCCGTATCAAAAAAATGATCAAGCCACCGTGGAATCCAAAAACAACCACGCCGTGCGAAAATTTGGGTTTCACTACCGGTACGACACCGCAGATGAACGCGCCATCCTGGCGGCCCTATGGCAGGTGGTGGGTTTGAAACTCAACTACTTCACCGCCACCAAAAAACCCACCGGCTGGACCCAAGACGCCAGCGGGCGGCGCAAACGCCTCTATGACAAACCCAAGACTCCCTACCACCGGCTGCTGGATGCCGGGATCCTCTCCACCGCCCAACAAGAAGAGCTAGCGGCCATCTACCGCAGGATCAATCCAGCCCAGCTGACCCGCCAAATCCTGACCTACCAAGACCGGCTGATCAGCCTGGCCAAAGACAAAACCCTCACCATCGCCGCCGACCTCGACAGCAAGCACCAGGCCCGGCAAAAACGCCGCACCACCGGCATCCGCATCAAAGCCAGCTAACCCAAGTTTTCGCGCTCAAACTAGCTGAGGCACGACACTGCAGCCACGCGACCTCTCGCGCTCACGATCTGTGAGGCACGACTTACCCTTCGCGCTCAGTTTGACATGAGGCACTACGCCCGTCCACATTCTTTGATACACCCCATTATTGAATCTGGACTCAAGTTCATCTATGTTTGGTGTATGCGTGCGATACAGATCACACAACTAGAAGGACCCGAAGCCATCGAATTTAACGAGGTCGATGACCCCGTTGTCACTGACCCCGATAAGGAAGTACTGATCCAGGTCAAGGCCGCCGGGGTGGCCTTTCCAGAACTGCTTCAAACGCGCGGGCAGTACCAGATGAAGCCTGATTTGCCGTTCATCCCCGGAGCCGAAGTCTCCGGCGAAGTCCTCGACGCCCCCGAGTCCACCGGACTGGTTCCCGGAGACCGCGTGGCAGCGCTGTGCTTGCTCGGTGGGTTCGCCGAGAAAGTCACCGCCCGGGCTGACCTGACCTTCAAACTCCCGGACAACATCAGCTTTGAGCAGGGGGCAGCCTTTTTGTTCAACTACTGCACCTGCCAGTTCGCGCTCCGCCGTCGCGGGGCGATGAGCTCCGAGGACACCGTCCTCGTTCACGGTGCCGCCGGCGGTATCGGTACCTCCGCGATTCAGATCGCCAAAGCTTTCGGCGCTCGCGAGGTGATTGGCGTGACCTCCACCGAAGAGAAGGCCGAGATCGCCCGCGCGGCCGGCGCCGACCGTGTGGTGAACTCCGAGAATTTCCTCGAGGAACTCGGCCGGTCTTCCGTGGACATTGTGGTGGACCCGGTTGGAGGTGACCGCTTCACCGACTCGTTGCGCGCCCTGAAGCCGGAGGGTCGACTATTGGTTATCGGCTTTACCGCCGGTTCCATCCCCGAGGTCAAGGTCAACCGCCTGCTGCTGAACAATATTTCGGTGGTCGGTGTCGGCTGGGGTGCCTTTGGGCTGAACAAGCCCGGCTTTATTGCCGAGCAGTTCGCCGATATGGAAGAGCACCTGGCCGCCGGTCGTCTGGTGCCACCGCTCGGCCCGGTCTTTGATCTCGCTGAGGCCAGCAAAGCCCTACAAGTTCTGGAAACGCGCACCGCGACCGGAAAGGTGGTCCTGCGCGCATGAGCACCGAGGCATCCTCCCAGCGCATCTACATTCCCACTCTCGATGAGCTGGGAGAGCTCGAGCAGGTTTATTCTGTGACCGCCCCCGAACGGTGGCGTGACTACAACGATCACGTCAACGTCTTGGGGCACTACGAGTTCTTGATGCACACCCTGCACTACGGTCTGATGTCCATGGGCATCACCCCCGACTACATCCAGACCCATGGACGCAGCACCTTTACGCTGGAACAGCACGTGACCTTCGCCCATGAAATCCAGATCGGTGCCAAACTCGGTGGCTATGTGCGCCTAGTGGACCGCAACGCGAAACTCTTGCGCGGTGTGGCCATTGCTGCGAATCTCACCACCGGCGAGGTGGCCTCGATGGCCGAATTCGCCGATATTCACGTCGATATGTCCACGCGGCGGTCGACCGCCTGGAATGACGAGCTCGGTGACAAACTCGACCAGCGACTGGCCCACGATCGTCAGCTCAGCTGGCTGGCACCGGATTCCGGTAGCCTGAAGCTCCGTTAGCCCCCGACCCCTGATTTTCCTCGATTCCAACTCGATTTGAAGGAGTACCCCATGTCCACTACTGAACCACGCGTTGCCATCGTTACCGGTGCCGGTCGCGGCATCGGTGCAGCCATTGCCCAGCGTCTGGCCTCTGATGGCCTGAAAGTTGCGGTGCTGGATCTGGCCGAAGAGCAGTCCCAGAAGACCGTCGATGCCATCACCTCCGCCGGTGGCCAGGCCCTGGCCGTCGGCGCTGATGTCTCCGATGAAGACTCGGTCAAGGCCGCTGTTGCCAAGGTTGCCGATGAGCTCGGCGCCCCGACCGTGCTGGTCAACAACGCCGGCATCATCCGCGACAACCTGCTGTTCAAGATGACCGTGGACGACTGGGATGCCGTGATGGGTGTGCACTTGCGCGGTACGTTCCTGATGTCGCGCGAAACCCAGAAGCATATGACGGAGGCTGGCTTCGGTCGTATCGTGAATCTCTCCAGTGTTTCAGCCTTAGGCAGTCGTGGTCAGGCCAACTACTCCGCTGCCAAGGCTGGTCTGCAGGGCTTTACCAAGACCCTGGCGATCGAGCTGGGTAAATTCGGTGTCACCACCAATGCAATTGCCCCCGGTTTTATCGAATCGGATATGACCGCTGCCACGGCCGAACGCATTGGTATCAGCTTCGACGAATTTATTGAAAAAACCGTTGCGCAGATCCCGGTTGCCCGCAGCGGTAAGCCCGACGACGTTGCCCACCTGGCCTCCTTCCTGATTTCCGAAGGCGCTGGCTACGTGAACGGTCAGGTTATTTATGCAGGTGGCGGTCCCTTTGACTAATCAGCGGCCGACACCATCTGATGGTGCCAGCTCTGGTCAGTACTCTGCCGTGATGTTTGACTTCGGCGGAGTGCTGACCACCTCGTTGCTGGCAGGATTCCAAGCGTTCGGAGACAAGTACGGTAACCGTGACCTGCCGTTGAAGATCCTGGGTACCAAAGGATCCGCCTCTGCCAAGTTGCTCGGTGCCCACGAAGAAGGTCGCATCTCCGCGGCCGAATTCGAACAGGGCTACCACGAGGAACTGGCGGAGCACGGACTGCAGGTGCCTGATCGCGGGACCATTGAGGAGATACAGTCTTACCTCCACCCGGACCGGGAGACCATCGATCTCGTGGCAGAAATTCGTCAAGCCGGTATCCCTACCGGCTTGCTGTCGAACTCGTTTGGCGACAATACCTATGCTGGCTTTGAACTGGAGTCCATGTTCGATGCGGTCACCATCTCCGGAGTCATTGGTGCACGCAAGCCCTCACGCGTGGCATACCTCACCGCCTGCCAGAAGCTCGAGGTAGCTCCTGAGCAGACGGTGATGATTGACGATCTTCAGCATAATCTCGATGCAGCGGCCCGGTTGGGGATGGGAGCCATCCGCCATACCGATGCCGCCAGCACTCGCGCTCAGCTGAGCGACTTACTGAGTAATTACTCTGTGTAACGTCCCAGGGCCTCGGCAACACAAACCGGCTTTTCAATACCTTCGGCCTCATACACCTGCACGGTGGTGACCTGGGCTGAACCCTCGCCGACTTCTTCCACTGAAGAAATTGTCGAGGTCACGCGAATTCGGGTCCCCACCGGTAGGGGATGGGGGAAACGGACCTTGTTATATCCGTAGTTCAAGGTGTGGGTAAAGCCCTCCAGCTGAATCAGCTGCTCAGAGAAATACGGGCCCAGCGACAGCGTGAACAGCCCGTGAACAATGGTGCCACCCAACGGGCTGGCCTTGGCTCGTTCGACATCGATGTGGATCCACTGATGATCTTCGGTGGCATCGGCGAAAGCGTTGACTTTATCCTGATCAACCGTGTACCACTCCGTAGGGCCCAGTTCCTTGCCCTGGAGTTCTTTCAGTTCGGCGATCGAGCTGACGGTGGTGACTTCTACCATCGTGATATCTCCTTCTCGTAGGTGAGCTATATCACCTTCATGTTAAGTGAACCTGAACTCGGATTCAATGGATCATTTTTCTCTTGCGCAGTTGTCTTGAATCTGATCTCAAGTTCGATATAAGCTAGGTGAGAGGTAGATCACATCTTAATGTGGAGAAGGACCGCCATGACCAATTTGGTAGACATCATCTGGAATCACGCCCAGCAACAACCTGAAGCCAACGCCTTGCGTGAAGGGGTCGATGAGGCCGAACGTATCTGGTCGTATGACCGGCTCGCTCGCAACATCAGCGGTGTGATCCCCGAATTTCAGCGCCGTGGCATCCAACCGGGGGATCGGGTTCTTTTCGTGGTACCCACCTCAGCGGAGTTCGTGCTGGCCTATCACGCCTTGGCTGCGCTGGGCGCTATCGCGGTGACCGTCAACGCAGCCTGCACCGCTCGCGAACTGCAGTACTTCATCGAGGACTCAGAACCTGTGCTGGCCTTGGGGTGGAAGGAAGACGGCAAAGGTTTCGAACAACTCGAGAAAGCTGCCGAGGCCACAGATGTCTCCACCTGGCTCCTGGAGCCTGGGGTTTTTGACGATCTGGTCGCCGACTCCCTGGCTGATCCCGCCGATCTCGCCGATGGAACCCCGATGGCTATTCTGTACACCTCCGGGACCACCGGACGTCCGAAAGGTGCGGTGCTGACGCACAACAACATCATGGCCTGCGGTCGCATGGCCGCAACCACCAACGAGTTGGGCTCCTCGGACAGTCTGGGCACGGGGTTGCCGATGTTCCATGTGTTTGCACAAGTAGCGGTGATGCACACCGTCTTTCATGGCGGGGCAAGCTTATCGCTACTTCGCCCGTTCACCCCGCACGGGATGATGGAGATGATGGTCAAGCACCAACTCACTTCAGCATCCGGGGTGCCGACCATGTGGAACGCGATGTTGCACGTACCGAATCCCTACCGCCCCGAGGACTTTTCGAACATGCAGAAGGTGACCTCCGGTGGAGCTGCTCTGCCCATCCAGGTGGCTAAGAAGTTCTATCAAGCCTTCGGCGGAGATGTTATTGAAGGCTACGGTCTGACCGAAACCACCGGGTACGGCATCGGAAACCGGCCCCATGCGACCCGCAAAGAAGGCAGTATCGGTCTGCCGGTGGAAGGCGTCGACGTCACCATCTTGGACGATAATGGCCAAGAGCTGGGCGTGAATGAGATCGGTGAGATCGCGCTCGATGGCCCGGTTGTGATGAAAGAATACTGGGGCCGTCCTGATGCGACCGCCGCGACCTTCACCGGTCGCTGGTTCCGCACCGGTGACCTGGGACGGATTGATGAAGATGGCTATGTCTTCATTGTGGACCGGAAAAAGGATTTGATCATTCGGGGTGGCTACAACGTCTACCCGCGCGAGGTTGAAGAAGTGCTCTACACCCATCCGGATGTGGTGGAAGTCGCCGTAGCCGGGGTGCCCGACGAGCATCTGGGTGAAGAAATTGCCGCGGTGATTACCTTGCGCCCCGATGCGACCCCCGATGCGCCCGCATTGAAGGAATGGCTGGGCGAGTATTTGGCGCACTACAAGATTCCGCGGATCTATCATTTCGTGGAGTCGCTGCCCAAGGGGGCGACCGGCAAAATCCTGAAACGCGCCATCGACCGGGATGAGCTCCGTGACCAGGGCGTGCGAGTCTCCAGCGCCCCGCAACGGTCCTAGACCATCTCTAGATGACCGCAATATAGACCCCCAACGGATACACACAACATAGAGAAAGAAGGGAGAGTGTCTCGTGACTGATCCCGTCCAGCTGCTATCCGAGAGGATAGATCGCCTCCTGGCCGAACACGATACCTCCAATGTTCAAGAATTCCTCGGAGCCCGCTTTGATGCCGGTCTCGCCTGGGTGCATTTCCCTGAGGGACACGGTGGCCTGGGCCTACCGCGCGAGTACAACGACTTCGTCAATGCTCGCCTGGCAGAAGCCGGCGCACCTGGCCCAGATACCAACGGTAACGGCATTGGTCTGGGTATGGTCGCTCCGACCCTGATCGCTAAGGGTACCGAAGAGCAGCAGAACAAGTACCTGCGCCCGCTCTACACCAGCGAAGAAATCTGGTGCCAGCTATTCTCCGAGCCCGGTGCCGGCTCTGACTTGGCCGCGGTGTCTACCCGCGCGGTGTTGGATGGAGATACCTGGACGGTCAACGGTCAGAAGGTCTGGACCTCGGTGGCCCACCAGGCTCAGCGGGCGATTCTGGTAGCCCGTACTGACATTGAGGTACCCAAGCACGCCGGCATGACCTACTTCCTGGTTGATATGTCAGACCCGGGAGTCGAGGTCCGCCCCTTACGCCAGATCACCGGTGAAGCCGAGTTCAACGAGGTCTTCCTGCAGGATGTGAAGATTCCTGATGCAGACCGTGTTGGTGAGACCGGCGAAGGCTGGCGGGTCGCCAATGCCACGCTGAATAATGAGCGTGTTGCCATTGGTGCTGGGGCCGATCGTGAAGCCGGTCAGATTGGGCTGTTGGCTCGTCAATGGCGGGAGAACCCGCAACTACGGACCCCCGCTGCACAACAAGAGATTTTGCACTGGTGGGTGGAAACCGAAGTCACCCGGCTGGTGGGTGAGCGAGTGCGCCAACAACTGGAAGTTGGTCAGCCCGGACCAGAATCTTCGGCGCTGAAGTTGGCCTTTGCCACTCAGGCTCAGGCGGTCACCGGTGTGGCCCTCGAGCTCGATCCGGATGCAGGCCTGGTCTATGAGGATTGGGAGCTGCGTCGTCCCACGAAGGCAGATTTCTTGGGTCGCGATGCCGGATTCCGCTACCTGCGTGCCAAGGGGAACTCGATCGAAGGCGGTTCCTCAGAAATCATGCGCAATGTGGTAGCTGAGCGCGTACTCGGTCTGCCCCAAGAAGCTCGCCCCGATAAAGGAATTCCCTTCAAGGATGTGCCACGATGACCAATTTGCTGTATACCGAAGATGAAACCGACCTGCGCGATGCGGTCAAAGATGCACTGTCGCGACACTTGAGCTCGGCTGATGTCGCCGATCTCTACGACAACCCCCAGCCCTGGCACACTGCACTGTGGGACGCTCTGGCCGGTGAGATTGGCTTGGCCGGTCTGTTGATCAGCGAGGACCACGGCGGATTTGGTGGCGGACCACGTGAAGCGGCCACCGTGCTGGAAGAACTCGGTGGTGCTGTGGCACCGGTGCCGTTTTTGACCTCCTCGGTGTTGGCCACCCAGGTGTTGAACCACCTCGAGGCTGGTGACGCGTTGGAACAGCTGGCCAGCGGCGAAAAGACTGCTGCCTTGGTGCTACCGTTCAGCGCTCGTGCTGGACACTGGTCTGCCGTTGAGGCGGGTAGCTCGGTTACCCCGGTAGCCGGTGCCTGGGGTGCGGATTTGCTGTTGGTGCCCTTGGCTTCGGCCGATGGTGTCAACCTGCACCTCATCGAAGCTGAGCAGGCCACCGTTGAACCGGTGACCAGCCTGGATATGTCCCGGCCCCTGGCGACCGTGTCTGGTCTTGGAGAAGGTACCGTGCTGGCCAGTGGCGACCAGGCCGTGGCGGCGGTGGACTTCGGATTGCGCAGTGCCACGGCGCTACTGGCCAGTGAACAGTACGGTGTGGCCTATCAGTGCTTGACCACCACGGTCGAATACGTGAAGACCCGTATCCAGTTCGCTCGCCCGATCGGTTCCTTCCAGGCCATCAAGCACCGGCTGGCCGATCTGTATCTGCAGGTGACCTCCGCACAGGCCGCGGCTCGCTACGCAGCCGGAGTGCTGAACGATGCCGATCAGGATCTGCCCATCGCGACCGCGGTGGCGGCATCCTATAACGCGGACGTGGCGGTCAAGGCTGCTGAGGAAGCCGTCCAGCTCCACGGTGGTAATGGGATGACCTGGGAGTTCCCGATTCACCTGCTTTTGAAGCGGGCTAAAGCCGACCAGCTGGGCTTGGGCACCCCCGGTACCCACCGCGAAGACCTCGCGCCGTTGGTCGATATCACTCTGTAGCGTGCCGCACCTGTTGTAGAGTCGCACAAGTCTACATCGTTCGAACACCATCCCCAGTCCAAGGAGCCACCGATGCCAGAGTCAACGTTAAAGCCACGTACTGCACGCGGTGAAAAGACTCGGGCAGCGCTGTTGCGGGCAGCGCGGGTGGTGTTCGAACGTGACGGCTATTTGGATGCACGGCTGACCGATATCACCGTCGAAGCCGGTTGTTCGACCGGGACTTTTTATACGTATTTCACCTCGAAAGAAGAAATCTTCGAGGCTCTGATGGAAACGGCCAAGAACGAGATGTTGCACCTCTCGGTGGGAGATACCGAAGGTGCCGATCCGGCCGAGGTTATTGAAGCCAGCAACCGCCATTATTTCGAGTCTTACCAGTCCAACGCAAAGCTTATGGGACTAATGGAAGAAGTTGCCCAGGTTGATCCGAATTTTATGAAGCTTCGCTACGAGCGGGGCATGCGTTTTATTGAACGCAATGCCCATTCGATCGAAGAGTTACAGCGACGCGGACTTGCTGATGCCAACCTAGATCCCATTCTTGCCTCTCGTGCGTTGTCTGGGATGGTCTCCCGCCTGGCATACTTCAACTTTGCTCTGAACGCTACGAACTACACCATCGATGAGCTGGTGGCGACCACCACTCGCATGTGGTGTGGCGCGCTCAGCATCGATCACGCCAGCATCGATCAGGACTAAGTTTTTCTTTTCTCTCTGAATCGTTCTTTTTTCTGGTGCCCTGGTGTCTGCGCTGATCGAGGGCACCCATGTCGTTAAACCAAGAGGCCAGAAGCAGAATCCCAGCACGGTGCGGGATCTGATTCTGGCCTCGACTGCCTGCAGGCTATTATTTCGCTACGGTGTCGCGTAGACGCTTGAGTTCCATGCGAGCAATGGTGCGCTTGTGGACCTCATCAGGGCCATCGGCCAACCGCAGGGTGCGCTGAGCAGCCCAGAACTCGGCCAGCGGGAAGTCATTGGTGACACCGCCACCACCATGGACCTGAATCGCCCGGTCGATGACCTTCAAGGCCATGTTCGGGGCGGCCACCTTGATCGCGGCAATCTCGGTGCGCGCCTCACGGTTACCCACGGTGTCCATCAGCCAGGCGGCCTTAAGCACCAGCAACCGGTTCATTTCGATCTCAATGCGAGACTCGGCAATCCAGTCCTGGATGTTGGCCCGCTCGGAAAGTGGCTGACCGAAGGTTTCGCGACTCTGGGCACGAGTGATCATCAGATCTAGGGCACGCTCGGCGGCACCGATGGTGCGCATACAGTGATGGATGCGTCCCGGGCCCAAGCGGGCCTGGCTGATCTTGAAGCCGTCGCCTTCTCCGGCCAGCAGGTCGGTTACGGGAACCTTGACGTTTTCGAAGGTCACTTCTGCGTGACCCTCACGATCCATGTAGCCGAAGACCGGCAGACCGCGGACTACGGTGACACCCGGTGCGTCGATGGGGACAACCATCATCGACTGTTGGCGGTGCGTATCAGCCTCAGGGTCGGTCTTACCCATCACGATCAGCACACGACATAGCGGGTGCAGGGCGTTGGATGCGAACCACTTACGGCCGTTGAGGATGTAGTGATCACCGTTGCGTTCCATCCGCAGCTGGATATTAGTGGCATCGGAGCTGGCCACCTCGGGCTCGGTCATGCAGAAGGCTGAAGCGATCTCGCCAGCCAGCAGCGGTTTGAGCCAGCGCTCGCGGTGCTCCTCAGTTCCGAACAGCTCCAGAACTTCCATGTTTCCGGTATCGGGAGCATTGCAGTTGGTGGCCTCGGGAGCCAAGCCCGGGCTCCGGCCCATGATCTCGGCCAGGGGAGCGTAGTCGAGGTTCGACAGGCCCGGGCTACCCCACTCTTCATTGGCGTGGGGGTGGAACAGGTTCCACAGACCGCGGGATTTGGCTTCGGCCTTGAGCTCTTCCATGATCGGTGGGTGGAAGTTGTCATCCCCGGATTCGTGCATCTGTTGTTCGAAGACCGGCTCGGCTGGGTAGATGTGTTCGTCCATAAAGTCGAGGAGTCGTTGCCGGTAATCCTGACAACGATCTGAGAAACTGAAATCCATGACGTTCTCCTGTTGTGGGGTGTTATGAGTCTGATGTGGTTTCTGCAAGGAGGGTGTCCTGGTACCGGCGCATCCCTTCCATCCAGCGTGGGTAGTCGCTGTTTTTGCGTGAGATATAGGTCTTGAGCTGTTCGTGCGGCAGGATCAAGAAGTCCTTGCGCTCGAGGGCAACCAGGGTATGCTCGGCAACCTGCTCGGGGCTGAGCACTTCGGCGCTGGCGGTCACCGATTGGTGAGCAGCCCGGGAGGCATCATCGGCGGAGGCCAAGTCCATCAGCAGGTCGGTATTGACCCCCAGCGGACAGAGGCAGGAGACGTCGATCCCCTGATGTCCGTAGGTGATCGACAGCCACTCCGCAAATGACACCGCTGCGTGCTTGGTGACCGCATACACGGCCGAACCGATCTGAGTCAGCAGACCGGCCGCCGAGGCAGTGGAGAGGAAATGACCGCTCCCACGCTCGATCCAGTCGGGGACGAAGACCTGCGCTGCCCGGACGTGGGCCATCACATTGATCTCGATGGCCTTATTCCAGTCATCGTCGCTGACTTCCAGGCCAGCAGCGCCAGCGATGCCGGCGTTGGCAACATAAAGGTCGATGGCTTCGACCTCGAAGGTTTCGTGTGCGGTACGACGGAAGCCTCGAATGTCCTCCAGTGAGGCGGCGTTGCCGGCGACCGTGACAAAACGGTCGTGGTAGGTAGTTGCCAGTGCCTCGGCTTGAGCATCGAGCTTGGTTTGGTCTAGATCGGTGAGCAACACCCGGGCGCCGGCCTCCAACAACGCCTGAGCAAGGGCGGCTCCAATGCCGCCACCCGCGCCGGTGACGATCGCCACCTGATCGGTGAACGGGGTGGTCATTAGTCCATCACCCAGCCCGTGCTGAATTCCGGTGCTTGCTTAGTGACGAAAGCTTCTACCGCGCGTTGGTGCTCTGCGGTCAGGCCGGTGGCTTTGTGCCGGTAGACCTCAGCCTGCATGGCTTCATCCAAGGACACGGTGGGAGCATCCAGCAGGTTCTGCTTGATCGCATGCAGTGCCGGCGATGAGCTGGAGGCCAGTTGCGAGGCGATGGCGATCGCAGACTCATCGATGACCTCGTGAGCTACGATCTGGTTGATCAGACCTGCCTCATAGCACTGTTGACCACGCAACTTCGGAGACAGGAAAAGGTACTCGCGAGCCTTGGCTGGACCCACCAGCTGGTTGAGCAACCACGCCACACCGAAGTCGCCACCGAGTCCCACGTTGGCGAACGCGGTGGCAAACACCGTCTTTTCGCTACCGATTCGCAGATCGGCGGCCAACGCGAGACCAGCACCGGCCCCGGCAAAGGCACCGGGCAGGCTGGCCACGACCGGTTTCGGGAACGAGTAGATCCGGCCGGTGGTGGTGCGCTGGGCTTCCAACTGGGCTTGAGCTGCCTCGTCGTCGATCTCGGTGGCTCCACCACCTTCACCACCCTGCTCAGCGAAACCTTGCACATCGCCACCGGAGCAGAAGGCACCACCGGCGCCCGTCAGCACCACCGCGCCGACGCTATCGTCGGTTGCGAAGGCCTCCAGGGCATCGGCCAGCCCCGTGAGCATAGCGTGGTTCAGGGCGTTGCGACGTTCCGGTCGGTTCAGGGTGATGATGCCGACTCCGTCGCGAATGTCGGTCAGTACTTCTTGACTCATGCGTTGTTCACCTCGAACAGTCCAGCAGCACCCATGCCACCACCGATACACATGGTCACCACGACGTACTGCACACCGCGACGGCGACCTTCCAACAGAGCGTGACCGACCAGACGAGCCCCCGTCATGCCGTAGGGGTGACCAATAGAGATACCGCCACCGTTGACGTTGTATTTCTCGGGGTCGATGCCCAGCTTGTCCCGACAGTACACGGCCTGAGAAGCGAAGGCTTCGTTCAGTTCCCACAGGCCAATGTCGTTGAGATCCAGGTTGTGCTGTTTGAGCAACTTCGGGATCGCGAAGACCGGGCCAATACCCATTTCATCAGGCTTGCAACCGGCCACGGCGATGCCACGGTAGGTGCCCAAGGGAGTCAGGCCACGTTCTTTAGCGACCTTATCGCTGACCAGTACCGAGGCGGAGGCGCCGTCGGACAGTTGCGAGGCGTTACCGGCGGTAATGGTGGAGTGCTGGGTGACAGTGCCATCGGGTAGCACCGGATTCAGACCCTGCAGGGTCTCGAGTGTGGTGGACGGACGGTTACCCTCATCCTTGGTAAGCTCAACCTCTTCGGTAGAGGTTTCGCCGGTCTCTTTATTGAGGACCAATTTGGTCGAGGGTAGCGGCACGATTTCGTCATCGAGGCGACCGGCCGCCTGGGCGGCGGCGGTGCGCTCCTGGGAACTCAGTGCGTACTCATCCTGCTGGGCACGGGTTACGCCGTAGCGTTCAGCCACCACCTCCGCAGTGTGTAGCATGGGCATGTACGTATCGGGCACGTTGTCGACCAGCCACGGGTCCTCGGCACGGTAGGTATTCATCTGCTGGTTCTGGACCAGTGAGATGGACTCCACGCCACCACCGACGGCCACGTCGAACCCATCGACGATGATTTCCTTGGCTGCGGTGGCAATGGCCATCAGGCCGGAGGCGCACTGCCGGTCGACGCTCATGCCGGCTACCGTGTTCGGCAGGCCGGCGCGCAGAGCAGCCTGGCGGGCGATGTTGTTGCCGGTGGAGCCTTGCTGGAGCGCGCAACCGAAGACGACATCGTCAATCTCTTCGGGTGAAATGCCGGCACGCTTGACCGCCTCCGCGATCGCGTGGCCGGCTAGTTCCTGGCCCTGGGTGTCGTTGAATGCACCCTTATAGGCTCGACCAATAGGAGTCCTGGCGGTGGAAACAATAACCGCTTCTGTCATGATGTGCTGCCTTTCTGCGCAGAATTAGATTTCGAGAACGAGTTTTCCGGTGTTGACGCCCTGGAATAGGTCCAACAAAGCTTCGGGGAAGCCCCGTACGCCACCGCCGACGACGGTTTCGCGGGCAACCAGGGAACCATTGGAGATGTGGGCCGCAATCGCTTCGACCGCCTCGGGGTAGCGATCACGGTAGTCAAAGACCACGAAGCCCTGCATACGTGCACGGAAGACCAGCAGCGACATGTACCGGCTGGGTCCCGGGGCGAGAGTGGGGTCGTTATACGTGGAGATGGCGCCACAGATCACCACGCGGGCACCGCGGGCGAGATTGGCGAGACCAGCATCCAGGATCGTGCCGCCGACATTATCGAAGAACACGTTGATGCCATCGGGCGCGACCTCCCTGAGTCGGGACAGAACTTTTTCGTTCTTGTAGTTGATGGCTTCGTCGAACCCGATTTCTGTCAACCAGGCACATTTCTCTTCGCCACCGGCAATACCGATCACCCGACACCCGCGGGCTTTGGCCAATTGGCCGGCCACCGAGCCGACGGCGCCGGCTGCTGCTGAGATCAGCACGGTGTCGCCATCCTGTAGTTCTCCGACATCGAGCAGACCAAAGTACCCGGTCATTCCCGGCATGCCGAGGGCACCCAACCAGGTGGGTTCAGCGGCCACATCCAGGTCAATGCCTGTTACGCCACGGCCATCGGAGATGGCGTAGTCGGTGACGCCGAACAGACCCTGGACACGATCGCCGGGGGAGAAGTTGGGGCTATTGGACTCGAGAACTTCACCGGTGCCCAACGCGCGCATGATCTCCCCGATCTGTACGGGGGGAACATAGGAACGCACATCGTTCAGCCAGCCACGCATCGCTGGATCCAAGGAGAGATAATTGACCTTGACCAGAATTTCTGACTCGTTGAGATCGGTGGGGAGTTCGTGCTCGTGAATCTCCCAGGTCGACTCATCAGGCAACCCCTCGGGGCGCTGTGCTAAATAGACTGACGTCGCGGTGATCGACATAGCTAAGAATCCGTTCTGTTGTGGTCTACATCTCACAGATTAGCCTGAACTTGAGGTCGGATTCAACTATGGGCTGGGACGGAGTATGGAACCTCGGAGGCGGTTTTTAAGAGCACTCAGCCAGGGTGTCGTTGCGGAAGCGTTCGCGTAATTCCACCAGTTTCTGCGCATTGGCCTGCCGACCCCCATCGCCGGTGGCCAAAGGGCACCAGGTGATGTTTCCCAAGGCAGAGGTGGAACGCATCAGCGTGCGCAGCTCGGAGGAGTCCAGGCCGTTATCGGCCACCATGTTCTCCTGCATAAGCTCTACTACGTCTTTGGCGACTCCGGGATTGCGTCGCACCTCTGATTCGGACAGGGCCTGGAGCATTCCGGTCATCACCGTTTCGGTCTGTGCCGGGGACATGCCGTGCTCGGTGATGCTGTCGTCTACTAAAGTGCCGACCTGTTCGGGTTCAAGCACGGCGTCCTCGCTGTCGGGGTCGGGAAATCCGCCGGTGATTTCGGCCAGAGGTGCCAGGGCATTCAGGTCGAGCAACACGACGTGGTCCATCGGAACATCTACAAGGGTTTCGATGGATGCCACTAGCGTTGAGACTTCGCCGGTGGCACCTAGGGCTTCGCCAAGGGTGAAGGGCTGGTCGGGAACCTTGAGCTGGGGTGGGAAAGCCACCGCTTGGGCATAACGACGAGAATTCGTCAGGTGGACGACGAACAGCGATTGCGCCCGGTCCTCCAAGTTCTCCTCCAGAGCCTCGGAGGTATCGTCGCGGGAGGCTGAGGCAACGAATAAAATATTGATCGGCCCTGGGGTTCCTTCTTCGATCGGGGCCGGGTTGGGGCGTTGATCGGGGAAGGGATCACGCAGGGTATCTAGAGGTTGAATGAGTCCCCGGATGAACTGGTAGGCGACGAAAATGCCAACCAAAAATAGTGCGACCGCGAAGATCATGACCACTACTTTTGATCGTTTTGCCATAGTTCATCAGTTTATACCGTGCCGGGGTCACGGTGAGTGAGGGCACGGGTGGCTCACAGGCCCAAGTACGCCTTCTGAACCTCCGGGTCGTCGCGCAGATCGTGGGCAGGACCTGACAGTACGACGCGACCTTCGGCAAGAACATACCCATAGGTAGCAATCTTCAAGGCCAATCGGGCGTTCTGTTCGGCCAGAAGCACCCCGGTCCCGGACTTGTTAATCTCCGTCACCGCCTCGAAGACTTGCTCGGTGACCAGTGGCGCCAAACCAATGGAGGGCTCGTCCAAAATGAGCAACTTGGGGTTGGACATCAAAGCCCGGCCAATAGCGACCATCTGTTGCTGACCACCGGAGAGAGAACCGGCCGTTTGGTTCCTCTTTTCCTTCAGGATGGGAAAGAGCTGGAATACCCGGTCGAGGAGCTCGTCGTACTCGGCCTTCTTGCTACGCAACACATAATTGCCCAGACTAAGGTTCTTCATTACCGACAGCATCGGGAACAGATGCCGCCCCTCCGGCGATTGAGCGATCCCGGTGCGCACAATACGATTCGAACTCAGCGAGACAATGGAATCTCCAAGAAATTCGATGCTACCGGTGTGGGGGCGGATTAGCCCCGAGATCGTCCGGAACAAGGTGGATTTTCCCGACCCGTTCGCCCCTAAGACCAGGGTGAGTTGCCCTTGCTCCGCTCTCAGGCTCACATCGTGTAAGACATCGACCGAATCATAGGCGACATGAATGTTGTTGATTTCTAGCATGATGTTTTAGCCCTCGGTGCTTGGTGTGTCTACGGTGGTTGAGGTATCCGACGAATCTGTCCCGAGATAGGCTGCGATGACTTGAGGGTCATTGCGCACGTCATCGGGCGTACCCCAGGCAATTCTGCGACCTCGTTCTAAGACGAGGATTCGGTCGGCCAGACTCATAATCAACGACATTTTGTGCTCAACAAGCGCCACCGTGATACCACTGGAGGAGATTTTGCGAATCAGCTCACCGAAACGTGTGGTTTCTTCTTCAGTGATGCCGGCAGCAGGCTCGTCAAGAAGCAGAAGCGACGGATTTGTCGCTAAAGCCAGCGCGACGGCTGCTCGCTTTTGAACTTCTTGCGGAGCATTCCCAGCGATCTCATCCTTGTAATCGGAAATGGACACGAAGTCGAGAAGCTCGAGAGTTTTCTCCATACTTTCCCGCTCTTCACGCCGGAATCGAGGTGTCCTCAGCACGGCCCCCAATAATGTGGAGGAGGTTTGGGCAGCACATCCCGCCAACACATTCTCAACGATGGTGTTGTGCTCGAAGAGTTTCGTGGTCTGGAATGTGCGGGCGATGCCGGCCTTGGAGGTCGCATGGGGTTTGTTGCCCGTAATATCGTTTCCCCGGAACATCACCTTCCCGCCGCTGGGCTTGTGAAACCCACACAGCAGATTGAAGACAGTGGACTTCCCGGCCCCGTTCGGTCCGATGATCGCGGTGATCTCGCCCTCGTGGATTTCGAAATCAACGCCCTCCACAGCGTGGATCCCCCCGAAGGTTTTTGTTAGGCCGCGTACTTCCATCAGCATGAGGAGACACTCTCCTTCTCCGTATGTTCTGTCGTCTGTGATTGTTGGGGCGCTGAGGTGGTCTTGCGCCGTCGGCGACGCGCGATGAGTTCATTGAGCTTGCCGATGAGTCCTTGCGGCATGAAGATGATCAGCGCGATGATGATCGGGCCAAGGAAGAGGAAACGGTAGGACTGGAAGTCCTGGAAGAGCTCGAACAGCGCCATGACGAGCAATGTGCCGATCAACGGCCCCATCACGGTGGCCATGCCACCCACGAGCAGGAACATCAAGAGTTCGAAGGTTAGGTCGATATGGGCTACCTCGGGCTCGATAAAGCCCTGAGCACTGGCGAACAGACCGCCCGCGGTGCCGGCCAGGCCGGCTGAGGCGGTGAATGCCAGTTGCTTATTGAGCCCAACGTTGATGCCGATGGAGCTGGCCAGATCTTCAGAGGTGCGGATAGCCAAGAGCGTGCGGCCGACATTCGAGGTTTTCAGCGTATAGGTCAGGTAAACGCAGAATGCCACCACGAGTACCATTAAGAAGTAGAACACGATCGGTTCAGAGAAATCGATGGGCCCAATATTCTCTGGGAACTTGATCCCGCGGACGCCGTCGTAGCCGCCGGTGACGCTGGTCCAGCGGGACAGGACCATGTAAATGATCAATCCGAGCGCCATCGTAAAGACCGCGAAATACGCCTCACGGGTACGCAACGCGAAGAGCCCGGCGATAAATCCAACAACGGTAGTGAGGATCATTCCGACAAAGAATGCACCCCAGAAGGGCCAATCGTGCTCGGCGGTCAGTAGAGCCACCGTGTACACGCCGATCCCGAAGAAACCTGCCTGGGCCAGAGACAACTGCCCGGTATAACCCAAGATGATGTTGAGACCGTAGACGGCGGTGGCATAACACAGCGCCTGAGTAAGGACGCGGAGAAGGTATTGGTTCTCGGTGAGTGCCAGGGGCGCGAAGAGTAATGCGACCGCCACGGCGATCATGCCTATTCCTTGTAGTGTCAGTTTCATCGTGCCCCCTTATGCGCGAAGAGACCAGTGGGTTTCACAGCCAGGACAACCACCAGGAGCACGAAGGCGATGACTTCACCGGCAGCTGCGGAAATGTAGGTGGTGGATAAGGCTTCGGCCACGCCGAGGCCGAAGCCTCCGATGATGGCGCCAGGGATCGATCCGAGACCACCGAGAATAATGATGGCGAAGACCTTGACCATAATGGTTTCTCCCATGAAGGGGGAGATCGAGCTGACCGGGGCCATGAGGCCACCGGCGATGGCGACCAGCACACCGGCCAGTGCGAAGGTCATCATCGACACTCTGTTGGGGTTGATCCCCACCAGAGAGGCGCCGATACGGTCTTGCTCGATGGCTTCAATCGATTGGCCCGCGGCGGTTTTCTTGATGAACCAGGTCAGAATAATCATCACGACCACCGCGACCAGTACGACAACGATGCGTTGCCAGGTCACTTGAGCCTCGAGAATGGTCAGGCGTCCCGTGAGTGGGGAATCCACCCGGTGGAAATCGTTGCCCCATACCTGCTGAACCAGCGCGGTGAAGAAGAACATCGCGCCGGCGGCAGCGATCATGTGATGGGTATGTGGGGAGTCTCTGAGTGGGTGGAAGACAATGCGCTCCAGGACCACGCCGACGAGTCCCATCACGATTGCTGCGCAAATAATGGCTAGCACATAGTGCACACCGACCGAGGTCATGAAGAAGAAGGTCAGGTACGCCCCCAACATGTAGAGGGATCCGTGGGCCAGGTTAGGTATCTTCAAGACACCGAAGACGAGCGTGAGGCCGATTGCTGCCAAACAATAGGCGCCACCGGTTGCTAGCCCGTTGAATAGCTGTTGGACGAGAAGTTCCATGTAAGCTCCTGCTCAATGGGATGGTCTGGGCGCCGGTTTATTGGTTGTCGTAAACAGACCAGTCCAGTTCAAAGTTTTCGTATTCGCCGTCCTCGTTGATGTAGATGCCGTGGCCAGTACCTGCCACTGACATTCCTTCAGGGGTGACATCGGACGGGAATTCCTGAACGCGGAACGCATCGTCAACCTGGTCAAGGGCTTCGGGGATCGCTTCCCGGATGGCGGTCGGATCGTCGGTGCTACCGGAGACTTCCATGGCGGTGACGATGATGCCCAGAGCCTGGTAGTTCAGGGCGACTTCGGCATTGATCGGCCGCTCGTCGTTGACCTTCTCGGCAAACTTGTCGACGAGAGCATCCGTTCCGGGCTCGTCATATTCACGGGTTGGGTTGACAGCGAGTAGATTGTGCAAATTCTCCGGGTCGGTGAACGTTTCCATTTCTTCAATCTTCGCTTGGTCCATGACCAGGAATCCGCCCTCATAACCCTGTTCGCGGGCTTCTTCAATCACCAGCGCGGTGGGCTGAGACGGTCCACCGACCAGCAGGACATCCGGATCCTGAGCAATCGCTTGGGACACGTTGGTGGAGAAGTCTGTCACCGAACCGTAGTCAAAGTTGTTGTTGCTGAGCACCTCACCGCCATTTTCGTCCCATGTTTCGGTGATCATGTCGGTCCACTGCTGGCCATATTCACTGGCGGTAGCAAGCAGGCCAAGGGTTTCGGCTCCGTCATCCATGAAGTGTTTAGTGAAAGGCTCTGCGTAGGCCGTGAACGGAACCGGGATCATCATGGTGAGCTCGTTGTCCTGCTGAGTGATCCGTGGATCGGAGCTGTAGGCAGCGAGCAAAAACTCGGAACGGCTGGTGTTGATCTCCTGGGCTGCGTTAATACCACCAGCGTGCGGAATGACCACGACAGGCGCGCCGTCTTGCTCCACCAGGCGCTGGGCATTGGTTGCTGCGGTGGCCGGCGAGTATTCATCGTCCAGAGAGCGCAGTTCAACGCTGTATTCGGTGCCGTCAATTTCGACACCTTGTTCGTTGAGTTCCTCAACAGCCATTTCAAGACCGGCTTGAACATTTTCACCATACAGCGCCGCACCGCCGGACAGTGGGCCTGAGTAACCGATGACGATGGTCTCTGAGCCATCGCCTTCTCCGCCACATGCGGTCAAGGCAATTGCGGTCGCCGCGGTGAAACCAAAGAATTTCAGTTTGGTGCTGAATCGACGAGGAGAAAGACGCTTTTGTGAATTCGTGAAGAGTGACATCGCTGATAACCCTGTTCGTGAGAGTGGATGGAGGCCGACGTCAGTCACGCCGCACGTGAATGACGTCATAAACATGAACTTGATGTCAAGTTAAAGAAGATCGTACCCAGACCGCTTCTGTGATGTCAATCACAATCATGACGATGTGTCGTGACCGGTTGTGACTCAACGATTTCTCCACCGATTCCGGTCATCTCACAGGGTTAATGGATAGGATGGGCGCCATGAAGGTTTCGGAAGTTCAGGCCCTGGTGGGTCAGATGCGAGAGGTGACTGCTTCTCGCCGTGCCTATAGTCGACGGTTCCGGTTGGATCAGCTCAAAGGCATCAAAGCGTTGGTGCGCGACCACACTCAGGAGCTGCAACAAGCCCTGTATCACGATCTGGGCAAAGCGCCCTTTGAATCCACGGTGACCGAGATTTCGGTGATCAAAAATGAGGTCGACCACGCAATTCTGCACGTCAGTGACTGGATGGAGCCAGAATCGGTGCGGATGCCGCTGGCGTATCAACCGGCCACCGGCACGATTCGACCGCGGCCCAAGGGACAGGTGCTGATTATTGGTCCCTGGAACTACCCCGTCCAGCTCGTGTTGGCACCCCTGGTGGCCGCGGTCTCGGCCGGTAACACGGCGGTGCTCAAGCCCTCCGAAAAGGCCCCGGCGACCGCGGACGTGCTGGCCCGGTTGATTCCCGAATACTTGGATCCTTCCGCGGTGGCGGTTGTGCAGGGTGGCGCCGAGGTGGTGCAGGCACTGTTGGCAGAGAAATGGGATCATATTTTTTATACCGGTGGTGAGCGCGTGGGACGGATCGTCTACGAGGCGGCCGCTCAACAGCTAACTCCGGTGACTCTGGAGCTGGGTGGTAAATCTCCGGCGGTGGTCTCCGACGGTCCGGTGGCGACCATTGCTAAACGGCTGGCTTGGGGGAAGTTCGTCAATGCCGGTCAAACCTGTGTGGCTCCGGACTATGTGCTGGCTGTGGGTGATCAGATGCGGGACAAGCTGGAAGCGGAACTGCCTGACGTTATCGACGAGTTTTATGAGTCCAGCCCGGAAAGTTCGTTGGATTATGGTCGTCTGATCTCTGCAGAACACACTCAGCGATTGGTTGAGATGTTACAGCAGACTCTCGATGCGGGAGCGGAACTGATTACCGGGGGTGGATATGCGATCGAGGAGCGTTATCTGGCGCCGACGGTGATCTCTCGCGTTGCACCGGACACCGCGGTGATGGCCGAGGAGATCTTCGGTCCGATTCTGCCCATTGTGACGGTGAAGGATATCGATGAGGCTATGGCATTCATTGGTGAGCGTCCGCATCCGTTGGCGGCCTATCTGTTCACCGACCGGGCTCGGGTGCGTCGGGAATTTGAAGAGCGGGTGGTTGCTGGGTCGATGGGTTTTGATGCACCGTTGTTGCAGATCTCGGTGCCGGGGTTGCCTTTTGGCGGTGTGGGTCCTTCGGGGATCGGTAATTATCACGGCAAATACGGTTTCGATACCTTCACCCATTTTCGGGCTGAGGTGTCCAAGACCGATCAGCTCGATACCCTCAAGGCGGTCTACCCGCCTTACGGGTGGGCGAAGAAACAGCTCACCAAGCGGGTGCTGTAGTCATGGCGAAGTCGTGGTACCCCTCCCAGCAACCGGAAGAGCCGGAGGATCATGACGCCGAGCCGAACGAATGGCTCGACGATCCGACTCAGCCCGCCGAACGGGGCCTGCCGAGGCGGGGTGAGGCTCACGACGAGATAACGGAAACGCCCAGCCCGTTCGGTGATAACCCGTACGCGGAGCAACCACTGGCCGGTCCGTGGGGTGATGGTTCACCGCAGGAAACCCTGGCCGGGGATTATCCGGTGATTGCCAATACCCCGACACAGGGCTCGGAGACGGAGACGGAGGCAGATCGGTCCTCAGCCCACCGGGGTGATCAACGTTCCTCGTCGGGTTGCTTATTCTTGGTGGCGTTGCTCGGGTTGAGCACCTCCATCCTGGCAGCCAGGGCCAAAAGCTGAGCTTCGGTTCCGGGCCGACCAATGGCCTGGACAGACCACTGGTCAGTGACCGGAATAGAAATGGCCGGCAGCCCCATGACGTTGATCATCGAGGTATAGGGCGTAAACCGGCACTGATAGTCGTAGTTGGCCTGCGGGTCCAGCTCGCGGAAAGCGCCAATTTTCGGTGGCTGGAAGGCCAACACCGGGGTGAGCACAATATCGGTTTGTCCTAGTTCAGCCCGGGTGTCCTGAGCCCACTGGGTCAGGTTGCCTTCGGCCTCGGCAACGTGGTCGGCGCTGAGGTTGGCGGTACTGGTTAAGAAGTACTCGGCCAAATCGTCCAGGCCTTCGGTGGTGGGCATCGGCGCCCGGTGTAGCCCGGAGGTCCACACAATCTGGAAGTTCTCGTGGTAGCCCGGAAAGTAAATCAGATCCAGCTCGGTGACCAGGTGCTCATCTTGGGTGAGCATGCTGGCCGCTTGGGTCAGGGCTTCGACCGCGCCTCGGGCCAAGGAGATCTGCAGATCCGGGTGGAAGGGGGAGGCTGTCGTCACGCCGATCGTCATCGGGGCTAGGCCTTCAGCACCCTGCTGGACGGCGTGCAAGTACCGGCCCGGTGCTACGGAGGTGGGATCCATGAACGCGTCCATCAGTAGTGCCGCATCGGCGGCGGTACGTGCCAGCGGGCCGGTGACACTGAGATTGGTAACCGTCTCGCGCTGATCATCGCAGCTGAGTGTGCCACGGCCGGGCTTCAGGCCGACCAGTCCGGTGGCCGCGGCCGGGATGCGGATCGAACCACCGCCGTCGGTCCCGGGGGCCAGGGGCAACAGTCCGGCAGCCACCGCAGCGGCGGCCCCGCCAGAGGATCCGGTCGGGGTGGTTTCCATATCGCGAGGGTTACGCGCCGGGGGATCGATCAGATTCTCCGAATACGTCGAGAGCCCGAACTCCGGGACGGTGGTTTTGCCCACTTGCACGGTGCCAGCTTCGGTCAGTAGTTCCGCTGAGGGGTCATTGCTGGGTTCAGGCACGGCATCGGCAAAGATCCGGGAGCCAAACCGGGTGGGCATTCCGGCCACGCGCACCAGGTCCTTGAAGGCAGTTGGGATCCCGTGCAGGGCGGCGCGGTGATCGACCGGTAGCTCGTCGAGGACGGCCGCACGCTCACGGGCTAGGTCTTCATTCACGTGGCTCAACGCGCCCAGTTCGGGGCGGGAGCGAATCTGTTCCAGGTAGTACTTGGTCACCTCGGTGGCGCTGACGGCTGATGCGCTCAACTGATCGCGAAGTTCCACGGCGGAAAGATGGTTCATGACTCTTACTGTAACGAATCCCGCCGTCTCAGTAGGCTAGGATCATGAGTCTTTTCGAAACCGTCAGTGTCAACGATGTTCCCGATGATGCCACCATCCTGGACGTGCGCGAGGACTATGAATTCCAGGTGGGGCGACCGGTCGGTGCGATCCACGTACCGCTGGGCGATCTACCCGTCCGTTTGGAGCAGCTGGACCCCGACGAGGATTATTACGTGATCTGCCGGACCGGGGGCCGGTCGGCGAAGGCGGCCGAATACCTGGAGTCCCAGGGGTACACGGCCTTCAATGTCGCTGGGGGTAACGGCGCGTGGTTCGAAGCCGGTAAGCCGATGGAAGCCGATGGCGATGCCGAACCGCAGGTGAAATAACCAGCGATGACCGCAGCACAGCGTTATGCCTTCCTGGGGCCGGAAGGCACATTTACCGAGGCCGCGTTGCGGCAAGTGATCACCGAGGACGATCAGGCCGTGGCGGCCGGTTCGGTGATGAGTGCCCTGAGCATGGTGCGCCGCGGCGAGGTTGATGCCGCGGTCGTCCCGATCGAAAACTCCGTGGAGGGCGGGGTCAGCGCCACCCTAGACTCGATCGCGGCCGGTTCCTTGCAGATCTACCGTGAAGTGTTGGTGCCGATCACCTTCGTACTGGTCAGCCCTGACGCCCGCGAGCTGTCAGCAGTCCAGGAGGTCACCACCCACTCCCACGCCTGGGCGCAGGTGCGGGGCTGGGCCGAGCAGACCATCCCGCACGCGGAATTTGTGCCGGCCGGGTCCACCGCGGCCGGAGCTCGGGCGCTACACCCCGGACAGGCCGGGGTGTGTGCCCCGCATTTGGCGCAGGAACTAGGACTGCACGTGTTGGCCTCGGCCATTGAAGACACCCCGGGAGCGGTCACTCGATTCGTGGTGGTCTCCGGCCCCGGTAGCCCGGGAAAGCCCACCGGATCGGATAAAACCACGCTGGTGGTGCCACTGCCACAAGATCGTCCGGGTGCGTTGATGCAGATTCTGGAACAGTTTTCCGCCCGCGGGATCAACCTCTCCCGGATCGAGTCCCGCCCCACCGGGGCCGGGTTAGGCCAGTACTTTTTCTCGATCGACCTGGAGGGGCACCTGGCCGATCAGCGCGTGGGGGCCAGTTTGGCTGCGCTGTACCGGATGTTCCCGCAGATCACGTTCTTGGGATCATATCCGCGGGCGGATCGGCGCCACTACCAGATCGATGAGCACTTCAGCGATGAGGCGTATCAACGAGGTCAGGCCTGGGTGCGTCAACTGTTAGCACCGGACGCGCAATGAGCCGGGATTGACCGTGGCGGTGATCCGGCGCGCGGTGCCGGTGGCGTCGCCGTCCTGTTGGGAAATCATGGGCTCGGCCAACTCGATCACACATTTTTGACCCTGCATGGTGTCCACGGCGCGCAAGGGCGCGTGATTTTTGGAGATTGCGTTGAGCGCCACCCGGGCCCAGTCCCATAGGTTGCGCGGGGCCAGGAGCATTACGTCGAGTAACCCGTCGTAGATACTGGCGTGCGGCACCATGCGGATGCCACCTTGGAGCATGCCACAGTTGGCAATCATCACCGAGCGTACTTTGGATCGACGGGCGGGTTGATCATCAATCGAGACCCAGATGGGTTTGCGTTTGCCCGGGAGCTTACGCATCCCGGCCTCTCCATAGGCCAGCCAGCCGGCGGCCTGTTTGATGCCGTCACGGGTATCGGACATGATCTCAGCGTCGATGCCGGCCCCGGCGATCACCACGAAGGTGGAGGTCAGCACCGATTCGTCGGTGCGTTCCACGGTCAGGTCGATCGTGTCGATCGCGCGAGTGGTGCCTTGCAACGCCAGGCCGACGCACCGTTCGATGTCGTTATAGGGCAGATTGAGATTCCGGGCCAGCAAGTTTCCGGTGCCCACGGGGATAATGCCCAGATCGGCCTCAGTGTCCACGAGCGCCTCGGCCACCGCTCGCACCGTCCCGTCACCGCCGGCCGCGATGACCAGGGACGCGCCGTCGTTCAGGGCGTCCCGGCTGGCCTGGACGCCCGGGTCGTCTTCTTGGGTGGGGTAATGCTCGACCGATTCCACACCTAACAGGTAGGCGGCATGACGTACGGCTGCCAGCACCTCGACCAGCTCCTCCTTATGAGGATTCATCACCACTCCGATATGGCCGGGCACTTGCAGCGCCGTGGAGACCTCCGGTAGCTCGTACACCCGTTGCAATTGATTCAGGAGGGCGGTGATGTGTTCCTCACGCTCATGGAGATCCTTGCGCAATTTCAGGGCCCACCCCAACGGTGCAATGGCCCCAACGCCCAGGGCAATGCTGGTGATGATCTGAGCTGGTCGCATAAAGCCCATACTACGGGGTGAGCAGGGCTCATGGTCATCGTCGAGAATACGGTAGCCTGGTGAGCGTGATTGACGTCAAACACCTCACCGAGAACCCCGATCTGTACAAAGCGTCGCAGCGCGCTCGCGGTGACCAGCAATCCCTGGTGGATGACATCCTGGCTGCCGATCAAAACCGTCGAGACGCTCTGCAACGGTTCGAGTCGTTGCGGGCTGAGCAAAAAGCGTTCGGTAAAAAAGTCGCCGGCGCTCACGGGGAGGAAAAGCAACGCCTACTCGATGAGGTCAAATCACTAGCAGCCCAGGTCAAGCAGGCCGAAGCTGCCGCCAATGACGCTGACGAACAGCTCAACCGGCTCGTCACGGTCTTCCCGAATCTGATTAGCGAGGGTATCCCCTCCGGCGGTGAAGAGAACTTCGCGGTCCTGGAGACCGTCGGTACCCCGCGCGAGTTCGACTTCGAGCCGAAAGATCACTTGCAGATCGGTGAGCTGATTGGTGCGATCGATATGGAACGGGGAGCCAAGGTCTCGGGGTCCCGGTTCTACTTCTTGACTGGCGTGGGTGCCCGGTTGGAAATTGCGCTGATGCAGATGGGACTGGACCAGGCGATTCAGGCCGGATTCACCCCGATTATTACTCCCACTCTGGTGCGTCCCGAGACCATGAACGGTACCGGTTTCGACGTTGAACACGACGATGAGATTTACCGGTTGGAGCGCGACGACCTTTACCTGGTGGGTACCTCCGAAGTGTCGCTGGCCGGATACTACGGGGATGAGATTCTGGATCTGTCCGCAGGGCCACGTCGTTTCGCCGGATGGTCGACCTGCTACCGTCGCGAAGCTGGGGCCGCCGGTAAGGACACCCGCGGTATTATCCGGGTTCACCAGTTCAACAAACTGGAAATGTTCGTTTACACTACCCCGGACCAGGCCGCTGAGGAACACCAGCGCCTGCTGGACTGGGAACGTGAGATGATGGCTAAAATCCAGGTGCCCTACCGCATCATCGATACCGCTGCCGGCGATCTGGGCACATCGGCGGCCCGCAAATTCGACTGTGAAGCCTGGGTCCCTACGCAAGGGACCTACCGCGAGCTGACTTCGACCTCGAATTGCACGACCTATCAGGCCCGGCGACTCAATGTTCGGCACCGGTTATTTGACGATGAGGGCAACAAGGCCGGTACGCAGACAGCAGCCACCCTTAATGGCACCCTGGCCACCACGCGCTGGCTGGTCGCCATCCTGGAGAACCACCAGAACGCTGACGGCTCAGTGACGGTTCCCGAAGCCTTGCGCCCCTACCTGGGGCTGGACGTTCTGCCGGTGCTGGCTACGGACTAATCCGCACCCTAAACCCTCGGGCGGGGCTGGTTTCCAGCTGTTTACCCGCAGTTTGAAAGGTATGGTTAGCTGGATCCATGATCGAATCCGATGCGAAGATGGTATGCCTGGATGTTGATGGAACGTTGGTCGACCACGACGGGCATATGTCTCCTCGAGTCCGCGAGGCCGCGCAGGCGGTGATCGCACGCGGACATCACGTGATGATCGCAACGGGACGATCTCTTGGCGCGACTCTGCCGGTTATTGAAAACATTGGACTCACGGACGGATTTTCGGTGTGCTCCAACGGTGGGGTCACCCTTCAGCTAGGCTCCGAGTTTGACCGTGGCTACCAGGTCATTGACCGGCAGACGTTCGACCCTGCCCCGGTCTTGGGACAAGTCAAGCGCCGGATCCCCTCGGCCAAATTCGCGATCGAAACCGAATCCGGTGCGTTTCTGTCCACTGAGCGGTTCCAAGACTTTAGTTTTGGTGTCCGCGCCCGAGGCGTCAGCTTCCAAGAACTGTGTGAGGCCACCGCGGTGCGTCTCGTCGTGTTTTCTCAGGACTCCTCGGTCGAAGAATTTGGTGAAGCTGTCGAGTCCATCGGCTTGACCTCGGTGGCCTACTCGGTGGGCTATAACGCCTGGTTGGATGTGGCAGCCGCCGGCATCTCCAAAGCCTCCGGTCTGGAAGCGCTCCGGGAGAAGCTGGGTATCGACCAAGATCAGACGGTGGCTGTCGGAGATGGGTACAACGACACCGAGATGCTGGCCTGGGCGCAGCGCGGCGTGGCCATGGGGCAGGCACCCGAGCGGGTCAAACGGATCGCGAATGAAGTCACCGAACACGTCAATGACGACGGGCTGGCGCTGGTTTTGGAATCGTTACTCTAAACCCGGTGACCGTGCTCGGCCAGCGCGTGGTGATCGTAGAGGTGATCGTAGCTAGCCTCTAGGTGAGCGGCGATGGCTGCCCGCACCTGGTGTTCACTCTTAAACAGTGAGCGCTTAATCGCCTGCGAGACAGCCTGCACCGTGATGCCCAGAGCCTCGGCAACATCGCGTTGCTGGCCTCGCATTCCCGGGGTCATCATGTCAATCACGGCCCATTCGGCCACGGAGCGCCGGGAAATGGTGTGCCCCAATAGTTGTAAGACCGACTGGGCATGCTCGGCAAACCGAGCTGAGTCGAAATTCAGGCTGGGCTGGGCGACGTGGACTCGCACCGGGGCGATCTGGCCCTGCTTGGCTGCCGCCAGTAGTGCCTGCCGGGAGGCATCCAGGCCTGGCCCGGCGAGGTGTTCTTGATCGGAGGAATCGAGACGACCAATCCCGATGCCGACGCTGAGCTGACCCAGGCGCAATGCGTGCAAGGCCGTGTCAATCACAGCGTCGGTATCGGTCAACAGTGTGGTTAAGCGTTCGGAGTCTCGCTGTATCACGATCATGTCGGGCTGATCTGCGGGCGTGTGATTTCGCACACGTTCAGCCAACAAATCCAGGTGCGAGGAGGCGGAGCCTCGCGGTCGGTCGGCGATCGATACAACGTACATGTGTGGTCCGTTCTTGTTTTAAGAGCCGGAAGTTCAAAAAATAAATGCTGGAACCTTTATTGAGGTAAATCCTTCTGGAAAACCATCAATAAGTGGTAACTCCAGAGTATAAACATTTTTTTCTGACGGGGAGGCTTCTTAAGCTGTGTCGGAAGAACCGTTCGGCGTGAGGTGATTAACCGTGGTAGCGCTCGATGGAGGCCTTCAATTCTGCCTCTGCTTCGTCACGGCCCTTCCAGCCATCAGCCTTGACCCACTTGCCTGGCTCCAGGTCTTTGTAGTGGGTGAAGAAGTGCTCGATCTCTGACTTCAGCCAGTCACTGACGTCTTGGATGTCCTGAATGTGCTCGAAGCGTGGATCATCGACGACGCACAACAGTTTATCGTCGCCGCCGCCGTCATCGGTCATCGAGAACATACCGATCGGCCGGGCTTCGACCACCACGCCGGGAACCAGGTCCACATCGGGCAGATAGATCAACGCGTCCAGCGGATCGCCGTCCTCGCCCAGGGTGTTTTCAAAATAGCCGTAGTGAGTCGGGTACTGCATCGAGGTGAACAGCAACCGGTCCAAATGGATTCGACCGGTCTGATGATCGATCTCGTATTTCACCCGGGAACCGGAGGGGATTTCGACGGTCACATCGTGGTTCATGGCGCTGAGTTCTCCTATAAACTACTAGAGGTCCAATGACCCGGAATCGGGTTCATCTCCTGCTTATCAAACTTTACTGCCCACAGAAAACGGGGGAGCGTGCATGTCCAAATTATCTTTCGCGTTGGGCGGTTTCGCGCTGGTCCCGTTGGCTTTCCTGACGACGGTTGCGGTGGCCTCCGGGCTCCTGATCACTCCCACCCCGGCATTGAGCGCTCCGAAACTGACCATCGCGCAAAAGACGATGGACCACGCCGAGGTAGCCTTCACCGACTATCTCCAACAGGTCGAGGAGACCTCAGCCATCGACCCGCAGGCGTTGGAATCTCAGCTGGGCGGCACCGGCTCAGCAGACATCGCCATGATGGTGGTGGATGGCTACACCGGCGACGAGCTCTACAGCCGGCACGCCGATGACATCCGAACGCCGGCCTCGTCCCTGAAACTCATCAGCGGTGTGGCCATTTTGGATCACCTGGACCCCGCACACCGTTTCACCACCACCGTGAGCGTTACGGATCATCAGTTGACCATCCACGCCGGCGGTGACGCGCTGATGGGAGTGGAGGACTCGGATGACCGGGCCGTTGCGGGACGAGCCGGGTTGAAAACCCTCGCCGAGGACACCTTGGCTGCTCTGGACGAACGAGAAGCCACTGGGGAGTACACGGTAGCTGTCGAGGTGGCCGACTATCAACAGCTTCACCCGGATTGGGAAGAAGAGGGCATGGTGACCTCGGGCAATATCTCCCAGGTCACCCCAATTGCCACCTTCGGTGCCCGGGCCCACAAGTCCTCCGGGACCGATCGCGTTCACGATCCGGCCGGCTTTGTGGCCAGCACCTTCCAGCAACACCTCGATGAGGCGCTGCCAGAAGACTCCGATCTCACCGTCACCCTGGCCGATCAATCGGTAACCACCGAGACCGTGGACGGTGAGGAACTGGCCAGCGCGGAGTCGGCCACCGTAGCCGAGCAACTCGCCTACGGCATCGAAGAATCCGATAACCAAATCATGGAAGTCTTGGCCCGGCAAGCTGCCATGGCCAGCGGTTTTGAACCCAACGTGACCGGTGTCCAACAGATGATCACCGAGACCGTCGACGAACACGGTCTGAGCAACACCACCATCGCTGATGCCTCCGGGCTGTCGTCACATAATCTCACCACCGCCTCGGATTTGGTGGAGATCGTCGAGACGATCCTGACTACCCCGGAACTGAGCCCGATTGATGAGGGGCTGCCCGTGGCCGGATCCGACGGGACGTTGGCCACCCGCATGGACGAGGGGCCCACCGCGGGCACCGTGCGGGCCAAAACCGGGACGCTAGCGGCCTCGGTGACCCTGTCGGGAATCACGACCACGCAAGATGGCCGGCCAGTGTACTTCGTGCTGATCTCGCCGCAAGACATCGGTGGGGGAGGCATCCTGGATGCCCGTAGCGACCTGGACCAACTGACCACCGCGCTGACCAGCTGTGGTTGCTGATTCTTTCAGCTGAGTGTGCTGTGATGGTCGTATGGAGATGATCGATGTAGACCTGGCGGCGACCACAGCGCGCGCCACTGCCCGGCCCGGAGTGCGCGTCTCACCCCGGAAAGCCCGGGCCGAAGTCGCCGGGTTACGTGCGGCTGCCACGGCCTCGGTCGAGACCGTGCAACAGCTCACCGGGTTGGACGTGGCGCGCGGTCTGGATGACTCGCAGGTGCTGGTGTTGGACCGCCCCGGTTGGGCCCGCTCCACGGCAACCGGGCTGGTGGAGATGACCCGTCCCGGGTTCGAAGCCGTCCAAGCTCGCAATCCGCTCTACACCTCCCGAATCTTTGCCGGTGCCTCGCGGGCCACCGCCTCGGTACAGCTCGGCACCGTGCTGGGTTATCTCTCCACCCGGATTCTGGGTCAGTATGACCCCTTCGTTCCCGGCCCGGGCGGGGGAGGTCGGCTGGCGTTGGTGGCCCCGAATACCGCGATGATCCGAGGCGAGCTCGACCTCGATCCGGTGGACTTCCGCCTCTGGGTGTGCCTGCATGAACAAACCCACCGCGTGCAATTTGCCGCAGCACCCTGGCTGGCCGAGTACTTACAACAGGCCGTCACCTCATTGCTGGTGATGATGACCGACCCCGATCAGGCCCTGAATGGCCGAGATGCCATCAAAGCGCAGATGTCGACGGTCAACGGTGTGATGTCGCTGTTGGAAGGCCACGCCAATGTGGTCATGGATGCCGTCTCGACCAGTCTGGTCCCCACCAAACACACCATTCGGCGCCGGTTCAACGACCGCAAACCGCCCGGTGGTCCGTTGGGTGCCCTGTTCCGCAAACTCATTGGCATGGACGCGAAAGCCGCGCAATATCGAAACGGTCAACAATTCGTGCAGGCGGTGGTCGCGCAGATCGGGATGGATGGATTCAACCGCGTATTCACCGACGCCCGCTACATGCCCACCGAGGCGGAACTGCACGACGCTACGGCCTGGATTGCCCGCACTGAGGCCCTGTGAACCACTGGCAGACCCGGCCGCAGTTGACCGGCGCGTTTCCGCCCGCCGGCCGGTGGCCAGAACCGTTGCATCGAGGGCTGGCGCAATTGCAACGACTCACCCCTCCCCAGTCACTGACGCTGCTGGGAGTTTCGGGTGGGGCCGACTCCATGGCCTTACTCGTCGTCGCGGCGCTATGCCAGACCAGAGCAGACCACACCCGACGGTTTGGGGTGATCAGCCTCGACCATCAGCTTCAGTCGGGTACTGCCGAGGTCGCTGCCGCGGTGGCGACAATCGCGACCAGACTCGGGCTCGAGCCAGTGATCACCCGTGCCCTTGATCTGCCGGAAACCGGAACCGGGGGACTGGAAGCCACCGCTCGGGTGGGGCGTCTGGAAGCCTTTGCCCAGGGTGCTCACACCACCGGGGCCCAGGCCGTGGCACTGGGACACACCGCCGATGATCAGGCCGAACAAGTCCTGTTGGGCCTGGTGCGTGGGTCCGGTCCGCGCTCGCTGGCCGGTATCGCCGAAACCACCACCTATAGTGAGTTACACCACCCGTTGCATGTGGTGCGCCCTTTCTTAGGGATTTCCCGGGCTGAGACCGAACAGATCTGTCACTGGGCAGGAATCGAGCCGTGGCAGGATCCGATGAACACCGATCCGCGGATCCTACGTGCCCGGATCCGCCACCAGGTGCTACCCGGGCTGGAACAGCTGGGTCCCACGGTGCGCTCCGGACTCCTGGCCACCGCAGCCATTGCTGCCGAAGACGCCGCGTATTTGGAAGCTGAGGCACACCGGCGCTACCGAATGCTGGCCCAGATACACAAGGCAACCATCCGCTTTGACCTGCAGGCCGTCCGAGACCTTCCCGCCGCGCTGGGGCACCGGGTCATCGGCAAGGCAGTCACCGAACTGGGCGGCACACGGCCGTCTCGAGAGCGCACGCTGGCAGTGATGGAGCTAGCCCGGGCGCGTCCAGGTTCCTCGGCCGGGCCCATCCAGCTGGCAGGCGGGGTAGCCGCGCGCCGGAACCGAGGCCAAAACCCCGGCGAATATGACACACTAGAACTGTTCACTGTCCCCTCGTCACGGAGTTGAGATGAAAGTAGAAGACATCGAGGATGACCTCCTGCACGTCTTACTGGACAAACAGCAATTGCGCGACACCGTGGCGCGGTTGGCAGCCCAGATCGACGAGGACTATCACGATAAAGACGTGCTGATGGTCGGCGTACTTAAGGGCGCGATTATGGTGATGGCCGATCTGTCTCGAGCCATGACCTCCCACGTCACCCTGGACTTCATGGCGGTGTCTTCCTATGGGTCGGGCACCAAATCCTCCGGTGTGGTCCGAATCCTGAAGGACCTGGAAACCGACCTGATGGGTCGGCACGTGCTGATCGTGGAAGACGTTATCGACTCGGGGCTGACCTTGTCGTGGTTGCGCACCAATCTGGAATCTCGTGGCCCGGCGTCGGTGGAGATCTGCACGTTGTTGCGCAAGCCGGATGCATTGAAGGTCGACATCGACGTGAAATACGTCGGCGCCGATATCCCCAATGAATTCGTCGTCGGCTACGGGCTCGATTACGCGGAGAAATACCGCAACCTCGAGCTGGTGGCTACCCTGGCTCCGCACGTGTACTCCTAAGGGGACTGTCATTCCCCTGGCGTCGCTGTCCACTTGTTGCGAAAGCGTGTCAACCAAACTCCACCCCAAGTTGACGTTGCCGATATGCTAGGGCGAGTACGCGTTCTGCGCGCGGGGGTAAGGAGACTGAGTGAACGTCAAAAAGATTTTCAAGGGCCCGATCATTTGGATCGTGCTCGCTGTGCTGATGCTGTTAATCGTGGTTCCAGTGCTGACCTCTGGAACCCAAACCCAGCTGGATACCTCCGAAGGTGTACAACTACTCAAAGACGATAAAGCAGAGCAAGCCAAAGTCTCCGATAACGACCACCGCGTGGATCTGACCCTGCGTGACAACTACGAGCACGAAGGTCAGGACGTCGGCACTGACGTCTACTTCTTTTACTCCACCGACCGCGCTGAAACGGTCATGGACACCATTGCCGAGTCCAACGTGGACGACTACACCGACGAACCGGTGCAAAATAACTGGTTCCTGTCCATGTTGGGCTTCTTGATCCCGTTCATCATTATTGCCCTGTTGTTCTGGTTCATTCTCTCCCGCATGCAGGGTGGCGGCGGCAAGATCATGCAGTTCGGTAAGTCCAAGGCCAAGATGGTCGACAAGGACATGCCACAGGTGACCTTCAAAGACGTCGCCGGTATCGACGAGGCAGTCGACGAGCTATACGAGATCAAAGAATTCCTCACCGAGCCAGCGAAGTTCCAGGCGGTGGGTGCCAAGATTCCGAAGGGCGTACTCCTCTACGGTCCTCCCGGGACCGGTAAAACCCTGGTCGCCAAGGCCGTGGCCGGCGAGGCCGAAGCGCCGTTCTACTCGATTTCGGGTTCCGACTTCGTGGAAATGTTCGTCGGTGTCGGTGCCTCCCGCGTACGCGATCTGTTCGAGCAGGCCAAGAATCACGCCCCGGCGATTGTCTTTATCGACGAGATCGATGCGGTGGGTCGTCACCGTGGCGCCGGTATCGGTGGCGGTAATGACGAACGCGAACAGACCCTGAACCAGCTACTGGTGGAAATGGACGGTTTCGACGCCAACACCAACGTCATCCTGATCGCTGCGACCAACCGTCCTGACGTCTTGGACCAGGCGTTGTTGCGTCCGGGTCGTTTCGACCGTCAGATTCCCATCGAGGCCCCCGATCTGGAAGGCCGGCTGAAAATCCTGACCGTCCACGCCCAAGGCAAGCCGATGACCGACGACGTGGACTTGAAGACCCTGGCGCAGAAAACCCCGGGTTTCTCGGGTGCGGATCTGGCCAATGTGCTCAATGAGGCCGCGCTACTCACCGCCCGCTCTAACGCGCAGTTGATCGACAACCGCGCGTTGGATGAGGCCGTCGATCGCGTGATGGCCGGTCCGCAACGACGCACCCGGTTGATGAAAGAACACGAGCGCAAAGTCACCGCTTACCACGAGGGCGGGCACGCGCTGGTGGCGGCCGGATTGCGCAACTCAGCCCCGGTCACCAAGGTCACCATCCTTCCGCGCGGAAAAGCGCTGGGCTACACCATGGTGATCCCGGAAGAAGATAAGTACTCGGTCACCCGCAATGAGCTACTCGACCAGCTGGCCTATGCCATGGGTGGACGGGTGGCCGAAGAGATTATTTTCCACGACCCCTCCACCGGTGCCTCCAATGACATTGAGAAGGCCACCGAAACCGCGCGTAAAATGGTCACCGACTACGGCATGTCGGCCAAGATCGGGACCGTGAAGCTGGGCTCGGCCAACCAGGATGCCTACGCCCAACAAGAGCCCAACCGCAATTACTCCGATGAGCTGGCCTCGGTGGTTGATGAGGAGGTCCGTGGCCTATTAGACAATGCACACGCCGAGGCCCACTGGATTCTGACCGAAAACCGGGACGTGCTCGATGAGTTAGCGTCCCAGTTGCTCAGCCGGGAGACCCTGAACCGAGCCGAGTTGGACGAAATCTTCGCACCGGTGCGCAAACGCGACCCGCGTCCGCCGTGGCTGTTCAATGAAGATCGTCCGGTCTCCGATATTCCACCGGTCCAGACTGAGGCCGAAAAGAAGGCCGCTCAACAAGCCGGTGAGGATCCGGAACGGCACTCCGATACCCTCAACCCGCTGGTCCAACCTGGCGACGGATTGCCGAATGACAGCCCCGGCGAGAGTCCGCAGGGGTGCTAATGGACCTGCCACGCATTGAAGCCGCCGTGCGTGAGATCCTAGAAGCTATCGGCGAAGATCCCGACCGCGACGGGCTACGGGAAACCCCGGCGCGCGTGGCACGTAGCTACGCCGAAATTTTCGGAGGACTGGGCCAAGAACCTGGCGAGGTGCTGGAAAAGACCTTCGACCTGGTCCACGACGAGATGGTGCTGGTCAAGGACATCGCCTTCTACTCCACCTGTGAACACCACCTGTTGCCCTTCCACGGTCAGGCCCATATCGGTTATATCCCCTCGGAATCGGGCAAAGTGACCGGTTTGTCCAAGCTGGCCCGGCTGGTCAATGTTTACGCCCGGCGCCCACAGGTCCAAGAACGCCTGACCGATCAGCTGGTTGAAGCGCTGATGACTCATCTGCACCCGCGCGGGGCTATTGTGGTAGTAGAAGCAGAGCATTTGTGCATGTCGATGCGGGGCGTAAAATCCCCCGGAGCCATGACCGTCACCTCAGCAGTGCGCGGACAATTGCGCGATGCTTCCACTCGCTCCGAAGCCATGAGCTTGATCTTGCGAAAGTAACCACCGGCAGACCGTTGAAAGGACGAACATGAGTATGGCAGCCGTGCCCGGAACCGGGCCTTCCACCGGACCGCTCAGCGTGGTGCGCAAGGTTCACCGCGCCACGTTCTCCGAGTTGGACACCTCCCGCACCCTGGTCATGGGAATTCTGAACGTGACCGATAATTCCTTCTCCGATGGGGGCGAACACTTCTCCGTGGAGTCGGCGATCGATCACGGGTTGCGCATGCACTACGCCGGTGCCGACCTGGTTGACGTCGGTGGCGAATCCACCGCGCCGGGGCGCCAAGAGGTCTCCGCCGAGGAGGAACAGCAGCGCATTCTGCCGGTTGTGGAGGCACTGATCAAGGCCGGCGTGCTGGTCTCGGTCGATACTCGCCACGCCGCCACCGCGCGGGCGGCCATGGACTACGGCGAGATCATCATCAACGACGTCTCCGGACTGAACTTCGATCCCGAGATGCCACACCTGATCGCCGAAACCGGGGCCAAGTACATCCTCACCCACAACCGTGGGGATGCCACCACCATGGACGATGCAGCAAAGTATGAGGACCTGACTGCCGAGGTCGTGGCCGAGTTGGGCCAGATCATCGAGGCCTTCACCAACGCCGGGGTCTGTCGCGACCAGCTGATCGTCGATCCGGGCTTAGGCTTCGCCAAGCTGGGCGCGCACAACTGGGAGCTCTTGGGCCAGCTGGAGGCCATAGAGCAACTGGGTTATCCGGTGTTGGTTGGCGCCTCCCGCAAACGGTTCTTGGGCACTGTACTGGCTAACCGCCACGGCGAACCACGTCCGGTGGATGAGCGCGATATTGCCACCGCCGCCGTGACGGCCTTGGTCGCCCAGCGCAAGATCTGGGCGGTGCGGGTCCACGATGTGCCCACTAATCTGGACGCCGTGAAGGTCGCCACCGCCTGGGCGGATGCTCGATGAGCGAAGACAAACACCACGACGATCTGATCACCCTCACCGGGGTGCGTGGCCGCGGTTTTCACGGGGTTTTGGACTCTGAAAAACAGGCCGGACAGGTTTTCATCGTCGACACCGAGCTGAGTCTGGATGTGTCGGTGGCCGCCACCTACGACGAGGTCAACTACACGGTGGACTACGCCGAGGTGGCCACCACGATCCAGCGACTGATCTCCGGACAGGCCTATGACCTGATCGAAACGCTCGGTGTGCAGATCGCCAGCACCTTGCTGGAAGAACAGCCACTGGTGGAACACGTCAAGATCACGGTGCACAAGCCGCAAGCTCCAGTGCCGGCGGATTTTGCCGATGTGAGCGTCACTATCGAGCGTGGACGGGCATGGAACCAGTAACCGCGGTGCTCTCGCTCGGGGCTAACCTCCACGATCCACGGCGACAGCTAGCTGAGGCCGTCGTGGCTCTGAAGGGCCATCCCCAGATCTTGACGGTGCAGGCCTCACCACTGGCGCGCACCACACCGGTCGGATCGGTGGAACAACCCGACTTTCTCAACCAAACCCTCATCATCACCACCACACTGAGTGCCGAGGAGTTATTGGCCTTTGGCCACGATCTGGAAGCGCGCGCCCATCGCCGGCGCGAGGTGCGTTGGGGCCCGCGGACCCTGGACGTTGACGTCATCGATTACGATCAGCAACACCGCGCTGATCCTCAGCTGACGCTACCGCACCCGCGCGCGCACGAACGCGGATTCGTGCTGGTGCCCTGGAGCTGGATCGACCCCGACGCCACGCTGGATGGCACACCGATCACCGAGCTGATCCAAGCTGCTACCGATGCCGATGAGGTGCACCGTCTATGAAGACCACCCGGCCCGGCCTATTGGTGCTGACCCTGGTCATCGCTGCCGCGATCGGCTGGATCGGCACTCTGCTCACCACCGCCTACCGACTACCGGTGCCGGTGCTGGGTATTGCCGCGGTGATCACCCTGACCGCTGTGGCAGCCTTGTTGATGGTGCTCGGGATCCGCGTGTTGCGCGATCGGAAGAAACCCCCGGCGGCCCGGATGAATCCTCTGGCAGCGGCCCGAACTGTGGTGCTCGCCCAAGCCACCGCCTACACCGGAATGGTGATCGCCGGATGGCACATCGGGATTCTCATCGATCGGATCCCCGCGGCCGGTATTGGCTCTCAAACCACGGTAGATGCCATGATGATGGTGGTCACCGGTGCAGCGGTGACGGTGATCGGCCTCGTCGTCGAGCAATGGTGTAAGATTCCGCCCGATGATGAATCGGATGACCGGTCCGATCCTCCGCCGAGGTCGCCCGGGCTACCTCAAGCCGGTCGTAACCTGCCCTGATGTTGTCCCCTTAAGACCGCAAGCACCCACCGGACAAGAACCGAACGGAAAGAACGGACCAGTATGGCTGATCATCAGCAGTATCCGCCCCGTCCACCGCAACGGCCGAAAACGCCACCGCCATCCTCTCCTGAAGACCAACAGTACCCACCCCGGCCTGGGGGCCAGTCGTCGCCCCCGCCCGACGATCAGCGCCAGCAGCCCGCGCCTGCACGGAAACAGCCGGTCGCCCAAGCGCCCAAATCCTCGGTGGCTCACGTTCTCGCCCAATCCCCACCACCGAGATTCTCGGATCCCGACCGGGCTGACCGATCCGGCCAGAAAAAACTCGATTTCGGGGTGGACTTCACTCCGGTGTCATCCAAGCTGATCACGGTGCGCTACATTCATTCGATCTTTTCCCTGCTGATCGGGTTGGCAATTACCGGGACCATGGCGGTGGTGGCGACCTTTGTCCTCGCTGAATTCGAGGACGTCGGGTCTTGGTTCGCACTGTTCTGGGTCCTTCCCGCCGGCGTACTGATCTTCTATATCGTCAAGTTTTTCCTGATCCCACGTCAGGTGCGGGCCATTGGCTACGCCGAACGTGAGGACGATGTGGTGACCAAGCGCGGACTGTGGATCCGTCGGGTGATGGCGGTCCCCTACGGTCGCCTGCAGTACGTGGACATCAACAGTGGGCCACTGCAACGCCACTTCAACATTTGCGACCTGACCCTGACCACCGCGGCCTCGAGCTCCGTCCTTGAGGGGGTTCCCCTGGAGGAAGCAGAACGACTGCGCGAAGAACTCACCGCCCGTGGGCAGGCCCGCCTGGCTGGATTGTGAGGTGACCATGTCGCAACAGCACCAATCGGGGGCCGAGCCACCATGGCGTCGCATGCACCCGTTGACACCGATCGCCTCGGCCGGATCGATTATCCTGGTGGTTTTCTTCTTCATCATCGTCAATCTCGGCTTGCAGGTGTTGACGTTCTTGCAGGAGGTTGGCGACATGGAGGGTGGTGTGTTCATCATCTTGGGGATCATCGTGCTGGCGATCGCCGCCTTGATCATCTTCCCCTACCTCTCCTGGCGGTTCCACAAGTTTCGGATTACCGATGACGCGGTAGAACGAGTCAAGGGATGGCTTTTTGTCTCCCGCCGGCGGATGCGGCTGGACCGGATTCAGGCTGTCGAAATTCGTCGACCATTGTTGGCACGGATTTTCGGGCTGGCCGAGCTGACCGTGGAAGCTGCCGATGGTGATGCCACGGCTCTGACCCTGCAATTCATTAAGAACGACGAGGCCACTCAACTCCGTTCTGAAATTCTGCGCAAAGCCTCTGGCGCCCAGCATGGCTCGAGTCCTTCCGCACAGCCCTCTAGCGGACAACCAGCAGACCCCGGTCAACCGGTGGCACCGATGCTGGACGACGAACATCTGGTACCGATGCTACGGATCAGCACCGTTAGGCTCTTCGGATCGTCGCTCATGGCATCGCTGGTCTTCCCCCTCGCGGTCGTGGTCCTCTATGCGCTCGCCATGATTGTCGCGCTGGTGATCTTCGGTACCGACCCCGCGATCTTGGGGATCATTACCGTCATCGGGATCAGTCTGCTGCCACTGTCCGTGTTTCTCGCTCTGGTCGGTGGCATCGCTCCGGCCATCACCTACTACGGTTACACGGTGTGGCGCGGTGTCAACGGCCTGAAAATCACCTACGGTCTGGTCCAGACCGTCAACCAGACCGTGCCTCCCGGGCGTGTGCAGGCCGTCGGGATCCGGCAACCTCTACTGTGGCGCATCTTTGGCTGGTACGAGCTGAAAATCAATACCGCCGGCTACGGTTTAGCCGCGGGTGATTCGGTCAAATCCACAGTGCTACCGGTCGGCAGTCTGGACGATGTGTTCCGGGTACTGACCATCCTGGCCCCGGACCCCGGTGTTGATCGAATGGACCAGGTCGTGATCGCGGGCTTGAAAGACTCCAAGGGCAACCGTGGCGGTTTCATCAACGCGCCCCGCCGATCCTGGTGGCTGATGCCCTTCCAGTTCCGTCGGCACGGTTTTGCGCTGACACCGTCGTTGCTGTTGCTACGCTCTGGGCGATTCAACCGCGCGCTCACGCTGCTACCGCACGACCGCATCCAGTCCACCTCACTGGCCCAAGGCATCCGCGCTCGCTGGTGCTCACTGGTCTCCATCTCCTTCCCGACCGCTTCCGGGCCGGTGGACGTCGGCCTGAAGCATATGGACCTGGCCGTCGGGGTGCAATTGGCCCACTTCGAAGAATCCGTGGCCGCCATCGCCCGACGTTACTCCGACCGCGACCGGTGGATGGATGACACCGAACTGCAACGGTTCGACAACGCCACAGACCAAGCCGAGAAAACCCTGGAGAACGCTCAGTGACCGTCGACGAGCCAGCCTCGGGGATCAGCGCGGGCGCACCGGGCCGACTCGGCATCGGGGTGATCAGCGCCGGAAAAGTCGGTGCGGTGCTCGGGGCAGCCCTGCGCGACCTCGGCCATGCCATCACCGGCGTACACGCCGTATCCGACGCCTCCCGAACCCGCGCCGAATCACTGTTGCCCGAGGTTCCCATCCTCGATATTCCCGATATTCTGCGCCGTTCCGAAATGGTGCTCTTGGCCGTCCCCGACGACGTGCTAGGGGAGCTGGTCGCCGGGCTGGTCACCGCCGGCCACGTGCAAACCGGACACCTGATGGTCCACACCTCCGGCCGTCACGGCTTAGCGGTCCTCGAGCCGATCAGAAGCCAGGGCGCGATCCCGATGGCGATCCACCCGGCGATGACCTTCACCGGACTCAGCCTGGATCTGGCCCGACTGCACCGCACGGCCTTCGGCATCACCGCCGATCCCATTACCCTGCCGATTGCCCAAGCCTTGGTGACCGAACTCGGTGGCACCCCGGTGGTGGTGCCTGAACAGCACCGGGCCACCTACCACGCCGCGCTCTCCCACGCCTCCAACCACTTGGTGACCCTCACCGCCGAAGCCGCCCAGATCCTGGAATCCATCGGTATCGAGGACACCTCGGCGGTCCTGGGGCAACTGATGAACGCCACTCTGGATAATGCGCTGAGCTCTGGCGATCAGGCGCTCACCGGCCCGGTCGCCCGCGGTGACGTGGGCACCGTAGCCGACCACGTGAACGCCCTGAGTGCCGTCGCCGAAGCCCACCCCGAGCTCGCTGAGGTGTTAACCAGCTACCGTTCACTGTCGCTGGCCACTGCCCGCCGTGCCCACGCCCGTGGGGCCATCAGCACCGAGACCTTCACCGCACTGCAGCAGATCCTGGGGTAGCTAGGACGTTCAATATATGAATACGGTCACACATATTCGAGCAACTGTGTAATATAGGTCACTATTAGCATGGAGGGTGTTTATCTGAAAGAGGCATGATGTCCGGATCGAGCTCGCAACGAACCGGTGATGTATCGCTGGCAAAAACTCTGACCAATCTCGACGCGTTAGCCCTGGGCTTCGGCGCCATGATCGGCTTCGGGTGGGTGGTGCTGACCGGCGGTTGGTTAGATCAAGCGGGCACGATGGGCGCGATCATCGCAGTGCTGATCGGTGGCGCCATTATGGCTGTGGTAGGTCTTGTTTACTCTGAACTAACCAGCGCAATGCCTAAAGCCGGTGGGATCCACAACTACGGGTTACGTGCTTTGGGCCCACGCGGAGCATTCATCGCTTCCTGGGCGCTTGCCGGAGGATATGTGACCGTAGTCGCCTTTGAAGCCGTCGCCTTTCCCCGGACCGTCGCATATATAATCCCAGAGATCTCTCAGATTCCTCTGTGGGACGTCGCCGGTGACAAAGTACATCTATCATGGGCGCTACTAGGGGTTGTCGCTGCGATCATCATTACCTGGTTGAACGTGCGAGGAGTTAAACCGGCTTCTATCGCCCAGAACTTCACGGTGATCTTTCTGGTTGCCGTGGGCGTGCTGATGATCTTCGGGTCGGTCACCCGTGGATCTGCCGAAAACATGGAACCACTATTTACGCCTGGAATTGCAGGGATATTTGCAGTTCTGATCGCGATGCCATTTCTTTTCATCGGCTTTGATGTCATCCCGCAGACCGCCGAAGAAGTTAATGTGCCTCCTCGGCGCATCGGTTGGCTCGTCGTGATTTCCGTGCTGATGGCGACGGCGTGGTATGCCATGGTGGTCTTGACCACCTCCTCAGCCATGAACGTTAACGATCTTGTTCTTGCAGACATCGCCGTCGCTGACGCCTTTGGCACCCTGTTCAATTCCCAAATCCTGGCCAATATTCTGATCGCCGGAGGTATCGCCGGTATCCTCACCTCGTGGAATTCGCTGCTGATGGGTGCTTCACGCTTGGTGTACTCGCTATCGCGCACCGGGATGCTGCCGGCGTGGTTTGGGAAGTTGCACCCGAAGTACCAGACGCCCGCCAATGCATTGTATTTTATTGGCGGACTGTCGCTCCTGGCGCCATTCTTCGGGGAAATCATGCTGAACTGGTTGGTCGACTCGGGTGGGCCCTCAATCATCATCGCCTATTTCTTGGTCTCGGTGATTTTCGTTCTCCTACGCCGTAAAGAACCCACCATGGACCGGCCATTGAACATCGGCCGTGGCTGGAAAGGCGAAGTCATTGGGTGGACCTCCATCGTGCTCACCGGCGCGCTGTTCACCGTCTATTTGCCCGGCATGCCCTCGGCACTGGACTGGCAACCGTGGCTGATCTTCGGTATCTGGTGGGTGATCGGTCTCGTCTTCTTCGTCCGAGTACCCGGAGGGATCAAACCCGGCCCGAATGCTGAAGCTGAATTGGTTAGCTTGGCCCGTGACCGCACAAGCCGGTAGGTCCATGCTGGAACACCTCGATCTCAATCGCGACTAGCATGGTAGGCGTGAGTGTCACCGTTGTGAAGACTATTGACCAGGCTCGCGCCGCCATCACCGGCGTGGCCTCGGTGGGTCTGGTGCCCACTATGGGCGCGCTACACGATGGCCACGGGGCCTTGCTCGAACGCGCCCGGGCCGAGAACGAGCTGGTAGTGGTCTCGAACTTCGTCAACCCATTGCAGTTTGACCGGGATGAGGACTACCAGAACTATCCCCGAAATCTAGCCGGTGACGCTGAACTGGTCACCCGCTACGGGGCCGATGTGATGTTTGCGCCGTCGGTGGAGGAGATGTATCCGATCCTGCCACCGATGGTCAGCGTCTCAGCCGGAGAGATGGGACGGATTTTTGAAGGTGCCTCCCGACCGGGACACTTCGACGGCGTCTGCACCGTGGTGACCAAACTGTGGAATATCCTCCGCCCCGAGCCCGGCACCGCCTTCCGTAGCTATTTCGGTCGCAAAGACGCCCAACAACTAGCGATTCTCACCCGGATGGCCGAGGAACTAAATATCCCGGTCGAGATCGTGCCCGTGGATCTGGTGCGGGCGCCCTCCGGGTTGGCGCTGTCCTCGCGCAACCAACGCCTGGATGAATCCGGTCGCCAACGCGCTCGCGGACTCTCCCAGGGACTGAATTTTCTGCGCGAGCAAGCCGAAGCTGGCCACCCCCTGGATCTGGACCGCGCCCGGGAGTTAGTGGCTGCCGACGAACAGGTCACCCTCGACTACCTCGAGGTCGTTGACCCGACCACGCTACAACCCCTCGATAACCTCTCCGCACCCCTGGCCACCCCGGCCCTGGCCCTGGTGGCCGCCTGGGTGCCACCGGTGCGCTTGATCGACAACATGATGATAGAACCCCCGCAAAGGAGACCCCGTGACTGAGATATCTGCCCGTCAAGACCTCTACCGCCACGTCAACGGTGAGTGGCTCAACACCCACGAGATCCCTGCCGATCAGGGTGCCTACGGGGCCTTTTTGGAACTGCGCGATGAGGCCGAAGAAGCCGTGCACGAGATCCTGAAAAACACCGAGCTCGACACCAGCGCCACCCAATTCCCCGCCGACCGCCCCACCGCACGGATCGCCGCGCTGTACCGGGCGTTTATGGATACCGACGCCATTGAAGCCCGGGGGCTGGAACCCATTGCCGGCGAACTGGGCCAGATCGAAAACGTCTCCACCCCCGAAGAGTTTGTGGCCCTCTCGGCCCAGCTGCAGCGCCAGGGCATCTCGGGGCTGATCGCGGCCGGGTCGATGCAGGACGCCGGGGACCCGCAACGGATGTTGCTCCACCTGATCCAGGGCGGGATCGGCCTTCCCGATGAGTCCTATTACCGCGATGAGAAATTCGCCGAGATCCTGCAGGCTTATCAGGACCACATTGCCGCGATGTTCTCCCTGACCGGAATCGGGGGAGACAACCTCCAAACCGGCGACGCAGCCGCGGCCGTGGTCGATCTGGAGAAAAAGATCGCCGGCTACCACTGGGATGTGGTGGCCGTGCGCGATGCGGTGAAACGTTACAACCTGCTCACCCGGGAGGATCTGACCGAGGTTTTCGGACTGGCCAACACCTATCTGGCCGCCCTGGGTGCCGATGACTTCTCCGAAGTGGTGGCCTGGCAACCGGACTTTCTCACCGGCATCAACCAGCTCCTCCACGATGAGCCACTGGACACCTGGAAACTGTGGCTCCAATTCCAAGTCATCTCTTCTTCGGCGCCGTATTTGAGTGACGACCTGGTGAATGAAGACTTCGATTTCTACGGCCGGAAGCTGGCCGGCACCCAAGAGGTCAAGGCCCGGTGGAAGCGTGCGGTCTCCTTCGTCAACGGTGCCGTGGGTGAAGATGTCGCCCAGCTGTATGTGGCCAAACACTTCCCGGCCGGTCATAAAGAAGCCATCGACGAGTTGGTGGCCACCCTGCTGAAGGCCTACCGCAACTCCATTAGCTCCCTGGACTGGATGAGCTCCGAAACTCGCCAGCGGGCTCTGGAAAAACTTGAGCAGTTCAACCCGATGGTCGGCTACCCGGTGAAGTGGGAGGATTACTCGGCCATGGAGGTCTTCCACGACGACCTGATGCGCTCGGTGCGTTCAGCCTCGGCCTTCCACTTCGATCGTGACCTGGCCAAGATCGAGGAAGGACCCGACCCCGAGGAGTGGCACATGACCCCGCAAACGGTCAACGCCTACTACTCTCCGGTGGAAAACGCCATCGTGTTTCCCGCCGCCATCCTGCAACCGCCGTTCTTCGACCCGCAGGCCTCGGCAGCCGAAAACTTCGGTGGCATTGGTGCGGTGATCGGTCACGAAATCGGCCACGGATTTGACGATCAGGGATCCCGTTACGCCGGTGACGGGTCACTGCACGACTGGTGGACCGAAACCGACCGGGAAGCCTTCCAACAACGCACCGGACAGCTGGTCGACCAGTACAATCAGCTCCACCCGGCCGAAGCCCCCGACTACCAGGTCAACGGCGAGCTGACCCTGGGCGAGAACATTGGCGATCTGGGTGGACTGGGCATCGCCCACCAGGCCCTGGAACTCTACCTGGGCGAGACCACCGAAGAGATCGATCGCGAATTCTTCATCGCCTGGGCCACCGTGTGGCGGCAACTGACCCGACGGGAAACCATGATCACCCGGATCAGCGCCGACCCACACTCGCCCAATGAATTCCGGTGCAACCAGGTGGTGAAAAACCTCGACAGTTTCCACCGGGCCTTCGGAACCCAACCCGGGGATGACATGTGGCTGGACGAGGACCAGCGCGTGAGCATCTGGTAGTGCTCTAGATGAGTGAATCCTAATCTCTTCAGCTCAGCTTCGAAACCCGCAACATATGCTTCCATCGGGCCGGACACCTGTACTCGGCTCGATTTTCCTATAACCACCATGATTGGCTCTCCTTGTCTCCAAAATGAATGGAGTACAAGTCCAACACGGTCCAATGATTATGCCGATAGTTTCTGCCCAACACCCGCATGAATCCGGCGATCTGTCACAGGTATCGGCATAACCCACACCTCGGCATAACACGAGATATGCGGATGTCGGCATATCACCTGGGACATCACGAAGTTGGCGGGCCCAGTCAAGGGCATCTACTACGACGCCTATGTGATGCTGGATATCTTCTCTCGGATGATTGTTGGCTGTGTCGTTCATGCCCGCGAATCTGCTGGTCTGGGGGAGGAATTTATGCAAACCGTGTTTGGCGTCTATGGGATTCCCAAGGTGGTGCACGCGGATCGGGGTTCGTCGATGACCTCAAAACCCGAGGTTGTCAATTCTGTTGTGTACGGGGGTTGGGTTTACAGGTATGGGTTCATTCGGTCGGGGTAGGCTGCCGCGAGTTGGGCTAGTGCCTGTTTCCAGTTCGTGGTGACTTGTCCTTCGACGAGTCTGCCGGCGGCTTTGCGCTGGCTGGCGGGTTTGCCGCGTTCCTTGGCTCGTTGGCGTGCGCGTTTGTCCTCGATCGTGCAGATCGCTAGCCACAAGAGTTTCACCACCGCGTCGTCGGTGGGGAACTGAGTGCGGTTCTTCGTGACCTTGCGCAGCTGATAGTTCAATGACTCGATCGCATTCGTCGTATAGATCACCCGCCGCAGCGCTGGCGGGAACGCCAAAAACGGCACGAAACGCTCCCAGGCGTTTGTCCAGGTCGCGACCGCTGACGGGTATTTCTGACCGAGTTCAGAAGCTGCGAAATCCTCCAGGGCAGCCTTGGCAGTATCCTCGTTGCTTGCGGTGTAGATGGCCTTCAAAGCCTGTGAAACCGCCTTGCGATCGCCGTAGGTGACGAACCGGTTCGCTGCCCGGATCAGGTGCACCACGCACGTCTGGACAAGCGAGTCCGGCCAGGTCGCTTCGATAGCCTCTGGCAAGCCGGTCAGCCCGTCACAGCAGACGATGAGCACATCGCGGATCCCGCGGTTGGCAAGCTCGGCACAGACATGGGCCCAAAACGCGGCGCCTTCGGTGTCCTGGACCCAGATGCCCAGGACGTGCTTGATGCCGTCCAGATCGACGCCGACAGCGATGTGTGCCGCTTTTGACCGCACATGCCCGCCATCGCGGACCTTCACCCGAATCGCATCGAGGTAGATCACGGGGTAGAACTCTTCTAACGGCCGGTTCTGCCATTCCACAACGGCTTCCAGCACGGCGTCGGTGATATTGGCGATCGTCTCGTAAGACAGCTCCGTGCCGATCGTGACAGCCAGGTGATGCTGGATATCGCGGATCGTCATTCCACCGGCATACAAGCTGATGATCATCTCATCCAGCCCGCCCAGCCGGCGCGAGCCCTTAGGCACCAGACGCGGGGTGAACGACCCGTCACGATCCCTAGGCACCGTCAGCTCGATATCGCCGACCTCGCTGGCGACCGTCTTGGAATACGAGCCATTACGGGCATTGACCAGCCGGTCCGTGACGGCTTTAGCCTCCCGGTCACCAGGCCCGTAACCCAGATGCGAGGTCATCTCAGCCTGCAGGCCCCGTTCGAGTGCTTCCTTGATCAGTTCAGGAATCACTCCACCGTTGCCGGTCAGCTCGATCTCACCGGCGTCGATCCGAGCGAAAAGCTCGTCCAAGGCGCCACTGGCCTTCAACTGCGCAACAACATCAGCCCCACCAGGCTGATCAACACGATCATCTGTCATGGTCATCATCATGTCCTCTCATCGATGACTCTGTACACAAACAATCTGACACCCTCGCACGATCACCTTTGGTAGTTTCGCAGTGGCGAATCTTTATGGATCGCCACTGCCGCCCCTCACGAGAAAGGCATATCAAGTTGAAAATGGAACTTACTCACGATACTCCGAATACCGGATCCGACACGAGATCCAAAACACTCTTCTAGAATCTCCTGATCGGCCTTCTCATAGCCGGTCTTGGCATGACATCCGCCCCCACAGCTTTAGCGCAATCTCAGACCAATACAGCACCTACTGCCACGGAGCAGCACTCGGATGATGCGCAAACCGACGAACTAGTAGCCGAACCCTAGATCGCGTGGGGTGCAGTCATTCGAATCTTTACTTCGAAACCAGCCTGTGAAGCAGCACGGGTGGCGTATAACGCCATGTTCCCTGATTTCCACACCTTGGAATGCCAACGAAGCGGTAGCGCTTGGTACTTGGTGCGCGCATGACTACCAACATCGGAGCCGACACCAGTTCTGTAAGAATCAAGGAATGGCAGACTCAGGCGCGCCAGTTTATCAACACCCAGAAGTACATCGAAGTGCTTCCTGCGGCGCCGGAAGAGAACCCATGGGCACCAGCATCACTGAATCGAATGGAGGTTGCGTTTCTCGAAAGTTGGGGCAATCGTCCCAATGATCTGAGCAGCGAGATGCGCACTTACTATGAATGGTTTCTGGGTGAAGGTCTCGTCCGACTGTTTGGTGGCACCTGGGTATATCTGCCCGGGCATCTCATCAACGCGAAAGAGACAGAGGGTGGTTACGGCGTCCAATACGATGGCGCTGAGCACATCGACGTGGTAACCAGCTTGCTTCCTATGGCACTTGACGTGTCGCAGGGATCATGGTGGAGCGCGACCTTCCGCATCACCGCACAGCAACTCGAACGGGACTACCCGGACCCGTAGCATCTCCCGGTTCTGCAAAAAACGTGCCCCGCCGCCCGCCAGTAACTCGTGGACTTCTAATGCTAGGAGTCCACGAGTTACTGAGTGGTCGGTCCAGTAGCGCAGGACCAGCTATGCAGCCAAGGCGAATCGACCCTTCGCCCACTTCTCCACGATCTGTGCCATGTCATCAGCATGCGTGTCGTCGTAGCTCCAGGGTTGGTTGAACTGCAGCAAGTTGGGATGCTCCAACTCCAGGTGCGGAAGCTTCTCCTCCCGGATCCGGACGACAAGGTATCCCGCATCCAGCAACGCCTGGGTTTTTATCGGCGTCTCGCTCGAATGATCCCTTCTTGCTGTGCCAGTACTCGCCGTCATACTCGACCACAATTCGGGTGTCTGAGTTTCCTAGCTGGCCGAGGAAGTCGACCTCCATGTACGTTTTCTTACGCCAGAATAACCGCAGCTTTCGTTTGGCGTTGGGCAAGCCAAGCGGGCCGCTAGTGAGACGCTCGCGGAGATCAGCTTCGATGTTGGACGCGCGCCGGGAGGAACACTCTGGGCAGCCCTGCCCATAGTAGACGCCTGTTCGCTGGGCAGGTGTTGCCTTCCAGATGTGCTCCTTGTTGTCAGGGCATTCCCACCAGCGCTTCTTCTGGCTAGAACCGCGTGTCACGTCCGTCGGTTTGTCGTCACCGTTCAAGGTCGGATGCCACTGGGCTGCGATCACTGGGTCAGTGGTCTCCAGGTCATTAAAGCCAATCAAGATTCGCTTATTTGAGCAGTAAGGGCACCCAGTTCCCTTGCCGTTGGACCTGTTGCCAATTGTGCAATCGTAGGAATGCCCTTTACTGCACTTCCACCAAGCCTTTTTGTGGCTGTGCGGTGAGACGGTTGTCGGATGTAGCCCGATCTTGTTGTTCTTTTCGTAGTCCCACTCTGGAAGCAGGTCAGGTCGCTTTGTTTCCAGGTCGTTGAACCCTTTGAGGAGTTTCTGATTCGAGCAGTAGTAACAGCCTCCACCTCGGCTCCTGCGATAGACATGCATTTTGAAATCATGCCCCAGATCGCATGTCCACCAGAACTTTGTCTCGCTGCCCATAGTTACGGTGTCGGGAGTACGGCCGCCGTTCTTCTTGGTATTCCACTGCTTGGCCAAATCAGGGCGCAGGGTCTCCAGGTCATTAAACCCAGGCCACGCCTTGCTGCCCGTACAATATGGGCACTTAGTGCCATTCCGAGTTCGATTCGAAGGGGTGGCTTTCCAGGTATGGCCGTGCTCTAGACAACGCCACCAATAGTTTTTCGTAGTCCCAGGGATGACATCACAGGCTCTTGTGTCACCATTCCATGTCGGGTGCCATTCTTTAGCAATCTCAGGGAACCTCAGCTCAAGGTCGTTGAATCCTGGCAACGCTTTTCGGCCAGCGCAATACGGGCACCCCGCGCCCTTGACCCGTGAAATCACATAGGCAGCCCACGCGTGTCCGTGCTCTGTGCACTTCCACCACGCTTTTAGTGCGGCACCTATATAGCATTCGCTAGCTGGAAAGCCATTTCTCTCCTCGTCCCACTCTGCGGCGACATCGGGGCAATGTCCCTCCAGATTGGGGTGCGTCCCCTTTTTGCCTCTTGGCACTGGTTTGCATTCCTCTCTATCCTGTAGAACTACACAGTGCCGGCGGCATGAGAAAACCCCCGACGCAGTATTGCTGCTTCGGGGGTTTAGTTTGGGGAGTTAAATCTCCTGGTCGATGTCAAGGTCGTATACCGTCATGCCGGCATTATCCATCCAGTCACCATCACCACCCGGGGTGATCAGGAAAACCCACTTTTCCGGGTCTTCCTTCGGCGGAACGGGATTGAAGTAACCGTCGGTGACGCAAACTACGGCGTCGTAGTCGTGGTTGAGTTCGTCCTCGAGGTATCGTTCCACGTCAACGATAGACGTGCCTCCGCCTCCACGGAAGGTATCGCCTGGCTGGAACGGGTAGCACTCACTGTCGAAGGCCACCCAGACAATTTCCAAGTCCTCCTCTTCTCCCACCAAGTCAGCGATGTAGTTCAGCACAGAGGTCTGCATGGAACCAGAGGTATCCACAGCAATCACAACCTTCTGTGTCTCTTCGTCTCCTACGCGTCCAAGACGAATATCCCACCAGATCGCAGTGCGAAGCTCGAGACGCTCTCCTGGGACAAGCCGCGTGTGCAGCGCCTCCTGGAGGTACTGCTTCCAGAACTCCACCTTCCGCGTCTCCGTGGCCTTACCACGAAGCTGGTTGGCACCGATGTCACCCCACATAGATGAGTAATTCCTAATTGCCGTTGCGGTGCGGTGGGATGTTCATGCTCGGATAGTTCGTCGTGCTTGAGGCGGTGGGGCCTGTTAAAGCGGGTTGGAGGGTGTTAAGCATATGTTGTGAACAAACAACTCAACACCCTCCTGATAACACTGTACGTTTTTATCACCGATAAAGTCATCCCGGCCTATGATCCACCGGTTCGGCGTGGCCGCAAACACCAGCTCACGGATGCCGAGCTGTTGTGTTTGGCAGTGGCCCAGCACCTGACTCGAGGAGAGTCCTCGGAAGCCAAATGGGTCCGCTACGCCCGAGAACATCTGCGCGATATGTTTCCGTATATCCCCTTGCAATCTGGATATAACAAACGGATCCGGGCCGCTTTTGGGCTCATCCAGACCACCCTGGTGGCCTTGGCCAAAGACACCGACACCTGGCACGAGGTGCTGCGTCTGTTGGATGCCACCCCGATCCCGTGTGGCCGGTCCAAACAAACCGTGCAACGCTCAGGATTAGCCGGCCATGCCGGTTACGGATTTAGTGCGGCACATAACGAATACTTCTGGGGCATGCGCCTGGTATTGATCAGCACCCCCGACGGGATGCCGGTCATCTGGGGGCTGGGCAATCCCAAACTGGGCGAACGCGCCATCACTCAAACCCTGCTGGATGGCAGCCGCCACTTACTGACCGAGGGCCAAGTGATCCTGGGCGATAAAGGCTTCTCCGGCAAGGCCTTTGAAACCTTCATCACCGACGACTTGCACGCCAGGCTGCTGTGGCCAGACCGCAAAGACGAAACCCCACGATTCGGTAATCTTGGTGGCATCCGCCAATGGATCGAATCCATCTTCGACACGCTCAAAGGCCAACTGGGCTTAGAACACCACGGTGCCCGCACCATCCAGGGACTCTTAGCCAAAATCGGGGCCAAACTGCTGGCCATGGCCGCCGGCATCTGGCACAACTGGAAAATCGGAGCACCCAACAAACGATCCCTGATCGCTTATGACCACTAAAATCAATAGGAATTAATCATCTAGGCGTTCTTCAGCGCATCGGCCACCACACCGAGGCCCTCGCGCAATAGGTCCTCGTCGATCACCAGCGGGGGCAAGAACCGGATGATATTACCGTAGGTCCCGCAGGTCAGGGTCACCACACCCTGCTTGCCGGCCTCGGCGGCCACCTTCTTCGCCAGGGGTGCATCCGGCTGCTTGGTCTCCGGGTGCACCAGCTCAAGAGCCATCATCGCCCCGCGACCACGGATCTCACCGATCCGCGGATCATCGAAGAACGCGGTGATGATCTCCTCGACCCGTTGTGCCTTGGCGGCCAGCTGTTCCTCGTCGTACACCTCGATCGCGGCCAGCGCTGCTGCCACCGCCGGTGGGTTCCCACCGTACGTGCCACCCAGACCGCCGGCGTGGACCGAATCCATGATCTCCGCCCGACCGGTCACCGCCGACAGCGGCATGCCCCCGGCAATACCCTTGGCCATGGTGATCAGGTCCGGCTCAATCCCTTCGATCTCGGAGGCAAACATCGCCCCGGTGCGAGCAAAACCGGTCTGCACCTCATCGGCAATAAACACAATGCCGTGGTCCCGACACCACTGCACGATCCGAGGCAAAAAGCCCTCGGCCGGCACAATGAATCCGCCCTCACCCTGGACCGGTTCCATTATCACCGCGGCCAGATTCTTCGCGCCCACTTGGGTCTCCAGACGTGCGATAGCCTGCTCGGCCGCCTGGGCGCCATCGAGTCCATCCCGATACGGATAAGACCCGGGCACACGGTAGACCTCCGGGGCGAACGGGCCGAACGAATCCTTATAGGGCATATTCTTCGCCGTCAGCGCCATGGTCAGCGTGGTGCGACCGTGATAGGCATGATCAAACGCCGCCACCGCCTGACGGCCGGTGTGCGCCCGGGCAATCTTGACCGCGTTCTCCACCGCCTCAGCACCGGAATTGAGCAACACCGTCCGAGTCTGTCCCGCAATCGGCACCAGCTGGTCCAGTTTCTCCGCCAGCTGCACATACCCCTCATACGGAGTCACCATAAAACAGGTGTGGGTGAAGTGGGCGACCTGATCTTGCACGGCGCGAACCACTTTCGGATGCGCAGCACCCACCGAGGTCACCGCAATACCGGCACCCAAGTCGATCAAGCGGTTGCCGTCAACGTCTTCAATGATTCCGCCAAAGGCTTGCGCAGCGAACGTCGGGGTCGATGAGGCCACAGCAGGTGAGACGTACTGAGCCTGACGGGCAGCTAATTCTTTCGCCTTCGGACCGGGCAACTCGGTCACCAGACGACGGGACTGTTCAATAGACATAACACTTCCTTTCCGTGATGTGGTACTAGTTTTGTGTCTATTGTCACCCCGGGTAGCTATGCATGTCTAATAGATCGGAAACATATCAATTATGCTTAACGTGCATGACTGGTCTTGATCTGTCCCATGTCCACGCCTTTGTCGCCGTGGCCGATGCCGGCTCGGTCTCCGAGGCCGCCGACCAGCTGTCGATCACCCAACCGGCTCTGACGCGCCGGTTGCAGAAATTACAACGCGACCATGAGATTCAGCTGTTGGAACGCCGTGGCCCAGGCTTGGCACTCACCTCAGCGGGTCGGGCTTTCCTGCCCACCGCCCGTCACCTGTTAAGAGAACACGATCAGGCCGGACATCATCTGGCCTATCTGCGTGACGGCACTCTTCGCGAGTTGTCCGTGGTCGCCCCGGGCACCACACTGATCGACATCATCATTCCGTTTGTGGCCACCCTCGGCCCGGATCGCCCGCGCACCTCGGTCACCGAAGCCGCCCTGGATTTACGCATCCGTGAGGCGGTGGAAACCCACGACGTGGTGATCTTCCCGGCCGAACCCGATGACACTGTCACCAGTACCGAGTTGCTGAACCTGCCGGTCTGGGCCCATGTGGCAAGCACCCATCGGTGGGCCTCGCGCACCGAGATTGAGCTGGCCGAACTGACCGAAGAATCCCTGTCGGTCCCCACCCGGAATTTCGCCGCTCGCCGGAAACTCGACGCCGCCTTGGAACTGGAGAACCTCGTGCTCCACCAGGTACAAGAGACCAACTCGGGACAGGTCGCCCAAGCCCTGGTCGCCACCGGCGGTGGTGTCGCGGTCGTCACCGATGACCCAGCCTTCGGGCTGAAACCGTTGCGGATCATCCACCGGGGCCAACCGTTGTCGATGGAATTGTGTGCCATGGTGAAACCCGATCATTATGCCCGCCGAGAGATCGCAGAATTCGTTCACCAATTAGCCGTATTCTGCACACAGAAATACCCTTCGCTAGACTGAACACCTGTGAGCACCCCTTCAGATACCCGTGACCAGCGCCAGGTGCGTCGCAATAAGCGCGCAGAACTTCTGCAGGCCGGGGTTCCGGCCTATCCGCACCAGGTGCCTCGCACGCATACCCTGGAATACATTCGCGACCACTACAGCGACTTGGAAGCCGGTGCCGAAACCGGCCAGATCGTCTCGGTCGCCGGTCGCGTCGTCTTCCAGCGCAACTCCGGCAAGCTGTGCTTTGCGGCGTTGCAGGAAGGCGGATCCGACGGATCCGGTGTGCGCCTGCAAGTGATGCTCTCCCAGGCTCGGGTCGGTGCAGAAGCGCTCGCCGACTATAAGCACCTGGTCGATCTGGGCGATCACCTCGCGGTAACCGGTGAGATCATCTCCTCTCGCCGCGGGGAACTGTCGATCATGGTTGACACCTGGCAGATGGCCTCGAAGGCACTGAACCCTCTGCCGGTACTCTTCGCCGACCTGAACGAAGAGACCCGAGTCCGCCAGCGTTACGCGGATCTGATCGTGCGCCCCGAAGCCCGCGAAATGGTGCACAAACGGGCGGCGATTACCCGCGCGGTGCGCCGCACGCTTGAAGATGCCGACTACACCGAGATCGAAACGCCCATCTTGCAACTGGTCCACGGTGGCGCCCAAGCTCGCCCCTTCGAAACCCATCTGAACGCTTTTGATCAAAACATGACCCTGCGCATCGCCACCGAGCTCTACCTCAAGCGTGCTGTGGTCGGTGGTATCGATCGGGTTTTTGAGATCGGAAAGGTCTTCCGCAACGAAGGTGTCGACTCGACCCACTCCCCGGAATTCACCACCGTCGAGGCCTATGAGGCCTACTCCGATATGTACGGGATGGCCGAACGGATTAAGACCATTATCCTGCGTGCCGTGGACGCCGTCGGTCTGGGCCACCACATCGAGACCCCACGTGGTACTGCCGATCTGTCAGGCGACTGGAACTGGATCGAGGTCTACCCCGGCCTGTCTGAGGCCGTCGGTCAGCAGATCACCCCCGATACCGATGTGGCGACCTTGCGTGAGATCGCCGAAAAACACCAGGTCTCCATCGATGAGAAGTGGGACGCGGAGAAGCTGGTGATTGAACTCTTCGGTGAGATCGTCGAACCCACACTGATCAATCCCACCTTCGTCTATCACTACCCGCCCTCGGCCCAACCACTGGCCTCCCCCCACCCGGAAGAGCCCCGCGTTATCGAAGCATGGGACCTGATTATCGGCGGGACCGAGATCGGCACGGCCTTTTCGGAGCTGATCGACCCGGTGATTCAGCGCGAACGCTTGACCGCCCAATCCTTGGCAGCTGCAGCCGGTGATGAAGAAGCCATGCAACTGGACGAGGATTTCCTGCGCGCCTTGGAATATGGTGCGCCCCCCATGGGTGGCTTGGGTATGGGCATTGATCGATTGGTCATGTTACTGACCGGTGCGGGAATTCGAGAGACAATTTTGTTCCCTCTGCTGAAACCTGAGGCCTAAAAATGGAAACTTTCTGGGAGTATTTCTCAGTTCTGGCCCCGTCGATCGGGGTGGGGCTGATTTTTTGGCTCATCATGCATTCATTATTTCGTGGCGACGCCAAGGAACGCTCTGCCAAAGCGCGCGCTGAAGAAGAAGAGGCCCAGGAGTGGGCACGTGGTAAGGCTGAGAAATCCGATACCGGGCAGAACTGAGCCAGTCTTCGTCACGCCTGTCCTGGGAACGATATTCCATGTGAATCCGGTGAAATATTAGACATAAATTACTTTTCAAGGTTTATCCAGAGCAATAACTGCTCTAGACTTATTCTCAACAGCTGTCAAACACCATTTACGGCGAATTGAGGATACAAATGGCACGCAAAACCGAAGTTGTTTTGATCGATGATTTAGATGGTTCACCGGCCGATGAGACCTTAATCTTCGGATTTGACGGTCGCCATTATCAAATTGATCTGTCGAAAGAGAATGCCGACGCTTTCCGAAAATTGCTGAAGCCCTATATCCGCAAAGCGGAATCGATTGCGCCGCCGGCTCCTAGAAATGAAGCAGCAAAAATTCGGGAATGGGCCAGAAAGAACGGTTATAACGTCTCCCGTCGTGGTCGCCTGCATCGGGATATTGAAGAAGCCTACCGGAACGCGCATAAACGTTAGGTTCCCCCACACGCGAACAGCCATCAACGAACTGGTTATTGGACAGTAGGATCGAGAGCAATAGTCAGCAAGGAGATGTGCACATGTTTGAGAGATTCACCGACCGCGCCCGGCGTGTGGTTGTGCTCGCACAAGAAGAAGCGCGGATGCTCAACCACAGCTACATCGGCACCGAGCATATTTTGCTGGGTCTGATCCATGAGGGCGACGGCGTCGCCGCCAAGGCCCTGGAATCGATGAGCATTTCCCTGGGCGCAGTGCGCGAACAAGTTCAAGAAATCATCGGCCAGGGGCAGCAAGCCCCTCCGGGACATATTCCCTTTACTCCCCGTGCCAAGAAAGTCCTGGAACTGTCTTTGCGTGAGGCCTTGCAGCTGGGGCATAACTACATCGGCACCGAGCACATTCTGCTGGGTCTGATCCGCGAGGGTGAAGGCGTGGCAGCCCAGGTACTGGTCAAGCTCGGTGCAGATCTGAACCGCGTACGCCAAACGGTGATCCAGTTGCTGTCCGGTTACCAGGAAGGTGGCCAAGGAAAAGAAGCCCAAGGCGTTGGTGTTGCCGGCCCCGGTGGCGGATCCGACGGATCCCCGTCCGGCTCGGTGGTGCTGGACCAGTTTGGTCGGAACCTGACCGCTGCTGCTCGCGAATCTCAGTTGGATCCGGTCATCGGTCGTGCCCACGAGATGGAGCGCGTCATGCAGGTCCTTTCACGGCGCACCAAGAATAACCCGGTCCTGATCGGTGAGCCCGGCGTTGGTAAGACCGCCGTGGTTGAGGGACTGGCCCAAGCCATTGTGCGTGGCGATGTACCTGAGAGTCTGACCGACAAGCAGCTCTACACCCTGGACTTGGGCTCACTGGTTGCCGGCTCCCGCTACCGTGGTGATTTCGAAGAGCGGCTGAAGAAGGTCCTGAAAGAAATTCGCACTCGCGGTGACATCATCCTGTTTATCGATGAGATCCACACGCTGGTCGGCGCCGGTGCCGCTGAAGGTGCCATTGACGCAGCTTCCATCTTGAAGCCCATGTTGGCTCGTGGTGAGTTGCAGACGATCGGTGCGACCACCTTGGATGAGTACCGCAAGCACATTGAAAAAGACGCTGCTCTGGAACGTCGTTTCCAGCCGATCCAGGTGGACGAGCCATCGGTCGCAGATTCCGTAGAGATCCTGCGTGGTCTGCGCGACCGCTACGAGGCACACCACAAGGTCTCCATCACCGAAGATGCGTTGCAAGCAGCTGCTACTTTGGCCGATCGCTATATTTCCGATCGCTTCCTGCCGGATAAGGCGATCGATCTGATCGATGAAGCCGGTGCCCGGTTGCGCATTCAACGGATGTCGACTCCTGACGAGATTAAAGAATTCGACGCCAAGATTGCAGAAGTCCGCAAGGAGAAAGAAGCCGCCATTGACGGCCAGGACTTCGAAGGTGCTGCCAGCCTGCGCGATAAAGAACAGAAATTGCAACAGGAGCGCAATGAGCGCGAGGATCAGTGGCGCAAGGAAGCAACCGACGGTATTGCCGAAGTCGATGAAGATCTGATCGCCGAGGTTCTGGCGAAATCCACCGGTATCCCGGTCTTCAAGCTCACCGAGTCCGAAACCGACCGGTTGCGCAATATGGAAGCCGAATTGCACAAGCGCGTCATTGGCCAAGACGAAGCGGTCAAGTCGCTATCTCGGGCGATCCGTCGCACCCGTGCCGGCCTGAAGGACCCCAACCGTCCGTCCGGTTCGTTTATCTTCGCCGGACCTACCGGGGTGGGTAAGACCGAGCTGGCCAAGGCCCTGGCCGAATTCCTTTTCGGTGACCAGGACTCGCTGGTTACTCTGGATATGTCGGAGTTCCAAGAAAAGCACACCGTGTCTCGCTTGTTCGGCGCCCCTCCGGGATATGTCGGTTACGAAGAAGGTGGCCAACTCACCGAAAAGGTTCGTCGCAAGCCGTTCTCCGTGGTGCTGTTTGACGAGGTGGAAAAGGCCCACGCCGACCTATTCAACTCGTTGTTGCAGATTCTGGAAGATGGTCGTCTGACCGACTCCCAGGGCCGGGTCGTGGACTTCAAGAACACCGTGATTATCATGACCACCAACTTGGGTACTCGCGATATCTCCAAGGGTGTGATGACCGGTTTCCAATCCGCCTCCGATACCACTACCGGTTACGAACGGATGAAGGGCAAAGTCCAGGAAGAACTGCGTCAGCAATTCCGTCCCGAGTTCCTCAACCGCGTTGACGACGTCATCGTCTTCCCACAGCTGTCCAAGGACGAGATCGTGCAGATCGTGGACCTGTTTGTAGACCGGCTCCAGGCCCGTTTGCTCGAGCAGAACCTTTCGGTCGAGCTCGATCAAGCAGCCAAGAACCTGTTGGCCGATCGTGGCTACGATCCCGCGATGGGTGCTCGTCCATTGCGTCGTACCGTGCAACAGTTGGTGGAAGATCAACTCTCCGAAAAGATCTTGTTCGGTGATATTCCGGCCGGATCCAAGATCATGATCTCTACCACCGGCGAAGGAGATGACGCAGAATTGACCTTCACCCCGGTGGAGGGAGATTCGGAGTTGGACGCCGCTCCCGAGCGGGAAGCTCTCGAAGCCTAAGCACTAAGGCCGTCACCGCACTCGGTGGCGGCCTTAGTGCTTCCGGTAGGCATTGCGTCGAGGGGATGGATCGGGATCCAGCCACGGCGCTGGAACAAACCACACTCCGTGCTCGTCGATGCGGTCGATCGTCCACTTCTTGGTATGTACATCCACGTGGTGGGCGCTACACAGTAGCACCGCATTATTGATGTCTGTCTGCCCGCCGTTCTCCCACTCGACAATATGGTGAATCTGGCACCAGGCCGCAGGCATAGTGCACCCCGGGGCGGCGCAACCTTGGTCTCGGGCGATGAGAGCGCGATGCTGTGCCCCAGAGAATTCTCGTTTCTCGCGTCCTAAGTCCAACACTTCATTTTCTGCTCCCAGAACATGCGGGATGATTCCGGCATCACACACAGCCGCCCTGAGTCTTTGTGGGTGGACGGTGCCGATGAATTGTCCTTCGGAGCGGAATTTGTGGCCCTTCGGGGTGGTTGGAGTTCCTCGGTGGGTGGTGTAGAAGGCGTCTAAAGAAGATCGTCGCTGGTCGTCATCGAGCTGATATCGATGCGCCAGTTGGTGAGAGAACGTCTCGTAGTCCATCGTGATGTGGACCTTGGTGGCTTGGCCTCGCGTGTGGGGAAGTCCGGTCTTGTTTTTGCCCAGCGCAATTCCCGCCAGCAAGACGCCGAAGAGAGCATCAAAGCTACGCTGAGCCCGCGCTCGAGTATCGAAAAGAGCCTGTTCGGAATAGAGCCGCTCACGGTGTTGCTCGTCAATGCTGACGATGGTCGAAGGGTCCAACTCCGGGAAGTTTGCCTTGAGCGCTGTCAGAATAGGGTTCTCAGGTGCCTCAGTACCGGTGGTACCGACCTTAGTTTTCATCACCGCGAAGTTATTCGCCGCATGGTCGATGGTGGCCAGCAGCTCGGCATAGTGCCCGTAAGCAGTGCCACCGAAATCGACACCGCCATCATGACGAGGTTTAACCCAGAACTGATCGGTGCCTCGTTGGGGCTCCAGCACTTCTTCCGGTGCCGGTCCATCTTGGTCGAGAAAGAAGCACAGCTTGGGTTTCCAATCCTTACAGGTTTTGGCGAAGTCATTGACCGACATCTGACTCGCCTGATCAGTCAAAATCGGAATCGCTTCTTCGAGAACCTTCTCCACCAGCGTGGTTGGAGTTGACGTTTGGGCGCCGTAGCGACGAATCTCTTTGATCAGGCGAATGAGTCGATCCATGCTAGCGGTGGGGAGTTTTCCGGAGCGAAAAGCGTCACCAAGGGCGGGGAACTCCACTTTTGGAGCCGGGCCCCCGGAAATAGGTGGGGCTGGTGGGCTCAGATACTTGGAACGCTCGATATGTTGCTGAGCATCGGCGGACCCAACCCCGGTGCGATCGGTGAGGTATTTTTTCTCATTCTTAAACCCGCGAGCAGTGCGGGGAATCCCTAAAACAGCCTGTTGTTCCTCCGCCGTGGCCGTCGCGCGGGTGGTGAATCCAGTCAAGAGCGCATGAACATGATCCAGGCTTCTGGCGACCTGCTGTGTGGTGTGGTGCAAGGTCGGCAAGGAATCATGCATATTGGCCGGTGGAATGAGCGTGGTCGGTGTTTTCTCAGCAGCCAGATGGGAATTCCATTCCGCATAGCCATGATCTTCGCGCCATCTGGCCAACTGGTCATAGGCGTCAGGAGCTTGGAAATCTGTTGCCAATTCAGTCATGACGAGTTTGACCAGCTCAGCCTTCTGTCCAAAGGTGGCAGCGCGCAACTGATCGAGATCGACGAAGCTCAGATCCGGTGTCGGCATGGCCACCTCCTCGGTTCGTTCGACGATGGATCTGCGGGTGTCATCCGCAGCGCTGATCGATTGCTTTCTAGACTATCGAAACTGTGTTCTATTACGTGGTGCAGATGCCAACTGTGGATGAGAAGATGACATCGAGCTGGTGATCCGCTGTGAATCCACAGTCCACGTCTCGACATTGACCGATGAGCTCGTTAACGTGAGAGATATGACGACAAATCAAACCGCACATGGTGAAACTCAAATCCAGGTCAGCCGTATTATTGATGCACCGAATAAGGAAATTTTCCAGGTGCTGACTCTGCCGGATAATCACGCTCGTATTGATGGCACCAGCATCGTCGTCTCCGAAGATAAGACCGACCGAATTCAGCAGGTCGGCGATGTGTTCCGCATGAACATGACTGGCGATCACATGGGTGGTGACTATAAAACTGATAACCACGTGGTGGCCTACGACGAAAACCAGCTACTAGGCTGGAAGACCGCTCCGGCAGGAACCGAGCCTCCAGGTTGGCAGTGGATCTACGAGCTCGAGCCACTCGACTCAGATCAGACCCGCGTGACGCTAACCTACGACTGGTCGCAGGTCACCGACCAGGACCTGCTGGCCAAGAACTTGTTCCCGCTGTTCACTGAGGAACAGCTCGAGGGCTCGCTGAATAATCTGGCCGCGATCGTCGGGCCAGAATCCGAGTAAAGAAACTCCTTGATACACGACGGCGCCCGGTGCCTGCTGGCCTGGGTGCCGTGCTGTGTGTTGCGGGCTAGAACTCCGAGGTGATCGAGTGGCCTTTGGTGGCGGAGTCTGAGCCCCGATATGATCGGTGTTCAATGGCCTGGTGGTAGTAGCCCATGAGCTGTTCGGCCAACACCGGCCAGGACCGCTTGCGGACGGAATCCTGGGCGGCATGGCCGAAGTAGGCGCGCTTCGTGTCGTCGAACAGCAGATCGTAGGCGTAATCGCGCAGCTGGTTCAGATCGCCCGGGGTGTACAGCCACCCGGTGTGGCCCGGTGTGATCAGATCGACCGGTCCGCCAGCGCGGGGAGCGATGGCTGGTAGTCCCGAGGCCATGGCTTCCTGGATGGTCTGGCAGAAGGTCTCCAGCTCGCCGGGGTGAATGAATAGATCGGCGGTGGCCAGCAGTTCACCCAGTTCCTTTCCGGATTTGAAACCCGGGAAGTAGGCGTTGGGCATCAGCTTCCGCAACGTGGACTTTTCCGGACCATCGCCGACGACAACCAGCTTCACGTTTGGCATATCGTGGATGATCTTCAGGTCCTCGACCTGCTTCTCCGGGGCCAGACGGCCGATGTAGATCACAATGCGCTGGTCCGGATCGTCCCCGGTGAGCTTGGCTCGCAACTTCGGCTTGGCTAGATCGGGGGAGAAATTGGAGAAATCCACACCGCGACGCCAAAGGTTCAAGCGCTGGAAGCCGTGGTCGTCGAGCTGCTTCAGCGTGGCAGTGGAGGGGGCCAGGGTCAGATCAGCGCGGTTGTGCAGATCGCGCAACACCTGCCAGGCGGTATGTTCCAGCAGGGCCAACCCGTACTTGGCCGTGTAGCCGGGCACGTCGGTCTGGTAGACGGCCACGGTGGGGATATCGAGCTTGTGGGCGGCGATGCCGGCGGTGCGTCCCAGCACGGCGGGGGAGGCCAGGTGGATGACATCTGGGTCGAAGTCCAGGATCCGGCGCTTGAGTTGAGCGACGTTGGTGGTGGCAATGCGTACGCTGGTGTATCCGGCCAGCGGGATCGAGGAGACGTGGCGAATCCGGATCTTTCGGCCGTTGGAGGCCTTCCAAAACTTCTGCGCCCCGCGTTGTTTGGGGGCGATGATCGACAGATCATGGCCGGTGGCCGCGTAGTGATCGGCGACCCTGAGAATTGAATTGGTGACCCCGTTCATCAGGGGCAGAAAGGACTCGGCAACGAACTGAATTCTCATACCTCCCAGGATGACGGGCGCGAACGACCGCGTAGTCACGATGAGGTAGCCCAAGGCTGACGGGTATGTAAATACTCGATGAACCCGGCCGGTCGTTAACCCGATGGACACCTGACAGTTGCTTTGAGATCAACCGGGACTTGATCGTTGGTGACCGGCAGGGGCTTTAATCGTGTGGCACGGCGTGACCGCGCCGGCTGATGAATCGTGAAGAGAGGTCGTCAAACCCGTGAAAATTTCGGTGATTGGCTGTGGCTACCTGGGGGCGGTGCACGCTGCGTGCATGGCCGAGCTGGGCCACGAGGTCGTCGGTATTGATGTGGACGAGCGCCGTATTAATGGCTTTGTCAGTGGGAAGCTTCCGTTCTACGAGCCCGGGCTGAGTGAGCTGATCGCCCGCCAGCTAGGCGACCGTCTGAGCTTTTCGACCGATCCCGCTGAGATCAAGCAGACCGAGGTGCACTTTATTTGCGTGGGCACCCCGCAACTCAGTGCGGGACGGGGCGCGGATTTAAGCTACGTCAATCAGGCGGTGGACACTGTGCTGGAACAAGCCCAGCCCGGTAGCTTGATCGCCGGTAAGTCCACGGTGCCGGTCGGGACCGCCGAGTCGCTGGCCGAGCGGGTAGTGCCGGCTGGATTCGGTCTGGTGTGGAACCCGGAGTTTTTGCGGGAAGGATTCGCCATCCAGGACACGTTGCACCCGGATCGGCTGGTGTACGGGACGATGACGCCCGGAGCCGCAGACACCCTGGATCAGGTGTATGCACAGCTTTTGGAAGACGGCGTGCCGCGGATGATCACCGACGCTACCACCGCGCAACTGGTGAAAGTCGCCGCCAACTCGTTTTTGGCCACCAAAATCTCCTTTATTAACGCCATGGCCGAGATTTGCGACGCCACCGGGGCCAATGTGACCACCCTGGCCGAAGCGCTGGGCCACGATGACCGGATCGGTCGGAAGTTCTTGCGCGCCGGGATCGGGTTTGGTGGAGGCTGTTTGCCCAAGGATCTTCGGGCCTTCCAGGATCGGGCCGAACAGCTCGGATTGGAGGACGCGCTGGGCACCCTGTCGGAAGTGGATGCGGTCAATCAGCGCGCTCGCACCCGGGCGGTGGAGAAACTGGCCGGGGTGCTCAAGCTCAACGGCGCTCGCATCGCGGTGCTGGGTGGGGCCTTCAAGCCCGATAGCGATGATGTGCGGGATTCGCCCGCCGTGGCGGTGGCCCAGCAGCTGATCGATGCCGGGGCGCGGGTGAGTATGTATGACCCCCGGGCCGGGGAGAATTTACGCGTTGCACTACCACAGGCTCGAGTCCTCGATGATCTGGCCTCGTGCCTGGTGGAGGCCGACGCGGTGGCGGTGCTGACCGAATGGAAAGAATTCACCGAGGTGGATCCACGCACGATCGCACGGTCGATGACCGGCCGGATCGTGCTGGACGGCCGCAATGCGCTGGATATGGACGCGTGGACGGCTGCAGGATTCCACTACCTGGGGATGGGCCGCAGCGCTCAGACCCGCGAAAAGACAGCGAAGGAGGTTACCTCGTGACCAAGCCCGTGATTACCGCGGTGATTCCCGCGGCAGGATTGGGAACGCGATTCCTACCGGCCACGAAGGCCTTGCCCAAAGAGATGTTGCCGGTGGTGGATCGTCCCGCGATCCAGCACGTGGTCGAAGAGGCCGTGGATGCTGAACTGACCGACGTGTTGTTTGTGGTGGGTCGCAATAAGGACCCCCTGGTCAATCACTTCGATCGCGTGGCGGAACTCGAGGACACGCTGGAGCGCAAGGGGAAAACCGAGATGCTCGCACAGGTGCAGGCCATTACCGATCTGGCCACCTTCCACTATGTGCGACAGCGTGAACCGGCCGGGCTCGGGGATGCGGTCGCTCAGGCCGCTCACCACGTGCGCGGTGCGTCCTTTGCAGTGTTGCTCGGCGATGACCTGATCGATCAGGGCGGGGCGCTGTTGACCGAAATGTTGCAGGTCCACGAGCAGACCGGCGCCTCGGTGGTGGCGGTCCAGCCGGTTCCGGCCGAGCAGGTCAGCTCCTACGGTGTGATTGCTCCGGCCACGGAGGCTGATCCGTTGCTCACCCGTTATGGGCGGGAAGCACTGTGGGTGGACACCATGGTCGAAAAACCCGCCCCGGAGCAGGCGCCGTCTCAGTTGGCGGTGATTGGTCGGTATGTGCTCTCGCCGAAGGTCTTCGAGGTGCTCAAAGAGACCGGCACCGGTACCGGTGGCGAGATTCAGCTGACCGATGCGCTGGTGACCATGGCCGAGAATCCCGCCGCATACGGAGGAGTGGTCGCCGTGGTGCACCACGGTCGGCGCTATGACACCGGTAATAAGGTGGAATATGCCAAGGCGAACGTGGAATTATCGCTGAAACACCCCCAGTTGGGGCCCGAGTTGCGCGAGTGGTTGGTGGACTACGTGCACCACTTGCAGACACCGGAGGCAGACAGCAACGGTTCAGGAAACTCATAGGACGTTGTGGCGCGAGCCAAGGTGTCAGCGGTAGACAGTGCCGGCAACGGCATGTTTAGCATGGCACTATCCTTGATAACCAATCTTGAGGAGTGATCATGGGACTTGGAGATAAATTGAACGACCTGAAGAACCAACACGGCGATAAGATCAACGACGCTGTCGACAAGGCTCAGGACAAGTTCTTGGGTGACGACAACAACAACGACGACAAGAAGGACGCCAAGAAGAAATAAGTGATCGCGCGTTTCGGAAGCCGGCGAGAGATCTTCTCGTCGGCTTCTTGTTTTAAGCGGTGTTGCGTTGACCACGGCGGCGGCCACGAGCGGGTTAGTGGCTAGCTTCGAGCGCTCGCAGGGTCGAGGGCGCATAACCGGAGCCAAACAGCACCGTGTGAACCAGTAGCGGAACCAGCTGGAAGACCGGGATGAGGTCCTCATCGACCGGAAGATAGTCATAGGACTCCCAGCACTCGGGGCCGAACCCTCCAAATAGCGCCATCATCGCCAGATCTTCCATCGGGTGACCCCAGTGCGCGGACGGATCGATCAACCAGGAATAGCCACGGCTATCCACTACCCGATTTCCAGCCCAGAGATCACCGTGCACTAATACCGGGATGGTGGCCGGGCCCAGACAGTCCTCGGTGATGCTGGTGGCCAACTCGAGTGCTCGATCTGGAAGTAGCCCCGCGGTGACGGCTTTCTGGGTCAGTGGAATCACCCGGCGGGTGATCAACGAGTCGTACAGCGTATCGCTGGCGGTCAAATCCACTGGTTGGTCCCCCAAGAATCCTTGGGGCTGACGGTCCAGACCGCCGAAGTATCCCGGGGCGTCGGCCGCCGAGGTGCGGTGCAGGGTGGCCAGTTCACGACCGAACTGCTTTTCTGGCTCGTCCACCGGTGGCCCGGCCACGGTCGCATCGGTAATGCGGGTGATGGTCAATGAGGTATCGGTCAGCTCGAGGACCTCCGGCACCCGCGCACCGTAGGAGGCGAGTGCGGTGAGTCCGGCAGCTTCACGGGCGAAGAAACCTGCCGGGGCATCCGGACGGGATTTGGTGAAGACCTCGGGGTCTGATGTGCTCATTCGGCACCCTCCCAGATCTCGTCGATGCGGTCCTCGGCCAGCAGTGCGACGAGATGATCGCAGGCATCTTCAATGACGTCATACATGTGCTCGAAGGCATCGCGCCCCTGACCGTAGGGGTCATCGATATCTCCGGGCTGGCGTCGGGCCAGTGTGCCGAGCCGAACCACGCGGTCAGTGTCGGCCAGGGCGTGAATATCGGCGACGTTCATACCGTCCATGGTGAGAATGAGATCGGCACTGGCGACCAGCTCGGCGTTCAGCTGAGTTGCGGTGGTCGCAAACTTGTAGCCACGCTCGGTGCCGACGTCCTGGGTGAGCACGTGTGGTGGCTCGCCGATGTGATAGCCAGCGGTGCCGGCAGACGAGACGGTGACGCCAGCGAGCCCCGCCTTGTCAATCTTGTCGTTCAATACGGCTTCGGCGGCCGGTGAGCGACAAATATTTCCGAGGCAAACGGTCATGATGTGCATGGCACCATCCTAAGACTTGAGGTCTGCCGGGTGGTGAGAGCGATCTTTATACTGGTGTGATGACTGCTGAACTGCGCATTCGCCCGGCCCGGACCTCTGATGTGTCGGCTATTCGTGCCATGGTGACTCCCTTGGCACACCAAAAAATCCTGTTGGATAAAGAGGCGGTGGCCTTCTACGAGGCGATTCAAGAATTCGTGGTCGCCGAAGATGCGAGCGGCACCCTGCTAGGTTTCGGCGCCTTGCACGTGATGTGGGAGGATTTGGCCGAAGTCCGGACTCTGGCCACGGCCCCGGAGGCTCGCGGTCGCGGGGTGGGATCACAGATCCTGGGGCAGCTAATTGAACGCGCCACCCGACTGGGTGTGGACCGGATCTTCTGTTTGACCTTTGAGACGACGTTTTTTGCCTCCCACGGGTTCGAGGTGATGGCGGATCAGAGCACGTTGGATCCGGAGATCTTTGCCGAATTGTTGCGCTCAACTGATGAGGGCGTGGCCGAGTTTCTGGATTTGGCGCGGGTGAAACCCAATACGTTAGGCAATACGCGCATGATACTGCACCTGGACCGCACAAATGATCACGCTCAAGGCTAAAACTGCCGGTGAATACCCGGTAAAAGCTTGTGAGCGTGGAATTAACTTGTTCTACTAAAAAATAAGCGATCGAAAGGAGAGATCATGAGCGCATCAGATAAGTTTGAAAACGCTGCCGAAGACCTGAAGGGCCAGGCTAAAGAAGGCATCGGTAAGGCCACTGGCGACTCCAAGACCCAGAACGAGGGTACTGCCGAGCAGCTGAAGGCCAACGCCAAGGACACCTTCGACAACGCCAAGGATAAGGTGGCCGACGGCTTCTCCTCGGCCAAGGACAAGCTCACCGGTAAGGACAAGTAAGCTGCGGATGCCTGACTTAGTGGCCGTTTCCTCATCGGGGAGACGGCCACAGGTATTTAAGGGAGTGTGAGGTACTGTTTGGTGGCGACGATCAGACCGTCGTGGAGCAGACCGGAGACACAGCGTTCCCACTGGCTGTCATCGGGGCAGTGGGTTCCCAGCTTGCCGGTTGCCGTCACCGCTGACCGTAGCTCGGCGCGGTCAACACTGTCGCGGGCGCGCAACAGACCCATAATGGCGCCACGCACCTGTCGGTCGGTGCCGTGCCAGGTCTGGCCGGTGGGCTGGTAGTCGGGATCGGGTTTTCCCGCTGCGATCCAGGCACATTCGGACAAGACCGGACAGGCTGCGCAGGAGGGCGAACGAGCGGTGCAGACCAGGGCGCCAAGTTCCATCACCGCTTTATTCCACTGATTCGCGGTGCTGGTGTCGTCGGGCATTAGCTGTTGTGCGAGCCGTTTTTCCGTGGCCGTCAATGAGGTGTGGGGTAGCCCTTTGCCGTTGACCAGTCGGGCATGGACGCGACGGATATTGGTATCGATCACGGTTTCAGGGATGCCGAAGGCGAAACTGGAGACTGCGGCGGCAGTGTAGTCACCGATGCCGGGCAGGCTACGTAGCTGTGCTGGGTCGGCCGGTACGGTGCCATGGAAACGTTCCACGAGAGCGGTGGCGGTGGATTGTAAACGTAGCGCCCGTCGTGGATAGCCGAGATTTCCCCAAGCGCGTAGCACCTCGGCGGTGGGTGCTTGAGCAAGGTCGGCGGGGGTGGGCCACCGGTGCATCCACTCGGTCCAGACCGGTAGCACGCGGCCTACGGGGGTCTGTTGGAGCATCACCTCGGAGACGAGCACGCCCCAGGGGGAGCAGTCGGGTCGTCGCCAGGGCAGATCACGACCGTGGTGATCAAACCAGCGGGTGATCTTGTGGTGGAGAGCCGTGGTGTTCATCATCTTCTTTTTCTTGCCTCACTACAGTGGGTGCTATGGCTGAATCCTCCCGTCCGCATCCTCCCCAAGTGTATCGGCGTCGTCGCATCGTGGTGGGAACTATTGTGCTGCTCATCTTGCTGGGACTGGTGGCTTTGGGTGTCTGGATTGGCAGCCTGGTGTTTGGTGGGGATGATGAGCCGCAACAAAGTGCTCCACCCCCTCCGAGCGCGTCTGCATCGGTTAGTGGTTCACCGAGCGGGTCGGCGAGTGCTTCGGCCAGTGCCTCCGGCGATACTCGCGAGTGTCGTTCCGGGGATGTGGCCGTGGAAGCGGTGACCGATCAGGACAGTTACGCGGCCGATGAGGATCCGGTTTTTGAGTTGCGAGTCACCAATACCTCGGATTCGGCGTGTCAGACCAATGTGGGATCCAGTCAGCAGGATTATGTGGTGTCCGAGGTGGCTGATGACGAGACCTCGACGGTGTTTGCGACCTCGTACTGTCAGGTCGAGCCCGATGACCAGGTGGAAACTCTTCAGGCTGGTCAGGCGGTGTCGTCGACGTTTACCTGGGAGCGGATTGCCGCGGATTCGGAGTGCTCTGAGGTGGAGGACGATGTGCCCGATGGCACATACCAGCTGGTGGTCTCTCTCGGTGAGACGAGCTCTTCCCCCGCGACGTTCACCTTGACAGCCGAGGATGACTGATCATCCGGTGGGTGAGGCGCTCATCCCGTTGTCAGAGAGTTGGTGCGGGGCCACCTGCTGACAGGTGGGCATGGCCTGTTCGAATTCGGCGCGGGTCGCGAAAATCATGCCCAGGGCCTCTGGGAGCGTGGAGGCCTGGTAGACCAGGAATCCGGGTTCGGGTTGGAAAACGGTGTTTCGGCTGGCTGGGATGACCGCGCGGTTGAAGCCTAACCGGGTCGCTTCGTTAATGCGACGCTGGATCCCGGGCACGGGGCGGAGTTCGCCGGTGAGCCCGACTTCGCCAAAGGTCACGAGCCCGGGGTCCACAGCCCGGTCGGTCGCCGAGCCGGTCAGCGACGCGGCAACGGCCAAGTCCGAGGCCGGTTCGCTAATGCGGATCCCGCCCACGGTGGAGACATAGACATCCCGTTTGGCAGCGGTGATGCCCATCCGGCGTTCGAGTACCGCGAGCAACATGTTGATCCGAGACGTCTCCATACCCGAGACGGTGCGTCGGCCGGAAGAGGTTTCCGTCTGCGCCAGAAGCGCCTGGATCTCGGTGAGCAGGGGACGATGACCTTCCAGGCTAACGCTCATGGTGGTGCCTGCGATGGTGGAGTGCCAGGAATTGGTAAATAACCCCGAGGGATCGGTCACGGAGGTGATCCCGTGGTCATCGAGCTCGAAGCACCCGACTTCGTCGGTGGAACCATACCGGTTTTTGACCGCCCGGATCATGCGCAACCGGGAGTGCCGGTCCCCTTCAAAAGTGCACACCACATCCACGAGATGCTCCAAGACGCGAGGACCGGCGATCGAGCCCTCTTTGGTGACATGGCCGATCAGGATGGTGGCAATGTTGCGGGTCTTGGCCATATTAATCATCGCAGATGCGACCTCACGGATCTGATTGACCCCTCCAGCGGTGCCGTCAACGTCGGTCGATTCCAATGTTTGCACCGAATCGACAATGACCACGTCTGGGTCGACCGTTTCAACTTGTCCCAGCGCGTGGCCCAAATCTGTTTCTGCGGTGAGATACAGGGTCTCAGAGACCGCAGAAATTCGATCGGCACGCATTCTGACCTGGGCGGTGGATTCTTCGCCCGTAATATAAAGGACCCTGGCCGGGTGGCCATCCGGCCGGGTCATCTGGGTGAGCTGGTGGCCGAGAGTTAGCACCAGCGTAGATTTGCCGATACCGGGTTCACCGGCCAGGAGCACCACACCACCGGCAATCAGGCCACCGCCGAGCACCCGATCCAATTCAGGCAAGCCGGTGGGTTGGTGACGGGCCAGCGTTGCGTCGATATCCGAAATTTTTCGGGCTCGTTGTGCGGTGGAGATCGTACTGACCTGAGTGCGCGGGGTGCTGGTCTCCGCTCCAGATTCCACCACGGTGCCCCAGGCCTGGCACTCACCACAGCGGCCCACCCATTTGGCGGTCATCCACCCGCACTCGGTGCAACGATACGCGGGTTTACGTGTCTTGGAGCTCATAGGGGCAAGCCTACTGGGCCCGAGGGGACAAGATTAGAGCTTGGGCAAAAACTCCGAGGCTTCCCGTTCGGGCACTCCGGTGGCTTGAATGAAATCGACCATCATGGGCCGAGCCAACATCACGAGCGCTTCGGCTTGGAGATCACCGCCGGCTAGGTGGGAAGGCACGAGTCGCTGGGTGGCGGAGACAAAGGCCTCACGGGCGACCGCTAAGGAGCGACGCCTGCCGGGTAGTGCCGGTTCGGAGAGACAACGTCCCATGATCGCGACGGCTTCTGCGGCTTCATCAAACCAGTCGGCTAGTTCCGTGAACTGTTCATCGGTGAGCGAGGATTCATCGATGACGGTGATCAGTCGTCGGGTCACCAATCGCAACGAGCCCAGAGCCAAGTCGGTCTTGGCGGCGGTGTCTTGGGTGCCAGCTAAGAGTTCACGGGAGGTTTTCGCGGTCGGAGAGTAGGTTGCCAACTCTTGGGATGCCCGCAACGATTGGTAGACGGCATTCATCTGGGTTTGGGTATTGCGGGCGGCCACCAGCGTCATCCACGCTTCGCGAGAATCCTGGGCCCTCAGGGCCTTGGAACAATTCTGGAAAATTTCCGTGACCGTAGAGTACAGCGTATTGAAGTCCTTCACCGTGGCTCCGCGAAGATTCTTGGGCATGATCATGGTGACGACCAAGGCAAATACGCCACCGACCACCGCGTCGAGACTACGGGTAAATGGCCCACCCTCTGGTAGCGGTAAGAGCACCACCAACACCGCTTGCAGGGACATCTGGGTGGTGAAAATGACCCCGTTATCCAGAAAGCGGGCAATAATGATTGACACGAAGACCACCAACAGTGCCTGCAGATATCCCTGCCCCAGGAAAATCTGCATCAGATCGCCAATCAAAATGCCCAGGGTGCACCCGATGGCGATCTCCAAGACTTTGCGCAGTCGGGTATCGCCTCCAAAACCGAGCGCGATCAAAGTCGCAGTGGAGGCAAATAACGGGTTGGTGTGACCCAAAACCACGCTCGCGAACGCATAGGCGGCCACCGCAGCAATCGCTGAGGTGGCTGCCGGCATCACGGCGGCCCGGGACCGGGCGAATCCGGCTACCGCGCGACGGCGTAAAAAACGCCCCAGCGACCGCAGAGATTCGGAGAACCGTTCGGGAAGCTGGGACACAGATATCATGGACTCTAGGGTATCGGTATTTCGTGGCCCGGCGATATCACCCACAGCACCCCGTCGGGTGGCCTATCACTAGGGACTATGAGATTAAGACCACGTCCGAAAGCCCATATCTCCGGAATAGTTTACCTATTGTTCACTCAGTTAGATTTCGCATGTAACTTCCGGGCGGTAGCTTGATCGATGGTTCGAGGGTCGCACTCTAACTCTTGTGACCTATGCGTCGCATAGACGCGAATCATCTCGAAACATGTCATCGACTCGAAAGAGGCATAGAAGTGAAGCTTCGTCGTTTTGGCCGCGCAATGGCCGCACTGTCCATTTCCGCCCTCGCTCTGACCGCTTGCGGTGCTGACAACGAAGGCGATAATGAGAACGCTGACAACGGTTCGTCTGAAGAAGGCGACCTGCTGACCATCGGCTCGGGTGAGCTGATCGGTGGTGGCGCTTCCTCGCAGGAATCCGCTATGACCGCTTGGTCAACCGGCATCAACGAGACCAATTCTGACCTGACCGTCAACTACGACCCAGTGGGCTCCGGCTCCGGTCGTGAAGGTTTCCTGAACGGTCAGTACTCGTTCGCTGGCTCCGATGCTGCTATGGATGCTGATGAGCAGGAACAGGCAACGGAGATCTGCGGTGACGCTGGGGTGTTCCACGTTCCGGCCTACATCTCCCCGGTTGCCGTGGCCTTCAACCTGGAGGGCGTCGACACCATCAACATGGACGCTGACACCATCGCCAAGGTCTTCACCGGTGAGATCTCCAACTGGAACGACCAGGAGATCGCTGACCAGAACGAAGGCGTTGACCTTCCTGACACCGCGATCACTGTGGTGCACCGTTCCGATGACTCCGGTACCACCGAGAACTTCACCGAATATCTGGCTGAAGCTTCCGACAGCTGGGACCAGGAGCCCTCCGATGCATGGCCTTCGGACTACACCGGTGAATCCGCTCAGCAGACCTCCGGTGTTGTTGACCTGACCTCCAGCACCGAAGGTGCTATCACCTACGCCGACGCTTCTCAGGTCGGTGACTTGGGTACCGTTGCTGTCGGTGTTGGTGACGAGTATGTGGAGTACTCCCCGGAAGCCGCTGCTAACGCTGCGGAAACCGCTGAGGAAGATCCCGATGCTGAAGGCGCACTCGAACTGGACCGCGAGACCGAAGAGTCCGGTGTGTACCCGATCGTGCTGATCTCCTACCACATCTTCTGCCACGAATACGACAACGAAGACACTGCTAACCAGGCTAAGAACTTCGCTGCCTACGTGGTCTCCGAAGATGGTCAGAACACCGCTGCTGACTCGGCCGGTTCCGCTCCGATCTCCGACGCCACCCGTGATGACGCCATGTCGCGCATCGAAGGCATCGGTGTTCAGGGCTAAGTTCCTGCCTCTCTGAGCGGGTACCGCTGAGAGACATATCTTGAAGTGTGCAGTCGTTGGTGGTTGTCTCAGCCGATGTGTGCCTGGGAAACCAGGGCGCATTGGTACGACAACCGCCGACGACTGCATCATTGTGTGCACCGGAAGCTTGTGATTCTCGTCTCCGCCACCACATATCACTAACCACCACAATTCAGGAGAGGTATCGTGTCCACCACTGCACCTGAGAAAAACCAGGATGGACCGGGCCCAGAGAAGCAGAATGAACCACGAGCCACGAATTCGGGCTCAGTCGCCGGGGATAAGGTCTTCTTTGGGCTTGCTATTGCCGCCGGTATCATCATTCTTCTCGTTCTGGCCTTCGTGGCAACCTTCCTGGTCATTGAAGCCCTGCCGGCTCTGTGGCCTGAAGTTTTCTCTGACCAAGACTCCATTCAAAGCGCTGATAACTTCTGGGAATATGTCTGGCCGTTGATGGCCGGTACCCTGATGGCATCGGCTCTCGCTCTGCTCATCGCCACCCCGATCGGCGTTGGCGTTGCGCTCTACATCTCCCACTACGCACCGCGTCGTATCGCTACCACCGTCGGTTACGTCATCGACCTGCTGGCCGCTATTCCCTCGGTTGTCTACGGTGCCTGGGGCATGACCTTCTTGGCACCGTTGCTGGTTCCCATTTACCAGTGGCTCGACGAGTATCTAGGATTCATCCCGCTGTTCGCCGGTGATGACAATGTGACAACCACCGGTCGTACACTGGCGACCTCCGGTGTTGTGTTGGCGGTGATGATTCTTCCCATCATCTGCTCGCTGTGTCGTGAAATTTTCGTGCAAACCCCGACCTTGCACGAAGAAGCCGCACTGGCTCTCGGTGCGACCCGCTGGGAAATGATCAAGATGACCGTGTTTCCCTTCGCCCGTGCCGGTATCGTCTCCTCGGTCATGCTGGCGCTGGGTCGTGCCCTTGGTGAAACCATGGCCGTGACCATGGTGCTGTCCGCTGGTGGGTTCTCGTGGTCGATGGTCACCTCGGGCAAGAACGCCACCATCCCCTCGGAGATTGCGCTGAACTTCCCCGAGGCCTTCGGAATGCGCCAGAACGAGCTGATCGCCGCCGGTTTGATGCTGTTCATCATCACCCTGATCGTGAACATGACAGCCCGCTGGATCGTCAACCGTCACAAGGAATTCTCGGGAGCTAACTAATGAGTACTACACAATCCCCTGATACCCGAAAGAGAAAGTCCTCGAAAAACGCACTGACGAAGGGTCAGAAGCCGTCGTGGACCTGGCTGGTTGTTGCGGCGGCCGCCCTGGTTGTGGGTGCGGCACTGTCTGCGTTGCTCTTCGAGAACTTTAGCGTAGTCGCGTGGATCATTTTCGCAGCGATCGTGTACGTGATCGCCATGTATTTCACCACCTACTCGTTGGAGAATCGCCGAAAGGCAACCGACGGGTTGTGGACCAACTTGGTGTGGTTGGCCTTCCTCATTGCGCTGGTGCCGCTCATCTCCGTGATCGTTACAGTACTGGGCAACGGTCTGCCAACACTGATCAACAATCCGGAAATCCTGACCAATGACATGAAGGGTGTTGCCGGGGCCGACGATATTGCAGCCGTCGAAGAGGGTGCCTCGATCGCCGGTGGTATTCTCCACGGTCTGGTCGGTACCTTGATGATCACGCTGGCCTCGACGATCATTTCGGTGCCGATCGGTTTGCTGGCTTCGATCTACCTGGTGGAGTACTCCAACGACAACTGGTTCGCATCGTTGATCCGGTTCTTCGTAGACGTGATGACCGGTATCCCCTCGATCGTTGCTGGTCTATTCGCTTTCGCTGGTATGACGCTGTTTATTCAGACCTTTATCTCCCAGTCTCCCTCAGCGTTGCAACAGGCCAAGACCGGTTTCACCGCGGCCATCGCGCTATCGGTGCTGATGATCCCGGTTGTGGTCCGTTCGACCGAAGAGATGCTACGTGTGGTTCCCAACGAGCTACGCGAAGCCTCCTACGCGCTGGGTGTGCGTAAATGGCGCACCATTGTCAAGGTGGTGATCCCCACCGCGATCTCGGGTATTGCTTCGGGTGTCACGCTGGCAATCGCTCGCGTGACCGGTGAGACCGCACCGATCCTGGTGACCGCAGGCCTCGCGACAAATGTCAACTGGAACCTGTTCGATGGCTGGATGACCGCACTGCCGGTCTACATCTACCGCCAGCTGATGAACCCGACGGCTCCGTCCCACTCCGACCCCTCGCACGCTCGTGCGTGGGCCGGCGCGCTGGTGCTGATCGTGATCGTGATGCTGTTGAACCTCATTGCCCGCATTGTTGCCAAGGCCTTCGCCCCGAAGACCAGCAAGTAATACTGACCTTTAGACTCGTAAGTCTTCAAGAGAGGACCACAAACATGGCAAAGCGTCTAGACGCTATCGATGTGAACGTCTACTACGGCGACTTCTTGGCCGTGGAGGGCGTGAACATCAACATTGAACCCCGCTCGGTAACTGCGTTCATCGGCCCTTCCGGTTGCGGTAAGACCACCTTCCTGCGCACCATCAACCGGATGCACGAGGTGCTGCCCGGCGCTCGCGTTGAGGGTGAGATCCTGCTCGATGGCGACAACATCTACGGCAACGGTGTTGACCCGGTGACCGTTCGTACCATGGTTGGTATGGTGTTCCAGCGCCCGAACCCGTTCCCGACCATGTCGATTCGGGAGAATGTGCTGGCCGGTTACAAGCTCAACGGTTCGCGACTGTCCAAGTCCCGCTCCGATGAAATCGTGGAGCGCTCGTTGACCGGTGCGAACCTGTGGAACGAAGTCAAGGACCGTCTTGACCGCCCCGGTTCCGGTCTGTCCGGTGGTCAGCAGCAGCGTCTGTGCATCGCCCGTACCATTGCGGTCGAGCCCGACGTGATCCTGATGGACGAGCCCTGTTCAGCTCTGGATCCGATCTCCACCCTGGCTGTGGAGGATCTGATCAACGAGCTGAAGAGCGACTTCACCGTGGTGATCGTGACCCACAACATGCAGCAGGCTGCTCGTGTGGCTGATAAGACCGCGTTCTTCAACATCCAGGGCACCGGCAAGCCCGGTAAGCTTATCGAATACGATGAGACGAACGTGATCTTCAACAACCCGTCCAATAAGCAGACGGAAGACTACGTCTCTGGTCGCTTCGGCTAGAACGCACTGTGGTTAGTGAGCATCGGCGTCAGGAGGTTTCCTCCTGGCGCCGATGTGCATCCCGCTCCTTTTTCCAGCGACGCAACGCCACAATGGTCAGCACGATGACCACGATCCACGCCACGACCACCAAAGCGCCGTGGAGGAAATCCGGGGTGGCAATAAAGCCCCCGATGGCTGCCAAAGAAACTTGGCCGGGAATCAGCGCGAGCCCGGAGGCCGTGACAAACACGCGCTGACTAATGCCGAAGACCCCGGCTCCATAGTTCACCGGCCAATAGGGGAAGCCGGGCATCAGGCGTAACGTAAACACCGCTTCAAAACCGGCACCATCGAGATGACGTTGAATCGATTCCGCCCGGGACCCCAGCAGTTTCAGCACGGTGGAGCGTCCTAAACCGCGGGCAATCCAGTAGGCGCCCCAACATCCGAGCATCGCGCCAATGATGGACAGGATACTGCCGAGAATTCCGCCGAAGAGTAGCCCTCCGGCCACCGCCATAATGGTGACCGGGATCGGGGTCAGTGCCACGAGGGCGTAGGCGCCGATAAAGATCACGATGGCCGCCCAGCCAAAGGAGGAGATCTGGGCTTGGAGTTCTTCCAGGTCTGGGAGCCGAACGTTGAAGGCCAGCCAGGTCATCACCAGGATGACAACGACCAGGGCGCCGTTTTGGAGCCAGCTTTCCCAGGGCGGACGGTCCGATTGACCGCTGGATTGCTGTGAGGTGTCGTCAGATGCCACAGAGAGTACTCTACGGAATTTCTGGATAGTGCGAGTGGATTCACCCAGAAGAGTTGGAGGATGCCGGGTCGGGAACGCCTCACGGCGCGTGGCCGCTCGAAGCGGCAAAATGTTTGGAGCCCGGGGGTTACCGCGACCCGACATCTAGTTAACATTCTGCCCCTTCGGCCCAAGGGTTGTCCAATACTGCTGTGGTTCTTAGTCCCACAGTGGGGAGAAACCTGCGGTGACCAGTAAGGCGGTGGCGCCACAGAGCACGACCGTCAGGACGTAGTAGATCCCGATGCGACCGGCTTGAGGCCAACGGACCGAATGGTGGCGTTGGTTGTGGCCGGCACCGACAACGGCACCGGCGGTGGTGAGTGAGGATGACAGTGGTAGTTGCAGGCCGAAGGCACCACCGATCAGCAGTGCCGCGGAGGTTAGTGAGGCGATCGAGGAACGCAACGGGTCAATGGTGACCAGACGCTCGGTGAGCGTATGGGCGATACGCCAACCTCCCAGGAAGGTGCCAGCGACCATGCAGACCGCGGTGGCAACGGGAATCCACCACGTGGTGCCCACCTGTAGCCCAGCCAGGGGGAGAGCCACCACTGTGATGGCGTAGATCCGGGCTCCGTATTGGATCCCGTGACCCAGTGCGTTGGCCGCGCCGGTGACCGCCAGAGTCATCCGTGCGCGGGGATTGACGGTGGACGGATTCACGTCGCGGGCCAACCATAAGGCCGGAAACGTCAGTACCCAGGCCAAGAGGCCACCGGCCAGCGGTGAAGCAACCAGTGAGACTAGTAACGCCCAGGTGGTCGGTCCCATGGCTAACCAGGGGATGTCATGGTTGCCGGTGAGCACCATGGCGACACCGGCGCCGAGGAGTCCGGCGGTGAGTGCGTGGGATGAGGAGGATGGGACGCCACGAGACCAGGTCAAAATGCCCCACGCTAAAGCGGTCGCCAGTGCAGCGGCAATGCCGAGCAACCCCAGCGGGCCTTCGGGGAAGTGGACACAGAATTCTTCCACCGCGAAGTCGATCAGTAAGGCCCCGAGAATCACGCCGATGACACGCATCGCTGCGGTGAGTAGTAGCGCACGGAAGGGGGTTAGGGCCCCGGAGCGTACCGGCAGGGCAATGGCATTGGAATTGTCGTGGCCGGAGAGCATGACCAGGAAACTCGCACCCAGTAGGGACACGAGGATGAGAAAGAAAACGGTATCGGGACTCAAGGGTTTAGGACTCCCGAACCAAAACTTGGCCGAGTGCGACGATGACCTGACGCACTGCTTCGAAGGCATCGCCCAGTCCCAGGGCTACTTCGCGTTGACGGTAGTAATGCCGCGCCAGCAATTCGGAGGCATCTTGGAGTCGCCAGCTCAGTAGCACTCGTTCGGCACGGTGGCCGAGGCGCTCCAGTTGAATCCAGGTGACCTCGAGCTGATCAAAATCCGTCAGTTGTGCCATGGCTGCTTTGAGCAAGTCGGATTGGCGGTCCAAGATTTCGAGGACATCCATGACGGCGGTCGGCAGACGGTAGGACCGCGACTGATGAATGATCGATCCAACCAGGCAGGTGCGTTCGATGGCTCTGTTGAGGCCGTTAGAGATCAGGTACAGGTCTTGGCGGGGCAACGGTGTGACGAACGCGGAGCGCAAGCTGGTCAACAGGGCCATATGAAGGGAGGTGGCCCGTGAGTCGAGGGCTCCGAGCTGGGTATCGAGCTCTTCGGCGGCGTCGTGGCTGGCCCCGAAGAGCTGAGCTAATACATCCACCGACTGTTCAAAGGCGTCGGCCATGGACTCGAGATGGTCCAGTGCCGCGGATTGAGGAGAGAGCAGTCGAGTGAGAGAAGGCTTCATGTCGGCTGAGGATACCCTGTGAAGGTAAACAAGCTTATTGTGAGGCGGTCATGACGCTACGAGCGGTCATCATCGTCGAAGGCGCCGGCTCGATACAGTGAGGCCGAGGCGTCGAGTTGTTCGGCGGTGGTGAGCATTCTGCGTGAGCGTTGCACCATGGCTCGGGCCTGGGCCGGGTGACCGGCGTCCAGATGCTCGGCGTGGTGTGCCATGCCCAAACTAATAATGCGCGCGTAGGCGGCCGCACGGTTGAGAGCGACGGCAAAGTCGCCGGAATACACCCCGGTCAAAATCTGGGAGGTCAGCGTCGACAGATCCTGGGCGGTGGGTGGTTCCACGGCACCGGCAATCACCCGGGAGACCTGGGCCTGATAGCCCGCGCGGTACCAGGCGGCCCATTGTTCCCCGTGTTGCTGGGTGCCTTGCTGCAGAGCATAGAGTCGCCACAGTGTGCCACCCAGGGTATGAGCCGGAGCATCCGACCAGAGCTGGGCCAGGGTATCCATGCCCACCTCATCGACGAGATCCACCAGTTTCTCCACTGACTGGTCGTCGTCGGCGTCCGTGTCTTGCCCGCCGGTCACCAGCGCGTGGGCGAGGGACTCGGCGGCTTCAGCCACCTGTTCGGCATCCGGGCCACTGTGAATCTGGTCAAATATCTCTGGCGAATACAACACGGGTTTATGGAATGACACCGTAGCGATCCATCCTTTCGATCAGATTGACGAAACTATCGGAGGGCAGTCAGGGGCCTTGCCGAGAGTGCAACGCCGAAACCAGTTTAAAACTTCCAGACACTTTGCGTTAGACTATTCTTCGGTCTTATCCAAGACCCGGGCCTTTAGCTCAGTTGGTAGAGCATCGGACTTTTAATCCGCAGGTCGAGGGTTCGATCCCCTCAGGGCCCACCAACCTCGGCACCGAATGCCACAACAAGAGGGGTGGCTCCCCGGAACCGCATGTCCTCAGCAAACTCAGGCACCGTAACCGGCATGCTTGGGAGTGAAGTGGCCCGCCAGTGACGAATGATGGGTACCCTAAAACCCGTCAAAATACACCGCATAGTGGGAGGCGCACCCCGGGTTGAACAGCGACCCACAGTCCGGACACCGGCTGGCTTCGGTATATTGCGCGACGGTCATCAGCTTCGCGCAGACACCGCACAGTACGGCAGGTTCGTCGAAACGGTTGCGCGGCCACGGTTGCCGGGCGTGATCAACGGTGTCGTCGTGGCACTGGAAGCACGGCCAGAAGGCCTCGTCGCAGCACCCGAAGCGTAGTGCGATGATGTCGAGGTCGGTGTGATAGTGCACGCACCGGGTTTGTTCGTCGACCATCGGACCGCGGACGTGCTCACGGGGATCACAGGTCATGTTCTGACCCTAGGGGCGAGACTCTTGCAGGGTCAACGTGCCAGCGGGTAAATCTTGTGAGCATGACCAACTCGCCCCAGTCTGTGACGGTGTTCTTTCCGGTGGTCGTCTCCGGTGTCGCTCGACTCAGTCCGTCGTTTGTGCGCGTTAGTTTCAGCGCTGATACGGATCCGAGGGCACTGGCCGGGGGGTATCGGCTAGCCGAGTATGGCGACCCCGGTTTTGACCAGCGGATCAAGATTTTCTTCCCGCAAGAAGGGGTGGCAGATCCCCGGGAGTCCTTGGCAACGATTCCCACCGGCGAGGGGTGGTTTGCCGCCTGGCGCCACCTTGATCCGGACCATCGTCCGACGATGCGCACCTACACCACCCGTGCGGTCCACCGCGATGCCACCACGGGTGAGGTCGTGGTGGATGTGGACATGGTCTATCACGATCCGCTCGGGCCAGCCGCCCGCTGGGTCCGTGACGTGGCGGTGGGGGACCCGGTGGTATTGCTGGGGCCGAATACCGATCACCCGGGGCCATTGACCGGCATGGATTTTGTGCCGCCGGCCCAAACCGACCGGTATCTGATCGCCGGGGATGAGACCGCGGTTCCGGCCATTGCTCGCATTCTGGAGGACCTGCCGTCTTACGCGCGCGGTACTGTCGTGGTGCAGGTCCCGCATCCCGAGGATGCGGGTTGTGTAACCTGTCACCCCGGATTTCAGGTGCACCTCGTCACTGTGGCGGAAGAGCAACCGGCTGGGTCTTCGCTGTCTGATAAGACGGTGGCGGTAGCTCGCGAGCTGGTAGAGCAGATCGGGGACCGGACGGCGGTGGAACTGACCACTTCAGACCTCGTTGACGACGCGGACGAGCTCACTGGTGATGAGCCGGTGGTATGGGTGGTACCGCGTACCGCCAGGGGTGGGGCGGCGCTGAAATATACCCCACTCTACGTCTGGTTGGCCGGTGAAGCCGGCACCATCACCACGATCAGACGTCAGCTGGTCACTGAGCTGGGCATTGACCGACGTTCGGTGGCCTTTATGGGCTATTGGCGTCGCGGACGAGCGGAGAGTTGAGCCTGCTAGACAAAGTTGACCAACAGCACGTAGCTGATGGTCCCGCACGCGATCGAGATCAGGGTCTTACGCCCAAAAAGCAGGTGGGAGGCCACCGTTACCCCAGCTGCGATGGTGGGTTTCCACCAGCGCGCCGGGTCATCGGTGATGGTTCCGGTGAAGATGGACAAGGCCAGAATCAGCAGGATTCCGGCCGGCATCCACAGGGCCATGATCGCCACCAGCTGGGAATTGCGCAGTGGCCTCAGCAATGCGAAAGGCAGCGCTCGCAGGGTGAACGTGATCGCCAAGATCACCACGAGGAGCCCGATGAGGTATCCGGCCGGTGGCATCGCCTCGCCGGTAAGGAGGTTACTGGCTAACAAAGCGGTCACCTCGTCGGGTTTTTTCCACTAGGTAGCGGATGATCAGTAGCACCATGAACGTGATCAGAGCCGTGAATAGCATCTGGTCGGGGGTGATCAGCATCGCGACGGCGAAGGAGGTCCCGGCCAGTAACAGTGAGGGCACCTGGGCGGTGGAGCGCACCGCATCCAAGGTGAGCGTGATGAACAGCGCACACAGCGCGAAGTCGAGCCCGGCGATCTGGCCCGGAATCAGAGCACCCAACAGGGCTCCGGTGAGCCCACCGACAACCCAATAGATCTGCAGGCATACTTCCAGAGCGATCAGTCGTGGCCCGGTCCATCCGGTGGGATGGGCGACGGTGATGGCGTAGGCCTCATCGGTCATCGCATACATGGCATAGATCTTGGCCACCGGATTTTTCACCACGTGCAGTGGGAAGGAAAAGGCGTAGAACACGTGCCGAAAGTTGACGAACAGGGTGGTCAGCCCCACGGTGAGCAGTGCGGTGGTGTTGACCAGCATCTCGATCATGAGAAATTCCAGCGACCCGGCGTATCCGGTCAGCGACAGCGCGGGGGCGACCCAGGCAGCCAGACCGGATTGGGTCACGAGTAACCCGAAGGCCATGCCCAGCGGAAACAGGCCGAAGCCAACCGCCACCGAGAGTCGGGCACCCTGGATGATCTCGGCCCCGGTGCTCGGGTTCGAGTCAGTGGATTCGTGGCCGGTGGTGCTCATTCCAATATCGTGTCACATTGACCACATCCGATACCACCGTTCCCGGGTAGGCAAGGGGACATAATAGGTCATCTAGCGGGGTGGTTTCGCGCTCGTGCGAGGGCTTCGATAGATTCGAGACGCACCTATGACGCCGCAGGCTCACACCGAAGGAGGAAATCGACCGTGCCCGTCTCCCCACGCAATGACGCTGTTCGTCCCTCGGGGATCCTCATGGTGTTGGGGTCGTGCTCCTCCCTGCAGTTCGGTGCCACCGTGGCGATGCAACTGTTCCCTGCGATCGGCTCCTGGGGCACGACCACCCTTCGCTTGACGCTGGCCTGTGTCATTCTGTTACTGGTCTTGCGCCCTCGGTTCTGGGGGTGGACGAAGACCCAGTGGACCTCGGTGATCTGGTTTGGGCTCGCCCTAGGCGGGATGAACGGCTTCTTTTACTCCGCGATCGATAAAATCCCGCTGGGTGTGGCCGTGGCCTTGGAATTCACCGGCCCCCTGGTGCTGTCAGCCATCATGTCGCGGGCCCGCCGCGACTTGATCTTTGTTGGTGCCGCAGCCTTGGGCATGGTGCTGCTCGGGGTGGAGTCCAGTCTTGGGGCGGCAAGCTTCGACCCGCTCGGGGTGGCCTTCGCGTTGATCGCCGGTGGATTCTGGGCGTTTTACATTATTTTCTCGGCCCGCACCGGCCAACTGGTGCCCGGTGGCGGAGGCCTGGCCGTGGCGATGGGGATCGGTGCGCTGGTGGTGTTGATTCCGGGTGCGCCCGGAGTCGCCGAAACCGCGGTTCGCCCGGAGCTGTGGCTGTTGGTGCTCGGTACGGCACTGTTGTCTTCGGTGGTGCCCTATTCGCTGGAATTGGCCGCCCTGCGGCGGATTCCGACGCCGGTGTTCTCGATCTTGCTGAGCCTGGAGCCGGTGGTGGCTGCGGTGATCGGTTGGTTCATGCTGGACCAAACCTTCGGCTGGTTGCGCGCGGCTGCCTTTGGTCTGGTGATTGTGGCTAGTGCAGGCATTACGCGCAGTCAGGCCCGGCCCCGCCCGGAGTCCTTCGATGAGGAGAAACCGGTATCGCGCCATCGCGGTGGTGAAACAGCCTAGACTAGTGCTGGAGTATGCCGTGACTGTGCCCATCGAAAGATCGTTATGACTGCCACTTTGCCACCTGCCCGCTACCGTCGCGGCGCTGTGTGGGTACTGGTGGCCGTGATGACGCTGTTCACGGTGGTGCTTTCTGCCTGCGGGGTTAGTGTTGAATCCCAGCTGGAGTATCGTCAGGACGGGAGCGGTCAGCGCATCCTCCAGGTCGAGATTCCGGACGAGGTGTTTGACGAGACCGACCCGAATCAACGACAGGTCATCAAAGATAGTATTGAGACCCATCGCCCCGACCCGCTGATCTTTGACGGGATTGCCCACAACCCTGGCACGAGCGCGGTGGCAGAATTCCGCCTGGATTTCGCTTCCCTGGATGACTATCAAGGCCAGGTCAATCAGCTCCTGCACGCCTCTGACTACGCCGGTAGCACCGAGATCGAGGCCGAGATCTCTCACGGCACGCTCACCGACACCTGGGACATCAACGAGCCCTTTACGGTTGCGGATCTGCTTGGCTGGCTACCGGCTGGGCTGGAAGCCGATGGCGTGGTGACCGGCTCGCAACGCCAACAACTCGCCGACGGGTTGCAAAATGGGGCCACCAATGAGCTGGTGATCAACGGGGAGCAGTACGCTTCCGAGGATGACCAACGCCTGCAGGTCAGCGGGGAAGAGTCCTTCGGCTATGACCGGGTCGAGGTGGATCTGACGGTGACCGAATCCGGACCCATCGTCGGTGAGATCCGGCTACACGGTGGCTCCGGGGGAGAAACCGGCGACCAGCGACGCGCTGAGTTCCTCGACCAAGCGCCCGAGCGGCTCGCCATGGACGGGGTCTCTGATGTGCATCTCGAACACGGCCACGACCAGCTACGTTTCACCGCCGCGGACTTGTCGACCGCCGGTGAGTTGGTGGCACAGTTCGTGGGTAACGCCGAACTGGGTCTGCAGGTCAGCGACCAGGCAGTGGATGACAACCATTCCGAATTCACCGTGACCGGCCAGAATATCCAGTGCGGTAGTACGTGTCAGGCCTCCGAGAACGCGGTGACGTTCTCGCTACGGCTACCGGCCGACTACCGGCTACAGTCCGATACCTCCACCTCAGCCAGCAGCACCGAGCTGTCGGGAGACTTTACCCAGGTCTATCTGCGGGAACGCATCGTGGAATCCCTCCACGTGGAGACCTCACTGGGCATGACCGGGTCGGTGGACCAACGCTACGAGCTCACCTTGGTCGAGGACCCCAGCGACTCCGGGGTCCAACACCTGAAAGACGCCCTGGAAGCCGTGGCGCTGGACGAAGAACACCGACACGGCCAGACCCTGCTGAGCTTTAGCCTCGCCGGATCCGACGCCGCACAGCTGTCGGAACGGCTCGAAGAGATTGCCCCGGGTGCCCACCTGTCCCGCCAGAACGACGCCGGGCTGATATGGCCCAACTACACGCTGCGCGCAGACCTCTGCCCACTACTGGGCAGCATTCCGGCCGGGGTTGAGCAACCAGTGACCCACACGGTGCGCCTGCCGTGGATGCACCGTAGCGTGACCGTTGATGACCAGGGGTCCGAACAGGGGGCCGAGATCGAGCTGACCGGTGACCAGGCGCTGACCTTCACCGCCGGACTGACCGGCCCCACGGTTCTGGGGGCGACGTTGCTGGTGGTGATTGCGATCCTGGTGCTGGTGGTGGCGATTCTGCCACTGATCATCACCACCATCCGGTCACGTCGCGCCCGCCGAGCGGCCGAAACCCGCCCCATGGTGGATCCTGGTCCACCGCTGATGGCAACAGCGAATACGACCGGGCCGACCAATGCAGGTATCACCACACCGTTCGTGCAACGGCCCTATCCGGACGAACAATATCCCGACACTTCACTACCCGACCCCGCGCGGCTCGAGCAGTTCGACGATGAGAAGGGCGACGATCGTGGCTAAGTCTCCGCAGTTGGTGCCGGAAGCACTCGAAACTCCCGGCGAGCTCACCTCCCGCCGGCCACTGAAGGACCCCGCAGTGATCATCGCGATCATCACCGTCGCACTCGCGGTGCTGGCCGGCGTGAGCCAGCTGATGGCCGAAGTCACCGCAGCGTCCGGGTGGAACGTGGCCAGCATCGTGGCCTCGGTGGCCGGCATCCTGCTGGCCGCGACCCGTTTTGCGGTCTCAGCTGCCGCCCATGGTGTGGTGGGGCGACTTACCGACGATGTGCTGGCAGCCCTGGCGGTCATCCTCTGCGCTGCCGCCGGTGAGCCGGTGGGTGCGGTCTGGCTGACTGCCGGCTATTTGGTGGTCCGGACCTTTCTCTTACGTCGGTGGGACCACGTGCTGGTGCACTTCCAACGCCTTGCGGACCTTGAATCCCCGGGTCCGGATCACACGGTGGTCACTCGGGCACAGCTTAAACGTTCCCGCGTGGTGCGACGAGTCGACCGATGGGCCGAACGCGCCCGTCGGGTGGCCGTGATGTTGGCAGTCGTCATCGTGCTGTGGGGATTCTGGATTGAACACCCCACCTTTTGGGCTCCGGTGGCCAGCGTCGTGCTCCTGGTGCTGTCCCCGGCGGCGATCACCGCTGCCAGCTGGCTTCCCGCCCTGACCTTCATGGCCCGGGCCGCCGAAGCCGAGGTCCTGGTTCGCTATCAGGCGGCCGTGACCTCGCTGGCCACCATCCGTAACCTGGGGTTGGATAAAACCGGTGCGCTGACCTCACTGGAACCCACCGTGGTGGAGGTTGTCGGCTCCGAGCGGGCCGTGGCGGACCGAGTGCTGGCGCTGGCTGCCGCGGTGGAACAACACTCCGTGCACCCCCGCGGTGCCAGCATCGTGACCCACTTCCGTCAGACCAGCTCTGCTCTACCCAGCACCGCCCAGCCCGAGCTCTGGCCGGCTACAGAAGTGGTCGAGCACCCCGGTCGCAGTATTGCCGGGAGCGTGACCACCCCGGAGGGCTCCTCAGTTTTTGTTCAGATCTCCTCACCACGCTGGGTGCGCGCCGGCGCGCTCGGGACCGAGATCGACCGACTGCAACACGCCAATTACACCGTCGCGGTGGTCTCGGCCGACCAACGCCCGATCGGGGTGATCGCCCTGACCGACACGTTGCGCGAGGACGTACCGGAAACTGTGGCCGAACTGCACGAGCTGGGCTGTCAGCTCACGGTGCTCACCGCCGATAACCAACGGGCGGCCCAACAACTGGCCAGTGCCGCCGGAATCACCGACGTTCGTGCCCAGCAACGCCCCGAAGAAAAAGCCGTCACGATTGCGGCCCTGCGCGAACACGCCCGCACCGGGATGATCGCAGCGTCGGTGACCGATGCGCCGGCCCTGCGGGCAGCCGAAGTAGGACTCGATGTCGCCACCGACCCGATTCGCCCCGATCCCCACGCCCCGGTGTCTGAGGGCATTGATATTCACCTGGGGCCCAGCAACCTGCGATTGGTCCCCACCCTGATCCGCATGGCGCGCGCCATCCATCAACGGACCCTGCGGAATCTCACTGCGACGATCGTGGGTGCGGCGCTGTGTCTACTGGGGGCCGTGAGCGGGTTGGTGCCACTTCCGGTGATCACGGTGGTCTATGTGGCATATTCCGTCTGGGTCTCGCGTCGTAGCTTAAAGATCACAAATTGGTCACAATATTCCGGAACCACAAGACGCTAAAGAAGTGTTGTGGATCATAATAGGTGTATCGAGGGTCAGTGCATCGGCGTGACAGTGCCCCAGGTATCTCGTACTGCCAAATTACCTGAATTGTCACAGGATTAACGGCAGGTCACAACTTCATCACTGCCCCTTGCACGCTCCTGGTGGGTCCGTAGACTGAAATGGTGCCTACCCATCACGCCACCAAACTCGGCAGAGTCATCAGCGCCGCTGTCGTAGCGGCTGGGCTGACTCTGTCTGTTGGCGTGCCCGCGTCCGCGTACTATCAGACGCTCGAGGCCGAAGATCTAGGTACCGGATATGTTCCGGCCCAGGATTCCTCCGATGTGCGGGTGGCAACCTTTGATGTGAATCTGGTGGGCTCCTCCTCGGGTGAGCTCACCGAACGGCTGTCCACGCCCGGGGATCGGGATGCCTCCCAGGTGGCTCAGATTATTCAGCGAGTCCGCCCCGAAGTCATAGTCGTGACCGGTTTTGATACCGATGCCGATCAGGCCAATGCGGAGGCCTTTAGTACCAATTATCTCGCAGTGGGCTCCGGCGAGTACGATGGCATCGACTACCCCTATAGCTATGCCGGGCCGGTGAACTCCGGCGTAGACTCGGGCGCAGATTTGGATCAGGACGGCATTATTGGTGGCCCCGGCGACGCGTTGGGCTATGGTGAGTACCCCGGCCAGGGCGGGATGGTCATCTACTCTCAGTACCCGATCGACACCGACAATATTCGCACGTTTAATAACTTGTCTTGGACTGAGGTTCCCGACTCGAAAATTGCTCAGACCGGTTACACCGAGAACGAAAAAGATCTCGTGCCCTTAACATCGGTGGGCGCCTGGGATGTGCCGGTCAGTGTGCACGGGCGTACATTGCACGTGCTAGCCTCGGCCAGCGCCGATGCCAGTCGCTCCGAGACGCATGCCTACCGTCAGGACGATCAGATCAACTTCTGGGCTGATTACGTCGGCGACGAAGAGCCCGTTGAGCAAGCTGATGGTGCCAACGACGGTGCTGGTGCAGACGATCAGGACTACATCACCGACGATGAGGGAACCTCCGGTGGGCTCGATGACGGCGCGCGCTTCGTGGTGGCCGGTCAGCTGACCCCCGGAACTGCAGAGTCTCGAGCCGAAGATTCTGAGACGATGTCCCAGTTGCTGGACGTCGACCGTGTGACGGACCCGGAACCCACCTCCTCCCGGGATTCCCAACAGGCCACCGAAGATGTCGCCACGCACACGTGGTTGAATCCGGACCCTGCGCCGGGCGATCCCCGATCGGCACGCACCGATTACATTCTGCCTTCGGAAGAACTCCCCGTGACAAATTCCGGCGTCTACTGGCCGGCCTCCGGGCAGGACGGGGCTGAACTGGTCGGTGGTACCGCCTCGTTGTCCGGTCTGCTCTCGAAACTGTCCCGTCAGCCGGCAGCCACCGATCATCGCCTCGTCTGGGCCGATATCAACCCCCAGCCCTAGTTTTCACCGTTACCGACAGTCGGTAAGCTACAAGAATGATCAAGTCCCGCACCGCGCGCACCGTCGGCACTACATTCCTCTCCGAGAAGGCTCTCACTTCCGCGGTCCATCGCGCCGTGGACCGTCAGGGCAATCCCACCCCGGGTTTTCAGCGCGCTGTGCTCTCAGCCCTGACCGTCCAACGTCCGGTGGTGCTAGCCAATCTGCGCCGATTGCGTCGCCGGTACCCCGGGGCCACCCCGGCCGAACTGGCCGATAAAATCACCGTGTTGTATCTGCGGTCACTGACCACTACCGGAGCAGCTGCCGGGGGAGCCGGCGTCATCCCTGGTATCGGGACTCTGGCTACCCTGGGCATCTCCGCAGCCGGTGCGCTGGGCTTCATTGAGCTCACCGGACTATACGCCCAATCCATTGCCGAGCTCAACGGTGTGCCGACCGGCGATGATCAGCGCGGTCAAGCACTGGTGATGGCGATCATGCTCGGCGACGACGGGCGCAGAATTTTGGCCGCCTCCCTGCACCAGCAATCTCCGGAGATCGACGCCGGACTGAGCGGGATGGCCTCGGCCTCCTGGATCGTCACCAGCCTGTCAGGGCTCACCGAGGGACTCTTCAACCGGTTGCAGAAATCGTTCTTCTCCTGGACGGCGAAATCCCAGTCCTCACACCTGTTGGGACGGCTGGTGCCCTTCGGCATTGGCGCCGTGATCGGCGGGATGGGCAACCGCAAGCTGGCTATCCGCGTCGCCCGTCATGCCCAGCTACTCTTCGGGCCCATGCCGAGCTGGCATCAGCTGGAAGCCTGGGGACACCCGCTGGGGTTGCCGGCTGACAAGAAGCTAGCCAAAAAGCGCGGTGGCCAGGGTAAAGATGACCAATCCGGCCAGCGCGCCGATGATCGAGCCGTTAATGCGGATAAACTGTAGGTCCTTGCCCGCATAGAGCTCCATGGTGTCGGCGGCCTGTCGCCCATCCCAGCGGTGAATGGTCTCCTGAATGACATCGACCAGCTGGGGTCCATACCGCTCGGCCGCGGTTTGGGCGACCTGCACCGCCCACTGGTCTAGAGTGTTGGCCAGATGCGCATCGGGTTCCATCCGGTGCCCGAAATCAGCTACCGCCTGCCCCAGTGCCCGGTGCAGATCCGAGTCGGGATCGGCTAGTTGGCTCATCAGCGCCTGTTTGGCGGTCACCCAGGTGTGCGAGGCCAGTTGGGCGACATTCGGATCGGCAAACACTCCGGCTTTCAGGTTCTCGACTTTGGCCCGCACCTGGTCATCGTGTTGCATGTCCTGGGCGAGCTGTTCCAACCAGTCGGTGACCTGCTGGCGCAGCTGGTGGTTCTGAGAGGCCACCACCTGGCGGAGATACCCCAACAGTTCACGGTGAATGCGCTCGCCGAGTAGCCGGTCGACCACGCGTGGTACCCAGCCGGGGGAACGGGCCGCGACGGCATCAATAAAGAACTGCGGATTCTCTGCCACCCAGTCGGCGGCCCGGGATGCCACTAGATCCACCGCCGGCTGATGGTGGTTTGCAGAGACGACTTCCTCGAGTACCGATCCCAGGGTCGGCGACCACTGAGGAGCAATCATGTGATCGCGCACCAGATCCGCGATCAGTTCTCGTACCTTGGTGTCATCGGTGGCCCGCAGGGTGCCCGTCGCGATCTCAGCCAGCTGGGTGCCCACCTGACGGGCGTGATCGGGCTCGGCCAGCCAGGCGCCGACCTTGCGGGCTGGGCGCAGGTTGGCCAGCTTTTCGGTCATCACCTCGGATTCCAGGAAGTTCTGCTGAAAGAAGGTGCCCAGCGAGACGGCCAGCTGGTCCTTTTTGCGCGGAATGATCGCGGTGTGGGGGATCGGTAGCCCCATCGGACGCCGGAAGAGCGCGGTGACCGCAAACCAGTCGGCCAGCGCGCCCACCATGCCTCCCTCCGCCGCAGCGCGCACATAGCTGAAGGCCGGGTGGCGTTCTTGCAGGATGAAGGCGATCACGAACACGATCGCTAACACCACCAGCACACTGGTGGCCACCAGTTTCATCCGGCGCAACCCGGCCCGACGGTCGGCTTCGGTGACTCCAGCCACTAGAACCCGGGGCCCTGACCCCAGGCCTGTGCTGCGTCGACGACCTGGTAGGTCTTTTGGGCGATCGCCATTTCCTCATTGGTGGGGATCACCGCGACCTTGATGGCGGAATCTTCGGCTGAGATCAGCCGCGGTTCGGAACCGGTGACCAGATTCAGCTCGTGATCGTAGGTAATGCCCAACACTTCCAGCCGGTCCAGCACGCGGGCCCGGAACGGGGCGGAGTTTTCACCAATGCCGGCGGTGAAGGTGATCGCCTGGGCGCCACCGACGGCGATGTGATAGCCACCGATGTACTTGGCCAACCGATAGCTGGCCACATCCAGGGCGGCCTGGGAGCCACGGTGACCGGCATCGGCGGCGTGGAGCACTTCGCGCATATCGGTGTGGCCGCTGATCCCGTACAGTCCGGATTCGTTATTGAGTACCCGGTCGACTTCCTGGGCGGTAAAGCCGTGGGAGGTCATCAGGTGAGTCACGATCGAGGGGTCGAGATCGCCGGAGCGGGTTCCCATCACCAGACCGGCCAGGGGCGTGTAGCCCATGGAGGTATCCACTGATCGGCCCCCACGGATCGCGGTGGCCGAGGCACCATTGCCCAGGTGCAGAATAATGCCGTTGAAGTTGTGGCGGGGCACCCCGATCAGCTCGGCGGTCAGGCCGGTGACCAGATCGTGACTGGTGCCGTGGAACCCGTAGCGACGAATACCGTAATCGGTGTACCAGGATTCCGGGACCGCATACCGCCAGGCCTCGGCTGGCATCGAGGTGTGGAAGGAGGTGTCGAAGACCACGACCTGCGGGATATCCGGCCACTTTTCCCGCATTGCGCGCAGTCCGGCTGCCGAGGGCGGATTGTGCAGCGGAGCCAGCGGGGCGAGGGCATCAATGGCGCGGATGACCTCGTTGGTGACCAGAGCCGGGGCCTGGAAACGCTCACCACCGTGGACCACACGGTGACCGGCGGCATCGATGGTGCGACCGTCGAGGACGTCCTCGAGCTGTCCCGAGACGATATCCAACGCCTGAGCATGATCGGAAATTTCGGAATCGGGCTGGCCGATCCGTTCAATAATGCCCTCGGCCAGCACCGGCTTCTCGGTATCCGCGCCGGACTCATCGAGTTCACGGACCTGGTATTTCAGGGAGGATGAGCCAGAGTTAATAACCAAAATCAGCATGGTGGGGTCTTCTCCTATCGGGCGCGGGATGAGTTAGTCGCGAGCCTGTGCTTGCACGGCGGTGATAGCGACGGTGTTGACAATGTCCTCCACGGTGGTGCCGCGGGAGAGGTCGTTGACCGGCTTATTCAGGCCTTGCAGTACCGGGCCGACCGCCACGGCACCGGAGGACTGTTGGACGGCCTTATAGGTGTTATTCCCGGTGTTCAGATCCGGGAAGATGAACACCGTGGCCTGACCGGCCACATCCGAATCCGGCATCTTGGAGGCCGCCACCGAGGCCGAGACCGCAGCATCGTACTGCAGCGGGCCGTCGACCTTCAGGTGGGGAGCATGGGCGTGGACCAGATCGGTGGCCTCACGGACCTTATCCACGGCCTCACCGGATCCGGAGGTGCCGGTGGAGTAGGACAGCATCGCCACCCGGGGCTGAACCGAGAATTGCTCGGCGGTGGTCGCCGAGGCGATGGCAATATCGGCCAGCTGTTCGGCGTTCGGGGTGGGATTGACCGCGCAGTCGCCGTAAACTAGCGCCCGGTCGGGCAACAACATGAAGAATACCGAGGAGACGATTGAGACCTCGGGGCGGGTCTTGATGAATTCCAGGGCCGGACGGATGGTGTGGGCGGTGGTGTTGGCCGCACCGGAGACCATGCCGTCGACCTCGTCGAGGTGGACCATCATGGTGCCGAAATAGGCGCCATCGAGCATGACTTCTCGGGCCCGGTCCAGATCTACGCCCTTGTGGGCCCGCAGGCGCGCGTATTCTTCGGCGTAGCGTTGCCGGTCCGGGGATTCGGCCGGGTCGATCAGCGTAATCTCATGCAGGTCCACGCCCTCGGTGGCGGCCAATTCCTGGATCTGGTCGACATCGCCGAGGATCACCAGATCACACACATTGCGACGGTGCAGGATCTCCGCGGCACGCAGAATGCGGGGATCGTGTCCTTCCGGCAACACGATACGTTTGCGGTCGGCCACGGCCCGTGAGATCAGCTGGTGCAAGAACCGCACCGGGGTCATCGCCGAGGAGTTGGTCAATTCCAGTCGCTCCAGCAACTCGTCACCATCGACGCGTTCGTGCCACGCCCCCAGGGCGGCAGCGATTTTGCGCGGCTGGGCGCTGGAGAGCTCGGCGCGGACCCGGGAGACCGCGGTGGTGGTGCTGAATGTGTCGCCGAAGGAGGCAAAGATCGGGAAGGGCGCGTTGGCGTACATCTTCTGGATCTCAGCCCGTGGCAACATCGAATTGGTCAGGATCATGCCCGAGGGGACCGGGAATTCGGGCACCAGCGCGGAGGCCATGGTCGCCAGAATGGCATCGGAGCGGTCCCCGGAGACGATCACCAAAGCGCCCTCGTTGAGAATGCTCAAAAAGTTGCCGCCTTCCATTGAGACGGCCTTGACCTCGGAAACATCGCGCTGGAACTGATCAGACCCGCTAATGTGCTCGAGGTTTAACGCCTGGGCGATCTCAGCGATCGAGGGCAACGTGAGTTCGGGAAGTTCCGGGACGACGTAGACCTTGGCCTGGGACTTCCCCGGACGGAGCGAGGACTCGATGGCTTCCAGTTGGTCGGGGTTGGCGCGGTTGACGATCACCGCCATGGGCTCGGCGCCAGACTCGTTGATGGTGGTCCGGGTGAGCTCCACCGCACTGGAGACGCCCTCCGGGCTCAAGTCGGCGCCAGAGACCACGGCCAGCACCGGGATGTTGAGGTTCAGTGCCAGCCGGGAGTTCAGTTCGAGTTCGAGGGCGGAGTCGGCCTCCACGAAATCGGTGCCTTCGACCACGACCACGTCGGCGGAGATTTGCTCGAAAATATCGACGCACCGAGCGAAGATCTCGTCTTCTTCTCCGGTGGCGACCAGCTCACGGACTTCAGCCGAGCTCAAACCGGCCCGGGCTTGTTCTTCACTGAGATCAAAATTCTCGCGCATCAGGTGCACCATGGGGTCCCGCTGTGGGTCTGGGGAGATGGGGCGGAAGTAGCCTAGTGAGCCGGTGCGCTTATAGATGGAGTCGGCCACCCCGAGGCTGACCAGAGATTTTCCGGTGCCGGCGGTGGTGGTGGAAATGAACAAGCCTTGGGACATACGCATCCTCTCGACCGGTGAAACGGAGATTGGTGTGGGTCACTTCTAACTATATCGACAACACCGCCCACGCCTAAGGGGCTGGTACACAGTGCTCACGTGACGCTTCTAACGTTAGAGATGAGAAAACCTGGGGTTGTGGGGCAGACTGGAACCATGATTATTGCATTTTCGATCACAACCTCCGGCACCGGATCGCTGGGTGCCGATGCTGCCTCCGGGTCTCCGGAAGCCACCGCTGCCGGGTCGGTCTCGCGTGCTGTGGCTGAGGCCATCGCCGTGGTACGCGCCTCCGGATTGCCCTACCGCACCTCCTCGATGTTCACCGAGATCGAAGGTGAATGGGATGAGGTCATGGGGGTTATTAAAGACTGCGTGACCGCCCTGGAACCCTACGGCTCTCGGATCTCCTTGGTGATGAAGGCCGATATCCGCCCCGGATTCACCGGTGAGCTCGATGGCAAACTGAACCGGCTGGAACACCTCCTGCAGTCGCGGGGTGAGAGTGCGCACCACTCGAGTGCACAGGGCACCAGCGAGTAGATGAGACGATTTTTGCGACGGTCTTCACGCACCGAGACCGGGGCACGCTACTACGTGCGCTCGGCGGCTGAGGCCGACGTTGAGCGGGTCATACCGGTCAAACTTGCGGTGTGGGAGGAGATATATACCCCGGTATTGGGCGCTGCATTTAGTGCCAAGGCCCATGCCAGCGCTGAGGGCCAGGTGGCTTTCTGGCGACGTCGCGCTCGAGCAACAGCCGATGACCCGCGGCTGTTTCTGGCCGAAGACCTCCGCGACCGGGTGCAGGGTGTCGCCACCGTGGACGAGCTGGCTGACACCACTCGCACGTGGTGCCAACGCCTGGCAGATCAGGGTGAGCTACCGGAACTGGACGAAAACCCGGGCGCCTGGCCGGTGCGAGAAGTTCGGGGTGTTTATGTGCTGGCCGAATCCCGGCGTCGCGGGTTGGGCACCGCGCTGGTACAAACCGCGCTCGGCCCGCGACCCAGCGTGGCCAGGGTGTGGCGTGACCACGAGTTCTTTAGGGCTCTGGGGTATCGTCCGGTGGGGGAGCCGGTAACGGTCACCGAGGGAGACTGGGCCGGAATGACCGAACAACTCATGGTCAGGGGTGCTGATGGCTAAACGAGGCGGGCGCTCGCAGAAAACATCACCGGCCGATATCACCCCCGGCCACTACCAGATCGACAGCGGAGTCGCGGTGATCACCGAGGACCCCTTCACGGCTGGCGCCTGGCTGTTAATGATTAATGGTGCTGAATCCTCGCAGATCAATGTGGACCATCCCACCGAGCTGGGCTTTGAGTACATGCGGTGGGCGGCCGCGGTGATCACCCACCGGTTTTCGACTGACACCCGGTTACGGTTTCTGCACTTGGGCGCTGGCGGTTGCACCATGGCCCGGTGGGCGGCCGCGGTTTATCCGGACTCGCGCCAAACAGCGGTGGATGATGATGCGACCCTGGTAAACCTGGTCCGAGAACACTGTGGCCTGCCGCGAGCACCGCGGTTGACGATCCGGGCCGCTGAGGCGGGCGAGGTGTTAGCCACCGGTGCTACGGGGTCGCGGGACGTGATCTTCCGCGATGTGTTCGCCCAGGATCAGGACACCGGTCACCAGGTCACGCCCGAACATCTCACCGGGCTGGAAGCCACCGAAGAAGCAGCACGCATTCTCGGTCCCGACGGCGTGTACCTCATCAACTACGCAGGCCCAACCGGACTAGCCGATGCCCGGAGTGAAGTGGCGACACTCCGAGAGGTGTTCTCGGAGGTGATCCTGATATCCGATCCGAGTATGTTCAAATCTCGCCGTCGCGGGAACATGATCTTTGCTGCCAGCAACGCCGAGATCCCGCGCGCGGAACTCGGCGGGCTGGTTGGACTCCAGCGCGCGGTATTGGCAGATCCACTGCCGGCCCACCTGCGCTGGAAGGCCCGAGAACTGGATGACTTTTGCGCCGGTGCGGCACCGCGTACGGCCCCGTTGCGGACCAAAGTCAGTAAGCTGGAGTTAACCACAGGCAGACGCTGTGGGGATCAAGAGAAGGGTGACAATCATGAGTGACCAGAACACTGCATATCAGGGAAAAACTCATGGCGTGGTGGTCGGAGTTGACGGCTCGAAGCGGTCACTGGCCGCTGCCACCTGGGCGTTGCGGGAAGCAGAACGCACTCACCGCCCACTGACGCTCATCTCCGTCTATAGCTTGCCAATGTTTCCGTCGATGGTGATGGATTCCGCAGGCGGATCCGAACACGATAACGCGCTGGCCGATTCCGCGCGCAAGATTTTAGAAGCAACCGCCGAAAAGCTCGGACCCACCGATGTGGAGATCCGAGCAGCCACTGAGCTCGGCGATCCCGCCACGGTGCTGGTCGATTACTCCGAACACGCCGACCTGCTGGTTGCCGGCCCCCGCGGTCGAGGCGGTTTCCTCGGTCTGCTGGTGGGATCGGTGTCGCGTGGGCTCCCGGCACGCGCTAAGTGCCCGGTCGCGTTGGTGCCGAAAGGTGCTGAAGAATCCCGCGCCGGAACTGATGCACCGGTGGTGGTTGGTGCCGACGGGTCGAGGCAGGCACGACTGGCCATGCTCCGCGCCGGCGAGGAAGCCATGAATCGTGGAACCTGGGTGCGGTTAGTCACCGCCATGGCCCCGGTTTCTCCGGCCGTGGAATGGTTGCCTGCTCCCGTGGATGAAAACGCTCTCCTCGAAGAGCTTCGCGAAAAAATGGAGTACGGTCGCAACTGGTTGCAACACCATTTCCCGCAGTTACGGATTGAAGCGGAAGTCGTCGACGGCGTTCCGGTTGATGTGATGGTCAAAGAATCAGAAACCGCCCGCCTGGTCGTCGTCGGAACTCGTGGACTGGGTGGCTTCACCGGGGCACTGCTGGGTTCGACCTCTCAAGGCATCGTCTCTCACGCCAAGGGGCCGGTGCTGGTGGTGCCGGCCTACGACGATCCTCGGTTGGAAGACCGCACCGACTTTGGCCCCACCCTGGATGAGCACAAAGACAAGCGTCCGGATCATTCCTAAGATATTGTCGTTACCAGTCCTTTAACGTCTGACAGGGCGGTTGCCACATGACTGGCAACCGCCCTGCGGTGTGTGAGATGAGGTAGTAACCCCCAAGGATCCGGAGAACTTCCCCGGACTCCGGACCCCCGAGGGAATCTAGTAGCGTCCCGCTTGAGGCAGGATGTTGTGCATACCGCCGTAGTTCAAGGCAGTCACTGAAATACCCATCTGCGGGTTGCGGGCGTGGACAATCTGGTTATTACCCATGTAGATCGCCACGTGGTACACACCGGACCCAGATCCATTATTGGACCAGAACACCAGGTCACCGGGCTGCATCTGGCTCAGTGGCACGTACTGCTTGGCGGCAGCGTACTGTGCCTTCGAGCTACGGGGCAACGACTTTCCGGCGGCATTGAACGCAGCCACAGTCAGACCCGAGCAGTCATAGCCTTGGGGGCCGTTGCCGCCCCAGGAGTAATAGGTGTTGGGGTCATTGGCCTTGCCCACGGCAAACTGGATTGCAGTGCTGGCCCAACCGGAGGACGAGGAGGACCCTGCCGTGCCGGTGGACGGGGATTTCGACGGAGCCTTAGACGGAGACTTCTTCGGGGCAGACTTCGTCGGCGACGGCGAGCTTGACGCGCGACCGTTTGAGGAGGAACCTGAGCCCGACCGAGACGGTGCCGAGGAGCTCTGGGTGGGAGACGGGCTAGCCGGTGCGGAAGAGCTCTGGGTGGGCGACGGGCTGGCCGGTGCCGAAGAGGTCTGCGTGGGAGACGGGCTAGCCGGAGCCGAGCTAGGGGTCTCGGACGGGGTTGCCGACGGCGTCGGTTCTTCCGTGGTCTCTGACGGGGTGGGTTCTTCGGTGACCGGAGTAGGTTCGGCCTCAACGGCCGGCTGTGTCGATGCGGGGGAACTCTGCTCGGTCTCCCGCGCGTCGATTTGCCCCAGAACGCGGTCTAGCTCGGCGGCCCATTCTTCTTCCTCGATCTCGTCAATTCTTTCGGCAGCCTCTTCTTCCGGGATGCCCTCTAGCTCTGCCCACGCCTTGATGAGATCAGAACGAAGTTTGTCGAGCTCTTGGCGCTCTTCTTCGTAGCGACGGGCTTCCTCTTCACGTTCTGCCTGAGCGCGAGCTTCCTCTTCGGCCTTTTGTTCGGCGTCTGCTTCCTTCGCTTCGGCGTTTGCCAGCAGGCTGTCGGCCTCATTGGCTTGGCGGACAGCTTCTTGTCCTTCACGAGCTTGACGATTAGCGAGGTTTTCGGCGGTCGAACGCTGGCTGAGGCTATCTTCATCGCCCAGCATCAGGTCGCTCGCCGAACCGTTACCGTTGCGGTACATCTCACCGGCGGCTGCGCCGACAGCTTCTTCGGAGTCAGAGGCTTGCTCAGCTGCATTTTCCGCAGCCTTTCGGGCATCTTCAGCGTCACGACGTGCAGCTGCCGCCGCTTCTGACATCGAGCGGGCGTTCTCATTAGCTTCCAGAGCGGCTGCCTCGATATCGGCGAATCGCTCGGAGGTCTTCAAGATGGAATCGATGAGTCGCTGGCGCATCTGATCCCGATTGGCATCTGACGTTTTGGCTTGGTCGATCTCTTGCGAGCTCGGAACTTTCGGTAGATCAGCGGCGTCATGCTGGCGAGAGGCGTCAGCATCCAACATATTTGGTACTGCGGCCGCGGCGACTGCGGTTGCGGTGACAATGGCCACCGAGGCGGTAACCCCAATTAGACGGCGAGATTTCACGACAACGTCCTCATTCTCTGGCAAGTGATTCGGGCAGTGAGGTCGAGATCATTTCTTCACCGTTGTGTCACGAGATCATTACGATTCGGATCTGTCACTGCGACACGCCGAAGAAATGCCAACTTCTTGGTCCAGAATAGTTGCACAATTGTCACAAATGCAACAAGAACCCCAGGAATAACATAAATAACAACGGTGTAATTTAGGATTGAATGACCGTGGAATTCGCGAGTTTCTGCGGTTTTGGCATCGTTTCGTGACCTTTTGCACGCCAGGCAGAAACGGGGAGAGCAGTGGTCTATCCCCAGCCCCAGGCGTGCAGTTGCTCGTCGCTAATACCGAAGTAGTGGGCGATTTCGTGCATCACGGTGATGCGGATTTGCCGAGCGAGCTCTTCGTAAGATGAGACCATGCGCTCGAGCGGATTCTTGAAGATCGTCAGATGGTCAGGCATGCCCAGTGGGTCGTCGCCACGCTCATCGAGCGGTACCCCTTCATAGAGTCCGAGGAGTTCGGGCTGTGGCTCTTCGTCGGGGAGTGGCTCGTATTCGTCGGCGACAAAGATCACGATGTTATCCAAAAGACTGCGCACTTGCTCAGGGAGCTCCTCGAGGGCAGCTTCAACGATCGCGTCGAATTCGGCGTTAGATAATGGCTCGATTTGCACACTGTAGAGTTTTCGTCGTAAACTCATGGAGGTCAAGTTCACGGGACATCTGTGGAGTCTCACGAATTTGCCAGGCCCCCATCGTCTAGCGGCCTAGGACACCGCCCTTTCACGGCGGCGGCACGGGTTCGAATCCCGTTGGGGGTACGACTGAAAGACTGTTGATTGACACGATTTCAGTGAGTGGGAAATCTCTGATACTGTAGGTTCCTGTTCAATGGCCCTGTAGCGCAGTTGGTTAGCGCGCCGCCCTGTCACGGCGGAGGTCGCGGGTTCAAGTCCCGTCAGGGTCGCGGATGCGAGAGCCTGTCCAATCGGACAGGCTCTTTGTCCAAGAGTGAGTACCACTCAACAGGCTCTGTAGCTCAGTTGGTAGAGCGTTCGACTGAAAATCGAAAGGTCACCGGATCGACGCCGGTCGGAGCCACCAAAACCCTCGCCTAGCGCGGGGGTTTTGCTTTTACCCCGTATCTCGGATCGACCATCGCGCCCTCACCGCATTGGAACTGGTGGAACACATACGGTGCGTTTCGACCGTTTCTGGCTGATCGCTGTCACCCCGGCCCCGGGGCAACGTGACTGATGTCGCCAGGTGGAACCTGATGGTAGGCTTCGTCGAAGAGTGGCTCACGTCACGACAGAGAATGAGGGCTGGTCGAGATGAAACGGAGTGAGGCCGTCAGCACAGACGGTACCGAGGCGGACCACCATTCTAGGGGCACCAGTGCCCCAGCAGTGCACCGGCTGCGTCGGATACTGTCCACCCTGCGTCCGTTGTGGCGGATGCTGATACTAGCGGGGCTACTACTGATCGTGGCTGACCTGACTGGCTTGTTTAATCCACCGGGCGGTTTCGGCTGGGTTCTCGCTGTCATGATGCTGGTTCTTACCGGGTGCCTGCTGGTCGGAATTGCCCCGGTGACGCCGGCTCGTGCACCCGTTGTGGTTCAGCCTCCAGTGCGCGGACGGTGGCTGGCAGTCAATAGCCCCGGTCAGCAACTGCCCAGTCACGGTACGGAGACACGTGGACAATTCAGCGCCGTGGATCTGGTCCATCCCTCCGTTGCCGAAGACATGACCACAACGATCAACCCGGCCGATGTACGTTTGCTCGGGCGTGGAACGCGCCCCGAGGAGTTCACCTGTTTCGGTGAGCCCGTGTACGCGATCGCGGATGGAACAGTGCTTCAGGCGGCTGATCGGCAACGCGACAAACGGGCGCGCGACACCTGGCTCGGGCGGATCTTGATGCTCCTTCTTGAGGGCCCGGCCAGCGAATTTTTTGGCGGATATCGAGCCATATTCGGCAATCGCGTGGTGGTTCAACACGATGACGGAACCTTCGCAGCGTACGCGCACTTGCGCCGTGACTCCGTGGTGGTGGTTCCGGGACAGCGAGTGAGAGCCGGGGAACAGCTGGCCGAGGTGGGCAATACCGGAAACACCACCGAGCCGCACCTGCATGTACAGCTAATGGATCGCGGGTCACCGGATGCGGCTGCGGGGTTACCCTTCGTTTGGTCGGGTGTTGAGCTGGGCGATCTGGATCCAGCGTGGAAGCCCTTTGCTAAAGACCGCGCGGCAAATGCCGTGACCGAGATGCCTCGAAACGGGCAGATTTTTCAGGTCGTCGAATTCGGCTCGGTCGGGTAGGGTGGCCTCCACGACCCATCGCCGATCGAGCATTCCCGCAAAATATGCAAAATCAACGGTTGATCATCGATCACGACCGCCGTGGTAGCGGTCTCGTTGTACGGGGGTCTCCTCGTGGTCAGTTCCGGGGCCGTGGTGTCGGCCCGGAAAACTCAGCGTTCTGTGTTGCTCAGCAACGGTATGACTGCTTTGAGCACGCACCATGTGGCCACCATCATCCCAACGAACCAGGTAATAGCGCTCAACATCATATCGCTGAGAGCACCAGATAGCTGGAGCCCGATCAGAACCACCATGTGGATGCCTGCCAGGATGAACAGACCGATGCTTTGCTGAGTTGATTCGCTCTTTTCTTCCAAGCGTTTCTCCCGTTGTTTCTCATGGACGCATCTCGCCCTGCCATCTTGTTAATCGATCGTAAGTTGCGCGAGGACACCGAGGCAACGGTCAGAGCAGGGAAACGCTCGAATACCTCCAGAAGCTCTCGGGTGGCGTTCTCGCGTTGAGCGGTGAGCACATCCAGTTCATAGGGGCCTAGCTCATCTGGCTGTTCCAGGTCGATGGACTGCACGCGTTTCAAGAGGAACGAGTGGTGACCGGATCGTGCAACGATTTAGAGATCCTTCCAATGCATGTCCCTCTAGTCAGCGCTCGCCACCGGTCCCGTGCCCACGGTTCGCTTGTTAAACGGCGAAGCGAGGGCGGGGGGTTGAATAAGAAAATATCACTCCGTTAAACTCGCCCTGCGACGACCTGAGGGTGACGCATGACGTCTCATGGATTCCTTGGAAGGCGGTCCTGAATGTGCTTGAGTTTCTAACTTCGCGGTGGGGAGATATTCTTTTTCGCTCCTACCAACACGCCAGCTTAGTGGTTCAAGCGCTGATCTTAGCCACGATTATTGCTTTAGTGATCGCAATGTTGGTGTCGTCACGGCCGTGGGGTGCTTCGGTTGCGAACGCTCTGAGCTCTATCGGGTTGACCGTGCCCTCACTGGCCTTGCTTGGGCTGGTGATTCCCATCGTGGGTATCGGTACTTTACCGTCGGTGGTCTTGGTGACCTTTTACGCGATCCTGCCGATCATGCGAAATGCCATTGTCGGCTTGCAAGCCATAGATCCGCTGGTTGTCGAGTCCGCCCGTGGTCAAGGGATGGGGCCTGCGGCAGTCTTGTTCCGAGTACGGTTGCCACTGGCCTGGCCGATCATTATGACCGGCGTGCGAGTCTCTGCTCAGATGTCCATGGGTGTAGCCGCCATCGCGGCCTATGCCCTAGGACCTGGACTGGGTGGATACATTTTCTCGGGCCTCAGTCAAATTGGAGGGGCAAACGCGGTGTACTACGCCTTGGTTGGCACTTTTGGCATCGTGATCGTGGCGCTCATTCTTGACCTCTTACTCATGGGTCTGACCCGCCTCACCACTTCGAAGGGACAAAAAGCATGACAGAGTCACAGCGTCATCACGAATCCAACCGCGGCGTTGAGATCGAACTTCGCAAGGTTTCCAAACGGTACCCCGGGCAGAAAAATCCTGCCGTCCAGGAGATGGACCTCGTCATTCCTGCCGGTGAGATGGTGATGTTTGTTGGGCCATCGGGATGTGGGAAAACCACCACGTTGAAGATGATCAATCGACTGATCGAACCAAGCGCTGGCACGATTCTGATTGACGGGGACGATGTGACCAACCACAATCCCACGAGGTTGCGTCGCAATATCGGCTACGTGATTCAGGGCGGTGGGATGTTGCCGCACCTGACTGTGGGCGCCAATATTGGCCTCGTCCCGGGGCTACTCAAGTGGGATAAGAAGCGGATCCGCGCCCGAGTAGATGAGCTTCTGGACATGGTGGGGCTTGACCCGCAGATTTACCGTGACCGCTATCCGAGGGAACTCTCCGGCGGACAGCAACAGCGTGTGGGTGTGGCGCGTGGACTGGCTGCTGATCCCCCGATCGTGCTGATGGATGAGCCGTTCGGCGCGGTTGACCCGGTGACGCGCTCGCGATTGCAGGATGAACTTATGCGGATTCAGTCTGAACTGCAGAAGACGATCGTGTGCGTGACTCACGATATAGATGAAGCGATCAAACTGGGTGACCGGATGGTGATTTTCCAACCAGGAGCCACGATCGCGCAGTACGACACGCCAGAAAAGGTTCTCGCCGCACCGGCCAGCGATTTTGTCGACGATTTCATCGGTGCTGGATCAACCTTAAAACAGCTCAGCTTACGGCGGGTTGACGAACTTGGGTTGTCGCATCCACCCACAGCCCGGATTGGCGAGTCTGTGGATGAGGTAGTGCAACGGGCCACAGTAGCGGGAGCGAGTGCTGTTGTGATCCTTAATGAGCGTGACGAGCCCCGTGACTGGGTCAGCCTGCGCACGCTCCAACGACAGGCTACGGTGCCAGATCCCAAGGCGGATTTGCAGACCGTCATCGACCACCGGTCAACTCTCAATGACGCGCTCGACGCAATGCTCACCTCCTCCCACGGTGGTGCCATGGTGGTCAAGCGTGGCACCTACCAGGGTGTGTTGCTTTATGAGACGGTGACGGATTATGTCCGCGCCCTGAATGAACAGGTTGCGCAGCCGGTACACGACGAGCAACAGCCCGGTTCATCCGACAATCTGACTGACGATGTGCGGGGAGTGAACTGATCATGTGGCGAAGGCTTTCTCGCGAAGACAAAATCTTGCTGGCGGGTATCCCGGTGCTCGTGATCATCTTGCTGGGGGGTTGGCTGGTCTGGCAAGCGGCCGCAACTTTGGACGATATTGAAGCCCGTACCTTGGACCTCTCCAACGTGGCGGTCATGGCGGGCGAGCACGTTGTACTGGTCTTGGTCTGCACCATTGTTGTAGTACTCACCGCGATTCCCGTCGGAATTCTCCTCACGCGCGGTAGCTTACGCCGGCTGGCAACTCCGGTGACCTTCATTGCCAATATGGGACAGGCAGCACCGGTGATCGGTGTGATCGTGCTACTGGCCATGTGGTGGGGATTCGGGGCGACAACTGCTGTTGTATCGCTGTGGATCTACGCTTTCTTGCCCGTGCTGGCCAATACGATTGCAGCCTTGCGCTCCGTTGACCCCGAACTTATTGAGGTTGCCAGGGGGATTTCGATGTCTCCGTGGCAAGTTCTCTTCAGAGTCGAGCTACCGATGGCACTACCAGTGATCATGGTCGGGGTGCGCACAGCACTCGTGCTATTGGTGGGTGCTGGGGCCTTCGCGACTTTTATTGACGCTGGTGGCCTCGGGACACTCATCACCACCGGAATCAGCCTGTACCGGTTTCCCATTCTGATTTCGGGTGCCCTGTTGATTGGTACTCTAGCCCTGCTGATCGAATGGGTGGGAAGACTGTGTGAAGCGATCTTGGCTCCGAAGGGGGTGACTGCGTGAAACGGTCAATGTCGTTGAAGATGTTGCTTCGGGTCGCTAAACGTCGAGCTGTTATCGGCGTGAGTAGTCTCGGGCTCATCGGAAGCCTGGTCCTGTCCGGTTGTGGTTTGGGTACTGCCGGCGGTTACACTCCCTCGGGGACGCTGACCGGTGAGGTCGCCGACATTAGCCTTGACGGTGCCAGTATTTCCGTTGGTTCCAAGAACTTCACCGAGCAAATCCTTCTGGGCAAGATCGCTGTGGTGCTACTGCAGTCAGCGGGGGCTGACGTTCAGGACCTGACGAATATTCCCGGCTCGACCTCGGTTCGCCAGGCCCAGTTGACAGGTGATGTTGACCTCACCTTGGAATATACAGGGACAGCCTGGATCACATATATGGGGCACACTGATCCGATACCCGATTCCCAGGAACAATACGAAGCTGTGCGGGACGCGGACAAGTCCAACGGGCTAATGTGGTACGAGCCCGCGGAAATGAACAACACGTATACAATGGCTGTGCGCAGGGAGACGGCTGAAGAATACGGGGTCTCATCCCTGGACGATATGACGAAGCTCCCCGAGGCAGAACAAACATTTTGTGTGGATGCCGAGTTCCAGGCTCGCAATGATGGGTTTATCCCGATGCTGGAGGAATACGGGATGGATGAACCTCCTTCTGAACAGGTGTCGATTATCGACACCGGAGCGATCTATGCGGCCCTTGCTAACGGAACCTGTACCTTCGGTGAGGTATTTTTCACCGACGGTCGTATTAAGGCGTTGGACCTGGTAGCGCTGGAAGACCCGCAGGGATTTTTCCCCAAATACAACATGGCACCGGTCGTTGACAGTGAGCTCGCCGAGCAATACCCCCAGCTTGAAGACCTCTTTGCGCCGGTCGTCGCTGACCTAGACAATGACCGGATGCAGGAACTTAATGCCCGCGTGGACGTGGACGGAGAAGACTACGGTGACGTGGCCTATGAATACCTTAAAGATTTGGGAGTAGTCACCGACAGCTAGGGAGCGGACGGCATGACAACGTCCGCTAAAACGTTGTCTCGGGCTCAGCTACCTGTAACTCGAGTTGCAGGTATGAGACGCTATCCTCAATACTGTTGATTGAGTCCTAGCTCACAGAAAAGGAAAAGGAAGGTCCATGCCCGAGGCATATATCTATGATGCCGTGCGAACTCCGCGCGGGAAGAATAAGAACGGGTCGTTGCACTCGGTGAAACCCATCGACCTGGTGGTGGGCTTGATCGAAGCCATCCAAGAACGCAACCCCTCGTTAGATCCACAACTCATTGACGACATTGTCCTGGGCGTGGTCTCCCCGGTTGGAGACCAGGGTGGAGATATCGCTCGCGCCGCTGCCCTGGCGTCGTCGCTACCCGATACCGCCGCCGGCGTTCAGGTCAACCGGTTCTGCGCCTCCGGTCTGGAAGCCGTGAACCTGGCCGCCCAGAAGATCGGCTCCGGCTTCGAAGATCTCGTGCTGGCCGGCGGCGTGGAATCCATGTCGCGGGTGCCACTGGGTGCTGACGGTGGCCCGTACTCTCAGGACCCCGCCACCGCCTATGACTCCTACTTCGTGCCCCAGGGTATCTCCGCAGACTTGATTGCCACGGTGGAAGGTTTCAGCCGCGAAGACGTCGACACCTACGCCGCTCGTTCCCAGCAGCGGGCTGAGACCGCGTGGCAAGAAGGTCGCTTCGACCGCTCGATCGTGCCGGTGAAAGACATCAACGGTCATGTGCTGCTCGACCACGATGAACACCGCCGTCCCGGCTCCACCGTGGAATCCCTGGGCGAACTGCCCGCCAGTTTCGCCAAGATCGGTGCCCAGGCTGGTTTCGATGACGTTGCCTTGCAGAAATACCACTGGTTGGAGCGGATCAACCACGTCCACGGTCCCGGTAACTCTTCCGGCATCGTTGACGGCTCCGCCCTGGTGTTGCTCGGTTCTGCCGAGATCGGTGAGAAGCTGGGCCTGACCCCGCGCGCCAAGGTTATTCAGACGGCGGTCACCGGGTCGGAACCGACCATCATGCTCACCGGCCCGACCCCGGCCACTGAGAAAGCACTGGCCAAGGCGGGTCTGAGCGTGGACGATATTGACCTGTTCGAACTCAATGAGGCCTTCGCCGCTGTGGTGATGAAGTGGCAGAAGGAGCTGGGCGTTCCGGATGAAAAGGTCAACGTCAACGGTGGTGCCATCGCCATGGGCCATCCATTGGGTGCGACCGGCGCGATGATTTTGGGTACGTTGCTCGATGAGCTCGAGCGCACCGACCAGCAGCGCGGTCTGGCCACCCTGTGCATCGGTGGCGGCATGGGTATTGCGACCATTATCGAGCGAGTCTAAGGGGAACAGTCATGACGACAGAGAACTACACCGGATACCAGTGGGACCAAGACGCCGATGGCATCGTGACCATCACCATGGACGACCCCAATGCCTCGGTCAACACCATGAACGACCACTTCGTGCAGGCCTTCTCAGCCACCGTGGACCGGCTGGAAGCCGAAGAGATCACCGGCGTGGTGATCACCTCGGCGAAAAAGACCTGGTTCGCCGGAGGTAACCTCGAGCAACTGCGCGAGATGACCCCCGAGAACACCGACGCCCAGGTGGCAGAACTCAGCCACATCAAGTCGCTACTGCGTCGTCTGGAGCAACTGGGTAAACCCGTGGTGGCCGCCATGCACGGTGCCGCCCTGGGCGGTGGCCTCGAAATCGCCCTGGCCTCGCACTACCGACTGGCCGCCTCCGATAATCCCAAGGCACGCTACGGTGTGCCCGAAGTGACCCTGGGACTGCTTCCCGGCGGTGGCGGTGTGACTCGCTTGGTGCGCATGCTCGGTATCCAGGACGCCCTGCAGAAAGTCGTGATTCCCGGTACCCAGTTCAAGGCCGAAGACGCCCACGCGCTGGGGCTCATCGATGAGCTGGTGCCCACCGAGAAGCTTCACGAAGCGGCGGTGGCCTGGATCAAGAACAACCCAGAGCCGGTCCAGCCCTGGGACCAAGAGGGCTTCAAAATCCCCGGCGGGGACCCGAAGAGCCCCAAGGTCGCCAGCCAGCTACCGGCCCTACCGGCACTCTTGCGTCGCCAGCTGAAGGGCGCGAACTTCCCGGCACCGCGTGCTGCCATGGCCGCCGCGGTAGAGGGCGCCTCGGTGGATATCGACACCGCACTGGCGATTGAGACCCGGTACTTCATTCACCTGACCCACTCTCAGGTGGCCAAGAACATGATCCAGGCCTTCTTCTTCGACATGCAGCACATCAAGTCCGGTGGCTCCCGTCCCGACGGCATTGCCCCGCGGGAGATCAAAAAGCTCGGCGTACTCGGAGCCGGTTTGATGGGCGCAGGCATCGCCTACGTGTCCGCCAAGGCTGGACTGGACGTGGTGCTCAAGGACGTTTCGCTGGAGGCGGCTGAAAAGGGTAAGGACTACGCCCGCAAGCTTGAGGCCAAGGCTCTACAGCGCGGCAAGACCACCGAAGAAAAGTCCCAGGCGCTGCTGGACCGCATCACCCCGACCGGGGAAGCCTCCGATTTTGAGGGCGTGGACTTCGTCATCGAGGCGGTCTTCGAATCCGTTGAGCTCAAACACCAGGTGTTCCAGGAAATCCAGGACATTGTCACCCCGGACGCACTGCTGGGCTCCAACACCTCCAGCCTGCCGATCACTTCGCTGGCTGCTGGCGTGGACCGTCAGGAAGACTTCATCGGCATTCACTTCTTCTCCCCGGTCGACAAGATGCCACTGGTGGAGATCATTTGCGGCGAGAAGACCTCCGATGAGGCACTGGCACGCGCCTTCGACTACGTGGCCGCGATCCGCAAGACCCCGATCGTGGTCACCGACTCGCGCGGTTTCTTCACTTCCCGGGTGATCGATAAATACATGCGCGAAGCCCTGGCGGCTGTGGGTGAAGGTGTGGAGCCGGCCACCGTCGAGCACGCTGCAATGCAGGCCGGTTACCCCTCCGGCCCGCTGTCGCTGCTGGACGACCTGACGCTGACCCTGCCGCTGAAGATCCGTTCTGAGGCCGAAGAAGCAGACCGTGCCGCCGGCATCGATACCCCACACCACCCTTCCCAGGACGTACTGCGCTGGATGGTGGAAGAAGCCGATCGTCCTTCCCGCAAGTCCGGTCGCGGGTTCTACGACTACGACGAGAACGGCAAGCGTCAGCTGTTGTGGCCGGGGCTACGGGAGCACTTCAAGTCCGGGACCTCGGTGCCGGAGCTGATCGACCTGCAGGAACGCATGCTCTTCGCTGAGGCACTGGACACCATTGCCTGCCTGGAAGAAGGCGTGCTGACCTCGGTACCCGACGCCAACATCGGCTCGATCCTCGGTATTGGCTTCCCGGCCTGGACCGGTGGCGTATTGCAGTACGTCAACCAGTACGCCGGCGGCCTGCAGGGCTTCGTGGATCGCGCTCGCGAACTCGCCGAGAAGTACGGCGACCACTTCCTGCCCTCCGACGGGCTGATCGCGAAGGCCAAGGCCGGCGAGAAGTACGAGTAAAAACTCCATATACTCATCGCACCCGTCAGCGCTTCTTTGAGGTGTGCTGGCGGGTGCGGTGTGTTAACCCCGCAATGAAAACCCCCGGAATAGGCAAAGCGTGGCTGAAGCGCCTAAGATTTTGACGTACACGATTTCGTCAGAAGGTGGAGACTGCAGATGCCTCGTATCGTCGTTGACGTGATGCTCAAACCCGAAATTCTTGATCCGCAGGGTAAAGCCATTGCCCACCAGCTCCCCGGAATCGGGATCTCCGATTTCTCCGCAGTCCGTCAGGGCAAGCGTTTCGAACTGTTCGTCGACGGTGAGGTCACCGAGGCCCACCTGCAGGCAGCACGTCGGGCCGGTGAAGAACTGCTCTCCAACCCGGTGATCGAAGACGTGGTGAATGTGTCTGTGGCTGACGACGATGCGGTGGAGCAGGCATGAGCCCACGTATTGGCATTATCACCTTTCCTGGAACACTCGATGACCGCGATGCTACCCGAGCGGTGCGGTTGGCCGGCGCCGAGCCGGTGCAGCTGTGGTACAAGGACACCGACCTGGCCGGTAGCGACGCGGTGGTGATCCCCGGCGGATTCTCCTACGGCGACTATCTGCGCGCCGGGGCGATGGCCGCCAAAGCCCCGATGATGACCCAGGTGGTGGCCGCAGCTGAGACCGGCCTGCCGGTGCTGGGCATTTGCAACGGGTTTCAGATCCTCACCGAGGCCGGATTATTGCCGGGCTCGATGATCAAAAACGATCACCTGAAGTTCATCCGCACCGATCAACGTTTGCGCATTGACAACGCCACCACCGCCTGGACGTCCTCGTTTCGTCAGGGCGAGGAGATTGTGGTGCCGTTGAAGAACCAGGACGGCCAATACGTTGCCGATGAGCAGACGCTGGCGATGCTGGAGGAGTCCAACCGGGTGGTCTTCCGCTACCGTGGCCACAACCCGAACGGATCCCGCAACGACATTGCCGGTATTACCAATGAGGCAGGCACTGTGGTGGGGTTGATGCCCCACCCCGAACACGCGGTGGAAGCCGGTTTCGGCCCCTCACTGGCCTCTGGAGCCGCCGCGCCTGCCACCATGCGCCAGGGAACCGATGGGCTGGGCGTGTTCCAGTCCGTGCTGACCTCACTCGCGAGAGCCTAAGGATTACGATGTTCAACCTCGACACCGTCGACCACGCGACTGCCACCCCCGATGAAGAACTTCCCTGGGCCGAACTGGGGTTGAAGGACAACGAGTTTGCCGAGATCAAAAAGGTCTTGGGGCGCCGGCCCACCCACGCCGAGCTGGCGATGTACTCGGTGATGTGGTCCGAGCACTGCTCCTATAAGTCCTCCAAGGTCCACCTGCGCCAATTCGGTGAGAAGGTCACCGACGAGATGCGTCAGGACCTGATGGTGGGCATCGGTGAGAACGCCGGGGTCACCGACATCGGTGACGGCTGGGCGGTGACCTTCAAGATCGAGTCCCATAACTCACCGTCCTTCGTCGAGCCCTACCAGGGTGCAGCCACCGGCGTGGGTGGGATCGTGCGCGACATTATCTCGATGGGTGCCCGCCCGGTGGCGGTCATGGACGCGCTACGTTTCGGTCCGATCGACTACCCCGACACCCAACGGGTACTCCCCGGCGTAGTGGCCGGAATCGGCGGATACGGTAACTCGCTGGGGCTACCCAATATCGGCGGAGAAACCGAATTTGACGAGTGCTATCGCGGTAACCCGTTGGTCAACGCGCTGGCGGTCGGCGTACTGCGCCACGAGGATCTGCGCACCGCCAACGCCTCGGGGGCGGGCAATCAGGTCGTACTCTTCGGTGCCCGCACCGGCGGTGACGGCATCGGTGGCGCCAGCGTGCTGGCCTCAGAATCCTTCGACGACACCAAACCCTCCAAACGCCCGGCGGTGCAAGTCGGTGACCCGTTCGCCGAAAAGGTCCTGATCGAGGCCTGCCTGGAGCTATTCCACTCCGGACTGGTGGAAGGTATCCAAGACCTGGGTGCTGCCGGCATTTCATGTGCCACCTCGGAGTTGGCCTCCAACGGTGAGGGCGGGATGCACGTGGACCTCACCCAGGTGCTGTTGCGTGACCCGAGCCTGACCCCCAGCGAGATTCTGATGTCAGAATCCCAGGAACGGATGATGGCCGTCGTCACCCCCGAGAAACTGGCCGACTTTGAAGCCGTGATGGATAAGTGGGAGGTCGAGTACTCGGTGTTGGGCGAGGTGACCGACACCAACCGGCTGATCATTGAGTGGGACGGCGAGGTGATCGTCGACGTGGACCCGCGCACCGTGGCTCATGACGGGCCCGAATACCACCGCCCCTACCACCGTCCGGACAGTCAGGACGCGTTGGCCACCGACCACTTCCAGGCCCTCGATTTCCAGGCCCCCGAGGCCGATCTGCGCCAGACCATCTTGGACTTGCTCTCCACCCCGAATCTGGCCGATACCTCCTGGATCACCGCCCAGTACGACTCCTACGTGCAGGGCAACACCGCCATGGCCGAACCGGATGACGCCGGGGTGATCCGCGTGGACGAAACCACCGGGCTCGGCATTGCCGTGGCCACCGACTGCAACTCGCGGTTCACCACCCTGGATCCCTACACCGGCGCTCAGGCCAGCCTGGCCGAGGCCTATCGCAATGTGGCCACCTCCGGGGCCCGCCCGGTGGCGGTCTCCGACTGCCTGAACTTCGGCTCCCCGGAAGATCCAGCGGTGATGTGGCAATTCGCCGAAGCCGTGCGCGGGTTGGCCGATGGGTGCCTGGAACTGGGCATCCCGGTTACCGGTGGCAACGTCTCGCTATACAACTCCACCGGCGCCCAGGCCATCCACCCCACCCCGGTGGTCGCCGTGCTGGGCGTACACCAGAACGTGGAGAACCGGGTACCTTCTGGCTGGCAGTCCGCCCACGCCGGTCACGTGATCTACCTGCTGGGCACCACCGCCGATGAGCTCGACGGCTCCGAACTGGCGCGGATGCACGGGCACCTCGGCGGCGTACCGCCCCAGGTCGACCTGGCTGCCGAAAAGGCACTGGCGCAACTGTTGCAGACCGCCGCACAACGCCAGCTGATCTCCGCGGCCCACGATCTCTCCGGTGGGGGACTAGCTGCCGGGCTGGCCGAAGCCTGCCTGCGGTTCCAGGTCGGCGCGGAGTGCGAGCTGAACCACGTGGCCGACCGCGATGGGATTGACCTGCCGACCCTGTTGTTCTCCGAATCTCAGGGTCGGGCCATCGTCTCGGTGCCTCCGGTGCAGGTGACCGCCCTGGAGCAACTGGCCGAAGCGCACCACGTGCCACTGGCGCAGATCGGGGCGGTGACCGCCTCCACCAGCCTGCACATCAACGGGCTTGAGCCACTGATGTTCAGTGAGATCAACCGGACCCGTGCGAACCTGATCAGCGAGTACTTCGGATAGTGCCCACCAGCTCACCATCCCGTACGGCAGCCATCGTCGGCGCCGGCCCCAACGGGCTCACCGCCGCCGCCCTGCTAGCGAAGGCCGGCTGGCAGGTCGACGTCTACGAACGCAATGCCCGCATCGGCGGAGCCAGCTCCTCAGCGGAGATCTTCGGGCCCGGCACCGTGGTCGACCTGGGGGCTGCCGCCCACCCCTTCGGGGTGGCCAGCCCGGTCTTCGCCCGACTGCGACTGACCGATCATGGGCTACGCTGGCGACACGGCCGCTACCCCATGGCCCACCCGTTGGACGACGGCTCGGCCGTGGTCTTACATCACAGCCTAGAAGACACCGCCGCCGAACTCGGTGGCGACGGCACCGCCTGGCGGATGATTCACCGGTCCCTGGTCGACAATATTGACAAGGACCTGGAAAACGTCATGGGTCCGTTGCTGCGGTTCCCTGCCCACCCGGTACGCATGGCCCAATTCGGGCTGTTCGGATCCCCACCCTCGACGTGGTTCACTCGCACCGCCTTCCGCGACCAGCCCGCCCGGGCGCTATTTATCGGCTCGGCCGCCCACGCCATCACCCCGCTGGGTCACCCGTTTACCTCCGCCTATGGCGCGATCTTCGGCGCTCTGGGCATGACCCGTGGCTGGCCGGTGGCCGAGGGGGGCTCCCAGGCCATTTCCGACGCCCTGGGATCGGTGATTACCAGCCACGGCGGACGGATTCACACCGATACGGAGATCACCTCGCTACACGAGTTGGATGCCGAGAAAATCCTGCTGAATATGACCCCGGCCCAGGTGATGACCCTCGCCGGACGCGAGACCGCCGCCGGGTTGAGCGATACCACCCTGGGCCGGCTGTCTCGCTGGCGCTACGGACCCGGCGTGTATAAGGTCGACTATCTGCTCGACGGGCCGGTGCCCTGGAGCGATGACCGCGTCGGTCAGGCCGTGACCGTTCACGTGGGCGGTCAAGCCGCTGAGATCCGGTTGGCCGAAGCCCAGATCACCGCCGGACGCATGCCCGAACGGCCCTTTGTGATGGTGTGTCAGCAACAAGTCGCTGACCCCAGCCGGACCACCGATTCGCGCACGATCCTGTGGACCTACGCGCACGTGCCGGCCAATTATCACGAGCCCCGTCGCGGACTGGTAGCCGAGCGGATCGAGGCCCAAATTTCCCGGTTCGCCCCGGACTTCCGCGACCGAATCCTGGACCGCCACCTGGTCTCCCCACAAGATCTGCAGGACTGGAACCCGAACCTCATCGGTGGCGATATTGCCGGTGGGGCGATGACCCGCAGTCAGGCGGTGCTACGTCCCGGTCTCACCCGCGAACCCTACCGGCTCACCGACCGGCTCTTTATGGGCTCGGCAGCCACCCCGCCCGGGGCCGGGGTGCACGGTATGTCCGGGTACTGGGCCGCCCAGGCGATGGGGGCGGAACCCCGGGAAGCTTAGCTGAGGAACACCCCTCGGGCATAGCCCTCGGGCACAAACACCTCAGCCTCGCCGTGGATCAAGACATACCCGTCCGGAACCTGTTCCACAGTGACGTCGGTACCCAGCGTGATGCCCTGGGCCAGGCAATCGGCCAAGAACTCCTGATCAATCTGGGCGATTTCCCCGATCCGCGACAGGATGCCGTGGTCCCGGTCCACAATGCTGTCATCGGCGGGCTGGTCCACCGAATGCACCTGGGAACCATTGAGTTGCGGGACTTTATTGCCGAAAGGATCCACCTCCGGGTGCTCCAAGAGCCCGTCCATCAACTCCACGGCCTCATCACTGGCCACGTGCTCCCATCGGCACGCTTCGGCGTGAATTTTCGACCAGTCGAGCTTGACCACCTGATGCAAAAACTGCTCGATCACTCGGTGTTTGCGCATCACCGATAAGGCCTGCTGTTCGCCTTCTGCGGTAAAGTGCAACACCCGGTCGTTGCCCAACACCAGCAACCCGGCCTTCGACATCCGATTTACCGTCTCCGAGACGGTCGGGGAGGACTGCTCGAAGCGTTCGGCTAACCGGGCGCGCAGGGCCGGCAGGCGGGCCTCGTGCAATTCGGTAATGGCCTTCAGATACATTTCCTGTGTATCGACCAGGTCGTGGTGATCGGACATCGTGGCATTCACTCCTTGACTGAGGTTAACCTAACACTACCGTATGAGCCACGCGGTGGAATCGGGCTCCACCATGCTCTCGGCGTAACCGGGGCCGATCAGTAGTTCCCCGGGGGCGACCGTCACCGGCCGATCCGACAGATTGGCAATAACCTCGACGCGCTGAGTCCCCGTATGGTCTTCAGTGGTGACGGTAAAGGCCAGCACCCCGCGGTGCGGATCGTGGTGGGCGGACCAGGCGAACTGACCGGAACCCAACCGGTATTCAGCCCGCAGGCGCAACAACTGCCGGTAGGTTTCCAAAAATGATCCGGGCACCCCGTCTTGTTGATCCACGGCCAAGCGGTGATAGGACTCCGGGGCCGGAAGCCACCCGTCGGGCTGACCGGCCCGCCACGGCATGGGCACCCGGGCCCCGTCGCGACCGTACTCGGCACCCCGGGTGCGCCGGTAGGTCGGATCTTGACGTGCCTCGTTCGGCAGGGTGGTGTGTTCGGGCAGGCCCAGCTCATCGCCCTGATAGATATAGGCCGAGCCCGGCAGTGCCAGCTCGATCATCGCCGCCGCCAACGCGCGTCGGCGTCCCAGGGCTTCATCCGGCTGGATGTCTTCGGCGGTGATGCTGTCCGGATAGCTGGTGGGATCCGGCAGTCCGAAGCGGGAGGCGTGCCGGACCGTATCGTGATTCGACAGCACCCAGGTCACCGGCGCCCCCACCGCGTGCGCCTCGGCGAACGAGATGTCAATAGCCTCGTGGAGCGCCTGGGCATCGTAGCCGGCGGTGAGGAAGGTGAAGTTAAAGGCCTGCTGCATCTCGTCGGGGCGCACGTAGCGGAACAGCCGGAACAGCGGCGAGATCCAGGCCTCGGCAACCATCATCCGATCCTGGTATTCCTCCAGCACCCGGTGCCAGCTACGGTAAATTTCGTGCACGCCCTCCTGATCGTAGAAGGGGTGCACCGGGGTGAAGTTGTCCCGATCAGTGATATTGTGATCCAGTTCGGCATCGGTGATCATCCCCGGCCGGTGCGGATGATCGGGTAGTCCAGCCTGTTTGACCAGTCCGTGGGCCACATCAACTCGGAACCCATCGACCCCGCGGTCCAGCCAGAACCGCAGAATATTCTCGAACTCTTCGCGCACCTCGGGGTGCTCCCAGTTCAGATCGGGTTGCGAGGTGTCAAACAGGTGCAGATAGTACGGGCCCGGGGTGCCATCCGGTTCGGTAATCTGGGTCCAGGCCTTTCCTCCGAAATGCGACAACCAGTTATTGGGCTGGTCGCGGAAAATATACCGATCCCGGGCGGCCGGGTCGCCTAAGGCCTGCTGGAACCAGGGGTGCTGATCCGAGGTATGGTTCGGCACCAAATCCACGATGATTTTCAGCCCGTGCTCGTGGGTGGCGGTAATCAGCCGGTCGGCATCGGCTAGAGCGCCAAACAGCGGATCCACGTCCCGGTAATCGGCCACATCATAGCCGGCGTCCTGTTGCGGGGAGACGTAAAAGGGCGAGAGCCAGATGGCATCCACCCCGAGCTCGGCCAGGTACGGGAGCTTGGCGATCACCCCCGGCAGATCACCCATCCCCGACCCCGTGGAATCGGCAAAGGAGCGGGGATAGATCTGGTAAATGACAGCATGGGACCACCAGGGAGTTTTGGACATGGTTCTAGCCTAATCGCATTCGGACAGGCAGTTCTGCTGACCTGCTAATCTGAACACATGCGCCACACTATGACTCCCGTCACGTATCTTGACCGTACCGCCGCCATCTATCCCGACCACACCGCCGTAGAATGTGAAGGCACCAGCTGGACGTATCGCGAATTTCACCAGCAGGTGCGCCAACTCGCCGGGGCCTTGTCGGCCACCGTCGCGCCGGGCCAGACCGTCTCGGTGGTGGCTCCGAACCTGCCTGAGATGTTGGTTGCCCACTTTGCGGTGCCGATGCTGGGGGCGGTCCTCAACCCGCTCAACCCGCGCCTGACCTCGGCCGAATTCCGCTACATTCTCGATCACGCCGAGGCCCGGATCGTGTTCGTGGACCCGGATGTCGCCGACCGTCTGGCACCGGTGTGCACCGAGCTCGGAATCGAAATGATCACGCTGGATGAGCAGCACCACCGGCCCGCCGAAAGGTGTGGTGTACACCCACCGTGGGGCCTATTTGGCCGCTCTGTCGGCTGCCTACCACTACGGCTATGATGCCACCACCCGATACCTGTGGACGCTACCGATGTTCCACTGCAACGACTGGACCGCCCCGTGGGCTGTCACCACCGCCGGGGCCGCCCCGCCACCGTCGATCATTGCCGGGCTGGAAGAACTGGGCATCACGCCGATCCCGGTCTACGGACTGACCGAAACCTACGGGCCCTTCTCGATTACTCAGGCCCAACCCGACTGGGAGGACCGCCACGCCAAGCTCTCCCGGCAGGGCGTGCCCATGATCCACGCCGGCGAGCTGGCCGTGGTGGATCCGCAGATGAATTTCTTACCGCACGACGGGGAATCCCTCGGCGAGGTCGTGGTCCGCGGTAACGGCGTGATGGCCGAATATTTCAAGGATCCCGACCACACCGCCACTGCCTTCGCCGGTGGCTGGTACCACACCGGCGATGTGGGCGTGATCGACCCCGACGGTTACCTACGACTGACTGACCGGCTCAAAGACATCATCATTTCCGGTGGCGAGAACATCTCCTCGATCGAGGTGGAAGGCGTGATCCACGCCCCGTGGCCTACATTGTCGGCGACGTCGATCCCGAGGACCTGCGGGCCCACTGCCGGGAACGACTCGCCGGGTTCAAGGTGCCCGACCGTTTCGAGATCCTGACGGAACTACCGCGCACCGCTACCGGAAAGATCCGCAAGAACGAGTTGCGCGGACAGTCCTAGCCTTTAGGACGCGACCGGACCTGCCGGTAGCGCACGCTTATGCGCTGAGGCCCGGTACGCGGAGATGATCCGCTCAGCCACGTCCTCGGGAACGATCTTGCCCTCGAGAAAGTCATCGATCTGATCATAGGTCAGTCCCAGCTCATCTTCATCGGTGCGCTGGGGCTGATCGGAGAGCAGATCCGCGGTGGGGACTTTGGCCCACAAATGTTCCGGTGCACCCAAATACCGGGCGATGCTACGCACCTGCCGCTTATTCAGTCCCTGGAGCGGGCCGATATCGAAGGCGCCATCCCCAAACTTGGTGTAGAACCCCGTCACCGCCTCCGCGGCGTGATCGGTGCCCACCACCAGATCGCCATCGATCCCGGCGAGAGCATACTGCGCCACCATGCGCATCCGCGCCTTGACATTGCCGAAATTGAAATCGCTGATCTGCTCGCCGGTGGCCTGACGGAAGGTCTCACCGAACTCATCGGTGGCTGGACCGATCTGGAACGTCACTGCCCGGGTCGGGCGAATAAACTCCACCGCAGCGGTGGCATCGGACTCATCGGCCTGCACCCGATACGGCAAACGCACCGCAGTAAACCGCGCTTCAATACCGTCCTGCTGGAGCTTCTCGACCGCCAGCTGAGCCAACCGGCCCGCCACGGTGGAATCCACCCCACCGGAAATGCCCAACACCAGCCCGGAAGCTCCGGCCTGTCGCAGGTACTGACATAAGAACTCCACCCGGCGCTGGACTTCGGTGGCCGGATCGATCTCCGGGACGACGTTCAGGGCGCTGATGATCTGTTGCTGTGCGCTCGTGCTCATAGCACCCATGCTATCTATTAGATCACGTCACCAGGAGACCTTACTCATGAGCAAACCTCCACGATCACCGGAACGTGGTCCGAGGGGCCCTTACCCTTGCGTTCGTCCCGATCGATCATGGTTTCCCCGGTGCTCACTGCCGGTGAGACCAAGGCAAAGTCGATCCGCATGCCCTCGTTCTTCGGGAAACGCAGTTTCTGATAGTCCCAGTAGGTAAAAGCCTGCTCGTGCTGGTCGCGCACGGGATCGTGCAGAATCTCTTCGAACGCGTGGAAGCGCTCCCGCTCCGGAGCGGACACGTGGGTCATCTCATTCTCATAAAAGAATTCGATATCCCATACGTCCTGATCGTAGGGTGCAATGTTCCAGTCGCCGACCAGTGCTAATTTTTGCTGGGGGTTCTCGTCGAGTTCAGCGCCAATGTGCTCCCGCAACGCATCCAGCCAGTTGAGCTTATACGCCATATGTTCATCGTTGAGCGCCCGACCGTTGGGAACGTACAACGACCACACCCGCAGATCTTCTCCGACGACCGCCGAGATTGCCCGAGCCTCTTGCACCGGGTCGTGACCGCCTTTGCCGAAGGCCGGCTGGCCCGGGAAGGTTCGTTGGACATCGGTGAGGCCCACCCGGGAGGCAATCGCGACACCGTTCCACTGGTTAAACCCGAAATGTGCGACCGCATAACCCAAGCGCTCAAAAACCTCCCAGGGGAAGTTCTCATCTTTGCACTTGGTTTCCTGGATGGCTAACACATCGGTGTCGCTACGCTCGAGGAAGTCCTCCACCCGGTCGGCCCGGGCCCGCAGTGAGTTCACATTCCAGGTCGCTAATTTCACGCTACGTCTCCTCGTTTTTCACACCACCACACGTGGACTCCATAAAGCGGACTAGAACTGCACCTCGCAGTGGTCTTGCAGATAGGTCATCCCGTCCACAAACTCGTCGTCATCGGCCAGCTCGACCACCTCGGCGTAGGCGTCGGTATCCGACGTATCGCCGGTGCGGTGGTCTTCCAGAATCTCGGCCATGGAGATGACCTGGTCGATGCCGTGGCGTAGTTGCTCATCCGAGGCGTTATTTTTGATCTCCTCGGCCTGCTCGATGAATCCCTCATCGGCGGGCTCAGGTAGGCCCTGCAATTGCTCGCACGAGTCTTCGAGCGCGTCATCGCCACCGGAGCTACACCCGGTCAGCGCCAACCCCGTCGCGAGAGTAATGAGACTTAGATGCCGGAGGCGCATTTATCAACCAGAACCTCGGCAGATGTGGGATCGACCTGTGACTCGAGACCCTGTTGTTGGGCTTCTGCGATGCTGGCTCCGTCTTCCAGGGACTGGTAGACGCTGTGGTAGGAGCCTTCGATATCTTCCAGAGCGTTGGCAAGCTCCTGATCGGAGGTGTCATGAACCATCCGAGAAAATTCGTTTAACGCCGATTCCATCTGGCCGGTGGCGCGTTCGGCGTCATCGCCGGACTCCCCTAGGGCGTTTTGGACCTTGAGTGTGACGTTGTTAAGCTTCTGACAGGTCGTGGCGATTTCATCGTTGCCAGTGCAACCGGTCAGGGTGAGACCCAGCCCGACCACGGCACTGATTCCGAGAACGGTTTTTTTCAGGTTCATGGTTCCTCATCTCCGAAAAAGCGGTGCTGTTGACACTCTACTAAAGGGGCAACGCTCGTGACGTCAATTTCCAACTCACGATGTGTTGACCAGGATAAACAGTGGGCGGTGCACCCGCCGAGGCTGATCCGGCGATGCACCGCGTAAACTAGCCTGCATGGGAACCTATACTTCGGATCGCGCTGAACTGGCGGAACTCATTAAAGACTTGGCGGTGGTGCACGGAAAAGTGACGCTGTCCTCGGGCAAACAGGCCGATTATTACATCGACCTGCGACGAGTCACTTTGCACCACCGCGCAGCTCCGCTGGTGGGGCGGGTCATGTTGGAGTTACTCTCCGACGTGGAGTTTTCCGCGGCCGGAGGATTGACCATGGGCGCCGACCCGGTCGGCACCGCAATGTTGCACCAAGCCAACCCGGCCCGGGAGTTGGATACTTTCGTGGTGCGTAAACAGGCCAAAGAACACGGTATGGGACGCCAGGTGGAAGGACCCTCGATCGAGGGGCGGAAAGTCGTGGTGTTGGAAGATACCTCGACCACCGGCGGATCGGCCTTGACCGCCGTTGAGGGTGTGCGCGCTGCCGGCGGTGAGGTCCAAGCCGTCGCTGTGCTGGTCGATCGGGATACCGGAGCGGCCGAGCGGATCCAAGACGAGGCCGGCGTCCCGTATCTGGCCGCCTTCCGTTTGAGCGATCTCGGACTCTAACCATCCCTGAAGGAGGATCACTATGGCAGACCACAAGACGGAGATTCAGCACCGCAAGACCGCACCGGCGGTGATCGCCGGGCTGATCGGTGGCTACGCCACGGCTCGGTTGACGAAGATTCGGGCCCTGGGCGCGGTCGGACTGGGTGTGGCCGGTAGCTACGCCACAAAAGCCTGGGCGCAAGCAGGTGGCGCTGGACGCGCCGTGGGACTGGCGACGGTATACCTGGGCGCTTTCGGCGCGTCGCACTGGTTATCGAAGAAAATTGGCGCGTGGCCATCGGTACTGACGGTCACCGGCATCGCCTCGGGGGCCGCCTGGGCGGTGCATGATCGGCACACCGAGCCGCACGTCGACGGCCCGACGACGTGACGGACTCCGCGCAGCACCCCACCGACAACGGCTACCACCGTGAAGTCGGTGTAGGCCCCTGGGAAGGACCCTGGCCCACCGGCGAACAGTACGATCCGCAACTACTGGCTGAGGGTGATCGTCGCAATGTGTTGGACCGGTACCGGTATTGGACGGTGGAGGCCATTGTGGCCGACCTCGACCGATCGCGCCACGGTCTGCACATTGCCATCGAGAATTGGCAGCACGATTTCAATATCGGAACCGTGGTGAGAACCGCGAACGCGTTTAACGTCGCTGGGGTGCACATCATTGGCAAACGCCGGTGGAATCGTCGTGGTGCGATGGTCACCGACCGCTACCTGCACGTTGAGCATCATCCCACTATTGACGACTTTGTGGCGTGGGCGCAAGAGAACAACCTACCGATTCTGGCCGTGGACCTTTTTGAGGATTCGGTGGCGATCGAGGAGTTCAGCTTCCCGAGGGAATGCGTGATGGTCTTTGGGCAAGAGGGACCGGGGATTTCCGAGGACATTCATCGGGCTGCCACGGCAACGTTGGCCATTGCGCAATATGGCTCAACCCGTTCAATCAATGCCGGGGTGGCCGCCGGTATCGCGATGCATGAATGGGTGCGACAGCATGCGGTTCGCCCGGCAGGTCCTGACCGCCGGGTGGTGGGTGGTTAGACTGGGGACAAACCCAGATCGATGAAGGAGCTTATATGCCTGTCGCATCCCCCGATAAGTACGCTGAGATGATTGACGCCGCGAAAAAGGGTGGCTATGCCTATCCCGCGGTGAACGTCACCAGTTCACAGACTCTCAACGCTGCTATCCGCGGTTTCGCTGAGGCAGAGTCTGACGGGATCATCCAGGTTTCGACCGGTGGTGCCGAGTATTTCTCTGGTCAGTCGGTGAAATCCATGGTCGTGGGGGCGAAGGCCTTCGCCGCCTTCGCCAAGGTAGTTGCTGATTCCTACGGTGTCACCATCGCTCTGCACACCGACCACTGCCCACAGGACAAACTCGAGGGCTTCGTTAACCCGCTCCTGGACGCCTCCGCCGAAGAAGTCAAGGCCGGTCGTGATCCGATCTTCAACTCTCACATGTGGGATGGTTCGGCAGAGCCTCTGGAAAACAACCTGCGCATTGCCGAACAGCTCCTGGAGCGAACTCAGGCCAACCACCAGATTCTCGAAGTGGAGATCGGTGTTGTCGGTGGTGAGGAAGACGGAGTGGCGAACGAGATCAATGACAAGCTCTACACTTCGGTCGAAGACGGTATGAAGACCGTTGAGGCTTTGGGAACCGGCGAGAAGGGTCGCTACATTACCGCGCTGACCTTCGGTAACGTTCACGGGGTGTACAAGCCGGGCAACGTCAAGCTGCGTCCCGAGCTGTTGGACGAAATCCAGCGTGAGGTGGGAGCCAAGGTCGGCGTGGAGCGCCCCTTCGACCTGGTCTTCCACGGTGGTTCGGGCTCGACAGATCAAGAAATTGCTGACGCTGTGTCCTATGGTGTGATCAAGATGAACATCGATACCGACACCCAGTACGCCTTCACGCGTCCGGTGGCTGCCCACATGTTTGAGAACTACGATGGGGTGCTCAAAGTTGATGGCGAAGTCGGCAACAAGAAAATGTACGACCCGCGTACCTGGGGTAAGAAAGCCGAAGCCTCCATGAGCGAGCGGATCGTTCAGGCCTGCCAGGCGCTGGGATCGGCCGGCCACGCGCTGAGATAAGCTCCGACCCTTAGTGATGCCAATATGCGTTACGCCGAGGGGTTGGATCTGGGCTCACCCAGGGTTCTGGGACAAACCAGACCCCCTTGGCGTCGATGCGTTGAATGCGCCATTTGCCTAAGTGCACATCGGTGTGGTGGCCCTGGCAGAGCAAGACCGCATTGCCCATATTGGTGTCGCCACCGTTTTCCCATTCGGTGATGTGGTGGATCTGGCAATAGGCAGCGGGCATAGTACACCCCGGTGTGGCACAACCACGATCTCGAGCCACCAATGCACGGTATTGCGCGGTGGAGAACATTCGTTTTTCTCGGCCAAGATTGAGCACTTCACTGTCACTGCCAAACACCAGTGGGATCAATCCTGCGTCACAGGCGGCTGCTCGTAATGTGCTGGGATGAATGGTTCCAGAGAATTGACCTTCAGATCTGAATCGGTGGCCCGGAGAATCATCATCGACTGGATCGCCTTCTCGGTGGTGGCTGAAGAACTTCACGAGTGATTGTCTCTTCAAATCGTCATCGAGTTGGTGTCGTCGCGACAATTGTTCGCTCAGGGTCTCGTAGTCCATAGAGATGATCATCTTGGTGGACTGACCGCGCGTTGCTGGCAACCCGTTCTTGGCGTTCCCGGCGCCAATGCCGGCGATCAGTACACCGAACAGCGCGTTCACTGCACGGTGTGCGCGATGACGGGGATCGTAGAGGTTCTCCCCGTCAAAGGAGTGCTGGTTTCCCGCCGCATCGATACTGGCCAGTGCATCGGGGGAAATCTCGGGAAAGTTTGCTTTCAATGCCTGAATAACCGGGTTCTTCGGCTCGGTCGCCGAGCTCTCATCATCTGAGTTGTGGCTGTCAGTGACACCGGTTGTCTCAGAACCACGACGTAGCACGGCATAGTTGTTTGCTGCGGCCTCAATGGTTCGCAACAGCTCGGCATTGAGGCCGAAGACGGTCCCGCCGAAGTCCAGACCACCATCCTGTCGCGAGGCGACCCAGAACTGTTCTTGAGCTGGTTGTGGTTCAAGGCCATCTTCGGGTGCGGGGCCGTCGGCATCAATGTAGTAGCACAGTTTGGGCAACCACTCACGGCACGTTTGATGGAAGTCGCCGACGCTCATGGTTTCTGCGTGACGGGTCAGCACTGGCATCATTTCTTGAAGAATCGCGTCCACCCGTGCCGGATCCGCGGATGTTCTACGGGCATAGCGTTTGAGATCTTCGGTGAGCTTGATCAGGCGGTCGGCGTTAGCGGTCCGCATGTGACCGCGCTGGAAGCTACGCGCAAAGTCTGGGAACTCAAGTTCAGGGGCGGGGCCACCTGAAATCGGTGGTGGGGGCGGAACCGTATAGTGGGCCCGCATCGTTCGCTGGGCGATATCTCTGCGACCCAGTCCGTGGTATTCCTCGAGGTACTTTTTTTCATTTTTCGGTCCTCGAATTGTGCGGGGAACTCCCAGAACTGCTTGTTGTTCTGCGGTCGTGGTCAAGGCCCGGGTGGTGAGCCCCATCAGCGTCGTCTGGAGGCCGTCAAGACCGGTGCTGAGTTCTTCGGCTGCATGGGTGAGACCAGGCAAGCTGTCGTGATAGTTATCCGGTGCGGTGAGTTCGACCTGCTCGGAATCACGATCAGAGGCCAGCGTGGAGTTCCAGTCGGTAGCCGAGGCGTCTTCGCGCCACCTGGCGAGGTCATCGAAGGCACTCTCTGAGCCCATGCGCGACCCTAATGCTTGGAGTACCCGGCACGCGGCGTGGAGCATCTCGCCCGGCGATGCCTCTCGCAGGGCTTCTTCGTCGAGGAGACCCGGAACAGCCTGCATGTCGCGACTGCGCGGATCCGCCGTCACTGACATGCTCTTCACCACCTCAATGCGTTCGATAAACCATCTGATTGTTCGAGTTATACTCCCATAATATCGTACAGCTGTTCCCATAACAAGGGTGCACGCGAAGGGTGTGGATGGCTGCAAACCGCTTAATCATGCGGGAGTTGCGGTTGACGTCAAGTGTGCGTTTCGAACAGTGGACAACCGGCACTCGAACGGCTTAATCGAACATGTGCGACGTCTGAACAGTCACCGGCAACAACTCTGCGGAGGTATTCCAGCCCACGGTGGTCGTTTAGAGTATGTGCCATGAGCTATGCCGTGATTGTGATCTACGTACCGACCGAGAACGCCGAAGCAGTCCGTGACGCGCTCGCTGAGGCGGTGGGCCCGATCGGTGAGTATTACGGAGCATCGTTCACCTCTCAGGGCACCGGGCGGTTCACTCCGTTGCCGGGGGCTGCACCGGCCATTGGAGAGGTAGCGCGTGCCGAGGAAGTGGCTGAAGACCGGATCGAGATGATGGCCCCGATCGATAAAGCGCGGGCAGCGGTGCAAGCCGCACTCGCGGTGCACCCGTACGAGCAACCGGCCTATCACATCATCCCGGTCTCGACCCTGGAGGATTTTCGTGAGTAATGGGTGCCCGGGCACCGGGGCGCCCAGGGCGTTAAAAAAGCCTGCCACCGATGGCACAACTGTGGTGGTTGGCTGCGGTGGCAGGCGTTAGTCAAACCCTTAGTCAGACTCGGTGAGAGTTACTCAGCGTCTTCTTCCTCGGCGTTTTCCTCGTCTGAGGCGTCCTCGGAGGACTCGGAGCTGTCGCCTTCGGCGGGGATGATTTCACCGTTGGGCCATTCTTCCGTGATGAAGTCGGCAACTTCCTGGGAGTGCAACAGCTCCTCCAGGGTGGCAATGGCGTCGTTATCGTCGCCGGCACGCCAGACGAGCATGTTGCCCCACGGGCTGTCCTCGGCGGATTCCACGACCAGGGCGTCATCGACGCTCAGTCCGGCCTCCAGGAAGTAGTTGCCGTTGATGATGGCCAGGTCGATGGAGTCATCATCGACGACCTGAGCCAAGAACTCCGGCTGGGATTCTTCGAACTCCAGGCCCTTGGGGTTCTGTTCGTCGGTCAGATCCAGCGCGCCCTGGTCGTCACCGATGTCTTCCAGCAGACCTTCGGCTTCCAGCAGCTGCAGTGCGCGGGGCTGGTTGGCCGGGTCGTTGGTGATACCGATGGTGGCGCCATCGGGCAGATCGTCAATGGAGTCGTGCTTCTCGGAGAAGCCAGCGTAGGGCTCCAGGTGGATCGGATCGCCGTGATCGAAATCGTATCCCAGGTCCTCTTCCTGCTGTTCCAGGAAGGGCAGGTGCTGGTAGTAGTTAGCGTCGTCGCCGCCTTCGTCCAGCACACGGTTCGGGGTCTGGTAGTCATCGTATTCGTTGATTTCCAGGTCGATACCGGCATCTTCGGCCAGATTCTCATCGACGTACTCCAGGATCCGAGCATGCGGAACCGGGTTGGCACCAACGGTGATGGTGGTGACGTCTCCGTCGCCACCATTGTCGCCACCGCCTTCTTCACCGCAACCGGTCAGCACCAGGGCGGTGATGGTGGCGGTAGCCCCGAGGGCCAGTCCGTGGCGGATGCGACGGCGTGAGGTGAATGAGGTCATCAGAGAGTTCTCCTTCCAAGGTGGGTGTGTGGTTCGTTGGGGAGGAAAGCTTAACGGTGGTCGACGTACTTGACGATCTGATCGCCGATGAACTGGATGATCTGGACCAGCACCACGATCAGGATCACGGTCACCAGCATCACGGCGGTGTCGAAGCGCTGGTAGCCGTAGTTATAGGCGAGTCGGCCCAGACCGCCACCGCCGACCAGCCCGGCCATGGCGGAGTAGCCGATCAGCACCACGATCGTATTGGTGGAAGCGGCCACCAGTCCGGGGAGGGCTTCGGGCAGATAGATCTTGGACACGATCTGGGCCTTCGATAGGCCCATGACCTGGGCGGCGTCCACGGTGCCGGCGGGGACTTCACGCAGTGCGGTTTCGACCAGGCGGGCGAAGAACGGTGCGGTGGCGATGGTCAGGGACACCGTGGCGGCGATGGGGCCGATGGCAGTGCCGACCAAGAACTGGGTGAAGGGGATCAGCGCGACGATCAAGATCGCGTAGGGGATCGAGCGGGTGATGTTGACGATGATCGAGGAGATGATCACGTACAGCCAACGTACCGGTGCAAGTCCGCCCGGGCGGGTGATGTGCATGATCAGGCCGACGATCAGCCCGAGGATGATGGTCGCGATCGAGGAGATCACCACCATTTGGATGGTCTCCCACAGGGCTTCGGGCACGGCATTGGTGATGGCGCGGTTTTCGAGCACGTTCTCGGTGAACCAATCCATTACAGATCACCTGCCTTCAGGGCGCGAGCTTGGAATCCGGCGGCGCGCAGGACTTGTAAGGCTGGTTCGGCAGCGGGTGGCTGGTCCCCGCCGGTTACGGACAAAAGCTGGTGGGCGAACCGAGTGGGTCCGAGGTATTCGATGGTGCCGGTGGAGACGATGGCCTTCACCGGCAGGGCCTCTTCCAGCACGGTGGTAGGGGCGGGTAGGTGTTCGCCGGAGCCCAGCACCTCGATCAGCGTGGCTTGGGGGTCGCGGTGGGCTTCATCGAGTTCGTCCAGTGGCAACAACGCGGCGGAGAGCTGACCGTTCAGGTGGGCGGCGACTTCTTCCAGCGGACCGGATTCGACGATGCGACCTGCGTCCAGCAGAGAGACGGCGTCGCACAGGGTTTTGACCACGTGCATTTCGTGGGTAATCACCACCACGGTGAGGTTGAGTCGGTGGGCCACCGAGCGGATCAGCTCCAGGATCTCTTTGGTGGTGGCCGGGTCGAGGGCGGAGGTGGGTTCATCGCACAGTAGCACGTCCGGGTCGGCAGCCAAGGCGCGGGCGATGCCGACGCGTTGACGCTGTCCGCCCGATAGCTGGGCGGGGTAGGCCTCGTGGAAGCCGTCGAGGCCGACGAGATTGACCAGTTCGGTGGCACGCTGTTTGCGTTCGGAGCTGGAGACCGAGGAGATCTCCAACGGCAGGGCCACGTTGTCGACGACGGTGCGCGAGGACAGCAGGTTGGCGTTCTGAAACACCACGCCGATCCGACGGCGGGCCTGACGCAGTTGTTTGGCCGAGGAGTTGCTCAGCACCGTGTCGTTGACCGCGACGGTGCCTTCGGTGGGGTGATCCAACAGGGTCAGGCAACGCACCAGGGTGGATTTCCCCGCCCCGGAACGACCAATAATGCCGTGGATCGAGCCGGTGGGAACCTGAAGGTTCACGTCATCTAACGCCCGAACCTCACGGGCGTTTTGTCGGTAGACCTTGGTCAGGCCTTCAACAGTGATCATGCAGGGGTATCTCCTGATCCTGATGCGCAGAGCCGGTGGGTTCAGTGCATCGTGAGCGTGCTGACATTGCTGACAATGAGGTACCTCAAGAATAGGGGACACTGACTCGCAGCGCGGTATCGGTGTGAACGTGATTTCACCGGGAATGTCACATGGTGTCATCTTCGGAACTTCGCCAGGCTGGGTACAGTGGAAGCAGAATCTATGCGCTGAGGTGGCGAAAGGAGCCTGTTGTGGCCTCGATGATCGGTAAGAACTTGATGGAACCCGAGCCCACTCTGTTGGCGGCGGAACCGGAGGTGGACCAACGGCTGCAGGCCGGTGACCTGCCGGAGGATCTGGTGCCGGTGGCCCCGCGGTCCTCGCTGGTGTGGGCGTTATTGGCCGAGGACGCCTGGCAGGAGGGGCGGACCGTGGACTCGTACGCTTATGCGCGGGTGGGATACCACCGGGGACTGGACGCGCTACGGGCGGCCGGATGGCGCGGGCAGGGCCCGGTCCCGTACTCGCATGAACCCAATCGCGGATTTTTGCGCGCACTGTACGCTCTGGGCCGAGCCGCTGCCGCGATCGGGGAATCCGATGAGGTGGAGCGGATCACGACACTGTTGCATGACTGTGACCCCAGCGCGGTGGAGCAGATCGAGGCTCGCTAGCGTTACGGGTTGTCCTGCTGTGGGCGGGGTAGTGAGTCGATAAACTCCCAAAATAGCTCGCCGGCGCGGGCGAGGTTAGCCAGGAAGGTCTCGGGGCCTTGGGAGTTTTTGTCGTGCCAGCTGACGCAGAATTCTCCGTGGGCGGGTTTGGGCGTGTAGCTGATGCCGAAGCCTTCGGAGATCGTGGGGGGCGAAGGCATACCGGATGATCTGCTCGGGGCCACCAACCGAGGTGGTGGACAAAAAGTCCCGGCGGACCGACCGGATGGCCGGGTCGGTGAAGAACGGGTCGGAGGCCATCAGCGTGTTATCGGCGATCGCGGTGGCTTCCAATAGTTGCAGGTGTCGGTCCATCCCGGATCCGGCCTTGCATTTCTTGACCCAGATCCGGTGGGGGTTCAGCGCATCGATCAGCAGATTTTCGGTAGCCTTCCCTTGAGCCAGCGCGGTGGCAAAGCGCACGGCTTCCGGGGTGGCAGCCCGGAGGCATTCGGTGCGACCGGCGCGAAATTCGCGTATGTCCACGGCCTCGTAGACCGCCCGGATATGCTGGAAGGTCAAGTACTGGGCGGTCGACATCATCAGCTGGGCGCAGGCGTCTCGGCTGAGCTTGAGCGGATAGTTATCCACGGGTAAGAGCCGGTCCACCTCGACCATCGCCACCTGATAGTGGCGAGCGCGCTCGCGGTAGTGCTCCACCTCAGGCGTGAAGCGCTCCAGTAGCTCATCGGTGAACTCCCAGGTCAACGGTTCACTGGCTAGCTCGGGCTGGTGTGGATCCATGGTGGTGGGCTGGGGGTCGAGAGCCTGGATCCGTTGGAGTGCGGTGACCAGGGTGGCCCCGTCCACTCCGGTGTGTTCGACCTCCATGCACAACCAGTCGTGGTGGAGCCCGACCTGGTAGCTGATGGGCTTATAGACCCAGGCTGCCCCGGGGCGGAAGGCAAAGTTGCGCAACTCAGCGGCCCGGGGCAGGTCTGCCTCGGTGATGTCGACGGTGAAGAGCGTGTTTTTCAACCGCTGATAGGTCTGTTCATTCTCTCCTACAGCCCGCAGTTCTGGCAGGTGCTCGGCCAAGAACTCAGAGCCCAGTGCGGAGATCGCGGCGAAGTTTGGTTGCTGGGCTTGTTGGGCTTGCTGGGCGGTGTGTGCCTCGTCCAGAATCTGGTCGAGGGCGACCCGCAGTTGCGTGGGGGTGGCCAGGGTGCCGGTCTGATCGGTCACGGTGACCGCGTGTAGCTGGCCGCGGTAGAACACGCCAATCTCGCGCTCGCGGGCATCGAGGGTGCACGGCTCGATCACGTCTTCATCGACCTGCGGGGTGCGGATCCCGCCGTTGAAGGTAAACCACTGGTTCATCGTGATGCGGTTGCCACGGGCATCGATCTCTTCGGGCATCTCGTCACGGGCCTGGATGAGGTGGAACCGGAGCAGGCGGTGTACGAGGTCGGCGACTCGAGCAGATCCGGTCTTCTCGGAGGGGATTTCGATCTGGAAAGCCACATTGGAGGCCAGCATCAGTGGATCGCGGACCGCGAGATAACTGGAGCACCAATAATCGGACATCCAGTTGGTGCCGGTGGCCTCGGCCCGAGAGGCTAGCTGTTCCAGCTGAGATTGCAGGATGGGGCCGTTGCGAGTGCGGAAGGAGTTGATGATCTTTTCGGCGTGGGCGAATTCCTCCCCGGCCAACAGGGCACGTAGCGCGTGGCGGAGCGTGTCCAAGGTGTCATCAAGATGTGGGAGAGGTAGTGGCTTGAGGTCGACGGTGGCCGGGTGCGGGGAGAGGGTCACAGCGGTATGGGCTTTCTCTTCGACAAGCTGGGTTACCTCTATTGTCACCTGTCGGTGAGGTTGCTGTCAGGAGCCCTACCGCCCGGTAGATAAAGTCACGAAAGAATAACAGGATATTCTCAGGTTTTCGCGGGATCGGCACGAGCATGCGGATTAAAGGGTGTGACTTCGGAGTGAATCCTCAGTTAATTCAGACGGTCGGTTGCGAATAGGTAACGATTATGTCACGGTGGATAACAGTCAGATAACAACGCGCTGTTCGGGCGCGGCCCATTGATGTTCTCATCACGAGTAGAGATCACGAGATAGAGAAGGAATCCTCATTGATGACTTATTTAACTCGTCGCGAGCGTATTGACGCTGAGCGGGCCTTGAAGCAGGCTGCCACCCGCCGTCGTCGGAAGAATGTGACCAGCGGGCTGGTCGGTGTTGCTGCGGTGGCTGGTGCTACCTTCACCGGAATGAATTCGGCCACCGCTGCCCTGGAAGATGTGCCGGCCGATGCGGAGGGATCTTCGACGGCGGCTCAGGTGGGCCCGAATAGCACCTCCGATAGCGCCAACACCGCTTCGGCTGAAACATCTGCTGATACCTACACCGTGGAAGCCGGGGATACGCTCTCACAGATCGCCGGCGAGTTGGGCGTGAGCCTCAATGAGTTACTGGAGGCCAATAATATTTCGGCCTCTACCACCATTTACCCCGGCCAAGAGCTGACCGTTCCGGGCGCAACGGAGTCCACCGGGGAACAGGCGCAGACTGCCTCCAATACTGCCTCCAATACTGCCTCCAATGCTGAGACAGTAACCAGTGAGGCGTCGGCCGATGAACCCCTGGATGTTCAAACCGTCTCGGCAACTAGCTCGGCCAGTGGCTGGCAGGGCCAGGCCGTGAACGCGGCCATCGACATCGTCAATTCCGGTGCTGTGTACAGCTTTGGCGCTAATGGCCCTTCGGCCTATGACTGCTCGGCCTTCGTCAAGGCCGCTTACGCCAGTGCGGGCAAGGATTTGCCACGTACCTCATCCGCCCAGTACTCGGCAGCCAACCAGCATGTCTCCCTGGACAACCTGCAAGCCGGTGACCTGGTGTTCTGGTCCAATAATGGCTCCGCCTCGGGCATTTATCACGTGGCCATATACATCGGTGATGGCCAGATTGCTCAGGCCCGTAACCCCAGCGCGGGTATTACCATTGACAACCTGTCGACCTACCAGCAGTACAACCCGCCGATCCAGACTGCCGCTCGGTTCTAAGACCACCGAGCTCTCGGTGCTCAGCCCAGCTGGAGTGTTACAGTTGGGGTAGGTCGTCGAGTAGATGTCGGGTGTAGGAATGTGACGGGTTGTCAAGGACGTCATTGACCGGCCCGTGGTCGACAATTTCGCCCTGGTTCAACACTGCCACTTGCGTGGCGATGTGTCGGGCCAGGGCGATGTTGTGTGTGACGAAGAGTAGGGCCAGCCCGCGCTGGTGGCGCAATTGGTTCACGCCCTGCGCGGTTTTCAGTCGAGTCTCGACGACTAGTTGTAGTTCCTTGGGAGGTTGTGAACGGGATTTGAGTTGAAGGAAGACCCCCGGTATCGAGGTGGGTACTGACATGCACCTAGAACCGGTGGTCTTTGATGACTCACTGGAATGCACGGGTGACCGTTGAGGGTAGGCGCCGGCTCGTGTGTTTTGTCGTCGATCATGGCTGGTCTCAGCCACGTGTTGCTGAACGGTTCCAAGTCTCACCCAGCGACGGTGTCTGGCTGGATTCGCTGGCACCGGGCAGCGACCGGTTTGGCTGACCGCTCGAGCCGTCGGCACCACGGCCCGGACAGGCTCAGCGCACCCACCGAGCGTCGCATCATCGCGCTGCGGTTCAACCGCCGATGGGGGCCACGCCGGATCGGCTATCACCTGCACCTGCCACGCTCGACCGTCGGGCGGGTGCTGGCCCGGTACCGGATGCTCAAGCTGGAGTGCATCGATCAGGTCACCGGTCCTCCGGTTCCCCGGCCTGGGCCGTGTCGCGACGAAGCCGACTGCCCCGGCCAGCTGATCCACGTTGATGTCAAAATGCTTGGCCGCATTCCTGGCGGTGGTCGGTGGCGGGCTCATGGCCGCGGTTCGGTCCAGGACCGGAAGGTCCACTCCTCACGGGGCAAAGCCGCCCGTGCCGGGCAGTCTTCATCGCGCCGGTATCGGTACCTGCATCACGGGCGTGGATGACTACTGCCGGCTGGTCTACTCCGAGATCCTTGACGACGAGAAGAAACACATCACAGCAGGCTTCTGGAAGCCGGCGAACAGGTTCTTGACCGGGATCGGTGTCAGCGTGGAAGCGGTGATGACCGATAACGGGGCTTGTTACCGGTCCGGGGACTTCAGCAGAGTACTCGGGGACGGGGTCAGGCACAAACGGGCCACGCCACGTCGTCCGCAGACGTACGGGAAACTCCAGCGGTTCAACCCGACGCTGATGACCGAATGGGCCCACGCGAGACACTATGCCAGCCAGAGTGCTTGCGAAAACTCGTACACAACGTTCGTGCATGACTGCAACCACCACCAAGCCCCCACCACTATCGGGGGGGACTCTCACCAGTAGACCGCGTTCACAACCTCACAAGGACTTACACCTAGCGCTTCACGCTAACCGGCTAGAGTCGCCCGCGCCGCACAAAAAGACCACTTGTCCTGGTCAAGAGGTAGTCGGTGTTTCCCGGCGGGATACGCTCCTCGGGAACCGACAAGAGTACAAGGTTTGCTAGTGATTTAGGTTCTTGGTTGTGCCATCAGATAGGGCAGGGCTTGCTTCACGCTAGCTTTACATCCCCAAGCCGGACCAGGCTCTGCCAGCGCCAAAGGGCCGGAGGTATCACACTGGTCAGCACCGGGCGTACGGGCGTGCTGTGTTGGCGTGCCGCGTGACCGGACTCTGCCAACTACGCCGTCGCTGTGGCAACGGAAGGGGATCGCATGAAATTGTCAATTACCGTCGAACCGTCTTGGCTACAATCATCAGACCTGATGTCGGTTTGGTTGACTTTAGACTGCAGTAAATTCAGGAATGATAAACACCAAGCCAAGGCTCTGCTCGGATGGAGTCAAATAGTCAGCGCTCGACCCTGTGGCGTCTCGGAATGCCGTTCACTCGATGTTCCGAGAGGTGACAGAGGTCACAAGCGAGTGCGCGCTTCAGCGCCTCGGTTCCCATTGAAAGAGGAACCGTGCCGCAAGGAATGCGAGGCCCACCCACGCTAGGGTTGGGATGAGTAGTATCGTCATTTCGCCGGTGGCATCCTCGCTCCATGCCTGGACGATTAGTTCGGCAGCCGCTCCTCCTGGTAGAGAGAGCTTTAAGCCGGCCATCTCGTCTGTGCCGGTAGCTGCGACCCACGTGGCCACTCCAACCACACCCATGGTGATCGGTAGTACTGTGATTTGGGCACTGTCGGGAGAACTCGTAATGCCAGCTGTAGCGAGGGCAAGGCCGAAGAACATGGCGTGAGTCAGCAACAAGACAGCGACCACATGCACTGGACTGCTTGGACCGCTGTCCACCAATGTTAAGACCATCAGAATCACCAGCGTCTGTGCCGCCGAGAGCACAATGAGTACCAACGAGAGGCCGAGAAGGATGGCGGGATCGCTGAGGAAGGTCGACCTCATGCGTTTGAGGAACAAATTCTGGCGTCTTGAAGCCAACGTAGTGGTAGTGCTGGCGTAGACCACGAAAGAAGGGATCACTGCCATGACCAGAGAAGCGATCACAGGGGTTCCGCCTATCGTGTCGCGGTTCCAATAAAGGAACACGGAAATGCCCAAAGGAATGACTGTTGCCATGAACAGGACCAAAGGGTCCCTGAGCATCTGGATGAACTCGGCTTTGGCGATAGGTAACATCTGGTCTCCTCAGTTGCTCAGTGTTCGGAAAATATCGTCGAGGCTTGCTGGCTGGACCGATAAGTTGCTGATCCTTATGGCCTTCTCCTCTGACCATTGCAGAAGTTTGAACAGATCGCGCTGAGGGTCCTGAGTTTGTAGTTTCCAGCCACGATCCGTGGTATCTACGGGGACAGGAACTTCGCCACGATATTCGGGGGTGCTGAAACTGATCGTTGTGGGGAACGATCCTGCCAGCTGGTTGAATGTGCCTTCAAGCTCGAGTCGTCCTCGGTGCATCAATCCAATTCGATCGGCATGCTCCTGGGCTTCCTCGAGATAGTGGGTGGTCAGCACTAGCGTGGCGCCTTGGTCACGGAGCTCGCTAACTACCTGCCAGAGTTCGTCGCGTGCTTCTATGTCAAGGCCAGTGGTGGGCTCATCCAGGAAGACAAGCTCGGGGTCACCGTAAATTGCTGTTGCGAAGTCCAGGCGGCGTTTTTCTCCCCCAGAGAGTTGAGAAACCTGGACGGTGTCCTTATGGGAGAGCCCGACTCGTTGAAGGACGCGGTCTTTATCGTCTTGCCGGCCGCTCACGGCCCCAAAGAGTTCAACGGTCTCCCCGACCCTCAAAGACGGAGCGAATCCGCTCTCCTGCAACATAATCCCCATTCGGGGTCGAACCGATCTGCGATCACGGGGATCTTGGTCAAAGACCCGAATCGTACCGGAACTTGGACGCCTGTGCCCCTCGATGGTCTCCAGTGCCGATGTCTTCCCCGCGCCGTTTGTGCCTAGAAGAGCGTAGAGTTCGCCTTGCTGTACTTCGAACGAGAGCTCCTCAACCGCCGTGAACTTTCCATAGCTCACGGTGAGCTCTTGGACGTCAATGACCTTTCGTGTAACCATGTCTTCATCCCAGCAAAATTGGCGGAGTGGCCCCAGTGACGTACTGTCATGAGTTAGGGACGCTTTCCGAAAAAGAGGTTGTGTGCCGCGTTTGCGACACACAACCCGGAGCCTCTCGCCTCAAGTTACGGGCGGAATCTAACCGACGCATCACGTGAAACTGATCGCAAGACAAGCTGGCCTGGTCGGTTCACCGGTCGGAGCCTGACGCCGCGAGTGAGGATGGGCGGAGTGGCATCCAGGCTGACCTGTGGGCCACTATTGAAGGTTTGAGAATTGTGGTGAGTCGGTCAATGAGCGACCGGCCACTCAGGGTGCGGTCAGGGAGGTTCGGGCTGGTGGTGTGTTTGTTCAGCCCACGTTCCTGAAGCTGAGTGAACACATTCGCTTCGAGGGGCCGGCAGGACGGCGTTTTCGTGTCATCGTGATGCAATGTGGACGCCCGAGTCAGTCTGTGGCCCACGCGACGACTGTGCTCAGGAGGGCGAATCAACCTTGCCGGTTTTTTCACGAACGGTAAGGGAGATCGAGAACCGCCAGCGCAGCGGGTTGTCGTGGAGCCCTGAATACGTGTATCGCGCACGTGGTAGTTACTAGTCGACCCGGTCACGGCTCCGAGGTTTTTCTTTCTAGGGTCGCGACCCCTTGAAGAAGATCTTCATACCGGTTACCCAGCCGGTCACGTCGTGATTAATGAACTGGTTGTTGTTATCGAAGGCGCGCCCGTTGAACTCGAGCAACACTTGAGAGACTGTGGTAGCAAACTCTGCTAAGACATGCAGGTGTGCGTATTTGCGTATCGATCGGGCGATCTTTCATATCACGTTGATATGTGAGTCAGGTTCAGGGCCAGAAGAACTCCTCGTGTAACGTCGGCCCTCGGTTCGCAAGAGTGTTGCCGCTCAGAAAAACCATGCGGGTCCGCGACCGCCCCACTTACTGGCCCGAGCTGGAGCGATTGGGGTAGTAACGGCGAGGGCCGCGCCGCGCAATCGCCTCGAACCGTACTTCGCAACTACAAGAGCGAGGTGGCGTTCGGTTGTCTCCAGCGATATCCAGTAGTAACTGGCCCAGAAACATATCGGTGTATCGGCGCTACTAAAACACCACCTCCCCGTATGCTACGGGATCTACCGGGGCCTGCATCTCGGTGGCCAGAAAAATTCGACACTGCGTTCGGCCTGTGGCCCAAAAGCGATGAAGGACTTTCAACGGCCTGAAGCACGGGTTGCGTCCTGAGACTGGGTGATACCCGAGTTATCTCTTTGCCTGCCGATGTCGGCGACGGGGTCGTTGAGTAACAAGCTTCCGTACTCCTTGAACGCCCTTGCGTACTGGAACGCGTACGTCTTTCATGTCTTCGCCGTCGCCGACATCGACAACCCACGTCCCATAGCTCTCGGCGTCACACCGACGGGGCTGTCATCGGTGCAGGAGGAATCGAAGGTGCTTCGCGAGCATTTTAGCGTGGCTCGCCGCCACCTTGTAGAGTGAGTTGTGTGCCGTTAGGTTGAAGAGCACTCTCACGAGCCCTTATCAGTTCGTTGACTGAACCATAGGGTGCGACCTCGGCCGACACGGTAACTGGGTTGCTATCGGTAAACCCGAAGATAGCGGTAGTTGCTGTAGTCGCTGTGGTCGCGGGAGTTGCGAGAGTCGGCATCGCAGTAACGGCGTGCCCGACTTCGCCGATATTCAGTGTGTCCGCAAAATGTGTCAGGTCATTTCGCATGATCTAACCTCCTCTCAGGGATGTCCTACTTTACGTGCCCGGGTGTTGTCCGGACATTTCCAACACTAATCGGTTGCAAGGCTGAAAATATCCCCAGAAATGTGGATCTTTGAACCGTATTTCTAGAACAAGCCCAACTTCACTGGCTCGCTGGATAAAATAGAGTGAGTTACGACTCGCTCAAAGTCTTCCCGCCCGAGAGGGCAGTAGGTGCTGCCAGGAGGAGAATCCATGGCTGACAACAAAAGAAACAGGAACGAAACAGAAGAATCCATTGGAATCTCTGGGACGTGGCAGCGACATTCTCTAGAGCGTGTCCGGATCAATACGGCCCAGGGACTGTTGCTAGGACTGGCTGTTTTTTGGGCTGCGGGGCTGCTTACCGCACTTGACCCCCTCTGGCACGTGCTGATTCTCTTGCCCAGCGCGACACTGTCGTTTTGCGTCGCACTACGGTGGGCGAAGCTCAGTCGAAACCTCTTGGTGTGGTCTTTGCTAGTCGGCGTTCTTACTGCCGGGGTAGCCAGCTGGTTGGCAGTAAGCCCCTTAGCCACGGGCGGATTGTTGATTGCAGGCGCTGCCTACCTCTCCACGCTACCGAGAATGCGAGTCGTGGCCACTGCCGGTCTCCTAGGTGTCGCGGTAGGGCTGGCGCTCCTCTCGACAGTGCATGAGCCAGATCAGGCGCCTATTTATGTGACGACTACTGTGGTTTTTGGCCTCTTCTGGGTGGCCGTCTTCTTCGGGTCTCGGTGGACAGTGCGGGTTGTGCGGGAGCTCGACAATGCCCACCGAGCCCAGACTCAATTGGCCCTTTATCGGCAGAAATTCCGTTTCGCGGCTGATTTACATGATATTCAGGGGCACACATTGCATGTAGTCAAGATGAAAACGGCCCTTGCTCAGCGACAGATGGACGACGCTCCTGACGCTGCCAAGCAGGAATTGGACGAGGTCCGTGGTCTTCTGACAGATACGATCTCGCAAGCCAAGTCACTTGCCTATGGAGAACGCCGTCTAACCCTGCAGGGCGAGTTGGAGAACGCGAAAAACCTCCTTGAGGCTACAGGTGCTACGGTCAATGTTCACCACGCTGATGCCGATCTCCCGCTCGAACGTGAAGAACCAGCAAGCTTGGTGCTCAGGGAGGCGACAACGAACATTTTGCGACACTCCGACGCTAGACAGGTGGAAATAACGGTCAACTCCAACATCGTGGGAATCAGCAATGACGGAGTCACTTCTGAAGCGTCAGAGCTGAGTGGGCTTGACGCCCTTAAGAAAAGAGTCTCAGAATTTGGCGGTACACTCATGGCGCACTGTGAAGAAAACCGGTTCATCACTGAACTTCGATTCCCCACACGTTAGAAAGGCATGGCAACATGATTCGTGTTGTGCTTGCAGACGACGAAAACCTCCTGCGCGCCGCAATGGCACAAATCTTGCCCTATGAAGGAGAAATAGAAGTTGGTGCAGAAGCCCAGACCGGGCATGAAGCCGTTGAGGCTACTGTGACTTATCGGCCCGATGTATTGGTTCTTGATCTTGAGATGCCTGAGATCGACGGCCTCGAGGTGCTAGAGACAATTCAGCAACAGCTACCAGGTCAGCCAGTGCTCATGTTAACCCGGCACGCCAAACCTGGAGTGCTACGCAAGGCTCTTCGGCTGGGAGTTAAAGGGTTCGAGAGTAAATCTGCCGACCCTTCTCATATCGCTGACGTCATTGAGGCCGTTCATCAAGGAAAGCGCTGGATCGGCTCCGACGTCTCAGCATCGGCGGTAAGCGACGACTGCCCACTCACAGAACGTGAGAAAGATGTCTTACGCGTAACCCGAGAAGGATTCTCAGCGTCAGAAATCGCGGCTAAACTTTTTCTCTCTCAAGGCACCGTACGGAACTACCTTTCAAGTGCCATAGCCAAAACACATGCAACAAACCGGCACGAAGCAGCGCGATTCGCTCGCGATCTTGATTGGATATGAGCCCCTAGTCCCCATCGTGTTATTCCTCTCTTTGCGGGGCATCTGACAACCGACCGTGAGGTTCCTACAATCAGACCCGGGGCCGTAGGCTCGGTACTCCACCCTGAGGTTCGGCCTGGCCTTCGGTACCAAAATCCTCGGTGACGTGGTGTCACTACAGCTGGGGGGTCAGACGATGAACACTGGGAACATGTCTACTCTTCGAAATTTGCTCTATGTCCTGATGGCTGTATCCGTGTTGTTATGCGTGCCGGCCCTTCTCGTGCATCTGTCCGTAGACCCGCTACCAGGGTGGGTGGAAGCTATTGCCAGTTCACTAGGTGGGCTTGTGTGGTTCGCTCCGGTGGTTGTTTTTCTGTGTGGACTGGCACTGGGCTGGGCTCAGAGGGAGATTCGCCGAGGCCAGCAACGATCACAGGCACCATCTCGTTCCCCTCAGGACTCGGATTAGCCAGGGAACCGACTCCTTCTGCCGGTACCTCCGGAGAGTGAAGTGCCCCGGGGCTTGTTCCTAGGCATTTACCTTGTTTTCCATTATTTCTTGTTTCGGGTTGCGAGCCCAATAGTCGACTTCTACCTCGTGTGGTGTCCGGTATCCCAGGCTCTGGTGGAGTCGGGCTTCGTTCCACCACCTCACCCATTCAAACGTAGCGATCTCGACCTCAATAACATCCGTCCAGCCTCGGGTATGGATCAATTCATTCTTGTATGAGCCGTTGACGTTTTCTGCTAGAGCGTTATCGTAGGAATCCCCAACTGTGCCGGTCGACGGTGTCATACCAGCCTGTGTCAGCTTGTCGTTATAGATAACACTGACGTATTGGGAGCCGTGGTCAGCATGATGGACCAGGCCCGTGGTTTCCTTCGCTGATGCAATGGCTTGATTCAATGCCCGCAGCGGTAGGGCTTTGGTCCGCATCGAATCCGATAGTGCCCAGCCCACGATCTTACGGGAGAACGCATCGGTGACAAACGCTGCATACACAAACCCTGCCACGGTGCGGACATAGGTGATCTCAGCCACCCACAACCGATTCGGTCCCTTTGGTTGAAAGTCTCGTTTCACCAGGTCAGGGCGAGTAGCAACAGTCTTAGCTTTGCGTGTCGTCACAGGAGACTGACCCTTGCTCTTACCGCACACCCCGGCCAGGCGCATCAACCGGCCAGTCTGCTCCCTGCCGATACTGATTCCTGCACGACGGAGTGCATGCCACATCTTGCCTACACCGTAGATACCGTAGTTCTCTTCATGAATCTGGCAGATCATCTCCACGAGGTCAGCATCGGGCAGTGCCCGGGCACTAGGGCCGCGGGATTTGGATTGGCGGTATCCCCGGGAAGTGATGAACCCGCCCTCCCGGTGCTGTCTCAACCTCGCACAGATGAACTCAACCCCAAAATGATCACGGTATTCGTCAATGAACGAGATCATTTCTGACGTTTCGGGTCGAGTTCTGACGCGAAAAAAGCCGAGGCAGCTTTCAACAGTTCGTTGGTGTCACGAAGCTCCTGGACTTCCCTGCGCAGCCTCGCATTCTCCGCAATCACATCCTCCCCCGCACGGTGTACTCCACCGGCTTTACGGGCTTGTTGTACCCACTGGCGGGCCGTATGCCACGAAACACCGAGCTTCGGACCCACCAGTTTACATGCTGCTTGAAGAGACAGATTTTCTGCCAGGATACGGTCTTCCACGAGACGGACCACACGGTCCTTTGCGTCCTGGTCAAACTTCTTTGGCATGATCTAGATTTTCCCATCTACTCAGACGGAACAAAACCTGGGACACTTCAACGCGTTCCTCACCGACCACACCGCGGCCCTGGTGGGGGTGAACTGGGTGGAGGTCGACCGCGGGAAAGACCGGAACATCGGATGGGAAGTCGACGGGGTGCCCGCCGGGCTGATCGCGGAGTTCTCCCGCCGCACCACCGGCGGGGCCGGGGACGGGATCGCGACCGCGACACAGCGGCTGATCGAGGAGAACCTCGCCAAGCACGGGCACGCGCCGTCGAAGACGACGATCACGCGCCTGCGCCAGCAGGCAACCCTGGAGACCCGCCCGGAGAAGGAGTTGCACTCGCTCGCCGAGCTCACTGCTGACTGGCGCAACCGCGCTACCACCCTGCTCGGCGAGGACGCAACAACCTGGGCGCGCGAGCTGCGTGCACGCGGTCTCGCTGAGGCCCCGTTGCAGGCGCGCGATCTGGCACCGAAGCAGCTGGGCGAGATTGCGGATGTGGTCGTGCGCGAGGTTGCCGACCGGCGTGCGACATGGGCGCGCTGGCATGTGCACGCCGAAGCCATGCGGCAACTCATGTCCTTGCGCTTCACCACTACCGCCGAGCGCACCAGGGTCCTCGACCAGATCGTCGAGCAGGCCGAGGCCGCCTCGGTGCGGCTGACCCCGGACTATGACCGCGCCGTGCCAGAGGAGTACGTGCAGGCGGACGGGTCGAACCGATTCCAGAGCGCCGAGCAGGTGATGATGACCAGCCAGGACATCCTCGACGTCGAAGCCCGCCTCCTCACCCACGGGCGCGCAGCGGATGGCCCGCGCCTGCCGGACCGGTTGGTGAAACGGCATGTCTCCCGGAAGGTACAGGGCGTCCGGCTCGCCCCGGACCAGGCGGAGGTGATCACCGCGATCGCGACATCCGGGCGCGGCCACGACGTGCTCGTCGGGCCCGCGGGGGCCGGGAAGACTGTAGCGTTGCGTGGCCTGCACCGGGCCTGGACCGCTCGCCACGGGAGGGACTCGGTGATCGGTCTCGCGCCGTCGGCGACCGCGGCCGAAGCCCTCGGGGCATCGCTCGGGGTACAGGCGGAGAACGTGCCGAAGTTCCTCTACGAACACGACAAAGGCCGCTGGGATCTGCGGGCCGGGCAGTTGGTGATCGTCGACGAGGCCTCCCTCGCCGGCACCCTGACCCTGGACCGCCTCGCCACGCATGCCGCCGAGGTCGGAGCGAAAATCGTGTAGGTCGGCGACTGGGCACAGCTGTCCTCGGTAGAGACGGGCGGGGCATTCGGGATGCTCGTGCGCGCCCGCCGGCGTGCCCCGGAGCTGCACACCGTGCGGCGGTTCGTCCACGACTGGGAGAAGGCTGCTTCCCGGGACCTCCGGCACGGCAAATACGCGGTGCTCGACACGTACGAGGACGAGCGGCGGCTGCATGACGGGGATCTCGAGGTGATGCTCGATGCCATCTACATCGCCTGGCAGCACGACCGCGATCAGGGAGTCTCCACGCTCATGCTCGCCGGGAACGCGGAGATGGTTGCCGAGCTCAACCAGCGTGCACGCTCCGACCTCATCACCGCCGGCCGCGTGCAGGAGGCCGGGGCGGCGTTGCATGACGGCACCACTGCCGGAGTCGGTGACCTCGTCGCCACCCGTCGCAACGAACGCCGCCTCACCACGGGCAAGTCGTGGGTGAAGAACGGCGACCGCCGGCACGTTGTCTCCCACCGTGAGGACGGGGCACTGGTGGTGCGACGGCTCGGCAAAGGCGACACCACGCGCGGGCGGCGACTCGTGTTGCCTGCGAAGTATGTGGGGGAGCATCTCGAACTCGGCTACGCGTCCACGGTCTATCGCGCCCAGGGCTCGACCGTGGACACCGCGCACACCCTCGTCGACCCCGGCACCGCCTCCCGCGAACTGCTCTACGTCGGACTGACCCGCGGCATGCGCGAGAACCATGCCTACGTCATCCAGCCCGACCCGCACGAGGTCGAGCCCCACCTCGACCCGCCCGAGGAACTCACCCGCGTCGAGCAGCTCGCACGGGTACTCGCCCGCAGCGACGCCGACCTCTCCGCGACCGAGACCCGCCAGGTCGAGGCCGACAAGCACGCCTCTCTGGCGAAACTGCTGGACGAGTACGAGCTCCTCGCCCGCGAAGCACAGACCGACCGGTGGGAAGCACTCCTAGATATCGAGCCGTTCGCTACCGGTGAGATCGCCGACGAGGTGTTCACCAGCCCGTACTACGAGTACCTCGAAGCCTCCCTCGCCCGGCACGAGGCCACCGGACACGACGTCACGGGGGCACTGACCGCACTCGCTCCCCAAATCCTGCCGTCCGATGAGGACACGGACCCAGCCGCCGAGCTCGCCGCGTGGCTCGATCGCGCCACACTGAACCAGGCCACCCGCCGCACTGCCAACCGGCGCCGCGTCGCGGGGCTCATCCCGGCACCGGCCGAGCCTGTCTCGGACGACATGCGCGCCGCGCTTGCGGAACGGCAGGAGCTCATCGAGTCCGCGGCGGGACGGCTGCTCTATCATGCGATCAGCGAGGGCGAGCCGTGGATCAAACGACTCGGCACACCCGGCAAGGACACTCGGTCCCGAAATCTGTGGACGAGGCACGCGACGACGGTGGCCTTGTATCGGCACCGCTACGGCATCGCTGATCCGAAGCCCCTGGGAGAGGCCAAGAGGATCGCGTCGGCCCAGCAAGCTGTGGAATACCGGTATGCCTCCGCTGCGCTCCGCAGAGTCCAGGCGAAGGAAGCACCTTCCCCCGTACGACCATTTCACAGCATTTCCAGGGAAGGCCGGGGTCGCGGCCTATAGAGCGGGGCGTGCTACGACTTGGGCGTCGCTCCGTCCCAGCTACGTCGTTTCGTCAGATGCCAAGAGCCGCACGAGGGACATTCGTAGATGCGCAGCGATCCGGCATGCCGCGATCGACGCAGCGCCACGCCCGCAGCCTCGCCGTAGTCGTCATACCGGCGTTTGCCGGTTTCGGAGCACAGCGGACTACGACGCGGTGGGTGTCGCTTTTTCTTGGAACGCCGAACCATACCTCCTCTGCTTTCCGTCTGGGGAAGTTACTGGCCGCGCGAGTGCCCTTCCATGCTGGCTGGCGTGGAAGGGCACTCGCGCGGTCGGGGTCGAGACAGTGCGCCAGTCAGACGGCGGCGCTCAGTTCTGACCAATCGTCCGACGGCAAGCGGCCGCGGCTGTCGTCCGACGAGCCTTCCCCGAGTTGTTCGAGGATAGTGTCCGAGAGGAGATCCTCAGTGCCCTTGAGGGCGTCGGCGACTTCCTGGTCGGTGGGGAAGACCATCTCCGCGGCGACATTGTCTTGGACGATCCGGGCGATATTGTCCAAGGCGACGAAGACGTAGTCCTCCGGCAGCTCCGCACAGGGAAGGTAGATCAGATGCGTCCCGACCCGTGTGGGGTCCATGAGTTCGCGGATGATGATCGAATTCTGGTTGAGCACCGAGGTCGTCCAGATCGAGAGCACCACGACGTAGACGTCCTTCCACTGTGCGTGGGCGATCTTCTTCTTCCACCGCTTCATGATCTTCTGCACGCCGGTGATCTGCGCGTCCGAGGCATACCACATGTTCGTGGGGATGCTGTCGTAGACGCTGGCGGAGAACCGTTCGAAGGACTTGATCGACACATAGCCGGCCTCGACCGACCGCTCGATGTGCCCGATCCCGGCGTCGAGGATGTGCCGGCACGAAGCCTCGAACTCCCCGGGCAGGTTCGCCTCCCGGATGGGGCGGCGGGCGACCGTGAGCGTGTCGGCGAACGCGGTCAGCGTGGGCACCCAGTCCGTGGTCTCGGACCCCTTGAAGTAGGGGGCGATGATCGAGAAGATCCCCAGCGGGATGTGCGCGACCGACTTCGTCAGCTCGAAGGTCTCCGGGATCGGGTGCAGCGTCTCGGTCTTGCCGTCGAAGACGAGCGTGTACTCGCCACCCTTGGGGTCGTTGTTGACGATGATCACCGGCGAGAGGTGCTCGATCAGCTCGGCTTTGAGTGCGGCGTAGTGGCGCTGCATGTCCGTGTCGATCTGGAAGATCGCGTTCCTGGCCTGTACTTTCGGGCTCGACCAGTACGCGGTCATGTCCAGGTCGTGCGGGTCGATCTCGTCCGCGCGGCGGTGCGGGGAACGCGACGGCCCGTGCTGCTGACCGGGTGAGCTGGCCAGCGTGTGGTGGTCGATCGGGCATCCGTGGTTCTCGTGTCCCACGGTGGTCCTCCTCTCTGAAGATGCAGGATTACGGTGCCCCTGGCGCCCAGCCGAACTCCGGCCGAGCGCCAGGGCCGTGGTCAGGCGGCGGTCGGGACGGACCCTCGCCTGCCAGGATCGGTGTGCCCTACCGGAGGCTGCCCGTGTTCGGCACGACGACGCCGTAGAGGTCGGCGATCGTGGCCAGCGCACTGTGGTGGAGCTGCTCGGCCGGGACCTCGGCGATGCTGGTCTGCAGCGGGCGGGTCGCGCAGGCCTCGGCGACGACGGTCGGCTTCTTCCCGTGGAGGAAGGTGCCTTCCGCGGTGAAGGTCACGCACATGTTCGTCATAAACCCCGCGATGACGACGTCGTCGTGACCGGCGGCATCGACCAGGTCGGCCAGGTTGGTGCCGACGTAGGCGTTCGGGGCGGTCTTCGCGACCACGGCCTCACCCTCGACGGGGGCGACCTTCGGGTGGATCTGCCCGATCTCGGCGTGGATGTCGTACGGTGTGCCATCCCCACCGTCGTTGACGATGTGGATCACCGTCGCCCCGGCCTCCCGCGCCTTGGCGAGCAGGTCGGCGGCTGCGTCGAGGGCGGGCTCCCACCCGTCGAGCTCCATGACACCGGTGGTGTAGGTGTTTTGAAAGTCGACCATGATCAGGGTCGAGTCGGCCAGGGCGGCCGGGGTGTCGTCGAAGCCGTTGAGCTGGCGAAGCGTCGTGCGTGCCATCGTTTCTCCTCGTGATGTCGGTATCGGTGCCCGGGCCGGTTCGTGGCGACCGGGGATACTGCGACGTTAAGATTCACCAGAGGGTGTCGGCAATGTCATGCAAGCCGCAAAAACCGATATCGTAGGCATCGACGGGACGGAGGAAACCGGTGAGCGTGATCGAGCGCCTTGTCGTAGTGGTCGTCTTCGAGCACGTGGACCTGCTCGACGTGACCGGCCCTCCCGAGGTCTTCGCGCTGCTGCAACGGGAGATGGACGAACCCACCGGGTACGAGGTCGTGCTCGCAGCCGAGACCATGGACCCGGTCACGACGTCCGCGGGCGTTCGCATCCTGCCGGACGTGACGTTCGACGGCCTCGCACATCGGTCGATCGATACGCTCGTCGTTCCTGGCTCTGTGCGTGTCGATGAGCACAGGCGGGTCACCGCCCTCGTCGACGACGGCATAGCCGACCGTGTGGCCGACCTGGCTTCACGTACGCGTCGTGTGACTTCGGTGTGCGTGGGTGCGCACATCCTCGCCGCCACCGGGCTCCTTGACGGTAAGCGGGCGACCACGCACTGGTCGACCGTGCAACAGCTCCCCGCCGAGCATCCCGAGATCACCGTGGACGCCGACCCGATCTTCATCCGCGACGGGAACGTCTGGACCGGCGCGGGCATCAGCTCGTGCCTCGACCTCTCGCTCGCGCTCGTCGCCGACGACTTCGGGGAAGTGCTCGCGCAGAAGGTTGCCCGGCAGCTCGTCGTCTACCTCAAGCGCCCCAGCGGTCAGAGCCAGTTCAGCGTGCCGCTCGAACCCATCTCGACCACCCGCCGCGTCGACGAACTCCGGCACTACATCGCCCAGCACCTCGCCGAACCGCTGACCGTCGCCGATCTCGCCGCGAATCTGCATATCGGCGACCGGCAGCTCACCCGGATCTTCAAGCAGGAGCTGGGGATGACGCCAGCGGCGTATGTCGAGTCCGCACGCCTCGAGGCCGCCCGCAACCGACTGGAGACTACGGACGACACTCTGACCCGCATCGCCACCGCGTGCGGGTTTGGCACGTTCGACACCCTTACCCGTGCCTTCCGTAGAGCCTTGAACGTCACCCCGAGCGAATACCGTAGCCGGTTTCGCGTCCATTGAACCCATTGCGTCGAGGTGGAGACTGACGGCGTTGGGCAGCCCATCACCTAACCCCGGGTCGAAATGCGCGAGGTTCGCCTAGGTAGGACGGGGGAGGAGTGAATCGATGCGGAGCGCGCCAGCCATGACCCAACCCAGCGGTTCACCGGCGGCCTCGATCAGCAGAGATCGCTTGGTGCCCTGCCCCAGCGATCCACAAAGGAGCTACCCGCTGCCTCACCACCGCAGGGCGCCTCTCCGATGCCCCCGTCAACCGTGACATCGAAGAGGTCCAGGTCGACGATCTTGTTGTAGGCCCCAGACGTTCGAAGATCCCGATATCGATCCACTCATCGCGGCGCCGCCGGACCGTGGCGGCCGACCAGGTGATGTCGGTGCCCTGGTTTACAGATTCTGCGCCAATCCAGCTCGGTGACCACGGATAACGATCTCTACTCGGTCGCGTGCGTCGAGTTTGCGGAGGATACGGTTGATATGTGCTTTCACCGTGCTCTCGGTGAGCACGAACCGTTCGGCGATCTCCGCGTTCGTCAGCCCCTCAGTGATCGCCCGCGCGATCTCCCGTTCCCGCTCGGTCAAGGCAGCGAAATCACTGTCCGCCGCCGGTTCCGGTAGAGTCGGCCATTTCACGGTCTCGAGCATCCGACGAGTTATTCGCGGCGTCACGACCGCATCGCCGTCGTACACCGCGCGCACCGCGGCAGTGAGCTGATCTGGGGTGGCGTCCTTGAGGAGGAAGCCGCTCGCTCCGGCCGCCAGACCGTTGAACGCGTACTCATCCAGGTCGTAGGTAGTGAGAACGAGCACACGCGGTGCCTCATTCCACCCGGTGATGCGCCGGGTCGCTTCGATGCCGTCCATACGCGGCATCCGCACGTCCATGAGGATGACGTTTGGTTGCGTCTCGGCCGCACGTTCGATGGCTTCTCGTCCGTCGGAAGCCTCGGCGACGACGGTAAGGTCGGATTCGAGCGTGAGCATCATGGCGTAGCTGCTGCGGGTGTGCTCGTTGTCGTCGACGAGCATGACTTTGATGTTCATGATGAGGTCTCCTGCCTCAGCGGAATCGTGGCTGTCACGTGCCAACCGCCAGCGGGGGCCGGGCCGTGGTGTGCTTCGCCACCGAGCAGTGCGGCGCGCTCGGAAATACCACGTAGTCCGTTCCCAGCCCCCACTGTCAGGTCGCTGGTTTCGCCGTTGTCGTGAACCTGTGCGATGAGACTGTCATCCGAATAGACAAGGGTCACCGTTAGCAGCGTCGCGCCACTCGCATGGCGTATCACGTTCGTGATTGCCTCCTGCACGATGCGGTAGACGCTACCCCGAATATCCTCAGTCAGCTCGCCAGGATTGGGGTTCCCATTGACGACGAGCTTCCCCGTGAGCCCGGCGCTCTCGGCCGTGTCGATCAGCTCGTAAAGACCAAGATCGACCGGGACCGTTACGACCGCCTCTTCAGCGCGTGTCTGCCTCGGCAGGACCGGCGGCGTGGCCGGACGTAACTGGGCAGCCTCCCCCTCAGGACGCAGAGTGTCAAGAATGTTCCTGGTCTCCCCGAGCGCACCCCGAGCAATCCCGTTGATCCTGCTCAGCCCCTCTTCCATGACCTCCGGGCTGATACCCGAAGCCCTGCGCGCGGCGTCAGAGACATTGATGATCGCGGTCAACGAATGCCCGACAACGTCGTGCATCTCACGAGATAGCGCGGTGCGATCCTGCACCGCTTTCAACTCGGCCGCATGCACTCGTTCGTTCTGCTGCTGGTGATAACGCTGCCACTCGGAGTCACGCAGACGACGGTGAAACCCAACAACAATTCCAGTCAGACCCGCGGGGATGATGAAGTTCAGCATCACCAAGAGCCGGTTATTGCCACTGGCGTACTCCATGGTGATCATGTTCCCGACCATCAATGTGAGAACCACGGCGACGACTATGCCAGTAAGGAAAACCCACGCCTTCCTCGCTTCGAGGTACGCTCCTGCCGCGTAGCAAGCCAGCGCAAGCCCAACGTAGTCCCAGAAACCGAGGGCAAGCTCTTTCGTCATGACGAGCACGAACACAGTTCCCAGCACAACCAACGGGGCGCGTCGCCTGAAGAACAGCGCGCCGCTGATACCCGCGGTGATGGCCAAACCGAACGCCCCGGTCCAGGCAGGCACGTTCCCGAGGATCATCGAGTGCAAGATCCCCCCTGAGAGCACAAGGGCATAGCCGGCCGACACCAACACATCCACCAGCGTCGGGTGCGTGGCGAGGAATCCTCGCCCCGGCCGTGCCTGCTCGGTCATGATCAGTGCTCCTTCCTCCGTAGCACCATTCTGCCAATGAGGACCGCGGCGACGATGAGCAGGGTGTTCCAGACGAGGAACCCGAACGTCTCGGGGACCGTGGGCCAGTCGAGGGCGCGCACCCGCATCCCGACTCCGGCCTGCGCGTAGGGGTAGAGCAGGTCGAGCCCGCCGAGGGTGGCCATGAGGCTGCCGACCGAGGCGACCAGGCCGATGGCAACGGCGGTGGCGTAGCTGCGTACGATGATCCCGACGACCAGCTGGATCGCCGCGACGGTCATTCCGCCGATGGCCCCCAGCAGCCCCCAGCAGAGCATGGCCGCGATCGCTTCCGGCGGGAGCTCGAAGCCGAGCAGCAGGCTGGCGATGGCGACGACCACGATGAACGCGGCCTGGCAACACAGCACGAACCCGGCCAGCAAGAGCAGCTTGCCGCGGTAGACGCGCAGATGCGCACCGTAGGAGGCCAGCCGTCGCCAGTTGCCTTGTTCGTGTTCCATCCGGGTCAACGAGGCGGCGCGGATGGTGATGAGGAACGGGAAGAACAGGATCGCCCATAGCAGCCCGCCCTGCCCCCAAACGGCGAGCCAGGTGACGCCTTGTTCTTGAAACGTCTCGGCGTTGCGCAGGTAGTTCGTGGCCCCGTTGAGGGCGTTGAGACCGGCGAGGACGATGACGACGGCCAGGAGCACCCAGGCGCGCTTGGACTTGTGACGCTCGATGGAAAGCGTAGACATGAGCACTCCTTTACTTCGAGATCTGACGGCTGAACACGGCCTGACCGATGCCGGCGCAGAGCACACCGACGACGGCGACCACGGCAATGAGGGCGCCGAGGTTCTCGATCATCGAGAACCCGACGATGGTGCCGTCGACCACTTCGGTACGCACCGGTGTGATCAGCCCTGGGTACTGCCACGGCACGAGGGAGGCGACCGCTGGGGGCACGAATCCGGCCGAAGAGCCGATCAGTCCACCGATGATGCCGACGGTGAGGGTCACGGCTTGCCGTTGGAACAGCAGCGCAAGAAACAGCTGGATCGCGACGATCGCGAGGTTCGCCAGCACGAGCCCGAGCAACCACACCCCGATCAGCCCCATATCCAACGCGACGCCCTGGGCAGCGGCGAGGGCGCTGACCGCGGCCACGATCACCAGCGTAGCGAACGTCGACAGGCCAGCCGCAAGGAGGTACTTCGCACGGAACAGAGATCCGCGAGACTGGTTCGCGGCGAAGAGCATCGGCATCGTCCCACCGTCGTGTTCCATCGCCGCCAGTCGGGAGACGATCACGGTGGCGAAGATCGAGGCGAAGATCGTGTGCACCTGGGAGACCTGGCCGATCACGAACCCGGTGTCTTTCGGCGCACCGCTGATGTCGCGTCCGAATGCGTTGATGAGCAGCAGGAGCACCCACACGACCTCGAACCCGAGCACCAGCAGCACGGTCAGCCAGAGCCGCTTGCGCTTGAGCTTTGAAAACTCCAGACCGAGCGCCTTCATGCCGCCACCTGCCCGTTCCCGACCTCGGCGGCCTGCATCTGCGCTCGCTCGGTCATCGCAAGGAACGTCTCTTCAAGCGAGCGACGTCGTACCTCGACTCGGTAGACGCCGACGCCTTCGCCAACGATGGTGTTCACCAGCTTCGGGATGTGTTCGTCCGCGTACACCGGGAGCGTGATCTCCCGGCCCTGCACCTGCTCGACCTGCCAGCCGATCGACCGCAGCTTCGCCGCCGTGCGCTCGGCGTCGTCAATGGTGAGGACGAGCCGGCCCGCGTCCTCGAGCCCGGACATCGGGCCCTGGTAGAGCAGCCGGCCTTGGTTGATGATGCCGATGGTGTTCGCCATCTGCTCGATCTCGCTGAGCAGGTGGCTGGAGACGATCACTGTCAGCCCATGGCTCTGCGGCAGGCTCTTGATGAGGTTACGGATCTCGTGGATGCCGGACGGATCGAGGCCATTGGTCGGCTCGTCCAGGATGAGTACTTCGGGGTTGCCGAGCAGCGCCATCGCGATGCCGAGGCGTTGCTTCATGCCCAGCGAATACTCCTTCGCGAGCTTGTCCTTCGCGTGCGTGAGCCGCACAGTCGCCAGCGCCCCATCGACGGCTTCAACTGGGACGCCCTTGATGCGGCGTACGATCTCGAGGTTCTCGTGCCCCGTGAGGTGCCCGTAGAACGAGGGTGCCTCGATCAGCGAGCCGACGCGCGGGAGGATGCGCCTGGACGAGCGGGGGGTGAACTGTTCGCCCAGCATCTCCACGGTGCCTGAGGTGGGGCGGGCGAGGCCGAGGAGCATCTTCATCGTGGTCGACTTGCCCGCACCGTTCGGTCCGAGGAACCCGTAGACCTGTTGCGGGGCGACGGCGAGGTCGACTCCCTCCACGACCGGGGTTCCTCGATACTGCTTGGTCAGCCCGCTGGTGCGGATCGCCCACTGGGAAGGCTGATTCACGTCGTCTCCTATCGCTGGTGGATGATTACACCATCCATTCCAGTGCGTCCCAAACGCCGATACATCAAACCGTGGTTCACAATCTGACAGGCCTGGCCGCGTGCCAGGACTGCCGCCTGCGACACCTCTGGTGACTTGCCAGGAACGGGTCATCGGCCCTCGACGTCCAGCTCAGAATCGCCCAGGATGCTCGGCGCCAAGGCAGACCGCTCCGAGGTCTCCGGCACAGTGGCCGAGGGATCAGTTCAACGATCGGGCGAGCCGGGCTCCACTCGGCCCCGACGACCGTTCAACACGGGCATGGGTCGCGTGCGACGCCGGCCTGGCGGCTCGGCACTCCGGGTCAGTCGGCGTGTAGAGCCTCGACGGGGGTGACCTTCGTCGCGATGCGGCTGGGCATCACCGCTGCGAGCAGAGTGAGGGCGGTCGTGGCAACGGTGACGACAACGATGACCGACCACGGTACGCTCGGCGCGAGCCAACCGAAACCATAGGTGCGGTCGCCCAAGAAGCCGAACAATGACTGGGCTCCGGCCCACCCGCAGAACACTCCGAGCGCGAGACCGGCAACGGTCGCGGTCACAACGATGTGCAGTGCCTCGAGGAACACCATTCGGCGGATCTGGCCTTTCGCCAGACCGACGGCTCGGAGCAGTCCAAGCTCGCGGCGGCGTTGCACGACTCCGATGGTCAGCAGGTTGATCAGGCTGATACCTGCGATGACTGCTGAGACCCCGACGAGCCCCATGATGATCACCGAAAAGATACTGAACGCAGTGTCCATCTGGCTGGTGAGAGCGTTGAGTTCTTCCGGGGAGAGGTCCAAGTCTTCCCAGTAGGCGGTCAGGTTGATGACCGCGTCGCGAATGACGTCAAGAGCGACCGCGAACATCACAACGAGCGCGACACCGATCATCACGCCGACGGACATACGACTGGCACGTTCCGGGGCGCGGAGCGCGTTCCCGGCCGCCATTTTCGCAGTCGTCGAGGTTCCGAACAGAAACCCGAAGCCGCGCAGCAGTGGCGGCATGATGAGGGTCGACCCGATGACGATTCCGGTGAACGAGAACGCGCTACCCCAGAACGCGACGAAGAACCCGAAGGGCGGAATGACATTGCCCAGCAAGATACCGATCAGCAGCAACACCCCACCGATCGCGAGCAGCACGACGGCCCAGACGTGGCGACCCACCTGCCGGGCGACCTTCGCGTAACTGCGGTCACCCGAGCTGCCCAGCGCTTCCAACGGGCTAACGGTGAGCACGCGTCGCGATCCGACCCAGGCCGCGATCCAGGTCGTGAGGACAACCGCGATGACCGGCGCAGCGAATGTCACATGCCACACCGAGAAGTCCTCCGGCGCCGTGAGTGCGCCACCCGTCTGAGCTGCGACGACCCCGGAGATGACTGACGCGCCGATCGCCGAGATGCCTACTCCGGCGAAGACGCCGAGGATCGCGCCGATGACGCCGACGGTGAGGCCCTGGCGGGCGACGATGCGCCGTTGCGCGCGAGCACTGGACTCGATCAGTCGCATGAGAGCGATCTGGCGTACGCGGCCGGCGATGATGGTCGAGAACGTGTTGGCAGTCGCCATCGCACCGACATACATGGCCAAGCCGACCATGACGACCGATCCGAAGGTGAGGAACAACCGGATTCCACCGACCATGCCGAGGTTGCTGCCGCCGACCCACGCGGCGATGTACTCGGTGGCGTTGATCAGGAACACCCCGAACGCGGTTGACAGGGCCCCGATGAGAATACTGGCCCCCATGCCGTGTTCGCGGAGCCACGCGAACGGTTTGGCGTTGCCCTGGGGAGCCTGTAGTGGGGCTTCTGGTGCCGCGGTGCTCACGCTGCACCTTCAAACTCGAGGATGGACCGCGATATGGCCTCAGCGGACTGTCTCGGGGTGTCGGCGACGATCCGACCGTCGCCGAGGAAGATCACCCGGTCGGCGTAGCTGGCGGCGATCGGATCGTGCGTGACCATCGCAATCGACTGCCCATGTTCCTTCACCGCTGCGGCGAGCAGAGAGAGCACCTCGCGGCTCGACCGTGAGTCAAGGTTTCCAGTCGGTTCGTCTGCGAACACCAACTCGGGGTTCGTGCCGAGGGCGCGGGCGATGGCGACGCGCTGCTGCTGACCACCAGAGAGCTGACCAGGTCGATGCGCAAGCCGGTCGTGCAAGCCGAGCGAGTGGATAAGGCGGTCGACGCGTGCACGCTCCTGGGTCGTGGGCTTGCGGCCGTCGAGATTGAACGGCAGGAGGATGTTGCCGAGCACATCGAGGGTCGGCACGAGATTGAACGACTGGAATACGAAACCGATGCGGCGGCGACGCAGCACCGTCAGCTCGGCGTCACGCATCCGCTTGATCTCCGTACCGCCGACGAACACCCGCCCGCCCGAGGAGTCGTCCAGGCCGGCCATGATGTGCATCAACGTCGACTTGCCCGACCCCGACGATCCCATGATCGCAGTGAACTCGCCCTCGCGGATTCCCACGGTCACATCAGTGAGAGCCCGGACCGCGTTCGCTCCAGCACCATAGGTCTTCGTCAGGTTGAACACGCGCGCTGCGAACGCGTGCGCGGCCGGTACTCGCTGTGCCTCCGGTGTCACGCTGTCTCCTCTCGCTGGTCGATCATCCACTATCCATTCCAACGAGGAAGGAGCCGCGGCACATCAAACCACGGTTCACAATCCCGCGACACTCGAAGATGTCTCAGCCGCGATCATGATGGTCGTGCGCTGGCCACCTGCAGCTCGTCGTCGACGCCTCCGGGACGTTCGTTGCCTCCCCTCCGCGCCGACCGCTCCGCACACTTACACCGAGGGGCACACAGCTCGCGCGATGGACGAGCCCGAGAAGCACCCTCAGCGTCGTCGACTTCCCGAAGCTACCGGAGCCGAGGACTCCGATCCCCTGCCGCGGCACTCCCGTCAGGCAGGCCTGGCCGACCACCCGCACTGGTCGAAGCTGCGTGCTCAGCCTGACCTACCGCGTGATCGTCCCACGTCGCGCTCGTCGCATCTCCGTCATCGTCCTATGCCATCACCCGGCCGCCAGGTCACAGGGCAACCTGCGCCCAGGAGGCTGCACGGGACCCAGCGGGCACATCCAACCACGGTCGGCGCCGCCCCAACCTGCATCCCTTGCCGGTCGTAAAGTTTTGTCCTAGCCTGGCAGTGGGCATCGCCCCGGACAGCCTGGCCGCCACGCAACTGTCCGCAGTACAGAGCCCTCTATGGCGTCACGCAAAGGAGAAGATCATCATGAAGGCAATCAACCACGAGGCGGCCACCGCTCTGCAGGAACTGACCGACAACGAACTCGACCAGATCCTCGGAGCGGACGGCGTCATCTCGACCCTCACTCACGAGTGCCACATGAATTCGTGGCAGGGGCTGCTCACCTGCTGCAGCTGACCCCAACCCGAAAGAAGCACCACTGAAGTGACTGCCAGGCTGTCCGACCAACCTTCCCCCTCAGCGCCCCCGTTCGCCGGGTTCCTCACCACAATCCACGAGCATGCTGGACCGCTGACACGCACACTCATCGCCGAGAACGCGTTCCACAGCGAAGTGCTCAAGATCCTCATGCCGGCCTTGATCTACCTGCTGAACGAACGCCGGATCGAGAAGACACTGCCCGGTCTCACCCCAGAGGACCGATACCAGGCCTTCAACGCCGACCTAGTCCCAGATGTCTTAACCGAGATCGAAACCCGATTTGCCCCGGTACACCGCCGCTTACACGAGCGGTTGACGTCTTTCGAAGATCTCTGCCACACCATCACCGACCGATACGAAGCAGATGCTGACGAACTGCGCTCATCAGGGATCATTCCCGCCACCGATGACGCGGTTGAGGTCATCGAGCCCACCGGCGATCTTCATGCGGGAACAGCGACATCGCGTGTCGGTCTGACAAGCGGAGTCGTTGTCTATTTCAAACCCCGCACCGCAGCGAATGAGACTCTCCTTCAGCGCGTCTCCGACCTCGTCTGCCGCCGGGCTGGCGACGAGCCCTTCCCCGTCACGCCCCCTGTTTTGGATCACACAACATACTGCTGGGTCCAGGCAGTCGAACGTACTGCCGCTGAAAGCAGCGAGGACATCCGCACGTACTATCGCCGTTCTGGACATCTGTTGCTCGTGGCCTATGCGCTCAGGCTGACTGACCTCCACCACGAGAACATCGTTCCCGTCGGGGATCGTCCCTGCGTCGTTGATGCCGAGACGATCTTCACCACCATGATCCGGCAGCCGTCATTTCCCACATCGGCGGCGACCGAAGTCAACGGAAAGATCCTCGCTTCTGTCACCGGTACCGGGATGCTGCCGATCGTCTCGGGGATGCGCATCTACGGCGGTGACGTCAGCGCCTTCTCCCGCGGGCACTGGCGCCCCGAGAAGCGTGTCCTCATCAACCCCGAACGCGATGACCTGCGCTACGAACGCGGATATGAAGATCGCTATGACCCCAGCCATCTCCCGTTCCTCGCCGACACCGATGGCCACACTGAGCCCATGTTGCCCAACGACCACGTCGACACAATCATCGAAGGCTTTACCCGCTCCTACCAGGCTCTGCTGGAATCTCGCGAGGACATCCGCCAGCTGCTCGAATCCAGCAGCGAGGCCGTCCGCTGCCGGTTGCTCGCCCGTCGCACGAGCGACTACAGCGTCTTCATCGAGTACCTCTGGTCCATCTCCAACCTGTCCAGGCAAGAAGACCTTACCAGGAGGCTGAGGAGGAGCGGGGCCGGGATCCCGACAGGGGTGATGGAGTCGGAAGAACGCCAGATCGCCCAGGCCAATATCCCGTCGTTCGCCTGCGGCGCAGCCTCGACATCCATCACCGACGCCGATGGAATCGCGGTCGGACAGCTATCGGAATCTCCTCTTCGCCTCACGCTCGAGCACCTCGACAGCCTGGACGAGCAGGACCTGACACTTCAACGCCGACTGATCGAGTTCACGTTTGAAAGCGAAGAGGTTCTCTCCCTTGTCAGTCCCACGCGCGTGACCTACCAGCGACACGTGGCGTCGTCCGAGATCAGCGACGCCGCACATCAGCTCTGGGAGCAGATCGTCTCGACGGCGGCACCATCGAGGACAGACGACTCGGTGAACTGGCTCAGCCTCGGAGTCGACGATCATGACCAGTTCGAACTTCGACCGCTGATCGGCAGTGTCTACGAAGGCACCACTGGCCTTGCGCTTGGGATGCTTGATTACCGGGATCTCACGGGCCAACACAGCGGTGACGGGATCTTCCAGGCGATCGGGCGAGAGGCCACCGAGGCTTTCCACCGTGACCTCGAATCACCCAAGCGACTGCTCTCGTACTACAACGGAGCAGCAGGGCACCTGGCACTCCTTTCAGCGCTCAGCCAGCGCGGGCTCATCACCACCGACGTCGACCAGCTCACCGAGACGTTCCTCAGCACGTGCCTGACGGCCTCCTTGGACGACGTCGACACGGACGTCCTTGCCGGCGTCTCTGGAACACTCATCGCACTCGCCGACGCCCCGGATGGCTCGCTGCGCGCCCACGTCGCTGAACGCCTGGCCACCTATCTCGTGTCTCTGCGCGAGACCCGATGGACGATCGACCGCCCACGTGGCCTCGACAATGCCAGCTTCGCCCACGGAGCCTCCGGCATTGCTACCGGACTGCTCCATGCCGCCCACATCACCGGAGACTCAACGTTCCGGGACGAATGGCGCGCCGCATGGAAACACGAAGCGAAGTTCCGGGCACACGGATCATGGCGCGACGAGCGCCACGACGACGGAGATCCCAGCGCCAACTGGTGCCATGGGCTCACCGGGATCATGCTCGCCAGGCACCGCTGGCTGTGCCTGGACGACACTCATGGCCTCCTCAGCCGCGACGAGCGCACAGAAGTCACCAGCGAGCTCCACGACGCGGCCCGAGGAGTCCAGAACATCGGCCTGGACCTCAACAGCCTCTCGCTCTGCCACGGCATCCTGGGGAACCTGCTTGCACTCGAGTCCGTATCCAACAAGCTCCCCACCTCGTCCTGGGACGACGACTGGCACAGCGTCGCAGGCTTCGGACTTCGCGACGGATGGCTCTGCGGACTGAGCTCGTTCGTCGAGTCCTACTCCGCCATGACCGGCGTCTCCGGTATGCTCCACGCGTTCTCCCGTGCCGCGGCCGGCACGACGAGCCCGTCGGCTCTGCTCATGCCGAGCCTCACCGGAGGCCGGGCCAATTGACGGTGAAGATCCGACTCCAGAATTCTGAACAGGACTGCTTGCTGGCCTGCTTCTCCATGATGCTGTCGTCCCTCGACATTGATCGTCTCCCGCACGAGCTCTACGAGGACGAGGCCATGCCACCGGACGGGCTCAAGGCCTCGTATCTGCGCACGCTGGATCAGCGCCTCGGCACCCGGACGCGGGCGTTCCGCGACCCGGGTGATCACTCCGTCCGCGCCGTCTTCCGCGGCTTCAAGGGGCCTGCCATTGCCCACTGGAATGGCAACCACTTCGTCGTCGTCACCGCCGTCTCCCGGCGTCACGTCCGCCTGATCGACCCCGCGCACGGGCGCATCAGACTGACCACGGAGGACTTCCGGCGCCACTTCGCCGGCACCTGGATCCTCGTGGCACCGGCTACCTATGCCACGGTCGACGTGTCCCCACCGGTTCGGCCGCAGCCGGCCATTCGCGTCTTCATTTCAAAGCACCTCGGGCTGCTCATCCTCGGTCTCGCCATCGGCCAAGGGGCATCGATAACAATAGCAGCAGGAGTCCGGGAGGTTCTCGACAGCACCCATGTGTGGGCGGTCACGGGCGGGCTGATCCTCCTGCTTGTGTGTCTCTACGCCGCCTCGGCGATCGCGCTGACCGTGGCTCAACGTGGTCTCTCAGATCGTTTCGAGCACAGGTATTCGAATCCGCTTTTTACCTCGTTCCTCCACAGGCCCTTCCTCTATTTCAAGAGCCAAACGACAGGGTCTCTGCTCGAGGTGCTCAGTCTCCGCGGAGCGCTCCGAGACACGGTGCTGGCCACCGCCGTGCCGTCCGCAGTCAGCTTCCTCACCGTGCTCGTTCTCGTTGCGTACTTGGCATGGATATCGCTCCCACTCACGCTCACCGCCTGCGCAATCGCCCTCGTCTTCACGACACTGGCGATCTTTGCGATACAGCGAGAACGCGATGCGAGCCAAAACTACGTCCAACAGCAGGTGGCTTTCAGTTCCGCGATCCAGCACGATATCTTCGCCATCGAAGAAGCCAAGGTGACGCGCACTGAGAACGCTGTCGCCGATCGCTGGCGGGAGGAGAACCTCCGTCTTACCAGCACGTTCAAGAAGACGCTGAGCGCACAGAATCTGAGCATGGCGATTCAGCGGATCTATTACGGCGTGTCTCTCGTGATCACAGCCGCAGCCGGTATCTACCTCTATCAGCAGTCGATCATTGGCATGCCGGACCTCGTGCTCTTCCAAGCCGGAGTGGGGATGCTGGCGACGTCGACAACGGAACTCAACAACTTCTTCGTCGCCTGGGCAAAGGCCCTGGTGTTTGAACAGCGGCAAGCGCCATTACGTCAACCAGGCCGGACCACAAAGCCTGACGTGGTGGATGAATCAACCGGATCGCTGATCCAAGGGCGTGATATCTCGTTCACCTACCCCGGCGGGGACCGCGTGTTCGAACCCATGAACCTCGACATACGCCCAGGTGAGAAGATCGCGATCGTCGGGGAGTCCGGTTCGGGCAAATCGACACTCCTGCATATACTCCTCGGACTGGTCAACCACGACGGAGATGTCATCCACGGGAGTCCTGAGGTTCGTCGCCAGCTCGGTATTGTCCTGCCCGGAATGTCTCTCCACGCCGGCACACTCCGGGACAACATCGTCGGCGACAGCGGCGCCGACGATGCGCGCGTCTGGCAGGTCCTCGATGCGGTCGGCCTTGCCCAGAGAATTGCAGCACTCCCACTCGGACTGGATTCGGCGGTGTTCGAGAACGGGAAGAACTTCTCCTCGGGACAAGCGCAGCGTCTGTTGATCGCCAAGTCTCTGCTCAGAGGCAGCTCGGCAGTGTTCTGGGACGAGGCACTCAGTGGCCTCGACCCGTTCACTCGTCAGAGCGTGTACCACGACGTGTTGGATGCGGATCAGTACAGGGGCGTCGCGATGGTAATGGTCAGCCATCAGCTCGATATGCTGACCCATGTTGACCGTGTGGTGTTCCTCGCTGGCGACGGAGCCCGTCCGCAGGTTGGCGACCACGTCGATCTGCTTTCAACCAGCGAGTCCTATGCCCGTTACGTAGAAGGGGCGGTAGGGCAGACCGTGGACTAAAGCCTCTTCCTCGCTTGCCCTGCTGGTGCCCGATGAGCCACCCGTCTCGCGATGGAGTTCCGGCGGATCATCTTGCACTCGGCCCGAGTGAACAACAGTTCAGAACGTCCGCGATACGGGGCCCGAGGGGTAGCTGCTGCCTTTTGGCATGTTACACAGGAGCGCCGTCTCAACCGCGGGCAAACTTGCCGACCGTAAAAATCCGGGTGTAGTCTCGTGCCACAGCGAGGGCCCGTCCCTGGCGGGCGCCTGTTGAGTCTCGATCACCGAGGAGGATGTATGGCGCAGCTCACCGCAAGCCGGGAGAATGCTCCGCAGAGGCGGCCCTACGGTGAAGCCCTCGGTAATGTGCCCGAACTGCGATACGCCCGGAAGTTGCTCCGCTTCCCCGGATTGCCGGACGTGTCACGACCGACAGGATGGAGGCGGACTACCTTCACGTCTCAAGACACAGGAATCGTCTGCTGCGCAATCGGCGAAGCGAGAGCTCGCAACTGCCTTTTGAGGAGTTCTTCCGCCGGTCCGGAATGGTCTCCATCTGCCCCAACCGGATGGGGACGTTCTTGACGCCGTGGAACCCAGCCACGATGAGCCATGCTGTCTCCGGGATCGAGTCCTCGGTGATCGCCAACTCGCCGTCATCGACGGCTTCGCGAAGGTGACCGGCGATTTTGTCGATCCACCCGACATAGGGTGTTGGAAGTGTCAGCGGAATCTGCGCTCGCTCGTCAAGGAGTCGTATCGCAGCCCGCGCAAAGGGCGATCGCACCGAGGTGACCGCCACTTGGGGAGTTTGCTGGCTCTTCGTAATTGAGGGTGTGGATCAGTGATTCCAGGACACGGCGTGGCGCTGCCCGGATAGACGTCGAGGTCTTCCGATGATGGAAGTTCTTACACAGTCCATCCGAAAGACCTCGACGTGTCCAAGCTTACTTTCTCATCTCCTGATCTCACGACGTTCTGCCGGCTCGACTCCCTTGACCTCACGTGCATTGGCCAGCACATCACCGGGCACAAAGCCATTCTGGAATGCCAGCCCAACACTGCCGATGACTGGTGCCGACGGTGTGGCGGACACGGGATCGTCCGCGACACCGTCGTCCGCCGCCTCGCCCACGAACCCTTCGGCCACCGGCCCACCACGCTTCACATTCGCCTCCGCCGGTACAAATGCGTCGAATGCGGCCGCGTATGGCGTCAGAACACCACTGCTGCGGCGCCACCACGAGCGAAGATCTCGCGAACCGGCCTCGACTGGGCGCTGCGTGCCCTCGTCATCGACCACGACACCGTGTCCGTGATCGCAGGCAAACTCGCCGTGTCCTGGCACACCGCGAACTCCGCGATCCTCGCGCAGGGACATCGACTGCTGATCGACGACCCGGCCCGGTTCGACGGGGTCAGCGTCATTGGTGTCGACGAACACGTCTGGCGGCACACCAGGCGCGGTGACAAGTACGTCACCGTCATCATCGACCTTACTCCCATCAGCCAGAAAGCAGGCCCGGCACGCCTGCTCGACATGGTGCCCGGACGATCGAAACAGGTGTTCAAGCAATGGTTGAAAGCCCGACCGAAAGACTGGCGTGATGGCATCGACGTCGTCGCGATGGACGGATTCTCCGGCTTCAAAACAGCCTCCGTTGAGGAACTGCCCGAGGCTGTCGAAGTCATGGACCCGTTCCACGTCGTCAAACTCGCCGGTGATGCCCTCGACGAGGTACGCCGCCGCATTCAGCAGGAAACCACCGGGCATCGCGGACGAGCAACAGACCCGTTGTATCGAGCGCGCAGGACTCTGCACACCGGTGCTGATCTGCTCACGGCCAAACAGCAGGAGCGGATCGTAGACCTCTTCGCCGACGCCAACTTCACCGCCGTCGAAGTCACCTGGGCCGTCTATCAAGACATTGTGCGCGCTTACCGAACCAACGACGGCAACGAGGGCAAGAAGCTCTTACAAACAGTCATCGACGATCTGACGACGAATCTGCCGACAGGACTGGCCGAACTCAAGCGGTTAGGACGGACTCTGAAGCGTCGAGCTGCTGATATCCTGGCGTTCTTCACCCGACCGGGAACGTCGAACGGGCCTACCGAAGCGATCAATGGCAGGCTCGAACACCTACGGGGCTCAGCACTCGGCTTCCGCAACCTCACGCACTACATCGCGAGATGTCTGCTCGAGTCCGGCGGCTTCAGACCGGTTCTACACTCTCAATTACGATGAGCCAGTTTGCTCAATGATCGCCGCAATACCATGCGCGCCCGATTCGGCATCGGCGCCAAGATATCGCCCACCCTCGAACACCCGCTCAATGAGCGCGGCAACAATATCGGCTTTGGTGCGGAAGTGGTATTGAACGTTGCCCTTCTGAGTGCCCGCACGCCCCGCGACGGTAGTGATGGACGCGCCGGAGTATCCCTTCTCCGCGAACTCGACCGCGGCGGCATGAAGGATCAATTCGTAGGACTCAGTCGCTCTGGCTTGCTTGGCATGCACGCCGACATAGTACCTCGTGCACGGCATCAACTCACCCCTCGTGGCGGCATCGCACCCCTTCCGGAGGTAGAACGAACGCGTGGCGCGGCGGCGCGTTCGCGGGCATGCCGCGGCGCCACCCGAAGGGGGTGCGACTGCTCGTGAGAACAACCACAGATCAGTCGCTCAAAGTCACCCGTTTCGGTGAACTCAAGATCCGTCAAAGCGCTGGTCGGCGTTCACCGGCGACGAGGAACAGAGCCCTCGTCCGGGTGGAGTATGCCTCCGTCGGGGTCACCGACGTCATGGCGGCCCGTGGTGACTACCATCTCCAGCCGGTCCCAGGGTTCGTCACCGGGTACGACTTCGTCGGGATCGTCGAATCGCTTCCGCCAGGAAGCCTCTCTGGTCTTCGTGTCGGCCAGCGCGTGGCCGGCGTCCTCCCAGCGATGGGGGCCCATGCAACGCGCCTCGCGGTCAGGCCGGACATTCTAGTCCCCGTTCCCAGCGCGCTTCACGCGGCCTCGGCGGCGACGATCCTGCTCGATGCCGTGACCGCGATGCACGCTTTGAGGCTGGCCAACCTGGAGCGGGGCGACTCCGTGCTCATCTAAGGAGCGGGAGGCGCATTCGGCTCCTGGGCGGTGCAGTTCGGGCTCCTTGCCGGGCTGTGCGTCTACGGGACGGCCTCCAACCGATCAGCGTCACATGCAACCAGTCTCGGCGCTGATTGCTACGACTACACCCACGGCGACTGGAAGGAGCAGTTGCTCTCCGCCGCCAGTGGCGGCGTTGATGCAGCGATTGACCATACCGGCGATAGAGAGCTGCCCGCCGTGGTCCGGGAGGGCGGATCGATTGTGCGAATCGCGTTCGGTGGGCAATCGGGGCGGCAGCGCCGAGCCACCGTGCACGGCAGCGTTTCGACCCTGCTCCGGTCTCGGGGGAACCCTCGCGAGGTTCTATGCTCTTTGCCTCTCGCGCTACGAACCAAGCCACGATTCCTCCGCAGCTTGCTTCAGGAGGCCATGACGCAAGCGGCAGAAGGTTCCGTGCGTCCGCCCGAGCCAGAGCGCATCTCCTTCGAAGATTCGCTGCAGTGTTTCGCTCAACTTGCCCAGCTGCCGGCGGGGCGAAAAGCCGTTCTCGCTATGCCCGATCACCCTCGACCCTAGGCGGTGCCATGTCTATAGATTCACCGATCATCCACTCGCCGGAAATGCAGAGCATCCGGGCCCGGACCATTGACTGGCAGCTCGGCGCAGCATCGGAACGCTTCTTCGGTGAAGGATTCACCCGCGTCAGACACGATGTACGCCCGACCAACGTCGGCTCAGAACGAGCCGAGTTCCTCATCAATGCTCACTATCCGGACGACTGGTCACGGAAGGGCGACGAGAACCAGCACGCTCATCTTGCCTCCGTCGACGCCATGGTCCTGGCCGCAAGAATGGCAGAACACTACCTCCAGTCGATAGGAGTCGAGGTAGCGAACTGCTGGATCTCTCACTGCACCTTGGACCCGGGCAAGGAAGTAGTGGACGTTTCCGGTCCGTTGTCCGTGTCTCTTGAGGTCGCCAAGCCTACACCGTCCGACGATACCGGCATCTCTTTTCGATGTCAGTTGCAGTCCTTCCGCGTACGAATGACGGTCCAGACGACAACAGCCAAGCGTGATATTGACTGTAAGAGCGATACGCTCCCCGGGTACTACGCAGACGGCTATAAGCGCGTCCACCGCCAGCTCTCCTCCGCGACCTCTACGCCTGACGATCCACGGATACACTCCTACTTCACGCTGTCAGACCCCATCGGGCCCTCCGGTCACGGCGGGCTTGAAAGCAACCACGGAAGCGTCGTGTCTTTCGTTGACGCCAATATCTTCGCAGCTCAACTTGGACAGGTCTACGTCTTTGAGCTCGACGGCCTCGATCGTGCATCCACCCGCACTCTCTGGTTGAGGAAAGCTGAGTTCACGCGAAACTCTCCACCCACCAGGCGAAAAGTACGAGGACATGGTCAGTGTCGATCTCGTCAAGGCCCGCCTCATCGAGCGACCCACAGTGTGTTGGCGCACGGCAACACTTCACGCGATCATCGGCGGGGTCTCCGTCAACTACTCGCTCGCGCACGACGTTTCAGATCGGAAGGAGCGATGATGCGCATCGTCATCTCCGGGACATACGGAACCGGCAAGACGACGCAGGCGAGACGAGCAGCCGTCGAGCTTGGCCTGCCTCTCGTGGCCGCACGCGGCATGCGTGACTTTCTCCGCGATCACTTCGACGGGAAGCCACTACATGAGTGTGACTACCTCGACCTCCTCGAACTCGGCGTCCGGCGCTTCGAGGGACGCGTAGCAACAGAGCCGGCCTGCTCACAAGGACTCGTCTCAGACGGGTCCTCACTCAACGAATGCGCTTACGGACTCGGCCGGATCAAATTCGGCCTCAGCCTAGGAGCAGCCCCCGATCGCCACAGAGAACAACGATCATCCTTTGATCAGGCCATCCGACGCATAGGGCAAGTGTTTCTCGATCACGCACAGAGTTCTTACGACCTCATAGTGCACCTGCCGATCGAGTTCGCCATCGCCTCAGACGGCCACCGGCCATTAATGGAGGAATACCGATCCTTCACTGATTCGAAGTTGAGGCGTTCCGCTTGCAGTCTTTCCGTTCCCGTCATAGAAGCTTCTGGAAGTGTTGCCGAGAGATTAGCTACCGTTCAAAAAGCCACGAGTGACTCGCGGTCCTTGGCTTAAGCTGCGGGAAAGAACATCGACAAATTCTCAATCTTGGAGAAGGTGCGCTCGAGAATTGAAATGACCTTTCCTCCCTTACGTGAGGCGTTCTGGTGGGCAAAATTGGCGCTTGCTAGGTGTAGTTCCTCGACAGGTTGTGAACGGTCGGTGACCTCAGCGGAGACCTCCGATATCGATGTGGGTAATCACACTCACGAATCGATAAACGGAGGTTTCCTATGGTTCACCGTAGGTCACCGCTGACCCCTGAGGGAAGGCGACGCATCGTAGCCCTGGTCATCGAGGATGGGTGGTCCCAGCGTCGGGTCGCTGAACGCTTCCAGGTCTGCCCAGCCGCAGTCAGCAAATGGGTCAAACGCCACCGGGAGGGCCACGGGCTTAACGACCGCTCTAGTTGTTGTGGGTCATGACGTTGTGGTCACCGGAGTGTGGGTAGAAGGAACGGGCCTCTGACCGGCACGATGGGTGGTGTCTAAAAATCCGTCGCTGGGGAGGAGACCCGTTCCATGACCCACCGTAACGCCCCACTGACCGTTGAGGGAAGACAACGAGCCGTAGACCAGGTCGTTCAGCACAACCGTCCGATCTCCCACGTGGCTGCGCAGTTTCATATCGCCGGTTCGACACTGTCGAAATGGGTCGGCCGGGACCGCCAGCTCGGAGCCGACGGGCTGGAAGACCGCTCCAGCATCCCACACCAGGTCCCCAACCGGTTGCCTGCACACGTGGTCGCGTTGATCGAGCAATAGCGCCGCGAACACAAATGATCAGCACCCCGCATCACCCATGAACTGCTTGACCAACACCACATCCACTGCAGCCAACGCACCGTAACTTGCTGGCTGGACCGGCTCGGGCTCAACCGTCTTCGGGACATCACCCCAGAGGGGCAGAACCTACGCCGTCCAGGGAAGATCAGTGCCCGCTATCCCGGGCACATGGCCCATATGGATGTCAAAAAAGTCGGGAAGATCCCCGACGGAGGCGGCTGGTGGGCCCATGGCCGAGGCAGCCAGCAAGCACTGGCTGCCAAACGATGACACAAACAAAAAGTTGGCTACACCTACCTCCACTCGATCATCGACGGGTTCTCCCGTCTGGCCTACACCGAAGCGCTCGAGGACAAGAAAGCTACAACCGTGATCAGGTTCCTCCACCAAGCACAGGCCTACTTCGCCGCCCACGGCATCACCCACATCGCACCACTGGTCACCGACAACGGGCCCTGATACCGCTCTGCCGCGTTCGAGGCTGGGATCAAAGGATTCATCGGCCGCCACCAACGCACCCGCCCGTACACGCCACGACACAACGGCAAAATTCAACGCTACAACCGGCTCCTGGCCGACGAGTGCCTCTACGCCCGGCCCTACACATCAGAACAACAACGACGAGGAGCCCTTAGAACCTGGAACCATCACTACAACTATCATCGACCCCACACCACCTGCAGTGACCAGCCACCCGCCTCACGCCTCCACACCCGTGTCGACAACGTCATAACCAACTACACCTAGGCCCGTCAAGAAGTGCCTGTCCCATGACAGCAAAAACAGAGCGACGATTCACCCCGACCCTGCGCATGGTGCGCTATCCACCGATGGCGCCGTGCGCAGGAAAGTCCAACTCATACGTCTCGGGGGGACCGGCAAGGGAATTTTACTCCGTGAACCGGACTTGTCTTAGAGGTCTTTCTTCGAGTCCTGTTTTTCCAGTGCTTTCTTCGCGTTCTTATGGACTACCGAGGCCAGGATGCCTACGCCTACCACCACGACTGTTAGCACAATAGCTGCACCGGATCCCTGCTCCGGAAGGACCTCAACAGCCGGGGCTATGGGATCCGGAAGGCTACCGGGATCCATCACGTTATTGAGGACAACAAACACCGCGACCACCAGGGCTATGATCATGACTACAAGCGAAACAAAGCGTACTGCTTGCATCGTCGAGCTCTCCTTCACTAGGGGTAATTGCACTCCCATCGTGGGCGGAATAGGCGAGTTGCTCTAGTGCCACTGTGTCATGACCTACTCGTGAAGTCCTGAGATTCTCTCTCAACGCCGAGCACAGTCTTATCTTGAGCCTCGAGTGAAGAGTCCCGCCATCAAGGGGATATCGTGTGGTGGGAACGCATTTGTCGCTACCAGGAGTGGCCACCTGTAATGCTCAGCCCAGCTGGAGTGTTACAGCTGGGGTAGGTCGTCGAGTAGATGTCGGGTGTAGGAATGTGACGGGTTGTCAAGGACGTCATTGACCGGCCCGTGGTCGACAATTTCGCCCTGGTTCAACACTGCCACTTGCGTGGCGATGTGTCGGGCCAGGGCGATGTTGTGTGTGACGAAGAGTAGGGCCAGCCCGCGCTGGTGGCGCAAGTGGTTCAACAGGGCCAGGATGGAGGCTTGCACGGAGACGTCCAGGGCTGAGGTGATTTCATCGCAGACCAGCATCGAGGGTGCGTTGACCAGGGCGCGGGCGATGGCTGCGCGTTGGCGTTCCCCTCCGGAGAGGTCTCCGGGCCGGCGGTCGTAGAAGCTGGGGTCCAACTGGACAGCTTCTAGGGTTTCTTCCACCACAGCCCGGTGTTGGGAGGAAGGTAGCCGCTGGGACATCCGCAACGGTACGGTCAGGGATTTCCCGATGGATTGGCGCGGGTTTAGGGAGGAGAAGGGCGACTGGAAGATGTACTGGATGTCTTGGCGGGCATCGAGGCTACGGTTGCGGGCCCGGTGTTCCAGTGCCTGGCCCCGTAGTTGGATGGTGCCGGTGTAGTCCGGGTTGAGCCCGGCGATCGATCGGGCCAGGGTGGTTTTACCGGAACCGGATTCGCCGAGTAATAAGGTGGATTCCCCGGGATCGATGGTGAGGTTGATTCCCTTGAGCACCTCATGGGACCCGTAGGACATCCGCAACTCCCGCACAGCCAGCAGGTGTTGGCTGGGCCCGGATTTCTCCTGCGGTTGAGACTGTCCCTGGGCGGCGGTGGAAGGCTCGGTGATCGCGGGCGCCTGGTTGGTTTCGGTGAGATTTTTCTTTCCGGCTAGATCGGGTACTGCCCGCAGGAGGCGTTGGGTGTAGGGGTGGTCGGGTTCGTTCAGGATTTTGCGCCAATCGCCGATTTCCACCAGGTCACCGCGTAGCATGACCGCCACGCGGTGGGCCAATTCGGCGACCACCGCCAGGTCGTGGGTGATGTAGAGCGAGGCCACATCGTGGCGGGCGGTCATTTCCCGAATGGTGTCGAGCACGTGGGCTTGGGTGGAGACATCCAGCCCGGTGGTGGGCTCATCGAGCACCAGCACGTCGGGGTTCATAGAGAAGGCCATGGCAATACCGATGCGTTGTTGTTGGCCGCCGGAGAGCTGGTGTGGCCAGCGACGCTGGTAGGAATCATCATCGGGCAAACCGACATCGCCTAAGACCTGGGCGACTCGCTGGGCGCGCTCGGAGGAGTTGGAGCCGTAGCCGTGGATGTCGAGTACTTCCCGGATTTGGTCGCCCACCCGCATGGCCGGGTTAAGGCTCAACGCCGGGTCTTGGGGGATGTAGGCGATGCGTTCGCCACGCAGGGCTCGAATGCGGTCATCGGTGAGTTCAATGACGTTGATTGGAGTTTCGCCAGTGCGTGGGTAGAGGGTGATCTCGCCACCGGTCTGGGCTAGCCCGGTGCGGAAGTGGTTCAGACAGGCAAGCCCCACGGTGGTCTTACCGGAGCCGGATTCTCCGACCAGGGCGAGGATTTCGCCACGGTGTAGATCCAGGTCCAGGTCGTGAATGATCTGGTGGCCGGTGCCGGTGGCGGAGACGCTCAGCCCCCGGATGGTGAGCACCACGGTGTCAGTTGCGCTGGTGGGATGGTCGGGACTCATCGGTTGGCTACTTTCTCCGCGGTGGTCTCGGGGGTATTGGTCTTCGTGGCCAGTCGGGAGGCCTTCACCGGCAGGGCGGTGGCACGTGCCAAGGCGTCGGCCAGCAGGTTGGTGCCGATCGAGTAGGTCAGGCGTAGCCCGGCTTCCACGGCCAGCGGGCCGGTGATGTTGGGGAAGATCTCGCGAACCAGGATCTGGGTACGCGGGACCGCATAGAGTTCGGCGGCGCGGATGTAGTCTTCGGACGTGACTGCCAGCGTGGCAGCCCGGGCCACCCGGGCGATGCGGGGTGCTTCTATCGTTTTCGTCAAGCTGCTGGAACAAGTTGTGCTGGGCGAGATTCGTAGAACGTGCCGTCTCTGAGCATGGCGAACAGGACGTCGGATCGGCGTCGGGCGAGGGCGATGACGGCTTGGTTGTGGCGTTTGCCTTCGGCGCGTTTTTTGTCGTAGTAGGCTCGCGAGGCGGGGTCGCCTTTAATCGAAGCAAAGGCAGATAAGAACAGCACTCGTTTGAGCACTTTGTTGCCGCGCCGAGATGGGGATTCTCCACGGATGGAGGTCCCGGATTGGCGGGTCACGGGTGCGATGCCAGCATATGATGCTAAGTGAGCTGCGGATTGGAAGTCTTTACCGACCACTTCGGTGAGAATGCGTGCGGCAGTCCTGACTCCAACACCGGGCATGGAAGTCAGGACTTCGGTAAGAGGGTGCGCATCAACCACCAACAAAATTTCAGCTTCAACATCACTGCGTTGCTGCGTGAGTTGCTGTAGTTGGGCAGCTAAGCGACCAATAATATGCTCAGCAGCATGAGTGCCGGTCACGATAGTCGTTTGCTCGGCTAATGCCCTAAAGATCTCATCGGTCAACCGTGCTGCCATGCGTGGCGCAAGCTTTTTGAGCCGAGCTCGAACGTGGCCTCGACCGGCGCGTTTCAACCCCGCAGGGGTTGGGTACCTGCCGAGTAAATCAACGACTGCTGGGTGTGCCAACCGTGGCCCCAGCACGCGCTCTAATGCTGGATGGATCTGCGTCAGCAGCCCTCTGAGCCGATTGCGGACTTGAGTCAGCTGGGCTGCCAGGTCATCATCAAAACCACACAGCATTGACAACTCCGCGATCTGTTCTTCAGCCACGGTGATACCCCGCAGCGTGTGTGGCATGGTGCGGGCAGTTTCGGCAATGATGTAAGCATCTCGGGCATCCGTCTTCGCCTGACCCGGATGCAGATCAGCGACTCGACGCATCGTCAGTCCTGGCAAATACGCCACCTGAGTATCCATCTGCTGAGCTACAGCGACAACCAGCGCACCGATAGTTTTCGGCTGGTCTACTACGACCAGCAACTCGCCGTGTTTGGCGACAAGATCTGTCAGGAGTTCCTGAATCTTGGGCTCGGATTGTGGCAGCGGTTTGTCATGCACTACCCGGCCCTGCTGATTGACTGCGGTGGCGTGATGCTGAGACTTTCCGACGTCGATACCAACGAATACTTGGGGTTCCATATCGATCACCTTCTTGGGTGCGTTCCAATAAAAACAAGGTGACCGGTGGTTCGTGCGTTCACATCCACGTTACGAAGACCCACAAAAGTTTGGAGCGTGCTTCTATTAGCGATCCGAACGAACCAGACTGGTTCCGGTGACTACACCCCCCTGATCATCAACGACTGGGGGCAACCATCATGCCGGAACCAGCTGGTTACCTACACTGCATATCCTGCCGGAAAACAGTGACACCTAAAAGGTAACGGGGGCGTGGGTGAAGCCGATGACCAGGATGAGCACCAGGGCGGAGGGACCGAAGATTACGATGGCCAGCATGGCCAGAATCAGTTGGGGGAAGGCCAGCACCACGTCGTTGACGCGCATGATGATCGCGTCGGTGATCCCACCGGCGTAGGCGGCAATCATACCCAACAGGGCGCCGAGGACCAGACCGATGGCGGTGGCGGCCGCTGCGCACAGGAGCAACAGGAGCCCGCCCCCCACGAAGCGGGAGAGGACCGACCGGCCGAGATTATCGGTACCCAGCAGTGCGTCGTTGGTGAACGGCAAACCGACGAATTCGGTGGTGGAGTATCCGGTGATCTCCGGGGCGAAAAAGTAGCCGACCAGGGCAATAAGCAGCACCAGGCCAGTGAGGATGACGCCGATTTTGCCTTCGGGTTGAGCCCAGATGCGGGCCATGAGTGGGTCGGGTTTGGAAGCGGAGGTTTTCAGCTGGCTCATGAAGCACTCCTGAGCTTGGGGTTGGCCAGAATGCCGACGATATCGGCGGCGAGGTTGACCAGGACGTAGACCACGGCGATCAACAACGAGATGGCTTGCACGACTTGCACGTCACGATAGGTGACCGCATCGATCAGCGCCTGGCCCAGGCCGGGGTAGCGGAACAGGTACTCGATCACGACCACACCGCCAGCCAACCAGGCTAACTGGATGGCCACCACCTGGGCGACCGGTCCGATGGCGTGGGGTAGCGCATGGCGGAAGACCACCCGGCGTTCGGGAACACCTTTCAGGCGGGCCATTTCCACGTACCCAGAGTCCAGAGCCTCAATCATGGTGGCTCGGGTCATGCGGGCAATATACGGGCTGACCACCAGCAACAGGGCCAGGGTGGGCAGAATCAGCTGGGTGGGAAATTCCCAGACCCGTTGATCCGGCGGGTTCATGGTCACCGCCGGCAAGATTTGGAACACCGAGGTGGCAAACAGGGTCACCAGGCCGATACCGATGACGAACTCGGGCATGGCGGCCAGGGCCAGGGAGATCCAGGTGATGGTTTGGTCGCGTTTCTTCCCGCGGTGTCGTGCGGTATAGATGCCGACACCAATTCCGATCGGGATGGACAGTACGGCGGCCAGTACCATCAGCACCAGCGAGTTCACCAGCGGTTCGCCCAAGTATTCGGAAATCGGCCCACCGGTGGAGGTGGAGGTGCCGAAGTCGCCGGTGAACAGTCCACCCAGCCACAGGAAATATCGTTCCCAAGCGGGCCGGTCGAGGTTCATCTCGGCTTCCAGGGCGGCGATGCGTTCGGGGGTGGCCTGTTGGCCGAGGATGGCGGTCGCCGGGGAGCCCGGCAAGAGCAGGGTGGCGCAAAAGACCACGATGGAGACCGCCAAGAGAATCAGCAGGCTGATTCCCAGTCGTCGAATAATCAGCTTGGTCATGCGTTCACCTCAGCAATCCAGGCGCGCTGGAAGTTATAGCCAGACAGGGGCAAGCCGGTGGCATTTTCTTCAAAACCCATCACATATTTCTGCATCGCGTCGACCTGGTTGGAGAAGCCCCAGATGATGTAGCCACCCCGGTCGAAGAATTCTTCTTGGAGCTCGGCAATCTTTTCTTCGCGTTCGGCGTCGTCGGCGGTGGCTTGGGCTTCGGAGACTCGGGCGGCGAAGTCGGGATCCTCCCAGTGGGTTTCGTTAAACGGTGCGGTGTCCGTGGCGCATTGGTCGACCTGGGCGAGGAAGTTGCGGGTGTACCAGAAGGACTGTGAGAAGGGATAGTGCAGGTAGTTACCGTCACCGTAGAACGTGGTGGTGTCGACCTGGTGGAGATTGACCGTAATTCCGGCGGCTTGGACCTGTTCGGCTAGCACCTGCGCGGCCCGGACCGCGCCGGCTTGGATCTCGCTGGTGACCAGATCCACCTCGAGCCCGTCGGGGTAGCGGGCCTCCGAGAGGAGCTGTTTGGCTTGTTCGATGTTTTGTTGACGCTGTTCGAGGTGGTCCGGGTACCCCGGGTCGTAGAAGGCGAACATATCGTTACCAAGCTGGCTGTGACCGGAGAACACCTGGTTGACCATTTGCTCACGGTCGATGGCCAGTCGCATGGCCTGGCGGACTTTCACATCGTCGAATGGGGCGGTATCGACTCGCATGGTAAACGGGAGCCACATCCCGGTCTCGGAGTTCAACACCTGCAACCGCTCATCGGCATCCACCACCCGGGTTAGGGTCGGGTTGATTTGGCCGATGGCATCGACCTGGGTGGAGAGTAACGCGTTGAGCATGGCGTCTTCTTCTTGGAAGTTCACCAGCTCGACCCGATCCAGGTGGGCGGGAGTATCCCAGTAGTTGTCATTGCGGTTCAGGGTGGTGATCTGACCGGGTTCGAATTCACCGAGCGTAAAGGGGCCGGCCCCGATGGGGTCGCTTGGATCGTAGTCTTCGGGGACGATGCCCATCTGGTACTGGGAAAACGCATCGTCGAGCTCCGCATCCGGGGTGGAGAGCTTGAAAATCAGGGTGCGTTCATCGACGACCTCCATGCTGTCGATGACTTCCATCATCGAGGCCCCGTTCTTTGGATCATCAGGGTTGCGCACCCGCTCGACGGTAGCAATGACATCTTCGGGGCGGACCGGCCGACCATCGGAGAACGTCACGCCCTCGCGTAGCACTAGCCTCCATTCGGTGGCGTCGTCGTTGACCTCCATGGACTCCGCCAACCGGTATTCCAATTCATAGTTGTCGTCCCGGCGCAATAACCCCTCGTAGAGGTTGATCACCCGCGCGGTGTCTCCGGAGTTCACCGGTGCGTGGGCGTCTAACGAGTCGGTTGCTGACCCGCCGGCGAGCCCAACTCGCAAGGTGCCACCTTGAGTAGGCGGGCCGGAGGTATCCACCTGGGTGACCGGGGGTGCGCTACAGGCTGAGAGCACGCCGAGCGCGCCCAGGCCAAGAGCCCCGCCTAACAGCTGGCGCCGATTCAGGTGCAAGCCTGCCGGGCGGGGGTCGGGGATGCGGTGATGGTGGTTCATAGTGAGGAATACCCCGTGGTGGTGTGATGATGGTGATAGGTTTCGGAAACCATATGGCCCAAGATGAGCTGATCGGCCAGCGTCACGGCCCGATCGGCGTCAAGTCCTCCGGTAATCACCCGGATGCCCAGCCCGTCGATCAAAGCAGCAAAGACATCGCGGAGTGCATCGACAGGGGTATCGACCAGGACATGCTGGTCTTGACCGGTCTGAATGAGCGTGGTGACGGTGTCGAGCCAGCGTTGGTAAGCGGTGGCGTTGACTTCTTTAGCATCCGGGAAGGCGGGGGCAGCCGACCAGAATTGCACCCAGGTGGCCCATTCCAGTCGAGTACGTTCAGTGGTGGGTAACTGGGTGCGGGTCAGCGATCGCAGTGCCTGAACGGGGTCGGTGATCGCCAGCGACCGTGCCTGGGACTGGGCAGCTAACTGGCTGCAGTGGTGCAACGTCGCTCAGAAGATGGCGTTCTTATTCTCGAAGTAGTACAGCACCGCGACCGGGGACATGGAGGTAGCCCGGGCGATATCGTCGATTTTCACGGTGGAATATCCGCGGGAAGCAAACAGTTCCCAGGCAGCAGCCACCACCGCTTCGCGCCGAGAGCACTGGGTGTTGGTGTCCTGGCGGGTGGGGAAGGGATGCGAGGAGGTATCTGTGCCATCGCCCAGAAGCCAGTCCACGCTCACACCGGTTAGTCGCGCCAGCGCATGCAGTTCGGTGGCCGAAAATTTGCGCACCCCGGCTAAAGATTTGGAGAGTTTGGATTCATCGAGACCCATCTGCTGGGCCAGGCGTGAGTCACGCAGTAAACGTATCACCGGCTTGCGGTGATCGCAATACTTTGATTCACGTTCAGGGGCAATCGCAATATCGGGATTGTTCCCGGGCGACTAGAGTAAAGCTCCGTGGCTCAACTGTATTTCCGCTATGGCGCAATGAACTCCGGCAAATCCACCGCGCTCTTGCAGGCAGCTTTTAACTATGAAGAACGTGGCATGCGCGTGCTGGTGACCAAACCTGCGGTGGACACCAAGGGCGCCGATCAGATTGTCTCGCGTCTGGGTGTGGTGCGCACGGTGGATTTCCTCGTATTGCAGGGAGCCTCGTTGCGGGAGAGCTTTGCGCAACGAGCCTCGGGTCGCGACCCGTATTCCTTGGTGCCTGATTTGGACGCGGCCAGCCAGCCGGTATCATGCTTGCTCATCGACGAAGCGCAGTTCCTGAGTGTCGAACAGGTCGAGGATGCGTTGCGGATCGCGGTGCTCGATGATGTACCCGTGTTGGCCTACGGGATCCGGACTGACTTTCAAACCCGATCGTTTCCGGGAGCGCGTCGACTGTTTGAATTGGCCCATAATATTGAGGAACTAAAGACCATCTGCCGATGCGGTCGTAAGGCTCTGTTTAATACCAGGAAACTTGGTGACCGATTTGTCTTTGACGGCGCTCAGGTGGCCATCGACGATGAAGATGGTTCCCAGCACACCAATGTCACGTATATCTCGCTGTGCGCTCGCTGTTATCTAAAAGAGCGGGAGCGCTCGGGGGTACCGGAGCTGTCATAAAGCCCTTGGGGTCCACACTCCGCCCGCGCTGGTGACCTTTCTCACCTGATAAACTAGGACGGTAGGGTTCTCAGGCCAAGGTTTCGGTCGGGAACGTTTTCTATGTTGAGGGCTCGTCCTGCGCGTCCTGATCAGGAGAGATGCAACTATGCCAGCAATCGCAATCGTCGGCGCCCAATGGGGAGACGAAGGCAAAGGCAAAGCAACCGATTTGCTCGGTGGAATTGTTGACTATGTGGTCAAGCCCAACGGTGGCAATAACGCTGGGCATACCGTGGTGGTTAACGGTGAGAAATTCGAACTCAAGCTACTGCCGGCCGGTATTCTCTCTCCGAATGCGACCCCGGTGATCGGCAACGGGGTGGTGATCAACCTCGAAGCGCTCTTTGAGGAAATCGACGGGCTTCAAGCACGTGGTCACGACTGCTCGCATCTGAAGGTCTCTGCCAACGCTCACCTGGTCGCCCCGTACCACCAGACCTTGGATAAAGTCACCGAGCGATTTTTAGGCAAACGCGCGATCGGCACCACCGGTCGGGGTATTGGGCCCACCTATCAAGACAAAGTTGCCCGGCTGGGCATCCGGGTCCAGGACCTCTACGATGAATCGATTCTGCGCCAGAAAATCGAAGGCGCACTGCGGCAGAAGAATGAGCTACTTGTCAAGCTGTATAATCGCCGGGCCTTTAGTGTTGATGAGATTGTGGAATACTTCGATCGGTTCGCCGAGCGACTGCGCCCGATGGTGGTGGACTCGGTGATCCTGCTCAACGAAGCACTGGACCATAACAAGGTCGTGCTCATGGAAGGTGGACAGGCCACCTTCCTCGACGTTGATCACGGGACCTACCCGTTTGTCACCAGCTCCAACCCCACCGCGGGAGGAGCTTCGGTGGGTGCTGGAATCGGGCCCACCCGGTTTACCCGCACGCTGGGCATTATTAAGGCCTACACCACCCGTGTGGGTGCCGGACCGTTCCCGACTGAGCTGGATGACGAGATGGGGGAGCGACTACGCACCAGTGGTGGCGAGTTTGGGGTGAACACCGGTCGTCCCCGCCGCACCGGCTGGTTCGATGCGGTCATGGCCAAGCACGCCTCGCTGATCAACGGGTTTACCGACTACTTCCTCACCAAGCTCGATGTGCTCACCGGCATTGACCAGATTCCGGTCTGTGTGGCCTACGAGGTCGACGGCGTTCGGCATGACTCGATGCCGATGACCCAGACGGACTTCCACCACGCGGTCCCCATTTACGAGTACTTCGAGGGCTGGCACGATGACATCTCTCAGGCACGGAGCATTTCTGATCTCCCCGCGGCTGCTCAGCGTTACGTGCACGCTCTCGAAGCGCTGTCGGGCACCAGGATCTCCGGTATCGGTGTGGGGCCGGGCCGCGACGAAGTGATTCAGGTCCGCGACCTGGTTTGGAACGACTAGCCACCATAACACGAAAGAGTTCTGCGAGGTCCCGATGCAGTATGTTTCCACTCGTGGCGGGATGGACCCCGCCAGCTTCTCCGACATTCTCTTGGAAGGCCTAGCCCCCGATGGTGGGCTGGTGATGCCCACTGAGATTCCGGTGATCGACCAGGTCACTATCGAATCCTGGCGTGAGCTGAGCTATCCGCAACTGGCACGAGAAGTCATCGGCCGGTACTGGACCGATATCCCCACTGAGGACCTCGAACAGATCGTCACCACCGCCTACGGTGACCAGTTCTGCAGTAACCACGTCGTCCCCCGGACTCAGATTGGGGACAACACGTGGCTCCTGGACCTCTCGCAAGGCCCCACACTGGCCTTCAAAGATATGGCGATGCAATTTCTGGGTGAGGCGATTCCATACGTACTGACCGAACGAGGTGAGACTCTCAACATCTTGGGGGCGACCTCCGGTGATACCGGCTCAGCTGCTGAGCACGCCTTTGCTGCCAAGCCGAATGTGGCGGTATTCATGCTCTCTCCTCAGGGGCGAATGTCGGCATTCCAACGTGCTCAGATGTATTCGCTGACCGATCAGAACATCCACAATATTGTGGTGGATGGAGTCTTTGATGATTGCCAGCACATGGTCAAACAACTCAACGGCGATCTCCCGTTTAAGCGTGCCAATACGCTCGGCACCGTCAACTCGATTAACCTAGGCCGGTTGGTCGCCCAGTGCGTGTACTACTTCTGGGGGTGGCTCCGCGCCAGCGATGAGCACCCCGGTAGCACCGAGCCGATTGACGTCACGGTTCCTTCAGGAAACTTCGGCAATATCTTCTCCGGGCAACTCGCCCGGCTCATGGGCCTGCCTATCCGTCGATTGGTGTTGGCCACCAACGAAAACGACGTGCTGAACGAATTCTTCCGCACCGGAGTCTATACCCCGCGTTCGGCTCAAGAGACCGTGGCCACCTCCTCACCGTCCATGGATATTTCGAAGGCCTCGAACCTGGAACGATTGATCTACCTAGTCCTGGGCTCCGATCCGATTAAACTCTCTGGCGCTTTCCAGGCGCTGGATGAAGTGGGAACACTCGATCTGTCCCGCTATCAACCCCGGTTTGCCGAAGAGTTCGGGATGGTCTCCGGTGCCTCCACGCACGCCGACCGGTTGACGGCCATCCGGCAGACCTGGGAGCACGCGCATGTGCTCATTGATCCGCACACCGCTGATGGCGTCACCATCGCCGAACAGTATCGGGATGACTCGGTGCCCATGCTGGTGTTAGAAACCGCCAAACCGGAAAAGTTTTCCGACACTGTCGTCGAAGCTATTGGTCAGGCACCGGAGTTGAGCGAGGACCTGCAGAACATGTTAGAACGCGAGCAACACATCATCGAGATCCGCGACAACGTTGATCAACTACGCGACTACATTGCAGAACACGCTGTGCGGTAGAAAGGTGGCAAGGCGATGGTCACAGTAGCGGTTGCACAATTTGGGCCAACAGCCGATGTCAATGACAACCTGAGTGTGATCAAACGGCTGATCACCGAAGCATCCCAACGCGGGGCCAGACTCGTGGTCCTGCCGGAAGAAGCGATGCTGGCCTACCGCCTGGTCGAAGGATCCCTGGCCGAAGCGGTTGCCACAGCCTGGCCCGTGTTTGTCGAGCACCTGTGCGGGCTAGCTCGGCAACACGGTGTGCATGTGGTGGCCGGAGGATTTGAGCCCTCCGCAGCCGGCAAGCCCTTTAATACTCTGCTGGTCGTCAACGACCAGGGTGAGCAGGTGGGCACCTATCGGAAACTGCATCTCTATGATGCCTTTAACAATCGTGAATCGGACGAGATCTCTGCCGGTGACCAAGGGGTGGTCACCGTCGATCTCGAAGGCATCACCTGGGGTTTGCAAACTTGTTACGACATCCGCTTCCCCGAGGTCGCTCGCGCGCTGACACTACGGGGCGCTCAGGCCATCATCACACCGGCAGCATGGTTTGCTGGCGAACACAAGAAAATGCACTGGCAGTCACTGTTGACCGTCAGAGCGATGGAGAACACTGTATGGATACTCGCCGCGGACACCGTTGGGACCGACACGATCGGCTATTCCAGTATCGTCGATCCCTTGGGCGTTGCAGTAGCGGAGCTCGGTGTTGAGCCGGAAGGCGTCGTGCTGGCGGAGGTGAGCACAGATCGGGTGGCGGAAGTGCGTTCGATAGTACCAGTCTTAGCCAACCGACGCACGGATGTGACCGATCTCAAGAATTAGCGAACGCCCATGTCACCAAGGTATTTAGGGTCACCTGAGTAGAATTAACAGGAAATTGTCAGCTTAAACCCTAGACTCGCCCTGTTCGTCACCTTAGACTCAAAAGTACCTCATCAAGGTGCGAGTGATGACATAAGCCCCCGTCCGATTATCACAGCGTTCCCCTCACGCTTCGGACGGGGGCTTGTTGCTGTCTTTTCTACACTCTTCAGGCGCGATTGACTTCGAAACGGCCCGGGACCTGTCGGTAGTGGTTCAGGGTTGGTGGGTTCGGTGGGGCGGGTGGGGTTTCCCGGTATCTTGGGGAAGTTAGGTGGCAGACAAGAGGTTACTTAACGGTAGTTTTTGGTGTTACTGTGGCCCTGGCATTGGGGTGTGTCCGGTTGCTGGGCGTTCCAGGAGATTCATCACATTGAGCACCTGCGTTGGGGGTTTGCTGTGCGTCGGCGCGGTGTTCTCTCGCGGGATGTGTGACTATTTCCGCGAAGAGAAAGAGACGTGAGAGAAATGTCTAAAGCATCGAAGAATGGTGTTGGCTGCTTTTGCGGCTTTTGCGTTGCTTGGTGGTGGTGTCGTGTGTGGCGTGGCCCGGGCGGATGTGGCATCTGCAGACCAAAATCAGCCCTCGGACACTAGCAATACGGGGGATGAGAGTCCATTACGCCTCGTTGAATAGATCCTTTCTGGAGCTTTTCTGACAAATTTGAATGGACTGTGCTTAAGCCCGGTGAGACTAAGACGCTCCCGAAGCTGAGGGGTTCGGTTCCAAAGGGCGTGTGGGGTGTGGTGCGGGCACGGGGGAGTGCATGGTGGGGATCATGGCATGGGAGTGTAGCGTGAACAACACTGATCTGCGGCGACAGTCCGTTCACGAGCACATGAATTCTGTGTCACCGGTCCGTGTGCTCACCGGCCCGCGCGATGCTGTGCGAGGTCTGGCCGAGCTGCAGGAGCGCGAGCACGAGGCGTGAGTACCGGTGGGTGCCGACGGCCACATGCATCGCCATCCGGTCCCGGGATCCGGAGACGTCGAGATCGGAGCCGGAGATCATGTCGACGGCTGCCCCGATGAGCTGCAGATACTCGTCGCTGACCTCCAATCCCAGCTCCGTCATCTCCGCCACCACCGAGGTGGCCGCTGCCCGGGCGGCGCTCGGCGCGTCCGGCCAGCCCTGGGCTTCCATGACCGAGGTGACCCGCGCCTCGGCGGCGGCCGTGCGCGCATCCGGTGCAGCCGGCGAGTCAGCGGAGAGCGGTGGCAGCCCGCCGCCGAGGATCTGGGCGGTCTGCATGACATCGAGCATGCTCGCCAGTGGGTCGTCGATGACGGCGGTGAGCGTGCCGATCTGCTCGATCGACAGGCCGACGAGCTGCCGGAGCGCGGCGATGAGCTCTAAGCGCTCGACGTGGGAGTCGTCGTAGACCGCGGTCGTCTGGTTCCGCTTGGCTCCAGGCGGCAGGAGGCCTGCGCGCAGGTAGTACTTGATCGAGGCTGTCGAGGTGCCGGTGGCCGCTGCCAGCGCGCTGAGCTTCACTTAGCTCTCCTTGGCGGTCGGATACTGAATCGGGGTGTGGCTATCCACGTTGCACACACTTGGACAACGTCACTATCTTACCGAGTATGGAGACCATCCCGCTCGCCGTTATCGTCCATGCCAGCGCGGCGTTCCTCGTCCTTATCATCGGCCCCGTCAACATCTTCCGGCCCCGCCGCGACGCCGTGCACCGGGTGCTCGGGCGCACCTGGGTGGGGCTCATGTACCTCACCTGCGGCTCCAGCTTCTTCTTCGGCCTCGAGGACGGCTTCACCTTCCTCCACGGGCTCTCGGTGTTCACGACGGTCACCGTCACCCTCGGGGTCTGGATGATCGTGAGCGGCAGTAGGCGCGGGCACATCGGCAACATGGTCGGCTCCTACATCGGCACCCTCATCGCCTTCGGCTTCGCGGCCTTCGTGCCCACCCGCCTCATCTGGACGACAGCGGTGACCAGCCCGGTCGCGCTCGCCGCCTTCGCCGGTGCGCTTGCGCTCATCGCAGGTGCGTGGTTCGCCGTTCTCAAGGCCCGCCTCGGCAGCGGTGGAGGGAAAGGCTCGCGAAAGGGCATTGCGGAGGGGCCTCGCCAACCAGTAGGCTAACAATGTTAGCCAGTAGTGGCTGACGCTCACCCGCACCGATCGGAGTCCCCGCCATGACCGTCGCCCGCATCATCGCCATCTGCCTGTCCATCCCCCTCATCCTGGTCGCCGGCATCTTCGCCTACAGCCGCCTCAACCCGGTCTCGATCATCGTCGTCACCGAACTCGACGCCTCACCTGATGAAGTGTGGACGGTGCTGGCCGACACTGAGCGCTACAGCGAATGGAATCCCTCGATTATCGAGAGCTCCGGCACCGTCGCCGCCGGTGAGAAGCTGCACAACACCGTCATCTTTGCAGACGGCACGATGACCTTCACCCCCACGATCCTGACCGCCGAACCCGGTCGCGAACTGACGTGGATCGGGCGGATGTGGGTCCCGGGCCTGGCTGATGGCGAGCACTCCTTCCGGCTCGAAGCGCTGCCCGGCGGCGGCACCCGGCTGACCCAGCAGGAGACCTTCACCGGTGTCGTCGTGCCGTTCATGACGTCGATGCGTACTGACCTCGAAGCCGACTTCGCCGAGGTCAATGAGGCGATCGGGCAGCGGGCCGCCGATCTGCGGCAGACTGGTGCCCATGACTGAGATCCCGATCAAGCTGCCGACGCGTAGCCCGCGCCAGACCGAGATCCTCGTCGCCGCACGCCGCCGCGTCGAAGCCGCGGGCTGGGAGGCGCTGAGCATGCGCATGCTGGCAACCGACCTCGGGATCCGCGCCCCGTCGCTGTACAAGCACCTGCCGAACAAGGAGGCGGTGCGCACCCAGCTGCTCATCGACGCCTTCGCCCGGATGGGGCAGGCATGCTGGCGGGTGATCGAGACTGAAGCCTCGATCGACTTACTGCTGCGCGCCTACCGCGCCACCGCTGCCGCGTCACCGGAGCTCTACCGGCTGGCGACGAGCGGGCCGCTCGACCGGGCTGCGCTGCCTGAGGGTTTGGAGGAGTGGTCCGGCCGGCCGTTCTTCGTCGTCACGGGAAACCTGGTGATCGGACAAGCACTGTGGGCGGCCACCCACGGGCTCACGATCCTCGAACTCGACGGGCGACTGCCGCCCGGCAGCGACGTCGATGCCGCCTGGGAGGAACTCGCCGAAGCGTTCAAGTGAGCGGATCTGATCGAGCGGATCTGACTGTTCGGATCAGCGCGCCGCCTGCGGTGCCGGCCGAGAGCCAGCAGGACTGCCAAAGCTTCGGCTGGGATGGTGACATCAAGACCGGTGCACTCGCGGAACAGCCGCAGCCGAGGTAGACGAGCACGGTATCGATGACGCGCTCACGCTCATCAGCGGCGAGGGTCGCCAGGCCAGCCTGGATCTCTGACCGCCGCTGGGGAACATCTCCGTCAGGTGCTCGTTGAGGAACGGCACCCACACCTCGCGCTCTGTCGCCCACGTCCCGGGTTCGGCGACCCGGTGCGTCAGCGGGCGCGGGTCAAAGGTAGGCGCGCTGTGCGTATGACGAGTACTCCTCGAGGGTCTTGAGCACCTCCTCGGCATAGGAGAGCAGGCGCGGTGCATCGGCCGCATCGGAGCAGCCGGACAGGCGCGCGTGAGGCGCGGCCGTGCACTCGACTGGCTGTGCCTCGGTAGGATCGCTGCAGGCCATCCGCTCACCGTTTCTGACGAGGAGAGAAGCCTGGATGGCCTCCGAACCATCCATGCCCGCAGGCCGTAGCGCCGGCCACCTCATGGTCGAACAGCTCGTGCGCGAAAGCGTCGAGCCCCTCTACAGCGTGTCCGGTGAGAGCTTCCTCGACATCCTCGACGGCCTCTACGACGCCCCGATCACCAACGTCGTCGCCCGCCACGCAGGTGGCTCGGGATTCATGGCCCTGGCCGAGGCGCGCCTGACCGGCAGGCCCGGCGTCGTCATGGTCACCCGCGGACCGGGTGTGGCGAACGCGATGATTGCCATCCACACCGCCTATCAGGACCAGACGTCGCTCGTGATGTTCGTCGGCCTTATCCCCATCCCCGACCGCAATCGGGAGTCCTTCCAGGAATTCGACCAGCATGCGTGGTTCGGCTCCACGGCGAAGAAGGTTCTCGTCCTCGACGACCCGGGCTCCGCCGGCGAACTCGTCTCCGATGCCATGCGCATGGCTGCCGGCGGACGGCCCGAACCGGTCGTCATCGGCGGTGACGGCTGGCAAGACGGCTGTGGAGCCGAGCTGGCCGCCTGGTGTGTAGCCCACGGGGTGTCGGTGACTTCCGACTTCCGCGTCTATGATGCGATCCCGGCCTCCAGCTCGGCCGCCATCCTCCCGGCTCTGACCGCCGAGGTGCCGGCCACCTCGGAAGCGGAAGCCCGCCGCACCCGACTGGAGCGGATGCGCAGCGAGCACGAGGCCTTCTCCACCGCCCGCGTCGACCGCGGGCTGGGCCGTCCACCTGCGGCGGTGACCGGTCCCGAGGTTCTTCGGAACCACACGAGACCGGCCACCGGTGTTTAAGACCCCACTTAGCGTTCAGGGGCAGCAATTCGGGTTCCAAGTGGCTGGCTTCTTGATCACGGTCTCAAGAGGTGCACATATGCCACTGATCTTCTGCAGGACTTGGGTTATTTGTTGTAACGAAAGATAACTAGATAGTTGTACGCCGTGGTATTCTGAGCGGTAGGTTACTCTATGGTCGGTGACAGCGGCCGCAGGGTCTATCATCACGATCACCTTCAGAAGGTTTTTCCGTGCGCGTGCACGGCGTTCTGTGGTGTGGTCACGTTTTTTCTCGACAGAAAGTGACTAGCCGTAATGACTGAGATTTCCAAAAACTCTGCGGGACAGTGGCCAGCTTGGCGGCGCGGTGCCATGGCTGCCTTTACCGCTTTTGCTTTGGTTGGTGGTGGCGTTGTCTGTGACGTGACCCAGGCCACCGTGGCGCGAGCTGATCAAGCGGACGCTCCTGCAACAGACGCTCCCGCAGCAGGAGAAGACGCAACCACCCCCGCTACCGGCGAAGACGTCAGTGACGCCATTGTCCCCAAGAAAGTGAACCCTGAGGGTGCGACAAATCGTTACCCGCGGGCGACGAATCCGCAGGGTACTCGTCCGGCTCCGGTCGCTAGTGAAGTCACTGGTCCGGTGGATGCGGATGCGATTGCTGCTGGTCGAGTTCGTACTTATGGTCAATTCGCTGACGTCACCAACCGTGGCTCGTTGGGGACCTTCTCAGGTCGTTTGTACTACAGCAATGGTGTGTCTTTCGACTCCAGTAACTCTGGTGCGGAGGCGTTGAATGATGTGACTCTGTACTTGCAGTGGATGGATAAGGACTCGCCTGCTAGCCCGGTGTTCACCGCGAAGACGCACAAATTGGCCGGTACCGACGGGGCTTTCGGTTTTGGTGATCTGAACTGGGTTGATGAGAACGGTACCTTGCACGTCTACGAGCCGATGAGCTTGATTAACGATGTGCGGATCAAGGTGTGGGTTGCTCCGGGCCAGACTAGTCCCGGTGGGGGTGAGTTGAAGGCTATCCGTCAGGGTCCGGGGATGATGAACGGTTTCATGAACCCCGGCCGTGATGGTCACTTCGGGTCGTTCACCACTGAACAGTTCTCAACCCAGCGTGGTTCGGTGTGGGTTTATGAGAAGCCTGCGGGTGCGGATCCTGCTAGCTACCTGACGACCCCGCGTGATCAGTGGAAGGTTGATAACGAAGGTCCGGTGCCCACGCCGTCCAACACCTCCGGTGTGGGTGGCAACGGCCCCAACATGGTTTCTGGCCGTGTTTGGTGGGAATCGGGCGAACCTGATCTTTTCGTTCCTTTCCCGACCCGCGCCGGTGAGAATCCTGCTCCCGGTACTCGGGTGGTGATGTCGGTGCTGACTGCGGAAGGTCGTTCGGCTATTCGTGGTTTGGGTAATCTGCCTACGGGTCAGCGGCTTCAGCAGCAGAAAGCGTTGTTGGAAGCGAATCCGCAGTATATTAAGCAAACTGTGGTTGCCCCGGTTGGGGACAATGGTCGGTACACGGTGCGTTTCGATCAGCCTATCCCGAATGCTGACGCGTTGTATGGTTTCGTGATTAATACCGACGATGAGATTGTGGCTGGTTACACGCCGTGGACTGTCCCGGCGTTTGGTGATCCGAATGATGGTACTCACACCGCGGCCTTCTGGCAGCCGGCTCGTGGCTCCCTGTACAACGTGTACTTCGCGCTGGTGCCTGACCCGAACCGTGCTGACATTTCGCTTGATCACGACACCGGTGCCAACACCGCCGGTGTTGGTGATGTGGTGACCCCGAGTGTCAATACCGTATTCTACCCCGGCCAGAATTACGCCATCCGCTGGGTTGATGAGAACGGTAACCAGGTCGGTAATGACTGCAAGATTACCTCGGCTGCTGAGGCTGCCAACTGCACCTTCACGGTACCCGAAAATGCTGAGCCTGGAACCGTTTACCAGGCGCGGTTGATCATCAACGGCAACATTATGGACTCGGCAGTTTTCCGCGTCACTGAATACGCAGAAACGCTGGACCCTGCTTATGAGAATGCTTCTGGTGCGCCGGGTGAGCAGGTAACTGTCCCGGCACCGACCTACAAGAACAACCAGGGCCAGGATGTTTCGGCCCCAGCTGGTACAAAATACGCCCTGCGGGACGACGCCCCCGAGGGGGCGACCATCGATGAGAACACCGGTGAGATCACCTACACGATTGCAGAGGATGCACGAAATGGGTCCTCGATCGATATCCCCGTCGTGGTGACTTACGCTGATGAGTCCGTTGACCACGTGACCGCCACGGTGAACGTGGTTGAGCCTGGTGTTGTGTCTTACCCGGATGTGACTGTGGGTGATGATGGGGATCGTCAGGTGTCTGTGGATCCGGTGATTACTGATGCTGAGGGTAACCCTGCTGAGAAGGGTGAGGGTGACCGGTTTGAGTTCGGTGAGTTGCCGGATGGATTCGTGAAGGATCCTTCTGATGAGTCGGGCAATACCATTATTTGGAATGGTGGCACTGAAGATCCTGCTGATGACATTACGGTGGTGATTGATCCGGAGACGGGTCAGATTACCGTGGATGCTGGTGAGGATGCTGATACCCAGGGCCCGGTTCAGGTTCCGGTCCGGGTTGTGGATCAGGATGGTAAGCCCACGTATGAGGGTTCGGTGACCATCGACGTTGATCCGAAGGCTCCGGCGCAGGCTGAAACCTTCGAGCCCGCATATGAGAACGCTTCTGGTGCGCCGGGTGAGCAGGTAACTGTCCCGGCTCCTTCGTTCACCGATGCTGAAGGTAAAGAGGCCGAGGCTCCGGAGGGGACCTCGTTCCAGGCTGGTGAGAACGCTCCTGAGGGTGTGACCATCGATGAGGACACTGGTGAGATCACTTTCACTGTTCCGGAGGGTGCTACCCCTGGTGAGACCATTGAGATCCCTGTGGTGGTGACCTACCCGGATGGTTCCACCGATGAGGTCACGGTGACCGTGACGGTGGATGAGCCGGAGGTTGTTGAGCCTGGTGTTGTGTCTTACCCGGATGTGACTGTGGGTGATGATGGGGATCGTCAGGTGTCTGTGGATCCGGTGATTACTGATGCTGAGGGTAACCCTGCTGAGAAGGGTGAGGGTGACCGGTTTGAGTTCGGTGAGTTGCCGGATGGATTCGTGAAGGATCCTTCTGATGAGTCGGGCAATACCATTATTTGGAATGGTGGCACTGAAGATCCTGCTGATGACATTACGGTGGTGATTGATCCGGAGACGGGTCAGATTACCGTGGATGCTGGTGAGGATGCTGATACCCAGGGCCCGGTTCAGGTTCCGGTCCGGGTTGTGGATCAGGATGGTAAGCCCACGTATGAGGGTTCGGTGACCATCGACGTTGATCCGAAGGCTCCGGCGCAGGCTGAAACCTTCGAGCCCGCATATGAGAACGCTTCTGGTGCGCCGGGTGAGCAGGTAACTGTCCCGGCTCCGTCGTTCACCGATGCTGAAGGTAAAGAGGCCGAGGCTCCGGAGGGCACCTCGTTCCAGGCTGGTGAGAACGCTCCCGAGGGTGTCAGTGTTGATGAGAACACTGGTGAGATCACTTTCACTGTTCCGGAGGGTGCTACCCCTGGTGAGACCATTGAGATTCCTGTGGTCGTGACCTACCCGGATGGTTCCACCGATGAGGTCACGGTGACCGTGACGGTGGATGAGCCGGACAACGGCGGTGGCCAGGAGGACACCCTGGCTGACATCACCACACCGACGTGGGAGAACGGTACCGTTGAGCCTGGTGGGTCGGTAGATATCCCGAATTCTGGTGACCAACTGCCGGAAGGCTCCAAGGTCGAGGCCACTGCCGATGCTGAAGGTTGGAAGGTGTCGGCCACCGATGATGGTACCCTCACCGTCACCGCACCCGAGGGAGCTGCTGACGGTGACAAGACCACTATCGAGGTGACCGCGACCTACCCGGATGGTTCGCAGGATGTTGAGAAGGTCACCGTGACCGTCAACGACCCCAATGGTGGTGGCGACGATGAGGAGGACGGTACCCAGGCTGATGACATCACTCCATCGTGGGTGAACAGCCAGGTTGCTCCCGGTGAGTCCGTTGAGGTTCCGAACACGGGCGAAGAGATTCCGGAAGGTTCCACCGTTGAAGCCAGCACTGATGCCGAAGGCTGGCAAGTTTCGGCCACCAACGACGGCACTCTGACCGTGACTGCACCGGAAGGTGCCTCGCACGGTGACAAGGCTGTGGTGACTGTCCAGGTCACCTACCCGGATGGTTCTGTTGACACCGAACAGGTCAGCGTCACTGTCGTTGACCCGGCTGTCGGTGATGACGATGACAACAACAACCAAGCTGCTGAGGTTCAGCCCAACTGGGATAACCAGGAAGTGGCGCCGGGCGAGTCGGTGACTGCGCCGAATAATGGTGATGCGTTGCCAGAAGGCTCTGAGGTCGAAGCGACTTCTTCCCAGGATGGCTGGAACGTGACCGTCGGCGATGATCACGGGATAACTGTCACTGCTCCGGAGAATGCCTCCACGGGTGATAAAACCACGATCACGGTAACTGTGACCTATCCGGACGGTTCCACTGACACCGAGACCTTCACCGTGACCGTCAATGACCCGAGTGGTGATAACGGTGGTGAAGAACCTGGCAGTGACCAAGCGAGCGAGGTAACTCCGAACTGGGACAACACCACTGCTCAACCAGGTCAGACTGTTGAGGTGCCGAATAACGGTGACGAACTGCCGGAAGGCTCTCAGGTCGAAGTTGCGTCCGATCAGGACGGTTGGACCGTTGAGGTTGGCGAGGACGGTAGCACTATCAAGGTGACTGCCCCAGAAGGTGCCACCTCGGGCGACAAGACCGAAATTACCGTGACCGTGACCTACCCGGATGGCTCCACTGACACCGAAACCTTCACCGTGACCGTGACCGAGCCATCTGATGGTGGTGAGGGACCTGGTGAGCAGGAGAAGCCGAACTGGGGTGACGCTGAGGGTGAGCCTGGTGAGCGGATCGTGATCCCGAATGAGGGTGGCGAGGTTCCTGAGGACACCACTGTTGAGGTGGAAGGCCCAGGACGTGCCTCGATCGACGAGGACGGCAACCTGGTTGTCGAAATCGATAAGGATGCGAAGCCTCGTGACACCATTGTGGTGGTCGTCAAGGACAAGGACGGCAACGTGATCGATGAGATCACCGTGACCGTGACCGAGCCATCTGATGGTGGTGAGGGACCTGGTGAGCAGGAGAAGCCGAACTGGGGTGACGCTGAGGGTGAGCCTGGTGAGCGGATCGTGATCCCGAATGAGGGTGGCGAGGTTCCTGAGGACACCACTGTTGAGGTGGAAGGCCCAGGACGTGCCTCGATCGACGAGGACGGCAACCTGGTTGTCGAAATCGATAAGGATGCGAAGCCTGGTGACACCATTGTGGTGGTCGTCAAGGACAAGGACGGCAACGTGATCGATGAGATCACCGTGACCGTGACCGAGCCATCTGATGATGGCGGTGCTGGTGACGGTGGCGACAAGCCTGGTGACGGTGGCGACAAGCCTGGTGACGGTTCCGGTAAGCCTGGTGATGGCGGCGCTGGTGACGGTTCCGGTAAGCCTGGTGATGGCGGCGCTGGTGACGGTGCTGGTGACGGTTCCGGCAAGCCTGGTGATGGCGGTTCTGGTGACGGTGCTGGCGATGGCGCTGGTTACGCCTCCGATGCGTCGAGTGACCACAGTGACAAGCTGGCTTCGACTGGTGCTGGCGTGCTGGGCGCGTTGGGTCTGGGTGGTCTGCTGGCTGCGGCCGGTGGCCTGTTGGCCCGTCGTCGCAAGTCTGAGGACTAAGACTCTGCGCTGCTACTAGTGGTGTAGTTACTGGCGGTGGCCGGTCCCGGGTTCTTCGGAACTACACGGGACCGGCCACTGGCGTTTTTAGGCGTCCACGACGGGCGTGACGGTGTGGCATAAACGATGAGGGGCTTTCACACGTGTGAAAGCCCCTCATTGTGGTCCCTTGCACGAATCTGGTTCTATCGATCTAATTCCTGGCGGCGCGAAGAGATGACCCCGGTGTTGAAACCAGCGAGGTTCAGCCCGCCGTGGAAGCGAGCGTGTTCAATTTTCACGCAACGGTCCATGACGATATTCATGCCATACGACTCGGCCAGGTGTGCCGCCTCTTCATTCCAGATACCCAGCTGGAGCCAGACGATCTTGGCCCCGACGTTGTGGGCATCTTCGACAACCGCGGGAGTGTCTTCGGGTTTTCGGAAGACGTCGACGATATCGGGTACGACGGGCAGTGCCTCGAGGCTCGGATACACCTTGTGGCCCAAGATTTTCCCACCCTTCTCCGCGAGAACCGGGTTGATGAAATACACATCGAAGGTGGTGGAACTAAGCAGGTAAGTCGCGACAAAGTTGGACGCACGGGAGGGCTTATCCGAGGCGCCCACGATGGCAATGGACTGGCTCTGGCGAAGCAGACTCAAACGTTCCGGAGCCGAGGGGCCGGTCCAGGTGCGGTTTGGCAATGCTGTGCTCATGATGGTCCTTTCCTAGAGCTAGTGGCTTGCACCGTCGGTGGCGGTGGTTAACGCTTGGTCAAGATCCCAGATAATGTCGTCGACGTCTTCAATCCCCACCGAAATACGGATCAAATCATCCGGAATACCGGCAGCAGCCAATTGTTCATCTGAGAGTTGCTGGTGCGTGGTCGAACCCGGGTGCAACACCAGTGTCTTAGCATCGCCAACATTGGCTAGATGGGATGCCAACTGAACGCTTTGGATGAAGGTATTTCCGGTGTCGCGACCTCCCTTCACCCCGAAGCTGAAGACCGAGCCGACCCCTTGTGGCAAGAGCTGTCTCCCCCGTTCGTAGTACGGGTTGTCGGGAAGCCCCGCATGGTTGACGTAGCTAATGCGCGAGTCCTCGTTCAGCCATTCGGCGACCTGTTGTGCATTAGCAATGTGCGCGTCCATGCGCTGTGGCAAGGTCTCAATCCCTACCATCAGTTGCTGGGCTGACTGCGGTGCCAGGGTAGGGCCAAAATCGCGCAGTTGCTCGTTGCGGACTTTGGTCAAGAACCCGTATTCGCCGAAGTTGCCCCACCAGCTCAGTCCGTTATAGGACTCCACGGGTTCGGTCATGGATGGGAAGTTGCCGTTATCCCAGGGGAAGGTGCCGTGCTCCACCACGACTCCTCCCAAGGTGGTGCCGTGGCCGCCCAAGAACTTTGTGGCGGAGTGGATGACAATATCGGCGCCGTGCTCGAACGGGCGAATCAGATAAGGAGTGGTCAGCGTGGAATCTACCACCAAAGGAACCCCGTGGTGATGGGCCACCTGCGCGAGACCGGACAAATCCACGATCGTCGATGAGGGGTTCGACACGATCTCGGTGTAGACCGCTTTCGTATTGGGCTGCATAGCCGCTTCAAAGTCGGTGGCCTCCGTGGGATCCACGAAGGTGGTCTCGATGCCGAAACGACGCAACGAGACGTCCAACTGGGTCACCGTGCCACCGTAGAGTCGCGATGAGGCCACAATGTGGTCCCCGGCCTGAGCCAGTGCGGCGAATACCACGAACTCTGCGGCCATCCCCGACGACGTCGCTACCCCGCCGATACCGCCTTCCAAGGAGGCCATCCGTTCTTCAAACGAGGCCACCGTGGGGTTGGCAATGCGTGAATAGATATTGCCGTATTTCTGCAGGGCAAACAGGTTCGCGGCATCCTCGGTGGATTCGAAGACGAATGAGGTGCTCTGATACACCGGGAGTGCACGCGATCCATGCACCGCATCGGGAACGGTTCCGGCGTGCAAAGCACGGGTGCGGAACCCAAATTGGCGTTCAGCCATCGTCGTCCTTCCATTTCAGGTCACTAGTGCAGATCACTGCATGAGGGGTCTATTTCTCTTCTTGTCTATTGTTCTCGCGCTTCGGGGAGAATGCGACCTTTATGACTCATGAGGTCACCTAGACTAGAGAGAGCTTGGCTGAGGCCAACCAGATCAGTGTGTGAGGACTTGATGAGTGAAATGCAATCGACGAGCGAGCGCAAGAACTTTTGGGTCACGGGCAAAGGCGTGCTCACCATTGCGCTGATCGCTATCGGCATCACGGCCATCATCATCTTCGGTGTGGTGCGTGCGGTCGGCCCCGATGCCGAGGGCGTGGGGCAAGAGGCCACCTATACCGGCGAAACCACGGATTCGATCTGTGGGCTCGGCGGTGTCGCGCGTGAAGGATCCATTGGTAGCACTCCCGACGCTGACTGGGAAAACCACCGCAATATTTTCTTCCCCGTCTCTGAGCAATACGGGCCTGGTCAGCGCAATGATGACGGGGTACCTAGTTGTTTTGAGCATTCACCACGGGGCATGATGTTTGCTGCCGTGTCATATACCGCCATGCTGACGAACCCGGACCGGTTCGATGACACCGCGCTCGCGATGCCACTGGGACCCGGCGTTGATACCGAACAGCACAGCTCACAGATGGTCGATGAGGTGCGAGATCGTTTCGCTGGCGAAGACTCCGCGATCGGTGGTTTTCGGCTGGTCCGCTACGACGGTGACGCTGGGCTGATTGAGGTCGCGGTCACCAGCTTTGACGGCACCCACACCACTCGAGCCTCGTTGTTGTTAGCGATGGAGTGGGTCGATGGTGATTGGAAAATCGTCGGTGACCTGGATGAGCAACCCGTTGAGATCAGAGACTTGCAGGACCACATTGGTTTCCAGCAATTTCGTGCCTAAGACCTCGTCGCACCCCGGCGGTGACGTCGCGAGTAGCCTCCTGTTCGCAAATTCAAGAAATATTCCTATAATAGATCATCTGTACCGGGCTGTCGTATTCCGGACGCGTCCTTGATTTCATCTGACGATCTAAGGAGTGACCATCGCATGTCGAATCATGATCCTTCAGACGAACCAGACGAGCCACCCACGGCTCAGTCCGCGGGGGCGACGACCACCGAGACATCCGGTGAGGGATCGGTGCTGACCGAAGAAACCGAAGCGGAAGAAATCGATAAGACCGCCTCCTTGCCCCAGTACATGTCGCTTGGCGAGCATGATTCTGATAGCCGCATCGTGGCCAAGCTGAGACGGCAGGGTGTGAAGATCGGCCGGGGCATGATTGCCCCGCACGTGTTCTGGCCATCGACTATCATCGTCATTGCCGTGGCACTGTGCGGTATCTTTTTGCCGGACGCGACCGGTGAAGTCCTGAACGCCATCCAGACCTGGATCGTCGATACCCTGGGCTGGTACTACGTACTGTGCATTATGGTCTTCATCGGCTTTGCCCTGTTTTTTGGGCTGTCGAAATACGGCAGACTAAAGCTCGGTTCCCCTGAAGACAAGCCCGACCACGGGTTGCTGTCCTGGTTCTGTATGCTCTTCGCCGCCGGCATGGGTATCGGGTTGGTTTTCTATGGCGTCGGTGAGCCGCTGACTTTTGCCACCGTGGAACCCAAACCCGGCTGGGAAGGCAGCGAAGCCGACATCGCCAAGCAAGCCATGGCCCAAACCTTCGTGCACTGGGGCATCCACCCCTGGGCGGTCTACGCCATCATTGGCCTAGCCGTGGCCTACACCATTCACCGGCGTGGGCGTCCGGTCTCGATCCGCTGGGTTTTTGAACCTCTGCTGGGGGAGCGTGTTAAAGGCATTCTGGGTGACGTGATCGACATCCTGGCGGTGTTCGGCACCATCTTCGGTGTGGCCACTTCACTGGGCCTCGGCGTGCAACAGATCGGGACCGGTCTGGAAAAGATCGGCATCGTCGAAACCGCTGATACTGTTCTGCTGGTCATCCTCATCGTGGTCATCACGTTCATCGCCACACTCTCTGTGGTCTCCGGTGTGGGACGCGGAATGAAGTGGCTGTCGAACTTCAACCTCAGTCTGGCCGGCGTGGTCCTGATCGCACTGTTGCTGATGGGACCGACCCTGTTCATCTTCCAGAACCTCGTGGAATCGCTGGGCGTCTACCTGGCCACCTTCTTCGAAATGTCGCTGGACGTGGCCACCTATACCGGGGAAGACGGATCCGCATGGGCCTCGTCCTGGACCCTGTTCTACTGGGGCTGGTGGGTGTCTTGGGCACCCTTCGTCGGTATCTTCATCGCCCGAATCTCCCGCGGTCGCACCGTGCGCCAGTTCATTGCTGGTGTGCTCCTGGTGCCGCCGCTGGTCGGTTTCCTCTGGTTCGGCGTGCTGGGCGGCACCGGGATTTTCCGCCAGCTTTTTGGGGCCGGTGACCTGGTCGAAGACGGCGAAGTCAGCCCCGAAGGGGTGCTCTTCGACGTGCTCGGCGACCTGCCTTTGGGGATGTTGTTCTCCATTGTGGGGATCCTGTTGGTCACCATCTTCTTCGTGACCTCTTCAGACTCCGGATCCCTGGTGATGGACATGCTCTCCTCGGGCGGCCACCCCAACCCGCCGATCTGGTCGCGCGTGTTGTTCTCCACCGCTGCCGGTGCGCTGGCTATCGGTCTGATGCTGGCCGGCGGATTAGAATCTTTGCAAGCCGCCGCGTTGGCCACCGCGTTGCCGTTCTCTGTGGTGTTGTTGTTTATGTGCTGGTCTTTGGTGCGTTGTCTGCGCGCCGACTACGCCCGCGTGGAACGTAGCAAGCTGGATGACCGCTACCATGAGTTCGCCAGCAGAATGGCTGACGACTACGAGTGGGACTTCCCCGAACAGCTCACCAGCCACATTGACGACTGGATCGATTACCGGCTGGAGGCCACCCGCGGGATCTTCAACCAGAAGAGCAGAGACCCCGCCTCGCCACCGCCAGGCACACGTCCGTCCCGGTTCAACATGCCCGGAATTGGGCTACGCCGGCACGAAAAGAGCCGGGACGACAAGAACCGGGACGACCGCGAGTAGTCGCGAGCGCGACTCGTCCGGCGCGGTAGGTGTTGCACTCCACCACGGCCCGGGTTCTGATGGGCATTCTGCCCTTAGAACCCGGGCCGGTTGCTAGGATTGCGGTTTCGGTGTCCGTACAAACGGCACCAGCACCACGGTGACCACCGATAGCACCGCTCCGTACAGCAGCGCGTTGTGAATACCGGTCATCTCAGCCGTTGCAAGATCCTGGCCCAAGCGCACCCCGAGGGTGGTGGCCAGTGTCATGACCGTGATGTACAGTGAGGTGCCACCGGCAGCGGCGACCTGTTGCAGTGAATTGATCACCGCCGAGCCGTGAGAATACAGCCGTGGTGTCAGCGAGTTCAGCGCTGAGGTAAACAGTGGCCCCATCAGGGCCGCTAGCCCGATCGACATCACCACGTGGGTGGCGATCAAGCTACCGAGCCCGGTGTCGGCATCGAAGGTGGTCATCAGCCACATCGCCACCGAAACCACCACGGCGCCGGGGATTAACAGCACCCGGGCACCGACAGCGTCATAGGCCCGGCCCACCAGCCATCCCAAACCGGCCATCACCAGGCCCCCCGGGAGCATGGCCAGCCCGGTGTCCTGGGCGGAGAAGTGCAGAATGTCCTGCATGTAGATCGGCAGAATCACGATCACGCCGAACAGCCCCACCATGGCAATCAACACGCATATGGTGGACAGCGTGAAAGTGCGGACGGTGAATACCCGCAGATTCAACAGCGCGATATCCCGCAAGGAGATCTGTCGTAGTGTGAAGACCCCCAACGCCACCCCGCCGATGACCAGTGGCACCCAGGGCGACAGGACCGCATGTCCGGTGGCAGCTTCACCGATAGAACTCAGTCCATAAATCACGCCGGCAAAACCGATCGCTGACAACACCACCGAAAAAACATCCAGCGGCACCTTGCGGGTCTCGGTCACGTTACGCAACCGCCACAGCCCCAACAGCACCACCAACACTCCGATCGGCAGAATGATCAAAAACATCCACCGCCAGCTCAACGCATGCAGGATCAGACCGCCGGCGGTCGGCCCGACCGCCGGAGCGACCGCGATGATGATCGACACCACTCCCATGGTGCGCCCGCGTAAGTGCAACGGCACTACGTTGAGCACCGTGGTCATCAACAACGGCAACATGATCGCGGTGCCCGCGGCCTGGATGACGCGACCGGTGACGAGTAGTCCGAAGACCGGTGCCGTCGCGGCCACCAGCGTGCCGAGGACGAAGAACCCGGTGGAGATGACAAACACCACCCGGATCGGCAACCGGGTCAGTAGCCAGCCGGTGGTGGGGATGACCACGGCCATGGTGAGCATGAACGCGGTGGTGAGCCACTGGACGGTGGCCGGGGTGACCTGAAATTCGTCCATCAGCACCGGCAAGGCCACCGACATGATGGTCTCGTTGAGGATCATCACGAACGAGCCCAGCGCCAACATGGCCAGCACCCCCACAGCGCCCGGTGGTAAGGATGCTCCTGGGGTCTGGGCGGTTTCGGAGTGCTGTGATGACATGGTGGCCGTACTCCTAACGCGTCGCGGTGTAGATCTCGTCAATGCGCTCGCGGGCCGACTCGGCCCAGGCATCGAATGCTATCCCGTCCTGAGGATCGGTGGCTGAAGGATACACCGACCGGTACCGAAGCCAGGTGCCACCGGTTTCCAGCTCAGCGGTCCGGGCCGTAAGGAAATCCGAGACGACCACCTCTCGGATGGAAACCTCACCGGCCTCGGCGGAGATGATGTCGTCCTCGATCTCGGTCATCTCCTCATTCACACAGTCGGTCTCTCGAGCTTCTTCGAGCTGGACCCGTTCACGGCGATCCGCATCGGTGCTGAACTCGACCAGATCGAGTTCTTCGACCGAGGCCGTCTCATCAAGCTGAGTCTCGCCGTCAACCTGGGCATAGACTGCAGGATCCGTTGAGTCCATGGCAACCTCGAGCTGTGAGAGTGTTGCCTGCTGACACTGGTCTGGGTCCGACACCTCCCGGAGTGAATCGACCACGAGCCACCGGTCGCCCCAGATTTCTTCGCCGGTATAGACCATCGCCTCCTGCAGGGTCTCATCGACCTGGTTCGCCAGGGCAATCGATTCCTCGCGGGGTTCCGGTGCTTGATCGGAGGGAATCGCTGTGGCGGGATCTTGGGCCTGCCCGGATCCCGGGTCGTCCTCGCCACCACAACCGGTCAACCCCAGGGCGCTGAGGCTGACCAGGGTGGCGAGCGCCACCGAGCGGTACCGCGCGGGGAGTGCGGGCGTGGAGAAAAGCATCGGGAATCATCCTGTCAATAGACGTCGTGCCGGGGAGATTCTTCTAGGCTACTCACTGCGGGGGCCTTTCGCCTGTCTCTGGTCCCGGCCGCGGTTTCGTGGTTTTCGACCCCCCCCCAAGTATTGTGATCTCCCACACTCGCGCCGTAGGTTAGGGGTATGACGACTTATGCAGTGACTAACCCCGCCACCGGCGCTGTTGAAAAGACCTACCCCACCGCAACCGACGAACAAATTACCGAAGCAGTTAACCTGGCTGCCGAGACTTTCACAAGTTATGCGAACACCAGCTTTGAGCAACGCGCCCAGTGGATGCACCGCGTTGCCGATCTCTACGAAGAGCGTCTCGACCAGCTATGCTCGATCATCACCCGGGAGATGGGTAAACCGGTCCGCCAAGCCGAGTTTGAAGTCAAAATTTCGGTCTCGATCTACCGCTACTACGCCGATCACGCCGCGGAGTTCCTCGCCGATGAAGAACTCCCAGTTGCTCGCGGTGGTCAGGCGAAAGTGCAATACGACCCGGTGGGTGTGCTGTTGGGCATCATGCCCTGGAATTTCCCTTACTACCAGGTCGCCCGTTTTGCTGGGCCGAACCTGATGGCCGGAAATACCATCGTGCTTAAGCACGCCCCGCAGTGTCCGGAATCGGCCGAAGTGATGGAGCAGATCTTCCACGAGGCCGGATTCCCCGCGGGCGCCTACGTCAATATTTACGCCTCCAACGAGCAGATCGCCGAGCGAGTTATTCCCGACCCGCGGGTCCAGGGTGTGTCTCTGACCGGCTCTGACCGGGCGGGGGCAGCGGTGGCCGAGACCGCCGGTAAACACCTGAAAAAAGTGGTGCTTGAGCTGGGTGGTAACGACCCCTTCATCGTGCTTGACCGCGACATCGTGCCCCAGGCCGTCGAGCTGGCTGCCACCTCGCGGTTTGGTAACGCCGGCCAGGCCTGCAACGCGGCTAAACGCCTCATTGTGCTCGAGGAGTTCTACGACGACTTTGTGGAACAACTGAAAACCGCCGTGGAACAAGTCCGGTTGGGCGACCCCACCCAACCGGAGACGGCCATGGGACCGATGTCTTCCCAGCAAGCGTTGGAGAATCTCGACGCTCAGGTCCGCGACGCCATCGACCACGGTGCGACCGCACACGTGGGAGGGGCGCCCGAAGACCGCGAGGGGGCCTGGTACCCGGCCACTCTGCTCACCGGGCTCACCCCCGAGATGCGGGCCTATTCCGAAGAGCTCTTTGGCCCGGTGGCCATGGTCTACTCGGTGGCAAGTGAAGAAGAAGCCATCAAGCTCGCCAACGACACGCCCTACGGTTTGACCGCTACCGTCCACTCCTCCGACCCGGCGCGCGCGGCTGAGGTGGGAAATCAGATCCACACCGGCCAAGTGTTCATCAATGAAACCTCCACCACCGCCGCAGAGTTGCCCTTCGGCGGTGTCAAGCGCTCCGGTTTCGGGCGTGAGCTGGGACCGTACGGCATCAAAGAGTTCGTCAACGTCCGGTTGGTGAAATACAGCAAGAACTAACCCTGCACCAGTCCTGGCAGGGCGAGTAGTTCACGTCACATTTCTCAATGACCTGTGATGTGACATGGTCACTGACTACAGTGAGGCCCAGACCATCCAGAGTGGCTGAGAGAGCTGGCTCGATGACGCCACAGCAACCAGGGGTGCCGTTCAGGCCACCCAGGTGCTAATGCCAGTTCCGATGGAAAGGACCTTCGCTGTGTCGCCTTCTGCCCGGACATTTCACGACGACGTCGCAATCTCGGCCACCCCCGTGGCCCCGCATGTTCCGACCGTCTCGGACTATCACAGCCTGAAAGACTATTTCGCCCCACTGTTTGACTCGATCGCTGTTGGTGCTAGCCAGCGGGAACAGCAACGCATTTTGCCCTTCGCCGAGATCCGCGAGCTCAACCAGGCCGGCTTCAGTGTGTTGCGGGTCCCCACCGCATACGGCGGCCCCGGGGTGAGCATCGAAACCTTTACGCGGTTGCTGATTGATCTAGCCACCGCCGATGCGAATATCGCCCACCAATACCGCTCCCACGCCGGATTCACCGAATCCCTGTACTTTCTGCCTGAACCGCAACGAGCAGCGTGGTTTCAGCGACTGCTGTCCGGGGTCACCGTCGGGAACGCCTCCACCGAAATCGGCGGGAACACCCTGGGCACGCTCAACACCTCGCTCTCGTTGCACCCCGACGGTAGCGGGATCCTGAACGGCACGAAGTACTACGCCACCGGGTCGGCTTTCGCCAGTCATACCCGGGTGTCGGCCACCCTCTACAATCCCGACGGATCTGCCCAAGAAGGTCGCGGATTCGCGGTGGTCGGGGTCAATGATCCCGGGGTGGAGCTCCTCGATGACTGGGACGGGTTCGGTCAACGCCTGACCTCCACCGGTACCGCACGATTCACCGACATCACTGTTCCGGCCACCCACGTCTTACCACGTGTCCCTGGTTCGCCCGAGGCCCACCATGAAGCGACCTTCTTCCAGTTGGTGTTACTGGCCGTCTCCGCCGGCATCGGGGCTGCTGCAGTTCACGACGCCACTTCTGGGGTCCGGCACCGCAAACGTACCTTCAACACCGGTCTGGGCGTGCCCTACCGTGACGATCCGCTCATCCTCGAAACCGTCGGGCGCCTCGGTGCCGGGGCTTTCACCGCCCGCGCCACCGTGATCGAAGCCGCCAGGTCTCTAGACAGCGCCCTGGAGGCGTTGGCCGCGAGAAGCCAGATGCACAACGCCCATGCCGAGGTCCCCGAGGAATTTATCACCGCCCAGATTGCCGTGGCCAATGCGCACGTCACGGTCCCCGAGATCGTGATCAAGACCTGTTCCGATCTGTTCCTGACCGGTGGCGCCTCGAACACATTGCGCTCTAAGAACCTCGACCGGCACTGGCGCAACGCCCAAACCGTGGCCACTCATAACCCCATCGTCTTCCGTGCCCGGGCGATCGGGGACTGGCTGGTCAATGGCACCGCCCCCGAAGGGCTCAACGCCATCGGTGATGCCCCCACCGGCAACTCCTCGCAGACGCAGACACCCCAGGAGCACGCGTGATGAAACCCCTGCTATTCAACGCTTTCGAGATGATGGTCCCGGTCCACCAATCCCCGGGCCTGTGGCGCCACCCCGAGTCCCGGATCGTGGCCTTTGACACCCTGGAGTACTGGACGCAACTGGCCGAAACCCTGGAACGAGGCCGATTCTCCGCCCTATTTTTGGCCGACGTGCTCGGTGTCTATGACGTCTACGGGGCATCGGCCGAGACCTCCTATCGCGGTGGCCTGCAGTACCCGTTGCTGGACCCGCTGTCGGCAGTCTCGGCCATGGCCGACCACACCCGTCACCTTGGTTTCGGGGTGACCGCCTCGGTCTCCTATGAGCACCCGTTCCTGCTGGCCCGCCGACTGAGCTCCCTGGACCACCTCACCGCAGGACGTTTGGCCTGGAATATCGTCACCTCCTACCAGGACTCCTCGGCCAAAAACATGGGACTCGCCCAGCAGATCCCGCACGATCAACGCTATGATCGCGCCGATGAATACATGGAGGTGATGTACCGGCTGTTTGAATCCTCCGTCGAGCCCGGCGCAGTGGTCAACGACGCTCACGCCGGCGTGGTCGTCGACCCGCAGAAAATCCACCCGGCCGAGCACCGGGGCGAATTCTTCACGGTTCCCGGCCCGGCCTTGACCCACCCCGGACCGCAACGCACCCCGTTGTTGTTCCAAGCTGGCGCCTCCCCGCGAGGCAGAGCACTCGCCCTCGATCACGCCGAAGCCGTCTTCCTCATCGGTGCCACCCCCGAATTGGTCCGCCACTGGGTCGATGAGCTACGTGACGGACTCCGGGCCCGGGGTCGTGACCGCAACGCGGTGAAGATTTTCGCCATGGCCACCGTGGTCACCGGCGCTACCGATGCGGACGCCATCGCCCGCTGGGAGTCCTATCGGGACTACGTCGATACCGAAGGGGCCTTGGCACTCTTCGGGGGCTGGACCGGTGTGGACCTGGCTCAGGCAGACCCCGACGACACGCTGGAATACGTCACCACCGAGGCCAACCGTTCCGCCCTGGAGGCGATGACCACCCTGGCCGAAGCCACCGGTGGCAGTGCCTATACGGTCAAGGACCTCGCCGAATTCGTCGCCCTGGGCGGGCGTGGCCCGGTGTTAGTCGGATCCGCTGAAACCATTTCCGACCAGCTAGAGCGCTGGGCCACGGTGGCTGACATCGACGGGTTCAATATCTCCGGTGCGGTGCGACCGGCAGATCTGGAGCGCTTCGCCACCTACGTCTCCCCGGTGCTAGCTCAGCGAGGACAGCTAGCCTCCCCGGCGCCCGAGGACACCCCGCGCACCCTACGCGAACAGTTCTTCAACGCCGGTCCGCACACCGCCGCCGATCACCGAGCCACCAGCTACCGGCACTCCGTGCGCTAGTGAAGGGTAACCTATCCAGGTTAGGGTAGGGGTATGTCTGAAAAAGTCCGCCCAGCACGCACGAAAAACCCGGCCCACCTGATGGAAGTCGTCGGCACCGAACGACTCTCCGCACACTTCATCCGACTGACCTTCGGTGGGGGAGACTTCGAGCAGTTTCTGGCCCACGATTCCCACTCCGCAGATCGCTACATCAAACTGCTCTTACCGCCGGATCCCTCCCTGGGGTTGAAGCCACCCTTTGATCTGGACGCATTACGCACTGAGCTACCCAAGCATCAACTCCCGGTGCGCCGGACCTACTCGGTGCACTCCATCGACCCGGTCGCCCAGACCTTTCAGGTCGATTTTGTCTTGCATGGTGATGCCGGGGTGGCCGGCCCCTGGGCCGCACGCGCTGCGGTCGGGGACCCCGTTCAGTTCAGTGGCCCCGGCGGACAATACACTCCTAACCCGCAGACCGAGTGGCACCTTTGGGCCGGAGACGAAGCCGCCCTACCAGCCATCGCGGCGTCTCTGGCCGAACTGGCTGAGACCAATCCGGCCGCCTGCGGAGTCGCGTTGCTCGAGGTCGCCGGCGCCGATGACGAATTTCCCATCGTGGCACCGCAGGGTGTTCAAGTACGCTACCTGCACCGGGGCGGTCCCTTCACACCGGAGACCACGATGCTGACCGAGGCAGTCCGCGATGTGGCCTGGCCGAAGAAGCTCACGGCCGACTACCTGCACAGCGCCCCACACAGTATTCAGGCCTTCGTGCACGGCGAGCGCGAAGTGATCAAGCAGCTCCGCGCGTATTTGATGGACGAGCGCGGGCTGTCCCGGTCACAACTGTCGCTGTCGGCCTACTGGGCCTACGGTCGGGTCGAAGACGCGTTCCAGGCGGAAAAACGCGATCCGATTGGGCAGATTTACCCGGCCGAACAGCAGTAGCCCGTCTCGTCGGACGGTCAGCGATCCTCCATGGCTCAGTGCCGCACCGGATGTGCCTGGGTGTAGTCGAAGAGGTCCTCAAAGATTGCTTGGTTGAACTGAAACCCGCGCCGGGTCTCGTCGATAAAAGCCTCGCGGTCCTGCTGATCCAGCTTGAGGGCATCCAGGCTGGCACGGTAGTGATCCTTATAGACCTTCGGTTTTGGGATGGCGGCGAAGGTATACATGTGTAGTTGATCGTCACGAGCCTGATAGTGCCGACGGACCAGCGAGGCGATGGCCAACCCGCCGGATAAATCGCCCAGGTATCGCAAGTAATGGTGAGCCGCGAGTCGGACCGGATCATCGCAGACCCGAACAATCCGGGCCACATAATCGGTGGTCGCTGTCATAGCAGCCGGCGCGTCCCAGTCAGTCAGTGGCAACAAGGACTCCAGATCTGCTGCCAAGGCATCGCGTCGATCTAGGTTCGGATCGAACAGGGCCCGGAACGCTTCGTTGCCCGCGGATTCCCGGCATGCCTCTACCGCGGTATCCAGGGCGCCATAGATGTAAAAGTACTGACACACCAGCAGTGCGTAGTCGCGCAATGAGCGTTTTCCTGACATTAGCTCGGTGATGAACGCCGAATTTTCTGCCTGCGAGTGGTCCTCGCGAGTCAGCTGGCGGACTCTGGTGGAGAGCACATCGTCAGCAGATGTCGTCGCGGCGTGGATGTCCATAGCAGCGGCCTCTTTTCGCAAGATCGGGAGCGGTGTGCTAAGGAAGGCTACCCTTTGTGAGTGAAGTAATAGGGACGAGACTATCGGGTTCTGCTGACATTTTCATCACCGCGTCTGACAAAAATGAAGTCGTTTCCCTGGAAAATTGGCCATCTTAACCAGATGTGACATAAATTACCACTGTACGGCGTTAGTAATTCAGTCAGGGTAAGCTAATCTGTTAGACGTTGGCACGCGGTGAGACGCCCCTCATGCTCATCGCGCGGCTCTCCCGCAGACCCGGGTCCCAAGGTGGGGTGGACCCGTCGCCGAGAGTTCTCGGCACACAACAGTGGCGGAGAATTCCTCAGGATTCTCCGCCACTGGTTTGTTAATCGAGATGGTCCGTGGATACCTCGACGGCAGCTGTGGCCCACCCGAGGTATCAACGGAGGCGTTTTAGACCTTATTCAAATCAATGCCACGGGTTTCGGGCAACAGACGCACAGCAAACAGGGTCACCACGCAGAGGACGATGATGTAGAAGCTCGACAGCCAGGACATGTCAATGGAGATGAACAGCTGGTTGAGGTAGGGAGCTGATCCACCAAAGACGGCCACCGAAATCGAGTAGGCCAGACCGATATTGCGGGTACGGAATTTGGTCGGGAAGACTTCAGACATCATGCAGGACAGCAACGCACCGGCTGCTCCGACGATCAACAACGCGATCGTGGCAGCAATGAATAAACTCCAGGGGTTATCCGAGATCATGCTCTTCAGCGGAATCTGGGTGATGATCATCAGCACGGCGAACGTTGCCATAATCGGCCGGCGACCGATGCGGTCGGAGAGGCGTCCCCAGAATGGCAACGAGAACAGAGCGATCAACTGCGCGCCGACGCTGGCCGTATAGGCCAGGGTGGGCTCCATGCTTTGTTCCACGATGGCGTAGGTTGAAACGTAGGAGCTCCACGTGTAGTGGGCGGCGGTAGCGCCACTGACCATACCGATAATGAGCAGAATAGCTTTGGTCTGGGAGAATTTGCGCGGGGTGAGCTGCATCGTGGTTGGCGCGCTGGCCTGTGCCGGGGCAACAGGTGTCTCGTCTGTTTCGTGATGCGCCTGCTCGTGGACGGCGGATTCAGCCATGTTCCGACGCAACAGCAGAGCGACAACGGCCAGGATTGCACCCAAGACGAACGGAATGCGCCATCCCCATGCTGCCAGAGCAGTTTCGTCCACTACCGCCGAGATACCGCCACCGACGCTATATGCCAGCACGGAGCCACCGAAGATGGTGACAAATACGAGCGAGGACCACTGTCCGCGTTTGTGGGCGGGAGCGATTTCAGCAACGTAGGAGTTAGCCGCTGCTGACTCACCGCCGTGGGCCAAGCCCTGGGCGATGCGTAGGAGCAAAAGACCGGCCGAGGCCCACACGCCAATGGTTTCGTAGGTGGGCAAGACGCCGATGAGCACCGAGGCGGTGGCCATAGTCAGCATGGTCATAATCAGGACCGCTTTGCGGCCTTTGCGGTCGGCCATGGCACCGAACAGGATGCCACCCAGCGGGCGGACGAGGAATCCGACCGCGAAAACAGCCAGGGTGGCCAAGAGTGCAGACACCGGATCGCTGTCATCGAACATAGCCCCGGCAATAAAGGGCGCGAAGACCGCGTAGGCGCTCCATTCGTACCATTCCAAAAGCTGGCCGGAGGTGGAAGCAATCAGAGATTTCTTCGGGCTGCTTGGATGGGTTGGGTGGGTTGGGTGGGTGAGGGTTCTTTGGGCAGGGTGGTGGTCGTCGTCATGACGGTTACCGACTTTCTCGAAAAGTCAGGACCTATGCGGTGGTGAATTGATGGGCGGATTCCAACAGGGCGGGCACTCCGTGCTCCAGACCCGCAGCGAAGCTCGGATCGTCGGGTGCTTCGCCGTTGAGGAATCGGGTGTAGATCGCTTCACAGAAGATAGCGGATTTCCACAGAGCTAGTACCTGGTACCAGTTCAGCTGGGAAAGGTCGAGAGAGGACTCTCGGTTATAGTGGGCCACGAGTTCATCGCGGCTGGGGAAACCGGGTTGACGGGTGACTGGTGTGAGTTCCATGACGGTGGGAGTATCACTGCCACTGGCATAGGTGGCAGCGAAGTAGCCGAGATCAGCAAGCGGATCTCCGAGGGTAGCCATCTCCCAGTCCAGCACCGCCTGGATCTCAGGTGTGGTGCTGGGTGAATACATCAGGTTGCCAATGCGATAGTCGCCGTGGATGACGCTGTGCCGTTGAGTGGTGGGCACATGCCGGCCAAGCCACTGCGATAGCTCATCGACCAGCGGAATATCTCGTTGTGTTTGCTGGGGCCACAGGTGCGTGAAGCGCTCGATCTGGCGTTGTAAATAGCCCTCGGGCCGTCCCAAAGATGCCAGCGGTTCGGTCGAGACATCGAGGCTGTGCAGTTGTTGCAGAGCATCCACTGCGGCAAATCCGATCTGGCGCCGGGCGTCGTCGGATTCGAAGCGTTCGGGTAGCTCTGAGGTGATGACATCACCATCGAGGGTGTCCATGATGTAGAACGGTACGCCCAACAGCTCGCCGGTTTCTTCCACCGCGCGAATCGTGGGCACCGCAAATCCGCGGGTGGCCAAGGCTGATTGCACGCGGGCTTCCCGAATCATGTCGTGGGTTGAGCGCGGGATCGGCGGTCGCGGTCCGCGACGCAAGATCACATCGGCGCCGTCACGCTGAATCCGGAAGGTGGCGTTAGATTGGCCTTCGCCGATCCGTGTGATCTGCAGGCCGCCCTGGCCAATATCGTGCTGATCCAAGAAACGCTCCACGGTGGAGCGAATCAACAGTGGTGGCTCGGGCAGATCGCGGGCCTGTTGCGGAGTCTGAACAACATCAATAAGGGGGGTGGTGTTGGTCATCAGTGTCCCTTGGTCTGGTGGCAGGTGAGGTGTTAGCTGGTGGTGGGCTCAGCGGTGTACTGCGTGCGCAACACACGACGCTGAATCTTGCCGGTCGGGGTCTTGGGCAGGTCGTTGAGGAGGTGTATCTCTTTGGGGGCCTTGAAAGCCGCTAGCTTCTGGTGGACCGTGGCCCGTACGTCCTCGGGGTCGAGGGTTTGACCCTCCTGAACGGAGATGAAGGCGATGACTTTCTCTCCGGAGTACGGGTCCGCAACGCCCACGACCGCAGCTTCTTTAACGCCGGGGTAGTCGTAGATGGCGTCCTCGACCTCGCGCGGCCAGACCTTATAGCCGGAGACATTGATCTGGTCCTTGCGCCGGTCGACAATGTAGATCCAGCCCTCGTCGTCGAGGATGCCGATGTCACCGGTGTATAACCAGCCGTTTTGAATGGTGCTGGCGGTGGCTTCGGGATTGTTTAAATAGTGGTCAATGCACGAGGGGCCCTGGAGTACCAATTCCCCGGGTGTGCCGTTGGGGGCCTGTTGGCCGTCGTCGCCGATAATGCGAGCTGCCACATCCGGCATCGTCTTACCGATGGACAGGCTGGCGGTTTCTTCATGAATCGGGGCCCGCTCACCGAGCGGGACACCGATCACCGCCGAGCTGGTCTCGGTCATGCCGTAGACGTTGTGTATGTAGTGGCCGAAACGATCCTCGAACTGACGCAAGGTCGCCGGAGGCACCGGGGCGCCACCGGTATAGGTCGACTTGAGCGTAGCGAAATCCTCTTCGGTCACGCCCGGGGCATCCAGTAGCGCGTTGTAGACAGTAATGGAGCCCACCATGTGGTTGACATCGCCACGCCGCAGCGCATCCAGCACCACCTCGGTACGGGTCCGGCCACGCAGAATCAGCTTTCCACGGCCTGCGGTGAGCGTCGCGGTGGCACTGCCGACCGCACCGGTGATGTGAAACAGCGGGGCCACGGCCAGCACACCGTCGCCGGGCTGTTGGTGGATCAGCTGCGGGAAGGTCAGTGCGACCGCCGCGAGGTTGCGGTGGGTCGCCAGGGCCCCCTTGGGTGGTCCGGTCGTTCCGGAGGTATAGGTCAGGAGCGCTGCAGTGTCCGCGGTGATCTCCGGCGCGGTGGGGGTTGTGCCCAGGAAAGTCTCCAATTCCTGCCACAGGTCGGGGTCGCTGGGGTCAGTGAGATCAGCGGCAACGACCCACGGTGTGGTGCCGGCCAACCCCCAGGTGGCGGTCTCGGCACCGGTGGTCTCCGAGGACACCAGTCCCACCGCCTGAGAGTCTTGGAGAATGCCGGCCAATTCGTGTTGACCGTACATGGTGTTCAGGATCAGCGGGGTGGCCCCGATCTTCCACAGCGCGAGCATGCACAGCGGAAAACTCACGGTGTTCTGCAACTGGATGCCCACCCGTTGCCCGGGCTCGACACCTCGAGATTGAAAATAGCTTCCCAGAGCGTTCGTCAGGTCCTCGGTGCGTTCAACGGTGTAATCGTTGGTGTGATCAGTCAGTGCGATCGCTTGTGGTTCGTCCGCGACGCGCTGGCGCCACAGCTGCGTCAACGTGGTGTTGATATCCATGTGTGTGTTGTCCCTCCAACAGGTCCGACCGATCGTTCGCTCGGTCGTGCATAATGTAATTTATATCACGTTTAGCTACCAGGAGGGTACTCATGGACAAAGATGAGGTGGTCACAATTCATCCGCGCATGTTGCCGCTACAACTTCCGCTACATCCCATTGCCCAAGCAGCGCTGAGCTGCTTTGCGGTGAGTGGATATCACGGCACCAGTATTCGCAAGATCGCCCAAACGGCTGGGCTTTCGGTGCCCGGGATCTATCACCATTTCGGCTCAAAACACGAGATTTTGGTCGAGATCTGTAACGTGGCGATGCATGAGCTGATCGATGCGTCACAGCGGGCTGTTGACCATGCTGGTCCAGACCCGCTGGACCGTTATGATGCGCTGGTGGAATGCCTCGTGCAGTTCCACGCCGACTTTGCCGCGGTAGCCTTCGTGTCGTTTACCGAGATTCGTGCGCTGAACGGTGATGCCCGTGACCACCACATTGCCCAGCGCCGTCGCGAACAGGATCTCGTGCGTCGGGTGGTTGATGAGGGCATCGCTGCCGGGGTATTCACCACCCGAGACCCCGGGGATGTGGCCCGAGCCGTGGTCAGCATTTGCCTAGGCATTTCGCGCTGGTACCGCCAAGACGGTCCGCTGAGTTTGGATCAGGTCTGCGCAATTCACGTGCGTATCGCCCGCGCCACCGCCGGATGCATCCAGGCACCGGAAGAATTACCCACCGATCGGCGGTGTGTGAGCGTCTAGCGGGTGGCCAGGACCTCGGCAATACTGGCCACGGCCGGCTCATTTTGCAGACTGGTGGTATCGCCGAGGGTGTCCCCGGTGTAGAGCTGGGTGAGTAGCCGTCGCATGATCTTGCCCGAACGCGTCTTGGGCACATCCGGGACGACCACGATGTCCTTGGGTTTGGCCACCGGGCCGATCGTCTGCGAAACCAGCTCACGTAACTCGGCCACCGCTTCCTCGGCGGCGAATCCGTCCCGCGTGACCACAAAAGCGATCGCAGCGTGACCGGTTTTGGCATCCGGTACCGGGGTGACGCCGGCTTCAACCACCTGCGGGTGTGTCACCAAGGCGGACTCGATCTCGATGGTGGATAACCGGTGACCGGAAATGTTGATCACATCGTCAATCCGGCCCAGAATCCAGGTGTCCCCGTCGGCATCCACCTTCGCCCCGTCACCGGCCACAAACCAGCCACGGGAGTCTTCCGCATCGGCGTAGTCCTTCCAGTACGAGTTAAAGAACCGCGCCGGATTGCCCCACACGGTCCGTGCCATCGCTGGTCCGGGTCGGGTGATCACCACCACGCCCTGCTGACCGGCTGGGGTCGGGTGCCCGTTGTCATCGACCACCGCGGTGTGGACCCCGGGCAACGGCCGGGAGCCACACCCGGGTTTGAACTCGGTGTCATCCTGTCGCGGTGAGAGCACCGTCGCACCGGTTTCGGACTGCCACCAGGTATCGACCATGGGGACCTGGCCACCACCGAGCTGGGTGCGCGCCCACCGCCAGGCCTCAGGGTTGACTGCCTCGCCCACGGTCCCGAGTAGCCGAATACTGCTCAAATCATAGCCGGGCTCCACCCCGTCGGGGTGCCACCCCATCAACGATCGGATCAGCGTCGGGGCGGTGTAATAGCTGGTCACCCCGTAACGCTGGATTACCTCAAAGTGCCGGCCCGGATGTGGCTGGTTGGGCACCCCCTCATAAATCACCTGCGTGACCCCATTCGATAGGGGGCCGTAGAGTTCGTAGGTATGGGCGGTGACCCACGCTAGATCGGCGGTGCACCAATGCACGTCCTGGTCCCGGGTCGCGATATCCGGATTCGAAAAGAGATAGTCATAGGACCACGACGCCTGGGTGAGATAGCCGGCCGAGGTATGCACTAGTCCTTTCGGCTGACCGGTGGTGCCCGAGGTGTACATGATGAACAGCGGGTGCTCGGCGTCAAAAAACTCCGGGGTGTGGGTCGCAGGCTGCCGATCCACGATCTCGTGCCACCACACGTCTCGACCCGGCACCCAGGTGATCTCGTCTTGATGACCGGTGCGGTTGAGCACCAGCACGTGCTCAATGTTGTTTTCCCCGGCTACCGCGGCATCGGACGCGTCTTTGACCGGTACGGCTTTGCCCCGCCGGAACTGCCCATCGGAGGTGACCAGCAACTTCGCCGCGGTATTCTCCACCCGGAACTTCAGGGCTTCGGCCGAAAAACCGCCGAAGACCAGTGAGTGCACCGCCCCAATGCGGGCACACGCCAGTGCGATCACCACGGTCTCGACCAGCACCGGCAGATAGACCACCACGCGATCGCCGGGGCCAATGCCCAGCTCGGTTAGCGCATGGGCGGTCTGAGAGACCTCGGCGAGCAACTGCCGGTAGGTCACCGCCCGCCGATCGCCGGGCTCGCCCTCAAAATACAGGGCCACCTTCTCGCCCAGACCGTTGTCCACGTGCCGATCCAGGCAATTCACCGCCACATTGAGCTTGCCACCGGAAAACCACCGCATCACCGGGCCACGTTCGGCGGCTGGTGAAGGATTGGTCCAGGTGTGTACCGTGTCGAATGGCTCGTGCCAGTCCAACCGTTGGGCGGCAGCCTCCCAGAAGGCGATCCGCGCCCGCTCGTCCACTGGCTGTCCATCGCCGCGACCGCCGTGTAAGAGCTCGGGATCTCGACCGGGATGCACATCCGGATCGGCGGCGTCCACGATCTCGGCGGGCAACGGTCCGGGCACGATGCCTGGCAGTCCGGTCTGCTCCGGGGTGAGTGGCTGGTACTCAGAAGTAAAAAGCTGTGCGGCCAACCCGGCCGGATACCGCTGATCAACCTGGACGGGCTCGGCGATCAGGGACTGAAAGATTTCCCGATCAGAGGGGTGGGACGCGGAACGCTCAGTGGGTGTTGCGGACACGAAAAATCGCACCTTCCTTCCATCGCTTCTGGCATGAGCACCTGCCGAATCGACAATGGAGTCGGTGGTTGCTGCGGCGTTATCGAGCCAGATCTCTGCTACCGCTCTGGATGGTCGTACTGCCCTCTAGTCTAGGTCGTCGATCAAGCGGTCAACACCGAGGTGTCGCAGACCGACATCTTGTGAGATCAGCAATAACACGGACCCGCCGCGAGCCCGCTTGTGGTCGTCGAGAACGCCCCACAAGCTGATATCTGCACTAAAAGTAGGAAAGTCTTAGCAGTCATACATACAGTCGCTATAGTTGCTAAATAAAGATAGGTGAGGCTAAGCTTGCCGTTAGCTTTGAGTATTCACCATCACCCGCCGGATACGATCCCGTCGAGAAGAGGTCACCTACCGTGCAGACCGTCCAACGCGCACCGAGAACATCACGCAGTGGCCAGCGCGCCACACTGGCAGCCCTGCTAGCCACCCTGCTGTTTGTTATCACCGGTTGTGGCGGACAGGCTAGTGGCACCGTTGATGTTGGCCAGGCCCTGGACAACGCCCAGTTCATCGACAACCCCAAGGATTACGAAGGCCCCACCACCGCGCATTTGGCCAATTCGGCGATCGACCCGATCGCCACCAACCCGCAATCCCAGTTGCCGGTTACCGTCACCGACGCCCAAGGCACTCAAGTCACCGTGACCGATACCTCCCGGATTCTGGCGGTGGACCTCTACGGCACCGCCTCCCGGACCGTCTATGAGCTCGGCCTCGGCGATCATGTGGTTGGCCGCGATATCTCTTCGGGTTTTGCCGAGATCGCCGAAAAACCGTTGGTAACCGAAAACGGGCACGATCTCAACGCCGAAGCCATCCTCGAGCTGGCTCCGACCGTGATCATCACCGACACCTCCCTCGGACCCTGGGACGTGATGTTGCAGATGCGCGATGCCGGTATTCCGGTGGTTGCTATCGACTCCAAGCGCGATGTCGACACCGTTGACGAACTCACCATGCAGATCGCCGAAGCCCTGGGCGTACCCGAAGAAGGCCAAAAGCTCGCCGAACGCATCCAGGCCGACACCGAGGAGATGCTGGCAGAAATCCAGCAGTACGTGCCCGAATCCGACGACGAGAAGTTACGCATGATGTTCCTTTACGTCCGTGGCCAGGCCGGGGTCTACTACATCTTCGGGCCCGGCTCCGGCACCGATTCGTTGATCAAAGGTGTCGGTGGGATCGATGTGGCCGATGAGATCGGCTGGGAGGGCATGATGCCGATGACCGACGAAGCGATCGTGGAAGCCCAACCCGATCTAGTGCTGATGATGACCAAGGGGCTCGAATCGGTCGACGGAGTCGACGGGTTAATGACTGCCGTGCCCGCTCTCGCGCACACTCCCGCCGGCAAAAAGCGCCGGATTGTCGACATGTCCGACTACGAAGTGCTCTCCTTTGGCCCCAATACCGCCGGCATCCTCGAGGCGCTCGCCGTGGCCATCTACGCACCCGACCCCGCAGGTACCTCCACCGACGAATCTGGTACCTCCACCGAAGAGTAGAGCCTGCCCATGAAGACCCCGACGACCCCGGCTACTCCGGCAATTCCGCTGTACTTCGCCCCGCATCAGACCGTGGGCGATAACGTCGACACCGGCCTGCTCAACTCCGCTGCCACCCGCACAGTGTTGCAGAGCCAGTCCCACGGACGCGCCCGCTGGCTTTTCGTGGTGCTCACGGCCTTGTTCATCGTCCTGATCCTGGTCTCAGCCGGGATCGGTCAGATGCAGATCGCACCGCTAGAAGTCATCTCCTCGGTGCTTCGCGGGATCGGGATCGACACCGGCATCGAATCCGAGCACACCTACTACGAAGCCGCCCTATGGGATGTGCGCTTCCCGCGGGTGGCACTCGCGGTGATCGTCGGCGCTGGATTGGCCACCGGCGGGGTACTGATGCAGGGCGTGTTCGGCAACCCCCTGGCCGAACCCGGCATCGTCGGGGTCTCCGCCGGTGCGGCTGCCTTCGCCTCGGTGGTTATCGCCCTGGGCCTGAGTGTCTTCGGTGCCTGGACTTTGGTGTGTGGCGCCTTCATCGGCGGGCTACTCGCCACCACCCTGGTGTATCTCACCGCCCGCAAAAACGGTCGGACCGAAGTAGTCACCCTGATCCTCACCGGCGTTGCGGTCAACGCGGTGGCCGGAGCCCTCACCGCGGTGATGACCTTCATCGGCGACACCTCCGCCCGCGAAGAAATCGTCTTCTGGCAACTGGGTTCGCTGAATGGCACGCGCTGGCAAGACGTCTCCGTCGCCGCACCGGTGATGCTGATTGGTATTGGTCTCTGCCTGTTCTACACCCGCCAGCTTGACCTTTTGGCCCTGGGTGAACGCCAGGCCCGCCACCTGGGAGTCGATGTGGAATCGCTACGCCGACAGATCATCATTCTCGTGGCAGTCATCACCTCCGCGGCTGTTGCCTTCTCCGGCATCATTGCCTTCGTGGGCCTGGTGGTACCCCACATCATCCGCATGATCGTCGGCCCTGGCCACCGCGTGCTGCTCCCCGCCTCGATCATCGGGGGAGCGGTGCTCCTGCTGGCAGCCGATTCTGCTGCGCGCACGATCATTCCCTACGCGGATCTACCGATCGGAATTCTGACCGCCCTGGCCGGTGGACCGTTCTTCTTCTACTTGATTCGTCGCACCCGACGTGGCGCCGGGGGGTGGAACTAATGACCCACACTGCTCACGGTGCCCCCATCCGGAACTCCCGGCCCAACCATCGCGCCCCGGTGCTGGTTGCCGACAACGTGTCCGTGACGATCGGGGAGCAGTACCTGATTGACCACCTGGACTTGGAGGTCTACCCCGGTGAAGTCGTCGCACTAGTCGGTCCCAACGGTGCCGGAAAATCGACGTTCTTGGCCACGCTCACTGGCGATACCACCCCGAGCGCCGGCACCGTGACGCTCTACGGAACCGAGCTGTCCGAGCTGCGCCCCGCCCAGATGGCCCGATTGCGCGCGGTGCAACTCCAAGAAAATCGGGTCGCCTTTGCCTTTACTGCCAGTGAGGTCGTGCGATTGGGTCGAGCCGCCTGGGCCGGCACCGGTGAAGAAGCCCGTGACGATGCCGTGGTCTACGAGGTCATGCACGCCACCGAGGTCACCCCACTGGCCCAGCGCGCCTATCCGCAACTGTCTGGAGGCGAGAAAGCTCGCACCACCTTCGCCCGCACCCTGGCCCAAGAGACTCGGATGCTGCTCCTTGACGAGCCCACCGCCGCGATGGATATCCGCCACCAAGAACACGTGCTGCGCCACGTCCGCCAGCGCGCGAACGCCGGAGCAGCCGTGGTGGTGGTCATTCACGATCTGTCGGTGGCCGCAGCCTACGCCGACCGGATCATGATGATCAGCAATGGTCGCCACATCCGCACCGGAACCCCGAAGCAGGTGCTGACCGCACAGCTGATCACCGAGGTCTACGGTCATCCGGTCGATGTGTTGCAACACCCCACCAACGGGGAGCTGATCATCGCCCCGGTCCGTGACCGCCCCCGACGCTCAGCACTATCACCCACACCATCACCTACGACATCTGGAAGTTGCATTCATGAAAACTCATTGTTTCACTGAATCTCGCACGCTGGCCCACGCTGGGCGTACCGTGCGTACTAGCCTGCCGGCTCACCTGCTGGCGGGCCTGCTCGCTGTGGTCATCGCTGTGGCCTGCCTGGCTGGAGTCATCGGCCACCAGCTACTGACAGCCTCCAGTGCCTCTGCCGCCCCGCAGGTGGCGATCTCCGGACTGGACGGCCAAGCCAAGGTGCGCGCTAGTGGCATCACCGATATCACCGTCAGTGGCCGGGGCTTCCAGTCACTGCAGGGCGGGTTCGGCGGCATCTACGTGGCCTTCGGCTGGGTGGATGATCCCCGCGGTGGTTCGTGGAAACCCTCTCAGGGTGGAAAGACCGGCGTGAACTACATGTACGTCCCCGATACCGAGGCCAAGGATAATAACGGCTACCTGCGCTTTGTGACCTTCCCCGGCTCATCCACCGCTTCGGCCGCTAACGGCGGAACCCTGGCCGCCGACGGGACGTGGAAGCTCACCATGCGTACCCCGGGCGCGAAGTTCAACGCCGTGGACCGTCAGGGCAACCAAAAAACCGTGGACTGCACCAAAGTCACCTGTGGGATCATCACCATCGGCGCCCACGGCGTGCACAACCCGTCCAATGAATCCTTCACTCCGGTCGAGATCGTCGGTGCTGCCGGCGACACCGTCTCGGTGAGTGTCGATGACTCCGCTGCAGCCGCCAACCGCAGTGCTGCGGGTCACCACACTGGCGGTGGCGGCCAGGCCGGAACCGTGGAGAACCCTCAGCAGGCCGCCGTCGATGCGGCTGCGGCTGATCTGGCCAACGGACAGCCAGCTGAACAGGATGAGGCCGGCGACTCCGCCGGCGCTGTAGACGCCGGACAGGCAGAAGAACTGACCGACAACACCGCTGAGGCCAACGCCGCCTTTGCCACCGTCGGGCTACAACAAGAGGCCATCCAGGCCGGTCACGTGCTGGGCTTCACCGGGCAAGGTTTCCAACCGGGCGAGCAAGTGGTCGTCACCCTGGGCGATGGTTCTTCTGGAGCCGGCCCGTTGACCGCCGGTGCAACAGGAGAAGTAGCCGGAGCGATCCCGATCCCCGACGATGCCAGTCCGGGCACCCACACGCTACGACTCACCGGCGCCTCCTCGGAACAAACCGTTGAAGCCCAATTCACGGTCGCGGCCAACGCCACCGCGACCTCGGCCGAGAACTCCAGCTGGTGGTCCCCGGCCTTCATCACGGTCTTGTGTCTGGCCGCGGCCATCCTGATCTTTGTCATCGTCTGCGTCATCGTCTCGCTCCTCAAGCGTCGCCGGGCCCGAGCAACTGTCTCCGAGCAGCCTGACCAGTCTGACCCATACGACGAATACGACCAGCAGGACGATGTCGATCCAGAACCCGAACTGGAGGAATATGATGACGCCACCCAGATGACCGAGGAGATCTCGGCCAGCCACGACCCTTACGCCACCGTGCCAGCCGCCTCGCCAGCAACGGCACCGGCTGAGCGTCTCTCGGGCGGTGGACGCCACCGCCACCTCAGCTCCTCGGACCGGTGGTGAGCCATGGCTAACACCACCCCAACCCGGCAAGCCACTCGGCGCTGTCTGCGCAGACTCGGTGCACCACGACGCGCGTCGGCAGTGACTGCATTGTTGACGGCACTGCTGTTGGTCCTAACCGCATTGCTCAGCGTCCCGCTGGCCGCCAGCCCCGCCATCGCCTCACTCGATGACTCATCGGACGCCCAGGGGTCCTCACGTCGCCAGGTCGATATCGGCGTCGAGATTCCCGAGGGCCTCAACGCCCGGGTCACTCCCGACCAACAAGGCAATTTCACCATCGACAACGCCCAGTTCCGGTGGGGGATCAACGTCGAATCCAACGCCGGGGCCTTCTTCGGCGGCTGCAATTGGCTGCAAGCCGGAAAGGCCGGCAACTGGGGCCGGTCCGAGGTCTGGAGCAACGACAGGTTGTTCAAGGTCAAAGAGGGCAATGTCCGGATCGAAAAACGGCTCGGCGCCACACAGTGGACCACCCCCACCTGGCAGAACAAATGCCAGGATCTCACCGGTTCGACACCCCGCACGGTGCTGACCAACCCCGCAGAAACCGGCACCCAGGCCGAAGTCGTGATCGATGGCGGTCAAGGCCACTACGATGCCACCACCGATACTCTCCGGATCAAGTGGAAGGGGAGCTTTACGGTGGTGTTCTACGGCGGGATGACCTACTGGTGGGCCACCGACCCGGTGCTAGAGCTCACCAACGGCAAAGGCACGCTCACCGCGGACCTGGGTGGGTACGGCGCGGACATGTACGACCTGTCCAAATGGACGGTGCTGGAAACCCACAAAAAGGTGCCCATGGCCACCATCAACTCCGTGTCAATGAAAACCGACCCACAGACCAAACAACTCAACGGGTTGACCACCACCCCTCGCTACCGCGGGGTGAAAGTTGATGTTGCCGCGGTGGGTCCCTCCAACCCGCAAAACCGCAACGAACCCAACTGGGGTTCTTTCCCCCAACAGTTCGTGGACTTCCAGGTCCTGACCGGTCAAGCCGGTTACTGGTACACCACCGGTGGGCTGCGTGACCCGGCCAAACCCCCGACCCCGATCACTGTCTCCTTCGACGCCACCCGCCCGATCTCGTCCGGCAGCGCCACCGAGGTCCCCCCACAGCTGACGGAACCCAGTGAGGCGACCCAGCCGCCCGCGCCCCAGGCGCCGTTGCAGACCGTCAGGAACCCGGCCGGTAGCGCTCGGGTCCCCTCAGCCGGCTGGGCCTCTCCCACCGGGCCCTCGACCACGGCGAGTTATGAGCCGCTGGATCTGAGCTCTTTGCTAGCAGCCATGGGCCACCCGGCCGCGCCAGAAGCCACTGGACTCGCCGATGCCAACGCGGCCGCTCAAGCCGCCGAGGAAGCCAAAACCTCCTACGGGCAGCCCGTAGCCGCCCAAGACATTGACTGGCTGGGAGGCAACTTGATCCCCGACGACATCGCCCAATTCATGCAGGATCACCGCGAAGCGTTCCTGTGGGCGCTGGCCGGACTGCTGGTGATCGGCGCCGGCACCGGTCTCGCCTTCTGGCGCGGCTGGCTCGTACTGCCCTGGAAAAACTGACCCCGCCACCACCACAGTCCCCTTTCCTGCCAACCCTTCAACCGATCAATCCATCAACTCACCACGCAAGGAGAGACATGCAGAACAAGATCACACGCCTGTTGGGCGGTGTCGCCGGTATCGCGCTACTGGCCGGTGGCCTGACCGCCACCGAAGCCAACGCCGATCAGAACCTCCCGGTCAGCGACGTGCAGTTTAGCTGGGCCGTCAACGAAGAAGCCGGTGGCGGTGCCTTCTTCGGTGGCGCCAACTGGCTGGTGGCCGGCGAGGTCGGCAATGTGCACGGCGATCAGAACCGCGGTGCCACCGTCTGGGATGAACAGAAGGACGCCAAGTACTTCACGAATCGCGACGGCAACGTCACCATCACCCGCCCGGATGCCCAGGGAAACCAGGTGCCCGCCACCTGGGCGGCCCGGAATTTTGAATCCATCACCGCCGATGGCAAGCCTTCTGGCGCCCGATTGAAAACGGCGCCGGGCTCCTCTTCCTGGAATCAGGCTAATATTGCCGCCGGTTCCGGCACCGTTGATCCCGAAGGCGAGAACGCCGAGATCTCCTGGGACGGTTCCTTCACCACCGTGTTCTACGGCGGGATGACCTACTGGAGCATCAACGATCCGAAGCTGACCGTCACCAACGGCAAGGGCGAACTGACCGCGACCCTGACCGGTTACGGCGCTGATATGTACGACCTGTCCAAGTGGGTCAAGCTCGATCCGATGCACAACGCCACCGTGGCCACCTTCTCCGATGTCGACGTGACCGAGACCGGGATCGAGATCAAGCCCGATTACCTGGGCGTTGCGGTTGAGGTTGAAGCCAACGGCCCCTCCAACCCGCAGAAGCGGGAGGGCAAACACTGGGGTTCCTTCCCCCAGGATACAGTGGACTTCAACGTCGGCACTGGCCAGGCCGGGTACTGGTACTCCACCGGCGGCCAGGTCGACCCCAAGAAACCGGCCGCCCCGATCTCGGTGTCCTACCCCAAGGTGAAAGCCCCGGCCCAGCCGACCCCCGAGCATGAAGATTGCACCACCGCCGGGGCAGCTGACGGTGAGAACACCGAATGTGTCGATACCGATGTGACCATCCCCGATGCTGATCAGAACCAACCTGGCCCTGGCAACCCCGGCGGACCCGATGAAGGTCCCGGCGATGGTGACGGTGATGACACCCCCACCGGCGCGTTCAAGTTGACCATCGAGAAGAACCAGACCTCCCTGGGCCAGGGTGAAGTGGATCAGGCTGGTGGGGTGGTGGCCTCCGGTCGCCTGCCCGAGGCCACCGTGCTCGATACCCGCTCGAACTCTCAGGGCTGGAACGTGACCGGACAGGCCTCGGCCTTCCAGAACGCCGCGGGAACTGAATCCTTCGGCGCAGCCGCCCTGGGCTGGGTGCCGCGGGTGACCCAAACCGGTCAGACAGCACGAGCCGGTGCCGAGGTGAAGCCCAATGTGGAGAACGGTTTGGCCGCCAACCGCACGCTGGCTACCGCCACCGGCGCTACCGGTGAAAAGACCACCCTGGGTGCGGAACTGAACCTTAACGTGTTGCAACAGAATATCCCCTCCGGTGGGAACTACCGCTCGGTGCTGACCGTGACCGCCATCGCGAAGTAGCCCAGCAGAGTATTACACCACCCGACAGCCTCGGTGAGGTGTTGTGCCCCACGGGGTCGCACCTCACCGAGGCCTCGGATCCTTTTTCACCACCCGGAGCACCATGACCACCCGCCTGACTGTCCCCGCAGCCGTGATCACCACCCTGTTATCAGCCCTGCTGTGCTTGATCCCGTACACCCCCACCGTTGCCACCGCTGCCACGCCTGAAACCCCTGCCTCGGCTAAGCTCCCTGCTACCGACCAGAGCCTTTCCCCGGATCAGACCGAGACCTGGGGGATCGCCCCGGCAGATAACGACTACGGCACCGGCCGTAGCTCGTTTGCCTACCAGGTCTCTGCCGGTGAGACCATTGAAGACCAGATGGTCGTGGTCAATTACGGCGCCGAAGAGCTCACCCTCAACACCACCATCGCCGATGCCGAAACCTCCGTGGATGGCACACTGTCCCTGAAAGAACCCGGCCAAGAGCCCACCGGCCTGGAACTCTGGGGCACCGTGGAGACCGAGTCCATCACCGTCGCCCCCGGCGAATCCAAGACCGTGGCCTTCACGATCGAGGTCCCCGCTGATGCCACACCCGGAGACCACCTGGGCGGAGTGGTCACCTCCCGGCTCTCGGAAGGCGACGGCCAGGTCGCAGTCAACCACCGGCTGGCCTCCCAAATCAGGATCACCGTCGACGGCGAGGTCATCCCGGCGCTGGAGATCAACGAGATTAGCATTGTCGACGCCCCGGTGGCCTGGATACCCTTCGCACCTGTGGAAGCCACTGTGCGGTATGAAGTCACCAATACCGGCAATGCGCTCACCCGGATCAACCCCGACAACTCGGTCTGGCTGGGCGCCGTCCATGAATCCGATGCCACCGATCAAGACTCCAGTACCGTGCTGGAACTAATGCCCTCTGGCACCGGGATCGTGGAAGAACGAGCCACCATCTGGCCGATCGGCTACCATCACGCCACCGTCAAGCTCACCCCAGAAGCCGTCTCAGGTGCCCTGGGCGAACCCGTTGAAGCCAACGGATCCGGGATCATCATCCCGTGGGGTACCCTGGTGGTGCTTCTCGTCGTGAGCGGAGGGATTATTGCCTACGTGGTGACCACCCGCCGACGCCACACCCAGCAAGCCGATCCAGCCAAGCCTCAGTCACCCCGCCAGTAAGGACTCCACCGTATGGCCTCTTCCCAGCGTTCAACCACCGTGCGGGATCTGCTCTTCGGATCCCTCGCGGTGCTGATTCTGCTGATCATCGTGGCCTTCGGAATCCTGGCTTTCCGCCCCGATTGGGCCACGAAACTCGGCATCGGCCCCACCACCGGCCAGGATCGGGTCGCGGAGATGACCGACGCTGACAAAGCCAAGGCTTCGGCAACCATCGCCCCGATGGCCGCCGTCGATGCCCCGGGTGCCGAGTCCACCGCTCGCGATGCGACTCAGACACCAGACAAGATTGACCCCGACTGGCTACACGCCGTCTCCGAGGCCACCGGGATCCCGCCCCGGGCCCTGTCGGCCTATGCCAGCGCCGATCGACGGGTCCGCGAGGAACAACAGTGCGCGGTCGGCTGGAACACCCTGGCCGGCATTGGCTGGATCGAGTCCCAGCACGGCACCCTGCAGGGTGGCTCGGTGGCCGACGATGGCCGCGTCACCCCCAAGATCTACGGCGTCCCCCTGGACGGCACTGGCCATACCGCTCACGTCCCCGACACCGACGGGGGAGAACTCGATCAAAACGAGGTGTACGATCGCGCTGTCGGCCCGATGCAGTTCATCCCCGAGACCTGGGCCCGTTGGGGTGCGGACGGTTCGGGCGACGGCGTGGCCGACCCTCATCAGATCGATGATGCCGCCTATACCGCCGCCCGCTATCTGTGTCACTCTCGCGCCGGGCTCGAAGGCTCTCAAGAGTGGATCGCAGCGATCCGGTCCTACAACAATTCGGTGCACTACCAAGCCGACGTGGCCGCCACCGCCGAACGGTACAGGGTAGCAGCCGCCGAGATCACCGCCAGCTAGTTCTCCACACACGTGGGACACTCGCCGGCTTTCTCCACCGTTGCCGCGCTACGGCTACCCTGGCTGGCAACGATCTCCTACCGTCATCGGTATGACAGCTCAGTTCCCTCCACCAACCCAGCCGGCTCATCCAGTCCAGCCGGATCACTCGGCACCTGCGGATCAGGATACCGTCACGCCCGCCGCTGAGTTGCTCGATGCCTTCCACAACACGGGCGATCAACTCCGCGACCAGCTCGTCACCCTGTCGCTGACCGACCAGGCTGATGCCATTGATTTGCTGGCTGCTGCCGAAGATCTCACCCGCACTCTGGACGGGATCAAAGCCACACTCACCGCCCAGCTGTCCACCCTGCGTATCGAGGCCGAAACCGCCGACAACATCCCGGCCTTACGCCGTGGCTCCGGGCTCGGCGCCGAAATTGCGCTCGCGCGTCGCGTGGACCACCGTACCGGAGCCAAGCTACTGCGTGCCGCCCGGACGCTCGCTGACTCGTTGCCCCAGGCGCTGGCCTCGATGACCAACGGGGGACTGTCAGAAGCCGCCGCCCTGACCTTGGTCCGTGACACCCAAGGAGTCGATGCTGACCACCGTCGCACCATCGATCAGCACCTGGCCGGCGACTACGCGACGCTGACCCCAGCCGAATTGGGACAGCGCGCTCAAGCCCATGCCCAGCGCCTCGATCCCGAGACCATGGATCGCCAGGCCTCCACCAACCGCACCAAACGCAATGTGAAAACTGGCCCCGCTGGTCCGGGGATGGGAACGCTCAACGCTTATCTTCCCGCCGAACAAGCCGCCGCCTGCCACGCCACGCTCCAACGCGACGCCCGCCGGATGATCCGTACCGGCGAGGACACCCGCAGCGAAGAACAACTTATCGCCGACCTGCTGGTCGAACGTCTCACCGGCCAATCCTCCGCCCCGGCCATCCCCGTCCAGGTCAAACTCGTGATGACCGACCGTACGCTCTTTGGCACCGATGACACCGTGGCCCGTATCCCCGGGGTCGGCACTCTGCCGGCCTACATCGCTCGGCAGTGGGTTGCGAACCCGGAGGCCAACGTCCTGCTCAACCGGTTGTTTACCGCCCCTCAGACCGGCCATTTGGTCGCGATGGAATCCTCCGCCCGACTCTTTCCTCCCGGGCTGAAAGAACTCATTCGCCTGCGCGACGATCTCTGCCGCACCCCGGGTTGCGAGAACCCCATCCACGAACTCGATCACGCCACACGCTTTGCCGACGGTGGCCCGACCTCCTTCGCCAACGGCCAGGGACTGTGTCGGGTGTGCAATCAGACCAAAGAAAAGAAACACTGGAAACACCACTCCACCGTCGCCGACATGACCGTCGAAACCCCGACGGGCCACCGTTACCGACGCCCTACCCCGCCAGTGCTACCCGGCCTCGACCTCTCCGATCCCGATCCGCCAGCTCCCGATCCGCCAGCTCCCGATACCCTGATCCCGCTGGAGGCGATCGAACATGGACCGGATGACGTCCCGGACCCTTTTAGCACCGACGGCCCGCCACCGTTCTAGGCCCACCGCTTGATGGCCCACTTCTCCAACAGACCCAGTAACGCATCGGTGATTTTGCCAATCACCGCCAGCAGAATGATCGCCAGAATCAGTCGGTCGGTCCGACCGTTGTTCTGCGAATCCGTGAGCAAGAAGCCTAGCCCCATCGAGGAGGCAATCAGCTCGGCAGCCACGACGAACAGCCACGCCTGTGCCAAGGCAAGGCGTAGCCCGGAAAAGATCGACGGCACCACGGCCGGCAACTGGACGGTGCCTAAGAGTCGTAACCCGTGATAGCCGAAGGCTCTGCCGGCCTCCACCAGCTGTGGGTTCACGTGTTTCAGAGCCGAAAACACCGTGGTGAACACTGGAAAGAATGCCCCAATGGCGATCAGCGTGACCTTGGAATTCTCCCCGATCTGCAACCACAGGATCAACAGGGGAACCCACGCCAGTGACGGCACCGCCCGGATCGCGCCCAGGATCGGGGACAGCATCGCCTCAGCCCATCGGTTTAGACCCAGCACGGCCCCGAGTACCAGCCCCAATGCGGCACCGATGCCGAAACCAAGGAGCACCCGCTGCAACGAGATCAGGATGTGAAACCCGAGATCGCCACGTTCTGCCAGCACCACACCGGCATCGATGACCTGGAACGGAGAAGGCAACTGTACCGGGTTGAAGACCTCGGCGGCGGTGACACCCCACCACACCAGCAACAGCCCGACGGGCACGATCAGCCCGAGCACAAACCGCCCCGCGGTGGTGCCCAACCACCAAGAGCGCCCGCCTCGTTGATCCCATGGCTTTTCTGCGTGACCCGACCGAACCCTGGCCGCCGCTCCCGAGCGGTCAACGCTGAGGGTCTGATCAGCCTGACCAGCTGTTTCAGGGATGCCGGCGCTACCAGGACGACCGGAGGCCGATGCTGACGATGTTGATGTCGTGACAGTTTTTGTGCTGTGAGTGCTCATCAGTGATCAGTGCTCTTCTCGGTGGGTGCAGTCTCCCCGGTGTGCTGGTGCTTGCCAGCATGCTGCGCCTGCTCGGCAAACCGGGGCTCAAAAATCTCGTCCAAAGCGGTCTGAATATGTTCGGGCCGATCAACATCTGCGGTTCCGACGAAGATGGGGCCGATGGTGCGCAACACCGACAGCTGATCCTGACCAGGCACCGGTGAAATATCCAGGTTCGAACGTTCAAAGATCACCGTTTCGGCCACCTCGATCTCGATGCCGGCCTCCTCGGCCAGAATTTCCGCGGTTTCCTGGGGATGCTTCAGGGCCCACTGTCGGGCCCGCTCATAGGTATCGACCACCAGTTGCGCGCGGTCAGGATGGTCCTGAACAAACTCCTCGGTGGCGTTGAGGAAGTTGTAGGTGTTCAGCTCGACGTCCCGATACATCAGCTGTGCCCCCTCGGCTTCGGCCCCAGCCATGATCGGATCCAACCCGGCCCAGGCATCCACCGACCCTTGCTCCATGGCCTGCCGGCCATCGGCGTGTTGCAGATTCTGGATTTCCACGCTTGCTGGGTCCACGCCGTGCTCTTGCAGAGCTTGAATCAAGAAGAAGAACGGATCGGTGCCACGGGTGGCTGCCACGGTGCCCCCGGCAAGGTCTGCTACCGAGCTGATGTCGGCATCCGCTGCAGTCACCAGCGCCGACCATTCCGGTTGATTGGTGATGGCAATGGTCTTGACCGGAGCCCCATTGGCACGGTTGAGCAAAGAGGCCGATCCCGCAGCCGACCCGATATCGATGGCTTCGGCTCGTAGGTTCTCGTTGGCCTTATTCGAACCGGCTGAATAGACCCATTCCACTGAGATCCCCTGATCGGTCAGTTCATCTTCGAGCCAGCCCTGATCTTTGATGATCAAGCTCAGCGGAGAATACGTCGCGTAGTCCAGGGTCAGCGTGTCGTCAGGATTATCGATGGACCCCGATCCTTCACCGACCAGACAGCCGGACAGGGTCACCGACAGCGCAAGAACGCTTGCAGTGGCCACACCACCGCGGAGAAACTGGAATGTCATCGTCCTGCCCCCGCTGTGTCGGTGGTGGCGGTCGATTCGGTCACGCCCAGCCCTTCGTACAGATGCCGGGCGAGGTCGACGAGTTCTGGGGTGGAGAGATCCCGTGGCCGGGCACCGGGAACCTGGCAGATCTCCTGCACTGTCGCTCCGGGCTGCCCAGACTGGTCCGAGCCCAGCAACATGATGTGATCGGATAAGTGTAGGGCCTCATCCACGTCGTGGGTGACCAATAAGATCGTGGTGTTGGTGGCAGCATGCACATCCAGTAATAGCTGTTGCATTTTGATCCTGGTCAGCGCGTCCAAGGCGCCAAAAGGCTCGTCCAGTAGTAGCACTTCCGGGCTCCGTGCCAGCGCCCGGGCCAGGGAAGCGCGCTGGGCCATACCTCCGGAAATTTCTCGAGGCCGGTGCTTGGCCACCTGCCCGAGCCCGACCAGCTCAAGGAGTTCGGCCACGCGCTCGCGACCGGCCCGCCGACCGGTGCCACGGGGTAGCCCGAGCGCTACATTGGCGGCAATGCTACGCCACGGCAACAGTCGGGGCTCTTGGAATCCGACACCGGTTCGGGGGTCATAGGCTACTACCGTGTCGCCACCGATCAGCACATGCCCGGTGTTTTCGGTATCCAGGCCCCCCACGGTGCGAAGCAACGTGGATTTTCCCGATCCGGAGGCTCCGATGATCGATAAGATCTCCCCGGGAGCAACCGTGAACGACATATCGCGCAGAATGGTGCGTGTCCCGGTGTCGGTGGTAAAGCTACGCCCGACGTGGTCGAAGGTGACCGATAGTTGTGAACCGGACGCGAGTTGACCGGAGGTACTGGAAAGGGGTTGACCGGAGGCGCCGGCGCCGGGGGTGGACGAAGCAACAGAAGGTACGTACATCACTCTCCATCGTTCCTGGCGTTAGCACCCTGCTGATTCACGTCAATGTGCCAGTCGAAGCAACAGACAATTGTGTCTAACGTGTCGGGGTTGCTGCGGTGTCAAAGAGCCAGATCTCTCAACCGCTCTGGATGGTTACGTGCTTATCTAATCTTTTCGTTTCTCCGCTTGTCAAAATCGGGTGTCATAAAAGACCCCGAGCAAACGCGGTCTGGGATCTCATCGTGGTGAAACCGCGTTCGTCGGGGTCTTGATCGGGGAGTTCAAAGCTCGGGAAATTCCAGAGCGTTTAGGCGTCGTCTCGGTGACGCCACCGCACCAGCAGGATGCCCACCAGCAACACGATCGCGCCACCCACGCCAGCCCAGAGCAACGAGGAGGTACTGCCGGTCTTGGCCAGTTCATCGTCAGCTACCTGGGGGTTGTGTTCACCGTTGTTGCTGTCTGACTCGGCCCGGTCGGTGTCATCCACCTCTGCCGGGGCATTGACCGGCTTGGCGACGTCCGGGGTCGCGGGGCTAGATTCGGTGTCTACGGGCTCTTCACTGGTCTGGGTAGGGGATACTTCCGGTTCGTGTGGGGGGGTTTCTGCGGGGGTTGGGGGCTGCTGGGGCGTGGCTTCGGGCGACGTCTCAGAGTCTGCCGGCTCCTCGGCTGGGGAACTGGACGCTTCGGCCGGCTGAGTCTCGGTCCGGAAACTCAGCTCCACCTGGTCTTCGTGCCCGTGTTGCCGGGCGGTGACGAGCAAGATCGCCTGAGAGCGACGGTGTGACTCGGGGTGTACCGGCAGAGTGACGAACCGGTGTTGGGAGACGTGGGATTGTTCCAGTGTCCAAGTCACGGTGTCTTCGTCAGGAGAATCCGCAGTGTGCGCTAGGTAAATCTCGTCGCCGTGCGCCACGCGTTGTAGGTCGACCGGTTCGCCGTCTTCATCGGTGTAGGTGTACTCCAGGCCGGAGTCTGACTCAGCCGACAGGGCCAGATGGCCTGATGCGGCGTCGATGGTCACCGGCCCCAGCAAGGTCGGGTTTGACGGATCACGGTCGGCAGGAATGAGAAACTCTTCGGCGTCCACCTGCAGGCTCCCCGGGGCCGCCGCGGTGCTCTGATGCGCCTGAAGATCAAGCCCCGAGGCCTCTTCGATGAGATAGTCGTAGACTGCCCGCACGTGATCCACCGAGTTCTCACCGAGATCGGCGCTACGGTTTGAGGCCGAGACGGTCTTGTCCTCCAGCGTGATCTCGTCGGTATAGTGCCAGATTGCCGCCTGGGTGGCAGCGATGGCCTCGTCGCTGGTCAACTGGCTGACCCCGGGTACTTTGGCCGCCAGCTCCTCCAGTTCCAGGGCCGGGTAGGAATTCTGCACGATCCACCCCACCCGCAAAGAGGTGGAGGCATCCCGCGTTTGTTCCGGGCCTGGGGAGGTTTTGGCGAAATCGTCCCACCGATCTACGGTGCCGATAGAATCGATCAAGGTCGCTTGCGAGATCTCCAAACAGTAGGCCGGAATTGTCTCGCCGTTGATCTCAACCTGGAACAGGCCGGTGGCCACCGTCCGGGGGTTGCTCCCGTCGGCCTCAGTGGTGTGCACGCGGTAGCCGGGTTCACCGTGGCCGGTCAGTGTGGTGGAATCACCCACATCAAAGTCCGGGACCGAATGCCATGAGGCCGTCTCGTGTGAGCCGGTATCCCGCCAGACGCCGGTGAATCGTGTCTGCGTGATCTGGTGGTCGGTGACAGTGGCGTGGGCGAGATCCGGGGAAGCGGTCATCGCCACGGCCACACCCAGCGTGGCCCCGGTGGTCAGCAACCGGGTAGGAATCAGAGGTGTTGAGCGTGCGTTCACAGCGAATTTCCCTTCAGCAGAGGTGTATCGGACGGTGTTTACGTTAGGAGCCGGTGGGGTACCCCGGGCCGGGACCAAACCAATCTGTGGATACAGCCCGCGCTGTGGATGAGGCTTCGCATGGATCGAGCCCGATATGCTATGCGAGCCCTGATGCAGCCGATCGGCAGGTCACGTCGCTGATTGGCGCCTGAGCGATCATCGGTTACAGTGGATGCATCAATCGTTCAGAGCGCCCGAGAAACCTCGCTCGTTGACGCCGCAGTAATCGCCTGTTCTTTCGGGAGCGGGCGCTCATGCCAACAATGATGGAGGCATTACCGGCTGTGAGTTACGCACATTTTTCCCGTCAGTTTCGGCAGCTCTTTGACGAGATCGGCCGTGGTGATCGCGCGCGAGAAGCCGGTCGACATCTTCCGATCATTCCGCTCGAGCAGTTGCGCGACGCCGGGCTCGGGGCCATTACGGTGCCCCGACAGGATCCGCAGCAACCGGTCGCAAGCTTCGAGACGGTGCTACGCCTGATGATGGATCTCGCCACCGAAGATGTGAACGTCGCCCATATGTGGCGATCGCATGTGGTGTTTATTGAGTATTTGCGCGCGGTGACCACCTCGTCCGAGATGCAGCAGTGGTGGCATCGGATTGACCAGGGCGAGTGGGGCGGTTCGGCGTTGTCAGCCACGATGGATCAGGTCTCCCAGCCCACCACAGTCAGCGCCGATGAGGTGGGCAACCTCACCGTGTCGGGCACCAAGTACTACTCCACGGGCACGCTGGCCTCGACCTGGACGATGGTGGGCGTGGATCGTGACCATGATTTGGCGCTGAAACGAGCCCGTCAGCGACGCCGTCATGGCGAATCGGGGGTGCGCGTTGAGGATTGTCTGTCCGCGGTGGCCGTGGTTGCGGTGAAACAGCCCCGCGTGCGAGTCCGTGATGACTGGGACGGATTTGGGCAACGGCTGACTGCGACCGGATCGCTGATCATGAAAGACGCTTTGGCCGAGGCGGTCTATGACCGGCCGGGTGATTCCCGGCGGGGTATTCTCAACGTGATGCTTGAGGTCACGTTGCTGGCCCTGCAGGCCGGTATTGCCCGGGCGGCGTTGCGCGATGGGATGGCCGCGTTGCAACAGCGCACCCGCGTGTTCAACACCTCGACCGGGTCCACCCCGCGCGAAGACGATCAACTGTTGGGGATTGTGGGAGAACTCTCCGCCAAATCAGCGCTGTGTGAGCAAGCGGTGCGCGCGATCGGTGCGCAACTGGATGAGGCCGTGGTAGCCCAAGAGGCCACCGACGCTGGTCGTCAAGAGGCTCAGCCCGGTTCCGGGTGGATCGAGACGTTGGTGGCCTCCCAGCGGGCAGCGATTACGGTCCCGTCATTGGCGTTGGAGGTCTGCACCGGTATTTTTGACGTGCTCGGGGCCTCGGCGACCTCCACCGGTTTGGCCCTGGACCGGCACTGGCGCAACGCCCGGACCTTGGCCACCCATGATCCATCGGTATTCAAGGCCAGGATGGTCGGTGACTGGGAAGTCAACGGAACCGTGCCCAGCACCTATCTGGCGCAGAACCGATAGCCCCAGCAGCACGCCCCGGTAGCAACCGGTCTCCACTCGCACGGCGGTTTGCCTCACCCACATTCTGTCGAAAAGCCCCAGGTCAGGTGATGGTCTCGTCCCATCCAGAGTGGCTGAGAGACTTGGCTCGTTGACGCCGCAGCAACCCGTGATCCACGGTCCGTGCCCGGGTGCTAATGCCAAGACCGATGGAAGGAGTATCTTTCGATGTCGACCACCCCTGAAACCGGCCAGAACGGTGAGCGCGAGATTTTCTTCAACGCTTTCGACATGAATTGCGTGGTGCACCAGTCCCCGGGGCTGTGGCGCCACCCGGAGGATCACGCCCGGGAATACAACACGATCGGCTACTGGACCAAGCTGGCCCAGATCTTGGAAAAGGGCCTGTTCGATGGGCTATTTATTGCCGATGTGCTCGGTCCCTACGACGTCTTTGAGGACTCACCCCGGGCAGCGCTGAATTCCGGGGCCCAAGTGCCGGTCAACAACCCGTTCTTGCTGGTCTCGGCGATGGCCGCGGTGACCGAGAACCTCTCCTTTGGGGTCACCGCCGGTACCGCCTATGAGCACCCCTACCCCTTCGCTCGGCGACTGGCGACCTTGGATCATCTCACCGACGGCCGGATCGGGTGGAACGTGGTCACCGGGTATCTGCCCTCCGCGGCCCGCAATATGGGCAATGTCGATCAGATGGAACACGACGAGCGCTACGATCACGCCGATGAGTACATGGACGTGGTCTATAAGTTACTCAATGACTCCTGGGAGCTCGATGCGGTGGTCGAGGATCGTGGCACCGGGGTGTTCACCGATCCGACCAAGGTGCATAATATCAACCACCAGGGTCGGTACTTCTCCGTTCCCGGCACCGCGGTCACCGAGCCCTCCCCGCAACGGGTGCCATTGATTTTCCAGGCTGGTGCCTCCACCCGAGGTCGGGCGTTTGCCGGTAAGCACGCTGAAGCCTCCTTCATTAACTCGCCCACCCCACAGCTGATGAGCGCGACTGTGGAAAAGCTACGCCAGGCGGCAGTGGATGCCGGCCGTGACCCCTATGATCTGCGGATCTTCGCGATGCTGACGGTGATCACCGCAGCCACCGATGACGAGGCCCAGGCGAAGTTTGAAGACTACGCCAGCTACGCCGATGTGGAAGGCGCCCTGGTGCTGATGTCAGGCTGGATGGGCTTGGACCTGTCCACGTTCGATCTGGACGAGCCGCTGGGTGAGGTGGAATCAAACGCGATCCAGTCCACGGTGGAGACCTTCAAGCAGGCGTCGGGAGATGACGGGGAGTGGACCGTGCGCAAAATGGCCGAATGGGTCGGTGTGGGCGGCTTCGGCCCGGTCATCGTCGGCTCCGGCGAGACCGTGGCCCGGAAGATGATCCAGTGGCAGGATGAGACCGATATCGACGGGTTCAATTTAGCCTATGCGGTCACCCCAGGCACCTTCGAGGACATCGTCGAGTACGTGGTGCCACAGCTGCAGAAGCTGGGGCGGTACAAGACCGGCTACGCTCCGGGCACGTTGCGTCAGAAGCTGTTTGGTCAGGGCGATCACCTCAATGAACGCCACCACGGTTCCCAGTTCACGCCGGGATCTTTGCAGCGCTAGGACCGCCAGACAGCAAACCGGCAGGGCCTCTCCCGCTGAGGGAGAAACCCTGCCGGTTTTCTCATGCCGTGTGGGACTCAGCGAGCCCCGGCCCTTACTGGTTGCGGTCCTTCTTGGGCACCTTGGGTAGCGGGGCCGAGCTAGTGCGGGCAGCCAGGGTACCGTGCTTGGCCCTGGGCTCGATCGTTTCCAGATCCAGGTACGGATCGCGCATGACCGGAGCCGGTTCTTCGGCCTCGGGCTCGACGACCACATCATCGGTGTTGAAGTCATCGTCGGCGTCACGACGGGCGTATTCCTCCGGTGGCAGGACTTTCTTCCACTCGCGAGTCCGGATCTGGGGCAACTCACCGGCGTCCTCACGCAGGGCGCGGTAGAGCGCGTACATCTGGAAGTAGCCCATCACGAAGAATGGCAGACCGACCAAGATAATGGTCTGTTCCAGTGCAGTCAGACCGCCCTCAGCGGAGAAGACCAGCAGGGTGGCGGTGATCAGACCGATGGCCACCGCCCAGAAGATGCGCTGGCCCAGCGGGTTGTAGTCCTCGTGACCGTTGGCCATGGTGTCGGTGACCAGTGCGGCCGAGTCGACCGAGGTAATGAAGAAGATCACCACGAGGATGATGGCCAGGATCGACATCGGGTAGGACCACGGGTGGTGTTCCAGGAAGGCGAAGAGCGCGCCGGGGATGTCTCCCTCGTCGACCACGCGCTCGACCAGCCCACCGTCGCCATTGAGCTCGATATCGAAGGAACCGTAGCCGAAGATACCGAACCACAGGATGGAGAAGGCCGATGGAATAGCCAGCACACCGAGCACGAACTGACGCACGGTGCGACCCTTGGAAATGCGGGCGATAAAGATTCCGACGAACGGCGACCAGGTGATGGTCCAGGCCCAGTAGAACACGGTCCAGGTGTTCTGCCAGCCGGTATCAGCGAAGGTGTCGTTCCACAGCGCCATTTCGGGCAGGTGGTGCAGGTAGCTTCCCAGGGACTCGAAGGTACCGCGCAACATGAACAGGGTCGAACCGGTGATGAGCACGAAGATCAGCAGACCGATGGCCATCACGATGTTGATGTTGGAGAGCACTTTAATGCCCTTATCCAGCCCCAGCGACACCGAGAGCAGAGCCACACCGGTGACCACACCGATAATGATCAGCTGCCAGCCAGCCGAGTTCGGCACACCGAAGAGCTGACCCAGACCACCGTTGATCTGCAGGGTACCCAGACCGATGGAAACCGCAACACCGAAGACGGTACCAACGATGGCCACCACGTCGATGAACTTACCGATCGGACCGTGGATTCTTTCACCCAGAATGGGCTGGAAGATCGAGGACACCCGCGGGGGCAGGTTGCGTTTGTGAATGAAGTAGGCGAAGCACAGTGCCGGCAGGGTGAAGATGGTCCAGGTGTGCAACGTGAAGTGATAGAAGGTGAAGTTCATCGCCTCCGCGGCGGCCTCGTCGGTACCTGCCTCAATGCCCAGCGAGGGGCCGCGTGGCGGATCACCGAAGTGGCTGACCGGTTCGGCCACACCCCAGAACATCAGAATCGAACCGATACCGGCCGCGAACAGCATCGCGAACCAGGCTAGACCGGAGTGCTCGGGCTTTTCGTCATTGGGGCCGAGCTTGACGCGACCGAACCGGCCAAGCGCGATGTAGATCAAGAACCCCAGGAAGACGGTCACACCTAGGACGTAGAACCAACCCAGGTTGGTCAGCAACCAATCGGAGGCGGTGGAGACTGCCCCGCCCAGTGGCTCGGTGAAGGCGATGGTGGCAATCACGAACAGAATGATGATCCCGGCGGAGGAAAAGAAAATCACCGGGGATGTTTTCAACTTTAACGCGTCGTGCAATTTGGTCAACATCGGTGCCTAAGCACTCCTGACAAGGTTGAGTAGATGATGAACCGAGCCATCGGCCACGACCCAAGGGCGGGTATTCGTCGTCTCAGGCACGTTCAGGCCCTGGTTTTCAGGGCTGAGCTATACGATACAGAAGTAGGTGTTAAATGCAAGTGAATTAGGTGATATTGATGGTGACTCATAGATGAACAACGGCGTGACGGAGCCGTTATGACGACGTAACACGGGAGGTCTCAGGTTCTGGTGTGCTGTTGCTCTCGAGCATCACAACCGAGCCCGAACCCCCGCTCATTGAGGGATCCAGGCCCGGATATGACGGTGTATGACACGGCGGGTGAACGCCGGTGGTCATCATGAGTTGGCGTGTGCACCGCCGGACGGCTTGGTGGTCTTGGAGGTGGAGTTCGACGTCGAGTTGGACGTGGTGTCGGAATCAGCGGATGTGCCGGTGTTCTCGGACTGGGCGGTCTCGGAGGTGTAACCGGTGGAGCTGTCGACGATGCCGGCGGCGGTTTCAGCAGCGTCGCCCAGAGCCGGAGACTTTTCCTTGACCACACTGGTCACCTTGGAGGTCACATCGTGTACCTGTTGCTGGGTCTTGGGGTCGGTCCAGAATTCCTGGGCCTGGCGGGCGATCTCCTCGGCCTGCTTGCGCCCCTCGCGGGAGCCCAAAAAGTACCCGGCGGCAGCACCGGCACCGAAGGTCAAGATGTTACGAAAGCTGAAAAGACCCATGTCATTCTCCTTTTTCTTCACCCGAGGTGGGGGTGATACGAAATGGTGGACACCCGATTTTCAAGCGAGGGTGCTCTCACTTCGATTCTTCCCTACGGCTGTAGCAAGGTCAATGTTCGACGTCTTCCCAGGACACGCAGGACCGAACTTGGTGCCTCAAGGCCTGCTCGAGCCACCAAGCGCCACCATCCGAGGCGATCTTGGCATCCACGATCAGCGGGGTGCCGGTCAGGCGACCGTGCTCATCGGCGCTCACGGCGGTCTCGAGCCAATCGGTGACCTGGCTGAGGTCCTCGGCGACACGCACGGTGATCCCCCGGGCCCCGTAACCGATAGCGATCCGGGCGAAGTCGGTGTCGGGGAAGGTCACCGCGTTCCGGGCAGTATCTTGCCCCGGTTGCAGGCCGAAGTGATGGAGCTCGGCCCCATAGGCGGCATCGTTATAGATGATCACGACCGCTGGGATGCGCAACCGAACCAGGGTCTCCAGTTCGGAGATGCCCATGGCGAATCCGCCATCGCCGGTGCCGAGGACCGGCATGCGGGTCGGTTCGGCGAAGGCAGCACCGACCAGCGTGCCCAGTCCCAGCCCGATGGACTGAAAGGCCTGGGTGAAACAGAATCCGCGCACGTCCGGAACGCGCAGATAGGCCACCGGGTAGCCCATGAAGTTTCCCGAATCGGTGGTCACCACGCGCTGTTCGGGCAACAGCCGGTTGAGTTTGGTAGAGAGCACGCGGGGGTCAATACGGTCCTCGGTGCTCAGATCGCCACCGGCAAGGGGGACCTCGTTGAAGTATTTTGCCGAGAGCTTGGTACGCACGTGATCGGTGCGGTACCCGGTCACCGACGGTGTCTCGGAATGTTCCGCAGCGTCATGGTGTAGGCGAGTTAGCTCGGCGTTGACGGCCTCCGCCACCGCAGCGGAATCAGCCACCAGGGTTTGGGAGACCTCTCGGAATTTCCCGATCGCCCACGGGGAATGGTCCACCTGGATCAGGGTGGCCTCGTCGTTAATCAGCTCCCCGTGGCGGGTGGTCCAGTCGTTCAGGGCACAACCAAAGGACAGCACCAGATCGGCCTGGGAGATGAGCTCGGCGGTCACCGGAGAGGAGAATCCACCGGAGATGCCCAGGTTCCACGGGTGTCCCTCGAAGAGTCCGTTGGCCACCGCGGAGGTGGTCAGCAGTGCCCCGGCGGTTTCGGCCAGAGCGATGATCTCGGTGCGGGCGTGCAACGCGCCCCGACCAGCCAGTACCACCGGGCGCTGGGCGTGAAATAAGGATTTGGCTGCTCGGGTCACCTGGGAAAGTTGCGGGATGGTGCCGGTGCGCGGGCCCCGGTGGGGGACTTGACGTTCGGCGGTGACCGGTTGGGTCTGCAGATCGATCGGTAAGTTCAGCACCACGGTATGACGTCGGGCGAGATGTTGGAAGACCTCGTCAAGTACTGTCGCCACTTCATTGGGGTCACTGATGCGTAGCGGGGTGGCACCCACGGCTTCCACCAGGCTGAACTGGTCGATCTTGAAATTCGAGCCCACCGACTCCTGGGGTGTTTCAGCGGTGAGCACCAGCATGCCGGTGCCGGATTTGGCGGCTTCGGTCAGTCCGGTCAGGGTATTGGTCAGCCCGCACCCTTGGTGGACGCTGACCGCAGCGAACCCGGTGGGGTTCAGCTCGGGACGGACCTGTCGGGTTTCGGGGGAATCGAGGCTGGCCAATCGGGTGTAGGCGTCGGCCATCGACGCGGCTGCTCCCTCGTGGCGGGCTGCGGTGAACTCGATCCCGGCGGCGATCAGCTGGTTGGTGAGATGAAAGTTCCCCGAGCCGACCACACCGAAGACGTGGGTCAGGCCGTGCTCGGCTAAGATCTCGGCCACACGTTGGACCAGAGTCGGCTGGGCGGGTGAGTCGTGCGGGGCGGGTTGGGGTTGTTGAGCTGGTTGTTCGGTCATCGGCGATCACCGTCTGAGCTGGAAGGACTGGCGGGGCTGGAAGGATAAGACGGGCTGGCGGGGTGCTGGCCGGCCACGGCACCGGGGCGTTCAACGATCGCGAAGACGCGCGCCGGGGCGGCGGTGCCGTTTTTGATCGGCAATGGGGCGACGACGATCAACGCGCCGGTGGGTGGTAGCTGATCGAGGTTTTGGAGGGAGGTGACCCCATATTTATCGGCCCCGAGCAGATAGTGGTGCACCGGGAAGGCCGGCTCGAATCCGGCAGCCAGGCCGGCATCGATGCCGACGGTTTCAACTCCGAAACCGGAGACCTCCTCACGCTGGGAGAGCCATTCGGCGGCTGCGGGCGACACCCCGGGGGTGTGGGGGCCATGCTGGTCAGCGTTGAGGGATTTTTCGGGATCGCGGGCGTAGGCATCCCAGCCGGTGCGTAGTAACACCCAGCAGTTTGGCGGTAAGGGGCCGTAGGTGCGCTCCCATTGCTGAACGTCGGCAATCTCCAAGCACCAGTCGGCATCAGCCCGCGCCTCGGCGACGAAATCGAGGACCACGGCCGGACCAATCAGTCGGGTTGGGGCCAGCTCGTGGATGTGCTTGCCATCGCGACCGGTGATCCAGTGGGCGGGGGCATCGACGTGAGTGCCCACGTGTTCACCCATCCGGAAATTATGATGCGCCCACAACGGGGCCCGCTCATCGAAGGCGGCCACCGGCTCGAGGGAGAAGTCGTGCAAATTGATGTAGGGGGCGGGCAGGCGCAACACCGCAATATCGGCTGAGAGCTCGTTGGTGAGATCGATGATCTCCACCGTGCCTGTTGCCTGGGCCCGCACCAGGGCGTCGATCAGTGAGCCCTGGACCGGGGGTCGTTGGGAGTCGTTCACAACTTGACCCTACTACGGCTGACGTGAGTGTGTCAGGACCTGTCAGGGTTGTGCCGGTCCACGGTGGTGCGCCAACAGTCGCGCACGCCTCAGGCAGCCGGCCGACAGAGCCTCAACCCCACGCGGCGATGAGTTGTTTGTCGACGGCGAGCCGGTCGGCGGGGTCGAAGATGCCACCGGTGACTAGCACCTCATCGGCCTCGTAAAATTCGGCCAGCTCACGCACCCGGGCGGCCACGGTCTCGGGGGTGCCGGCCAGGCCTTGAGCGAGGTGCTCATCGGTGTGCGCACGTTCGCGGGCGGTGGCGTGATCCAGGGCGTGGCGGACCTCGGTGGGATCGTCCAAGGGTGGGAAGGCGCCCACGTTCCGGGAGCGGGCCATCGCCCAGGCCTCGGAGAGCAACAGGTCGTGGGCGTGGGCTTCCGTCTCGGCTACTGCCACGTTGAGGGATAAGATCACCCGGGGTTGCTGGTCGCGGTGCGGATCGGGGACAAACTCATCCCGATAGGCGGCCAGTTCGTCGCGGTGGGCTACGGAGAACTGGGGGAGGGCCGGTCCGCCGATCACCACACCGGCCCCCACCTCGGCAGCGGTGGCCACCGAACGCTTTGAGGCGAGCACAAACAACGGGGTGGTTGCCTCATTCGGTGGTTGCAGGGTGATCTCAGCAGTCCCGTTCAACAAAGCGATGATCTCGCGCAGTTGCTCAGGAAAATGGTAGCGGTCGGCATGTTGTTGGTGGAGTGCGCGACGGATTGGGGCCGTGAAGCCGACCGACGAGCCCAGCCCGATATCGATCCGGGAGGAGAACAGGGCCTCCAGGGTGCTGATGTACTCGGCGGCCACGAGGGGCTGATGGCTAGGAGTCATGATCCCACCGGAGCCGATCCGGATGGTCTGGGTAGCTTGGGCGATGGCGGCCATCAACACGGCGGGGGTGGATCCGGCGATGCCGGGGACCGCGTGGTGTTCGGCGACCCAAAACCGGTGGTACCCCAGGGTTTCGGCGTGTTGGGCGCGGGTGATGACGTCATGCAGGACCGCACCGGGCGAGGATCCGGTCCGCGTATTGGCCCGATCCAGGATGGACAGGGGCAGGGATGTCTGCCTCGGTGGGGATATTGGCTCTGCACAGGTCATCTCTCTAGCCTATCCCGCCGGGAGTGCTTCGGGCTGATGCGTGCACAACCAGCGGTTGTGCACTCGGTAGACCAGTTCGAGCCCGAGCGATCCGGCAACCGCAATCCCGATTGAGGCCAGCAGGATCGGGGTGGGGGGCAGGATGAACTGGTGGTACCACTGCGAGAAGGGCACGGCGACCACCAGCACGAGGCCGGCGTACATGATCGCCAGGATCCCGATCTTCTGCCAATTCAGCGGACGGGAGATGACATTTAGTAGCCACAATCCGGTCAGGGTCAAGGTGATCATGGTGGCGGTTTGGAGTTGTTCCATGGTCAACGCAGCACCGGCGACGTGCTCTGCGGCGGCGACGTACCCATCCCAAGAGGCCGGGGAGCCCAGCGCGTCGAGGGGGTCGTCGAAGAAGGGGAGCTCGCCGGCGAAGGATCTGGCATAGCACCGGCCTACCAGGTTGATCGCCACCAGTGCGAGGACGATGACCGCCCCGGAGGGGATGGCGAAACGCAGTGCGCGGTGGAGAAAACCGGGCACATAGCGACGCGGGTTGGGCATCAGGGCCAGAAGGAAGGACGCGATGCCGATGAACAGTGCGTCGGCGGTGGAGGCTTGGCGGGGCAGGAGCGGGTATTGCCAGAACAGCAGAGAGAAGATCAGCACGAAGCCGAATGCGTAGGCGGTTTTGGCCAAGAACAGATGCGCTAGGCGCTCGACGTTGGCGATAACTTTGCGACCCTCGGCCAGTACTGAGGGGAGGCGGTCGAATTTTGAATCCAGTAGCACCATCCGGGAGACGGCCTTGGTGGCCGGGGCAGCGTTGCCCATAGCGATCCCCAAATCTGCGGACTTCAGCGCCAGGGCGTCATTGATGCCATCTCCGGTCATGGCCACCGTGTGACCGGAGGCGCGCAGGGCCTCGACCATGCGTTTCTTCTGGTCCGGGGAGACGCGGCCGAAGACGGAATATTCGTCCATGATGCCGGCCAGTTCGGCGTCATTTTCGGGTAAATTGCGGGCGTCGAAGGCGAGGCTGGGGGCCGTACTCTGGGTGCGCTCGCTAGCTGGGGCGTCGTGCTCCCAGCCCACGGCACGGGCCACGGCTGCCACGGTGTGGGGAGAGTCCCCGGAGATGACCTTGAGCTGTACGCCTTGGGAACGGAAATAGTTCAGGGTCTCTGCGGCGTCTTCACGCACGTTCTCTCCGAAGGTCAGCACCAGCTCGGGTACTAAGCGATCGGGCAGGTCAGCGCTGTCACCGAACCAGGGGTGCTCGGCGGTAGCATGAGCAGCACCGGCGTGGGCTCGGGCCAGCACCATGGTGCGCAGACCGTTGGTGGCCAGGGCGGTGGTGTGTTGCTGAATGACCGGTGCCAGCGTGGGATCCAGCTGGGAAATCAGGGCCTCCGGGGCGCCCAGAAACCAGCCACCGGTCACCTCGTCTGCTGCCGGGCCCCCGGTAGTGGGGGTGCCGAAGCCAAAGGCTGACCAGCGCCGTTCGGAGGCGAAGACCACGTGATCGGTCAGTGGCTGATCGGGTTGCTGGGTGAAGTGTTCCCGCAACGCGATCGCGGTGGGGTTGGCGTTGGGGTCGGCGCCAATGGTGGCCAGTACCTGTTGCCAGGCGGGTGGCTGGGCCGTGGAGTCAGTGGCCGATGTGGTTGGGGTCCTCAGCGTGGTGAGATCACCGCTCGTCGGGTCGATCCGGTAGGCGGCGTCGAACAGGATGCCACCTTCGGTCAGAGTGCCGGTTTTATCCAGACAGACCGTGTCGACACGGGCTAAGATTTCCACGGCGGGTTGTTCTTGGATCAACACTTTTTTGCCGGTGAGCGACAGTGCGGCCATAGCGAAGCTGATCGTGGTCATCAGGGCCAGGCCCTGCGGGATCATGGTGGTAATACCGGCGATGGTCGAGATCAGCGGGGTCTCCAGACTGCCGTGGCCTAAGACCTGGTCCCATCCGCCCACGGCCATCACCTGGCCGAAAAGGGTGATGGCGATCAGCGGGATGAGTGAGACCGTGATCCAGCCGGCGACTTTTTCCAGCCCGGCGCGTAGCTCGGAGTGCACGGTGGTGAATTCGCGGGCTTTCAAGGTGAGCTGGGCGGCGTGGGAATCGTGCCCCACCCCGGTGATACGCATCAGGGCGGTTCCGGAGACAACCGAGGTGGCTGACAGCACGGTGTGCTGGACTTTTTTCGCCACCGGGTCGGCTTCACCGGTGACCAGAGATTCATCGACCTCAAAATCCTGGGAGGAGATCACCACCCCGTCGGCCGGGACTTGATCGCCACGACGCAGCACCACGACATCGTCGAGCACCGCGTCCGTGAGGCCGATCGAGGTGGGGGTACCGTGGCGCATCACCACAATGTCGTCCTGATTCAGCAACGCGATGCGATCGAGTTTCTTTTTCGCCGAGTACTCCTGGATCACGCCGATGATCACGTTGGACAGCGCGGCCAAGGAGAACAACAGGTCCAGCCAGCGGCCTAAAAGGATAATGCCCAGCGCGCAGAGTCCAATCACCAGATTGAACATGGTGAATAAGTGGGTGGACAGGATCGCCCACAGCGTGCGGGAGGTGCCCGCAGGTTGGGTATTGATCAGCCCGCGGTCGATGCGGGCCTGTACCTGCTCGCCCGTGAGGCCCTGGGTGCCGGTGACCAGGCCGGGGTCGTTGACATCGCGCTCGCGGAGGAATTTTGCGCGAGCGTCGGGGGATGGGTCAACCTCGGTGGAGGGTTGAGAGCGTTTCCGGATCTTGCGGGTACGCTGGCTACTCTCCGGGTCAGTCACCGTGGTGTTCCTCCCTGGGCTGTGTGATGTGGTCTGGGGATGGGCCGGGTGTCGGTCCGGGCCTTACTTTAGCCGGTGTGGGGTGTGGGTGGGGTCCTCCTGGAGGATGATGTCGCTCATCGAGACTCACAGTAAGTTTCCAGCTGGTTCCCGGCCAGCTTTCATCGCGGCTTCTTAGACTAGATAGTGCCTCTTCAAGGTGTGAGTGATGAGAATAGGTGCATGGCCCCGGTCGCAGTCAGCGGCCGGGGCCATGTGCTGTTTCGGGTCAGTCACTGCTGGTGGTCACTGCTGGCGTGCTCGCCGCGGCGGTAGGTTCCGCCACGTTCGGTCAGCGAGTACAGTACCGGCACAATGATCAGCGTGACCACGGTGGAGAACGCCAGCCCGCCGATCACCGCGATCGCCATCGGGGCGGAGACGAAACTGGATTGCCCCGACAGACCCAGGGCTGGGGGAATCATCGCGCCGATGGTGGCCGCAGCGGTCATCAGGATCGGACGGATGCGGTGCCCGCCACCGTAGAGTAGGGCGTCGTTGATCGACATCTTCCGATCACGGTACTGGTTCACCAGATCGATCAGCACGATCGCGTTGGTGACCACAATGCCGATCAACATCAGCTGGCCGATCATCGCCGGGGCGCCGATGGGCGTGCCGGTCAGCAACAACGCCAAGATCATCCCGCTGATGCCGAAGGGGATCGACATCAGCAACACCAGTGGTTGGATCAGGGATTTGAACAGCCAGACCAGCACGACATAGATCAGCAAGACCGCGGCGACCATGGCCAGCATCAGCTGGTAGAAGGTGGTGTCAATGTCGCTGGCCAGACCACCGATCTCCGCGGTGACGCCTTCGGGTAGATCGGTGTCGTCCATAACCTGGGTGATCTCGTCGGTCAGAGTACCGATATCGTCGGGGTTGGTCGGAGTGGCCGAAAGGGTCACGGTACGCACCGCATTGGAGGTATTGATTTGTGGGGCGATGGAAATCCGCTCGATGTCGGCCACATCGGTCAGTGGGATCCCGCCTAAATCGAGGTCTTCCAATTCCTGGATGGTGTCAATATCGGCGGCCGGGGTGAGGTGGACGTCCAGATCGGCCCCGTCGATACTGACATTGGCCACCGGATAGTCGGTGGTGTAGGAGGTGATCAGCCCGGTGACCTCGTTCAGGGTCATTCCTGCCTCGGCGGCGGCCTGTGGATCGATGGTGATTGACACCGAGGGCTGGCTACCGGCCAGATCGGAATCGACGCGTTCGACCGAGTCGAGCTGTTCGATCTGATCGACCAGCAGGTCGTTGGCCTGAGTACGGGAATCATCGTCAAGGGATTCCAGCACCACATCGACGGTGGAGGAGCCCAGGATGGATGAGGCATCGGTGAGCTGTATCTCACCGGCCTCAGGATGCTCTTCGCGATAGGCGGTCACGGTCTGCTCGATGGTGGCGGCGGCCTCGGCTTGATCGGCCTCGGGGTCGGTAATCAGCGTGTAGTTCGCGATATTGCTGGCCAGAGCTCCGGTTGTGGCATCGGCGCCAATATCGACCTGGACCACATCGACCACCTCGAGTTGTTGTAGTTGCTCCGAAAGGCCCTCGGTCAGCTCGGTGGTGCGTTGCAGGCTCGTGCCTTCAGGGGCGGTTTGGTCTACGGCGTGCATGTTCATACCTGAGTCGCCGAGCAAGTTGACCTTCAGCAACGGGGTCAGCGCCAGGGAGCCGAGGAAGACCGCGATGGCCAGGGCGACGGTGATCCAGCGGTGTGACAGGGCCAAAGACAGCACGGGGCGGTAGCCGCGGGCCAAGACGCCGGTGGGTTCGTGAATCTCGGGCTGGGTAGCAGTCTTGAGGTCAGCCTCAAGGTCATGATCGAGGTCAGAGTCCTCGTCGGTGCTGGCAGTGTCGGTGGACGTTTTCGGAGCCCGCATAAACCAGTAGGCCAACACCGGCACAATGGTCAGTGCCACCAACACGGAGCCCAACAGCGCCAGCACCACGGTGATCGCAAACGGTCGGAAGAGCTCACCGGCCAGTCCGGAGACGAAGAACACCGGGGCGAAGACCAGCATCGCCACGACGGTGGAGGACACCACCGCGGAGGCGACTTCAGCGGTGGCCCGGTAGATGGTGGCGCGTCGTTGGGCGCGCGTGACCGGTCGCGTGGTTTTCAGGTGGCGGACGATATTTTCGATCACCACAATGGAGTCATCGACCATCCGGCCGATGGTGATCATCAAACCCGCCACCGACATCATATTCAGCGTCGTGTCGGTGATCAGCATGCCGCCGAAGGCAAATAAGACCGACAAGGGGATCGAAAGACCGGAGATGATCGTCGGCCGCACGGCGAAGAGGAACCCGAAGATCACCACCACGGCCAGCGCGAGACCGATCAGGCCTTCTTGGGCCAGCCCAGAGAGGGATTCCTCAATAAAAGGGGCCTGGTCAAAGATGACGGTGAACTGAGTGCCATGGCCGAGCTGTTCTTCAGACTCGTCGAGCACCTGGGTGATCTGGTCGGAAAGCTCGATGAAGTTGGCATCGGCGGCCGGGATGACCAGCAGAGACACACCATCCTGGCCGTTGGTGCGCGAGACGGTGGTGGGCTCAGGCTGTTCAGCCTGCACCTGGGCAAGATCACCGAGCGGGACGGGGTTCTCATCGGTGCTGATCAGTAATTGTTCGAGATCTTCGACGGCGGTGAGCTCATTGCCGATGGCTACGTCCATCTCGCTGCTGGGATCATCTTCGTCGTTGACGGTGCCCCCGGGGAGCACTACCCCGGCGTCTTCCAACGAATCGACGAGCTCGGTGCGTGAGGTACCCGCTGTGGCCATCGCCTCATCATCCGGGGTGATGCGCACTATGCGCTGGTCCCCACCAAACTGTTGGACCGAGGCCACCCCGTCAATCGTTTGCAGATCCGGAATGGTGGCCAACTCGAGATCGGCGATCAGCTCCGCGGAGTCCCGGTCCGAGGACGCAGAAAGCACCATCGCCGGGATATCACCGGTGCCACCGCTCAACACGGTCGTCGTGGTGCCCTCGGGCAACTGATCGTCGAGGTAGTTGGTGATCACTTCCGCCTGCGAGGCTGCCCGATACGTGTCGGTGCCGTATTCCAGCTCGACGGTGACCATGGAGAAGTTGGAGCTGGAGATGGCCGAGGTTTGTTTCAGCCCGTCGAGGGTGCGTAACTCACGCTCGAGCGGTTCGGCCACCAGATCGGCCATCTGCTCTGAGCTGGCGCCGGGATTCACGGCGGAGATGGCGACCGCCGGAAGCTCCACCGGTGGGATCAGCTCGCGTCGCAAGAGAAACATCGACAGGGAGCCCAGTAGCGTGATCACGATCGAGACCAACGCGATAAAGGCGCGGTTTCTCAGCGACAAGCGAGGCAAGAATGACATGGTTTAGCTCTCTTTGTCAGGACCTGGGGCAACAGGCGCCGTGATCTCAACGGCCTCGGTGCTGGCATCAACGACGCCGATCCGGCCTCCGGAAATCCCGCGGGCGGAGATGAGCCCGCGGATCCGGACTTCTTCGGACAACGGGACCGAGACCACTGCGGTGTTGGGACGTTCGGGCCCTGGTCCGGGCTGGGGCGCGGGGTCGTCACCCGAGGGAGTGGGAAGGGTAGCTCGCAATCCCACGTGGTGGGGCGCCGCCATTGACTGCAGGGTAGCTTTGATGGGGCCGGTGCCCACCGCGTCAATCATCAAGGATCGTGATGCGGCGATGACGATCGATTCCAGGGTGGTCGGATCAGTGGGGCCCAGAAGATAAAGGGCCGAACCGTCATGCTCGGGACGTAAGGGAATATCAGTAATCACCAGTGCTCCTCAGAGATGAGCATGAGCGCTCCTCACGGTGCAGAGTCTGCGTGGATCGGACCACACACATGTTACCCGCCCGCGCACGGGGGCGCGAGAATTGTCAGCTGAAGCCTCGGTGTAGCGTGGGTGGCACGACCTTCGGTTTCAGGCCTCATATGGCGGTGGCCTGGCCGAGCCGTGAACAGCGTGTTGCGCGCGATCGACCGCAGAGTTCGGCCCATTCTGTTGCGACGGAGATCTCAAACATGGTGTCGTGACATACGGTGATACCACCAGCTGCTCCTCGCCCGCGGGTTCCTGCTCGTAACGGTCCTCTATCACCGCTTTCACCAAGCATTCCCGAAGTATTCCAGGGGTTGGTTCCGAAGGCGGTAACGCATCGAGCTGGACGACGAGCATTGTTGGGCTTCGTCTGTCGAGGGAGAGTTCGGCCGATGTGAGAACGTCATCAGTGTGGTTGGTGCGTGCCGATGCTCGGGCATACTCCAGCAGGTGTTCAAGAGAAGAGTTGCTACAGCGGCTCGTCATGGATCGGCGCTTCTGAAAGAGAAAGGTGCTCCCGCTGCTGGGTTGCTGGTGAGCGGGAGTGTAGAAGAAGGGCTGCGGAATGCCGAAAATGCGAACGTCAGGCCGAGGTGTGCCAACCCGGAATATAAGGCACCACGACGCTTTCGGAAAACTGGCCCGAGAGCGCCGTGGTGCGAGTGAGGGCGTTGAGGGTTGAGATGTGGCTACCGATTAACGGGAACCTTCTGCTGTTGCTGGGCGGGGTAGCGGATCGACTCCACCATCTCCTGAACTTCCTGGCTGGGAGGTCTGGTGAGTTTTGAGACCACAATGGTAATCAGGAAGTTCAGCAACGCGCCGACGGGCCCGATGCCTTCCGGCGAGATACCCAGGATGGGCTCATTGGCAGGGGTGCCGAATAGCTCCAGGGTGTAGACCATGTAGCCGCCGCTGAAGACCAAACCGGTGAGCATGCCGACCGCTGCACCGATGGCGTTGGCATTCTTCCAGAAGATCCCCAAGATCAGGATCGGGAAGAACGTTGCGGCCGCCAGTCCGAAGGCGAAGGCCACTACCTGGGCCACAAACGCCGGAGGATTCAGTCCGGCAATGATTGCGATGACTACCGCAACTGCCATGGCCAGGCGTCCGACCAACATCTGCCGACTCTCGGAGGCTCTTTCCTTCGAAATCATCCGGTAGTAAATATCGTGGGAGGTCGCCGAGGAGATCACCAACAGCAGGCCAGCTGCCGTGGAAAGCGCTGCCGCCATTCCACCAGCTGCCATCAACCCGACGATGGGGGTGGGAAGGCCTCCAATTTCGGGGGAGGCGAGCACCAAAATGTCGTTGGAGACTACGAGATCCGCCGTTCCGGACACATTCGACACCGAATTAATGTCACCGGTGGTGTTCACCTCAACGAGTCCGGTTTCTTGCCATGGTGTGATCCATCCCGGAAGGCCGTCCTCGTCGGAACCCTGGGCGCCCCGGAGCAGATTGAGCTTGGTAAAGGCGCCCATCGCCGGAGCGGTCAGGTACAACAATGAGATGAAGAACAGTGCCCAGAAGGCGGAGAAGCGAGCGCCACGAACTGTTTTGGTGGTGTAGAACCGGATGATCACGTGTGGCAGACCAGCGGTGCCCAGCATGAGCGAGAGAGTGACTAGAAACACATCCAGCTGGCCCCCCTCACGACCGGCGAATGCATCGGTGAACTCATGCAGACCGAAATCCGTACGGAGCATGTTGAGTTCTTCTAAGATCTGCCCGTAAGTGATCTGGGGGATTGGAAAGTTACCGAGATACTGCGAGATGGCCACCGCGGGGATTAAGTAAGCGATGATGAGTACCACGTACTGCGCCACCTGAGTATAGGTGATGCCTTTCATCCCGCCCAGCACCGCGTAGAAGAAAATCACGGCCGCACAGGCCACCACGGCCCACTGCGGGTCCAGACCGAGGAACCGCGAGAAGACGACACCCCCACCGGTCATCTGACCGACGACGTAGGTGAAGGAAACGATGATGGCGCAGATAGCTGCCACGAGCCGGACCGTGTCGTTGTAGCGTTCGCCCACGAATTCCGGGACAGTGAACTTGCCCCATTTACGCAGGTACGGGGCCAACAACAGGGCTAGCAGAACATAGCCGCCGGTCCACCCCATCAAGTAGACCGACCCATCGGAGCCGAGGAAAGCGATCATGCCCGCCATACCGATGAAGGAAGCCGCTGACATCCAGTCTGCGGCTACCGCTGCACCGTTGGCTATCGTTGGCACCCCACGAGAAGCGACGTAGAATTCCTTGGTCTCTTTAACTCGGGAGCGCCAGGCGATGACGATATAGATACCGAAGGTCAGGATCAGGAAGAAGAATGTCCAGAATTCCAAGGAACTCATGACGAGTGACCTCCCTGCTGAGCGTCGCGCTGGTCAACTTCAGAGACGCCGAACTCTCTATCGAGCCGGTCCATCCACAGCGCGTAGACCAGAATCAGGAGCACGAAGGTGTAGATCGAACCCTGCTGGGCAAACCACATGCCCAAGGGGAATCCAAGAATCACGATGTTATTCAGAGGCTCGATCAACAGAATCCCGAAACCAAATGAAACGGTAAACCAGATGATCAGTAGCACAATCATCAGTCGAAGGTTCTTCTTCCAATAGCGTTGCCGCCAGCCGTTATCCGGAGGCGGAGCGTGTGAAGAAGGGTTTTCTTGTGCCTTGTCAGACATGTGATGCTCCTTTGTCGTCGATCGTGGGCACGGGCCCAGTAGATTCAGGAATGCGGCAAAAACGCTTGAAAGGAGACTACCTGAGTGTGCGCTACGTCACAATAAAAAATAAGAAGAGATCTACTGGTCATCATTGACTGATGGGTCACGTAAGCTTTCCACCCCAGTGCTAGGTTATGGGGCTCATCGTAATTGAGAGTGTAGAACCGGTCTGAAGCCGCCGGACTCGAGCAGACATCTCGCGATGTAGTGCGTGAGGTTGCGGAAGCCGAGTGCTGAGCCCCGTAGGTATTCGAGCCTGCCATTGATCGCTTCGGTAGGCCCGTTCGACGTTCCCGGTCGGGTGAAGAACGCCAGGATATCAGCAGCTCGACGCTTCAGAGTCCGTCCTAACCGCTTGAGTTCGGCCAGTCCTGTCGGCAGATTCGTCGTCAGATCGTCGATGACTGTTTGTAAGAGCTTCTTGCCCTCGTTGCCGTCGTTGGTTCGGTAAGCGCGCACAATGTCTTGATAGACGGCCCAGGTGACTTCGACGGCGGTGAAGTTGGCGTCGGCGAAGAGGTCTACGATCCGCTCCTGCTGTTTGGCCGTGAGCAGATCAGCACCGGTGTGCAGAGTCCTGCGCGCTCGATACAACGGGTCTGTTGCTCGTCCGCGATGCCCGGTGGTTTCCTGCTGAATGCGGCGGCGTACCTCGTCGAGGGCATCACCGGCGAGTTTGACGACGTGGAACGGGTCCATGACTTCGACAGCCTCGGGCAGTTCCTCAACGGAGGCTGTTTTGAAGCCGGAGAATCCGTCCATCGCGACGACGTCGATGCCATCACGCCAGTCTTTCGGTCGGGCTTTCAACCATTGCTTGAACACCTGTTTCGATCGTCCGGGCACCATGTCGAGCAGGCGTGCCGGGCCTGCTTTCTGGCTGATGGGAGTAAGGTCGATGATGACGGTGACGTACTTGTCACCGCGCCTGGTGTGCCGCCAGACGTGTTCGTCGACACCAATGACGCTGACCCCGTCGAACCGGGCCGGGTCGTCGATCAGCAGTCGATGTCCCTGCGCGAGGATCGCGGAGTTCGCGGTGTGCCAGGACACGGCGAGTTTGCGTGCGATCACGGACACGGTGTCGTGGTCGATGACGAGGGCACGCAGCGCCCAGTCGAGGCCGGTTCGCGAGATCTTCGCTCGTGGTGGCGCCGCAGCAGTGGTGTTCTGACGCCATACGCGGCCGCATTCGACGCATTTGTACCGGCGGAGGCGAATGTGAAGCGTGGTGGGCCGGTGGCCGAAGGGTTCGTGGGCGAGGTGGCGGACGACGGTGTCGCGGACGATCCCGTGTCCGCCACACCGTCGGCACCAGTCATCGGCAGTGTTGGGCTGGCATTCCAGAATGGCTTTGTGCCCGGTGATGTGCTGGCCAATGCACGTGAGGTCAAGGGAGTCGAGCCGGCAGAACGTCGTGAGATCAGGAGATGAGAAAGTAAGCTTGGACACGTCGAGGTCTTTCGGATGGACTGTGTAAGAACTTCCATCATCGGAAGACCTCGACGTCTATCCGGGCAGCGCCACGCCGTGTCCTGGAATCACTGATCCACACCCTCAATTACGAAGAGCCGGTTATGGTTGGACACTGTGATATGTGTCACTGTAGAGTGCCGGGTATGAGCACCTCCGCACGAGAACAGACTGCATCGGCTGGCGCCGACGACCAGGGCTTATCTGGGATCGTCGCGCGATTGAAAGCAGGCAAGGCGCACGGGTGGGGAATCTTTCACCTGGGGAGCTGGCCGATGATGCTCGGCGGAATGATGTTCATTATCTCCGCTTTTCTCCCGTGGGTGTCATTGCCCTGGGTGGAGGACCTCACCGGTGAGACGTTCCATCTTCGTGGGACCGACGGCCCAGGGGTTCTCACGTTGGCGGTTGGATGCCTGGCGTTTGCGGGAGCTTTCGTGCCCCGTCGCAAACTGGCTATCGGTCATGCGGCAGGTCCGGGAGGTATCGTTGCGCTTATCGTGATGCTTCAATGCTGGAATATCGTCTCCCACTCGATTCAGCTGAATGCGTGGGGTGCTTTCGTGCCCGGAATGGGCCTGGTACTGGCCGCTGGTGGTGCGGTTCTCCTGATGAAAGCTGGGTGGACTATGTACCGCCACTGGCCACAACGCGATTCAGCGTCTTCACGCGGTTCGATCCGGTCTTCGTGAATCAACCACATGGAGGTGGTGGGTGCTGCCAAAAACTCGGATCGATATCGTCGCCGGAGCACACGAGGGGTCGGTGCGCACTCTGGTCACGTGTTTGCTAGTCTGCCAGAAATGACAACACACTGACTGGAGTGCATCGATCATCTCGACCACGATGCGCGCAGTGATCGGTCTCATTCTCCCTGACCGAGCCCTGGCGAATCCCAAGAGCTACCCATCTGTCAGGGACGTCGTCCCCGGCGGATGAGTAGCTCTTGCGGTATCTCAGTGGGTGGTATTGCCACCGAGCCTTAGGAGGCCAAGGCTTCCCGGAACTTGACGGCTTTGCCGATTTTCAGCACGGAGTTCTGGTAGATCCGGGTGGCCAAGGCCAATACCAACGCGGTGGTGAGAATTAACAGCCCCAGTGACCCCAGCACTTCCCACAGCGCCGCCTCGCCGGTGAAGACCCGAATCGGCATGGCAACGACTGCTGAGAAGGGAATCCAGCTCATCGCCGTGACGAGCGCGGTATTGGTGGGGTACATGACAATCAGCAGGTAGGGGACCAAGATCAGGAGCACGATGGGCGTGGAGATGGAACCAAGGTCTTCATTGCGCGAAACCATCGAGGCGGCCGCGGCGTACATCCCGGCCACCATGACAAACGAAATGGCGAAGAACAGTACGAACCACAGGGTCGGAGCGATCATTTGTTCACTGAGCAACGGCATCTGCTCGTCGTCGCCATTAACCAGAATGCCGATGACCGCGGCCAGTGCCATCAGCGCGATCTGGGCGAAAGCGACAATGGAGTTGCCCAGTACCTTGCCGAACAAGATGGCTCGAGCCGGGACAGCAGCCAACAGAATCTCGATGATCCGGGATTGTTTTTCTTCGACCACGGAGCTGGCCATGGTCTGACCGAAGAGGATGGCCGCCATAAAGTAAACCAGACCGAAAATCATGCCCAGCAGGTACATGATGGCGAAATTCTGGGCATCGGAATCCTCCAGGATGGTGATTTCCGGGGCGATCGACAGGGCGTCGATGAGCGCGCTGGGGGGTTCGCCCAGGGAGAGGACTTCAATACCCATGGGGTTGGTGTCGGTCACTTCGGTCAGGATCAGCCCGGCATCGGCCTCGCCGGAGGTCACCTGGTCTGTGACGGTCTCGGCGTCTTCGACGGTGGTGGCCTCAAGCCCGGGGACCGCATCGAGTCCGGCGTGGGGTTCGGCGGTGTTGCTGGCGTCCACGACGTCTTGGGAGATGGCTACGGTGGTGTCCGAGGAACCACCGGAGGTCAAGGATTCGGCTACGCGAGGTCCGAAGAGCGTACCGAGCAGCACCAGGGCGATCAAGATGATCCCGGTAATCACAAAGGCTTTGGACCGCAGGCGGGTTTTGATTTCACGTCCGGCCACAACGCTGGCCGCGCTCAAGCTGGTCATGGGTGGTCTCCTGGGGTGGTGTCAGCGGTATCGGATTGGTCGGTGACGACGTCGTGGAAGATCTCGTGCAAACTCCGGTGGATCGGACCGAACTCGAAGACGGTGCCACGGGTGATGGCCTGGGCCAGTAACTGATGGGCGGTCTGGGGGTTTTCGGCGGTGAAGCGTAGATCGCCGCCGTCGAATTCGGTGACCGTGATGCCGGGGACCTCTCGGGCCCACCCGGTGTCGGCATCGGTGCGCAACCTCCAGTCCTTAATTTCGGCCTGCTCGAGTAGCTGATCGCGGGTGCCGTTGGCGGCCACCTGCCCGTCGGCGAGGATGACCAGCTCGTCGCAGAGTCGTTCGACCAGATCGAGTTGATGAGAGGAGAACAGCACCGGGGCACCCCGGCTGGCGACATCTTGCAGGACCTCCAGGATGGTCTCGACCGCTTGCGGGTCGAGTCCGGAGAACGGCTCATCGAGCACGAGTGCGGCCGGCTCGTGGACCAGCGCGGCGGCGACTTGGACGCGCTGTTGGTTACCCAGGGAGAGATCTTCCAGATCATCTTTTGCCCGAGAGGCGAGGCCGAGACGCTCTAGGATCTCCTCGGAACGGTGGGAGGCAGCAGCGGAGTCGACGCCGTGGAGTTTGGCCAGGTAGACCAGCTGTTCTTTGACCGGCATCTTCGGGTACAGCCCGCGTTCTTCGGGCATGTAGCCGATTTGAGAGCGGTACCGGGCATCGATGGGGGAACCATTGACGGTGATGGTGCCGCCATCGTGGTCGAGTACACCCATCAAGATGCGCATGGTGGTCGTTTTACCGGCACCGTTACCTCCCACGAAACCGGTCATCAGGCCCGGTTTGATGGAGAAGGAGAGCTCTTTGAGCACTTGGCGGGTGCCGTAGGACTTGATCAGGTTGTCGATGACGATTCCGGACTCGGCCGAGGCCCCAGCGGCCGGCGGGGGAGCATTGTCGTGATGTCTCATATCACCAATGTAGAAAACGGGTGGCCGGGGCGTCCTCCCCCTATTGGGTGAACTTTGACCACTTGCGGCCGGGCGCCAGAAGACTGAGAGGAGCGAGATGAGTGAGATGGGCTAGATGTGGTGTTCGTAGGCCCAAATCACTGCGTGGACCCGATCCTTGACCCGCAGTTTCATCAGCAGATGCGACACGTGAGTCTTGACGGTGGCAGCACCGACGACCAGGTGTTCGGCGATTTCGGGGTTGGAATAGCCCTGGATGAGCATGTGGAAGATCTCGGTTTCTCGCCCGGTGAGCTCGTTGAGGACTTCCGGTCCGGCGGCTTCGAGCAGGGCAGCCGGTTTCGGGCGAGTAATGGGGGCCGGCTGGTCAGGCTGGTCTGCGGTGGGGGTCTGGCCGGCGAAACGCTGCAGGACCCGTCCGGTAACTTCCGGGGCCAGTAGTGCGTCCCCATCACCCAGGGTGATGATTGCGTCGATAATGTCCTCGGCCCCGGCGGTCTTGAGCAAGAATCCGGAGGCGCCGGCCTCGAGGGTTTCGAACAAGAAATCGTCGCGATCGAACGTGGTCAGGATCAGCACCGAGCTGGTCGTGGAGAGCCGGGCGATCTCCCGGGTGGCTTCGATTCCATCCATCACCGGCATGCGGACGTCCATACACACCACATCGGGGTGGTGGGTGCGAACCAGCTCGATGGCTTCGACGCCGTTGGCTGCTTCACCCACCAGCTGTAATCGGGGTTCGGTCGCGATCATCGCGGCCAGTCCGGTACGGATCATGGGCTGGTCATCGACCAGCACGACGCTCAAGGTCTCATCGAGTTCATCGGGGGTGTTCATGCGAGCTGGGTCCTGGACGGTGGTGGAGCGTCGAACGGTTCGGTTGCTTCGGTGGAGATCGTGGTTACCTCGCTCGAATCCGCGGGTGTCTCGGTGAGCGGGATGTTGGCTCGAATCAGCCAGCCACCGGAAGATTTCGGTCCGGCGGTGAAGGTCCCATCCAGCGCGGTGACGCGTTCGGTGAGCCCTTGCAGCCCGCACCCGGTGCCCTCAGCGAGGCCGGTATGCTGAGAAGCCCGACGCATCGAGCTGGGGGACTGGTTATGATCGGAGACTTCCAGTTCGATCGCATCAGCCAGATAACGCAACCGGACCACCACGGTGGCGGTGGCCCCGGCATGTTTGCGGGCGTTATTGATGCCTTCCTGGGCGATCCGGTACAGCGTCAGCTGCACCGAGGAGGGGACCTCGGGGCGGGCGACACCGGGCTGGCTGGGTTCAATAATTTCTAGTCGGACGGTTTGGGAGGTGGCATGAGCCGTTCGCACCAGATCGGGAAGCTGACTGAGATCCGGTAGCGGCGCGGTGTGTTCTGGCTGGTCGCGCAGTGTGTAGACCAGGGCCCGCAACTCGGCGATGGTCTGCTGTGCGGCGGTCTCGATGGCACGCAATTGCTCGACTCCAGCGACATTGCCGGTGCTGTCGGTACTGCCCTTGGCTGATGTGTCCAGGCTACGCCGGGCCGCGGAGGCATGAATGCCCATCACGGTCACGTGGTGGGCGACGACGTCGTGTAGTTCACGGGCAATGTGCATCCGTTCGGCGTGCACGGCCGAGGCCGCCAGTTGTTGTTGCGCCTCGTGAAGCTCGCGGTGGGCCGTCGAGAGCTTCTGATGGGCGAGATGGAGCTGGTTGTGGGCGATTGCGCCCTGCCAGGAGGAGTTCCCGAAGATCCAGGCCAAGAAATAGAAGATTGCGTTGACCAACCATTGGGATCCCAGCGCGGTGAGGGTCTGATAGAGGTCCGCACCCGTGGCTTGGGCCTGGGTGATGGCCTGGATCGAGGTCGCGATCAGCCACGCGAGGATCAGTCCGATAATCCCAACCCGGACCCATAGGGCGCGCCGGCGATCATTCGACCAGGCCCCGACCCCGTAGAAACTCACAAAGAGCACGATCTGGTACGAGTACACCTCCACGCCGATGGTGTGATTGAACACGATGGCCGCCACCGCCAGGTAGCTGGCTACCGTGCAGGGGAAGCGCCGGTAGAGGATCATGGGTAAAGCCAGCAACGGCACGCTGAGATAGGTGCCCCAGGTGGTGAATCCCATGGTCTCGAGCAGTCCCGAGCGATGCGATAACGCGGTAAAGATTAGCCCGATGATCACTAAGCCGGCACCGATCAGTGCGTCGGTGCGTAGCCAGTGGGGCGGAAGGTCGCGGCGGTGCTCGGCGGATTCGGTCACAGCGTGCTCCAGGGGGTCAGTACCTCGAGCAGACGGGCACGCAACACCTGAGCGCGCTCGGAAAACTCTTTCTGCAAGCGGGTGTATTCGGCTTTGCCGTCCCGGGTCTCGATGCGGATGGGGTCCAGACCCCAGTCGGAGAGGTCATAGGGCGAGGCGCGCATATCCATCACCCGGATCTGCCAGGCCAGCTCGAACGTCTCGGCCATCAGATCCGAATCCACCAGTGGCACCATCTTGTAGCTGTGACGGTAGAGATCCATATTGGCGTGCAGACAGCCGGGCTGTTCTAGTTCGGGTGCGCGCTTGCGGGTGGGCCTGAACTGGTTGAGCGGTTTGGCCTCGGGCGCGTAGAACCGGTAGGCATCAAAGTGGGTGCACGTGATCTTGTGGGATTCCACCACCTCGTCGGTACCGGATGCTCCGAGTCGCAACGGTAGCTGGGCGTGCCGAATCCCGTGGCGGTCCGAACGGTAGGCCATCGCCCACTCGTGCAGACCAAAACAGCTCAGCTGGGCCCGGCGGGGTAGTGTGGCGGCGAGCAGATTGACCGTGACATTGATGGCGGTCTGGCGCTTGGCACGAAAAGAGTCGGTATCCACGCGGTACCCACCCCAGTCTGAGTCATACCGGTAGTGCGGGTAGTCAGCATGGTCGGGGGCCTGACCGGTGTGATCGGGGAGCAACACAGCGTGGGGACCCGGATGCCAGCGCTTCAGCGCTCCGGCGGTGAAGGAATAGTAGGAGAACATGAAGTCGAAGATCGGGTGTTTGATCCCGGCCGCGCGGAGCTCGAAAAGTTCCCGGGTCAGCTCGGTGATGCGCTGGCTGTGTGCGGTGGATCGGGCCCGATAGTCCTCGGCATCCACCACCGTCAGGGTTCCGGGGCTGGTGGCTGTGTGCATGGGTGACAGTCTAGAAGATCACTGCGAGGTGGGTCATCCCCCGCGGGAGTGAAACAGGCCGGTCCGCCACCGGGTGAGTACCCGGGGTGGTGGACCGGCCATCACGTGTGGTCAGTTGCCGTGACGTCTTGCTGTGTTGAGGTCTTAACCTCTTAGCGCCACTGGCGGGACCGGTGTTAGCGGCCGGTGCCAGCGTAGACGGTGGCTTCTTCTTCGGCGTCGAGGTCGAACTCGGTGTGGATCGCCTTGATCGCGTCATCGAGCTTCTCGGCAGCGGTGATCACCGAGATGCGGATCTCGGAGGTCGAAATCAAGTCGATGTTGGCGCCGGCGTTGTGCAGTGCGTCGAAGAACCGGGCGGAGATCCCGGGGTTGGAGCGCATACCGCCACCGACCAGGGAGACCTTACCGATGTTCTTATTGAACAGCGTGTCCTCGAAACCGATGTCCTCCTGCGCCTCGCGCAGGGCCCGCAATGCCTCGTCGCCCTGATCCTTGGGGATGGTGAAGGAAATATCGGTACGACCGGAGCCGGCACGCGAGACGTTCTGGACGATCATATCGATATTGGTGTTGGTCTTGGCCACGACGTGGAAGACCTCGGCGGCCTTACCCGGCACGTCGGGTACACCGATGACGGTGACTTTACCTTCGGATCGATCGTGAGCAATACCGGCAATGATGGGTTGTTCCAAGGGTTCGCCTTCCTTCAGGTGGATCGAATCGGCTGGATCGGGGATGACCCACGTTCCTTGATGGTGGGAAAATGAGGAGCGGACGTGGAGTTTCACACCAAAGCGGCGGGCATATTCCACCGAGCGCAAGTGCAGGATCTTCGATCCTGAGGCCGCCATTTCCAGCATTTCCTCGGAGGAGATTTCGTGGATTTTCTTCGCGGTGGGCACCACGCGGGGGTCTGCGGAGTACACGCCATCAACATCGGTGTAGATCTCGCAGGCGTCGGCCCGCAATGCTGCCGCCAAAGCCACCGCCGTGGTATCGGAACCACCGCGTCCCATGGTGGTGATGTCTTTGGATTCAGGGCTCATGCCCTGGAAACCGGCCACAATGGCAACATCGCCCTCATCGACGGCTTCTTTAATGCGGTAGGGGTTGACCTGCACGATCCGGGCATCCCCGTGCTGGGTGTCGGTGAGCATACCGGCCTGAGAACCGGTGAAGCTACGGGCCGTGATACCGCGTTCGTGTACGGCCATGGCCAGCAGGGACATGGAAATGCGCTCGCCGGCCGAGAGGAGGATATCCATTTCGCGCACTGGGGCTTGACGAGAAATTTTATCGGCGAGGTCCAGCAGGTCATCGGTGGTGTCTCCCATGGCGGAGACCACCACGACCACTTGGTTCCCAGATTTTTGGGTGTCGGCAACACGACGTGCTACCCGTTGGATGGATTTGGCATCGGCAACCGAAGAGCCGCCGTATTTTTGAACGATAAGACTCATTGAGAACTTTCGCGATTGATGTGCGTGCTAACAAGACATTAAGTGTACGGAGGATGCCACCCCAGCGCACCTGAAAAAAGGTGTAATTAAGCAGATACGGGTGAAATATTGCGAATTGGGGGTATGTTCGTGGCTGAGTTGTGAGCTGAGACATGCGAGGTGATGACCTGTATCACTCTTGTGAGGGGGATTCTCCCAAGCGACGGCGGCCTTCGAAGGCTCGGCCCAGCGTGACTTCATCGGCATATTCTAGATCTCCACCCACCGGCAAGCCCGACGCCAACCGGGAGATGGTGATCCCGGTGGCAGCGAGCATGCGAGTCAGGTACGTTGCGGTGGCTTCGCCTTCCAAGTTGGGGTTGGTGGCAATGATGACCTCTTGGATGGTGTCGTCTTGTAGTCGGGAGAGCAACTCGCGGACGTGGAGTTGCTCGGGTCCCACTCCACCGATGGGGTTAATCGCTCCGCCTAAAACGTGATAGCGACCGTGGAAGGTGCGAGTGCGCTCGATGGCCAGCACATCCTGGGATTCCTCCACCACACATAGCAGTCCGCGATCACGAGACTCATCGGCGCAGATCGGGCAGATCTCGTGTTCGGTGACATTGAAACAGACCGAGCAGAGTTGAATCTTTTCCTTGACCACGCGGATGGCATCGGCGAGTTTCAGCATCTCCTCGGCATCGGCCTCCAAGATGTGGAAGGCAATGCGTTGGGCAGACTTCGGGCCGATACCGGGTAGTCGGCCCAGTTCGTCCATCAAGTCTTGGATGGCGCCGTCATACACGATGGGACCTTCTTTGGTTGAGCTGGTGGTAAGCGATCAGGATGAGAACTTCGGAGTGCCGTCGGGGTTGAGTTCTTCCACGAGCCGGGCGTTGAGGATGCGCTCTAGCACCGGGCGTCCGACAAGGCCGGAGTCCTCAACGAGAACGTCATCCTCGCTGGCAACCTCTTCGTTCCAGGCTACTGGTGCCGGCTCGTCGTGAGTGGCTGGTTCGGGGTGGCGATCGCTCGGGTCCTGGTGGGGGTGCTGTTGCGGTGAAGGAGCGGGGGGATGGACCGGGGAAGACGCGACGGTGTTATGTGCCGTGTTTTTCCGGTACTGGTTCATCATCTGCTGGAACATTGACGGCCGGGAAGAGTTTTGGGTGTCTTCACCGGGCGCGGATTCCGCAGCCTGGGGTGTAGTGGTGGTCTCTGCGGAGCCGGGGTCAGTATCGGTGGTGTTCTGGGTGCCGGGGCGATTGGTGTCTGGCGCGTGAGCGCTCGGCGGAGCAGGAGAGGCTGAATCTTGCCTCGGCGTAGAGGAATCGGGGGTCTTGGGGGGATAGGTCGGGATCAAATCCCCGAAACGTTCCTGGAACTCTGCGCGAAGTTCAGCCTCGGGTTTGGCGAAGAAAGGGACCTTGGGCTTGGTGGCTGGATCTGGGGTAGGGATGAATCCGGCGTAGCCGTCCTCAGCAACCGGCTCGGAGGCGGACTGAGTTGCCTGTGGCGGTGCGGGGGCGGGTTGCTGCTGTGGGGACTGGTGAGGTGCGGGGGATGTCTCACCCTCGTCGGGTATTTCGTCCCAGGCCACAGGGGCCTGCTCGTCTTCGGCGAGTTCAGCAAGTTCTTCGGCACTGGGCTGGTAGTCGGAGACGGCCGATCCGGTGTGCACAGGCGTCTGGTCCGGCGCCCCGGGGCGCTCGTTCTGACCAGTCTCTGCGGACGGAGGTTCCTGGCCCGACTCGCGCGCTGGAGCAGATCGCGTGGGAGTCTGTGGCGCCGGGGGCGCAGAGACCTCGGTGGACGTCACTGCTGGGGTCTCTGCCGCCGGCGTCGGGCGGCTTTCAGCTTTTGGGTCGGCACCACCGCCACCACTACCGCCGGAGTTGGGGGCCGCAACCGATGGGGTGGCCGTATCTGATCCGACCACTAAGTCCACCTGAGGTTCAAGGCCCAGAATCTGCTGGTAGGCCTGGGCAATGATCTGTTCACCACCACGCTTTTGGGCGGTGTGCTTGGCCCCGTCATTCCGGAAGCCGATCGTCAACGTGGTGCCATTAAAGCCGGCAATGCCCGCGTTGTCTTTAAATGTCATCCACATCAGGCGTGAATGTTGTTCGAGATAGTTGATCACCTCCGGCCACGCGCGACGAACCATTTCCACCCGGGAACTGCCTTGGTCCGGGCTGGGCTGACGCGGCTCAGCCGACTGGTCCGGCTGAGTGTGCTGGGGTGGCGCTTGTGGTGGTTCCGACTGCTGGGGTTGGTCGCTGGGAGCAGGTTCCGGTTGTTGCTCGTCGCCGGCATTCCCGCGCAGAGTAGCCCGCGCCAGGGCGGCCCCAGAGGTGGTGGTATTGCCAGCAGTGGCCGCAGTGGCGGATGCACCGCTAGCTGTCGACTCAACTGCCCCGGTTGGGGCAGCAGGGGGCGCTGCGCCGTAGTCCAAACGGCGCTCAATGCGTTCAATCCGGGCAGCCAGGCCCTGCTGGGTCTCATCGATCGAGGGCAACATCAGTCGCGCGACCAACAGCTCCAGGTGAAGTTTGGGCGAGGTTGCCCCGACCATTTCAGTCAGGGCCTTTGCGGTGATGTCCGCGGCTCGCGAAAGCTCAGCGGCTCCCATCTGGGCGGCTTGGGCATTAAGGCGACGGATCTGGTCCTCAGAGACGCCATGCAACACACTTCCAGCATTCTCGGCCATGGCTTTGACGATTACCACGTCGCGCAACCGTTCCAGGAGATCTTCCACGAAGCGACGCGGGTCCTGCCCGGATTGGATCACCCGGTCGATGACTTGAAAGGACGTTTCGGAGTCTTGGGCTGCCAGGGAATCGACGACATCATCTAATAAGGACTCGGGGGTGAACCCCAACAGGTTCACAGCGAGCTCATAACTGACGCCTTCCTCGGTGGCTCCGGCAATGAGCTGGTCGAGTACCGAGAGCGTGTCGCGCACTGAACCGCCACCGGCTCGAACCACCAAGGATAAGACTCCGGGCGCAATCGCAATGTGTTCGAGTCCGGCCAGCGACTCCAGATAGTTCATCAGCGGTTCGGGGGGAACCAGTCGGAACGGGTAGTGATGAGTCCGCGAGCGGATGGTGCCGATGACCTTATCTGGCTCGGTGGTGGCAAAAATAAACTTGATGTGCTCGGGTGGTTCCTCCACGATCTTCAACAGCGCGTTGAAACCAGCAGAGGAGACCATGTGTGCCTCGTCGACAATAAAGATCTTGTAGCGGTCCCGGGTGGGAGCAAACGTCGCACGTTCCCGCAGGTCACGTGCATCATCTACACCGCCGTGAGAGGCCGCGTCAATCTCGATCACGTCCAGGGAGCCCGGACCACCGGTGGCTAGCTCGCGACAGGAATCGCACTCGCCACAGGGCACCGGCGTGGGCCCCTGGACACAGTTCAAGCAACGGGCCAAAATACGGGCCGAGGTGGTCTTGCCACAACCGCGTGGACCGGAGAACAGATAGGCGTGGTTGACCTTATTTTTGCTCAGCGCGTTCTTCAGCGGCTCGGTCACATGTTCCTGACCGATCACATCATCAAATGTGTCCGGACGGTAGCGACGGTATAAGGCGGTGGTCACATCAGTACACCTTAGTCGCTGTCAGCCAAAAGTGTGTAGCTGACCGAATCCGCATCGATCGTATCCCCTTGACGAGACCGTCGAGAAGTACTTGCGTTAAAAGGGAGCAACAGGATCTCAAACCTGCACGACAAATGCATCGACAATCCATCGGGATATCGTGAACAACGTCGCGAAAGGAGTCACTGATTCTCGTGGCACAGCGTGTTGCTTTTTTGGTCACTGACAACTATGAGCCTTCAGAATTGACGGAACCCTGGAAAGCTGTAGCCGAAGCAGGGGCTGAGCCCGTGCTGGTTTCTCCGAAGCAGCAGGAAGTATCCGGTAAAGAAGGTGCCCACGCCCAGCCGGTTGACCTTGAGGTGGCCCAGGCGAAGGCAGAGGATTTCGATGCTCTCGTTCTACCGGGTGGCACCGGCAATGCTGATGCGATCCGTCTGGATGAAAACGCTGTGGCTTTCACTCGCGGGTTTTTCGACCAGAACAAACTCGTGGCCGCAATTTGCCACGGCGCATGGATTCTGACCGATGCTGAGGTACTCCAGGGTCGGAAGCTCACGAGCTTCCCCTCACTGAAAACCGATCTGCGCAACGCCGGGGCAACCTGGGTGGACGAGGAGGTTGTCGTCGATGGCAAGCTCATCTCCTCGCGCACTCCGGCAGATCTGGACGCCTTTAACCGCGAGATTGTCAACAAACTCGGGTAATCACGTGGTTACTCACTAAGTTGCTGTGCCACCAGTGCTTTGTGCTGGTGGTACTGCTCGGCGAGGGCGCCGATGATGGATGCGGCCGGCGCCACGGCGTCAATTTGTCCCACGCCTTGGCCGGAACCCCAGATATCTTTCCAGGCTTTCGCGCCACCGTCATTCCAATCCATTGTGGAGGAGTCTCGTTCAGCCAGGTGGTCGGGGTCTAGGCCGGCAGCGGTGATACTGGGCTTCAGGTAGTTTCCGGCAACGCCCGTGAAAGCCGAGGTGTAGACGACATCTGCGGCAGCAGAATCGAGCACCATCTGCTGATACGCATCGGGCACGTTCGCTTCCGTGGCAGCAATGAACTTCGTGCCGACATAGGCAAAATCTGCGCCCAGCACTTCGGCGGTGAGAATAGATTGTCCGGAGGCAACAGAACCGGACAGTGCAATCGGCCCGTCGTAGAAACGACGAATTTCAGGGACCAAAGCAAACGGGCTGGTAGCTCCTGCGTGACCACCCGCACCTGCACAGACCAGGATCAGCCCATCGACGCCGGCCTCGATAGCTTTACGTGCGTGCCGAACGGTGGTGACATCGTGGAAAACTAATCCTCCATAGTCGTGGACTACTTTGACGACCTCGGTGGGAGCGTGCAAAGACGTGATCACGATCGGAACTCGGTGCTTGACACAGACGCCAAGATCGTCCTGGAGGCGCTTGTTCGTGGGGTGGACGATCAAATTCACCGCATAAGGAGCAATGCGACGTTCTGGCTCTTGTTCTTTGAGGGAAGCCAGTGTCGTTTCGATCTCGTCAAGCCAGACCTCAAACTGTTCCTGTGGCCTGGCATTCAAGGCTGGAAACGATCCGATAACGCCATTGCGACACTGTTCAATGACCAGTTTCGGATTCGAAATAATGAACAGGGGTGCACCGATGACTGGCAACGTCATGTTCGCTTTGAGATCTTCGACTACCGTCACGGCTTTTTCTCCCTTGGTTGAGCTCTTTCGGGGGTGAGCTTGGCGCTTTGCAGAGCCCATGCCCCGCTGACTAGTGTAAGTGATTTTCACCATATGTCACGAGGCTGTGGTAATGCGGCTTGTCGTGTTGTTTGAATTTGCGCAACAAAAAAGTGGCCCGGATGGTATCGCATCCGGGCCACCTCTCATCACTCACACCTTGAAGAGGTTGATATCAACTCTAAGGGGCTTAAATGTGAAGAGGCTTGAGTCAAGGTTAAAGGAATCTGGGAATCTGACGATCTTTTGCTACCGCGAAGAGTGCTTCGTTGTAAAAGAGCACGCAATGTGGGCGATCTACCGGCGCGCGGTGGAGAGTCGGAGAGAACCTCGAAACTGCTGCGCCACGCTAAGCTGTTCCCCTCACGCCGTGGGGCACATGTGCTGAGACAATGTTGGATGGACGGCGATGGCGTGGCTGGATAACTCGCCGGTTACGGGCTAGACCGGGATTGTGAACGGTCTGGTCGTGGATGTCTGGCCGTGGATAGCTCATGGTCGAACGCAGTCTGTTGAGTCAAAGAATCGGCCCGGATACTTGGGGGAGTATCCGGGCCGATCACTATCACTCATCACTCACACCTTGGAGGCGCTGGTTCCAGTCTAAGATGCGAATATGTGAGGACCCTTGGAACCGGGTCAGCAGTTGCTGGCAATTCTGAGTTAGCGCGAGAACTTCAGGAACGGGGGCATGAGATAATAGGAGTACGTAGTGGTCACAACAGCTTTCGGATCAAGAGGAATGTGATGAAGTACTTGTCTACCCCCGGATTGTTCGCTGGAGTCTGGACCGGTGTGTTGTTCGCCTTTATGTTCACTGTCGACTTTAACTTCTTATTGGCCCTGGTCTTTGGATTGGTGCTCGGTCTCGTCGTGACCGTTGTCTTCAACCTGGGTACACCCACCGATCAAGAGCCGTGGGCTAAGCGGGCGCGGAACAAGGGCGAGACTGCAGCCTAGCCTAGAAGTTATAACAAAAAGGCCCCTCACGTACCTGCCAGAGCCTTCCTACCCTTGCTACATTCCTGTCCTGGGGGAGTTCAGAAAGATGACACCACGTGAGGAGCCGTGACCCATCGTATCAGGTCATGACAAGAGCCGGGCGCAGGAGTCATTCAGGCACTGTCGGTGCGCATTTTGAAAACGTGTCATGATTTCAGCTATGCTTGAACCTGCTCTTGCACGAAGACGGCATGTGTTCGAGTGAGAGCTCAAGGAGGATTCGCATAGCGGCCTAGTGCGCACGCCTGGAACGCGTGTTGGGTTAACAGCCCTCAGGGGTTCAAATCCCCTATCCTCCGCGTACGACCCCGGGAACCGTTGAGTTTCCGGGGTTTTTCGTTGCAAACAAAGGAAATTAGTGGAATTGGCTTATCTCAGGTTGTTCCAGGATATGCGCCAAAATACCCTAAAACTAGGGACAGGACATAGGGACATGGCACGACCTGAGAAGCTACCTCGAGGGATCACGTTCAGGCGAGGTAAGTACAGGGTCAGAATGAGCTACTTAGGTGTGCAGTATGAGATAGGTCAGTTTGATCGGCGTCAGGACGCAGAGAAAGCTCTTGAGATAGCTAAGGAACAGAAAGCTATGGGTGTTTTCGTTCCCCCGGCCAAACTGAAGCAACAGCGAAAGGCTCAGCGACAGGTTGAAGAAGCACAGGCGGTCAAGGACGCTAGAACAGTGCGTGACCTCGGCGAGGCGTGGCTGGCATGGTTGGAAGAATAGAGCCGGAGTCTTGGCACCCTGTACATGTACAAACGACTACTTGAATGGCATGGCCAGTCTATTGTCGGTTTTTTGGATTCAAGATGGCGTCGATATTGATGGGGCAGGTCTGCTATGACCTGCCCCATCAATATTTGTGAGTTGCTTTGTTGCAGGGTCGGTTTAGGCCGACCTATTTTATTTGTGTTTTAGGAGTGAGCGCGGCGACGTGCTGCGATGAGTGCAGCTGCACCACCGGCAACAGCCAGAGCGCCAGCTCCGGCGAGTACGCCGGCGGTGGCACCGGTGTTAGCCAGGGTGTCTCCGCCACTCTGCTGACCGGAACCTGCGGCTACAACTTCCTTGTCGCCAGAGCCCTTGTCGCCAGAGCCTTTGTTGCCAGAGCCCTTGTCGTCGGAGTCCGAGCCGTTGTCGGCGCCAGAGCCGTCTTTATCTGCCACGACGGTGAAGTTGACGGTGCAGTCTTTGGCTGGTTCTCCGTTGCCCTGCGTGCCGTCAACAGTTACGGTGTAGTCGCCAGTGGCCAGTGCGGTCTGGGTTCCTTCCCCGGGTGCCTCGTCTTCGTTACGGGTCTCTTGGCCCAGATTGAAGGCGAAGAATCCTTCTTCGTCGGCTTGATCCGAGAACTCAGCGTTGTCGACGTCTGAGTCAGTGGAGACTGCCCAGGTGTACTGGGATCCGGGTTCCAGGCCTACGCCGGCGAAATCGACGCCGGACAAGGTTTCACCCTGGGCCAGGGTGTTGTCTTCGCGTGGGCCACTGCCGGCTGAATCAACGATCCACACATCACAGGTATCCGGCAGTTCCGTATCAGTAGGCGACGGCTCGTCGGTGGGTTCGTCGGTTGGGTCGTCGGTGGGCTGGTCGGTGGGGTCGTCGGTTGGGTCGTCGGTGGGTTCGTCGGTGGGCTGGTCGGTTGGGTCGTCGGTGGGTTCGTCGGTGGGCTGGTCGGTTGGGTCGTCGGTTGGGTCGTCGGTGGGCTGGTCGGTTGGGTCGTCGATGGGCAATTGTCCACCGTTGCCGGGCTCATTGGGGTCAGCGATAGCCGGGCTGATCATCAGGCCACAAGACAGCGCAGTTGCGGATCCGAATCCGACGATTGTCGCCAGAACGCTCTTTTTGGATGAGGTGGACATGGGGCTCTCCTTAGTGGAATGAAGTTGTGCCTAAAAGAATTGAGGGAATGAACTACCCGGAGGCTGAGCGACCCTCTCGAGTCAAGACTTTGGCTCGAACTCAAAATCAAGGGTATAAGCACCTCGTGGGAGGTACAAGGGCTTTTTGTCAAACTTCGGCGGTATCGCAGGGATGTAGCTTCGATTCTGGTCAGGCAGTCTCCGGCAAACTGGCTAGTCAGGATGATATTTTTTGACTTTTAGGGTGGCTGTGCAATCTTTTTTAACCGAAGAATATTATTCTCATTTCTGACGCCGGGTGCGCGCGTTCCGACCTTGAGGCGTTCGGTATCCTGTACGTTTCATTATTTGACTTTTGATCCGGAGGGTCGGCGCCATCTGGTTATTGTTAGCTATGTGGTAACTAATCATTAACTATCGGTTAATTATTTCATTTCGGTTAGTTAAGGATCATCGACTCATCGTGGCGCGGAAGTACGAGTGGCATGAGCGGATTCTCGGGTACTAGAAACCGGGGTTAGCACTATCGTTGACGGTGGGGAAAGTGGAGGATTACTCATCGGTGGTCGGAACGTTCTACAAGGTATCTTCGACACGGATGTTTTCTCTGTCTGGGGTTGAATGGGTTCGTTGTTCCTCCTCTCCCATCGGTGTAGCCCGGATTGGTGACTCATCGGAGAACGTGGCGTCGCGCTGACCGTCTTCCTTACTGCGCTCGGCGGGTTCTGCCGCCGGAAACGTGCCATGATTTGTTGTCCGAAGGCTAACCTGTCGGTGCCCATAGGGTTACCGTCCTGGTCGTCGTTATCTTCGGTGTGCTCCGTTCTTCCGCCAGGCTTCCGTTAGCGCCGACGGGTTGTCGGAATCGTCAACACGGGGTACGGCTAGTATCCGCGAAAGCTGGAATTGGGGGCGTTAGGCAAGGCTGCAGTAACACTTCACCCTGGGGTTGCTACAAGAACACGCCAAGGTGCCTCGCGAAGTCCATTCTGGACCGTGCGAATCTTGCGCTCGCCGTTCGCGTGTAACTATGATGTACGCCACATTGAATCGGGTGAGGTGGAGGTCAAAACCTCTTTCGCGACGGGGATAGATAGGACGAATTCAGATGCCACATGTGCCAGAACTGAGAGAACTACTAGCGAATGCTCCGAAGAATTGGGGACGTTGGGGTGCGGACGATGAGGTGGGCGCCCTGAATTTTCTCACCAGAGATGAGGTGCTCCGGGGTATCAAAGCTGTGTCGGAGGGCGAGGTTCTCACCCTGCAACGCATGATTGGTGATCCGAAAGGCGACCCGGTTTTCCCAGGGCGCGAACCAGCCAAGCTAGAGATGATTACCGATGAGTCGTCCTGGGATGTTGGCACGGGGCCAGAGTTCCCCGGCGGTATGCACTATGCCGATGACAAAATGTTGGCGTTCTTGCAGGGATCAACCCAGTACGACGCTCTGGGACACGTCTGGTACGACGGAACGCTGTGGAATGGCTACGATGCACGCACCACGGTTGGTGGTTTAGATAAAGCGAGCGTCGCCCCCATTGCGCAACGTGGTGTGGTGGGGCGAGGAGTCCTTCTCGACATAGCTCGGTATCGAGGCGTGGAATCACTCGATGCCGGGGAAACCTTCGACCACGAGGAGCTTTTAGCTTGTGCAGAACATCAGAACATCACGCTCGAGAAGCACGACATCGTGGTCATCCGTACCAATTACCTCCAACGGTTCCACGATGAGGGGGAGTCGTTCTATGAGGATTTTTGCGAACCGGGCTTGGCTTATTCTCCGGATCTTGTGGAGTGGTTCCATGAGATGGAGATCCCCAATTTGGTGACCGATTTGATTGGTAACGAGGTCACGTTCGATCCTGCCACCGGGGTTGCTTTGGTGCTACATAATGCGCTGATGCGCAACCTGGGGGTTGTTTTTACCGAAATTTGCGACCTCGAAGAGCTGGCAGAGAAATGTCACGCTGACGGTAAGTACGACTTTCTCTACACTGCCGCGCCACTGAAGATTCACCGCGCTACCGGGTCTCCGGTGAACCCCCTCGTGATTCGATGAGTACTCTCACCGCGACTCCTCTTGGCGTCATGACGAACTACGACCGGTCGTGATCTTTTGCACTGCCCGGGCCAGGTGCAAAGCAGCTTCAGCAGCTTCTCGGCCTTTGGACTCGCGCGCCCCGGCTGCTCCCGAACGATCCCAGGCTTGTTGCTCGTTGTCTACAGTCAATACCCCAAATCCGACGGGTTTGCCGGTATCGAGCTGGACCCGGGTGAGCCCCTGTGTGACAGCACTGGAGACATAGTCGAAGTGCGGAGTTTCTCCACGGACGATGACCCCAAGACAAACCGCGGCATCAAATCCCGTCCTTAAGGCAACCTGGGTAGCCAGGGGAAGTTCGAAGGAGCCGGCCACGGTAAAAGTTTCCGCTTCGGCCCCGGACTCGATGATGGTCGTGATTGCCTCCTGTTGCATGGTCGAGATGACGTGGTGATGCCAACTGGCGGCGACGATGGCTACGTTAAGACCCTCAGCATTCACGGAAAGCTGGGGCGCTCCTGCAGAGCTCATGCGGACAGGTTCCTCTCTGTACTCTGATCTGTGGCGGGACCTACGGATTGCGCCGAGGAAACTCCGGCGGTCGTCACAGACTGGGTGTTGGTCGTGATGGTCAAGGTCTGGGGGAGTGTATGGCCCATCTTGTCGCGTTTATCGCGCATGTATTGGACATTAGTGTCATGGATGTTGACCACCAGGGGCACGGTATCGACGACGGTAATACCTTCGCTGGTGAGCTGAGCGACCTTCTCGGGATTATTCGTCAACAGTCGCACCCGCGTCATACCGAGCTCGGCCAGGATCTCGGCAGCCACCTCGTAATTGCGGGCATCGGCTGGTAAGCCCAGCTGAAGATTGGCCTCCACGGTATCCAGTCCTTGTTCCTGCAGGGCATAGGCCCGCAGTTTGTTGGCCAGTCCAATACCGCGCCCTTCGTGGTCGCGCAGATAAATTACTGCGCCGCCCTCGGCGTGGATCTGCGCTAGAGAGGCATCGAGTTGCGGACCACATTCACACTTCAGCGAGCCGAAGACCTCACCGGTAATGCACTCGGAATGGACTCGCACTAACGGGACGTCGCGCCGGTCTTCGGCGTTGGCCGAACCCGGGGCTGTCACCGCCAAATGGTCAATGCCCTGCTGGCGATCCCGATAGGCCTTGATCCGGACATCACCGTGGATCGTGGGGACCAGCGTGTCGGCCAGTAGCGAGACCCGGCGGTGGGCGCGGTGCTGTACTGGTGAGGTGCCCGACTGCAAGTGCTGGGAGGCGTCAGTGGCATGGCGGGGATCGCGCTCATTGAGGTAATCAATCAGCTTCTCGATCGTGGTCACCGGAACCTGTTCGGCAGCACCGAGTTCTTGTAGCTGCGGCAGACGCATCATCTCACCGTCATCGGCGACAATTTCGGCAATGACCGCCACCGGGGCCAGGCCGGCCAGCTTCATTAATTCCACCGAGGCCTCGGTGTGGCCTGGGCGGACCCGCACCCCACCGTCCACGGCACGTAAGGGGAGCACATGCCCGGGACGGGTCAGGTCTGCTGGCACACCGCAGGGGTCGGCCAGCCGGTGGAATGTGGTCATCCGGTCATGGGCTGAAATCCCGGTCGTGATTCCTTCGGTGGCATCGACGGTGACGGTATAGGCGGTGGCTTGGGGATCCTGACTGTGCTCGACCATCATCGGCAGATCTAACCGATCGGCGATCTCGCGCGTCATCGGTGCGCACAGCAACCCCGAGGAATGTTTGACTGCCCAGGCGATCGACTCCTGGGTAGCCAGCTGGGCGGAAATGATGACATCGCCCTCATTTTCGCGGTCTTGATCATCAGCGACAATAACCGGCCGGCCTGCTTTTAAGGCGGTGACCGCCTCGTCAATGGATGCTAAGGACAACAGATGCCTCCGTTCAGAACGATAGGGTGATACCTCAGTTGGCTGAGGTGCGGTCGAAGGGGACGATGAGTGAGCGGTCGAATTGGGCCAGGCGCGCTAGGTGCCGGGCTAGAACATCGGTCTCGAGGTTGACCGCGTCCCCGGGGCCGAGTTGCCCCAGCGTGGTGGCTCGCAAGGTTTCGGGGATCAGCGAGACCTCAAACCAGGGAGTCGTTTCAGCCGGTCCTGACACGGCGGAAACGGTCAGGGAAACGCCGTCGACGGTGATCGATCCTCGATCCACGATCAGTGGGGCAACCGTTGTGGTCGCCGCATCCCCGAGTAGTGCGAACCGGATCTTGCGCCATTGCTGGCCAGGGTGGATTTCGGCGACCACTGCGCGGGCATCGCAGTGGCCCTGGACCACATGCCCACCGAGTCGGGCATCCGCCCGCAGGGCCCGCTCCAGATTCACCGGAGCCCCGGCGCCTAAGTTGCCCAGCCCGGTAACGGCCAGAGTTTGGGCCATCACGTCCAGGCTGATCTCGGTGTCGGTGTGGTCAACGATGGTCAAACACACGCCGTTGACGGCAATCGAGTCCCCGTGGCTGGCATCGGATGCCACCAGCGTGGAGCGGACGCGCAAGCGTTGGCCATCTCCATCGGGGGTGAGATCGAGGACCTCTCCGAGGTCTTCCACCAGTCCGGTAAACATCAGGGCCTCCTGTCAGGTGAGTAAGCGATTGGGTGGTGTTCTTCTGTGGTTGATGGTATGACGTATGGGGCGGGAGTTGCGATCGTCACGTGATCCGCACCCAGCTGGTGGCGCTCGTGGATGATCAGCGGGGGTGCCTGCTCCAGGCTGGTGACGCCGATATCGTCCAGGGCAGTGCGCGGTCCTCCCAGTAGCACCGGTGCGGTGTAAATCAGGAATTCATCCACGAGGTGTTCCCGGATCAGGGAGGAGATCACGCGTGGTCCCCCATCAACCAGCACGCTGGTGATGCCCTGATCCCGCAGGGAAGCGAATTCGAGCAGCAGTTCACCCGGGTGTTGCGGTGTGAGGCGCACGGCGGAATGCAGTCCGCGAGCTGCCAGAGCAGGGCTACGGTGCACGGCTGCCGTATCGGGAATATCCCGTGAGCCGAGCACGATCGGCACCGGTTGCTCGTCGGCGGGCACCAAGAGCTCTCCCTGCGCGGTACGAGCGGTGAGAGCGGGATCATCGGCCAGCACGGTTCCGGTGCCGACCAGGATGGCGTCGGCCGCGGCGCGACGACGGTGCGCATCAGCGCGTGCTGTCGGACCGGTGATCCACTGACTGGTGCCATCGGTTGCGGCTATTCGACCGTCTAAAGATTGCGCCCACTTCGCCGTGATCTGCGGGCGGGGGAGTGTGCGGGCCAGCCAGGTGCCCAACAGGCGGTATCCGGTGACGGGATCGACCGGTCCGATAACTTGCACACCGTGGCTGGTCAAGAAGTCTGCGCCCCCGCGTGCGGTGGGGGTGGGATCGTCCATCGCGTAGACCACTGTGGCAATCCCGGCCTCGAGCAGTGCCTGGGCACACGGGCCGGTACGACCGGTGTGGTGGCAGGGTTCTAGCGTGATGACGGCGGTGAGCTCGTGGCCACGGTCGGCCCAGGAAGCAGGTAGTTGCCTGAGTGCGTCCACTTCAGCGTGGTCGGTTCCAGCACCACGATGCCACCCCTCGGCCCGGATTCGGCCGGCGGGATCGATCAGCACACACCCCACCTGTGGGTTGTCGGTGTCGGCCGGGCCGAAGCGGGCGATTTGGAAGGCACGATCCAGCGCTATCCGCCTGTGGGTGCGTGCTACCGTGGAGAAAGAGTTCTCGGTGTTCATCATCTTCTCTGATCATGATTCCCGGCTCGGTGAGCCGGTATGCACCGAGGGAAGGCAACCCCAACATAACGGGTGCCTTTGTTGCAATCATCGTGTTCCTTTTATCCGGACTCGCGCCTGAGGCGCATCACCGTCGGTCTCGGAATTTCGCCGAGTCGGCCTCGCGGGTGCGAGGTTCGCGGACTGTCACCGCCGGTTCGGATTCTCACCGACCCCCGGAACATGAGGGTCATCTTACTCTGGTTTCGTCGTGTGTGCACCCGCAGGGTCATGTCGACTGTCATATTTCTGCACCCTGGCATCAGGCGGGTGGCGCGGGGAGGGACTGGAGACACAGTTGAGGCCCATGAACGCCCTCACGATGGGGCAGATCACGGGCCTCAACGGGATCTGTCTAGGACACCAGATGAGCGCGGTTCTTAGTGTTCGTTGTGGATACGCACCAGACGTTCATTGGTGAAGCCCTGCAGTGCCCACCGTTCGTTTTCACGACCGTAACCGGAGCGGTTAATACCGCCGAAGGGGTACTCGGGGCTGGACTCTTGGTGAGCGTTCACCAGGCACATACCGGCGTTGATCCGCTCGGCGAACTCGCGACCCTTCTCGGGGTCCTGAGTCCAGACCGAAGACATCAGGCCGTACTCGGTGGAATTAGCGATGCGCAGGGCATCTTCTTCGTCCTCGGCCTTAAAGATCATCACGGCCGGTCCGAAAACTTCGGTTTGACCCAGCGTGGAGTGCGGATCAATATCGGTCAGCAACGCCGGGGACATCCAGGCGCCGGGGCGATCCAGCTTTTCGCCACCGAAGCGTAGGGTTGCGCCGTCGGCGACACCGTTGTGAATCTGTTCGAGGACCTCGTCACGGGCCTGTACCGAGGAGAGCGGGCCCATGTCGGTCTCGGGATCGTCGTAGGGGCCGACCTTGACATCAGCCAGCGCCTTTTCGGCAGCGGCGACGAAGTCGTCGTACAGCTCCTTGACCACGATCATCCGCTTCGGGGAGGTGCAGACCTGGCCGGCGTTCGAGGTGCGAATACCAACCAGCTTCTTGGCCAGGGCGTCCACATCGTTGGTGTCTAGCACCACGGCCGGGTCGTTACCGCCCAGCTCCAGCACCGAGCGCTTGTAGTATTTGGCTGCCACGGAGGCCACCGACGCGCCGGCACTTTCTGAACCGGTCAGGGAGAAGCCCTTGACACGGAAGTCTTTCAGCACTTCTTCGGTGTCGGAAGAGTTCAGGTAGATGTTGGTGTACACACCCTGGGGCAGTCCAGCTTCTTCCAGCAGGGTCTGGAACATCTGCGAGGACTCAGGACAGATCGAAGCCTGCTTCATCAAAATGGTGTTACCCACCATTAGGTTCGGCAACACGAACCGAGCGATCTGGTTATACGGGAAGTTCCACGGCATGATGCCCAACAGCACACCGAGCGGGTCGTGCTTGACGTAGGTACGGTCCGCCACGGGAGCATCCGGCAATTCGGTGGTCTCCAAGAACTCTGCGGAGTGCTTGGCAAACCAGCGGGCCGTGCGGGCAACCTTATCGACCTCCGCCTTGCCTTGGGGGAGTGGCTTGCCCATTTCACGCCCGATGATGTGCGCCAGCTCTTCGGCACGTTCATCCAGGAGATCTGCGAACCGGTTCAGAATCTCAGCACGCTTGCTCAGGTCGGTCTGGGACCAGGATTCGTAGGCCTGATAGGCCGTGTCAATGATGACGGGAATCTCTTCGGTGGTCAGTGAGTCGAAAGTCTTCTCAACTTCACCCGTGTTGGGGTTAGTGACTGCGTATTTGCTCATGGTTCCAGCAAACACCGGAAAACCGATTTGGTAAAGGGGCATCGCGCCCCGGACGCCGTATTCATGCGAAAAGCGTAAAAATTTCTGCGTCTTTAACGAGATTAACGACACCTCGCCAGCCCGCGTCTCCGTTGTGGCCCGCGTGTGAGAGGTCGCGTGTGCGCGTGAGCGACTCAGACAGCGGGCTAGTCTTCCAGATCAGCCGGAGATAGCCGTTCCCCTGGTTCCGGTCCGGTGGTCGCAGCACCGGCAAAGGCTTGGGCGATCTGCATCCACAGCTTTGCGGTCTCACCCTCGATGCTGAGGTCGGCATCGGCAAAGTGTCGACGCTGCGTAACTACCGCGCAGAAACCCCAGGCGGAACCAATAACGCGGTTCTCGGCATCAGGGTCACCAAAACTCAGGTCAGGGCCGACCTGTAAGGACAGCTGGACATAAATTGGCTCCTGCGGTGGCGTGTGGCCGTGCAACGTGAACGCGAAGTCACGGGTCTTCACACCGAGCTCGGCAACCGAAGCTTCGGCTTCGTTGCGGGGCTTGGTCCACCCCACAGCGTCGTAGATGTCCAAGCTGTGGGCCCAGAGCTCCATCGTGCGAGCCTGGGCCATGCTGGTGGGGCTCATGGGGCGGGCCAGCCAGGCGATTTTCGTCTCCTGATCGTCGCCGTATTCTTTCAAGCGGGTCAGTAATTCGTGATGAGTTGTCGTCCACTGATTCAGCAGCTCGGCAGGCTCCTGCTCAGCTAGTCGGTGGGCTTCAGCATCAACGTGCTTGGTGAACGCCTCTGGGTCACTACCTTGAGCCAGCGCCACCACCTGTTGAAAGCGCTCGTCGTTGTCGATGGCCGACAGACAGAGCTGATCGGTCCACACTAAGTGACCTAATTGGTCGGCAACGGTCCACCCCTGACTAACGGTAGCTTGTCGCCACTGCTCGTCGGGGATGTCTTGGAACAGTTTGTCAACCTCGGCGATTTCGCGTTCAAGTAGCACAACGGCCTCAGACAGTTTCATAAGTTTCCTTGCTTCCAGGGCGACGACGTGACCCTCCGGGCTGAAGTAGGGCGACATCGGTGCGGTGATGGGTGGTCAGATTGACTCCCTTACTGTCCAGTGTAAGCTCGTTCACACGGCTTTGTCTGCTAGGTCCATCATCATCTCTGTGGCCTCTCACTCCGGGGCGAGCATCACACGGGTGCCCGCCATGGACGTGTGCGCCACGGCCAGGACCCTGTGAATCAATGTTTTACGCCCCAAGTTTCAGCTCAGAGTGAACGCGTGTTGTGATCACCCGATGGGAAATTCAAAAAACTCAAGCCGTTTTCTTGGGGTCTCATGATTTGTGGGCACATAACACCGCACTATGTGATCGTTACCTTCTGGCTTCTGATCATAGGCTTCTTGTTCGTCTGGACGGAATGGTTGACGCATTATGTGCAGTAAATCTCATTGCATTATCTGCCCGGTTGGGTAGTTTTATCTCATCCGAATTTGTGGAGCCAAGATCTGAATTATGAGATATTCCCCTGAAAGTTTGTTATTATCATTAGCTGGTGACCTTTTTGTGGCATCTCCCGCAAGGGATCGCCTTCTTGATTTTGCATGTCAACCCAAGGGAAGCGTGTATGACATCATCGCCACACATCTCGGAGCAACCGGAGCCAACAGGTAGTGCAGGCCAGTCCGATGCCCCGGTGATTCGGGTACAGAATGTTTATAAGGTTTTCGGTAAACGTCCCGAACGAGTCGTCGAGAAAATCAAGGCCGGTGCTGACCGAAAAGACATTGGGTCTGAGGGTGTTGCCGCGGTGATTGACGCTTCCTTTGAGGTGAAGCCCGGTGAAATTTTTGTTGTGATGGGGCTATCTGGTTCCGGAAAGTCAACCCTGATCCGAACCCTGAACGCGTTGCAACCGGCCACCTCGGGCACTGTTGAAGTCATGGGGCAAGACTTGGCTCAGCTGTCGAAAAACCACCTGAGAGATCTGCGAGCCAGGCACATGTCGATGGTCTTTCAGCACTTCGCATTGCTGCCGCACTGGACCGTGCTCGATAACGCCGCCTATGGGTTAGAAATCCAGGGTTACGGTCGAAAAGAACGTCAGGAGATGGCTGCGCAGGTGCTGGCCTCGGTCGGTTTGGCCGGCTGGGAAAAGCGCTACCCTAGTGAACTCTCGGGCGGTATGCAACAGCGTGTGGGACTGGCTCGGGCGTTGGCCTCGCAGACCGATGTGATGCTGATGGATGAGGCCTTTTCAGCCTTGGACCCGTTGATCCGGCGTGAGATGCAGGAAGAAATGATCTCCTTGCAACGTGAGCTACATCGGACCATCGTGTTCATTACCCACGATCTGAACGAAGCCATGTACATGGGTGATCGTATCGCGGTGATGAAGGAAGGCCGCATCGTCCAGATCGGTACGCCCGAAGAGATCCTCTCGGTTCCCGCCAATGACTATGTCGCCTCCTTCACCGCGGATGTGGATCGGTCTCGGGTTCTCACCGCGCAATCGGTCATGGTTCCGCCTGCGGAGCTTTCGGAAGCAGAAATTACCAGCTTCGGGCGCACACACCGCAGTGTCAAGCCCGGGGCGACTTTGCAGGAGATCGTCCCGGTTGCCGTGGAAGCCGACGGCCCGGTTGCGGTTGAAGGCGAGGACCATGGCAAACGGGTGAAGGTCGGTTATGTCCGCGTCTCGCGTCTGCTGGAGGCCATGAGCCCTCAGCGCTCGGAAACACTGTCAGAGCGGTTGGAGTCAGCTGAGACCACCGACCCTGCGGACGCCCCGCCAGATGCCTCGGTTGGTCGCCACGCTGAACAAATCGATCCGTCGCCTGCTGGCGATACCGATCGCCACAAGACCGCTGGGGGTGATGCGCTGTGAGCTCGACACTGTCTGCTCTAATCCCGGCTTCGGACATCACCTGGTTCGAATTCGAGTCCATTAACGACTTCCGCTTCGGCGTCGGCGAAGCCATTGAAGCCGGTCTGGACTGGTTGCTTGGCACTTTTTCGGAAGCGTTCTCAATCGTGCGCACCACGCTGGCGACGCTCAACGACCTGCTGGTCGGTCTGCTCACCTGGCCTGACTGGTGGGTGGTAACCCTCGTCCTGACCGGGCTGGGCTGGATCGTCAAGTCCTGGAAACTAGCGCTAGGCACCGCGTTGGGCTTCACCCTGATTGCCGGGATGAACATGTGGGAACATGCTATGGACAGCCTGGGGCTGGTGACGATCTCCACCTTTATTGCCGCAGTCATTGCGATCCCGCTGGGTATTCTGGCCGCCTCCTCGAATACGGCCTCGGCCATTATTAAACCGATCATGGACTTTATGCAGACCATGCCGCCGATGGTCTACCTCATTCCGGCGCTGGTGATGTTCCGTGTCGGTGTTGTTCCCGGCATGGTGGCCACCATACTGTTCGCGATGGTGCCCGGTGTGCGTTTTACCGAATTGGGTATCCGCGGTGTGAACGCTGAAGTGGTCGAGGCCGGTCAGGCCTTCGGTGCCTCACGGTTCCGGATCCTGCGTCAGATCCAGCTTCCGCTGGCCATGCCGACCATTATGGCCGGTATCAACCAGGTCATTATGCTGTCATTGTCGATGGTGGTCATCGCTGGTATGGTCGGCGCCGGTGGCCTGGGTGGCCAGGTCACGTCGGCCTTGAGCAGTATCGATGCGGGACTGGGCTTTGAAGCCGGTATCGCCGTGGTCGTGTTGGCGATGTATCTGGACCGGCTGACCGCGCTAAAGAAGTAAAGCTAACGGACCGGGTGCCTGAGTTGTACCGGTTCGGTTCATCATCCACACTGACACTAACTGGAGGTAACAGAGTGAGGAAGTTCAACAAGATCTGGAAATCCGTTGCTGCACTGTCTATCGGCGCCCTGGCCCTGACCGCCTGTGGCGAAGGCGACGGCACCGGCGACAACGGTGGTGAGGACAAGGGCGAACTGACCATCGGCGTCTTCAACGGCTGGGAAGAGGGCATTGCTGTGTCCTACCTGTGGAAGCACATCCTGGAGGAAGAAGGCTATACGGTCAACCTCGAAGAGGCTGAGCCGGCCGTGGTGTTCTCCGGTGTTGCCACTCAGGACTACGACTTCACCATGGACGTCTGGGAGCCCACCACCCACGCGTCCTACCTGGATGAGTACGGTGACGACCTGGAAATGCTGGGTACCTGGAACGATGAGTCCTCGCTACAGATTGCTGTCAACGAGGACGCGCCGATTGACTCCCTGGAGGAACTGGCCGATAACGCCGATGAATTCGACAACCGGATCGTCGGTATTGAGCCCGGCGCCGGTCTGACCTCCGCCACCGAAGATGAGGTCATCCCGACTTACGGCTTGGACGGGATGGAATTCACCACCTCGTCCACTCCTGCCATGCTCCAGGAGCTGAACACCGCCATCGATAACGACGAAAACATCGTGGTGACTCTGTGGCGTCCGCACTGGGCATACGAGGCCTTCCCGGTCCGTGATCTGGAAGACCCCGAGGGTGCTCTGGGTGGTTCTGAAACCATGTCGACCTACGCCTACAACGGTTTCAGCGATGATTTCTCCGAGGTCTCTGAGTGGCTATCGGACTTCACCATGGAAAACGACCTGCTCTACGATCTCGAAGCCCAGATGTTCGCCGATAATGACGACGAGGGCGAGTACGAAAACATCGTGGCAGACTGGGTCGCGGAGAACCAGGATTACGTCGACTCCTTGACCGAGGGTGGCGACTCTGAGGATAACGGCGACGAAGAAGATGCCGGCGACGAAGAGTAAATTTTGCGTGTCGTCTCCGTCTTGGTGGGTCACTTGCTTGGTTAGGTGGCTGCAACACCGAGACTGAACACACTGCCTGTGTAGATCAACAGCGGGCCCGGCCAGAGAGTGTCTGGTCGGGCCCGCTGTGCTGTGTGCTCGGGGTTGTGCTCTAGGTCCCCAGGTGCCTCAGACGGCGACGCGGGTGTTGGCGTCAGCTGCCAGGTAGGCGTTGTAAGCCGGGATGGTCAAGAATTCAGGGAACTCTTCGGCGAAGACCACGGCGGAAAAGACCTCCTGGGCCTCAGTGATCCGATCCTGGTCTGACCGATCCGCAGCAGACACGATCTCGTTGATGAGCTCATCGACCCACTCGCGGGTTACGGTGCGTTCGGACCCCTGCGCGGTCGTGGCCGTGGCCTCGGTTCGGATCCACTGCCACAGCTGGGAGCGGGAAATCTCGGCGGTGGCAGCGTCTTCCATCAGGTCGTTGATGCTGGCTCCACCGTGACCGCGCAACCAGGCGTCCAAGTAGTGGATACCGGCCTCGATATTGGTGCGAATGCCAGCTTCGGTGATCGCCCCGGTGGTGGCTTTCACGTTCAGCAACGCCTCAGCATCCGGGACCACATCCTCTCGTTTGCGCGTGCGAATCTGGTGCGGGGTCTCAAAGAGCAACTCGTCGTAGACCCGCATGCACACCGGCACCAGATCTGGGTGAGCCACCCAGGAACCGTCGAAACCGTCCGCAGCTTCACGGGACTTCTCCTCGCGCACCTTCTCCAGAGCGATCCGGTGTTTGACGGGGTCCGACTTATCCGGCACATAGGCTGCCATCCCGCCAATGGCGTGAGCACCACGACGGTGGCAGGTACGCACCAGCAACTCGGTGTAGGCCCGCATCATCGGTTGTTGCATGGTGACATCGGAACGATCCGGGAGCACGAACTCGTCGGAGGAGTCCTGGAAGTTCTTGATGATCGAGAAAATGTAATCCCACCGACCAGCGTTCAACCCGGCAGAGTGATCGCGTAACTGATACAGAATCTCATCCATCTGGAAGGCTGCAGTGATGGTCTCGATCAACACCGTGGCCCGGATGGTTCCGTGGGGAATGTTCAGGTAGTCCTGGGACTTGGTGAACACGTCATTCCACCAGCGAGCTTCCAGATGGTGTTCCAGTTTGGGCAGGTAGAAGTAGGGGCCACGGCCCAGGTGTACCAGCTCGTGCGCGTTATGGAAGAAGAACAGCCCGAAATCCATCAGCGCTCCGGCGATCGGCTGATCTTCGACCACGATGTGGCTCTCGTCCAGGTGCAACCCCCGCGGCCGCGGGAGGATCGTTGGAGACTGCGCTAGGGCTGGTTTCTTGAGCTTGTAGGTCCGACCGGTAGTCTGGTCGGTGTGGCGGATCTGGCCACGGATCGCCTCGTAGAGGTTCCGCTGGCCTTCGATCATGTTCTCCCAGGTGGGAGTACAGGCATCTTCGAAATCAGCCAGCCAGCATTTGGCCCCGGAGTTCAGGGCGTTGATGGTCATTTTCCGATCCACCGGTCCGGCAATTTCGGCACGGCGGTCTTTCAGACCGGGCGCCAGTGGAGCAACGCGCCAGGAATCATCATCACGAATCTTCTTCGTGGTGCTCTCAAATCCCGGACGCGCCCCAGCCGCAATGGCTGCGCGCACCTGCTGACGCGCTACCAAGAGTTCTTGACGCTTGGGCTCCATCGTGGTGTGGAGGTAGGCCAGAAACTCCAGGGCCGCATCGGACAGTAGCGGCTGAGTGGCTTCGGAGACCTCGCCGAGCACGCTGACGGTCAGTCCCGAAGAGGTAGTGTAGCGAATCTGGCTGGTCATGATCATCACGTCCTATCTGGCTGGCTGATTTCTGAAGAATCAGTGGTGGTGAGGGATTAGAACTGTCCAGACTCCGTCGAACCGGCCAGAGCGACCGTGGAGGAATCCGGGTTGACAGCGGTGGAGATCGCGTCGAAGTAGCCGGTGCCGACTTCGCGCTGGTGCTTGGTAGCGGTGTAACCCTGTGGCTCGGCAGCGAACTCGCGCTGCTGCAACTCGACGTACGCTGACATCTGGCGCTCCTTGTAGCCACGCGCCAGGTCGAACATCGAGTAGTTCAGAGCGTGGAAGCCCGCCAGAGTGATGAACTGGAAAGTGTAGCCCATCGCGGCCAGTTCGCGCTGGAACTTCGCGATGGTCTCATCATCCAGGTTCTTCTTCCAGTTGAAGGACGGCGAGCAGTTGTAGGCCAGCATCTGGTCGGGGTGCTCGGCCTTGACAGCCTCGGCAAACTCACGAGCCAGCTCCAGATCCGGAGTACCGGTTTCCATCCAGATCAAATCGGCGTACTCTGCGTAGGCCTTCGCACGAGCGATGCAGGGCTCCAGGCCGTTGCGCACCTCGTAGAAGCCTTCAGCGGTGCGACCACCGGTCAGGAACTGCTGGTCGCGCTCATCGACGTCGCTGGTCAGCAAGGTGGCGGCTTCAGCGTCAGTGCGGGCGATGATCACCGAGGGAACATCGGCGACGTCAGCGGCCAGACGGGCAGCGTTGAGAGTGCGCACGTGCTGGTTGGTCGGAACCAGCACTTTACCGCCGAGGTGACCACACTTCTTCTCGGAAGCCAGCTGGTCTTCCCAGTGCACACCGGAAGCACCGGCGGTGATCATGGCCTTCATCAGTTCATAGGCATTCAGTGGACCACCGAAGCCAGCCTCAGCATCGGCCACGATCGGCACCAGCCAGTCTTCGACAGTCTGGATGCCCTCGGAGAACTCGATCTGATCCGCCCGCAACAGTGCGTTGTTGATCCGGCGGACGACCTGCGGGACCGAGTTAGCCGGGTACAGCGACTGGTCTGGGTAGGTCTGGCCGGCCAGGTTAGCGTCAGCAGCCACCTGCCAACCAGACAGGTAGATGGCCCGCAGTCCAGCCTTGACCTGCTGAACAGCCTGATTACCGGTCAGCGCGCCCAGAGCGTTGGTCCACTCACCTTGAGGGTGCTCGGTAGTCAGTTGCTCCCAGAGCTTCTCCGATCCGCGACGCGCCAGAGTGTGCTCTTCCTGCACACGACCACGCAACTTCACGACCTCGTCGGCCGAGTAGGTGCGCTTGACGTTCGCCCAACGAGGGTTGGTGTCCCAGTCGTGCTGGATCTGCTCTGCGGAAGCGGGAGTGTGCTGTGACATGATCTGAACTCCTTGAGTGTGTATCAGTGTGGCGTCTCTTGTCGTTTTCGTGACGGTTCCGAATGGTTCGGTTCCCGTCTGGGTAGTTTCTACTCTTCCGTGTTTGTCGCCAGTGAGGCAGGGGATTGTCGAAAAAAATTGCGCTTCAGATAACCATTTGGAAAAAATATGACTTCTTTCGAACGATTCGCCCCTCATCTGCAAAATTGTGAGATGCAGAACAAAAAAAGCGACGATTTGTCGGATGGTTACCCTCATACACGCCCGCGCGCCTGCGAGAGCACATGCGCGCACGCGAACACTCCGCGACCCGGACGGCAGGTAGCAGTGTCCCACCAACGACCCGAAGTAGTTCGGGTGCCGGTGGCGGTGACCACCGAGGCAAACCATGCAAGAATATGTAGGCCAAGGTGACAAGTAGACGATGGGAAGATGCACCATGACCTATCTCTTGCACTCCGTTGATAACGTCCAGCACGGGGCCTCGGCCCCACGGTTGGAAGCACTGGAGAGTATTGAACAGATGTTCGCGCGTCTGTCGTCAGACCCCGATGCTAGGGCCCATGTGGTGGTTTCAGAACCCAGTTCGGCTGAAATTCAGCAGTGTGCCGAGTACTTTGAGCTACACGAATTAGCGGTCGAAGATACCTTGCAAGGACACCAGCGCCCCAAACTTGAACGCTACGACTCGGTACTGTTCGTCGTGCTGCACTGGGCCCAGTACGTGGACAAAACCGAAAAAATGAAGTTCGCGGAACTGCATATCTTTGTCGGCGACCGTTTCTTCTTGGTCTTCGCTGATGACCACTCACTGGCTCAGAAAGTCGTGCATTGGCTACACCGCCCCTTCCGGCGGCATGTGATGGACGCCGGGCACCCGCAAACAATGTTGTACTTCGTCTTCGACGGTATTGTTGACGGCTATGCGCCCATCATTATCGATCTCGACGATGATCTGGACGACATCGAGGACTCACTGTTTGGCGATTCGGCAACGGTGGCAACCTCGCAACGCATCTACGAGCTATTCAACGAGATCGTGAAGTTCCTGCGGGTCACTCGCCCGTTATCGCACATGATCGATCTGCTGACTCGGGGAGCCACGAAGTACGGCATGGATCAAGAATTCGCTCGTCACCTGCGTGACGTCCGCGATAATGTTACCCGTGATGTCGAACAACTCGAAGGTATTCGGGCCGCATTGCAGAATGCGCTGACCGTGGAATCTACGCTGGTGGGCCGAAAACAAAACGAGGATATGAAAAAAGTATCGGGATGGGCTGCGCTGTTCGCGGTCTCCACGGTGATTGCCGGGATTTACGGGATGAACTTTGACGACATGCCAGAACTCCATTGGTCCTTCGGATATTTGTGGGCCATTGGGCTGATGTTGACCGCGAGCCTCACCTTGTATCTGATCTTTAAGAAGAAGGGCTGGATGTAGGAGGAAAAATCCGCGGTTTTTAACTACGCTGTGATTATGGTGCAAAACACAGTAGACGATGTGACCGATACCGGCGAGGTAGCACGGCTGGATTCCGTGGTGCTGGGACGCCAATTGCGTCACCAGCGGAAGAAGGCCGGATTTACCCTGGAACATCTGGCAAGCAGGGTGGATGTTACGGCCTCTCACCTCTCCCAGATTGAGAACGGCCACCGCGAGCCGAAGCTATCACTGTTGTCTGCCTTGGCGGCAGAACTTCGCGTCTCGGTTGACGACATGCTCTCGGCTAAACCTCCGAGCAAACGAGCCGAACTGGAAATCGCGGTGGAGAAACTCCAACGATCCCCGCACTTTCACGCGCTGGGGCTTCCCGGAGTCAAGATCACCTCCCGGACTCCCACCGAGGTGCTCGAAACGATTGCGGGCTTAGCGAGCGAATTACGACGTCAAGCTGCCGAGCGGGTTGCTACGCCGGAGGAAGCTCGCCGAGCCAATGTCGCATTGCGGATGGAGATGCGTGAGCGCAACAATTACTACCCCGAGCTGGAATCAACAGCTCAAGAACTGCTGGAAGCGGTGGGCCAGCCCTCGGGGCCACTGACTCACCGCAGAATCGCAAACATTGCTGACCACCTGGGATTTTCGATCCACTTCGTCGGCTCATTGCCCCACTCCACCCGCTCGGTTACTGACCTGAAGAACCGACGATTCTATCTGCCCGGCGGACCGCACACCGACCATGACGCTCGGTCGGTCTTATTGCAGGCGATTGCGGCCTATGTGCTCGGATTCGGTGAGCCGGTGGACTATCAGGACTTTCTGAAACAGCGGGTCTACATCAACTACTGTGCTGCCGCGTTGCTCATGCCAGAAAAATCTGTGGTCAAAGAGCTGAAGGCTGCTCATCAGAACCGAGATCTGGCCATTGAGGATCTGCGAGATGGCTACGGGGTCTCCTATGAATCTGCTGCCCACCGGTTCACCAATCTGGCGACCGAACACCTGGGTATTACCCTGCACTTTCAGAAAGTGCACCAGTCCGGAGTGGTGCATAAAGCCTACGAAAACGACGGGGTGAGTTTCCCAACAGACAGTATTGGAGCCATCGAAGGCCAGCAGATTTGTCGGTACTGGACCTCCCGAGAAGTCTTTGACGTCCAGAATCGATTCCGCGCGTTCGATCAATACACTGATACCCCGGCCGGTACCTATTGGTGCACCGCCGTGGTGGAGTCTTCCTCCTCGGGTCTTTACTCGTCCTCAATTGGGGTCCCTTTCGATCAGGCGCGGTGGTTCCGTGGTCGGGATACCACCTCGCGGTCTGTCTCGCGGTGTCCGGACCCGACGTGCTGCCGCTTGCCTTCCCCGGAACTTGAAGCCGAATGGGGTGGACATGCGTGGCCCGCGGCGCGAACTAACGCCCACATTTTGGCGGCCATGCCCACCGGTGCCTTCCCGGGTGTCGATGAAGTGGAGGTCTTCCAATTCCTTCAGGAACAATCCGGTGTCGACAACGTGTAGCGCTGTCCAGCGAGGGTGAATTCGAGCCTGACATGCCACGTGCATGTCATTCTTGCTCTGAGTGATATTTTGTGGTATGCGGCCGTTTCCGTGCTAGTATGGTGTACCTCAGTAGGAAAACAGCGAGCGCTCGGTATTCCGACACTTCGTTGCAATGCCGGGCGCTTATGCTGTGCCATCAAAGAAAGGTGCATCTGCTCCATGCGTTTAACCCCAGGCAAGTTCGTCGTCCATCCGCAACACGGTCCGGCCGAAGTGGTGAGCCGCAACACCAAAAAGATCAAGGGTGAAGACGTCGACTATGTCGTCCTTGAGGTCCAGGAGCAGCGCCTGCAGATCGCTGTGCCTGAATCGAGCCTGTCGGAGATCGGTGTTCGAGACCTGTCCAGCCATACTCGGTTGCGCAAGTTGATGTCGTTGCTGGCCAAGGATGGTGACACCTTGGAAAAGCAGTGGTCCCGTCGTTTGAAAGCACTGCGCGAAAAGCTGGCTACCGGTGATTTGGACAATGTTGCCGAAGTCGCCCGGGATCTCTACCGCCGCCAGAAGGAGAAGGAGCTCTCGATGGCCGAGCGAAACCTCTATCAAGAGGCCAAGGACATGATTATCGCCGAGGTCGCTTTGGTGCTTGACGTCGATCACGACGAAGCTGAGCGCACCATCGATGGCGCGATCGACGGCGTGCCATTGACCCGGTTGGGTCTGGACCGCGGTAAAGAATCGAAGGAGGATAAGGAAAAGGAAGCCTCGATGGCCTAACAGCGCCCGGGATATTTTCCAATCCTTTTCCTCTGAGGCAGACGTTGACTTCCTCGGTGTGGTCTTTTAGTCGACGTCGCGATTTTCCGGGGCTAGTGGGTTGCTCATGGTCCGACGAAGGGTACGGGCCTCTTCGATCAGCTTGTCCTGGTCTTCCTTAGCCTTCTCAGCACCGGCGGTATCACGCGGTGGAAGCTGGACGTGGACCTCGGCAGGAATGCCGGATTCCAGCTGGCGGGCACGGAACATTTCGTGATCGATTAGGGCCCCCAGCAGCATCACCATATTGAAAATCCAGAGCACGAACAGCACCGCCATGATGGTTCCGACCGCACCGTAGGATGAGTACGAGGCAAAGTAGGTCAGGTAGATCGCCATGGCCACACCGGCAATCGCGCTACCAACCAACACCACCACGGCGCCAATGGAGAACCAAGTGAACTTCGGCTTCTGCACATTGGGGGTGAAGTGGTACATCACGGCGATGACCAGAATCAACACCAAAGCCACCACAACGTAGCGTAGCCATGCCCAGAGCGGCAAGAAGGTGTCCGTCATAAATGCCAGGACGCCTTCCAATCCTAGCGGCTCCGCAATGGGGCCGAACAGCCCATCGACGAGTGGACGGTTCAGGGCCAAAGAGATCAGGATGACGACGACACCGACCAGCACCGTTGCGGTCGTGAGCACCATGGTGAGGTTCTTCTTGATGAAGGTGCGACCTTCAGCCACCCCGTAGATGGAGTTCATGTTCCGGGAGAACGCCTTAACATAGGCCGATGCCGACCACAGTGCTGTAATCACACCGATGATCAACGCGATCACGCCACCGGTGGCCGAGTCCATCATGGTTTCCACGAGGTCTTGTACCAGCGCTTGATAGTCTTCCGGAACTGCCTGGGTGATCACATCATCGAGCATGTTCTCAATAACCTCGGCGTTGGAGGACAAGACCAAGGACAGCATGGAGAATACGGCCAGCAGACCGGGAGCCATGGACAGGACCGTGTAGTAGGTGAGCTTCGCCGACAGATCGGTTCCGCCATCGGTGCCGAATTTCTTCAGTGCCCGTTTAAAAGCGTATTTTCGGCCCGACCACGATAGGGAGTTTTTGTACAGTTTCGGGTCGGCATATTCTTGATTGCGGTCGTCCTCGTTCAAGACGCGAACGATGTCATCTCTGGCAGACAAGGTGGAGAACTCCTGAGTGATTAGGGTTTTGGGGGCCGACGATCACGCGCCGGTGACGATCGCGGTGCAACGGATTCAACTTTAGTGCACGACTAGGCTAATCGTCCTGCACCCAAGCCCCCGATGACCGTAATGATGAGCGTCGAGAGGGTAGCCAACATTATCGGGCGAGCGCCCACCTGCACCAGCGACCGGATGCGTACACCCATACCGAGCCCAAACATCGCGGTCGCCAAGAACAACGACTGGATCAGTTGGACCACCTCAAGGGCCGTCGGAGGCAGAATATCGACCGAGCGCAGTGCCACCATGATGAAGAACCCGATCACAAACCAGGGCACCAGAGCAGGACGTGATCCAGGGGCTGGGTCTTCCGGGGTGGATCGAGATGACGGGTGGCGGGAACTGAGAAATGCTATCGCTGCCAGCACGAAGGCCAGCATCATCACCCGGCCCAGTTTCACCGTCACCGCTGTGGTGGAGGCTTCTGGTCCCAGCGTCTCGGCGACCGCAACGACCTGAGCGACTTCATGAACCGATGTGCCAGCCCAGATCGCCCCTTGAGTTGTGGAAAATCCGCATAGTGCCACCAGCACCGGCATAGCGGGGATCATCAGGGTGCCGAACAGGACCACCAGCCCGATTGAGGTCGCAGTGAATTCTTTCTTGGCTTTGAGCACCGAATCCGCACCAGCCACCGCCGCAGCTCCACAAATCGAGAACCCGCTGGCAATCAGTAACCCCAGAGCGCTGGGCACCCGCAAGGCCTTGGCCAATATAACGGTGGCACCGAAGGTGATGACCACAGCGAGCACGATCAGCACAATGGTGCCCCATCCGAGTGCGAGAATCTCATCGACCGCCAGCTGAAGCCCCATGAGCACAATGCCCCAGCGCAACACCGTTTTTGATGCCACCGTGATCCCCGGTTCAACCACCTCTGGCACGGGGGCGATATTCCGCCATAACACCCCGATGACAATGGCGACCAGCAATCCGGAAACACCGGGTAGGTAGTCGCCGATGCCAGCGATCATACCCAGTGCCAGTGCTCCTATCGCGAAGGAGAGTACCAATCCGGGAAGAATGGTGCGGTTCACGATCAATCCTTATTAGGGGCTCGGTTCCCCCGGTATTTTCGATCCTGAGATGATCACGAGCAGGGGAGCAATCTCACGGACTACCCTAGCATCGCAGGCCTGCAGGCCGGTGCTTCGCCTCATGTGGCTGTTCAGCACCGGTATTCGTCGGTATTCCTCACAGCACCTCGATCATTAGCTACACTTTAGGGAGCACGTTCGATCAGAGGTACCGCCCTCTGACGTGCTGGACCCGCCCTCGTCGTCAAGTTGCTAGCGAATCTTATGTCTTCAAACCCCCGCCGCAAACGCCGCATCAACTGGTCCATCATGATCTTGTTGACCCTGGTGGCCTTGGTGTTGCTCACGTTGACTGTGCTGACGGTGGTACGAAATCTCGCCCAAGACGAGGACTCCGCGCGGATCGATGAGGTGCTGACCGGACAGTCAATGCAGATTACCGCTAACACCGGTGAGCAGGTGGTCCGCATGCAGGCCATGCGCGCCCCGGTTCCGCCTGAAGATGATGCCAGCGAAACGCTGGACACCTGTTTGCATGACGAAGCTAAAAACCAGCTCGAACAACTGGCGCCTGCCGGCTCGACGGTGAATCCCACCTACCCGGCCTATCCGAACGCCCCGAATGGCGAGGTCTGGGCGGATTTGGAGAAATCTGGCGATGATCTGGCGCTCGAAATGGTGCGTTCCGGTTATGCGGTGCCCTATACAGAAGAAGCGCAAGACGATGCTCGGGCTCAAGAGTTCAACGAGGCGCGTCAGCAGGCCTTCGAGGCCAAACGCGGGATCTACTCCAAAGATGCCGACTGTACCTTGCCGTCGCAGATCGAGCCGGTGCTGGAGGAACTCGAAGAGATTCCCGATTCGAATCTGAACGATCTTCAGGAAACCTCCGAATATATTGCAACCTTGAACGGTTTGCAGACCGAGGCCCAACAGGCTCGTTCTATTCTGGCCGCGATCCCCACGACGGGCGAGTCGGTCTCCGCCTTGGCCTGGGGCCAGCTGAAAGAGACCTATATGGAGCAGATCGAGGAGAGTCTCAGCGAGATCGAGTCGAAACTTTCCGAAGCACAGCAAGCTCGGGCTTCGATGAGTAGTGAAGACGGAGGATTCGTGCCCGAAGACTCCGATGAGGGTGGTGCCGGCAACGCCGAATCACGACCCCCTAGCCCAGATTCCTCCCAGCCCGAACCGACCGAGCAGGAACTCAACGAGCAACAAGACTCCTCCGGTGATGGTGCGCAGCAACAGTCTGCACAGCAACCCCAACAGCAAGACTCTCAACAGCAGCTTCGGCAACAGTCGGCCGATCACCAAGCTGAGCCTTCCCAGCAGAACATCCGCGCGGAATTCCAGGTCGAGCAGGTTCCGTCGGAGCAGCACGACAGTCCCGTAGCACCTGCGCGACCGCAACTGGTGCAGGCTGACTAGTCACTGGCATCCTGGAAACTGCCAACCGCAGTGGAGACGATCCGCGCCGAGACGGGGATGAGCCTGGTCCACGCCGACACCCTGCTCTCTGCACTGGTCACCGCGCCGGTGGCGACGGTGTAAGCGCAACTTTTAGCGCAGTCCGCCTTGCCAGAGCGTGTCAAACGGGGTCTTGGCGCTCACCCGCTGGGCGATGCCACGAGTGACGAATTCCTTGGCCGTATACGCAGCCTCACGCGGGGAGGCACCCTTGGCCAGCTCGGCGGTGACCGCAGCCGCCAGCGAGCATCCGGCTCCGGAGACGGCATGATCGCCGACCTTCGGTGTGCTGAGCACCTCCATATCAGTTCCGTCGTAGAACACATCGACCGCCTGGTCACCTTCTAAACGGATACCACCTTTGGCCAGCACCGCTGCACCAGAGTGATCGTGGATGATCTGAGCGGCCTCCTGCAGATCCTGCACCGAGGAAATTGTCAGGCCCGACAGCTGCTCGGCCTCGAAATGGTTCGGGGTGGTGAAGGTCGCTAGCGGCAACAGTTCCGCCTTCAGCGCCTCATCGGTATCCAGGGCGTGGCCGGGCTCTTGACCCTTGCAGATCAGTACCGGATCCAGGACCACGTGCTGCCACTGTTGAGACCGCAGTGCGCGCGCCACCGTGTGAATGGTCTCCGGTGAGCCCATCATCCCCAACTTGGTGGTGTGCAACTGTCCGGCGTAGTTAGCCTGAATGGCCTCTAGCTGATCGGCGATCACCTCGGCCGGGACCGGGGTGAACCGGTGGTTCCAGTCATCGTTGGGGTCAAAGGCCACGATGCAGGTCAGCGCAATGATGCCGTAGGCCCCCAGCTCCTGGAAGGTCTTCAGATCCGCTTGCGCCCCGGCACCACCGGTGGCTTCTGAGCCGGCAATAGACAGCGCCAGTGCTGGTTCGTGGATGGAGTATTCGGTCATCGTCATATCCTCATTTCCGTCAGGGCTTTTCCTCAGATTTTCCTCCGGCAGGCCGGGTCTGATCGACCGGCTACTGTTCGTCGATGATCGAATCTTCGTCAGCCTCACCAGGGGCCAAAATGTGTCCGTCGGCATCCACCACATCGGTAAATGGGATCGCCAGCCACCGGCCTAGGGCCATCAGGATCCCGGCCGGAAACCCGACCACCGGAATCAGTAGCGGCAACAGCCCCTCGAGCCCACCGACGAGCACCACCAGCCCGTAGAGCATGCCCACCAGGGCATAGGCCAGTACGTGCACAGCCTGGTTGAGCGTGAACCGAAACAACCAGTTCACCAACAGGGTCAGTGGCAGACCCAGCACCAGACCGGCTAGCCCCACCAGGGTGAGCAACGGGGTCAGATCACCGACCTGTTCGGCCACCGGCAAGAGATTGAGGATCACGACCAGCCCGGCCATGACAATATTTGGTGCCAGCCAGGCGATGAGATAACCGTAGATCGACATCTTCAGTCGTGGCCGGCGATCGGAAGTGCCGGATTTCTTGCCCCGGGGCTGGGCAGTTTTTTGCGGAATAGGAGTGGTCATACCGGTCGGAGTTAGCCTTTCTTGCGCAACACGATCATCGCGGTCAGATCCGGTGCTTCTCGCACCAGCTCGGGGTGCTCCTGGGCCCACCGGGTTGCGATCTGCTGTTCTTCATCGCGCACACCGTCGTCCAGGATCACCACCGCACCCGGTGCCAGCCGGTCTGCCAGCGCGTTGAGGGCCGGATACCGGGCCTGTGGGCCGGTGGCTGCCGGGGGACCGTCGACGAATAACAGGTCGATCTGCTCGGGTAGTCGCGCCTGGGAGAGGTCGTACCACTGAGGTGGTTCGGCATCCTCAGTCGGCTCGGTGTCTGACGCCGGTACCTGCGGTGCCAGGGGGGCTAGCTGCAGATCCACCACCGGCTCCAGCCCGTGCAAACTCACATAACTGGCGGTGAGATCCCGGTAGTGGTTCAGGTGATCGAAAGAGTACAGTCGGCCACCGTGTGCGGTCAGATAATGGCCGAACAACAACGTGGTCGTGCCCGAGCCCAGCTCGACAATATGCTGCGGGCGAGCCTGATCGAGCAGATCGAGCAGGTATACCGCCGAACGGGCATCCAACGCCCAGTCACCGGTGGACGGCCACAGCGTGCCGGTATCGATGCGACGCTGCAAATACTGCTGGGCCTCAATCTCTTCTCGCGCGTAGCCCAGTCGCCGGTTGATGTTATTGACGTGGTTCCGCGTTTGCCGATCGAGGTGCTGGGTACCGTCCTGGACCGTCTTGAGGACCTGATCGTGACGATCTTGCGCGGTGCCACCCTGCTGGGTCAGTTGCCCGGCGACCTCATCCACCGTGGCGTTGATCTGCTCGGTCGCCGAGGCGATCGATGCGGTGCGGGCCACCGCCTCGCGCTGTTGCTCGACGACCTCGGTCAGCGCAGTCTGGACCTGATGCTGACCGAGCAGCACCTGGCGCTGTTGGTCCAGCAGCTGGGTCTCCCGCCGGGCCATCACCCTGAGCATTTTCCGATCTCGCATGCTCCAGATCCCGAGGATCGCGACCGCGATCAGGGCGGCCAGCCCCACCCACCAGCTGGCATGCAGGCCCCAGGCAATCAGGCCACCGGCCAACGCCAGGGCAAACAACGCGATCAAGATTTTGTCGATGGTACTCATCTAGACTTTCCTTCGGTTCTGTGCAACCAATGCTCTCGCCTGCGCCGTGCGCGCACAGCACAGCACGCTCCGGTGATCCCCTTCTATCCTGTCACACCCGCGTAGCCGGGGCGTGACCCGCACCCCGGGTGTCTTTCCGCACCCGGGGACACCGTTGGTACACTAGCTGCGGACGCCGCCTGGGGCAGCAGGTGTGCACGGGGCCGTAGAGGCCGGTGAGACCGTCGTCGTCCAGCGCTGGCAACACGACCAGCACACGTGCCGGTACCAGCGAGCATGACTGCATCATTGACAACACCGTCCAGGAGGATCACCGTGTCTGCCCCCGATTCTTCCACCCCCAGCTCACCCCGCTCTGGCAACGTTGGCAACTCCAAGACCTCAGCTACTGATCACTCCCGACCGATCGCCCGCTTCGCCCCGGCTGGATCCGGACTGTACGCGATCATCACCGCGATCATGGCCACCGTGTTGATCCTGTCAAATATCGGTGCATCCAAGGGCGTACAGATTGGCCCACTCGTGACCGACGGTGGCTTCTTCCTGTTCCCGCTGGCCTATATCGTCGGCGACGTGGTGGCCGAGGTCTACGGTTTCAAAAATTCCCGTCGCGCGGTGATCACCACCTTCGCGTTGTCGATCTTCGCGGTGGTTTGTTACTGGATCATCATTAATCTGCCCCCGGCCGATTTTTATGACGGCCAACAGGCCCTGGAACGTACTCTCGGGCCGGTGTGGATGATCGTGGTGGCCTCGTTGTTGGGCTTTTTGGTCGGTCAGCTCTCCAACGCCTGGTTCATGGTGCGGATGAAGCGCTCCTTTGGCGAGAAAGTCCTGTTTGGTCGTATTGCGGTCTCGACGTTGATCGGCGAATTTTTGGACACGCTGGTGTTCTGCTCGATCGCAACACCGGTGATCGGGATCGAAACCGTTGGCCAATTCGTCAACTACGTGGTCGTGGGCTTCCTGTTTAAATCCGCCGTGGAAATCATCCTCGCCCCGGTGACCATGTGGGTGATGAAGCTGATCAAACGCGCTGAACCGGCCTACGGGGTCACCGAAAAACGGGCCGAAGCCCCAGGCGGGTCCGAGGCCTCAGCAGAGTAATACCGTCCCAGCACCTGTTCTTTCAGCTCCGGGTAGGTGCCTTCGATCATGCTGGTCCGGATGGTCTCCACGAGCCGAATGACGAACCGTTCATTGTGGATCGAGATCAGCGTGTGCACCAGCAACTCTTTGGCCTTGATCAGATGTCGTAGATAGGCCCGCGAGTAATGCGCGCAGGTATAGCAGTCGCACCCGGGCTGTAGCGGGGCAAAATCGTCCTTGAACTGCGCTCGCGGCAGGTTGATCCGTCCGTAGTCGGTGTAGAACGCACCGGTGCGGGCTACCCGGGTCGGCGAGACACAGTCGAAGGTATCCGCCCCCGACTCGATCGCCCACAACAAATCATCGGGTTCGGAAATCCCCAGCAGGTGACGTGGCTTGTCCTCGGGTAGTTCCTGGGCACACCAGGACACGATCGTGCCCAGGTTCTTCTTCTCCAGTGCTCCGCCGATCCCGTACCCGTCGAACCCGGCGCGGTCAGTGCCGTTATCGGTGACAAAATCAGCCTGCATGGCTGAGAGATCCTGGCACGCCTTGCGTCGCAAATCCTCGTATTGGGCGCCCTGAATCACCCCGAATAAGGCCTGATAGGGTCGATCGGACCGGTGGGCGGTGAGCCCGGCGTGGTGATCCAGGCAGCGTTGGGCCCACAGCCGGGTGCGTTCCAGGGAGGTTTCTTGATATCGACGAGAATTATGCAGGGTGGTCAGCTCATCAAAAGCGAACATGATGTCCGCACCCAGCTGGTGCTGGATGTTCATCGAGATTTCCGGGCTGAATCTATGCTTGGAGCCATCCAGATGGGAGGTGAACCAGACTCCGTCATCATCCACGTGGGCCAGTCGGTTTTTGCCGGCCGCGGTGTCGTCATCGGACCCGGTCCCGTCGGGGGCATGCGGTCCGGACATATCGATCACTTTCTTGAATCCCGACCCCAGACTCATCACCTGGAACCCTCCCGAATCGGTGAAGGTCGGTCCCGACCAATTCATGAACTGACCCAGTCCGCCGGCTCGATCGACCAGCTCGGCCCCGGGTTGCAGGTAGAGATGATACGCATTGCCCAGCAACGCCTGCGCGCCGATGGCTGACATCTGCTCGGGGGCGACGGCCTTCACGGAGGCCTGAGTCGCCACCGGGATGAACGCCGGGGTCTGGATCTGCCCGTGCGGGGTGTGGATCACCCCGGTGCGACCCAGACCGGAGTCCATCCGGGTCTGGATACTGAAGCTGACGTCCCGCGGGCTTGGGTGGTGGGTGGGAACCACCGCGGGGGTGGGATCGTTGGGTTGGCGACGAGTCTGTGGGTAATCTGTCATCTCTGTCATGATAGAGCCCCGGTTGGTCGCCGTGTTAACCGTACGAGGTCAGCACCTTAGCGGGACTGGGTGAGCGTTTCACCGATTTCGGATGAGTGAGCGCAGGTTCAGGTCCGGATCGGCCAGGTCCACCGGGTCGATGACGATCCCGCGTTGTATCAATCGGGTGGCCGCCCGCAGCACCATCGGTTGGTTCAGTGCCGCTACCGCGCATAACCGGTGTTGCGGATCGAGCACGAAGCTGGCGTGCTCGCGTCGCTGTCCGCCACTGGCTGCGCTACCCTGCAGCGTGCTTTCGTCCTCATGGATCGGATGCCGCCAACGCTCGATGAGCTGATATCCGGGCCGAGCGGCCAGGGTCATCTCGCCCAGGGCCCCGGCGTGCGTGTCGTAGCGATCCGTCCAGATCCAGCGCGGTGCCACGCGGTGGTGTTCGTTGTGTTTGGGCAGGACCTGGTCCGGTTCGGCGGTCGGGCTGGTATCGAGTAGGTCGGCGACCGCCCGCTGAGCAGAACGCACCGCCTGATCCCAGTGCTTGGCCCCCGGGGTGAGATCCCCGATCGCGTACACCCCGCAGACACCGTCCACCCGTTGCCGGTCATCGACGGCAACGCCGTCGGTGACCGGCAACCCGGCCTGCTCGGCCAGTTGCGTATTGGGTACCGTCCCGACCGCGGCGAGCACCAGATCCGTCTGCGCCGTGAACCCTTCCGGGAGCGCATCGGCCTGCAGATACTGCTGAATCAACTCGACCCCGTGCCGGGCATGGTCGGCGTCGAGTAGCTCGGCAATAGTGTCCCCGAAAATCTCCGCAGCCTGCCGATGGTGTGGTTGATACAGTCGCACCGCGGCTCCGAGCTGATGCACCCCGGCGGCCAGTTCTGCGGCCAACAGCCCGGCACCGGCCACGCTGATGCGCAGCGGGGGTGACGAATGGGACTCCTCGGCTCGGGAGGTGATCAGCTGCCGGATTCTGTCGACGTCGGTGTGGTCCCGTACGGTGAGTACCGGCAAAGGCTCGCCGTCTTGATCGGCTAGCGAGTGCTCGAAGGGTGCCGGGGAGGCCCCGGTAGCCAGAATGACCACCTCGGCCGAGAGCTGTTGACCGTCCCCGGTGCGGATCAGGTGTGTGGATCTGGTTGCTGCGGTGGCCACCGATCCGGCCGTCTGCTCAGCACGGCGGTGCCCCAGGTGTAGCTCGGTCGCGACCGCCTGCACCCAGCGGATCTGGTGCTGCTCGGCCCAGTGTGCACCGCCCAAGCGTAGACCGGGCTCGTCGAGCGCCCCGGTGAGATAATCTCCGGAGACCGGTGGTCGATCATAAGGGTAGGGGTTCGGGTCGATCACGGTGATCGCCCCGGCATAGCCGCGTTCGCGCAGGGTGTGCGCGGCGGTGAATCCAGCGACCGAACCACCGATGATGGCGACCGACCCGGGCGTTGCCGGCTCCGCTGTGGTGCTCATGCCTCGGTCCCGTCGGCGGGCACTCCCGGGTAAAGGATCAGGCGCCCGTCGACCACCTCAACCCGGTGGGTGGGAGCAGCCACGGTGGCGGGCAGGCCCAGAGCCTTGCCAGTGGCCAGACAGAAGGGGGAACCGTGCAGGGGGCATTCCACCGTTCCGTCTTCGATCCACCCTTCGGCCAGAGAAGCGTTACCGTGGGTGCACCGGTCGTTGAGCGCGAAGAATCCGGTTTCGTCGTGAAAAATGGTGATTGGCACGGTGCCGGTGGTGCTGGCCGGAACCAGTAGTGTCTCCTCCACCGGCAGATCCGCGGCTGCGCCGACATCGAGCCCAGGCTGGTCAGTCATCTTCGCTACCTTTTCGAGATTCTAGATGGATGTGAGGTTGGGATGGATGTGAGGTTGGGACGGATGGGAGAGCAGACTACAGGGACTGCCCGGTCGGAGGATCCCAGCACGGACGGGTTAGCGCCCCCAGTTCACGCTGGCCAAGGCCTGCTGGATAATCCGTCCCCGCCCGCCGACGAATTCGGACTGGATGTCTTCAGCCATGGCTTCCTCCGGGGTCAGCCAGCTGAGCTCCAGGGCATCCTGGCGTGGCTGACATTCTCCGGTCACCGGCACTAAATAGCACAACGCCACCGCGTGCTGACGGTCATCGGTCAACTCGGTTTCGGAAGGATGGGGGAAGTACTCCGCGACCGTAAACGGTCGCAGATCGGCTGGAATTTGTGGCAATGCCAGCGGGCCGAGGTCCTTTTCCAGATGCCGCATCAACGCTGCCCGCAGCGTTTCCCGGTACATCACCCGACCGGAGACAAACGTCCGTCGCAGGTGCCCGTCTCCATCGGCCACGTAGAGTAACCCGATCTGGGAGACATATCCCAGAGGATCGACCCGGACCGGGATCGCCTCCACGTAGACCATCGGCAACCGTCGCCGGGCCTCGTAGAGGTCCTCATCGGAGAGCCAACCGGGATGTGGATCTGGGGTACGAACGCTCATAGTTCTTTTCTACCAGCCCGGTGGGTCCGACAACACCGGATTCAGCCTCCAGCAATCGAGGTCGATGTCGGGCTGTTCTCGAGGTCTGTTGCGAGCCCGCCCTCGAGACTACCCTGAGGCTCATCATCGAATTGGTTAAGGTAGCGTTTTTCGGCCTGCGCAATCCGCCAGCGCCGGTTTTCGGTTGCCAACAACACCACGAAACCGCCCAGCAATGCCACCGCGGCGATCAAGACCGAGGGATTGGATCCGAACAGGCGCACCCCGATGATGGCAGCTAGCCCCCAGGCCATGCCGACGACGATCACCACGCGACCTCGTTCGGTCATCGACACCATGGGAACGAACAGCATCAGTGCCATCAGAATGACGATTGCCCACACGGATTCGGGCAACCACAGCAGGTGGAGCACGTCCCAGATCCCGGCCACAGTCAGCAGTTGGGAGGCCATAAATACCAGCGCCCACCCGGTCAACAGCCCGATCGGGGCGTCGGTGAACAGTTGCTCGCCCTGGGTTCGCGAGGTGTGTAAATTCAGGTTCCGGACCGCAGTGACCAGCAGCGCGCAGAGCAATATCCACACGATGATTTCCAGTCCCCACGGTTCGATATGGACCAGTGCGAACCACAGGGCCAGGGCAAACATGGCGTTGGCCATGAGCCACCCGGTGCGCCGTTGTCGGGAGGCTGACCGTTGCGAGGGGGTCCACTGGTGCACGGTGTACAGTCCAGTGGCGATCCACAGCACCGGCCAGATCGCGACGTGCCAATTTGCCATCGATAACAGGGTTGCCGACGAATGGTAGGCCCCATCATTGACCTGGGACAGTGGCTCGGTGCCACCGATCCACCCCAGACCCACCAGCCCACCGATCACGAACAGCACCCAGGCGATGGTCACGATCACCCGACGGACGCTATCGAGTCGTTCCGGTTGGGGATCCTGCCGTTCCGGAAGCAGGTAGGGCGGAATGTAGCCGGAACCATCGCCAAGCCCCAGTGGGTCGTGGGCATCGTCACCGGTGTCGGTTTGGTCTGTGCGTAGCTGGGCCTGCTTGGCCTCAATCGCTTGGGCCTTTTCCACGATCCGGTCACGACGTCGCCACTCCGGCAAGAGTGATCGGGCCCGAGACAGCAGTTGTTGGTCGGAGAGTTCTTCCCCGGGCCGTTGCAACATGGGCCGGTGATCGGGGGCCGGTACATAATCGGTGCCGTCTAGTTCGCGCGCTGCGGTCACCAAAGCCTGGGTCTCGCGTTCTTGCTGCGCCTTGAGTAACTCCATCTCGGCCAACCGTTGGCGTTCCCTCTCCTCGGCGGCCCGCTCGGCTGCCTGGACCGCTAAGATCTGCTGGATCTCGGCGACCTCGGCCTCGAGTCGTTCCCGCTCTTCCCGCGCCCTTCGTTCCGCTGCGACTTGCTCTGCCGCGCGACGCTTCTTCAGCGTCTGTCGGGCCCGATGTTTGAGCCAGTGCCGCCGTAGCCGGGCTGGCGTATCAGCAATATCGGCCTCGACCTTGTCCATATCTGGTCCGCCGAATGAATCCAACCACGTGGTTAGCCGGGTCCCCAGGGTGTCTTTGCGCTGTTCTTCTCCGGAACCGGTATTGAAGCTCACCGTCCACAGGGCTTTGTCTTCGGCCGAGACCTCCGGGGACTTCCTGGCCGGCTCATCAGGGGCGGGTTCAGTAGGCTCAACGGGTTCCGTAGACTCTGTTGGTGTTGCTGGTGTTGCGCCGGGTTCCTGCTCCGCGCTCGGATCAGCCGAGGTTGGGGTCGGCGACTCGGTCTCGGGAGAGTCCTCGACGGCCGAGTCTTCGAACTGTTGCTGGTCAAAGGGCTCGCGCGACGTTGACGAAGAACTTTTCAGGCGCGACAAGGCCTCGGATGCGGCGGTGTCGTGACCGTGCTCATCGTTCATCAGCAGGGCATCCTTTGCTGTGGTGTGGGGACGTTGCCGAGAACCCGCCGGGTTCTGTCAGGGATATCTCAGGCTACCCAATCATCCTGAATTATTCATCAAAGACGCTGGACGTTGCCGGATTGTGATCTTGGGGTTTACCGAGGCTGATATGCGAGTCGTCGATCGGTCTGAAATCGGCGGGCCTGACCGCTGAGCGGATCGATAAACTCCAGGGTGCTGGCCAGTAACTGCAATGGCCGATCCATCTCATCGGGGGCCTGAACTAAAAGCTCGGGGTAGAGCCGGTCGTGCAGGATCGGGGTGCCCAATTGGGCTAAATGCACCCGCAACTGGTGGGTGCGCCCCGTGCGTGGTTCCAACCGCACCCATCCCAGCCCGTGGTGCGGGACCGGACCCTGGGCATCTTTCGCCCCCAACCACGAGATCCGGGTCTGGGCATTCGGTCCGGTGGTGGGATCGTGACTGCGCCGGCGTTTGCCGATCCGCGGTGGGTCGAGCCGACCGGAATTGGCCACCGGATAGTCCTGGACATCCACCGTGATCACGCCCCGAGTTTTGATGATCCGGTTGCGATACACCAGCGGTAAACGTCGGCACTGCTGAATCGCCCGATCCGGATCCTCATCGAGCCGCACGATCGCCTGATAGGTTTTGGTCACCCGCCGCTGCTCGAAGAGCATCTGGTAGGCCCCACGAGTGGCCGGATTAGTGGAGAACAGCAGCACCCCAGCGGTGGCCCGATCTAACCGGTGTAGCGGCACCAGATCGGAATGACCGGTCGCCACCCGGAGCTTGACCAGCGCGGACTCCTTCACAAAACGCCCGCCGGGAGTGGTGGGCATGAAGTGCGGTTTATCCACCACCAGCAGGTGCTCATCTTCGAACAGCACCTGGACCGACTCCGGTAGTGGTTGCTCGTCTGGCACCGTGCGGTAATACCAGATGAACTCGTGGGATCCCAAGGGCTGCTCCCACCCCACCGGATCGCCGGTGATCGTGACCACCTCCCCGGAGTCGAACCGCTCACGTAGCGTGGCGGGATCCACGTGGTCGAATCGGGCCATCATGTACTCAGCAATGGTGCGCGGGGGAGTGGGCCGGTACTGTTCGGCGAGCTCGGCGAGTTGGTTGGCGGTGACCGGTAGGTGCAACCGGGTGGGATTGATCCCGTCTTTGACCGGTAGCGGTGGCGTCATGGCCATGGGGTGAGCCCTCCTGGTGTCCTACTGATGTTGGCACGCCGGGCACCAGTATAAATCTCGGCCCGCCAGCCTGTCGTGCTGGATCACGGCACCACAGCGCGGGCAGGGCGCCCCGGTGCGCGCATAAACCCAGAACCGCCCGCGCCCTCGCGTGCGCGCGGATGCGCCCGTGCGCGTGGACGCGTGTTCGGGCCCGGCACCACTATTGGCCAGCATCAGCGCGCGGGCTAAATCCACCACCGCGCCCAGCAGGACCGGATCACGATCACCGGCGGGAGTATGTGGAGCCAGCCGGGCCACAAACAGCACCTCGCACCGGTAAATATTGCCGATTCCGGCCAGGATGGACTGATCCAACAGCGCGATCCCCACCGAGCGCACACCGGTGATCCGGCTTCCGGTCAGCTCCGCCGTCGCGTAGCGCGGGGTGCGTACATCGGAGTCGGTGATAATCTGCCCGCGCAACAACGGGTCCAGTCGGCCGGCGAGATGGAAAAGTGTGTCGCCTTCGGGCATCGCAACTACTTTCGGGCAGAGCCGTCACGTTCAAACATGTGGATGGAACCGGACCCCCTGTGGTGAGGACGAGAACCCGGCCGAGAGCAGTGCCTCGGCGAGTTCGGTGTTGCGGATCGGGGACCCGTTGACGGTTTTGACATGCACCGCAGCTGCACCGGCCCGTTGCAACGCCTCGACCAGCGCCTGCGCGACCAGCGGGCGGTGGGTGGCTGCGGCGGGGAACTCTAAGATGGTTTTGCCCCCGCGTTCTAGGTACACCGCCAGCTGGCCGTCGAGTAAGACCACCAGGGCACCGGCCTTTCGGCCCGGGCGGTGCGGGCCGGAGGACTTCCCCGTTGCGGGGTGATCAGTAGCCGGTTCGGCGATCTCGGGCCAGGGCAAGGTGGCCCCGTAGGGGTTGGCCGGATCGGTGGCAGCCAACCCCACCGCGTGATGGGTGGCCCGCGGATGGTCCGGATCGTCCTCGCCCGGGGCCGGGTGGAAGCTACGCAACGCATCCACCGTGTTGGCGGTGGCGAACTGGGCGGCACCAAGCTGATCGATGAAATACCCGCGCCGCAGCGCACCGAGCTCTTCCAGGTGAGTCAAGAACCGGTAGTAGTATCCGAATCCGCCGGGGATTTTCTCGGTGCTGACCGCCCCGCGGGTGATCACCCCGTACCGGTCCAGCAACACCTCGGCCTGAGCGTTGGCCGCCAGGGTCGAATCGGGGCCGGTGGCCTCCGGGTGGCGCAACAGCGAGAACCGTCCGGCCGCGCGGGGCTGATCGGTGGCAGCATCCAATCCGGCGCTCGACCTTACCCCGGTGGATCTCACCCCGGACGGCCTCAGCCCGCCGGAGTCCAGCCCGGTCGACAACCGAGGCCGAGCCCGCCGAGCCCGGGAGCGTCGTGGTTGCGATCGTTGCCGATGCGCGCTACGACCGGTGGCCAACCCGGCGCGGATCATCGTGAAACTGTCATTGGTCACCACCCCGGCCCAGAACAGATCCCACAAGGCCGAGAGCACCGCCGAGTCGCTGAACTGCTGACCGGCCTGCTGGTCATCATCCAGTCCCGCGACCCGGTGACATAACTCGGGAAAAAAGAACGCCCCGGCGTCGGCCAGCACCTCGATGATCCGGTGATGCACCCTTCCGAAGGCCTCAATCTGTGCGAGATCGGGAATGGGCACGGTCAGTTCGGCGGTTTCGACCGGGTGGAAGGCCAACCAGCCATCATCTCCGGTGCCTGGGGCGGTGCCGGCCATCACAAATTCGCCGGTGCCCAATAGCTCATTGAGCATCCCGGGCGCATAGTCGGCGACCCGGGCGGGCAGAATATAGTGCTCCCACGCGCTGGCCGGAGCTGGATACCCCGCCAGCTGGGTGAGCGTTTCGGCTACCGCATCGATCCCCCGTTGCCCGGGCCGGTAGAGTCCATGCTGGGTGCGCGGGGGAACGATCCCGTGCGTGTCGAGCACGAAGCGAGCGTAATCGGGACCGGTCACCGGCTCGACGGCCTGGCGCAAGACCGCCAAACTCCGTTGCCGGATCCGACGCAACACCTGGGTCTGACAGTACTGCGTCTGGTGTGTGTGGACTCCGCCGGACTGAGCACTCTGTTGGAAGATCCCGGACGCCACCCTCCGGCGTTGCACCTGATCGGTGAGATACTGGGTGACCACCGCGGTACCGAGTCCGAAATGGGTGGCAATGTGCTCGGCGGTGACCACCGTGTGGGTGCGCAGATACCGGCCCAACAAGTCCCCGAGCGGATCGTCCACCGGCTCGATGAACGCCACCGGGATACCCATCGGCAACGGGATCCCCAACCCATCCCGGATCCGGGCGGCATCCTCGATAGCGACATAGACCTGACGACCGGCCATTCGCACCCGTATCGCCCGGCGCTGGTGCACCAGATCCTCCGCGAGTGCTTTAGCCAGCTTGGCAGTCGGCTCGGCAGCTGATTCAGTAGCTGGCTCAGCGTCATCCGGCCGCATGCGGGCTGCCAACTGGCCAGCATCCAACGGCCCCAGCACCCGTACTAAGTCCGCCACCGATTCAGTATCCCACCGCAGTTGCCGTCGCGGGCTCAGGTACTGCAGGTCGGCCTCAATCTCGGCAATTACCTCATCGTCGAGCAGATCGTGGAGCTGATCGTCACCAAACAGCTGGCGCAACAGTTCGGGATCCAAACTCAAGGCGGCCGCGCGCCGTTCGGCTAACGGCGAGTCCGTTTCGTAGAGGAATTGGGCAGTATAGCCAAATAGTAGATGCTGGGCAAAAGGTGAGCCGGTGGCGGTCTCGACCTCGACCAGTCGCACCGACCCGGACTGCAGGGATCGCATTAGCCACATCAGCCCGTCCATGTCGTAGAAGTCCTGCAGGCACTCGCGCACGGTTTCGAGGATGATCGGGAACTGCGGGTGCTCGGCGGCTACGCCGAGTAATTGTGCGGCCCGCTGACGCTGTTGCCACAGCGGGGCCCGTTGGCCGGGCTTCGTACGCGGGATCAATAATGCCCGAGCCGCATTTTCCCGAAACCGGGAGGCGAACAACGCTGAGGACCCGACCTCGGTCCGCACCAGATCGGCCAGCTCGTCGGGATCGAAGAGGAAGAGATCGGCCAGTTGCGGGGCGGTCTCCATCATCGGCAGGCGCAACACGATTCCGTCATTGGAACTTTGCACCTGCGCGTCAAACCCGTACTGCTCGGTGAGTCGGGCTGCCACCGCTAAGGCCCACGGGCCGTGTACGCCGTGGCCGAAACCTGAATGCAAGACCACCCGCCAGTCGCCTAGCTCATCTCGGAACCGCTCGATCACCAGGGTCTGATCAGTGGGTAGCACCCCGGTCGCCTGCTGTTGTTCAGACAGATAGGCCACCAGGTTAGCCTGGGCTCGCTCGTCCAACCCGGCCGCGGTCAGTCGTTGCGCGATCGGGTCGTCAGGCCCGGCTAGATGGCCAGCCGTGGCCGAATCGGCCCGGCCCGATCGGCCCGATGGCCCCGATGATCCCGCTGATGATCCCACCAGGTGCTGGCCGATCTCGCGCCGGAAGGCTCCCAGTGCGGCCCCGAGCTCGGTGGGCCGGGCTTCGGATTCGCCCCGCCAGAACGGCAGTTTGCCTGGCTGTCCGAAGGCTGGAAGCACCAGCACCCGATCGTGGGTGATCTCCTGGATCTTCCAGCTGGTGGTACCCAACACGATCACGTCCCCGACCCGGGATTCGTAGACCATCTCCTCGTCCAGCTCCCCGACCCGCCGGCCACCCGATGAGCTGGTGCTACGCTGCGTGACGCTGTCAGCTCTCTGGGAAGGGTCCGACTCCTGGATTTCCTCGGCGCGCTGGGTATCCTTCGTGCCGTCGGCCAGAAACACTCCGAACAGCCCCCGGTCCGGGATGGTGCCCCCGGACGTGACCGCCAGTCGCTGGGCTCCCGGCCGGGCCGAGAGCGTGCCGGCATCCCGATCCCAGAGCACCCGGGGCCGTAGCTCGGCAAAATCATCGGAGGGATACCGTCCCGAGATCAGGTCCAGCACCGACTCATAGACCTGATGGCCCAGTGTGGTGAACGGTGCCGCCCGGCGCACGGTGTCGTACCAGGCCTCCACCTCTAGATCATCCATCGCCACCGCCGCAATGGTCTGCTGGGCCAAAATATCCAGCGGGTTATCCGGCACGTGGAGCTGTTCGATCTTCCCCTGCAGCATCCGCTCGGTGATCACGGCGGTATTGACCAGATCGGATCGATGTTTGGGATAAAACACCCCGTGGGAGATTTCGCCGACCTGGTGCCCGGCTCGACCCACCCGTTGCAGGCAGGAGGCCACCGAGGGGGCCGCTTCCACCTGGATCACCAGATCCACCGATCCCATGTCGATCCCCAACTCCAGCGAGCTGGTCGCCACCACACACCGCAACGTGCCCGCTTTCAGCCCCTCTTCCACCAGGGCGCGCTGCACTTTCGACACCGACCCGTGGTGGGATCGGGCAAACTCCTCCTCGCCCGTGCGCTGGTCTGCCTCCGCGCGGGTAGCCCACATCTCATTCAAGTCCTGGGTAAGTCGTTCGGCCAGCCGGCGGGAATTCGTGAAGATGATGGTGGAATGGACCTGGCTGACCCGGTCGATGATCTGGTGTTCAATATGGGGCCAGATGCTACTCACCGGTTGCGGATCCGCTACGGCGCTACCGGGATCCGCTGTGGCGTTGCCGGCAGGGTCATGAGGTTGCTCGCCGATAAAATCCGGAAGTCGGGCCATATCGTCCACCGGCACGCTGACGTGCAGATCCCAGCGCTTGGCCGAGGCGGGATTGACGATCGTCACCGGTTGAACCCCACCGATGAACCGTGCCACTTCCTCAGGCGGGGAGACCGTGGCCGACAGCCCGATCCGCTGGGCCGGGGTGTCGGTGAGCTCATCGAGGCGTTCCAAACTCACCGCCAGGTGCGCCCCGCGCTTGGAATCGGCCAACGCGTGCACCTCGTCAATGATCACGGTATGCACCGAGGCCAGCGTGTTGCGCGCCTTGGAAGTCAACATGAGGTAGAGCGACTCGGGTGTGGTGATCAGAATATCCGGCGGGTCGGTGACCAATCGGCGCCGGTCCCTGGCCGGAGTATCGCCCGTGCGTACGCCCACACGAACCTCGGGGGCTTCGACTCCCAATCCCGCAGCGGTCTGGGTGATCCCGATCAGTGGCGCGCGCAGGTTCCGTTGGACATCCACCCCGAGCGCCTTCAACGGGGAAATGTATAACACTGTGGTGCCACGGGCATCAGCCTTACCGGATGCCTCGGTTCGATCGGATGCGCTCGTCCGCAGGAACCCGTCCAGCGCCCACAAAAAAGCCGCCAACGTCTTTCCCGAACCGGTCGGTGCGATTACCAGTGTGTGGTCACCCCGTGAGGTCGCCTCCCAGGCCCCCAGCTGTGCTTCAGTAGCGGAGGAGAAGGCCCCGGTGAACCACCGGCGGGTGGCGGGAGTGAACCGGTTCAGCACCTGTTCTGCCCGGTCAGGATCCGGTGTACTGTCAGGATCCAGCACGCTTACCTCGGCTCGCTCGCATCTTCATCGCCATAGGTCACCATAGGAGACGATTCTACGGCCGGTCCGGTCCTGCCGGAGATCCTGCGACAAAACAATCTCAGCTCACCGATGATGATACGACCGTCCCGCCGCAATTTCCTGGCACCGGTAGATCTGCTCGGTGACGATCAGCCGCACCAGCTGATGGGGGAATACCAAATCCGATAGTGACCACACCAGATTCGCCTGAGCTCGCAACTCCTCGGTCACCCCGTACGCCCCGCCGATGAGCATCACCACGTGCCGACCCCGATCAAAACGGCCCTGCAAGGTCCGCGATAACGACTCCGAATCCAGCATCGTCCCGCGCTCATCCAGCAGGATGACCTCATCGTGGGCACCACAGGCGGCCACCAGCCGTTCGGATTCCTCAGCGCGCGCCTGCTCACCCTCACGAGAGGAGTGTGGCAACAGCTTCCAGCTGATCTTCCAGGGCTTCTTCAACCGTTGAGCGTAGCGGTCGATCCCGTCTGCCACCCAGGACTCATGTTTCTTTCCGATCGCGACCACCGTAATGTCCATACCGGTCAGACTAACTGGTGAATCGAACCGATGAGACTCACGATGCTCCTTCCCGCACCCGCGCCCGCGCCCGCCTCCGCGCGAGTGAACACCCGGACAGATTAACGTCCTGCTATTCAACTCCGAGTAGTATCCGTATCCATGGAGTTCACACCGTGGGTTGCCTTGACCGATGCTACCTTGATTGGCGTTCTTCTGCTCATTGGTGCCGTCCTACGTGCCTGGATCAGACCGATCCAAACTCTGATGATCCCCGCCAGTGTGCTGGGTGGGATCCTGGGGCTAATCTTTGGTCCCATGGTGCTGGGCTGGTTGCCTTTCTCCGATCAGCTCTCCACCTATTCTTCGGTGCTGATCGCGGGAGTGTTCGCCTGCGTGGCCATGACCGACGACTTCAACATCTTCAAACTCAACCGCACGGTAGGGGGTTTCGCCGCCCAAGGCGTGATGATCTACGCGCTCCAGGTGTCGCTGGGCATGCTGTTGGTGTTGGTACTACTGCAACCGTTATTCGGCACAGGTGATGAAGTCGGTGTGGTGCTGTTCGCAGGCTGGGCCGGAGGGTATGGTACGGCCGCAGCCATGGGGGATGCCTTCGCCGAGTCCGATCCGGAGCTGAGTACCTTGGCTTTCACCTCGGCGACCGTGGGGCTCGTCGTGGGAATTGTCGGTGGTCTTATCCAGGCTAAAATTGGTGCGATGCGCGGACAGGTCGAGGCCTTCGCCAGCATGTCCGCTCTGCCCGAGGAAGAGCGCACCGGTCTGATCCGACAGGTCAATAAACGCCCTTCGATCGGTCAGCACACCTTTTCGGGTTCTTCGGTGGAAACCCTGGCCATCCAGATCTCCTTGGTGGTTGCTACCGCCGGGGCCGGATACGGGATCACCGAATGGATTCAAGGGCGACTCCCCGAGCTGTCGGTCCCCGTCTTTGTGGTGGCCTTTTTGATCGGCTTGGTAGCCCGCGCGGTGATGAGCCGGCTCAACGTCGCCAAATACGTCGACCCGGGTTCACTGAACTCCACCTCGGGGGCCTTTACCGATGTGCTCATCGTGTGCGGTATAGCTTCGATCGACCCTTCCGTCGTGGCCGGAAACTGGCTAGAACTGAGCATCTTGTTCGTCTTTGGCCTGGTCCTCTGCTTGTTCTTAGGTCAGGTGATCGCGCCACGGATCATTCAGCATGGCTGGTTCGAGCGCCAGCTATTCACTTGGGGGTGGTCCACCGGCGGTGTGTCCACCGGCATCGCTATGCTGCGCGTGGTCGATCCGAAACTAAAATCCGGAACCCTGGAGGACTTCGGCCTCGCCTACCTTCCGGTCACCCCGGTCGAGATCACCGCGGTGACATTCGTTCCCGGTCTGGTGCTGGCTGGACTCGCCTGGACCGTCGTCGGCATCTGGGGTGCGATCGCGGTCGTCACGATCGTGGCAGCTTTCATCCTGGCCCGGATGAATGCTCGCGACGGCCAGACCCTCACGACCTCAAGCGCCTCAACCGGTTCCTCGCGCTAAACGCTTTCCTTCTTATCTCCTCCTCGGTCACAGCTGATCTCATCCACAGTTCGTCCGTAGGGATCGGGGCGAGATCCCGGATCGGGCCAGCACTGTCCACAGTAGAGATCCACCCCCGGATTTTTGGTGCCGTGGCCACTTACCGTGAACCTATGACACATTCCACACCGGCGCTTCCCCGCCACGCCCCCAGCACCGGCCCCAGCCCCTCCGGCCATCCCGGCGTCTTAACCTCGCCGGAGATCCCAGATGATCCGGCCCTAGACGAACTCACCGCCGACCAGATACGCGATCTCGAACGTGATCTGGTCGACCACCTTGCCGCCGCCGAACGCGCTAAGAATGCTCTGGCTGCACAACAAATTGCCTCCACCGCACAGCTGAATCGATTACGAACCCGTCGCGACAAACTCGCCAACATCCCGAAACAACGACGCGCCGGCGGACTGGGCGCCGAAATCGGACTCGCGCGTCGTGAATCCCCCTCCAAAGGCAACGCTCGCCTGCGCGAAGCACTGCTGTTAGCCCACCACGCCCGACACGCCCACACCGCACTGAGCCAGGGCCATCTGAACGAAGACCAAGTCACCGTACTCGCCCGTGAGCTAGCCGGCACACAACACCAGACTCAGCATGAGGTCGATGCCCAGCTGAAGGACCGCTACCGGTTCCTGGGGATCTCTCAGCTCAAAGATGAAGCCCGCGGCCATGTTCAACGCCTTGAACCGCAGTCCTCCCGCGACAAATCCGATCGCGCCCAAGCCTCCCGCAAAGTGGCCCGCTCTGACCGCTCCGACGGCATGGTTGAAATCTCGGGGCTGGTCGAAGCCAAATATGGGGTCCCCGTCCTGGATATCCTGCGCCAGCAAGCCGAAAAGATCCTCCGCGCTGAGCGGGCTGCCTATACCGCATCGTTGCGCGCGGTCGAAGACTTCACCGATAATGCCGATGTCGTCGATAATGCTGAGCTTGGTGATGATGCCGAGCGATCGGAGAACCCTCAACATGACACCGCAGCTTCGATGCCCACTCCGCCCCGCACCATCGACCAGATCATGGCTGATCTCTTCATCGCCAAGCTCACCCACGATCCCGCGAATGACCCAGACCCCGAGCCGGCTTCCGACGCCCAGTCACCGGTCTTCCGGGCTCCACGAGCCATTGAACTCAACCTGGTCATGACCGATGCGACACTGTTCGCTGGCGATGACACCCCGGCACAATTTGTGGGATACGGTCCGATCCCGGCCGCTCTAGCCCGAGAATGGGTCCAAGATGAGCAGATCGAAGTCTTCCTGCGCCGACTCTACACGAGCCCGGAAACCAATCAGCTGGTCACTATGGACTCCCGATCCCGCGCATTCCCTAAAACCCTGCGCAAGATGCTGGTGCTCCGGGACCACCGGTGCCGCAATCTGTACTGCGACAACCCGATCGACCACGCCGACCACATTCGTCGCTACCGCGGTGGCGGTCAGACCAGTTTGGACAACGGTCAGGGACTGTGTGCAGTATGCAACCAAATGAAAGAAACCCACGGTTGGACCCAGCGCCCCGTGAAAGGTGGGCTCAAAGTCATTACCCCAACCGGACACAGCTACTTCACTCAGGACCCGCCGTTGATCCCCGGTATGCGCCGGGCTGCCTAGTGCCGGCGTTGTAGGACATAATCTTTAGACGGACTCGCTTCACTGCGCAATGTGTTGTGACGGAGTTGCCCTAGGGTCTGACACGAATCTGACAGGAAAATGGCACGAGAGGATTTCACGCCAGCGATAGGGGCGCCTGCCAGTCAGCCTCCGACAGGGGCACTAACCCCGCCACGACAGTTCTGCCAACATCCATGCTCCCAAGGACCCGGGCTCGTCGATGAGCTAGCCGGATAGCCGGACCCGTCGATGAGATAACGGTTAGAGCCCACCTTCCGCTCTTTATCGCCCCCCGGGGTAATGATCCTTCCCGATGATCTGCCCGGTCACCCGGCGACGATCGCGGACTATGGTCAGGAACCGATCAGCGTAACGGGAAGGGCGCGGATAGGCTGGCCTTAATGTTGGTTAAACGAGTAGTGGAAAGCGATGAAGATGGCTAGCGATATTCCTTCAATTGATGAATTCCGACCACTGGTCCTGCGTGCTCTCGCTGACGGCGAGGAGCGTGGTCGACAGGAACTTAATGAATTGGTTTCCACGCTGGCCGGTTTGTCGCAACACCAATGAAAGAAACCTTGGAATCGGGGCGACCTCGCTACCGCAACCGGATTGGCTGGGCGCTCTCATCGTTGTCGCTGTCTGGGTTGGTTGATCGACCTAAGCGTGGGCGCTACAAGATCACTGAGAACGGGAAGACGGTCGACCAGCGCTCTTTGCGCGAATACAGCGAAACGGACATGCTCGAGTGGTCCACGTGGCGTGAGTATAAGGACGAGGTTGCTCAACGCCGTCAGATCAAGGACGGTGATAGTTCTGGCGAAAGTGGAATTGAGCCTGCCGGTGACCCGGTAGAGGCTATGCGCACTCGCGCGAGAGCGTTTAATGCGAGTACCGAGACTGATTTGCGTAAGCGCCTGCAGTCGTCATCCCCCGAGTTTTTCGAACGGGCTGTAATCGAACACCTGTGGGCCCTTGGCTATGGTGGGATGCACGGCGCTAAGCAGCACGTGGGGCGATCTCACGACGGAGGAATCGACGGAATCATTCGTCAAGATGCACTTGGGCTGACCAACGTCTACATTCAGGCGAAACGCTACGCCGACAACAATAAAGTCAGTGACCCTGATATCCGCACGTTCATCGGATCTCTCGATGCGCAAGGTGCCAATGTGGGCGTATTCATTACAACGTCGAGTTTCCAAGACAAAGCAAGGCGTACGGCCGCAGGGTATCGTCACGGCAAGATCGTGCTCATCGATGGACTCCGGTTAACAGAACTCATGCTTGACTACGGTGTTGCAGTTCAAAAAGCACATCAGTTCACACTGTATGAAATCGACGATGATTTCTTTGAGGACGAACTGCTGTAACGGCATTGCTGATCCATAACAATCAACGAAAACAGCTGCCCACTGGGTCGTTCCAATGGGCAGCTGTTTTCATTATTCAGCTGAGCCGTAGGTGTCCTATTCCTGGTAGAGCACTTCGGGCAGCCACGTGACGATCTCGGGGAAGATCGAGAACAGAACAATCGCCAAGCCCAGCACCACGTTTTGAGCCCTATCTGGCACCAGGGACTCTCGCTCTGTTCAAACACTGCGGGTGCCTGTCTGGTTGGCGCCCCGTCGCTCCTCGCGCAGGATCGCTGAGCCACGTCAGAGCCGCTATCATAATTATCATAAACTTTCATAAGCGATCGTGAGAGTGGCACATGACTGATGCATTCGACATCCCGCCGGTTCCCGATGCCGATTACGTGCGCTCACCATTCACCCCGACCTTCGGGGTGATTCCGCCCCGCTTGGCTGATCGACAGCAGCTGGTTGATGCTTTCGCTCGGATGCTTGATGAGGGCCCTGGGGCTCGCGGGCAGGCCACTCTCATCACCGGACAGCGCGGCATGGGCAAGAGTGTGATGTTGAAGGTGTTTCAAATGGTCGCTCAGTCGCGTGGTTGGATATGTGCTCAGGACCAGGCCAGCCCAGGTGTTGTTCAGCGGTTGACCGAGGCCCGAATCCCTGAAGCTATGGCGACGCTCGATTGGGAATCGAAGTCGAGCATGCGCATCACCGGGGGAGGATTCAGCGTCATGGGTTTCGGCGGCAGCGTTTCCACCACTAGTGAAGTCCGTTTCCCCGTAACTCCCGATTTCCAGCACCAGCTCATACGTGCAGTTGAAGCACTTGCGGAGCGAGGCACAGGACTGCTGGTCACTTTGGATGAGGTGCACAGATCAAATATCGATGAGCTGCGTCAGGTTACGGATGCCCTAAGTGCCGCTGTTTCCGAACGAGCTCCCGTTGCATTCGTCGGCGCGGGCCTGCCTGCCTCCATCGATGACCTGGTGAATGACCGTGTGTCGACGTACCTGCGGCGTGCAGAGCGCATTGACCTGGAGCTTCTAACGGAGGCCGGGGCTCGGGAAGGCTTGACCCGCCCTTTGGAGAAAACGGGCAAATCAATGTCGAAACAGGCTCTAGAGGTGGCTGTCGCGGCTTCCGGTAGGTACCCGTACCTTGTGCAGCTGATCGGCGATGAAGCATTCAAACTCGCAGGCAGTGAAGACGTGATTACGATCTCGCACGTACGCCAAGCGGCAGCGGACGCTCAGCGGACCATGTACCGGCAGATTCACGAACCCACATTCGCTGGGCTCTCCAGTCGTGACCGCGACTATCTGTACGCCATGTCTGCAGACGAAGGGCCGTCCATGACCGCCGAAGTGGCCAAACGCATGAACATGGACCCCCGCAATGCTGGCACCTACCGCAACCGGCTGCTGGCTGCAGGTGTCATCGAATCGCCTGCACGGGGTGTCGTGACGTTCACGATGCCTTACACGCGTGAATACATTCTGGAGCGTGAGCGTCCGTCCTGACGGGTCATCATAAAAATCATAAACTTTCACAAAAAGGGGAGGTCGGTGGCCGTGGATTCTCGTCATCGAGTGTCCCGTTATGAGGCGGCTGAGTGAAGTTGGTCTAGTGGGGTGTGCCCGGAAGGTTTTGTCGAGCACACCATTCACTCACGATGCGGAGGTTAGGTTTCTATGCATCTTCCAGTTCCGCTTGTGGGGTGAGGTGGCGGAAACCGCGTGTGATGACAAGTAGTCAGGTCAAGCCCAAGACTGCCCAGATTCCGCCAAGGCGCAAGGCGTGGCCGTCAAGGTGTCCCATCAAGTAGATGATGACTGCCAAACCGATAGCCGGCTGGACCACCCACGAAAGTGTGTGGAGGATGTCAGTGTTCTTCGTGGCGCCGGTTGCGTTCGGCTGGCGACGATCCCTCAGGAACTGCCCGATCACGGAGATGTTGACGAACGCGAATGCGATGAAGGCGCCGAAGTTGATGAACGACGTAGAAGAGGACACGGTCAGAGCCAGAGCGATGAAGCCGATGACACCGGTCAGAAGGATGTTGAAGACAGGTGTCTGGGTCTTCTGTGAGATACGGCCGAAGACTGCGCGCGGCAGAACGCCGTCGCGGCCCATGGCGTACATCAGTCGTGCCCTCGCAGACTGAATCGGGATTCCGGCCGTGAACTGGGTCATGATCACGGTTGCCAGGAACACCGCACCGAAGAAGTTTCCGCCAATTGTTTTGACCATCTGCAGCGGGGCGCTGTCTGGGTCTTGGAATGCATAGCCGGGATGACCCAGCTGGAAGAAGCACGCCACGGTCGCAAAAAGCACACCGGCAATGAGCGCGGTGAGGATGATGGCCTTCGGCACGGTCTTGCGAGGGTCTACAGTCTCTTCCGCGAACGTGGACACTGCATCGAAGCCGATGAAGCTGTAAGCGGCAACGGCTGCACCGGCTGTGATTGCAGTCAGGCTTGTTCCGGAGTTCCAGAAGGGAGCGAAGAACGATCCGACACTGAATCCTTCAGGTCCGGCACCGTAGATCTGGCCGTTGGAAATCGACACCACAGTGAAGATGATGAAGAGCACGATCACCAGCAGCTGAAAGCTGATCAGGACGATGTTGACCTTGGTCGCGACTTTGACGCCGATGATGTTGATTGCAGTCGTCAGGCCAATGAAGGCGGTCAGGAATACCCACGCCGGGACAGCTGGGAATGCGCTTGTCAGATAGGCCGTTCCGATAAGCCACACAACCATCGGCAGGAAGAAGTAGTCCAGGAGCGTAACCCAGCCAACCATGAAGCCGATGCGGGAGTCGAGGGTTTTCCTCGCGTAGGTGTAGGCGGATCCTGCCGAGGGGTAGAGCCGAGCCATCTTCGCATAGCTGAAGGTCGTGAAGATCATGGCCACGGTGGTCAGAAGATAGGCGGAGGGAAGCGCTCCTTGGGCGATTTCCGAAAAGCTTCCCGCGGTGGTCAGCACGATGAACGGTGACACGTAGGCGATGCCGAACAGCACCAGGGGCCAGAGTGAAATCGTGCGGTTGAGTTGTGTCATGCGATTCCTGTTGGGCTGAAAGGTTGTCAGTTTGATGAGTCGCCAGCGAATCAGTCGCGGCTAAGCGGCGGCATTGTGCCGCGGTAGAACGGGAGCCGCACAGCTGGGTCGCCGTCACGCGATTGGTCCCACAGGCGGTTCATTCCAGCGGTCCCGACGCGGCGGTCTCTCTCTACGGTCTCGAAGTCAATGACGTCGGTCAGCACTGCAGGGTTCTCCGAAACTGCCGTGTAGCGGACGACGCCGTCAGGATCGACAAGTATCGACTGGCCTGTGCCTGAAGGAGCTGCCGCGTTTGCGCTGAGTACGAATACTTGGGAGTGAATAGCTGTCGCACGGGCAAGGACCAGTTCGTGTTCCCGGTCCCGTGTGGATGTTTGGAATGGGTAGACGATGAGATCTGCCCCGAGATACGCTAAGTTCCTTGCGACTTCGGGAAACCAGAGGTCGTAGCAGATCGCCAGTCCGACTTCGCCCTTTCCGGGTATCTCAAAGACGGTGAATTCGCTTCCCGGGTCAAACGGTTCGAATGGTCGCCACGGGAAGATTTTCCTGTAGGCGGCAGCGAGTTCGCCGTTAGGGCTGATGGCTACTGCCGTGTTGAACAGTTCGCCGTTGGGCCCACGTTCAATCACGGTCCCAGGGATCAGCCAGATGCCAAATTCGCGGGCTATCGCTTTCAACCCACTTACACGCGGGCCGCTTAGAGGTTCCGCAAGCTGTTCGTAAGCAGCAGCGCGTTCAGCAGGCGTGCCCTCAACATCGACTGTGTGGTACTCGGGGCAGACCACGAGTTCAGTTTGGGGGAAGTCAGCCAGCAGTTCTTTCAACTCGTCTCTAAGCGATTCAACGGCAGTGTCTGGCGTTCGAGCCGGGGCCTGCAGCGTGAGTATGTAGAGCGAAGCGGACATGGTGAAGCAGCCCCCCTATTTGTTTCGAGTTGTTATCCGGACTGGCAGTGCCGGACGTCGTTGCTGAGTGTAAGGCACAGAGGCCGTCTCACCTGATCGCTTTCCGCATAGAGAGCCGGCGTCACTTCTCCGGTCTGCGTAGTGCCTCATGTCAAACTGAGCGCGAAGGGTAAGTCGTGCCTCACAGATCGTGAGCGCGAGAGGTCGCGTGGCTGCAGTGTCGTGCCTCAGCTAGTTTGAGCGCGAAAACTTGGGTTAGCTGGCTTTGGTGCGGATGCCGGTGGTGCGGCGTTTTTGCCGGGCCTGGTGCTTGCTGTCGAGGTCGGCGGCGATGGTGAGGGTTTTGTCTTTGGCCAGGCTGATCAGCCGGTCTTGGTAGGTCAGGATTTGGCGGGTCAGCTGGGCTGGATTGATCCTGCGGTAGATGGCCGCTAGCTCTTCTTGTTGGGCGGTGGAGAGGATCCCGGCATCCAGCAGCCGGTGGTAGGGAGTCTTGGGTTTGTCATAGAGGCGTTTGCGCCGCCCGCTGGCGTCTTGGGTCCAGCCGGTGGGTTTTGTGGTGGCGGTGAAGTAGTTGAGTTTCAAACCCACCACCTGCCATAGGGCCGCCAGGATGGCGCGTTGATCTGCGGTGTCGTACCGGTAGTGAAATCCAAATTTTCGCACGGCGTGGTTGTTTTTGGATTCCACGGTGGCTTGATCATTTTTTTGATACGGCCGGCCCCGGGTGAAAAAGATCAACCGGTCAGCAGCCCAGTGCATGACTTCGTGGTTGATGAACTCTGACCCGTTGTCACAATCTAAGCCCGCGATCCCATAGGGGATGGCGGCTGCGGCCCGGTCCAATCCTGCCAGGATGTGCACTTGGGCGTTATGACGGAGCACTTCTAGGTGCACCCACCCGGTGCGCACATCAGTCATGGTTAGGGTGCGGGCGAATTCGCCTTGCAGGGTTGGCCCGCAATGGGCCACCGTGTCGGTTTCGAAAAACCCTGGTTCGTCTTCGACCTCATCGCCGGCTTGTCGCACCGTAATCGAGTTGCGCAACAAGGCCCCAGGCTTGGTCGTAGCGATGCCTTTGAGGCGTAACCGGTCGCGTTCGGCCTTGAGATACCGGTCAATCGTGGCGGCACTCATGGCCACCAGCTGGGCACGCACCGTGGGGTTATACCCGGAGCGGCCAAACGCCAACTCATCGTGGGCTTCTAACGCGTCTAACCAGTCTTCCATCACCGGTTTCATGTATTTGCCCGAGGGCATGCCCATCAACCGCCACACCCGGATCAACTGCTTTTTCGCATTCGCCGAATACTTCGTGGGTTTATGCTTTCGACGGTCAATGCGCACCACGTTTTTGACCCCGATGGTCTGCGACGTCAGATACCGCCTGGCCGTGGACCGGCCCAACCCAGTGGAAGCACAAAACTGATCTAAAATCGCTGACTTCTCCGCCTTGGACCCCGTGCGATAATCCCTACGTAATTGCTTGGTGACTTCAATCCGAGCACTCATCGAGACAATGTCCTTATCCATGCGTTCACACTATGGCTTCGCGCTCACGATACGTGAGGCACGACCTGAGCTACGCGCTCAATATGAATAAGGTACGTCGGTCTGTTGTAATGATTGGCAGAGGGCAATAAACTCCCCAGCACTTGCGGGTTATCGCATGCGTTCTTCCAGCGGATGTCCTTGTGCCCATTGCGGACGCGATTTCGAGCCGTAATGGACACGAAATTCTTGAAGCGACGCGCTGGTCAGCGACTCACCGCGCGGGACCGTCTAATATGGAGAAAGTTGCGAAGCTAGGGTGACCCGTATGCCCTGTTGCCTGGAGGTTGTTGTGGGAGCTGTTTCCCGTGAAGTTCAGCGTGATCGTCTGCACCGGACCATCTGGGAAGTTGCAAACGAACTCCGCGGCTCCGTCGACGGCTGGGACTTCAAGAGCTATGTGCTGGGGCTGCTGTTCTACCGCTTCATCTCCGAAAACCTCTCCAACTTCATTGAAGCGAACGAAGGAGCAGGTTTCCGCTACGCCAATCTGACCGATGCCGAGGCTGAACCCATCCGCGACATGATGGTGGATGAAAAGGGTTTCTTCATCCTTCCCTCCCAGCTGTTCGAGAACGTGCGGGCTCGCGCAGCACGGGACCCGAACCTCAACGAAACACTGGAAAAGGTCTTCCAGAGCATCGAAGGGTCGTCACTCGGCCGCCGCAGTGAAGATGACATCAAGGGCCTGTTCGACGATCTCGACGTCAACTCAAACCGCCTGGGCAACACGGTTGAGCGCAGGAATGACAAACTGAGGAACCTACTCAATGCCATCGGCGACCTTGACCTGGGCGAAAAGCACGATGAAGGCATTGACATGTTTGGTGATGCCTACGAATTCCTCATGCAGATGTACGCATCCCAGGCCGGTAAATCCGGTGGTGAGTACTACACGCCGCAGGAAGTCAGCGAACTTTTGGCACGGTTGACGGTCATCGGCAAAACCCGGGTGAACCGCGTGTATGACCCTGCGGTCGGCTCAGGTTCTCTGCTGCTGAAGTTTGCAAAGGTCCTTGGACCCCACGGTGTCCGTCAGGGGTACTACGGGCAGGAAATCAACCTGACCACGTACAACCTGGCCCGCATCAACATGTTTTTGCATGACGTGAACTACGACAAGTTCAGCATCGCCCACGGAGACACCCTCACGGACCCACAGCACTGGGACGACGAACCCTTCGATGCGATCGTCTCGAACCCGCCGTACTCCACCCGGTGGGAAGGCAAGAACAACCCGCTGCTCATCAACGACCCCCGGTTCGCTCCAGCGGGAGTTCTGGCGCCTGTGACGAAGGCAGACCTTGCGTTCACGATGCACGTGCTTTCGTGGCTCGCGGTCGATGGGACAGCTGCGCTGGTGCAGTTCCCCGGTGTTCTGTACCGGGGCGGCACCGAACAGAAGATCCGCCAGTACCTTGTCGACAACAACTACGTGGACGCTGTGATCCAGCTGCCGGAAGACATGTTCTTCGGAACCACGATCGCGGTGTGCATCCTCGTGCTGAAGAAGTCGAAGTCAGTTAACGATGTGCTGTTCATCGATGCGTCCAAGGACTTTGTTCGTCGGGGCAAGAACAACGTGATGACCGAATCGCACCGCGACAAGGTCGTGAGCATGGTCGAAGAGCGCCGCGAAGAACAGTACGTGTCCAAGCGCGTCAGTGCTGAAGACATCGCGAACAACGACTACAACCTGTCCATCAGTTCCTATGTCGAATTCGAAGACACGCGCGAAAAGATCGACATCACCGAGCTGAACGCAGAGATTGCACGGATCGTAGAGCGACAGGCCGAGCTGCGCACCAGCATTGACGCAATCGTTGCCGAACTCGAGGCAGGTGCACACAAGTGAACCGCATCGAGAAACTGATCCAGGAGCGCTGCCCGAACGGGGTTTCGTTTGTTCCTTTGGCGGAAATCGCCACAATCAAAAATGGACGCGATTACAAACATCTAGAAGAGGGATCGGTCCCGGTCTATGGGTCTGGTGGAATACTCGCGTATGTTAACGAGGCTGCGTATGTAGGTGAGACGGTTCTCTTGCCTCGCAAGGGGTCCCTTTCGTCAGTTTTCTATGTAGATGGTCCAGTTTGGACTGTTGATACGTGCTATTACACGGTCATTGATAGTTCTACTGTCCTGCCTAAGTTCTTCTATTACTACATGGTTGTGAGTAGGTTGGAGAGGCTTAATACGGCAGGCGGGGTTCCTAGCCTTACGCAGCGAATTCTTAACAGACTACTAGTTCCTGTTCCTCCATTGGAGGTGCAGCGGGAGATCGTTAAAGTTCTTGATCTCTTCACTGAGCTCGAGGCTGAGCTCGAGGCTGAGCTCGAGGCGCGTCGCAAGCAGTACGAGTACTACCGCGACCAGCTGCTGTCGTTCCCCTACGATGGGGGTGCTTCTATCGTTTTCGTCAAGCTGCTGGAACAAGTTGTGCTGGGCGAGATTCGTAGAACGTGCCGTCTCTGAGCATGGCGAACAGGACGTCGGATCGGCGTCGGGCGAGGGCGATGACGGCTTGGTTGTGGCGTTTGCCTTCGGCGCGTTTTTTGTCGTAGTAGGCTCGCGAGGCGGGGTCGCCTTTAATCGAAGCAAAGGCAGATAAGAACAGCACTCGTTTGAGCACTTTGTTGCCGCGCCGAGATGGGGATTCTCCACGGATGGAGGTCCCGGATTGGCGGGTCACGGGTGCGATGCCAGCATATGATGCTAAGTGAGCTGCGGATTGGAAGTCTTTACCGACCACTTCGGTGAGAATGCGTGCGGCAGTCCTGACTCCAACACCGGGCATGGAAGTCAGGACTTCGGTAAGAGGGTGCGCATCAACCACCAACAAAATTTCAGCTTCAACATCACTGCGTTGCTGCGTGAGTTGCTGTAGTTGGGCAGCTAAGCGACCAATAATATGCTCAGCAGCATGAGTGCCGGTCACGATAGTCGTTTGCTCGGCTAATGCCCTAAAGATCTCATCGGTCAACCGTGCTGCCATGCGTGGCGCAAGCTTTTTGAGCCGAGCTCGAACGTGGCCTCGACCGGCGCGTTTCAACCCCGCAGGGGTTGGGTACCTGCCGAGTAAATCAACGACTGCTGGGTGTGCCAACCGTGGCCCCAGCACGCGCTCTAATGCTGGATGGATCTGCGTCAGCAGCCCTCTGAGCCGATTGCGGACTTGAGTCAGCTGGGCTGCCAGGTCATCATCAAAACCACACAGCATTGACAACTCCGCGATCTGTTCTTCAGCCACGGTGATACCCCGCAGCGTGTGTGGCATGGTGCGGGCAGTTTCGGCAATGATGTAAGCATCTCGGGCATCCGTCTTCGCCTGACCCGGATGCAGATCAGCGACTCGACGCATCGTCAGTCCTGGCAAATACGCCACCTGAGTATCCATCTGCTGAGCTACAGCGACAACCAGCGCACCGATAGTTTTCGGCTGGTCTACTACGACCAGCAACTCGCCGTGTTTGGCGACAAGATCTGTCAGGAGTTCCTGAATCTTGGGCTCGGATTGTGGCAGCGGTTTGTCATGCACTACCCGGCCCTGCTGATTGACTGCGGTGGCGTGATGCTGAGACTTTCCGACGTCGATACCAACGAATACTTGGGGTTCCATATCGATCACCTTCTTGGGTGCGTTCCAATAAAAACAAGGTGACCGGTGGTTCGTGCGTTCACATCCACGTTACGAAGACCCACAAAAGTTTGGAGCGTGCTTCTATTAGCGATCCGAACGAACCAGACTGGTTCCGGTGACTACACCCCCCTGATCATCAACGACTGGGGGCAACCATCATGCCGGAACCAGCTGGTTACCTACACTGCATATCCTGCCGGAAAACAGTGACACCTAAAAGGTAACGGGGCAACCCTGGTTGAGCTGGCATCGTTGTGTGACAGAGTCTTGTCGGGTGGTACGCCTGCCGCTGGCAATCCTGCGTATTATGGTGGACAAATTCCGTGGGTGCGAACACAAGACATAGATTTTTCTGTAGTTGATCAGACCTCGGCTTCGATAACTGAAAGTGGACTCGAGAATTCGTCAGCGAAATGGGTCCGGCCGAATTCTGTCATTGTGGCAATGTATGGGGCGACTGCGGCAAAGGTTGCAGTGAACAAAATTCCCGTTACGACAAATCAAGCATGCTGTAATCTTGAAATAGATCCCTCTAAAGCGGATTACTGGTATGTATTTCACGCCTTGTCGAACTCCTATCGGGAGCTTAAATCGCAGGGCGAAGGGAGCCAAAGCAATCTGAACGCGCGCAAGATTCGTCAGTTCAAGATTCCCCTTCCTTCACTTGAAGAACAAGCTCGTATCAGTCACGTCCTGAACAACTTCGACGTACTGGTGAACGACCTCTCTTCCGGTCTGCCAGCTGAGGTCGAGGCTCGGCGGAAGCAGTACGAGTACTATCGGGACAAACTGCTGTCGTTCAAGGAACAGGAGTCCGACGCGGCATAACCGCGCGTTGTTTCAATGACTGGGGCTGGGATGGAATTTTCGACGGGTGACGAACTTAAGCGCAACAGAATTGCGCCCATTGCAGTCAGCGACGAAGCCACTGTCGTTGCCTCCTACGAACCTGATATCCAGCCTGACGACTCCTACCAGTCCGAAGCTCAGCTCGAAGCTGAGCTCATCAAACAGCTGCAGGCTCAGGCCTACGAATACGTCACGATTCGCGACGAAGCAGCCCTCGTAGCGAATCTCCGCAAACAACTTGAAGCACTCAACAAGGTTGAGTTTTCGGACAGCGAATGGAAGTCGTTCTTCGAAACAAACATCGCCAGCAAGAACGACGGCCCCAAAGAAAAAACGTGGCGACTGCACAACGACAACATCCAGCTTCTACGCCGCGATGACGGCACTACGCGGAACATCCGACTGCTCGACAAAACATACATCCACAACAACAAGCTGCAGGTGATCAACCAATACGCAGTTGAGGCAGGCACTTCGCCCGGCAGTGCAACCCACTCCAACCGGTACGACGTCACGATCCTCGTCAACGGGCTTCCGCTCGTTCACGTGGAACTCAAACGCCGCGGAGTGAGCCTCCGGGAGGCGTTCAACCAGATCGCCCGCTACCAGAACCAGTCACTGTGGTCCGGCCACGGCCTGTTCGACTACGTCCAGGTGTTTGTGATCTCCAATGGGACGCACACCAAGTACTACTCGAACACCACCCGGCCCAAGAAGAACGACGGTACAAAGCGGACAGTCAACACGTGGGCGTTCACAAGTTGGTGGGCAGACGGCAACAACAAACTCATCGCCGACCTCCACGGATTCACCCGCACCTTCTTCGCCAAACACACAATCCTCAACATCCTCACCCGGTACTGTGTGCTGCGCGAAGACGGCACTCTTTTGGTCATGCGACCCTACCAAATCGCCGCAACGGAACGCATCCTGCAGCGCATCCACGTCGCCGCAAACAACAAAATGCTCGGCAGCACAAAAGCCGGCGGATACATCTGGCACACCACCGGATCCGGTAAAACACTCACCAGCTTCAAAACCGCACAGCTGGCCACAGCCCTGCCCAGTAACCCCAAGGTTCTGTTCGTGGTCGACCGCAAAGACCTCGACTACCAAACCATGCGGGAATACGACAGCTTCAAAAAGGGCGCAGCAAACTCCAACGCGTCCACCAAGATCCTCACGGAACAGATGGGCGATCCCAACGCGAGGATCATCATCACCACAATCCAGAAGTTGTCGAACTTTGTTGAAGCCAATGCGAAGCACCCCATCTACAGCGAACACACAGTACTCATCTTTGACGAGTGCCACCGTTCGCAGTTCGGCGCAATGCACGACGCCATCACGAAGAAGTTCAAGAAATACAACATCTTCGGCTTCACCGGCACCCCGATCTTCCCCGCCAACGCAGGTAAGTCCTACGGAGCCCGTGAAGGCCGCGTGATCGTGCGCACCACCGAAGAAACCTTCGGCGACCAACTGCACACGTACACGATCGTCGACGCAATCGAAGACAAAAACGTCCTGCCGTTCAAACTCGCCTACAACAACGTGCTGGGCAAAGTTCCACGCTCAGCCGGGCAACCGACCACCCGAGCCGAACAAGAAGACGAACTCCTGGAACCTCGGCGGATCAGTGCCGTCACCTCGTACGTCCTCAAACATTTCAACCAGCACACCCGCCGGCAGACACTCGGCAGCGAAACCGACAATTCGTACCTCCACACCGTGACAGCCAACGTGGCTGCCGTTGCCCGCAGGCGCAGCGGTCCGGGCAACATCGAAACAGCCAAGCGGAAAGTTGTCGGCTTCAATGCCATGATGGCGGTGCAGTCAGTAGAAGCCGCGAAGCTGTACTACGAGGAATTCAAAGCGCAGCAAGCTCAGCTGCCACAAGCAGCACGCCTCACAGTCGCCACCATCTTCAGCTACAAAGCGAACGAAGACCCCGAAGCCGGCATCCTCGCTGAAGAAGGATTCGACACCGGTCAACTCAGCGGAGAAGACCGCGTATTCCTCGACACTGCCATCGGTGACTACAACAGCATCTTCGGCACAAGCTACGACGCCAACGGCGATAACTTCCAGAACTACTACCGCGACCTGTCCATGCGGGTCAAAGACCGGGAAGTGGACCTGCTGATCGTGGTCAACATGTTCCTCACAGGGTTTGACGCCCCAACGCTCAATACCCTGTACGTGGACAAAAACCTGCGGTATCACGGGCTGATCCAGGCATTCTCGCGCACCAACCGCATCCTCAACTCCGTGAAGCAATACGGCAACATCGTGTGCTTCCGGGACCTGCAGAAGAACACCGAGGACGCGCTGGCGCTGTTCGGCAACAAGGACGCCGAGGGCATTGCCCTGCTCAAGCCGTACGAACACTACTTGAAGCAATACAAGGGCAAAGTCGCTGAACTGCTGAGCGTCCACGGAATCGGCGACGCTGGCCCCGGCAGTGAAACCGAGCAGAAACACTTCGTGCAGGTGTTCGGCGAAATCCTCAAGCTGCGCAACATGCTCGCAGGATTCGACGAGTTCACCGAAGACGACGACCTCAGCCTGCGCGATATGCAGGACCTGCAGAGCGTCTACCTCGCAATCCGGGAAGAACTCGGTGGGGGCGACGATGGCCCCACGGTCGGTTCGGAGTCTTATGAACAGCAGGAACTCGAATTTGAAATCGAGCTGCTGCGCCAGGTGGACGTCAACGTCGACTACATCCTCATGCTCGTAGAAAAACTGCATACGCCGAAGTCGAGCTCCACACCGGCTGATGACGACATCAAGGAGCAGATCCGCCAGGCGATCGATGCCAGCCCCACGCTGCGCGACATACGCGGCCTGTTCATGGACTTCATCGAATCCGTCGACACGAGCAAAAACGTGGTCGACCAGTGGAATGCATTCGTTCAGCTGAGGCGTGAGCGAGAGCTCGGCAATCTCATCGAAGAAGAAAACCTGCGAGAACCGCAGGCGCGCGCCTTCGCGGACTATGCCTTCGAAATAGGCGAGGTGCCGACTACCGGAACCGATATCGTTGAGATCCTGCCGCCCATGAGCCTCTTCGGCCGCACCGCCGCCGGGGACAGCCGCGAGGACGTTAAAAAACGCGTAGTCAAAAAGTTCATCGAGCTTTTCGAGCGGTACGGAACCCTCGGCTGACAACAGCCCGGCACACACCCGCATACCGCACCTCCACCTCGTCATCCCACAGGGCCGGCGCAGGGGGCTGTCAGATTCGGTCCAGACTCCGGTAGTACCTGACTTAGCGCACGTGAGTGTGGTTTCGGGGTCCGTGGGTCTGTGACCTGGGGTTTTGTCTTTCGGAATGGTGGTTTTGGGACACTAATTGTGTGGTATTTGTGAGGAAGGTCCGGGTTGCTTCAGGGGCGACTGCGGTTCAGGTCGTAGAAAAGCGTCGTGGGAAACTGCGGGTGATCAAGCATGTGGGCTCAGCGCATACCGATGCTGAGCTTGGCCTGCTGATGGATCGTGCCGAGGAGATCTTGGTTGGCGATCAGGGGGTGCTCGATCTTGGGATCGAGGATCCGGTGAGGCAGGAATCAGTGTTGCCAGGTCCTGGGAGACAGTCCCAGCTTCTGGAGCCTGCGCACTGAACCGTCCTGGGTTTTGTTCCGTCCTGTAATGAGAGGATAGAACTATGCCAACCAAATACCCTCAATCGTTTAGAGATCGTGCCACGCGCATGGTGTTTGATCGGCTCGAAGATGAAGACGCGCCGAGCCGGTATGTGGTGATTCGTGAGACCGCGCCGAAGCTGAGTATTGCCACCGAGACGTTGCGCCGGTGGGTGGAACAAGCCGAGGTGGATACCGGCAAGAAGCCGGGTGTCCCCACTGATGCCCAGGAGCAGATCCGGAAGTTGAAGCGCGAGAATGCTGAGCTGTGCTGGGCCAATGAGATCCTCAAGACGGCGTCAGCTTTTTTCGCAGCGGAGCTCGACCGCCCCACGACGAGATGATTGCTTACATTGACATGTTTCGGGGATCGTTTCGGAGTCGAGTCCATCTGTCGTGTTTTGGGTGCGACAGACCGTGGGTTCATCACCTCAGGCGGCTATCGGGCGGCGAAAGCCCGTCCTGCCAGTGATCGTTCGCGTCGGGATGCAGCCCTGATCCCAGTGGTCAAAGAGCTGCACCAAGCCAATTATGGGGTTTATGGGGTGCGCAAAATGTGGCATGCCATGAGACGTGCTGGCTGGGACGTGGGCCGTGACCAAGTCGCCCGGCTGGTGCGCCTGGCCGGAATTAGCGGTGTGACTCGTGGCCGCAAACCACCAACGACGATCCCAGCGAAGGTGCCGGATCATCGGCCGGATCTAGTCAACCGGGACTTCAAGGTGAATGCACCGCATCAGCTGTGGGTTGCTGACATCGAGCGCCACGAGGTGCTCTCGAACCTTGCGGTGGTGAAAGGACACCGCTCGATGCCTGTCGCAGCAGGCGTGTGATAGCTGGAGGACGATCTGGCCCGTTGGCGTGAGCGGGTTGGGTGGAGCAGTCCTCGACAACGACGAGTCGTGCCAGAACTGCCAGATGGTACGGGCTCGGCTAGCGAGACGGAGAGGCATACGGATAGGAACCAGTGGCTGAAAGCCCCTCAATACGAGACCACCGACTCCAACCTGGCGGATGCGGGTCGGGTTGCATCGCGCACCCTCACTGCTTCGGCGGTGAGGGGAACTCCTGGACTGGGTGATGTCGCCAGTCGGGAGGCCACGGTGAAAGCCTGCGGCGTAGCCGTGGCGAGGATGCTGGGGCATAACTGGGTGCCGATCCCGTCGAAGGGTTCGAGAGTGAACGTGGGAACCATCCCGGTCTCGCCGGAGGTGCGTCGCCGCCAGCGACGACACCGACGGCTGAGCGCACGGCCTGCTGATCGGGCCGGGATGGGACGGAGGGCCCGTAGTAGTCCGAGGCTGGGAAAGCCGGTCGCATGGCGAAGGGGTCCAGTGTGATCGCAGGATCGACAAGCGGTAAAGGAGACACAGCCGTGAATGCGGATGTTTCGTGGCCAGCCGACACTTCGGAGGCGTGGGCACGGGTACTGAGAATGCAGACGAAACTGCACCAATGGGCGACGACCGACCCCGGTCGTCGTTTCGATGATGTGTTCAACCTGGTCTATGACCCCGGCTTCCTCGTTGCGGCGTGGAATCGGGTGGCGGGCAACAAGGGAGGTCGCACCGCCGGAGTTGACGGAATCGCCCCGCGATCCGTCCCACCGGAGAAGGTGCACGGGATGCTCGCCGAGCTGCGCGAGAGCGTCAAGCGCGGCGAGTTCGTCCCCGAACGGGTGCGTCAGAAGTCGATCCCGAAAGCGAACGGCAAGGTCCGCAAGCTCGGGATTCCGACGATGACGGACCGGATCGTTCAAGCCTCTCTGAAGCTGGTGTTGGAACCAATATTCGAGGCCGACTTCCAGCCGTCCTCGTATGGGTTCCGGCCGCGCAGGCGGGCACAGGACGCGATCGCGGAGATCCATTTCTACGCCTCACGTGGCTACGTGCAGGTGTTTGAAGCGGACATCACCGCGTGCTTCGACGAGATCGATCACGACGCGCTCATGCAGCGGGTCCGGGCGAGGATCGTCGACAAGCGCGTGTTGCGCCTGGTCCGCGGGTTCCTGAGAGCGGGTGTCCTCAGTGAGGACGGCGTGAACAGGGACACCTACACCGGCACCCCGCAAGGCGGGATCCTGTCGCCGCTACTGGCGAACATCGCCCTGTCCGTGGTGGACGAGCACTTCCAACGCAAGTGGGATGCGCTCGGCCCGCAATGGTCGCGCACGAAGCATCAACGCGCCGGGGGCGCGACGATGAAGCTGGTCCGCTACGCGGACGACTTCGTCGTCCTCGTCCGAGGCACCCGCGAGGATGCCGACGCGCTCTGGGACGAAGTCGCCGCGGTGCTCGCGCCGATGGGTTTGCGCCTGTCGGCCGAGAAGACGACGGTCACGCACATAGACACCGGGTTCGACTTCCTCGGGTGGCACATCCAGCGCCGCCGGATCAGAGGTCACGGTGGGAAGACCGCGATCTACACCTACCCCTCACGGAAGTCGCTGGCTTCCATCCGGGACAAGGTACGGACGCTGACCCGCCGGGCATCCCATCGAACGCTCGCAGACCTGCTGCGCCGACTCAACCCGGCGCTACGGGGCTGGTGCGCCTACTTCCAGCACGGCGTCGTCAAACACCTCTTCAGCTATCTCGACCGGTTCGCCTTCTGGCGGATCGTGGGCTGGCTGAAAAAGCGGCACCCGAAGCTGAACATGCGCACCCTCGTCAGGCGACTTCTGCCCCGGTGGCAGATCCGCGCCGAAGGGATCGAGTTCTTCCGCGCCTGGCAGGTTCCCGTGACCCGCTACCGCTACCGAGGAACCCGCATCCCAAACCCCTGGGCGAGCGTCACGGCGTGATCACATGGAGAGCCGGATGCTCAGGAATGGGCACGTCCGGTTCGGAGGGCGGCCAGCAGAAACCCATCCAGCGGCAACGCGGGCAGGGCGCTGCTGGCCGACCCTACACGTATGTGCGCACGACCAGCGGGTTCTGTTATACCGCGTTTGTCACCGATGCATTTTCTCGCAAGATTGTGGGGTGGTCGACCCGGACCACCATGCGCACCGATGTGCTGCCGTTGGAAGCGTTGGAACACGCGTTGCTCAGCGCCAAGGATCAAGCGCTGGATGGGTTAGTCCATCACAGCGATCGAGGATCGCAATATGTCAGCATTCGCTATACCGAACATCTGGCCAAGGCGGGCCTCACGGCTTCCGTGGGAACTGCTGGAGACGCGTACGACAATGCGTTAGCAGAGACCGTCAACGGGTTGTATAAGACCGAGTTGATCTATGCTAGGCCCGCTTGGCCCACAGCCACCGAAGTCGAATTCGAGACGATGAACTGGGTCCACTGGTGGAACACGAGACGATTGCATGAAGCCCTGGACTATCAGACCCCGACCGAATTCGAAGCAAGTTATCATATGACCCAGGCTCACGTCCTGAGCCCCGTATAAAAAGCGGAATAAAACCCAGGACGCTTCACACACTGTCGAGGGTCCGCCGGTGGTGAGTCGGCCGCGCACGATCGGGGCGGTGTCGGATGTGTTGTGGTCCACGCTGGAAGCGGCGTATACGAACCTGGGTTTCGACGTGGTCGGTGATGAGGTGTTCAAGCAGGTGGTGCTGGCCAGGCTGGTAGAGCCGACCTCGAAGCGCGATACGGTCCGGGTGCTGACCGAACTCGGGGTGCCGGCCCCGCACGTGTCAACGATCTATCGGCATCTGGCCAGGGCTCAGGAGAAGAAGTACCGGGATATGATCGCGTCGAAGTGCTTTGCTCACTGTCTCAGCGACGGTGATGTCAGCTTGGTGATGTACGACGTGACGACCCTGTATTTCGAAGCCGAGCACGAAGACGGACTACGCAAAGTTGGATACTCCAAAGAACGGCGCGTGGACCCTCAGATCGTCGTTGGTCTGCTGGTGGATCGGACCGGGTTCCCGCTAGAGATCGGTTGCTTTGAGGGCAACAAAGCAGAAACGAAGACGCTGCTGGAGATCATCGAGCGTTTCCAGACCCGCCATGGTATCGCTGACATGGTCGTTGTCGCTGATGCCGGGATGCTCTCAGCAGCCAACCTCAAAGAGCTCGATGAGGCCGGACTGCGGTTCATCGTCGGCTCAAAAAATGACGAAAGCACCCAACAATTTGGCCTCACATTTCCGGTGGCACGGGGATGGGTTCACCGGCTCATCGTAATTGAGAGTGTAGAACCGGTCTGAAGCCGCCGGACTCGAGCAGACATCTCGCGATGTAGTGCGTGAGGTTGCGGAAGCCGAGTGCTGAGCCCCGTAGGTGTTCGAGCCTGCCATTGATCGCTTCGGTAGGCCCGTTCGACGTTCCCGGTCGGGTGAAGAACGCCAGGATATCAGCAGCTCGACGCTTCAGAGTCCGTCCTAACCGCTTGAGTTCGGCCAGTCCTGTCGGCAGATTCGTCGTCAGATCGTCGATGACTGTTTGTAAGAGCTTCTTGCCCTCGTTGCCGTCGTTGGTTCGGTAAGCGCGCACAATGTCTTGATAGACGGCCCAGGTGACTTCGACGGCGGTGAAGTTGGCGTCGGCGAAGAGGTCTACGATCCGCTCCTGCTGTTTGGCCGTGAGCAGATCAGCACCGGTGTGCAGAGTCCTGCGCGCTCGATACAACGGGTCTGTTGCTCGTCCGCGATGCCCGGTGGTTTCCTGCTGAATGCGGCGGCGTACCTCGTCGAGGGCATCACCGGCGAGTTTGACGACGTGGAACGGGTCCATGACTTCGACAGCCTCGGGCAGTTCCTCAACGGAGGCTGTTTTGAAGCCGGAGAATCCGTCCATCGCGACGACGTCGATGCCATCACGCCAGTCTTTCGGTCGGGCTTTCAACCATTGCTTGAACACCTGTTTCGATCGTCCGGGCACCATGTCGAGCAGGCGTGCCGGGCCTGCTTTCTGGCTGATGGGAGTAAGGTCGATGATGACGGTGACGTACTTGTCACCGCGCCTGGTGTGCCGCCAGACGTGTTCGTCGACACCAATGACGCTGACCCCGTCGAACCGGGCCGGGTCGTCGATCAGCAGTCGATGTCCCTGCGCGAGGATCGCGGAGTTCGCGGTGTGCCAGGACACGGCGAGTTTGCCTGCGATCACGGACACGGTGTCGTGGTCGATGACGAGGGCACGCAGCGCCCAGTCGAGGCCGGTTCGCGAGATCTTCGCTCGTGGTGGCGCCGCAGCAGTGGTGTTCTGACGCCATACGCGGCCGCATTCGACGCATTTGTACCGGCGGAGGCGAATGTGAAGCGTGGTGGGCCGGTGGCCGAAGGGTTCGTGGGCGAGGCGGCGGACGACGGTGTCGCGGACGATCCCGTGTCCGCCACACCGTCGGCACCAGTCATCGGCAGTGTTGGGCTGGCATTCCAGAATGGCTTTGTGCCCGGTGATGTGCTGGCCAATGCACGTGAGGTCAAGGGAGTCGAGCCGGCAGAACGTCGTGAGATCAGGAGATGAGAAAGTAAGCTTGGACACGTCGAGGTCTTTCGGATGGACTGTGTAAGAACTTCCATCATCGGAAGACCTCGACGTCTATCCGGACAGCGCCACGCCGTGTCCTGGAATCACTGATCCACACCCTCAATTACGAAGAGCCGGTTCGGCTCATCGTATTCGAGGGTGTGGGAGACGTCTGAAGCCTCCGGTTTCGTGGGGGGGGCTTAGGCCGGCCCGTTGGGCGTTAGTGGGCGGGTGAAAAATGCCAGTATGTCCTCTGCTCGGTTGATCCCTCACGGTGTGGGATTCAGCACCAGACGACTGTCCGTCGTGGCCCGCCCGACAACCCAGCAACCCGACAACCCGCTGGCCCGCTGCACCGGGCAGATAAGACCCTGCTGACAGGCACCCTCTGCCCAAGCCCCCATCACAACAACGGAACAGGAAGCAATCATGAACCTGTTGGCTAACCCAGGCTTCACCGTTGTCGACGTGACCTGGGGGCTCTACCAGGACATCGTCACCGCCTACAGCACCCGAGAGAGGCGACGGCACAACGCTGTTACACAAAGTCATCTCCGGCCCATACGATCCAGTCGCCGATGACTGGAGGAGCTCAAACGACTCGGACGAACACGCAAACCCCGAACAGAAAACATACTCGCATTCTTCACCCGCCCACCAACGCCCAACGGACCGGGCGAAGCCATCACGAAACCGGTAACTTCAGGCCCCTCCCACACCCCCAAATACGATGCACCACATTCCTGTGGAGGCGGTTTTGACCCAGGGCGGACGGGAGCACACGGTCACGTTTGAACTCGCCACCGCTGGTCAGCGGGGCGTGGTGTTTGATGACTGGACGAGCACTTCCACAACCGAAGCATACCTCCAAACCGCTGCCGAGGACCTGGAGCACTCGATACGGGCCCCCACCGGTGGTGATGTCTGCCTTGCCTGGAATCTCTGTGTTTCACGGGTCTGAAGGTACAAACGACTCCTCGTGGGGCGGTGATGTCACCGTCACGGTGAGTGTAGATATCCCCGATCCCTCGGCCGTAGCATCCGTGGAGTTCGACCAGGGCTATACCGGGAGCTGATCGGTGATGTGGTCGCTGGGATCGAAGCTCGAATCGATGGGGTTAACACTGACAAATATGAGGGTGAATGGAGCAGGACGAGACCACCATCGAGCCGCTGGATGTGTGGGACCTGCCCGATCAGGAATCCTTCGTGGTGACCGACGGCGAGTCCTTCACGCATAACGACCAGGCACCCATGACGACCTTGAAGACTCAGCCATGAGGGAAAGCACCCCCTCCCTTGCCGCGGACGAGAAAACCAGGAAGCCGACCATTTATCTGGGCAGTTTGCTATGCCCCGGGAGACAGTCCAACTATCCAGTGGCCATCTGGCCATCGTCCACATCCTCATCCACCCCGATCCCCGATGTATACATCGACCGTGGGGCGCTGGCTGATGTTTGGGAAAAGTGCCATGAGGTATCGATCTCGAGCACGACTGTGTATACACTGGGGTGATGTGAGAGCAAGTGACCTAGCTTACGAAACACTTCGGGATGACATCATCCATTGGACCTTAGCCCCGGGAAAGGTACTGGCTGAAGTAGAACTCTCGGAGCGACTCGGTGTATCCCGCACACCGGTGCGAGAAGCCATTGCCCGGCTGGTCGCTGACGGCTTGGCCACCCAGCAGGGGACTCGAGCCACCACGGTCTCCGATGTTTCGTTGTCGGAAGTGCGTCACATGTTCGAGTTGCGCCGGTTGCTCGAAACAGCGATCGCCCGAGCCGCCGCGAGTGCTGATCAGATGCACCGTGAGCCGTTCGTGGAGTTGGCCGAAGCTTTTGAGAACGCTGCCCGGCGACACACACTGGAATCCGAACCCTATTATCAGCTGGTGTCCCAGCTTGATGACCGGCTCGACCAGGCCGGGCAGAACTCATATATCACCGCCGCGGTGAGAAATCTGCGGATCCACCTGCAACGGGTGCGACTGATGGCCCAAGATGATCCGGACCGGTTGCGCGCCTCAGCTTCCGAACACGCAGAGATCGCCCGGGCCGTGGCCAACGGTGATCCCGATGTTGCCCAAGCCGCGACCACCCTCCATCTGCACCACGCCCTCCAACACATTCTTGACCACGCCCTGACCCCCGCATTCAACGCCGCCATTGCGGCAGATCATGAAAGGACATGTGACAGAACATCATGAAAGACCACACAGTACGGGTTTACCGCTCCGAAGAGAACCTGCCCCGAGAAGAGCAACTGGCTTATCAGCTCGCTCGCGTTGCCGCCGATGAGGTCGAGGTCACCGAGGAAGTCCGCGAGATGATTATCAACCGGATCATCGACAACGCCGCGGTGGCCATTGCCTCACTGAACCGCGCTCCGATCGTCTCGGCCCGCGCGCAGGCCACCTCACATCAGGCTTCCCACGGTGGGTCCGGTTCCTCGATCTATGGCGTGGACACAAAAACCTCCCCAGAATGGGCAGCCTGGGCCAACGGCGTGGCCGTGCGCGAGCTGGACTACCACGACACGTTTCTGGCCGCCGAATACTCGCATCCCGGTGACAACATCCCGCCGATTCTGGCCGCCGCCGAACACGTGGGGGCCTCCGGCCACGATCTGATCCGCGGTCTGGCCACCGGGTACGAGATCCAGGTCGATTTGGTCAAGGGGATCAGTCTGCACGCTCACAAGATCGATCACGTTGCCCACCTGGGCCCCTCGGCGGCAGCCGGTATCGGAACCGTGCTCAAGGCCGAGGTGGAGACCATTTTCCAGGCCATCGGGCAGGCGTTGCACACCACCACCGCGACCCGCCAGTCGCGGAAGGGCGAGATCTCCACGTGGAAGGCGCACGCACCGGCCTTTGCCGGCAAGATGGCCGTGGAAGCTATGGACCGTGCCCTGCGCGGGCAGACCTCGCCGGTGCCGATCTACGAAGGCGAGGATGGCGTGATCGCTTGGTTGCTGGATGGCCCGGACGCTGAATACACCGTCCCGTTGCCCGAGGCTGGCGAAGCCAAGCTGGCCATTTTGGATACCTACACCAAGGAGCATTCCGCCGAGTACCAGGCCCAGGCCTGGATCGATCTGGCACGCAAGTTGCACCACGAGCACCCCGAGGTGGCCGATCCGGCCAACGTTGAATCGATCAAGATCGCCACCTCGCACCACACCCACTACGTGATCGGTTCCGGAGCCAACGACCCGCAGAAGTACGATCCCACCGCTTCGCGGGAGACCCTGGACCACTCGGTGCCCTATATCTTCACCGTCGCTCTGCAGGATGGTACCTGGCACCACGTCGATTCCTACGCGCCCGAGCGTGCAGGTCGCGAGGATACCGTGGCCCTGTGGCACAAAGTCACCACCGAAGAAGATCCGGAATGGACCCGTCGGTACCACTCGCTGGATCTGGATGAGAAGGCCTTCGGCGGTTCGGTGACCATCACCCTGACCGACGGATCGGTGATCACCGACGAGATCGCTGTGGCCGATGCGCACCCGCTGGGTGCTCGTCCCTTCGGTCGTGAGCAGTACATCAACAAGTTCCGCACCCTGGCTGAGGGCGTGGTGGATGAAGAAGAGATCCAGCGCTTCCTGTCGGTGGTCCAGGATCTGGAGAACCTGCCGGCCGGCGAGCTGGGACAGCTCAACATTCGCGCGACAGCCGGTGTGATCAATCCGGCCGATGATCCTCGGGGATTGTTCTAGATCTGGTCGTGCCTGACCGATGTATGTCGTAAGGAGAGGATGACACGCTATGTTGTACTCCACCGTCGCCCCCGAAGCGAAACGTCAACACCTGCGGGAGATTCTCAAACCAGGGGCTGCCGTGCAGTTTCCCGGAGCATTCAACCCGCTCAGCGCCAAGCTGATCGCCGAAAAGAATTTCGATGGCGTCTACGTCTCCGGTGCGGTGCTGGCCAATGACCTGGGGCTACCCGATATCGGGCTGACGACCCTATCTGAGGTGGCTACCCGCGCCGGGCAGATCGCCCGGATGACTGACCTGCCGACCATCGTGGATGCTGACACCGGATTTGGCGAGCCGATGAACGTGGCTCGCACGGTGCAAATGTTGGAGCTGAACGGCCTGGCCGGGGCCCACATCGAGGACCAGTTCAACCCGAAGCGGTGCGGACACCTAGATGGTAAGAACGTAGTCGACACCGAGACCATGATCAAACGCATTGCTGCTGCGACTGATGCCCGGATCGATGAGAACTTCCTGATCATGGCCCGCACCGACATTCGGGCCGTGGAAGGCCTGAACACCGCCATTGATCGGGCCAAGGCACTGGTCGATGCCGGAGCGGATGCGATCTTCCCGGAGGCGATGAAGGACCTGAGCGAATTCGAGCAGGTCTGCCAGGCCGTGGATGTCCCGGTGCTGGCCAATATGACCGAGTTCGGTAAGTCCGAGCTATTCACCCGCCAGCAGCTGGCTGATGCTGGTATCGCAGTGGTGATCTACCCGGTCACACTGCTACGCTCAGCCATGGGAGCCGCCGAACGGGTGTTGGATGAGATTGCTTCCTCGGGGACGCAGCAAGCCGCCGTGGACCAGATGCTCACCCGCGCCAGGCTATACGAGCTGGTGGACTACGAGGCCTACAACACCTTCGACACCGGAATTTTCAACTTCCAGGTGCCCGGGTTGGACATTGAACAGAACGCTGAGAACCTCTAGACCCCTGGTCGCGGAGGGCACTAGATGTGGAAGGAATACTCTCAACCATGAGTGAGAACACCGAGATCAAGAAAGGACTGGCCGGAGTTGTCGCAGACTACACCGCCATCTCCAAGGTCAACGCTGAGACTAATTCCCTGCTCTACCGCGGGTACCCGGTCCAGGAGTTGGCCGCAGAGAAGTCCTTTGAAGAAGTAGCACTGTTGCTGTGGACGGGCGAGCTTCCCACCGAGGAAGAACTGGCTGCGTTCACCGAATTCGAACGCGCCAATCGGGCCTTGGCCCCAGCGGTCAAAGAAGCCATTGACCTGTTGCCCACCGACTGCCATCCGATGGATGTTGGCAGGACCGCCATCTCGGTCTTGGGTGCCCGCGACGATCGTTCGGAAGACTCCTCCCCGGAGACCGAGTTGGCCAAGGCTCAAGAGATCTTCGTGGCGTTCCCGGCCGTGGTGGCCTACGATCAGCGTCGCCGGCGTGGTCAGGAGATCATCGAGCCCCGCGATGATCTCAACTATGCCGAGAACTTCTTGTGGATGACCTTTGGCGAAGAGCCGGCCCCCGAGGTCGTGGATGCGTTCCGAGTGTCGATGATCCTCTACGCCGAGCACTCCTTCAATGCCTCCACCTTCACCGCGCGGGTGATCACCTCCACCCTGGCCGATATGCACTCAGCGATCACCGGTGCCATCGGGGCTCTGAAGGGATCGCTCCACGGTGGGGCGAACGAGGCCGTGATGCACACCTTCGAGGAGATCGGCATCCGTACCGAGGAATCCCGCGAAGAGGCCGCTGCTCGGGCCAAGAGCTGGATGGAACAGGCCCTGGCCGACAAGAAGAAGGTCATGGGCTTCGGCCACCGGGTGTACAAGAACGGCGACTCGCGCGTGCCGACCATGAAACAAGCCCTGGATGCCATGGTCGACTATTACGGTCGTGGAGAGCTGATGGGCCTGTACGACGGGCTGGAAACCGCCATGTCGGAGGCCAAAGATATCAAACCCAACCTGGACTACCCGGCGGGGCCTACCTACTACCTGATGGGCTTCGATATCGAGATGTTCACCCCGCTGTTCATCGCTGCCCGGTTGACCGGTTGGACCGCCCACGTCATGGAACAGCGTGCCCATAACTCGTTGATCCGTCCGCTGTCGGAATACAACGGTCCCCAGGAGCGTCACCTGTCCTAATGTGTCGTGACAGCGCTGTTCGGCCCCGGGATCTGCGGTTGTGGCGGGTTCCGGGGCCGAGCTGTGACAGGCCAGGCTGGGGCAAGCCGAGCCACACGGGTGCCCTGACGGTGAACCTGGTGTCGTCGGACGTTGCTCACAGCACGGAGCTGTCGAGAGAGTCACCGAGAGGGTGTTCGTCTTCGGCTGGTCAGGAATTCTCAGAACGTTAAGGTGTGGGTTAACTTCCGGTATCACTGGCGGTTTTACCCTAGGGACTATGCGCTTTTCACCATCACCACACCCCGCAGATCAACCACGAACCCTGTCACTTGCCGGCCTGGCATTGCGCGCTACGTGCGCGGCCGCTGCGGCTGGCGCTCTGGTGGCAACCTCCACTATCACCAACGTTGCGGTGACACCGGCTACGGCGAGCAACCAAGGGCAGTCCAATGATGAAGGCCAGCAGAGTGATCAGAACGAGCAGGAAGAGGTGCAGTTCAGCGTTACCTCGGGCACCTTTGACGAAGAGCTGGTCAACCCCACCGAACAGTCCTACGAGCAGGCACCCAGCGAGGTGGCACAGCTGGACGAGCAGACGCTGGATACCAACTCTGAGGGCCCGGGGCGACAGCCGTACCAGATCTACCAGGTCGACAATGCTCGGGCCGGCCAGATCATCACCGTCACCGCCGTGGTGGACCCCAGCCGGAAAGTCCAGCTGATGGTCTGGGATCATCAGGCAGGCGAGTGGGAGCTGGCCGCCGATGAGCAGGGGCAGGCCCCCGAGAACACCGAGCTCAATGCGTTGCTAGGCACCCAGGCCTTCAACGACCAGGGACAGGCCTACGTGGCCGTGGTCGGCGAGGACCCACACATGACCGGTTCCACCGAGTGGAACCCCACCGACTCACCGGCTTTGGGCGGCTTCCGCGATCCCAGCACCTATGATTTTTCCATTGCCCACATCACCGACACACAGTTCCTCGCTGAGGGGGCCGTCTCCGATGATCCTGATGAAGCCCAGCGCTTCGGTCAGGCCTACCGCGACCAGGTCGAGTGGATCGTGGACAACGCCGAGGATCGCAAGATTGCCTACACCGGTCACACCGGTGACATCATCGAAAACTACATGAACCTCAACCACTCTGCCGAGCACGCTCGCAAGGAGTTCGGGTTTGCCTCGCAGATGCAGCAGATCCTGGATGATGGCGGGGTCCCCAACGGTATTTTGCCGGGTAACCACGATAATAAGTGGGGCCGGGAAGATAACTCGCTGTACAACGAATTCTTCGGACCGGAGCGTTATGAGGCGTTGTCGGAGACTTGGGAGAATGCCGAATACGGTGGCCCCTGGGCCGAAGGCGACAACGCGGCGCACTACGACCTGTTCTCGGCTGCGGGACAGGATTTCGTTGCCGTGCACCTGCCGTACGGTCACAGTCGCGAGATGCGGCAGTGGGCCAGTGAGATCTTCCAGTCCTTCCCCGATCGCGATGGGTTACTGTTCACCCACGCCTACCTGCAGGCTTCGAATAACGATGACGGTTCCATCTCGGGGATCGCGCCGTATGGCTTCCACGGGTTCCTGGGGGGTGAGGGGTTCTACATTCGCGATGAGGTCGTCGAGCCCAACGAGAACGTCGTGATGGTGCTGTCGGGTCACTATCACGGTACCGCCTGGAACGTGAACCACAACGGTCCTGGTGCACCCAGCTTCGAAATGCTGGCCGACTACCAGAACTATGAGGTTGACGGAGAACGCCGGACCGGGTTCATGCGCCTGTTGCAGTTCGATGTGGACGACAGCGAGGTCACGATCAACACCTACTCGCCGACCTTGGACTCCTTCGACGCGCCCAGCTACGACACCTCGATCCCACGGAATTACATTCCTGAGTCGGACCAGTACACCGTGCCTATCTCCCTGAGCGCGCGCAGCACCATGCTACGGACCGACGAGGTGTGCGTGGGTGAAGCTGACGAGTCTGAGCCACAGGCACCGGTGCGTGTGGACCCGATCTCCGACGTTCACGGTACGGTCAACGAGCCCATTGAGGATGTTCAGGTCGTAACGCACAACGCGGAGACGGTCACGATCTCCGGTCTGCCGAGTGGTCTGAGCTATGACGGTGAAACCGGCGTCATTTCGGGAACTCCGACTGAGGCGGGAACCTTCACCGCCACGGTGACGGCCACCGGCGAAGCTGGTGAAGACACCCATTCGGTGCGGTTCGTCATTGAGCCGGAACCAGAAAACCTGCAGGTGAGTATCGCCGAGATCGCTGATCAGACGGTGACCATCAACGAAGAGATCGACCCGATCGCCGTTTCGGTCGAGCCGGCCGATGCTGAACTGGATATCACCGTTGATGGCTTGCCTGAGGGCGTGTCCTACAACGCTGAGACCGGCGCGATTGAAGGAACTCCGACCGAAGAGGGAAGCTTCGAGGTCTCGGTCCGGGCTCAGAATGAGTCTGGTGACTCCGCTGATGAGATCACCTTCACGCTGACCGTTGAAGCTGCTCAGGAGGGGCCAACTGAGGACCCGACTGATGCGCCTGGTGACGGTGAGTCGTCTGATGAACCGACCGAGGATCAGACCGAAGAACCGAGTGAAGAGCCCGGTCGCGACACCGATGGTGACGACACCGACGGTGACGACACTGACACCGACGACCAGGCCGACTCTGACAAGGAATCTGGCGAGGATTCTGGCCAAGATGCCGGTGAGGACCAAGCTCAGGATACCGAAGGCGACACCTCAGCTGAGGACCCCCAGGCAACTGAAGACAGCGAGGGAACCTTGGCGGCAAGCGGTGCGACAATCACGTTGGGAGCGCTCGGTTTGGCAGCGCTGTCGATCGGACTGGGGTGGGTGCTGATGCGCCACCGTCGCCAGGCCTAATTGAGACCAGCGTGGCCTCGTGAGGGGGGTCTCGTGCAGTCTCACGACCTTCGGGGAGTGCTACGCCGAGAGATCGGGGTGGGGCTCCCCGTCGTGTTGGTCGGCTTGTTGCTGGAGTGTACGAGCGCGAGCTTCTTGGGCGCGAACGATCGGACGACGTGCGAGGAAGGTGACGACGAAGCTGAGCACCAGTGCAACAATCACACCAAGGTTGGAGTAGGCCCAGTCGCCGTCTTTTCCGCCCAGAGGCCCCAGGAAATAGCCTTGCCAGTTGTTCCACGGCGCCTCGGCGGCGAATTGGTTGATCACCAGTCCCCAGCCGATGATCGAGCTGATGACGAACGTCACCAGGGAAATCAGGTCCCAGGAACCATAAAGACCGCGGGGGTTGAATAGGGAGGGCTCGTGATAGTCCACGCGCCGGGTGAGGATATCTGCGATGAGGATGCCGGCCCAGGCAGCCAGGGGTACACCGAGGGTGATCAGGAAGGACTGGAATGGGCCGAGGAAGTCTTCGGCGAAGAACACCACCCAGATGGTCCCCACGGTCAGGATCAGCCCATCGATGCCGGCTGCCGCCGGGCGGGGGATTCGAATACCTAGGCTGAGCAGGGTCAGCCCGGAGGAGTAGATGCCCAGCACCGCCCCGGAGACTAGTGCCAGCAGTGCAGTCAGCCAAAACGGGATGATCGCCCAGGTAGGCAGTAGCAGTGTCAGCGTGCCCACCGGGTCTTCGGCGACTCCATCGACCAGGACAGGGTCGGAGCCGGCCAGTAACAGTCCGATGGTGACCAGGATGATCGGAGCCGCGGCACCACCGAGGGTATTCCAGAAGACAATCGCAGCGTCAGAGGCGGAACGGGGCTGATAGCGCGACCAGTCGGCGGCGATATTGATCCACCCCAGGCCGAATCCGGTCATGACCATCACCATGGCGCCGATAGTCTGTTGCAAGCTTCCCGGCGGGGTGGACAACACCGCAGCGAAGTCGATCTGGGGGATCACCAGGATGAGGTAGACGATGGTGACCACGCCGGTAAACCAGGTCAAAAATCCCTGGAGCTTCATGATCGTGTGGTAACCGGCCACCGAGGCGGCCACGATCACAGCGGAGACAAAAAGAGCCGCGATCACTTGAATCCCGGTGCCATCCCCCCAACCCATGGTGCTGAACACCGCAGTGGTGGCCAGCACCGCAGAGATGGCCAAGAACGTTTCCCACCCGATGGAGGTCAGCCAGGATATCAGGCCGGGAACTTTTTGGCCGTGGACGCCGAAGGCTGCCCGTGAGAGCACCATGGTGGGGGCAGAGCCACGTTTCCCGGCGATCGCGATCAGGCCACAGAGTAAGAACGAGACGACAATACCGATGATCGACACAACGAAGGCCTGCCAGAACGAAATGCCGAAGTCCAAAACCCAGGCGCCGTAGCTCATGCCGAAGACCGAAATATTGGCGGCAAACCAGGGTTTAAAAAGGTCGGCGGGTTTAGCGGTGCGTTGCTCGGGGGCGATAACCTCGATCCCCGTGGTTTCGACCAGCGGTTTGGTGCTCATAAATTCGGCCCCTTGTCGTTGTGGTGAAGAGTGAGTGCGTTTGTCAGTGATGCAGAACATTATTGATCAGAATAATGATAGTGACGCATTGGAGACAGGTGGTCTCAATAGTGGAAAACTCACGGTGAACAGCGTCATAACCTGACACAGTAGCCGACCAGGACCCCGAGGTGCATAAAAGTGCATAAAAGAGTCCCACAACATAGCCAGAACTATGTCGTGGGACCGTAACTCGGCGGTAGCGGAGGGATTTGAACCCTCGGTACGGGGTTACCGTACACGACATTTCGAGTGTCGCACCTTCGGCCGCTCGGACACGCTACCTGAAGTTTCTCGGAGGAAACTTGACCCACACAGCATAGCTGACATTGCGCGCACTCTCCAATTGAGTCGATGTGCTTAGCGGCGCGCGCGGAAGAAGGTGCGCAATAGAGTAGCGGATTCCTCGGCCATGATGCCTGCGATGACTTCGACCTGGTGATTGAATCGTGGCTCCCGCAGAACATCCAAAATTGATCCACAGGCACCGGTCTTGGGTTCCCAGGCGCCAAAGATCACGCGGGGGATCCGGGCGGCCACAATTGCCCCAGCGCACATTGCACACGGCTCGAGCGTGACGATCAACGTGGAGTTTTCCAGACGCCAATCAGCCGAGGCGGCCTGGCGGATGGCCAGCATCTCAGCGTGAGCGGTGGGGTCGCCAGAGACTTCGCGACGGTTGTAGCCCTGGCCAATGACAGTGCCGGTGTGGTTGACGAGGAGGGCTCCGATGGGAACGTCGCCGGCGCGGGTGGCTGTTTCTGCGAGAGCCATGGCAGTTTGCATCCATGTTTCGAGCTGGGCGCGGTCCGGCAATGGGCCGGGCCCGCAGGGAGGATCACAGGCTCCTGTTTCGGTCACGTATCACAGCTTAGCCGTGGGCCCGTTCTCAGGAAATCCAGTCGGGTTGAGTAGAGTTTGGAGCATGCGATTCCACGTTGTTGATCATCCCTTGATTGCCCATAAACTCACCGCGCTGCGCGATGAGAATACGCCGTCACATATTTTCCGTCAGCTCACCAGCGAACTGGTGACGTTGCTGGGATATGAAGCCACCCGCGACCTACCCGTGGAAGATGTCGAGATCAACACGCCGGTTGCCGCGACCACAGGCGCCCGTCTGGCCGCACCCCGTCCGTTGGTGGTCCCGATCTTGCGGGCCGGTCTGGGCATGTTGGAAGGCATGATGACGATGACTCCGACCGCTGAGGTCGGTTTCTTGGGGATGCAACGCAATGACGAAACTTTGGATATCATCACCTATGCCGAACGACTCCCCGGGGATCTGGCCGGACGCCACTGTTTCGTTCTCGACCCGATGCTGGCCACCGGGGGAACGCTGGTGGAGGCTATCCGTTTCCTGCACGAACGCAAAGTTCGGCGGGTGACCTGCATTTGCTTGGTGGCCGCTCCGGAAGGGTTGAAGAAGGTCGACGAGGCATACCACCAGATGGACATCGATCTTTTTGTGGCAGCACTCGACGATAGGTTGACCGAACAGGCCTATATTTCTCCAGGCCTCGGTGATGCCGGCGACCGGCTCTACGGTACGGCGGAGTAATCCTATACAGGGATTTCTTGGGTCCAAAAGGAATGCATCGCTATATTACGAGTGATTTTTCTCATATTCAGGGCTGAGAATTTCAGTATGTGGGATATGGGTGGGCCGTGTACTTGCGTTACGGGAATGTTACGGGGGAATCTAAGGGGATAGAACATTGTCGAGGCGACGCTCGTCTCGCCGGATGAATCGCACGATGGGAGTGCGATGGATCGGGGACAGCGTAGTGTCGCAGAGTCTGTGTAAGGAATTGCATTCTATGTCCAGCTCAGCCCAAGGATACGTTCACATTTCCGTCCGCAATGCTCGCCGTCGAGCCGAACGGGCTCGGATGGTCCAGGAGCAAGCGCATCATACTTCTCGGCGTGCTGAGTCTGAGGCGATGCAATCTGATCATGCCCGCGCGGACGGGCAGGTGCGTGAGCCCTCGACCATGATGGCTCGTGACGAGGCCCACCCGGGTCTACAGCCGGTGGCGCAGGAAACTGAAGCGCGTGGATTCGTGATCTACGTTGGCATGGATGAAGGACTGGCCTCGGCGGCTGGTACCTCGCTGACCAGGCTGGCCAATGAATTGCGCCACTACGTGGAATCGCTGGTTCCCGGGGCGGATACTCACGCAGCTGTGGCCGTTGCCCCGGCCGGAGCTGCCGGTGATGACCTCGAGGTGGTCCGGCAGGTGCTGGGCGATCCGACGATGAATGCCGGGGTTCGTCCTGACTTGGCCCAGCCACCAGCTCCCGTCTCGACACGTCAGCCCGGTGTCTTGATCGACCTGGCCCGCCGCGAAGTGTTGCTGGACGGTGAGCCGTTGAATCTGACTTTCAAAGAGTTCGAGTTGTTGAATTACCTGATCGACAACGGATCCCGCACGGTGAATCGTGACGAGCTGTTGCACGCGCTGTGGGATGAAAGCGATGAGGTCCCCAATGAACGCACCATTGATGTGCATATCCGCCGCTTGCGCTCCAAGCTGGGACGTCTCTCCGGCACGGTACGGACGGTGCGCGGTCAGGGGTACCGCTTCTACGAGCACCCCGAAGTGGTGGTCTGGGCTGCTCCGGAATATTCCATTTAGATCGGGTGGCCACGATAGCAGTGAGGGTATGCCGTGATGACTGTGCGAGGTAACGATCAGCAGAAAACATTAGTGATCATCCGGCACGCTCAAGCCGAACACGGTCTGGGGGTGGCTGACCATGAACGCACTTTATCAGCCACCGGAGCTCAAGACGCCCCGGAAGCGGGGAAGTGGCTTCTGACTCGGGGGCTGATCCCCGATCAGATCATCACCTCGGATGCGGTACGCACCCGACAGACCACCACCTGGGTTCTCTCCGAGCTCGGCGAGCAGGCGGTGACTCCGGCGTTGGATCCACGGCTTTATGAGGCCACCGCGGCCCAGGCGCTATCGGTGATCAATGAAACCGAAGAATCTGTGCGCACACTGTGTGTGGTGGGACATATGCCGTGGGTACAAGACCTCGGGATGCGACTGGCCTCGGTCGCTTCTGACGAGCAATCGGTGATCCGGATGGCCGAGCATTACCCCACGCTGGGCATCCAAGTTTTTGAGATCTCAGCGCGTTGGGCGGAGCTGGATGGGCGGGATGCGCGCATGGTGGATTTCATCGCACCGCGGGGCTGATCAACCGCGGTAATTGGTGGTAATTGGTAAAGTCCGCAGATCGGGCCGAATACCCAAAGGGGAATGCTCCAAAAACTGAAAACCCACACCAGAGCGGATGTGATCTCGGACATAAAAAAGCGCGCCCTAAGGGATTCGAACCCCTGACCTTCTGTTCCGTAGACAGACGCTCTATCCAGCTGAGCTAAGGGCGCTGGGTCATCATGACCGTTGAATACTATACGCGGATCAGAACTGAATGCCAAATTGAGGCAAAACCCGCGTGAACACGCACCTCAGGTCTCGACGCGCAACGATCTCAAGCGACACCTCAGCGACGTCTAAGGGGCCGATATGAATAAGAGGGAAATTCCGCTGGGGCGCTGATAGACTGGCCACAGGAGTAACACTGAACTCATCACGTGCTGATACAACGGCGTGTTAGTGGCGATGATCCGATTGGTGGGCTGAGGTAGCTCCCAGCATCGGGTGGATGAGCGTGCTGACTCCGTTTAAACCGAGACCCTAGACTCTAAGGACCCACATGGTTGCTCATGTTGCCTCGAATGATCTCTCCGCACTGGAGGAGAATGCGCCCACGACCTACCGTGACCTGCTGGATTGGGTCAAGGAGGTCGCCGGGCGTACTCAGCCGGACTCCATCTATTGGGTGGACGGATCGCAAGAGGAGTATGATCGGCTCGCGGCGGAACTGGTTGAGGCCGGAACGTTGACCAAGCTGACCGATCCTCAGTTCCCCAATTCCTATGCGGCATTCTCGGACCCCAGTGACGTGGCCCGAGTGGAGGGGCGGACCTTTATCTGCTCCGAAAAGAAAGCCGACGCCGGATTCACCAATAATTGGATGGATCCTCGGGAAATGCGTGCCATCCTTAACGACGCCTTCGCCGGCTCAATGCGTGGGCGCACCATGTACGTGATCCCCTTCGTGATGGGGCACTTGGACGCCGATGACCCCAAGTTCGGTGTCGAGATCACCGACTCGCCCTACGTGGTGCTCTCGATGCGGATCATGGCCCGGATTGGCCAGGATGTGCTGGACCGGCTGACTGAGACCGAAGCCTTCTTCGTCCCTGCCCTGCACTCGGTGGGTGCCCCGCTGGAAGAGGGCGAAGAGGATGTCGCCTGGCCGTGTAATGACACGAAGTGGATCGTGCATTTCCCCGAGAGCCGCGAAATTGTCTCCTACGGTTCCGGATACGGCGGAAATGCTCTGTTGGGCAAGAAGTGCTACTCGCTGCGTATCGCCTCAGCCATGGCTCGCGACGAGGGATGGCTGGCCGAGCACATGTTGGTGTTGAAGCTCACCAGCCCGCAGGGCGATGTCCGGTACATTACCGGCGCCTTCCCCTCGGCGTGCGGTAAGACCAACCTCGCGCTGATCGACCCGACCGTGAAAGGGTGGAAGGCCGAGACCCTGGGTGACGACATTGCCTGGATCCGCCCGGACGCGGAGGGCACTCTGCGGGTAGTCAATCCCGAGTTCGGCTTCTTCGGTGTCGCTCCCGGCACCGGTTGGTCCACCAACCCCAACGCGATGCGGGCAATCTCCAAGGGCAACAGTATCTTCACCAACGTCGCCCTAACCGATGAAGGGGGCGTGTGGTGGGAAGGTCTCACCGAAGACCCCCCGGAGCATTTGATCGACTGGCGGGGTCAGGACTGGACTCCGGACTCCGATACCCCAGCTGCCCACCCCAACTCGCGGTTCTGCACCCCGATCACCCAGACCGATATGCTGGCCCCGGAGTACAACGAGCCCAATGGCGTGCCGCTGGACGCGATCCTGTTTGGTGGACGCCGGAAGACCACGGTACCACTGGTCACCGAAGCCACCAGCTGGACCGACGGCGTTTTCAAGGGTGCCACCCTGTCCTCAGCGCGCACCGCCGCGGCGGAAGGCCAGGTCGGCGAGGTACGTCGGGACCCAATGGCGATGTTGCCGTTCATCGGATACGCTGCCGGTGACTATGTACAGCACTGGCTCGATATGGAAGATCAGATCGGCACCGAGAAATTGCCCAAGATCTTCTTGGTCAACTGGTTCCGTCGCACCGCCGACGGCGATTTCGCCTGGCCCGGGTTCGGCGAAAATTCTCGCGTGCTGAAGTGGATCGTCCAGCGACTGCAGGGCGAAGCCGAGGCGATCGAAACACCGATCGGTCACGTCCCGACCCGCGATTCGCTGGATCTGACCGGCCTGGATGTGTCCCAGGGCCAAATTGATGCTGCGTTGCACGTCGACCGCGATGAATGGAAGGCCGAGGTCGAACTGATCGAGGAATGGTTCGACAAATTCGGCGACAGCCTGCCACAGGCCATGCGCGAGCGACTCGACCAGCTCAAGGCGGATCTGCAGGCATAACTCCACCTGACCCTCGAACACGGCGGTCAGCACCGACTGTCACCGTTGCCCCGTGACCGTGCACATTTCAGCACGATGACGGGGCAGTGGTGGCTCCGGGGTATCGGGGAGGTGCTTTCTTCCTGATCGCCCGGCTGGTGCTCTATCAGCATGATGTCAGCATGATGAGGCCGGTGCGATGACCCAGGGCACTGAGGATCCGCACAACGGCCAGCACGTATCGGCGGGGCTCGACCGGAACCTCGCCGAGCAGGCACAGCGACGGCTGCTGGAAGAGCAACTCATCAACAACGAGCTGACCGCCCTGGTGGCCACCTCGGCCCTGGGGATGGGATTCGATAAACCCGATCGGGGATTCGTGATCCGCCTGGGCGCCCCGAGTGTTGGACTATCTCACCGAACACGGTCCCACATCGATCACCCAGCCAGAGACCGCGGTGGCCCTGAAACGTAGCCACTTGGAGTTATTGCTGAAAACCCTGGCGACCGATAGATTCCCGAGGCGGTCCTCACTACGGTGGTACAACTACTGGCCGAATGGGATGGGGACCAGCGCCCGATCGCGGTGGTGTCGGTCCGGGGCGGGAACTCGGCGTTTCGTCTCGCACAGGTTCACCAGCGCTTTCAGGTGCCCAATCACCTGGTGACCGCGCTTGCCGAGACCACCCACGGAGTGCTTCCCTTGGCGCTGGCGGGGTAAAGAACCCGACCGGATTACTGATCGCGAATGGCGGCCAAGGCCCGATCACGAACCTCAGCCATCACGGATTCGTCCTGGGCCTCACCGTTGTACCGTAGTAAGGGCTCGGTGTTCGAAGGCCGAACGTTGAACCACCAGCCACCGGACTGGGAGGCCACCGTCACCCCGTCGAGCCGGTCAACCGTGAGGTCGTTATCGGCAGAGTCGGTCTGGAAGGCCTCCAGCACCCGCGCGGTGGCAGCCTCCTTATCGGCAACCTCGGAGTTGATCTCGCCGGAGGCGATGTAGGGGTTGAATTCTTCGGTCACGTCGGACATGGCCCGTTCGGTGCTACCCAGCACGGCCAGCACGTGCATGGCCGCCAACATGCCGGTGTCGGCGTTGAAGAAGTCCCGGAAGTAGTAGTGGGCCGAGTGCTCACCACCGAAGACAGCATTTTCCTCGGCCATGACCGCCTTGATGAAGGAGTGCCCCACTCGGGTGCGCACCGGTCGTCCACCGCTGGCGGTCACCAGCTCCGGGACCGCCTGGGAAGTGATCAGGTTGTGAATAATCACCGGGGTCTGTTCACCCTCTGCCTGAGCACGCTGAATTTCACGCTGAGCCACGATCGCGGTGATTGCCGAGGGCGAGACGGGGTCACCGTTCTCATCGACCACGAAGCACCGGTCGGCGTCACCGTCGAAGGCCAGCCCCAGATCGGCGCCGGTTTCGCGCACACGTGCCTGCACATCCTTGAGGTTCTCCGGCTCCAGCGGGTTGGCCGGGTGATTCGGGAAAGTACCATCCAGGGTGAAGTACAGCGGATCGATCTCGATCGGTAGCGCCTCGAGAAGCTCATCACCCAGCACCGCCGGGGTGGTCTTGCCAGCCATACCATTACCGGCATCCACCACGATCTTCAGCGGACGAATGTGAGACAGATCCACCAGGGAGCGCAAAAACGTGGCGTAGTCAGTCAACGTCTCGGTATCGGAGTACTCGCCGGGGTTTTCCACCGCAGGAATCCCGCCCTCGTTCAGGTAGCGCTGGGCCAGCTGTTGAATCTCGGCCAGGCCGGTGTCGGCCGAGATCGGGCTGGCCCCGGCACGCGCCATCTTCATCCCGTTATAGGAGGACGGATTGTGACTGGCGGTGAACATCACGCCCGGAGCGTTCAATACTCCCGTGGCGTGGTAGAGCATGTCGGTGGAAATCAGCCCCAGGCTGGTGACATTGGCTCCGCGGGATCGCGCGCCGTCGGCGAAGGCCTGCATGAATTCCGGTGAGGAGGCGCGCATATCGCCACCGACGAGCATAGTGGCACCGGCCAGCTCGAGCACATCCACGAAAGCGGCTCCCACCGCCCGCACGGAGTCATCGGTGATGGTGGACCCGACAATGCCACGCACATCGTAGGCTTTAAACGATTCGGATAGGTCAACGACATCTGGTGTTTGAGAACTCACATCAGACACTCTAGTCAGTCAGTGCCGATTGTGCCGAGCCTCGGCAGACGCTGGAGTTCCCAACCCCGGGCGCTCGGCCACAGGCCGGGCTGAGAATGACGGTGCACTCCAGTTACCGACCAGCTGGGCAGCGTACCGGACCCACCGAATGAGACGAACAGACCGGTCAGGAGGCGAGACAGACTGTGGGTGAGAATCGTGGATGATCAGCACACAGCCACCCGGGCGTGGCACGGGCACGTGCCTCAGACCGCCGGATACCGCCGGTTATTGGCGGGCCTCTTGTTAGCCGGGATCGCCACGTTCGCCCAATTGTACTCACCCCAAGGGCTACTACCACTGATCTCGGCGGATGTGCAGATCAGCGCCGATCAAGCCGCACTGTTGATCTCGATGGCCACCGCCGGGCTGGCGCTGGCGGTGATCCCGTGGTCTTTCGTTGGTGATCGTCTGGGACGCAAAAAAGCCATGGCCATCGCGCTGATGGCGGCCTTGATCTTCGCCGTTGCCTCGGTGGTTGCGCCGTCGTTCAACCTCATGCTGGTGTTCCGGCTCCTGGAAGGCATCAGTCTCGGCGGGGTCCCGGCCCTGGCGATGGCCTATTTGAATGAGGAAGTTGATCGCAAGTATGCCGGCCAAGCTGCCGGAACCTACATCGCAGGCACCGTGATCGGCGGACTTATCGGCCGGGTGATCGCCACGCCGATCGGCGACTGGGCCGGGTGGCGAGTCGGGATGCTCATCGTCGTGGTGATCGCCGGCATCTCAGGGATCGGATTCTTATTGCTCAGCCCCGATGCCAGAGGGTTCACACCCTCCGGGCACAGCATCAAACACGCGTTGGTGGCGATCACCGGCAATCTGAAATCCCCGCAATTGATCGTCACCTATCTGCAGGGCATGTTGCTGATGGGCGGGTTCGTTGCGATCTACAACTTCCTGGGATACCACCTGATGACCGAACCTTTTTTCTTGCCCGCTGCGGTGGTCTCCGTGATCTTCTGGGCCTACGTGATGGGGATAGTCACCTCTCCGATGGCCGGGCGTTTGGCCACCCGTTACGGGCCAGCGACGGTGCTGCTAGCGGTTTCGGCAGCCATGGTGATCTCGGTGGCGCTGACACTAGTCCCCAATGTGTGGGCGATCTTGTGGGGGCTGATCATTTTCACCGGAGCGTTTTTCGCCGCCCACTCAGTGGCCTCCGGCTGGGCGGGTGCGGCCGCGGTGGCCGGCCGGGCACAATCCACGGCGCTGTACAATCTCTGCTATTACGCTGGATCGAGTCTTTTCGGATGGCTCGGCGGAGTGTTGTTGGATGCCCACGGTTGGCCGGGCACCGTGATGATGACCATCGTGTTGACCCTCACCGCGGCGTTGCTGGTGGTAGCCGTTGTCATCACCCGGGGGATCCGCCATCGTCGCGGGTAGGTCATGTGACCACATCAGGGCGACAGAATGCGCTAGGGGACCGTAGAATTGTCCCCATGGAATACCTGATCCCCGTGCTCATCATCCTTGGTGTTGCTGTTCTTGTTGCCCTGGGGTATCGCGGGGTAGCCGCTGTGGCGAAGAAAAATAACGGCTCCTCCAAGCCGTCTCGGTCCTCCTCGGGGACCGGTGGCGGGTCTCAGCGACGCGGTGGTGGATTGTCCGAACGGATTTCACCGATCACCGCAGCGCAAGCCTCCACGCGGTTGGATGAAGAAGACCACCGCCAGGTTTATCGGCTGATTGCCGTCGGTAAGATGCGGGAGGCCGCCATGCGGTACCGTGAGGCGACCGGTGTGTCCTCGATGGATGCGATGCTGGATGTGCAGGCCCTGGCGTCCTACCCACAGGAATGGATCAGCATCGACGAGGCCGTGTCGTCCTCGGAACCGGACACGCCCCACATGGCACGTGACAGTGTTGAGAATACTCCTCTAAACGATCGGGACGACCAGCGCGACCAGGACGATCTGACCCCGACAGACCGCTCAGTACCGGATGACTCCGATGGTGCTACATCGGCTGATCAGGCTGGCTCGGAGCAGTCCCCGGCAACGGAGGACGGAGAACAGGAACTGACCAACCTCACGGTTCCCGTCGAGTGGGAAAACGAAGATTTCAGCACCCCGGAGCCTCGTGGTTTCCAGGTCGAAGTCATGCGCGATAACGGCACCGTGCAACTCTCGAGTGAGGACCTCCCACCGTGGCTACGAGATCAGTTACGGGCGATGGTGCGTGATCACCGCATTGACGAGGCAGCCCAAACCCTGTCAGAGCACACCATGCTCACGGTGCCCGAAGCGATGGACCTGATGCAGATCTTGTCGCAACAGGATAATAATCCCCAAGACGACGCCTAGGCCTCTAAGCGTCGTCCTCGCCGACCGGTCCGCCTTCACCTTCCCAGTTTTCCACCTGGGTCACTTTGCTCCGGGGGAATTTGGCGCGCACCCCCTGACCACCGTGGGCATCCTCGGTGATGAATCGGGCCCCGAGATTCTCCAACGTTGTTTTGAGCTGGTGGGATTCGGCCTCGGAAAGTTCGCCCACACCCTTTTCGAAGTCGCGGAGCTGTTGGCGAGATAGTCCCGCTTCCTGCGCGACGTACATGGGGTTGACACCTGCAATGGCCCGAGCAGCCCGAGCCAAATGACCGTTGAATTCAAGTTGTTGACTCATATCACCATAGTCTCATGTGCCACGCGGGGATTCTAGGGCCTACTGTGCCACCGGCCACTGTCAAGCGTGGGTTGTGATACCGCGGTGATCCTAGTTTTGTCGTATCACCTGACGTTTTGGGGGCATAAATGACACCAACACGATTGGGTCCAATTCCGCTACTTCCCTTTATTTGCAACGAAAAACCCCGGAAACTCGACGGTTCCCGGGGTTATACGCGGAGGCGGGGGGATTTGAACCCCCGGTCCGGTTTAACCCGGACCCTTCATTAGCAGTGAAGTCCATTCGGCCGCTCTGGCACGCCTCCAGATGCGCCCTGAGGTAGGCACAACTCTCTTAGCATAGCTAACCCGGGGCTCGATCTTCAAAACAGCCAGATGAAGCGACGGTCCGTGACTGACCCCAGTCTAGTAATTGTGCTTCAGATCACTCCTGCTGTATGTTGTCTCTCAAGGAAGGCATTGACACCATCACAACGACAATCATGGAGATGATGTGATGAACCAGCAGGTTACGACGAATCAGACCTATCAGGATGTCTACCGCTACGCCACAGACCATCCAGAGCAGTTTTGGTTGGAGAACGCGGCGTCGCTTCAGTGGGAGAAGGCTCCCAGCATCGCAGTCGAGCAACCCGATGAGTTCCACTGGCGGTGGTTTCCTGATGGCGAAATCAACATTACGGTTCAAGCCCTAGACCGGCACGTTGCTGCCGGTCACGGTGATCGAATCGCGATCTACTACGATTCGGCGGTCACCGGCGATAAGCGAGCCGTGACCTACCAGGAGTTGCTGGAGGAGGTCGCCCAAACCGCTGGAGCTCTGCAGGATCTCGGCGTGACCCGGGGTGACCGAGTGTTGATCTATATGCCAATGATTCCCGAGGCGGCGGTGGCGATGCTGGCTTGTGCCCGCTTGGGAGCGATCCATGTGGTGACCTTCGGCGGTTTTGCTGCCAAAGAGATCACCACACGAATGGACGATACTCAACCGAAGGTGGTGCTCACGGCGTCTGGCGGGATCGAACGCACGAAACAGATCCCGTACTTGCCACCGATCAAGGCCGCCATCGAATCTGGAGAGCATCAACCCGAGTATGTGATTGTCAAAAAACGGCCCCAGTTCGACGAAGAGGCCCGAGACTTTGATCCATCATGGTTGGACTGGGACGAGACAGTCGCCACGGCTAGCGCCGCGGAGGCCGTGCCGGTGGCCTCCTGTGACCCGCTGTACCTGCTTCACACCTCGGGTACCACCTCGAAGCCCAAAGCTGTCATGCGTGACCAAGGTGGATACGCCACCGCGTTGGAGTGGTCGATGCCTCGTATCTACGACCTGCATGCCGGTGAGGTGGCATTTGTGGCCTCCGATATCGGCTGGGTGGTGGGGCACTCGCATATTATTTACGGACCCCTGATCACCGGGGCATCCACCGTGCTCTACGAGGGGAAACCGGTGGGCACCCCGGATGCTGGAGCTTTCTGGCGGGTCGCGGAAGAATACGGAGCGAAGATGCTCTACGCGGCTCCCACAGCATTCCGCGCGATCCGGAAAGAAGATCCGCGCGGTGAGGAAGTGAAGAAATACGATCTGTCTCGTCTGGAGAACGTGTTCTCGGTTGGGGAGCGACTCGATGAGGCCACCTACCACTGGATTGTCGAGATCACTGGCAAGCCGGTGGTCGATCACTGGTGGCAGACCGAAACCGGATGGCCGGTGGCGGCCAACCCCCGTGGCCTGGAAAAGCTCCCATTCAAACCCGGCTCCCCGACGGTGCCGATGCCCGGATTCCAAGTCTCTATCGTGGATGCAGCCGGAGAACCCGTGGCTGAGGGGATGGAAGGCAATATCGTCATCAAGCTTCCGTTGCCACCCGGGGCGTTGATCGGACTTTGGAACGAGGAAGATCGATTTAAGCGCTCGTATCTGGAAACGTTTCCGGGATACTATCTCACCGGGGACACCGGGTTTATCGATGAGGATGGTTACATTTTCGTCCTGGGTCGGTCGGACGATGTGATTAACGTGGCCGGACACCGGCTGTCGACCGGGACTTTGGAAGGTCTGGTGGCAGAACATGACGCGGTGGCCGAATGTGCCGTGATCGGGGTGGCCGATGAGCTCAAAGGTCAGAAACCGGTAGCCTACGTTGTCTTGGCAGATGGTGCCGAGATTTCTCAGGAGCAACTGGCCGAAGAGCTGATCGCCAAAGTTCGGTCAGACTTTGGCGCGGTGGCAGCATTCCGAGATGTTGAGATCGTCTCCGCGTTGCCCAAAACCCGTTCGGGCAAGATCCTGCGCCGGACAATGCGTGACATTGTCGAGGGCAAGGAATACAACACGCCATCAACCATTGAAAACGCCAGCGTGCTGGACAGCTTCGGGCAGGAAACCACCCGACTGAACGGCTAGTTCGATCCACAGAACCGCTCACAGAAGCGGCCCCTCGACGTCCAGACTGCGAAGCGACGTAGCCTGATGTGTCGAGGGGCCGTGCGTTGCGGTCTGTCTGACTCATCGCACGTGAGCTAACAGACCACTGACAGCGGACGGTGTGGGATTTGAACCCACGAGACGGGGTTACCGCCTACTGGTTTTCAAGACCAGCGCCTTCGGCCGCTCGGCCAACCGTCCTGACCGCACTATCATACAGGTCTTGATCCCGATCGGCACCTTCAGATGACGCGACCATGACCCTCGCGACGAGACGAACCACCCAGCAAGGGTAGGGCGATGAGCATCTGCGGTGTTATATCCAGCACAGGTCTGAGACAATGAAGGTATGTTTGCAGCACGGTTTTACACTCCCGCAGGACACGATCAGCCCTCGGTCGACCACCCCTGTGAGGTGAAAGTCGTCGAGGAGTCCGTCCCGGAATACAGTGCGAGGGAGGTATTAATCAAAGTTGCTGCCGCAGGGATGAACCAGGCCGATACCCACCAGCGGGCCGGTAACTACCCCCCTCCGGAAGGTGCTAGCGAGATTCCCGGACTGGAAGTGGCCGGCACCATTGAAGCCGTTGGCGCCCAGGCCGGTCACTGGGACTTCGGTACGCCGGTGTGCGCCCTACTGGCCGGGGGCGGTTACGCCGAATACGTGGCGGTGGATGCCCGCCAGCTGTTGCCCTTACCCGAGAATACGTCCATGACCCAGACGGCCGGACTCGTTGAGGTCGCGGCCACGGTGTGGGCCAATGTGTGGATGCAGGGTGGGGCTCAGCCAGGCGACGTTGTGCTGATCCACGGTGGCACCGGAGGGATCGGTGAGTTTGCGATCCGTGCCGGGCTCGGCCTGGGGTTGCGCCCGATCGCCACCGCCGGAAGCGAGTCCAAGTGCCAGGCCGTGCAACAGATGGGTGCCGAGGCCATTAACTACCGGAGCGAGAGTTTTGTCGATCGGGTGATGGAGCTGACCGACGGCCACGGTGCCGACGTTATCCTGGATACCGTGGGCGGGGCCTATGTGGAGGACCACGTCAAAGCGGTGGCTAGTGGCGGTCGGGTTGTTACCATTGGCACCCAGGGCGGAGCCAAAGGAACACTGAATGTGATGCGACTGATGGCCAAACAGGCCTGGTTTACCGGAACCCGGTTGCGCTCACGGACCGCTGAGGAAAAAGCCGAGGTGCTCGCAGGAGTACAGGCTCACCTCTGGCCGTTGATCGCAGACGGTCGGATCTGTGTCTCCGAACCGGAGGTGTTTGATCTCACGGATGTCGCAGCGGCCTTCGACCGGTTTGGTGACGCTGAGCGACAGGGCAAGATCGTGTTACGGATGCCCGAGGCGTAAGATACCAGCTCAAACGAAACAGTACAGAAGAACACCGAGACCGAAAGTAGCTGAGGCGATGAAGCTGGGTCCCTTTGCGCGTCGTCGCCAACAACGTCGCGATGACCGGGAGTTGGGTCACCATTTGTGGCGTCAGGCCCACGACCGGTTTCATCGCTCGCTGCAACGCTATTGGCAGATCGTGGACCCGGATGAGGAACACGCCCGCAACGTCCAGGGTTTCGTCTCGGCTGAAGAACACAACGGGTTGATTAACGCCGGCAATATTTTGGCCGATCTGTTGCCCAGGGTGCGGGCATTGTGTGTGGCCGCGCGCCGGGCCAGCCCCGATCAGCAGAGCCTTGATGTGCCCGGAGAATTTCAGGATCTGCACCGGTGGATTTCACGGGCTGCTAATGATTTGGCGGCGGTGGCCCAGGCGGCTGCGATGTTCCGACGGGGGCAAACCGAGGTGTATACCGTCGGTCGTCGGGCCCAGAAAGTCATCGAGGACATTGAGGCCGCTGAGGCCGCACTACCCGATCTGACGTCATAGGGCGGGCGGACCTCGATCAGGGGCTGGTCCGTAGCCGGGGTGGCCAGGACAGCAGGCGTTCGGCCGGACCAGTGCCGAACCTCACCCACCAGCCGTGGGCGGCTAGCACGAGGGCTGCTGACAGGCCGATGGTGACCAGATATCCCTGGGCCAAGTTCTCCGGGGCGGGTCGGATGACCAGGGCCAGAATGATCAAATGGGCCAAATAGACGGTAAAGGCGAGACGTCCGGCCGATACCAGGGCCGGGACCCACCGTTTCAGGTAATGCTGGGTTAGCAGACAAACACCGAGAATAACCGCTGCGATCCCGATGCTGGAGAGTAACCATAACGGCATTTCGGAGTGCCCCTGCGCGGTACGTAGCTGATCCCAACCGGCCTCGGAGCCCACAGGACCGAAGAGGTGCATCAACGCGGTCGCGGTACCCAGGCCGATGACCGTGGCGGCCAGGCCGAAGAACACCAGCTCGCGCTGAACGACGTGGGCGCAGAGATCCAGCCGGCCGAGGCTGAGCTCGATCAACGTCAGACCGAAGCAGTGCAAGCCGGTAATACCACCCACATCACCGTGGTGGATGACAGTGGGATGACGGTTTCGATGACGCAGACCCTGACCAGTTTTTGGGGAGGGGATCAGTCTGAGTATGTGGCCGGGTTCTTTCTCAACGATCAGCTTAACCGGTTCGCGGCACTCGACACTGAGCAGAATCAGCCCGCGCCTGAACGGAAGTCGGTCAGTTGGTCTGCACCGGTGTTACTCCTGGATGATCAAGGGCGGCCGGTGTTGGGCATTGGTTCCCCGGGGGACATCAGATCCCGAATATTTTGGCCTCCACAGTGTTGCCGTGGACGTTGAGCGGAGCCAGCCTTGAGCAGGCGGTTACCGGACCGCGACACAGTCTGCAGGGCTCAACCTTGGCCTTGGAAACGGAACCTGCTGCCGAGGTGAGGCAACTGGCTGAGGACCAGGGCTGGGAGATTCAGGTCACTACCCGCAACGACGCGGTATTCGGCAGCGTTCAGGCCTTGGAGATCGACTATGAGGCCAGGACCCTCACCGGGGCACCAGATCCCCGTCGCGATGGCGACGTGGAGATTATAGACGGCGATTCGACCGGGGCCGGCTGATGCGGCGTCTCTTGCATTGACACCGTCACCCCGGTGGTGATTGACTTCACAGGGATATTCAGTGACGTAGGTCTCAGACCCTTGATCAGGAGGACCACGATGCCCACCGTGCTGGTCGCGAACCGTGGAGAGATTGCCGTGCGTATCGTGGAGGCAATCCACGCGGTGGGGATGAGCGCCGCCGTGGTCTATACCGCCGACGATCAGGCACACATCCGGCACGCCGACGTGGCGGTGGAGCTCAACGGTACCGGGGTGGGGCCGTATCTGGATATCGATCAGGTGATCGCAGCCGCGCAGTCGGTGCAGGCCAGTTACCTTCACCCTGGGTACGGATTTCTCTCAGAGAATCCGGAGCTAGCCCGGGCCGCCCAGCAGGCTGGGATCGTGTTCGTCGGGCCTGATGCGCACGTGCTGGAGGTTTTCGGTGATAAGGCCCGGTCGCGACAGTTGGCTGTCTCGGTGGGGGGTCCGGTCGTTCCTGCCACGGGGTTGAACCCGGACTTGCCACAGGCTCAAGAATTCTTGGCTGAGCACGGCACCGTGATGATTAAGGCGCTCGCCGGTGGTGGCGGGCGAGGGTTGCGCCGGGTGTCGGATCCGGCGCAGTTGGAGTCACTGATGCGCGAGTGCGCCCGGGAAGCGCAACAGTTCTTCGGGGCCGCAGATGTGCTGATCGAAAAATTCGTGGCCGACCCGCGCCACGTGGAGGTGCAGGTGATCGGAGACGGGCACCACGTGCAACAGCTGGGAGAACGAGACTGCTCGGTGCAACGTCGCCACCAAAAGATCGTGGAAATCGCGCCGAGCCCGCACCTGAGCGAGCAGCTACGGGAACGTCTGACTGCAGTGGCGCGACGGATCGCTGAGGCGGTGCAGTTGAGGTCGTTGGCGACGGTGGAGTTTTTGGTGACCGGTCAGGGACCCGACGACGACCTCTACTTTATGGAGGTCAATCCGCGCTTGCAGGTCGAGCACACGGTGACCGAGGAGATCACCGGTGTGGATCTGGTGGCCGCTCAGTTGCACCTGGCGGCCGGGGCATCACTGACGGAACTCGGTCTGGACCAGCCACCGGTATCGCGAGGGTATGCGATTCAGGCCCGGGTCAACGCGGAGGTATTGGAGGCCGACGGAACGGTGACCCCCACCGCGGGCACGGTGGAGCATTTATCGTTACCGGCCGGGCGCTATGTGCGGGTTGATACCGCGCTTCGGGCACCCGCGGTGATCAATCCCCGGTTCGACTCGCTGATCGCGAAGGTGATCGGACGCTCGGAGACCTTTGCCGGGGCTGCTCAGGTGACCGCCCGGGCGTTACAGGACCTTTCGACCGCGCCGGTGGACACCAATCGTGGCCTGTTGCATGCGATCCTGACAGACGAGCAGTTCCTATCCGGGGCCATCACCACCGGATATCTCCAGGCTCGACTGCCGCAGTTACGAGAGCACCCGCCAGTCGGGCAACTAGACGACCAGTTGCAGGACGTATCAGCTAGGCGGGCAGCGCTTCCACATCAGGTCACCGCAGAGAGCCGGCGCGCGGTTCCTGAGGGGGCGCAACCCATCAGCACCCAGGTCACCGGGGTCGTGATCTCGGTCGAGGCGACACCGGGCGAGCGTGTGCCGGCTGGGACGACGGTGGCCACGGTGGAAGCGATGAAAATGGAACATCCCGTACGGGCGCGCACCGAGTGCGTGGTGCAGGGTGTGTTGGTCGAGGTCGGAGACACCGTCGAAGCTGGGCAACCACTGGCCTATGGTCAGTCGATGTCCGACCACAATGCCGTCTCGAGCGAGTCCAGTGACCCCGATCGCCCGGCGGGTTCGGACCGGACCAGCTCGACCAACCTCGAGGAATGGCAACCGGAGTTGGACGAGCTAGCCCGGCGAGGCGAGTTCGCTCACCAGCACGGGGGTACAGCCAAAGTCGAACGCCAGCACGCCGCGGGTAAGCTTACCGCACGGGAACGGATCGCACAGTTGGCTGACGAAGGTTCCTTTGCCGAGATCGGAGCGCTGACCGGATTCGGTGAGTACGATGACCAGGGTCGTCTGATCCGGGTCAAACCCACCAATTATCTGTCCGGCACCGCCTCGATCGCAGGGCGACGGGTGCTGTTAGGGGTTGATGATTTCACGATCCGTGGTGGATCCGGAGATGCCGCGATCTATGACAAACAAATCTTCACCGAGCAACTGGCCGGGGAAATGCGGGTCCCAATGGTGCGGGTGCTCGACGGGGCCAGTGGGGGCGGGTCGGTCACCAAAGTGCTGGATGCCCAGGCAATGTATCTGCCGGTCAACCCGGCGTGGAATCACGTGGTCGACAATCTTTCCCGGGTTCCGGTGGTCTCGGTGTGTGCTGGCCCTACGGTCGGGCTCGGCGCGGCTCGGTTTGTTATGTCTCATTTCGGGGTGATGATCGAGGGGATCGGGCAACTGTTCACGGCCGGACCACCGGTGGTCAAAGCCGCCACCGGTGAAGACTTGAGTAAAGAAGAACTCGGCGGGGCCACCGTGCACCGAGGCAACGGCACCGTGGAACGAATCGTGGCCGATGAACAGGCCGCCTATCGGCTGGTCCGGGAGTTTCTGTCCTACCTTCCGTCCTCGGTCGATGAGATCCCCGAGGCCATTGCCACCGATGACCCGGTGGATCGAGCCGATGAGGCCCTCGTCTCGGCGATTCCTCGCAACGAACGACAGATCTATGCCATCGAGCCGATCGTGGAGGGTATTTTTGACCGGGGCTCGGTGTTCCGCTTTGCCGAATACGGGGCCGGCACCTACACGGCGCTGGCGCGACTAGACGGACACCCGGTTGGCGTCATCACCGCTAATCCGGCCCACGGTGCGACGTTATCCCGCGAGGGTGCGATGGCGGTCGAGCGCCTGGTGAACCTGTGTGAGGCCTTCCACGTGCCGCTGGTGAGTTTGACCGATCAGGCCGGGATGACGATCGGCTCCCGCGCGGAACGAGATGCCACGATCCGGCTCGGTGCTCGGGCAATCAGTGCGATCTATCAGGCCAAGATTCCGCAGGCCGAGATCATTCTGCGGCGGGTGTACGGGGTCGGTGGTGCTGGGATTGTCAACCGGCACCGGGCGGTGCGTAGCTGGGCTTGGCCCTCGGGAGATTGGGGGTCGCTACCATCCCAAGGCGGAATCGAGGCGGCGTTCCGTTCTGAGTTGGCGACTCATCCCCATCCGGGACAGCGCTTGGCAGAGATCACCGAACAACTGCAACGGTACTCCTCACGGTTTCGAACCGCCGAAACGTTCAGCGTCCAAGACATCATTGATCCCCGAACCACCCGCCGGCGACTGTGCGAGTGGATCCATGACGCCTACCGGGTGCTACCGCGTCTTCTCGGGGCGCCCTGCTTCGGTGTGCGCCCCTAAGTACGGCTGGTAGCTCAGAGTCATACCAGCGTGCACCGTAGAGTGGTTTCAGACAGCTCACGGCACAACCGATCCACACAGAGAGGCGGAACAGGAACCATGGTTCATCGGATTGCAGTGATTGCCGGAGACGGTATCGGCCACGAAGTCGTGCCCGAAGGCCTCAAGGTCTTACAGGCCGTTGCCGAAGCGTATCAGGTGCCCCTAGAATTTGAGCACTTTGAGTTTGCTTCGGCACAGTATTGGTCGCAAACCGGGCACATGCTACCGGAGAACTGGAAAGCGATTCTCAGCGGGTTTGATGCGATCTATTTTGGTGCGGTGGGGTGGCCACAGACGGTGCCCGACCATATCTCGTTGTGGGACTCGCTACTGACATTCCGCCGGGAGTTCGACCAGTACGTCAATCTCCGTCCAGTGAAACTTCTGCCCGGGGTTCCCTCACCGTTGGCCCACCGTCAGCCCGGAGAGATTGACTTCGTGGTGGTCCGGGAGAACACCGAGGGGGAGTATTCCCGCATTGGTGGCACCATGTTCGAGGGCACTGAACGAGAAATCGTGGTCCAAGAGACCTTGATGACCCGGACCGGGGTGGACCGGATCGTGAAATTCGCCTTCGAGCTGGCCGAACAGCGTCAGCGGAAACTGACCTCGGCAACTAAATCCAATGGCATCTCGATCACCATGCCTTACTGGGATCAGCGGGTGGCTGAGCACGCCAGACACTTCCCCCAAGTGGAGGTTGAAAAATTCCACATTGATATTTTGGCAGCCCACTTCGTCTTGCACCCGGACCGGTTTGACGTGGTGGTGGCCTCAAACCTGTTCGGTGATATTCTCTCCGATCTCGGTCCGGCGTGCACCGGAACCATCGGGATAGCCCCGAGCGGGAACATCAATCCGACCGGTAGGTTTCCCTCGCTGTTCGAACCGGTGCACGGCTCCGCCCCGGATATCGCCGGCCAGGGGATCGCCAATCCGATTGGCCAAATCTGGGCCGGTGCGATGATGATGGACTTCTTGGGGTACCGCGAGGCGGGGCAGGCGATCGTCACCGCCTTCGAGCAGGTGCTGGCTGACAGCGCGGTGCGCACCCCGGATCTCGGCGGGACCGCGGGGTGCGCAGAGCTGGGAACCGCCATTGCTGAACGGGTCACTCGCTGAGAGCTCAGCGTTGCGGGTCGGGGCGTTGAACACCCGGGCGCCCGGACCGGGCACGTCTGGAGCCTCCTACCGGATTCGAACCGGTGACCTGCTCTTTACGAGGGAGCTGCTCTGGCCAGCTGAGCTAAGGAGGCGAGGCTGAACAAGCCACGACTAGAAATCATAGCGGTTGCGGTGGCCGTTGAGCAAAACGTTGTGCTCAAGCATGACAGCTGACCACAGACGTTCGGGGCACGCCAGGGCGAGGACTAGGCGTTCGGGCAGGTGGTGCCGTCCTCCGGTACGGTGCCGTGGATCAAGTAGTCATCCACCACCTCGATGATGCAATCGTTACCGGGAACGTAAGCGCCGTGGCCTTCACCCTGATGGGTGACCAACACGCCGGAATCGAGTTGACTGGCCAGGGCCTCAGACCACTGGTAGGGGGTAGCCGGATCCCCGGTGGTGCCCACCACGACAATGGGGTCTGCCCCGGTGGCAGAGACTTCACGGCGTGGCTCGGGGGTCTCAATCGGCCAGACGTCACAGGCGATCGCTCCATGAGACATATACGGTCCAAACGTCGGGGAGACCTGCGCGAGTTGCTCGGCGTGAGCATCCATGTGCTGTTGATCGGCATCGACCGGGTGGTCGGCGCAGTTGATGGCATTAAAGGCGTCAAAACTGTTGGTGGTATAGGTGCCATCCGGGGCCCGGTCGGCCGTGATATCAGCCCAGGACTGCACCAGCGACGGGTCACCATCGATGGCCTCGGTCACGCCCTGCCCTAGCAACGGCCACGACGCTTCGGAATACAGGGGCACGATCAGCCCTGACACGAAGGTCCCGATCGGCACATCCCGCCCATCAGCGGCGGTGGGCGTCGTCTCGGCGACATCGGCTAGCAGGTCGCGGACGGTCTCCACGATCTGCGTGGTGGAGCCCTCTAGCTGACATTGATTCGGGGTCTCGGTGCACCAGGTGGCCCAGGCGTGGAGGGCTTGTTCAAATCCTTCGGCCTGAGCCAAGGTGATCTCGTCGGTGCCCACCGCCGGATCGAGCGCGCCGTCAAGCACCATGGCCCCAACCCGATCCGGGAACTGCTCCGCGTAGCTGGCACCCAACGCGGTGCCGTAGGAATAACCCAGGTAACTCAGCTTCTCATCTGCGAGCACGGCCCGCAGAATGTCCATATCCTGGGCGGCACTGTCGGTATCGATATGATCGAGCAGCTCACCGGAATTCTCATCACAGACGCTGGCATACTCTTCGGCCTGCTCGCGAACCTGCGCTAAACCCTCATCGCCGGAGAGATCGCCCTCATCAACGGCGCGCAACTCATCGGTACCGGCATCATCGAAACACTCCACCGCAGAGGAATCACCCACCCCGCGGGGATCAAAACCGGTGATGCTGAAGGCCTCGAGCAGATCCTGGGAAAACAGGGTCTCGGGGTCTTGCTGAACGAAATCAACACCGGAGGCACCCGGTCCGCCGGGGTTGACGAGGAGGCTGGGCTGATCCGCGGCGGTCCCGGCCGGACGGGTCACTGCAATCTGGATTGAGGCCTCCTCGGGGTGGTCATAGTCTAAGGGGACTTGCACCATCGAGCACTCGAAGTCCGTCGTCTGCTCGCACTCGGACCATGCCAGGTCTTGATCGTAGTAGGACTCCAGGTTGCCAGCCTCCTGAGAGATACCGGGGTTCTCATCCTCGTCCTCGGGCTGACCGTTCTCGGTGGGTTCCTCAGAGCCCTGGCCGTCAGTGACAGGCTGCGAATCGCGACCGGTGTTGGTGCTGTTCTGGTCTTGCTCAGACGAGCAGGCAGACAGCCCGAGACTCAGCGCGGTGATGACCGCCAGGGCGGTCGTGGTAGTGCGGTCAGACAGCCAGCGTGGGGTGGTGGGGGATGGGGGCATTGGTGATCCTTCCTCACTCAGGGGCGGGGTCGGCGTGGGATCAAGGCCAGAAACATGGCTTCCAGGGCCAACTGGGGTGGGACATTGCTCCGCAGGCGTAGCCGGGCCTCGTTGATGGCCTGTAGCGCGTTGAGAGGGTGGGCCGGGGTCACGGTACGGGCGTAGTCGAGTAGCTGATCGGTCAAATGCGGATTGATCAGCTCGATATCGTGACGGGTCGTGGCATCCGGAACGTGCTGAATCATCAACACATCCCGGTACAGTCCACTCAGATCAATCATCGCCCGATCTAATGCATCGTGCACGCTACGTTTCGTTCGGGCGGTCTGCTCCTCCTCGAGACGTTTGACGTGGTGGCGCAGTTTCGGCGGAATCGTTTCATCCGCGTTCAACCCCAAGGACCGCAACAGGCTGGCGCGTTCGTCGGCGTTGCGTTCGGTGGCCGAGTCATCGGCTTCTTGCTTGGTGAGTGCGACGAGTTCTTCGGCGGCTGCCACCGCTGCCGAGGCGGTGCGAATGGTCAGTGGCAGGCGCACCACCTTATCCCGGCGGCGCATCGCCTCGTCGTGACTGGCTAACCAGCGGGCCATTCCTACATGGTGTTGAGCCAGCTGGGCAGCACATCGCGCTCGTTGCGGATCGAGGCCGTCGCGGGAGACCAGCAGATCCGTGACATCCTTCAGCGAGGGGATCGCCAAGTTGACCGAGCGGGTGCGGGATCGAATAGTGATCAGCACATCGGCCGGGGAGGGGGCACATAGGATCCACAGCGTGCGCTCGGGGGGTTCCTCAATGGATTTCAGCAACACGTTGGTGGCCCGTTCGGTCATCCGGTCGGCATCTTCCATGATGAAGATCCGCCAGCGCGCGGTGGCCGGGCGGTCCTGGGCCTCGGCGACCAGGGAGCGGACTTCCTCGATCGTGTAGTTGACCTTCTCGGTGGCCAGGATCTTCACATCCGGGTGAGAACCGGCCGCCACCGTGGTACAAGCCGGACATTGCCCACAACCACGTTCGGCGAGCTGCTCGCGCTGACAGACTAGCGACTGGGCGAAAGCTCGGGCAGCGGTGGAGCGACCCGACCCCGGAGGCCCGGTAAACAGCCAGGCGTGGGCTGGGGCGCGCAGTGTCTCGGGACGAGTTAGTTGGGCAATCACGTGGCGCTGGCCGGCCAGATGGCGCCAGACCGGCGGAAACTGGCGCGAGAGATGCGAGTCAGTGGCGAAACTGGAGTTGACGGTGTGGTTCATCGGCGCGACTCCGGGGGCCCCGCGGGTCCGGTCGACGCCGTCGGCTCGATCAATGCCCGGGTCAGCAGATCCTGCTGCACGCGCTGGGCAATGGTGCGGGCGATGTCGCTGACCTCACCGGTGGCATCCAACACGAGGTGGTGTACGGGATCGGCGGCCGCTTGGGCGAGGAAAGAGTTCCGCAACCGCGTGTGGAAGGCGTACCCGGCCGATTCGATCCGATCCTCACCGACACTGTGTTGTCGTGCCCGGCGTCGGTGCGCGCCCAGCTCGGGGTCGAGATCCAACACGATGGTCAGATCAGGACGTAGTCCCGCCACCGCTGGGGCATTGAGCCGTGAGACCAGATCTTCGCCCAGCTGACGGCCGGCCCCCTGGTAGGCCACTGACGATGCCAGAAAACGATCGCTGACCACCACGTGTCCGGACCGTAGTGCCGGGTCAATCACCTCAGCACAGTGGGAGGCGCGTGCCGCGGCGAACAGATAGGCCTCGGTCAACGGCGTGATGTGCTCCTGTGGGGACTCCAACAGTAAAGTCCGGACGTTTTCGGCCAGCGGGGTCCCGCCGGGTTCCCGGGTGTGGATAATCCGCTGATCGGGATGCACCCACGGCAAACCGGCCAACAACTTGTGCAACCGGGATTTTTGGGTGGATTTGCCGGTACCGTCGCCACCCTCAAACACCACAAAATACCCGGTGCGGTCGTCGAGCGCGTCCGGGCGACGGGCAGAAGCAGGATCAAGTGCGGGGTGACTCACGCGGATCAGTCTACCCAAAACCCGACGAGCAACACTCAGGGTGTGATCGAGATCGAAACCAGGATCTGCGCGTAGAATAGCATCATGCTGACATTATCTACCCCCGGGGCGATTGTGCTGACCATTGAGCACTGGCTCAGCATCATTTTTGCCGTGGTGTCACTGGTCATCCAACTCTGGGCGTTCATCGATTGCCTGGGGCGCAAAAGTCGTGACTTCCTGGCTGTGGGACGTCAGTCGAAAAACTTCTGGCTGTTGCTGACCGGGATCTCGGCGGCTGTCGGTACCATCATGACCGCCCTGCCGTTGCTGTTCTACCAGGTCGGAACCACCGGCCTGCTGACTCTGGTAGCGCTGTGTGTGGCTGCGGTGTACCTGGCCGGTCCGCGCCGTGAGATCAAAGGAGACACCGGCGGATACGCCTTTTAGTCCGCGGGTGAGGTGACCGACAAGACCCGATATGCTGGAGCCATGACTCAAAATTATCGTCTCGTGCTCTTGCGTCACGGCCAAAGTGTTTGGAACGAAAAGAACCTGTTCACCGGGTGGGTGGATGTCCCGCTGACCGAGAAAGGTCGCACCGAAGCGACCCGCGCCGGGGACCTGCTGGCTGAGGGTGGCTTTTTGCCCGATGTGGTGCACACCTCGCTGTTGCGCCGGGCCATTACCACCGCGAATCTGGCTCTGGACACCGCTGATCGGCAGTGGATTCCGGTCAAGCGTTCCTGGCGATTGAATGAGCGCCACTACGGTGCCTTGCAAGGCAAGAATAAGACCGAAGTACGCGATGAGTACGGCGAAGAACAGTTTATGATCTGGCGTCGATCCTACGATACGCCACCGCCGGAGTTGGCAGACTCCTCCACCTGGTCCCAGATCGGAGACCCCCGCTATGCGGACTTGGGAGATAACGCCCCGCGCACCGAGTGCTTGAAGAACGTGCTCGAGCGTCTGTTGCCCTACTGGAACGACGCGATTATTCCGGATCTGGCCGAGGGCAAGACCGTGCTCATCGCCGCCCACGGTAATTCGTTGCGCGCTCTGGTTAAGCACCTGGAGAACATCTCCGACGACGATATTGCCGGGCTGAACATCCCCACCGGAATTCCGCTGGTCTACGAGCTGGATACGGACTTTGCCCCGCTCGCCCCGGGACGCTACCTGGACCCTGAGGCCGCTAAAGCTGGTGCTGCCGCGGTGGCCTCCCAGGGCAAGTAGTCGGCCCGGTCATCCGCCACGATGGTGTCGGCTCACCGTCTGCTGGTGATCGATCACCAGGACTCCTACACCTATAACTTGGTGGACCTACTGGCTACCATCTCGGCAACCACCCCCACGGTGGTCGAACACCGCGAGATCACTGCTGAGCTGGTGGCCGCAGTGCGCGCCGGCGCCTACACACATGTGGTGCTCTCACCCGGTCCGGGGACCCCCACCCGAACCCAGGACTTTGGAGCCACCGCCGAGATCATCCGAGCAGCCGGTGATATTCCGGTACTTGGGGTCTGCCTGGGTCTGCAAGGCTTGGCGATGCTACACGGAGCCACCATCGACCGCCTACCTCACCCCGCCCACGGCCAGGTCTGTGCGATCCAGCACTCTGGGGAAGGGATCTTTTGCGGGATCCGCCAACCCACCACCGCGGTGCGCTACCACTCGTTGCAGGTTACCGATCTGCCTCAGGACCGGATGCGGGTGCATGCCCGCACGGAGGATGACGTGGTCATGGCGCTAAATGTGCTCGATGAGCAGGGCGGGCCCACCAACCACTGGGCAGTGCAATATCACCCCGAATCGGTGCTGACCGGGCACGGTCCGGATCTGATCCGGAACTTTCTGGCTCTCGGAGACACCGCGGCCACTGGATCCGGGAGCACCTGCCAGAGTCCTGTGGACAGTCGGTCGGCCAGCATCCAGCACGCCCCACCCCAGCCGGCACACCAGGCCCGGCCCGAATACCGGATCTATTACCGCCAGCTCAACGGGTATCGGGCCGATACCGCAGCGACCTTCGCGCGCCTGCGCGCACGTGCGCGCACGCCTGAGACCGATGTGGCGATCTGGCTGGATACCTCCGCGCCCAGCTCAGCCGGTGCCACCGGACCGATCCGCAGCATCCTGGCTGCACATATCGGCCCGCTGTCCCAAGTGGTCCGCTACCGGGCCACCGATGAGCAGTTGTGGGTGCTCACCGGCTCGGCTGCGGATGCCGGGAACTTCCAGCAACTCCGCGGGAACGTATTGGAATATTTGCAGGACCACCACCTGCTGACCGACGCCGCTGACTTCAGCCACACCGCCCCGGGGTCGGTTGGATTCCGTGGTGGGTGGTTAGGGTATTTCGGATATGAAGCTTGGCAGCACATCACCCCCGGTCTCCTCACGGCACCACGTCATCGGTCCCAGGTGCCCGACGGGTACTGGTTGCGCCCACAGTGTTTCACTGTGATCGAGCCCGATACCGTCCACCTCTACGCTATCGGTGACCCGCGGCTGCTGGATGATCTCCACCAGGATCTGGTGCCACTGGGTCCCCAGACTGACCCGCCACCGGCAACCGACGAGCGACTCCTCAGCGAAGACAGCTCGCTGACCCCACCCGGTGACACCGGGTCTTGGCAACTGGGTGACGAGCAGTACCTGCAGGCAATCGACCGGATCCAGGAACACCTGGCGGCCGGGGATGCCTACGAGGTATGTCTGACCGATACTTACACCCAAACCGTGCCCGAACAGCTCGACACCTTCGCGCTGTATTGCCGGCTACGTCAGGCCAACCCGGCGCCATACTCGGGTTACTTGTGTTTTGACTGTTTTGCAGGGCTCGAGCTCGACCGCTTCGGTCGGACCGATCATCGCCTGGAGATCCTGTGTAGCTCGCCCGAACGATTCCTGACGATTTCGACAAACGCTGTGGGGGAACGAATTGTCGAATCCAAGCCCATCAAAGGCACCGTGGCGCGTAGCGCGGATCCCGAGCGCGACCGGCAGATCACCGCCGAGTTGGCCACCGACGAGAAAACTCGGGCCGAAAATCTCATGATCGTGGACCTGCTACGCCATGACCTCAGCCGAGTGGCCGAACCCGGCACCGTGCACGTGCCACAACTGATGAATATCGAAACCTACGCAACTGTGCACCAGATGGTGTCGACTATTACCGGTCGGCTTGCGCCCCAGACCAGCGTGGCCGAGGTACTGGAAGCCAGCTTTCCCGGCGGGTCGATGACCGGTGCACCGAAAGTCCGGTCCCTGGAGATCATCGATGCGCTGGAGGCTGGCGCCCGGGGTGTGTACTCGGGTACCATCGGTTGGCTGGGAACTCAAGGGGAAGCCGACCTAAATATCGTGATTCGCACGCTGGTCCGGCATGGATCACGGGTCTCGATCGGTGCCGGTGGAGCCATTGTCGCCGATTCGAACCCTCAGGCGGAGCTGGCCGAACGCAATCTCAAAGCCCAGGTGCTGATCACCGCACTGAACCGCGCCGTCCAGGAGACGACCGCCGACAGTACCCGAACAAGGCCGAAAGGGGAACGACCATGATGCTGGTCTATGACCTGAACCGCGACCGGTTCGACCCGGTTCCGGTCGAGGCCAGCGCCGAGGGGCGAGTGTACGCGGACCAGGTGGTGTTGGCCGAGTCTTTTCGGGTTCGGCACGGTGCCGCACCGGATCTCCGGCGCCACCGAGACCGCTTTCTGGACGGGTGGTATCGATTGAGTGCGCAACCGGAGACCGCCGGCCTTGTGCCCTGCCTCAGCGGTGGCACTGCACCGATCGAACACATTTGGTGGCGAGGCATTCAAACGTTGTCAGAACACGTCACCGACCGGCCAAACCCGACCACCGAGCGCCCGGATCTGTTCCCCCGGATTGCGGTCGAAATCCCGGAACGGTCTGCCCGGGATGCTCCGACGCCGAAGGTGACCTTGTCGTTACGAGTTGCGGCCCCGTTCCGGCAGATAACCCGCCTGTGGATTCCGGCAACCCCTGATCCACGACGGTATCCGATGATCAAAGGCCCCGATCTGGCCAGATTGGCTACCTTTACTCAAGACTCTCGGGCCACGGCGATCCGAGAGGCGGACGTGGACATCGACGATGTGGTGCTCCACGACGGACGAGCCGTGTGCGAAGCCGGCAGCGCTGCCTTGGCGATGGTTGACGACGATCAGCTGGTGTTCTTCTCCGGGGAGGCCAGACTGCCGTCCACCAGTCTGGCCTGGCTCCAACAGGCATGTGCAGAAACCGGGGGTAGATTCGGGGCGATGCGCATCACCGCAGACACAGTCTTGCTCGATGACTTCCTCCGCCGGGTCACCGATCCTCAAGCGGGGGGAGCCATCTATTTCAATGCGCACCGTGGCCCCAGCGCAGTGGTCTTGGCCGGGGCAGAGAACACTGTTCCGAACGTAGGCCGGACGTCGGTGAGTCAGGATCTGTTGGAATGGGTCGAGCGCCTGCGCCTCCGGTGGCTGGACAGCTTCAGGCCCGTGGAGCAACAGTGGCGACAGGGGCTAACCGAGGTGGCGCCGGGTTAGCTGGCGGGGCTAGTGTATTGGGTTGCCCGGTGCGCTACTGCTCAATCTAGATACCGGAGTGAATTCAGCCGATAGGAGCACTCCTCGCCGATTGCCACCGTTTCCGCAATGAGACCCTCATCCCTGAGTCGAAAGAGCTCCGGGAGGACCCGATCGCGTAGCGTCCAGGGGTCGATGGTGTTGACATAGATCTTGGTGCCACCTTCAAAACCAGCGAGCGTGGAGACCCGCCATTTCATCAGCACCCGCCACGGCATGTTCACAACCGAACCGATCGGCTGGGCGTACCACTCTTCATTGGCCGGCACGAGAGGACCGGTGGCGGCGTGCATTGCCTGGACGAGATCGGAGACGCCCCGTAGCTCGTCGGTGGTGTGGTCGAAGGGCTGGGCGTGTTCGGAACGGGACCACACTTCCAAGCAGGGGTAGCGGTGCCCCACCCCGGCGAGCATGACCGCATGCTCGTTTTCGGCCAGCACGAGGTTGTGATAGCCAGCGTAGTCAACGGCGGCTTCGTTATACAGGTTGGGATTCTGGCGTAGCAAAGTTTCTTCACGTGCCGCCCATACGGGAGGTTGGTCAATGCCGACGAGTTGTTTATGCAGGTGATCGAAACTTGCCCCGGCGGGTTTGAGCCAGTTTTGGAAGACCTGGACATAACGCACGTAGCGGTTCTGGGCATAGATACTGCGCATCGCGTCGGCGCTGAGTTCAAAGAACGCCGCATGTTCATCGGGTGTCAACGTACCGGCTGAGGCTAGCTGGTCACTCCGGGTGGCTCCCGGCTGGAAATGGTGGCGACCGATGATCAGCTCGTGGCCGCCACCGAAGAAGGATAGTGTCGCGTTTTCTCGGGATGTGGCGGTGGACTCGATACCGGAGGCCTGGAGCTTGGTGGTGACAATGTCGTCGACGTGTTGCCGACCTGCCGGATCTGCCAGATACCGTTGCATCCGATCACGGTCGGAATGAGAAAGCTGATAGCCGTAGTTTTTCGCCCAATAGTCGTAGCTGAGGATCTCGAACAGGTTGGGCACCCGCCGGAAGTTCCACGGGTCCTCGGTCAGTTGACTGGCAGTTAGCCCGGTCCGAATGGCTGTGCCCACGGTGATTCGGGATTTTTCCGGGGGCGTGTCCATCAGTCTGCCGGGACAAAACGCACAGAAGTGGTCGACCTCGGCGGGGTCGAGGGGCTTAACTGCTGGGCTCGCTACGTTGAGGGGCCGCTGGGCTCTGCCGGGGACGGTCCACACCTGGGTGCCAGAAAATGGGTTGGTCTGTTTGACGGTGCCGTCGGTCATCTTGGTGAGCGGGGGTGGGTACAGCGTGTCAGACCAGGTGGGAACCATAAGTCCTACAGTATGCGAAACGGCCCCGGTGGAGAACCGGGGCCGTGCGCGGGGTAGAGGTGACAGTCTTACTCGGCGGAGGCCACGTTCGGCTCCCACTCACCGGTGACCAGGTAGGCCACCTTGCGAGCGATGGAAACGCTGTGATCGGCGATCCGCTCGAAGTAGCGAGAAGCCAGGGTGACGTCAGCGGTCTGGTACGGGGTACCTTCCCAGCTAGGGTCGGCAATGGCAGCGAAGTTCGCTTCGTGAATCTCGTCGATTTCGGTGTTGAGCTTGACGATCTCACGGGTGAGATCCAGGTCGTGAGTCTTCAACAGTTCATCAAGCTTGACGGCGACCTCGACGGTGTTGTCTGCCAGAGCCTTGAAGGCTTCACGGCGGGATTCCGGAACGACGTGCTCGGGGTAACGCAAGCGGGTCAGCTGAGCGATGTGGCGAGCCAGGTCGCCGGTGCGCTCCAGCGACGACGACATACGCAGGGCTGCGACCAGGGTGCGCAGGTCAGTGGCTACCGGCGACTGTAGCAACAACAGCTCGATGGCTTTCTCGTCCAGGGTGTTCTGCAGATAGTCGATCCGAGCATCTTCGGAAATAACGGTCTCAGCCAGCTCGACATCGGCGGTTTCGAACGCGGTGCGAGCCTGCTCAACGGCACGGCGCACCAAACCGGCAATTTCTTCCAGCTGGTCTCCCAATGCCTTCATATCGGCCTGGAATAGTTCACGCATGTGAATTGTCCTCTTTTCTAGGGTGTCTTTGCTGTCAGTCTAGTCAGCGCGCCGTTTAACGAGCAGTCAGAGCACGGAGAACAGCACAGTAGCCGGCCGCAGGCGCGCGGCCAGATCCCACCATCTCGTACTGAAGTTAACGTCATTTAAACACAAACTAGCTTGGTGTGCACGATAGGTGGCTTTAAAACTTCCGGTGGACCAGAGGCGTTTTTCTCCGTACGCAAGCCCAAAAATTCGGTACTGTGTTGAGGTGTGAACGACCCGGTAGTTATTGGCATCATCTGCGGATTAGCTGGTGTTGTGCTGGGTGTTTTGGCCATGTGGGCGTTGAGAGCATCCGAACAGCGCCACGCGATCCACTACGAGGTCGACGAGCCCTCGATCCCCACCGGCGCAGCTGAAGTTTTGGCTGTGGTGGGGCGCGCTTATGCGGTCGTGGACGCTGTTGACGGTGTAGTGCGAGCTAATCCATCGGCCTATGCATTCGGTCTGGTTCGGGGCCACCGGCTGGCCCAACACAAGCTGATCGAATTGACCAGACGTGTCCGTGCTGATGGTGCAATTATCGACCAGCGCTTTGAACTGCCGCGTGGACCGCTGGGAGAAGGCGCCTGGATGGTCCAGTTGCGGGTGGCGCCATTGAGTGACGAATACATTTTGCTCTTGGCCGAAGATCGTTCACAGGTGTCTCGGACCGAAGCGATCCGTCATGATTTCGTTGCCAACGTCTCCCACGAATTGAAAACCCCGGTGGGCGCGATCCGGTTGCTGGCCGAAGCGATCGATGACGCAGCCGATGACCCGCTGGCGGTGCGACGGTTTGCCGATCGTTTGTCGGTGGAATCAATGCGCTTGGGTGCCTTGGTGCAAGACATTATCGAACTCTCGCGCCTGCAGGGTAAAGACCACGTCGATACGGCCGAACCTGTGCGTATTCCTGGACTGGTCCGTGAAGCGATGGATCGGGTGCGTACGGAAGCTGAACGGAAAAATATTACGCTCAAGACAGCGCAGATGGCCGATGCGATGGTCTTCGGCGATGCTGACCAGCTCATGACAGCGATCCGTAACCTGATCGATAACGCGGTGAGCTACTCACCCGATGACACTACGGTGGGCATCGGCGTCAAGATCGCTAAGGGCCTGGTCCAAATCTCGGTGACGGACCAGGGACCGGGCATCGATGTCGACGAACAAGAACGCATCTTTGAGCGTTTTTATCGCGTCGATAGCGCCCGTTCTCGAGGAACCGGCGGAACGGGTCTGGGCCTGAGTATTGTAAAACACGTGATTGCTAACCACGGTGGTGAAGTTTCGGTATGGTCGCGCGTGGGGCATGGATCGACATTTACGATCCGACTTCCGCTTGTCGACCCTGACACTGTGGATATTATTGACAAAGATGACACGAAAACCACCACCGATCACGGTGGGAAAGGAGAGCGGCCATGAGCCGTATTCTCGTGGTGGAAGACGAACCTTCCATTAGCGATCCACTGTCCTACCTTTTAGAACGAGAAGGGTTTGAAACCACCGTCGTTGAGGATGGGAATGAGGCGGTTGAGGAGTTCGAACGCCACGGTGCTGACCTGGTATTGCTGGATCTGATGTTGCCGGGACAGTCAGGTACCGAAGTCATCCGTCAGATTCGGCAGAACTCGACGGTTCCTGTCATCATGCTCACTGCGAAGGACTCCGAGATTGACAAGGTCGTGGGCCTGGAACTTGGCGCCGATGATTACGTCACCAAGCCGTATTCATCGCGTGAGCTTGTCGCCCGGGTACGTGCGGTACTGCGTCGCCAGTCTGAACCAGAAGACACCGAAGCCTCGATTATCGAAGCGGGCAATGTGCGCATGGACGTTGAACGGCACGTGGTATCGGTCGACGGTGAAAATATTGCGATGCCGCTGAAGGAATTCGAACTCCTCGAGATGCTGTTGCGCAACTCCGGGCGCGTGCTGACTCGCGGGCAACTGATCGATAGGGTATGGGGCCCCGATTATGCCGGTGACTCCAAGACCTTGGATGTGCATGTCAAGCGGTTGCGTACCAAGATCGAACCAGATCCTGCCGAACCGCGCTATCTGGTCACGGTGCGTGGTCTGGGCTATAAATTCGAGCTCTAGTTCTCGTCTTCTCGTCGCGTTGTCTTTTCCTCACCACAACGGCGGTGGGACTGCATCGTGAAGATCAGTTCCACCGCCGTTGTGGTGTGCCGGTACGACGGCCCGGATCGCGCTGGGGTAGGCGGGCTAGTGCCCTTCGTAGTCCTCGGAGTAGGGGCCTTCGTAATCCTGCAGGTGTTCCACGTTTTCTTCCGGATCAAAGTCTTCTTGCGGCACGAACTGCCGGTACTCTTGCAGAGTGCCATCCAGCACGCTGACCTGAAGGTCTGCTGAATCGCCCATGCTCTCGACCTCAGAGTCCACCATCTCGCCGGGCGCACCCGTGGTGTTGTCGATGACCACAGCGTTCTCATCGTCTTCCAGAGCAATCCGTTCGCCGGCGGGAACAGTCCACGTGGCCGAGTCAGATCCGACCTTAATAGTGACCGTGGCCTCTGCATCCGACCGGTTATCCAGGCTACCAATGAAGCGACCGGCCCCATTGGGCTCATCAGAAACCAGAGCCAGGTTGCGGATCGCCATATCGGAGACTTCGACTTGGACGCCGTCGGACGGCGCATAATCCATGGTGGTGGCCTGGTCGTTGATAAACATGCAACCGCTGGTACCGAAAGCGGTCGCGACAACCAATCCCACTCCGGTCGCGCGACGGATAATAGAACCCTTCACGGTGGTTTCTCCTCAATAAAGGTGCGATGAAAAAGTCAAAATAACTCAACCCCGAGGTTACCGTAAAAAGCTAGCGAATGCTTCTGTATGGCATCCCCTCATCAGGGCCTAGCCGAGCACCCGACGGCATTCAGCCGATGCCAGCTTAGGGTTCAGCAAGTCGACCCGGTAGACTCTGTACGCGTGGCACAACGATTTTATGACTCCAAGACCGCACAGATCCGCGACTTTGAACCTCTGGTTCCCGGTAAAGTCTCGCTGTACTACTGTGGTGCCACCGTGCAGGGCAAACCACACGTCGGTCATATCCGCTCCGCTATTGTTTTCGACATCCTGATTCGCTGGATGGAGTACAGCGGTTTCGACGTCATCTCGGTGCGTAACGTGACCGATATCGATGACAAGATTCTCGACCGCTCAGCGGCTTCCTATGGGGAAGACTTTCAGCCCGATTCGCTGTATCCGTCCGAAGATCCATGGTATGTGCTGGCCTACCGTTTCGAACGGGCCTTCCACGAGGCCTACACGAGCGTTGGGGTGCGTCCGGTCAGCTATGAACCACGCGCGACCGGTCATATTCCGGAAATGATCGTGCTCATTGAGCGGCTGATTGAGGCTGGACACGCTTATCCGGCCCTGGACGGCACAGCTGACGTGTACTTCGAGGTGGCCTCATGGGCCGAGTACGGATCGTTGACTCGCCAGTCCATCGATCAAATGCAGGATGCAGCCGATGCCGATCCACGCGGGAAAAAGGACCCCCGCGATTTTGCACTATGGAAAGCCGCCGACCCGAAAGACCCCGAGACCGCCGGTTGGAACTCACCCTGGGGTCGGGGCCGGCCAGGGTGGCATCTGGAATGCTCGGCGATGTCGACCAAGTATCTGGGCGCCCAGTTCGATATTCACGGTGGTGGCCTCGATCTGCGGTTCCCCCACCATGAAAACGAACTGGCCCAATCAACGGCTGCCGGAGATGGGTTCGCTCGATACTGGTTGCACAACGGGTTGGTGACGATCAACGGGGAGAAAATGTCGAAATCGATCGGCAATATTGTCACCCCCGAACAAATGTTGGCCTCGGCCCGCCCAACCGCGGTGCGCTACTTCTTGGGTCAGGCCCACTATCGGTCGCAACTGGATTATCAAGACTCCTCATTACAAGAGGCCCAGGCAGCCGTGGAACGCATTGAGTCCTTCCAAGCACGGGCAACCCGTACCGTGGAGGCCACCGGCGAGCGCCAGGTGACCCCGGAATTCCGGGCTGCTATGGAAGATGACTTGAATGTCCCGCAGGCGTTGGCTGCTCTGCACGCCACCGTGCGTGCCGGTAATATTGCTCTGGATACCGGAGATTCTGTCGCTGCGGCCCAAGCGCTGGATCAGGTCAATACGATGGTTAGCGTCCTCGGGCTGGATGATGTCCCAGAAAACGATGACGTGGCCGGAAACAACCAGGTGCTGGATGCGGTAATTCAGGCGCAGCTTGACGCTCGGGCCCAGGCGCGCGCGGATAAAGATTGGGCTACCGCCGATACCATTCGCGACACGCTAGCCGCTGCCGGGATTACCATCGAGGACACGCCTTCGGGCGCCGAGTGGCACCTGGCAGAAAGGACATCGAGACCATGAGCAGCCCCCGCAAGAAAAAAGGCCCCACGAAGGGTAGTGGTGGTCAAGGACGGCGCCGTCTAGAAGGGAAAGGTCCCACTCCCAAAGCCGAGGATCGCACCTGGCACAAAAACTATAAACCCAAGAAAAAACGACCCACGAAGGCGCCGAAAACCAAACACGATGCGGTGGCCGGACGCAACCCGGTCGTGGAAGCCCTGCGCACCGAGATTCCAGCCACTGGATTGTATGTGGCCACCGGCGTGACCATGGACGAACGGATCCGTGAGGCCTTGAAGCTCGCCGCCGATCGAGGTCTTCCGGTGTTAGAAGCCACCATGCCCGAGCTGGACCGGATGACCCGGGACGCCAAACACCAAGGGATTGCTCTGCACATTCCGCCCTATGAGTACCAGGACGCCACGGAATTGGGCCTGCAGCTGATGGCGGATTGGAACCGTGGCTACCGGCAAGAGCCGCCATTGATCGTGGCTCTGGACTCCATCACCGACCCCCGCAACCTGGGTGCGATGGTCCGCTCTGCTGCTGCATTTGGGGTCGACACCGTGGTGGTGCCCGCCCGTCGCTCGGTGGGCATGACCGCCACCGCCTGGAAGACGTCTGCCGGTGCCGCTGCTCGGCTCCCGGTCTCCCAGGTCGTGAATTTGCCGACCATGCTCGTTGAATATCAGAAGGCCGGCATGTTTGTGATCGGGCTGGATGGCCACGGTAGCCAAACCCTGCCGGGGCTTCCTCTCGCCACGGAACCTCTGTGCGTGGTCGTCGGTTCCGAAGGAAAAGGACTGTCTCGACTGGTTGCAGATACTTGTGATCAAATTGTCTCGATTCCGATTGTCGAGTCCACCGAGTCACTTAATGCCTCGGTGGCTGTGGGCGTGAGCCTGTATGAAATTTCCCGCCAACGAAACGGTCGTGCATGACTGAAACGATGACATCCACCTATCCCTCACGGCCCAACCCGTGGGGGCTGTCCGAGTCCTTAGAACAAGTTCCCGACCGCTGGTTGCAGAACTTTGCCGTCTACGCGCCCGGGTTGCAGGCCGCTGATGTGGTCTTCACCTCCGCCGGACTACCGCTGGACCACACTCCCGGCCTGGAGGATCTCACTCGCGTCCAGTTGCCGGGATTGAGCGGTGGCGTGCACCACGGAGTGATCCCGGATCTGCATGACGGGGCGATGTATGCCATCATCGATCGCGCCACCGCCGATGAAGACATCCTCGAGGCCATCCTGCTTGACCCCTACGCTGCTGCGGTGACCGAGCGGGAAGGCTATTGGTGGTCGGTGGCCATGCACAGTTCCTTTGACTGGGACGGAGTGACCCGCCCCCAGGTACCAATGCGTGACACCGTCATCTATGAGGCCCATGTGGCGGGTCAGACCAAGCTACACCCGCACATCCCCGAGCACCTGCGTGGCACCTATGCCGGCATGGCTCACCCGGTGATGATTGACTACCTGAAAGATCTGGGCATCACCACGATCGAGCTGTTGCCCGTCCACCACTGTGTCTCCGAGAATCACCTGGTCGATAAGGGGCTGGATAACTACTGGGGCTACAACACCATCAACTACTTCTCCCCGCACCCCCGCTACGCCACAGCAGAATCCCAGGCTCAAGGCCCAGCGGCGGTGGCCACCGAGTTCAAGGGCATGGTCAAGCTGTTGCACCAGGCCGGGCTGGAGGTCATCTTGGACGTGGTCTATAACCACACCGCTGAAGAAGGCCAAGGCGGCCCGGTGCTGTGCTGGCGCGGGTTGGGCGATCGTGCGTACTACCGGTGGGACCCCACCGGTGAGCACTACGACGACACCACCGGTTGTGGTAATGCGCTGGACTTTTCCAATCCCGCCGTGGTGCGGATGACGCTGGACTCGCTACGCACCTGGGCTAGTGATTTCGGGGTCGACGGCTTCCGTTTTGATCTGGCGACCACCCTGGCTCGTGACGAGGAAAACACCTTCTCGCCAACCCACCCGCTGTTGGTGGCCATCACCCAGGATCCGGTGCTGTCCAAAGTCAAGATGATCACCGAGCCGTGGGATGTCGGCATGGGAGGATGGCGGACCGGGCAATTCCCGCCCGGATTTTGCGACTGGAATGACCACTATCGCGATATCGTCCGTGAATTCTGGGTGCTCGGCCGGCGCGCACTGGTGCGCGGGGAACAACCCAGTACCCTGGGACGGTTCGCCGATGTACTGGCCGGCTCGCAGAACATCTTTGCCGAATCCGGGCGCTCGCCGCTGGCCTCGGTCAATTTCGTCACCGCCCACGATGGATTCACGCTGGCCGATGTGGTCAGCTACGACCACAAACACAATGAGGCCAACGGCGAAGATAACCGAGATGGAACCGATAACAACCGGTCCTATAACCACGGGGTGGAAGGTCCCAGCGATTTGCCGTCGGTTTCCCAAGCCCGGATGCAAACCCAGCGCAACGTGTTGGCGACCCTGGCCTTGTCGCTGGGGGTCCCGATGATTACTGCTGGGGACGAAATCGGACGTAGCCAAGGCGGAAATAACAACGCCTACTGTCAAGATAATGAGATCTCCTGGACCGACTGGTCGCTGTTGGACACACCCGAAGGTAAAGATCTTCACGATACGGTGCGCCTGTTGCTGACCATTCGGCGCAACTTCATGGCCGGCCAGCCCTACACTTACCCCTCGCAGTCGAACATGCTGTGGTTCAACGACGAAGGCCGGCCAATGAGCGCGGTCGAGTGGGAATCCCCGCAAGAGCGTTTCTTGCAAATGTTGCTCTCCGCCCCCGAGGGTAGTGTCGACGGTCTCGTGGTCTTCAATGGGGGGCTGGAATCCGAACAGTTCCGAATCCCCGATCTGGCCGAGTTGGCTACAGAGGTTGCCGACGGAGACGAGGAACACGTTATCCCGGTCGCCTCGGGTCTGCCTTTTGTCCGTGAGCTGACCACCAACGTGCCGGACCGTCCGCGACAAGGTGGACTAATCTATCCCGGTGAGACCGACACGATCGCCCCGTTTTCTGTGTCGATGTATTCCGTCCAACGGCACGAGTCCTAGCTTCTGAGGTGTAAAGTAATCTGGGTCACTGCACGTGAAGCGGTGACTGTATCACTCAACTCACCGATCACTGGAGAGCTCATGAAACACACCCGAGATCTACTGGCAGTATCCGCGACCGCGGTGATGGCCAGCCTGGCACTATCTGGATGCGGCGATAACGGTTCCGGGGGAGGCGACGGCGGGTCCTACCAGGTCGGGATTTCCCAGTACGTCGCTCACCCTTCTCTGGATGCCACCAGGGAAGGCTTCAAAGAGGCCCTGGAGGAAGCCGGACTCGAGGTTGACTACGATGAGCAAAATGCCGCCGGAGACCAGTCCACGGTGAACTCCATCTCCGGGAACTTCGCCAATAACAGCGACCTGGATCTGATCGTGGCCGTGGCAACCCCCTCGGCTATTGGGGCAGCGTCGGCGATCACCGATCGTCCGATCCTCTTCGGTGCTGTCACCGACCCGGTGGATGCCAACCTGGTGGAAGACTGGGAAGCCCCCGGTGGAAACGTCACCGGAGTCTCCGATCTGAACCCGGTCGAAGACCAGTTCCAGATGATCCGTGACGTAATGCCCGATGCCACCACCATCGGTATCCCCTACTCCTCAGCGGAGAGTAACTCCGAGGTCCAGGTGCGCTTGGCTCGTCAGGCCGCCGAAGAACTCGACTTCGAGATCGAAGAGTCCACCGTGACGAACTCCTCCGAGGTCCAGCAAGCGGTGAACACCTTCTCGGATGTGGACGCCATCTGGGTCCCGACCGATAACGTGATTGTCTCCACCCTAGAAACCGTGATCGGTTACGGAGAAGACCACCAGATCCCAGTCTTTGCCGGCGAACCTGATTCGGTCGAGCGCGGTGCGGTGGGCACCTTTGGTATCGACTACCATGCGCAGGGGCAACAGCTCGGTGAGATGGCCGTCGAGATTCTGGAAAACGGTGCCGACCCGGCAGAGATGGCCGTCATCCGTGCCGAGCCGGACACCATGGAAATGACTGTCAACCCCGGCGCGGCCGAGCGGATGGGCCTGGAATTCCCGCAAGACACCCTCGACGAGGCCGTCACCGTCGGCGACGACACCGAATAAGGTAACTCGGCCAGACAACAGGCCCGCTCGAGAATCAACGAAACACAGAACAACATAACGGACAAGACAAAGACAAGTCGAAAAGGAACCGATACCGAGATGCTGGTGGGTATTGAACTCGGGCTGATCTACGCGCTGCTCGCGTTGGGTGTGTATCTGACCTTTAGGATCCTGGATTTCCCAGATCTGACGGTGGACCAATCCTTTACCACCGGTGCCGCCACGGCAGCGATGATGATGGTCCATGGGGGCAGCAACCCGTTGCTGGCCATGTTGGCGGCCTTCGTGGTGGGGGCGCTGGCCGGGATCATCACCGGTCTGTTGCACACCAAAGGTGGCATCAACCCGCTCTTGGCGGGAATTTTAACCATGCTCGGGTTGTATTCAATCAACCTGCGCATCATGGGTAACCAGGCCAACGTGCCACTGTTGGGTACCGAGACGATCTTCACCTGGATGGGCCCCTACGCCCGTACCTGGGTGTCGATATTGATCCTGCTGGTCGTGGTGTTGGTGATCAAGCTGATTCTGGACTGGTTCTTGTCCACGGACCTCGGTCTGGCGCTGCAAGCCACCGGTAATAATGAATCGATGGTGCGTAGTTTCGGGGTCTCTACTGACACCATGAAGATCATCGGTCTGGCTGTCTCCAACGGTCTGGTGGGTCTGTGTGGCGCCGTGGTCGCCCAGTCACAGGGATCGGCCGATATCTCGATGGGTATCGGGCTGATCCTGGTGGGGCTGGCCTCGGTGATCCTCGGACAGGCGCTGTTTGGTCAACGCAACGTGTTCATCGCCACCACCGCGGTGGTCGTCGGGTCGATCCTTTATCGCCTGGCGATCCAAGGGGCTCTCGAGCTGGGGCTGAACCCCAACGACATGCGCCTGATTTCGGCACTGATCGTCATCGCAGCCCTGCTGTTGCCCAAGCTCAAGATCGTGCGGAGACTACGACGCAAGCGCGAGATTAACGCAGATCCCTCGGGTCCGGTCCAACCCATGCCTGAATACTTGCCCAGCGAACATACTGCGGGGACCGCACCGCGGGCCACATCCCAGGAGGGTCATCGTGCTTGAACTCACCAATATCTCCAAAACCTTCTTCCCCGGCACGCTTAACGAGCGCCGGGCACTGAAGAGCATTAACCTGACCCTGAACGACGGCGATTTTGCCACCGTGATCGGGTCGAACGGTGCCGGTAAATCCACCCTGTTAAACGTGATCGCCGGCAAGCTGATGCCCGACACCGGTTCGGTGTTGATCGACGGTCAGGACTTGACCCGTACTAAAGATCACCGGCGCGCTGCCCTGGTCGGGCGGGTGTTCCAGGACCCGCTGGCCGGAACCGCGCCGGATCTGACCATTGAACAAAATATGGCCGTAGCAGCCAAGCGCGGGCGCACCCGCGGGTTGGCAATGGCGGTCCGTCGCGAGCAGCGCGAGTTATTCGCCCGTGAGCTGACGGTGCTGGAACTGGGACTAGAACATCGGTTGAAAACTAAGGTCGGGTTGTTGTCAGGAGGCCAACGTCAGGCCTTGAGCCTGTTGATGGCGACCTTCTCGCATCCGCAGGTGATGCTCCTCGATGAGCACACCGCAGCCTTGGACCCGCAACGGGCCCAGCTGATCACCGAGCTGACCGCCAAGGTCGTCGAAGAACAGCAACTCACCACGTTGATGGTCACCCACAATATGTCCCAGGCGGTACAGGTCGGCAACCGGCTCATCATGATGCATGACGGAGAGATCATCTTTGATGTTTCTGGTGAGGAGAAATCCCAGTTGAGCGTTGCTGACTTACTGGAGAAATTCGCCAGCATCAAAGGTGCCGTCCTGGACGATAAAACCCTGCTGGATTAGGCATCCAGGCCTGATTGGCAACGATTCATCCGGCAACTCTGGCCCCGTGGTGCAGACCCACGGTAGCGTAGAGACCGTGATGATTCCCCACCAGGTCAATCCCACCGCCGAGAGCGTGATCCCGAGCGTAACCCGGATCCCCGTCACCGACGTCAGCCCGGTGGTCGATCAGGGGCGTTACCCGGCAACTGCGGTGCTGGGAGAAGATATCCCAGTCAGCGCCACCGTTTTCCGGGAAGGCCACGACTCCTTGGGCGTCACCGTGGTGTTGCTGGATCCGGAGGGGAATGAAGTCCAGCGGGTCAGAATGCATCCCGGCGCCCCGGGAACTGACCGGTGGCACGCCAGGATCCGGCCCTCCGCACTCGGGCGGCACACCTTCGCGATCGAGTCCTACGCCGATGACTTTTTGACCTGGTACCGGGCCGCGGTGATCAAGGTTGATGCCGGGGTTGACGTGCAACTGATGTTGGACGAGGGCGTGCACCTGTTTGAACGCGTGCAACGGTCCCGCGCCGAACGCCAGAAGTTTACTCCGCAGGCTTGCGAGCTGTTCGCCGATGCTGTCACCGTGTTGCGGGATTCTTCGCTGAGCCCGCAACAACGACTGGAACAGATCAACACGGCCGAACTTCAGCAGGTGTTGGAAGATCAGCCGCTGCGTTCGTTCGTGGGAACCACCGGCGGGTATCCGCTAGATGTGCAACGCCCGGCCGCCGGTCAGGGGAGCTGGTACGAATTCTTCCCCCGCTCGGAGGGGGCCTATATCGACGAAGACACTGGACATTGGGTATCCGGAAGCTTCGCCACCGCCGAAAAGCGGCTGGCCGAGGTAGCCGAGATGGGGTTCACAGTGGTGTATTTGCCACCGATTCACCCGATTGGCACCACCCATCGCAAAGGTCCGAATAATACCCTCACCGCCGGTGAACATGACCCCGGTTCCCCGTGGGCCATCGGAAGCCCGCAGGGCGGCCACGATGCAATCCACCCTGATTTGGGGAAGAAGAAAGACTTCAAACGGTTCGTCAAAACCGCCCATAAACACCAGCTGGAAATCGCGTTGGATCTGGCCCTGCAATGTTCTCCTGACCACCCGTGGGTGGAAGAACACCCCGAATGGTTCACCACCCGGCTGGATGGCACGATCGCCTATGCGGAAAACCCTCCGAAAAAATATCAGGACATCTACCCGCTGAACTTCGATCACGACCCGCAGGGCCTTGCTGAAGAGATCCACCGGGTGGTGTTGCACTGGATCAAGCTCGGGGTGAAGATTTTCCGCGTCGATAACCCCCACACCAAGCCGTTGTGGTTCTGGGAGTGGCTGATCGCCACGGTCCGGAAGGACCACCCCGAGACGGTTTTCCTGGCCGAAGCCTTCACCCGTCCGGCCATGATGCACGCGCTAGGAAAGATCGGATTCCAGCAGTCCTATGGGTACTTCACCTGGCGTAATTCCCGCGACGAGATTGCCGGGTACCTGCACGAAATCTCCCACGACACCCCGGCGTTCTACCGCCCCAACTTCTTCGTCAACACCCCGGATATCCTGACCGAGTTCTTGCAGTCCGGACTGCGCTCGGCCTTTGCTATCCGGGCCACCCTGGCCGCTACTGCCAGTCCGTTGTGGGGCGTGTACTCCGGGTTTGAACTCTTCGAACACGTCCCGCGTCCGGGCGCGGAGGAATACATCGACAACGAAAAATATCAGTACCGTCCCCGGGATTTTCGCGGTGCCGAAGCCGCCGGAAACTCGCTGGCACCCTATCTGCGACACCTTAACGCCATTCGCGCCACCCACCCAGCACTAGGGCAGCTGCAGAACCTGCAGTTGCACTCCGCTGATACCCCGAACATTTTGGTCTACTCCAAGGTGCGCAACGCTACCCCGGCAGGCATCCACCGCGATCGAGACCTGGTCACCGACAGTCTCGGGCCGGAACACAGCGACAGTGTCGACCGGGTGATTGTCGTGCTGACCACCGACCCGGAACATGTTCAAGAAGCCACCATCACCCTGGACCGTGCGGCCCTGGAGTTGCCCGCAACCGGGGAGTTTCAGGTCAAGGACCTGATCACCGACGCGGTCTGGACCTGGTCCGATCAGAACTACATCCGGCTGGACCCCGGAATTCACGTGGCGCACATTCTCACCGTGTTGTCCCCTGAGGAAGAACAGTCGTGACCCACCAACCACTCAACCCCTCCGAACGTCGTACCGGCCCGGTCCCACTTGAGGTGCCGGCTGAGATCCTGCAGCTGGTCTCGGAAGCCCGTTACCACCAGCCACACCAAGTGTTGGGCGCTCACGCGGTACCCGGGGTACTCACCATCCGCGTGTTGCGCCCCTTTGCTCGATCGGTCACCGCGGTCACCGAGGAGGGGGAACGCATTGATCTGGTGCATGAGTTCGACGGGATTTGGGTCGGGGCTATCGCTCATGAGGACCCCAAAGATATTCCCGGCTATCGTCTGGTGATTAGCTACACCGATGACGAACATGACCAGTTCGAGATCGACGATCCCTACCGCCACTGGCCGACCGTGTCGAACGAGGATCTTGCAGCTTTCCACTCCGAGGAAGGGGTGGAAGATCTCTGGCGGATTCTCGGAGCCAGGATTCACCCCGAAACCGGTGGCACCTCCTTCACCGTGTGGGCCCCCAACGCCCGCGCGGTGCGGTTGATCGGCGACTTCAACCACTGGGACGGCCGACTCCACGCCATGCGCAGCCTGGGAGAATCCGGGATCTGGGAATTACTGATGCCCGAAGTCGGTCACGGCGCCCACTACAAGTTCCAGATCCTGGGCGCTCATGGTCAGTGGGTCGACAAAGCCGACCCCATGGCCCGCTGGACGGAAGTCCCCCCGGCCACCGCATCGCGGGTGTTCGATCCGAATCACCCGAAGGCCTACACCTTTACCGACCAGGACTGGATAACTCACCGGGCAACCCATAATGTCCACAACGGTCCCATCTCGATCTACGAGGTTCACGCCGGGTCCTGGTCCCCGGAAGTCATGCACGAGCAGACCAAAGTCAGCTACCGTACCCTGGCGGATCAACTCGTTGACTACGTGACCATCCACGGCTTCACCCATGTGGAATTCATGCCCCTGGCCGAGCACCCCTTCGGTGGGTCCTGGGGATATCAGGTCTCCGGATACTATGCCCCCACGTCACGCTACGGCACTCCCGATGACTTCAAATACCTGGTCGATCGACTCCACGGAGCCGGAATCGGAGTCCTGGTCGACTGGGTACCAGCCCATTTCCCCAAAGATCAGTGGGCACTGGCCCAATTCGACGGGGCACCACTGTACGAATACGAGGACCCGCGGTTAGGTGAGCACCCCGATTGGGGGACCAAGGTTTTTGATTTCGGACGTCAAGAAGTCCGCAACTTCCTGATTTCTAACGCCTTGTACTGGCTCGAAGAATTCCACGTCGACGGTCTGCGCGTCGACGCCGTTGCCTCCATGCTCTACCGCGACTATTCGCGCAATGATGGTGAATGGGTCCCCAATGTTTACGGTGGTAACTACAACCTCGAAGCGATTTCGTTACTACAGCGGGCCAACGAGTTGGCTTACCAGCGCAATCCCGGCATTGTCATGGTCGCCGAAGAGTCGACCGCCTTCACCGGAGTGACAGCCCCGACCTCCTGGGACGGACTCGGTTTCGGTAAGAAATGGAATATGGGGTGGATGCACGATACCCTCAACTACCTTGCCGAAGACCCGGTTAACCGTAGCTGGCACCACAACGAGATCACCTTCTCGATGGTTTATGCCTACTCGGAGAAATACATCTTGCCACTTTCCCATGACGAAGTCGTGCATGGCAAAGGCGCCCTGGTCAACAAGTTCCCTGGAACCCGACAACAACAACTGGCCACACTGCGCGCCTACTACGGCTTCATGTGGGCCCACCCCGGCAAGAAGCTATTGTTCATGGGTGGAGAATTTGCCACCGACCGTGAATGGTCCGAACATGCCGGGTTGAACTGGAGGCTGATCGAAAATCTCAGCCACCGTGGCGTCATGAACGAAATCGCCGACCTCAATCAGCTCTACCGTAAGACCCCGGCACTGTGGGAACTCGACGATGATCCGGAAGGGTTCTGGTGGATCGACGCGCACGCCGCAGAGAAAAACCTGGTGGCGTTCCTGCGCTGGGACCGTAACCAGCAACCGGTATTGTGCTTGACCAACTTCTCCGGCATTGAGCACCGAGACCACACCGTCGAGTTGCCGGTACCCGGAGTCTGGCACGAAATCTTCAACTCCAACGCCGTTGAATACGGTGGATACGGAGGAGGGAACCTGGGACAGGTCACCACGCACCCAAACGCAGAAAACCCCTCTAAGAATGAAGCGCAGATCACTATTCCCACATTGACGACCCTGTACCTCTCACCGCGCTAAAACCCTTGACATCGCGGGGAAGTACAAGGAGTTCACCCCGATTTTGCACTCACGCAAAAAGCGTGTAATGTTGTCACTCGTGCCCGGGAGATGTTCGGAAACGAAGATCGGTCGGCACAGATGAGAACGGGATACGAACCGGATCATCATCCACAAAAAACCTAATATTAGCTCGCACCAGAGCGCTTGTGATGTAGATCACGACGTATCAAGTTGACAAGCTGAGAGTGATGAGCATATATTAGTAAAGTTGCTTCGGACGGAAACGATAAAAATTCGCTAAAGTTCGAAAGTGAACGGTTGTTTGATAACTCGATAGTGTGCCAAGTTTGTTGATGCCAAATTTTTTTTGTTTGGTTGCCATGGCCTCTTTTTTGCCTCGTTGGTTTTGGGGTTGTGGTTTGGCCAGTGGTGGGTTTTTCCGGCCTGCCTTTTGATCGTTCTTTCTGGGGCGTGACTTCATTTTTGTTGTTCTTGTTTTGGAGAGTTTGATCCTGGCTCAGGATGAACGCTGGCGGCGTGCTTAACACATGCAAGTCGAACGATGAAGCTACAGCTTGCTGTGGTGGATTAGTGGCGAACGGGTGAGTATCACGTGAGTAACCTGCCCTTGACTCTGGGATAAGCCTGGGAAACTGGGTCTAATACTGGATATGACTTCTGACCGCATGGTTGGTTGTGGAAAGTTTTTGCGGTTTTGGATGGACTCGCGGCCTATCAGCTTGTTGGTGGGGTAATGGCCTACCAAGGCTTCGACGGGTAGCCGGCCTGAGAGGGTGACCGGCCACACTGGGACTGAGACACGGCCCAGACTCCTACGGGAGGCAGCAGTGGGGGATATTGCACAATGGGCGCAAGCCTGATGCAGCGACGTCGCGTGAGGGATGACGGCCTTCGGGTTGTAAACCTCTTTCAGCAGGGAAGAAGCTTTGGTGACGGTACCTGCAGAAGAAGCACCGGCTAACTACGTGCCAGCAGCCGCGGTAATACGTAGGGTGCGAGCGTTATCCGGAATTATTGGGCGTAAAGAGCTCGTAGGCGGTTTGTCGCGTCTGCTGTGAAAGCTCAGGGCTTAACTCTGAGTTTGCAGTGGGTACGGGCAGACTGGAGTGCAGTAGGGGAGATTGGAATTCCTGGTGTAGCGGTGGAATGCGCAGATATCAGGAGGAACACCGATGGCGAAGGCAGGTCTCTGGGCTGTTACTGACGCTGAGGAGCGAAAGCATGGGGAGCGAACAGGATTAGATACCCTGGTAGTCCATGCCGTAAACGTTGGGCACTAGGTGTGGGGGATATTTCCACGTTTTCCGCGCCGTAGCTAACGCATTAAGTGCCCCGCCTGGGGAGTACGGCCGCAAGGCTAAAACTCAAAGGAATTGACGGGGGCCCGCACAAGCGGCGGAGCATGCGGATTAATTCGATGCAACGCGAAGAACCTTACCAAGGCTTGACATACACCGGATCGTTCCAGAGATGGTTCTTCCCTTTTTGGGCTGGTGTACAGGTGGTGCATGGTTGTCGTCAGCTCGTGTCGTGAGATGTTGGGTTAAGTCCCGCAACGAGCGCAACCCTCGTTCTATGTTGCCAGCATTTGGTTGGGGACTCATAGGAGACTGCCGGGGTCAACTCGGAGGAAGGTGGGGATGACGTCAAATCATCATGCCCCTTATGTCTTGGGCTTCACGCATGCTACAATGGCCGGTACAGAGGGTTGCGATACTGTGAGGTTGAGCTAATCCCTTAAAGCTGGTCTCAGTTCGGATTGGGGTCTGCAACTCGACCCCATGAAGTCGGAGTCGCTAGTAATCGCAGATCAGCAATGCTGCGGTGAATACGTTCCCGGGCCTTGTACACACCGCCCGTCAAGTCACGAAAGTTGGTAACACCCGAAGCCGGTGGCCTAACCGTTGTGGGGGGAGCCGTCGAAGGTGGGACTGGCGATTGGGACTAAGTCGTAACAAGGTAGCCGTACCGGAAGGTGCGGCTGGATCACCTCCTTTCTAAGGAGAAAGTTTTTTTCTCAGTGTTTTTGTTGGTGCCCTGGTGTGGTGACTGATGCTGTTGTGGTGTTGGTGCCAGGGTGCTGTTTGGGTGGATCATCAATGAATCCCTGGTTGTGTGGGGGTCATGCTGTGGGCATGGCTGGTTGCTGCTATTAGTACTGTTCCGCGCCGCGTGTTGTGTGTGGTGTGGTTCGTGGAGTGTGGTGGTTGCTGGTGGTGTTCTGGTGTGTTTGGTGCACTGTTGGGTTATGGGGTAATTGTTCCCTGGTGGCCTGTCTGCTCTTGTTGTCATCGTGTTGGTGGTGATGGGGGTGGGTGGGGTGTTGTTGTGGTAATTGCATAGTGGACGTGAGCATCTATCATGACACTGCGGTTTTGTGGTGTTGTGGTTGTGCTGCAAAGAGCATGAGTTTGTGCTGCGATCATTGGCCTGTTGGGGTTGGTGGTTGTGGTGGTGTTTCTTTGTGGTTGCTTTAGTTGTTTGTTTTGTGTGTCCAGTCACCATCGCATGATGCTGGTTTGGTGTTGTGTGTGGTGTTGGTGTTGCTTGTTTTGTGGCTTACGTGTGGCGCCACCGGTTGCCCCCTGTGATTCCTTCGTTGTGTTGGGTTGTGGGGGTTGGTGGTGTTTGTAAGTTGTGAAGGGCGCATGGTGGATGCCTTGGTAATAGGAGCCGATGAAGGACGTGGGAATCTGCGATAAGCCTGGTGGAGTTGATAACCGAGCGTTGATGCCAGGATGTCCGAATGGGGTAACCCCGCGCATCGTGGTGGTGCGTGACCGCTGGTTGAATGTATAGGCCAGTTGGAGGGAACGTGGGGAAGTGAAACATCTCAGTACCTGCAGGAAGAGAAAATAATAATGATTCTGCTAGTAGTGGCGAGCGAACGTGGATGAGGCTAAACCTGGTGCGTGTGATACACGGTAGTGGTTGCGTGCTGGGGGTTGTGGGATGCGCTGTGCTGGTTCTACCGGGCTGGCGAGTGATGGTTGCGTGTATGCGAAGTAGTTTGGATGCTACACCGTAGTGGGTGAGAGTCCCGTAGTGGTAACGCGTTGGCCGGGCTTTGGTGTTTTCCCGAGTAGTACGGGGTTCGTGGAGTCCCGTGTGAATCTGCCAGGACCACCTGGTAAGTCTAAATACTTCCTATTGACCGATAGTGGATCAGTACCGTGAGGGAATGGTGAAAAGTACCCCGGGAGGGGAGTGAAAGAGTACCTGAAACCATGTGCTTACAATCCGTTCGAGCGTCCTGTGGGGTGTGAGAGCGTGCCTTTTGCAAAATGAGCCTGCGAGTCAGTGATGCGTGGCGAGGTTAACCCGTGTGGGGTAGTCGTAGCGAAAGCGAGTCTGAATAGGGCGGTGAGTCGCGTGTTCTGGACCCGAAGCGGAGTGATCTACCCATGGCCAGGTTGAAGCGTGTGTAAGAGCACGTGGAGGACCGGACCCACTTCAGTTGAAAATGGAGGGGATGAGCTGTGGGTAGGGGTGAAAGGCTAATCAAACTCCGTGATAGCTGGTTCTCCCCGAAATGCATTTAGGTGCAGCGTTGCGTGTTTCTTGCTGGTGGTAGAGCTACTGGTTGGCTGATGGGCCCGACAAGGTTACTGACGTCAGCCAAACTCCGAATGCTGGTGAGTGAGAGCGTGGCAGTGAGACTGTGGGGGATAAGCTTCATGGTCGAGAGGGAAACAGCCCAGATCATCGGTTAAGGCCCCTAAGCGTGTGCTAAGTGGAAAAGGATGTGAAGTTGCTGAGACAACCAGGAGGTTGGCTTAGAAGCAGCCACCCTTGAAAGAGTGCGTAATAGCCCACTGGTCAAGTGATTTTGCGCCGACAATGTAGCGGGGCTTAAGCATACCGCCGAAACTGTGACAAACCACCGTGTGGTGGGTTGGGTAGGGGAGCGTCGTGCGTGTGGTGAAGCAGTCGTGTGAACGGTTGTGGAGAGCGTGCGAGTGAGAATGCAGGCATGAGTAGCGATAGGAGGGTGAGAAACCCTTCCGCCGGATGACTAAGGGTTCCAGGGTCAAGTTCATCTTCCCTGGGTTAGTCGGGACCTAAGGCGAGGCCGACAGGCGTAGTCGATGGATAACGGGTTGATATTCCCGTACCAGTGGTAGACCGTCCCTGCTGAGCTGGTGATACTAACCACCCGAGCCTTCCTGGATCACCTTTCGGGGTGACGTGGTTGGTGAGCGTGGGACCTGAACTGGTGAGGCAAGCGTGTTAACAGGTGTGACGCAGGAAGGTAGCCGGGCCAGGCAGTGGAATGGTCCTGGTCTAAGCGTGTAGGATGCAGGGTTGGTAAATCCGCTCTGTGTGTGTCTGAGACGTGATGGGCTCCCACGTGGTGGGAGATCTGGTGATCCTATGCTGCCAAGAAAAGCATCGACGCGAGGTTGACATTGCCCGTACCCTAAACCGACTCAGGTAGTCAGGTAGAGAATACTAAGGCGATCGAGAGAATCATAGTTAAGGAACTCGGCAAAATGCCCCCGTAACTTCGGAAGAAGGGGGGCCTCGACCTTGACACCCACGTGCTGGGTGGAGGGGGTAGGGGCCGCAGAGACCAGGGGGAAGCGACTGTTTATCAAAAACACAGGTCCATGCGAAGTCGTAAGACGATGTATATGGACTGACTCCTGCCCGGTGCTGGAAGGTTAAGCGGAGCTATTAGCCCTTTGTGGGCGACGTGGTGAAGTTAAGCCCCAGTAAACGGCGGTGGTAACTATAACCATCCTAAGGTAGCGAAATTCCTTGTCGGGTAAGTTCCGACCTGCACGAATGGAGTAACGACTTCCCCGCTGTCTCAACTGTGAACTCGGTGAAATTGCAGTACGAGTAAAGATGCTCGTTACGCGCAGAAGGACGGAAAGACCCCGAGACCTTCACTATAGTTTGGTATTGGTGTTCGGTGTGGCTTGTGTAGAATAGGTGGGAGACTGTGAAGCTAGCACGCTAGTGGTAGTGGAGTCGTTGTGTGAAATACCACTCTGGTCATAGTGAATATCTAACTTCGGACCGTGATCCGGTTCAGGGACAGTGCCTGATGGGTAGTTTAACTGGGGCGGTTGCCTCCTAAATGGTAACGGAGGCGCCCAAAGGTTCCCTCAGCCTGGTTGGCAATCAGGTGTTGAGTGTAAGTGCACAAGGGAGCTTGACTGTGAGACTGGCAGGTCGAGCAGGAACGAAAGTTGGGACTAGTGATCCGGCGACTCGTTGTGGAACGGTCGTCGCTCAACGGATAAAAGGTACCTCGGGGATAACAGGCTTATCTTGCCCAAGAGTTCATATCGACGGCATGGTTTGGCACCTCGATGTCGGCTCGTCGCATCCTGGGGCTGGAGTTGGTCCCAAGGGTTGGGCTGTTCGCCCATTAAAGCGGTACGCGAGCTGGGTTCAGAACGTCGTGAGACAGTTCGGTCCCTATCCTCTGCGCGCGGTGGAGAATTGAGAAGGGCTGTCCTTAGTACGAGAGGACCGGGACGGACGAACCTCTGGTATGTCAGTTGTACCGCCAGGTGCATGGCTGATTGGCTACGTTCGGGATAGATAACCGCTGAAAGCATCTAAGCGGGAAGCTTGCTTCAAGATGAATTCTCCTGACACCCTTGTGGTGTGAGAGGTTCCCAGTAGATGACTGGGTTGATAGGCCGGGTGTGTAAGCACGGACTGACGACGTGTTGAGCTGACCGGTACTAATAGACCAAAGACTTACAAACACCCCCAACCAACCACAAACCACCCCTCGCCCGCCGGGGGTTGGTGGAGGATCGCGGGTCTGGGGCGTGAGATGGTAAGCCAGAGACAACACCACACCCTGACACAACACCACCCCAACCGGGAGTGGCCTGTCAGGGTGATCACGAGCAAACACTCACGGCACACACAAAAAGACACGACACCCAACGTGTTCTAGCCAGCACAACCATGCCAACGTCCACTATGGGATTACCCCAACAAACACCCCCGGTGTGAAACACACAGGCCCACACAATCGAAGACAAGGTTTCCCACCCCCACCCCCTGGGGGTTGGTGAGAAGAGTTACGGTGGTTATAGCGTAGGGGAAACGCCCGGTCCCATTCCGAACCCGGAAGCTAAGACCTACAGCGCCGATGGTACTGCACACGGGAGTGTGTGGGAGAGTAGGACACCGCCGGACAATCATTACACGGTCGGGGACGAACAGACCACACCGGTGACAACGACGCCACCGCCCAGGCTCTGTTCGTCCCCGACCACCATTTAACCCACCAAACACCACCCAGCTCATGCGCGGACTGTCGATCGGTTGCGATAGATCTGCTACGTATTCGCTTCGTCGAAATGTTTCCGCTGGTACTTGGGACGGGACTTGTGCTCGGGCACGAGGTTTTCATTCTGATTTGCTATTATTTGTTTCGCTGGGTAGATCTTGATTGTTGTGTGATCGTTCACGATGTAAAGCTCGGCGTGTCGACACTTTTCTGGCTGGGTATCCGTGCGTACCACGGACACTGTCTTGGGTAGGTTGACTGAAGGAAGGAACCACCATGAACTTCTTTGCTTTTCTCGTGCTTGGACTTTTGGCCGGCATCATCGCGAAGATGATTCTGGGACGACAACATGGCTGGTTCGCCACTCTGATTTTGGGTGCACTTGGGGCCATGGTCGGTGGCTGGCTCGGTAACCTCATCTTTGGTGTCGGGGTGAACGAATTCTGGTCGCTGTCCTCGTGGGTGCTGGCCGTTGGAGGCGCGGTGATCGTTCTGGCGATCTATGGAGCCGTGTCGGGCCGGAACAAAGTACAACGCTAAACTAGCTACGTGACCAGCAGAAAGAGGCTGCCCCACTGCGGGCAGTGGAAAGACCTGGACCCCTTACTCTGCTACGGTATAGCGCGTTTGCGATTCCAGGTTTTTGTCATGGAGCAAGGCGTGATCAGCGTCGAAGAATTAGACGGTCGAGATCTCGAGCCCGGCGCGGAGATGTGGTGGTTGCAGGACGGTGACGTCCCGATCAGCACGCTACGTGTGCTCCGTGAAGGGCCACAACGTATTGCCATTGGTCGGGTTGCTACCCATCGTGATTATCGCGGTCAAGGACTGGCTGGAGCTCTGGTGCAAGCAGCCGTGGCTGCTTATCCGGAAGATCAGATTGAGTTGCACGCGCAGGCGCATTTAGAAAACTGGTACACGTCGTTGGGTTTCCGCAGAGAGGGCGAAGTTTTCATTGAAGCAGAGATTCCGCACGTGATGATGCGACGTGGCTGAATCAACACAACGTGTCCATGTGTGAGCTACGAGACGTCTTTTGGATATTTCCGGTTGTGGGTTTATGATAGGTACTCGTGGCTGAAAGGCCACGGACTCAACCCACCGGGGTGTGGCGCAGTTTGGTAGCGCGCGTCGTTCGGGACGACGAGGTCGCAGGTTCAAATCCTGTCACCCCGACCACCTTTGAGCCCTTCGTGCATGGCACGGAGGGCTTTGGTATTTCTCCGATACGCTATTTTAGTCCTGGCGGGACCCTGGCAACAGATAGCGGAGCTCATCGATCATCACCTCAGCGTCCATCGGCCGGTTGAAGAGTTTTTCGCCCGGCTCGAGGACCCAGCCAGACGCGAGGTTTGGTAACGTGACCGGGGCGAACCCGAGTTGGTCGAGCATACCGGCAACCAGCGTGGCTACCTGCGGGACATCGGTGGCAAGTGCTGAGGCACGTCGTGGAGTGGCAGTGAACCGATCGGCGGCATCCAGGTCCCAATGCGAAATATGATTTAATGCCTTAACCACAGCCAGCGTGCTGGAGAAGTGCGCGGCAACAGCCTCGGAGGAGGAGAGCCCCTCAGATCGCAGTGCCTGCAGCCAGGCCGGCAATGGCTCCTCCTCCCACCGATTGGTGGCATCAACCAGCACCACTCCAGATAGGGTCTCAGGATCGACGTCGTCCAGATCTTCTTGGGGCACCATCAACACCACGAGGTCAACTTCGGCTGCAATCTCATCAGCCTCAACGGCATGAGCATGGGGAGCGTACTGGGCCAGATGGTACTTCAGAGCTCGCGGTGGCCGGGAAGCAGCAATATCAACCTCAAAACCGGCCTGGTGGGCGACCCGGGCCAGCGCGGTTCCGGCTCGACCTGCCCCAAGGATCCCGAAGCGAGTGACCGAGTCAGGACGAGACAATGTCATTATGCTGGACACCGAGTCCCTGAATGCGAGTTTCCACCTCATCACCGGGCACCAGCCACGGTCGGCGACCCTGGTCATTCTTCATCGCCAGTGCGACGCCACCCGGAGTCCCGGTCAGGATCAAATCACCGGGTGACAGCGTAATAATCTCGGAGAGGTAGCTGATCAAGTTTGCCGGGGTGAAGACCAGATCGCCCACGGAATCGTCTTGGCGCACCTCACCGTTGACCAGCGTGGTAATCCGGGCGTTGGGGTCAAACTCATCGGGGGTGACCAGCCAGGGGCCGATCGGGGTGGTAGCTTCAAAAAACTTGCCCTGTGTCCACTCCGAGGTGCGTCCCTGATAGCCACGCAATGAGAAATCATTGGAAATGGTGTAGCCGGCCACGTGATCTAGGGCCTGGTCTTCGGGGATGTTCCGACCCGGTGTCCCGATCACCACGCACAGTTCCCCTTCGTAGTCAAGCCGGTGGTCCACTGCGGGGATCGCAATGGATGCTTCTGCTGAGGTCAGTGTCTGGGAAAATTTCGTAAACACCGTGGGATAATCCGGAAGTTCCAGTCCTGTTTCCTTGATGTGGTTGCGGTAGTTCAGCCCAATGCAGAACACCTTTGCGGGGTAGGGGATCAGCGTGTCATAAGTAGCCTGACTGACATCGAGCAACTGGCGTGGATCCTTTGTCGTGGTCTCTAAGGCGCGTTCCGCCAGCTGCTGGCGGACCTCGGGCGGCTGAGTGACTAGCTGCCCCACATCTGTGAACTCGGGGATCTGGACTCCCAGAGTGGCGTGCTCGGTTCCCTGTGCGTCAGTTTCGGTTTCGGTAATCAAAGCGACGAAACTCGCACCGAGCTTATCGGTGGGCTCATCGGGGACACGGAAGGTCGCAAACTTCATATCCTCATACCACCACAGATTCCTTGACCACCACAATAGGCTTCCTCTCGTCTTCTGCCAGGTCAGAGCCTAGGGTGGTGGGTATGAGTAAGCAGGCCTCAATCATGCTGGGCACCATGGAATGGGACGACCCGGTGAGAGCGCGTGAGATCCTTTCCCGCTGGGTGCAAGCACACCAGCAACCGGGCTCTGCGGTGTTCGACCATCAGCTCTGGGTGGACACCGCGGATATTTATCGTCGGGGTCGTGCAGAGACAGCGCTGGGTTGGTTGTTGGTCGAACAACCCGAATGGCGCGAGCAGTTACAGGTGCAAACAAAAATTGGCGTCGTTGCCGGCACCGACGAAACCCCAACCTGCTATAACAACTCCGGCGACCACATCCGCGCCGGGCTGGAACGTTGCCTGCAACACCTCGGTGTGGACACCATTGACCGGGTGCTGATTCACCGTCCCGATCCACGGACTTCGTTGCGGGATACTGCTCTGGCCCTGGTCGGTGCACACCGACAGAAGATCACCCGGCAGGTGGGCGTTTCCAATTTTTCCGCGCCCCGGTTGGAGGCCTTCAACCAGGTGTTGGCCGAGGCTTCCCAGGGGACGTTAACGATTAGCGCTCACCAGGTGCAAGCCAGTCTGACCGTCCCCGACGTGCTGGGGGCAGTGATGGATCCCAACCGGTACCCCGGCTGGATGGGAGTGATCGAACACCGCGACACGCTGGGCATTGAGATTCAGGCCTACTCGCCCTTGTCGGGTGGCGCGGTCTTTCAGCGGGCCGGTGGGGCCCGTATCGCCGAGGAGCTCTCCGCACGAATAGAAGCGGTGGCAACCGGATGGCTGATGGCCGCCGGGCTGGTTCCGGTTGTTGACACCACCACGATTGACCGATTGGACGCATTGCTGGCGGCCGGGAGTGTGGCCTCAGCGATGAACTCATCAATAGCTGTGAACGGCGAGGTTGCCATAGGCGAGAATGGACATATGTACGAAACACTTGATTTACAGAGCGGGAACCTTCTGATCGGGCTGGGAGTCATCCTGGCGATTGCGGGGCTCGCCGTATCGGCTCATGCCGCCTGGCGGAAACGCCGTTACCGGGCTATCGACACCGGTAAGACCATGGCCTTTGAAGGCGCCGACGCCCGGGTGGAAGGTCCCGAGGGCCGGATCGATGCCCGCTTTGAAACCTGGGCGGGACTCGGGTTGGTGGTGATCGGCGCCGCGCTACTGATCTGGGGGCTGGTGACCAACGCGAATACCAACCGGGTCATCACCAACAACGTCACGACCAAATATCCCGAGGTCGTGGAAGTCGAACCCAACCGCTGGATCGGTTATGCCCTGGACGCCACGCTGGTCTATGAGGACGGTCGTGAAGAATCTGGAGTTCGGATCATCTTCGATGAGCACACCGGTGAACCCCATATCAGTGGCGAGACGGACGAGAATCAACAGTGAGGACACCTCGATGACAGCACCTACCGCTACCTACCGCGTGCAGCTGAGCGACCATTTCACCTTGGCCGATGCTGGCCAGCTGTGGGGATATTTGCGTCGGTTAGGAGTGACCGGACTATACCTGTCTCCGATATTGCAGGCCAACTCAGGGTCAGAGCACGGCTACGACGTGGTGGACCCCACCTGCGTGGATGCTTCCCGCGGTGGTGCCCAGTCCCTGCAGGCGCTGGCCGAGCAGGTGCATGCCGACGGGGGACAGCTGATCATCGATGTAGTGCCCAACCACGTCGGGGTGGGGGTGCCAGCCGAAAACCCGTGGTGGTGGGATGTGCTCGCCCATGGCCCGACCTCGCGCTACGCGCGATTTTTCGACATTGACTGGGCGGCCGGCGACGACCGGCTGGTTATTCCGGTGCTCGGGGAGGGCACCGCACAAGACCCGGCCGCCGAACGCGACCGGCTGTGCGTGCGCGAAAGCACTGCGGAGGCCGGGGCCGGGGCAGACCAAGGCATAACAGATCTGCGGTTGTGCTACGACGACAATGAGTACCCATTGGCCGAAGACACCGACCTGTCGGGCCAACCCCCGCAGGACGACCCAGTTGCTTATGCCGCTTGGGTGCGGGGTATCCACGACCAGCAGCATTACCGGCTCGAGCCGTGGCGAGATGGCGAGTACGAGGTCAACTATCGACGGTTTTTTGCGATCAACGAGTTGGCCGCGCTGCGGATAGAAGATCCGATAGTCTTCCAAGAAGCCACGACAGAAATCCGTCGCTGGTTCGCCGACGGGGTGGCAGACGGGCTACGCCTGGACCACATCGACGGACTGGCCGATCCGGGGCAGTTTCTGCGTCAGCTCCGGGACCACATTGGCGACAACGCCTGGGTGGTGGCCGAAAAGATTCTGGAACCCGGAGAAGCACTACCTGAGAGCTTCCCCGTGCAGGGCACCTGTGGCTATGACACGTTGCAGGCACTCGACCGGGTACTCATCGACCCGCGCGGAACCCAGGTTTTAGCGGGTATGACCGCCAGCGAGGCAGCGGAAACACCCCGGCAGCACGATCCGGTCGAGCGGTACCGGGACCTGGTCTACCAGCTCAAACACCGGGCGGTGACACAGATGCTGACTCCGGACCTGCACGCGGTGGCCCGGCTGGTGGCCCCGGACCTGGGACGCGAGTCCGATGACCAGCAGTTATTGGTCGGATTGACCACGCTGATGTGTGCCTTCCCGGTGTACCGTAGCTATGTGCCACTCGGCGAGGAGTACCTGCATCAGGCCGCCGCGGTGGCGGTCGAGCGCGATCCCAGCGTCGCCGAGGTCGTTGGACAGCTGATGCCGGTCCTGGCCGACCCGCAACATCCCGGCGCCATCCGATTCCAGCAAACCACCTCGATGGCGATGGCCAAGGGAGTCGAAGACACCGCCTTCTATCGGTTCAGTCTGCTCAGCTCAGCCAATGAAGTCGGCGCAGACCCAGCCCAAATCGGCATCAGTGTCCAAGAATTTCACGACCAGCAACGCAACCGGCTGACCCGGTGGCCAGAAACGATGACGACCATCTCGACCCACGACACCAAACGCTCGGAAGACGTGCGCGCTCGCATCCACGTGCTCAGCGAGTGTGCCCAGCAGTGGGCCGAGACCTTCGCGCAACTGACGCGGATGATCACCGACCAGCTCCCACGGGTGGGGGACGATCTGGCGCTATGGAAAATCGTGGTAGAAACTGGATTCGGCGCTCAGCCACTGTCCAACGCTGGGCTGGAATATCAGCGGTGGGACGACTACGCGGTCAAAGCAGCCCGGGAGTCTGGGGCGATCACCTCCTGGACCGAGCAAGATCAGGAGTATGAACACCAGCTGGGCGAGGCCCTGGAACTGTTACTCGACGACGCCCACCCCGTCGGGGCGCTGTGGGAGCAGTTCACCAGCGAGCTGGTGCCGGCCGCGGTGTCGAATCAGCTCAGCCTGAAGCTCTTGCACCTGGTCTCGGTGGGTGTGCCCGATATTTATCAGGGCACCGAAATCGTGTTCCCGACTATGGTAGACCCGGATAATCGGTGCGCGGTGGATTTCGCCTACCGCGCCGATCTGCTCGATGAGTTGGACCGACGGGTCGAGGCGCTGGGTTCGCCCGGTCTGACCCCGCCGCCCGACCCAGCGCCCGGTGCCGGCATCGATCGAGCGGCCTGGGGCGAGTTCGCCGATCTGACGAAGTTGTGGATCACCACCCAGGTCTTGCACCTGCGTTCGGATTGTCCTGACTGGTTCACCGAATACATCCCGCTTGAGGTACATAGTGACCAGGCTGGGGACGACCACGTGATCGGCTGCATCCGTGGCCAAGCCATTGCGGTGGCAACCCGGTGGCCGCTGGGCCTGGAACGCCAGGGCGGATGGGACACCACGACCAGCATTGTGGTGCCGAAGGCAGAATGCGTCTACCTAGACCTGCTGACCGGTACCAGCTACCGCTCGGATGCTAACCGCCGCATCGAGGTGGCTGATGTACTCCACATTCTTCCGGTGGCCCTGCTTGCCCCACAGGACCTGGTGCACCAAGACGATCCGGACACAGCCCGTGACACAGAACAGGCAGGCTAGTCCCGTGATGAACAACGACTCGGCCTTTCACTTCCACTCTCCCCCGGCCAGCCGGCGCCCGTATGCGGTCTGGGCCCCCGAAGCTGAAGAAATCGAGCTGGTAATCGTCACCGAACCTGCCGGTGAGCTCGCTCAACGCACTGACGGGCTGGCCACCGCAGACACCTGGCCGGTGACTGCCCGCTACCGGTTGACCACCGATGATCAGGCCGGGGGCTGGTGGTGGTTGAATGAGAAACACCGAGGTGAGATCCCCAACGGGGCAGGGTACGGCTACGTGCTGGACGGGTCCGGGCCCTTCCCGGACCCGCGCTCGCGGTATCAACCCGACGGCGTGCACGGCCCCTCCCGGCCGGTACCACCGTTACCGTGCGCATCGTCGCAGACGGCACCCAGCCACCCAGCACGGTCCAATGAACTCGCCGAGATGGTGATTTACGAGCTACATCCCGGCACGTTCAGCCCCACCGGGGATTTTGCCGGGATCATAGAACGGCTGGACTATCTCGTCGAGCTAGGGGTTACCCACGTGGAACTCATGCCGGTGGCAGGATTCCCCGGTCGTTTCGGGTGGAGCTATGACGGCGTGAACTGGTTCGCTATTCAGGCCAGTTACGGCGGACCGGCCGAATACGCCCGGCTGGTCCAGGCGGCTCACGCCCGTGGGCTCGGAATCATTCAGGATGTGGTCTATAACCACTGGGGCCCCGAAGGACATTACCTCAATCAATTCGGCCCCTATCAACGCGCCGACGAGACCCGGTGGGGCGCCGGCCCCAATCTGGACGGTCCCGATTCCGACGAGGTCCGGACCTATATTCTCGATCAGGCCCGCATGCTCTTGCTGGACTACGAGGTCGACGGGTTCCGGTTGGACGCGGTGCATGCGCTGTCCGACACCCAAGCAGTCCACATCCTACAACAGTTGCGCGCGCTGACCGATGAGATTGGCGCCCAGACCGGGGTGAACCGGGTGCTGATCGCCGAATCCGACTTGAACGACCCCCGCATGATCGATGGGCTCGAGACCAACGGCCTGGGACCGCATGGGCAGTGGTCCGATGACTTCCACCACGCCGTCCACGTGGCCGCCACCGGGGAGACCCAGGGCTACTACGCTGATTTCGCCGACCCGAACGCGCTACCCAAAGCCATTGATCAAGGGTTTTTCCACGACGGGACCTATTCCAGTTTCCGCGCTCGCCACCACGGCCGAGCCCTGAACCATCACCGGCATCGGCCCAGCCAGCTGATCGTTTCCATCCAAAACCACGATCAGGTCGGCAACCGGGCCGCTGGCGATCGTCCGACCGCCAGCATCGAGTTATCCCGGGCCATGGGGCAAGCGGCCCTGATGCTACTCGCTCCCGGGACCCCAATGCTGTTCATGGGCGAAGAATTTGCCACCCGCACCCCGTTCCCCTTTTTTGTCGACTTCGCCGAACCCGAGCTGATCACCGGGGTCTCAACCGGGCGACGTCTCGAGTTTGCCGCCACCGGTTGGGACCCCGACACCGTGCCCGAGCCCACGGCAACCGCCACCCGAGACCTGGCGGTCTTGGACTGGGACGAGCCAAACCGCGTGGGGCACCGGCAAGCTCTGGCCTTCTACCGCCGGCTGATTCAGCTTCGCCGACAGCTCCCTGCCCTGCTGCGGACCGGTGAGTCCGAATCGCCCGAGGCGCTCGACTCGTTTGACTCGGTGCACACCACGGTGGACCCGGAGACCGGACTGATCCACCTGATCCGGACTGTTCCTACCGCACCAAGCCCCGCAGTGCCACGATTGCATCTGCTCCTCGCCTGGGGGCCCGACCCCGTCGAGGCTCGGATCTTACGTCGTGAGCAACGCCCACAGGATGTGCACCTACTGACCGGATTTGATCCGGTGCACGAGGTGGTCACCGACGAGCTGGAGGCGCTAGTCGTTCCCAGACGGGCCCTGATACGTCCCGGGGCGGTGGTGGTACTCGGTGTTGGGACGAGAAGCCTGTGAGCGGGAGACCGTATCTGCGGTGAGGGGATCATCGGGAGCACGCGGTGTCAGAATCTCCTGGAGATAAGACGTCACGGTCTCTTCAAGGCTGACCTGTTGTCCGGCCCGTTCGGAGAGATACCAGCGGTGCTCCAAAATCTCGTGCATGATTTCCGCCGGCTCCATCTTGCCAGCCAGTTCTGCCGGCAGGTGCTGAATGATCGGGTCGAAGACTTGTTGTAGCCACAGCTGAGCAGACAGGTGTTCATCGGTCTGCCAGTGTTGTTCTCTTCGGTAGTCGTCAATGGCCTGCAACAGTCGGCGAGCTTGATTTTCTTCCACGCTCAGCCCGGTCAATTGCAGTAGCCGACGGCGATGGTGGCCGGGATCGACGACTTTGGGGTTCAGCACCAGTTCACGACCACCGCGGGCGGGCGTGACATCGTATTCTTCAACATCAAAACCTAGCTCGTTGAGCCGACGGATGCGGTCTTGTAGGTGCATACGCTGATCGGTGGGCACCGCAAAGTCGGTGGTCAATTCATGCCACAGGTTGCGGTAACTGGCAGAGACGTGCTCTGCGGTGGCCACCGGGTCAACGGTTTCGGCCAACAAGCCACCGGCGATCAGATCCATGAGCTCGCCGGCAATATTGGTCCGGGCAATCTCCATATCGTGGGCGCGTTGCCCGGCCGAGACGTTCGTGCGTAGCTCCCCGGTCTCGGCGTCGACCAGATAGGCGGCGAACCCGCCGGCATCGCGACGAAACAGCACGTTCGACAGTGAAATATCGCCCCAATAAAATCCTTCGAGGTGTAGTTGGACGATCAGTAGTGCTAGCGCGTCGATTACCCTGGTGAGGGTGTCGCGGGAGAGTTGCTGACTCAACACGGCCCGATACGGCAGAGAAAAAGGTAGATGTTGGGTGACCAACATAGCTGGGAGTGGTTCGTCTGCGGGATCCCGGCGGCCGGTAATCACCGCCAGGGGCACCACACAGGGGATATCGCGCCGGCCGAGCTGGCGTAATAATCCGTATTCAGCTTGGGCTTGTGCCGGTGTGGTTTCTTTCAGCGCTACCACTGCCGAGGGCAACCGGACGAATCGCACGACGTGTCGCGAAATACCTCGGGGCAGTGCGGTGATCACCTGCTCGGGCCAATCCTCGAGGTTCTGGTGCAGGGGTAGGTCCAAGAGCTCGGCGCTGAGCGTGGGAGAGGAGTGTGTCGAGGAAATGCGGACCTGGTCATTGATGGGATGTGGAGCGGAATTCATTAGTACATGAGTGTGCCCCGAACTCCGGTTGCTGTCGAGTCCTGTGTAGCTGAGACACAAACTTTAAGATATTCAGATCCTTGGCACGATCACCGGCTATGCTATCCCAGGAGCCCGTGACCACCACGTTGTCGAGGATCAAAGATATGGCCAAAAACTCAAAGTCCGCAGGGGATGCGCGAACCAGAGCGCGCCAGATGCACGAAAAACAACTGAAAAAAGAAAAACGCAACGCCCAGATCACCACCTGGAGCATTGTTGGTGTGGTGGTTCTAGTCATTGCGGTGATCGCCGGGTTGCTTATATGGAACCAAAACCGTTCCATTCCTGAATCTGGTGAAGCCCCGACCATCGCCAATGAACACGGTGGTATTACCTTGGTGTCTACGACAGAATTCGCTGAGGGCGAGTCTCTCGGCGAAGTCAGCGCCAACGAGGTAGGCGAATCCAATATCACCGATGAACCCCCCGAAGAGGTGCCCGGCGGGGAAGAACGTGACCAGGATGAGCCCGCCCAGGTCATTATCTATGCCGACCCGGACTGCGTGCACTGTGCTGACTTCGAAATGGCCAATTCCGAGTTCATTAATGAGAAGCTAGACGCCGAAGAGATCACGGTCGAGTACCGCTTGGTTAACTACCTGGATAACCCCGGAACGAATAACTTCTCGTCTCGGGCTGCCAACACCGCGCTGTGCACCGCTGCAGAGCATCCCGAAAAGTTCAATGATGTGCTCACCGCATTATTCGAAACCTATAGCACCCATCAGGGCCAAGGCCTGTCCAACGATGAGCTGAAACAGCTGGCCAGCGATAACGGTGCTGACGTTTCAGACTGTATGTCGAATAACACCTACCGTCCGTTCGTGGACTACACCGCGGCGAAGGCTCGTGAAGGTGGTATTGCGGGAACTCCATCCATTTGGGTCAACGGCACGTTTACCACTCAGGATTCCTTCCAGGACGATGTGAATAACGCCATCGAGGACTAGGCACTCGAGGCATGAATGTAGCTGGGCGGCCCGAACCGGTTGGCATCTGCCACAGTTCGGGCCGCTCGCGTCTGCAAGATGAAATCGCCGACAAGTCTACCGATCCGGTATGCTAGAGAAGTTGCCTGAGGGCTTTGCCTCCTTAGCTCAGTTGGCCAGAGCATCTGTCTTGTAAACAGAGGGTCGCCGGTTCGAATCCGGCAGGGGGCTCTGACGCTGAGGGCCCTGTATCCACTAGTGGATACTGGGCCCTCAGCGTTGAATTCGGGGAATAACCTGCACGCCGGTCACCTTCCGCCCGTGGCTGGCATCCTGGGATCGATTCCCAGACAGTCCTCAGGCATGGTCGGGGCTAACGATGCAGTGTGGTCACCGCGACGTCCGATTTCGCGTTGACTCATCTTCCTGCTAAAGTATGACCTCTGTACGGATCCTTAGCTCAGCTGGTTAGAGCGTTCGCTTCACACGCGAGAGGTCGCTGGTTCGAATCCAGTAGGATCCACGGCGAGTCCCTGTTTGCTCCGAGCAAGCGGGGATTATTTCATGTCTAAGATGTAGATGATAGACAACGCGGAGAGTGATCTGTGTTGCACTCCGATTATTGTCATGTGTAAATATTGCAATATCTTTATATGTCTGGTGGAATAGAAATATGGACAGCGAATCAGGCGTTGCCGAGGCGGCGAAATTGTTCAAAGTTCTCGGTAGCGTTCCCCGATTGGAACTGTTGCACGAGATTGGACATGAGCCTCGCACTGTTGGGGCGCTTGCGGAAGCGACAGGACTGTCGCAACCGCTGGTCTCCCAGCATCTGCGGACCCTTCGGCAGGCCAGTTTGGTGACCGCGGTCCGATCGGGCAAAGAAGTGATCTATCACTTGGCTGACCTTCACGTCAGTCACGTGATCGATGATGCGCTGGCCCACGTTCAAGAACCTGAGACAAGCGTTGACGCACCAATAGAACCCACAGGCACCGATGAAAAGGAGTCGTCATGACCGAGCAAGATGTACACGCTGAGCACACCATTGAAGAGCACGAGCACGGCGAGAACTGCGGCCACGAAGCAGTTCAGCACGGTGATCACGTGGACTACATCCATGGGACCCACCGTCACGCGTTGCACGGTGACCACTACGACGAGCATGAGTCCGTCGCCGAGCACACCATTGAAGACCATGAGCACGGCGAGAACTGTGGCCACGAAGCAGTTCAGCACGGTGATCACGTGGACTATATTCACGATGGCCACCGTCACGCGCTACACGAGGATCACTACGATGAGCACTAAGCGCTGAGTTTTGGCTCTGGATGTTAGCTCAGTGGGGATGCCCGAATTGGGTAGCCCCACTGAGTTTTTTTAATCCCGGGCTAACGCGCAGCTCACGACGGAACAGCAACGTGCATCACTGTTCGTGTGCTTCGCCAATTCACGTCGCATAAAGCGCCTTACTGGAGAGTAGAACGTGATGAGTCACTCTCACGACAACTGTCACGGACCAGCTCAACACGGCCTAAAATTTAGGGTGGGTTAAGGCTGAGAATCTCGGCATCAGAATGAACTTTTTGAGGAGGCAGTATGTCTAAAAATGTGCGTACCGAACGCGACGAAGACGTCACAGAAACCACCTCAACGGATCATTCTGAGGCCCCGACAGAACAGCCCAGCACAGATTCGGACGTCATTCCCGTCATTCGCCCGGCTGTGGTGGCACCCAACCCGGATGCGTCAGCGCCACAGACCGCACCGGTGTACGAAGAACCGGAACCGGTGGCTGATCATGACCCGGTGCCTACCTCGGTGCTGTCGTCTACCACCACGGACCTTCCCTCGGTTACTCCCCGAGACTCGGAGGACCAGTCCGAGCGCGGTGGCTCCTCGCCCGAGAAGACTAGTGAGGACCAACGTCATGAGTTTGATGAATGGCGGCGTCCCGCGACCGACCCTCAGCCGATAGTTCCAGCTGGCTATGCCTCGGAGACCGAGACGGAAGCCGAGCCTTCCCGTCGTCGTTTTCCCGGGCTACCGACCTGGAAACCCAATCTCGGCGGGCGCACCCGCGGGGGCGTGTTTCGGAAAAGCGCCACTGATACTGCTCCCAGTAACGCCGCAGAGGATCGTCACTCCTTCGTTGACTCGATCCCTACCCAAGCGCTCCAGCTCAATAACCGTCTTTTCCAGTCGCCCTATCAAGCCCGACGAGTTGCCAACGCTGGACGCGACTATCGTCAAGTCGCTGAAAATGCTGATGTTGGCAATACGTTGCAATTTGCGTTGCGTTTGGGTGAGACCATGTTCCGTTTCGGAGCTGGTGCGCTGGAGGTCGAGACCTCCATTATTGTGGTCACCCAAGCATTCGGCGTCCCCGACGCGGAAATCGACATCACCAACCAAGCGATCTCTCTGAACTACGTTCCCGCCGGGGAAACCCCCTTCACCTATCAGCGCGTGGTGCGTTCCTGGTCCTCGAACTACGCGGGGCTGTCCTTCCTCCACCAGCTGGTCACCCGGATTGCCAACGGCGACGCCACCCGAGACGAGGCCGAAGCAAAACTGGCCGAGATCCGTCACCAGTCCAAGACCTTCCCGGGCTGGGTTGCACTGCTGGCCACTGGACTATTCGGCACGTCGTTCGTGATGTTCATCGGCGGTAGTCCAATGGCCGGCTTGATGACGTTTTTCTCGATGATCATGACCATGACGGCCGTGGATCTGATGGGACGGATCCGCATGCCTGAAGTCTTTGCCACCATGACCGGTGGCGCGGTGGCTACCGGGGTGGCGCTGGCTTTGTACGCCTTCGATGTTTTCCAAGACCCCTCGGCGGTCATCGCCGGGTCGCTGATGATGCTCCTACCTGCGCTTCGCATCGTCTCGGCTGTGCAGGACGGTATTAACGGCTTCCCGATGACGGCTGCCGGACGTATGGTTTCATCCCTGCTCAGTTATATCGGTCTGGTGGCGGGCATTGTGGTCGCTGTGGCGATCTCGGACCTGATCGGAGTGCCACAAATCGACCTGACCCGGGTTCCGGACTATGAATACCCGGTATGGCTGCTGGCCTTATTCGTCCTGATGGCCGCTCTGTTTGCGGCCATGAGTGATCAGTCTTCGGTGCGACTCCTGTTGCCCACCGGCTTGGTCTCCGGCATCGGTTACTTGGCGTATGTGGCCGGAGAAAATCTCGGCCTGGGGCCCACGGTCGCGCCCGCGTTCGCAGCAGTGGCTGTCGGTTTCCTAGCACGTATTGTCGCGCTCCGATTGGGCGCACCCCAGCTGGTGGTTGCCGTGCCGGCGATCATGTTCTTGCTACCCGGGCTGATGATCTTCCGCTCGATGTACCGGATCACCATCTCAGCTGAAACCGTCCCCTCGGGCTTGATTGGAATGTTTAACGCGATGGTGATCATTCTGGCTATGGCCTTCGGGTCGGTGCTCGGTGATACTCTGGCTCGGCCTCTGACCGGTCGACTCTCCGATAACGAGCGTCGCCGGATTGGTCGTCGTTAGTCGCAAAGACGACAGTGGTTCACCTACTGCGGAAGTTCCCAGTCAATCGGTTGGAGCCCGTGGGCGACCAAGAACTCATTGGTGCGGGAGAACGGTCTGGACCCAAAAAAGCCCCGTCGGGCCGAGAGGGGCGAGGGGTGCGGTGACTCAATGACCGTAGTGTTGGTGCCGCCGAGAATCAGGGGCTTGGTTTTGCGGGCATCAGCGCCCCACAGCAGAGCTACTAGCGGCGTTCCTCGAGCGACCAATGCTTCAATTGCCTGCTGAGTGATCTCCTCCCACCCCAGTCCGCGGTGTGACCCTGGCGATCCAGCGGTGACGGTCAGCACACGGTTGAGCATCAGCACGCCTTGATCGGCCCAATGAGTGAGATCGCCATGCTGCGACGGGGTGATGCCCAGGTCATCGTGTAATTCCTGAAAAATATTGGTCAGCGAGCGTGCCAGGGGCCGGACGTTACGATGAAGAGAAAAACTCATCCCCATCGGATGCCCTGGAGTGGGATAGGGGTCCTGTCCCAGCACTAAGACCCGTACGCGATCAAAAGGCTGGCGAAACACCCGGAGAATGTTGTCGGGTTCCGGCAAGACTTCCACATTCCGTGCGTTCAGGTCACCCAGCCGGTCAGCAACGAGCTGAAACTGTGTCGCACACGGTGCCAACGCCTGGGCCCAGCCGGGATCCAATGGATGACGCATCGGCGGTAACTGTGAGGCGGTAGCGGCTGAGTCACGGGCCGAGCCGGAGGCGCTGGAGGGTCTGGAGGAATCTGCCGAAGGTGCAACCATAGTGCGAGCCTAACCGGTGAGAACCAGACTGCTCTACTAGACTGGGCCACGATGACGAAGTTGGAACCGCTGAACGACCGTGAAAAAAAGGTGCTGGACTTGGAGCGCCGTTCTTTCCGGTACTCCGGAGCGAAGGACCGGGCCATTCAAGATGACTTGGGCATGACGCCCACCGGCTACTACCAGTTGCTGACTCGGCTCGTTGACGACGAACGCGCTATCGCCGCCGATCCGATGTTGATCAACCGCATTCGCCAACGTCGTCGCACCGCCGACCGTGCCGACCGTCACTCACAGAGCACCACTAAATGAACAAGATGTCCAAGACAGAGTATGAGCCAGACCGGTTCTCTCACGTTCCGGAATACACCACCGAGCACGGGGCCCACCGGGCAGATTTCCGTGGCCCCGAATCCAGCGCCCACCTGATCTGGATCATTCTGGCCGCAGGGTTAGCGTTAGCCATTGGTGCTTTCAGTTTCATTTTGCTCCCTCAACTACGGTCGCAAATTTTCGCTGATGCTCCTGTGGTGGCAGGCCCCTCGCCCGAGGAGGATCCGGACGCTGTCTTGGAATCACCCACAGACGCCTCGGATGCTAGCAACGATGTTGGCTCGCCGGATCCCGCTGATTCCGCCGTCCCGGACGACGCTGAGACGGCTGTCGACGAGGACGCAACCGGTGCTGAGCCCTCTGCCACGGAAGAGACTCAGGGATCCGCGGAGGTTGACTATCAAGCTCCCGTCTCAGTATATAACTCGACCACAATTAACGGTCTCGCTGCCCAAACCGAAGCTGAGTTGACCCAAGCTGGGTTCAATGTTGTGACCGTCGGAGATTGGAATGGGGGCCCGGTGACCTCCAACATCGTCTACTTTGATGATCCAGCACTGCAAGCCACCGCCGAAGAAGTTGCCTCTCAGGTGGGTGGCCAAGCCCAGCAGAATGACACGGTCAGCGGTCTGACCGTAGTGGTCGTTCAGTAGGGCTCCTCTTGCGGTGAACAGCCCCGGAACTTTACTTGCACTCGCCCGGGGGGAGTGCTAATAATGGAGTTAGCACTCTTAGGTTGTGACTGCCAAAGTTGCCCTAAGAAGTAGACGCCCTTCACTCCAGTGAGGTCGGGAGTAAACCGCCACCCGGTGGTTGCTCCTCACCGTCCGTCGCGGGCACTTGAGTGTGGGACTTCACCGAGAGATTCGTCCAGAAAGGACTTGTGCATTTCATGGCTAAGACCATTGCATTCGATGAAGAAGCACGCCGTGGCCTCGAAAAGGGTTTGAACACGCTGGCTGACGCCGTCAAAGTGACGCTCGGCCCGCGTGGTCGTAACGTCGTCCTGGAGAAATCCTGGGGCGCTCCGACCATTACCAACGACGGTGTGTCTATCGCTAAAGAAATTGATCTCGATGACCCCTATGAGAAGATCGGGGCCGAACTGGTCAAAGAGGTCGCGAAGAAGACTGACGATGTTGCCGGTGACGGTACTACCACTGCGACCGTGCTGGCTCAGTCCCTGGTGAAAGAGGGACTGCGCAACGTCGCTGCCGGGGCTGATCCCATCGCGATTCGTCGCGGTATCGACAAGGCCGTACAGGCTGTGACTGAGAAGCTGGTTGCTCGCTCCCACGAGGTCGAGACCAAGGAGCAGATCGCAGCGACCGCCTCTATTTCTGCTGCTGACCCACAGATCGGCGAACTGATTGCGGAAGCCCTAGATAAGGTCGGCAAGGAAGGTGTGGTGACCGTTGAAGAGTCCAACACCTTTGGCCTGGACCTGGAATTGACCGAAGGCATGCGCTTCGATAAGGGCTTCCTTTCCGGTTACTTCGTCACTGATACTGACCGTCAGGAAGCGGTTCTGGAAGATCCCTACATTCTGATCGTCAACTCCAAGATTTCCAACGCTCGCGACATGGTCGGTCTGCTGGAAAAGGTCATGCAGTCCGGCAAGCCGTTGCTGATTATCGCTGAAGACGTTGAAGGCGAAGCCCTGGCTACCCTGGTGGTCAACAAGATTCGTGGCACCTTCAAATCTGTGGCGGTCAAGGCTCCGGGCTTCGGTGACCGTCGTAAGGCGATGCTCAACGACATCGCTGTCCTCACTGGCGGGCAGGTCATCTCTGAAGAAGTCGGCCTGACCCTGGAGAACGCCACCGTTGACATGCTGGGTACCGCTCGGAAGGTGACCATCACCAAGGACGAGACCACCATTGTTGAAGGTGCTGGCGAGGCCGATGCGATCTCCGGTCGTGTGGCGCAGATCCGGGCTGAGATTGAGAACTCTGACTCGGACTACGACCGCGAAAAGCTTCAGGAACGTTTGGCTAAGCTGGCCGGCGGTGTGGCCGTGATCAAGGCCGGTGCTGCTACCGAAGTTGAGCTCAAGGAACGCAAGCACCGTATTGAAGACGCTGTGCGCAACGCTAAGGCTGCTGTTGATGAGGGCATCGTTGCCGGTGGTGGCGTGGCACTCATTCAGGCTGCTGCTGAAGCGTTCGCCGAGCTGAAGCTGGAGGGCGATGAAGCCACCGGTGCTCGGATCGTTCAGATCGCTGTGGAAGCGCCAGTGAAGCACATCGCCGAAAACGCTGGCCATGAGCCCGGCGTCGTGGTGGCTAAAGTCAAGTCCCTGCCTGCTGGTGAGGGCCTGAACGCTGCCACCGGTGAATACGAGAACCTGCTGGAAGCTGGCGTGAACGACCCGGTGAAGGTTACCCGCTCGGCTCTGCAGAACGCTGCTTCGATTGCTGGTCTGTTCCTGACCACCGAGGCTGTTATCGCCGACCAGCCGGAGCCGGCACCTGCCGGTGGCGATGCCGGCATGGACGGCATGGGCGGTATGGGCGGCATGATGTAACCACCCCACCCTCCCCCCCGGGGGTGATGGACCTCTTGAGATCACAGCGGGGCGCGAACCGGATGGTTCGCGCCCCGCTGTGATCTGAGTCGAAGTCCGCCCTAACGAGCGGACTTTTTGGCTTGTTCTATCTTCTTGATCGCCTGCTTGCGGGCACGCTCAATACGCTTGACGTCGTCGAGCTGGCGGGCTGTTTTCGTCTCTGAGGCGGGATCCTTCTCGATGCCTTTCGGTCGTGGATAGATCTCGGCAATCAAATTCTTGCGGGCCTGACGCTCCCATCGCTTGATCGCGGTCGGGGTATTGAAAATCGGGTTTCTCGCCAGAATTCCGCGTAGCACTTTCTCCCGCCCGGTGGTGAAGTCGTCATCCGAAACCTTGGCGAAATCCCGACGAACCGCTTGTTGGTAGCGCTGATACGGGCCGGGGTTGCGACCTAAAACTTCCAGGTCGGCGTCGCAAAGGATGCGACCAGCTGCGTCGTCGTTATGCGGGTCGTGGGTGAAAGTCAGGCGGACCAGACGGGAGACTTCAAGGATCTCGGGGCCGGGGACGCCGAGGGTCGGCAAGACACGTTCGGCCAGTCGGGCTGAATCCTCTTCATCTTGTCCGGGCGGAAGATGGGGGTCGGCCCGATAGACCGCGTCGTGGAACCAGGCCGCTAATTTTGCCGCGCGAGGAAACTCGCCCAGAGGTTCTCCGGCCCGCTCGAGAAGATCTATCCCTTTTAAAACCGACAGTAGGTGTGAGGGGTCATGGTAGTGCCGGTGCGGCTGCGACCACCGTTGATACAGATCGGTGAACACCGGGTCTCGATCCAGTTCGGATGTTTCTGGGAACAGTCGGTCGAAGCGACGGTGGAGGATTTTTTCGAGTTTGGAACTCCGCTCAGCGGCAGTGATGCGTAGCCCAGATTTCACCAAACGACGCACCAGCTCATGACCGGAGACTTCTTCGGCACCGGCTGCGACCAGATTGTCGTAGAGCTCGACCGGAACGTCGTAATGATCACCGTCAAAAGCCCTCGGATCGAGGTTATTCACCCGCGCAAACTCGTGTAGTTCCTCGAGAGACTCATCTGAGACCAGATGAGAAAACACGGTGCCGTAAGCCGGCCACCGCGCCGGGTCAATGAGAACGGTCATGGTCCCAGCTTACCCATTGTCAGCTGGATCCATGACCGCTACTCTCTGGTACTGGACTAAGATCAGAACATGAAGAACCTGGTGTTAACCACGGAACATTGAAGCATTTGAGGTTTCGGTATTCAGGTACTGGGTGGCTGCCTGTGACATCGCTTCACGAATGGAGGACAAGGATTCTTCCACTCGGGCTTGTACCGCGCGCCATTCGCTCAGTAGCGTCTGGAAGTTTTCTGAGGCCTGCCCTTTCCAGGTGCCCTCGAGCTGGCGCAGGTGGCTTTCCATGGTGTTGACTTCGGTTTGCAACCGTCCCACTGAGGTTTCTACCTGGCGGGATTTGGCCAATAGGTCGTCGGTGTCGATCTGAACAATAGCCATGTCGTCTCCTGGTCATTTCATAAGGATCGGGAATCTCCGGCGCCGGAGTGGGCCGGTGATTTCAGCCTAAGAAGTTCTCCCGAGGACACCGTGGCACCGCACGATTTTGTGGATAACAGATCTCACGTGGCGTTGTGACCTAAGAAGGTGTGGATGAGCCCGAACTGTCAGGCCCCGCGGGGGTCCTCAGACCGGTGATGCTGATCTGCACCTGCGTTCGTCTCGTCCATCTCGTCCTGATCCGTGGGCTCGTCGTCGGTAGCGTCATCGTCGTCACTATCATCCTCGACTGCCTCGTCACTGGGACGCCATGGCAAGCGAACCGACATCGTCGCGCCACCGCCTGGTGTCTCTTGCAGGCGAACGGACCCGTCGTGTTGGGAGACAATCCCGGCAACGATAGCCAGGCCCAGTCCGGTGCCCCCGGTTTGGCGATGTCGTGAGGAGTCAGCCCGATAGAAGCGTTCGAAGATCCGGGAGGCATCTTCTTCGGAAATGCCTGGGCCGTGGTCACGGATTTCGATGACGGAGTTGCGCTCTTCAGCGTTGCTCGCACCGGAACTTCCTGGCAGACCTGAGAGAACATCCACGGACCCCACAGCAATCTCCAAAGGAGTGCCGTCGGGCGTGTAACGTAGCGCGTTGGTAATCAGGTTTGAGATGACCTGCCGGAGCTTATTTTCGTCTCCAGTGGTCATTGCGGACTCGGGTTGATCGGTTTCGAGTCCCACCAGTTGGATAGTGCGATCCGGAGCTGAGGCTCGGGTGTCCAGCACGGCGTCACTGGCCAGAACCAGCAGATCGACCGGTTGCTGGTCACTGTCACGCAACTCGTCCAATCGAGCTAGGGTCAGAAGATCCTCCACCAGCTGGGTCATACGGGTGGCTTCGGATTCAATACGGCTCATGGCCGTTTTCACGTCATCGTCATTCGTGATCGCCCCGTGACGGTACAACTCAGAGAATCCTCGGATCGTCACCAGCGGGGTGCGCAACTCGTGCGAGGCGTCCTGGACGAAACGGCGCATTCGTGATTCGGAAGACTCTTTGGCATGGAAAGCGTTCTCAATGTGGGCCAGCATCGCGTTCAAGGACCGGGCCAATCGGCCAACCTCGGTATCCGGCGGGCCCGGAGGCACGCGTTGGGTTAAATCGCCAGCAGCAATCTTGGACGCGGTACGTTGCACTCTATTCAACGGCCGGAAAGACCGGGTGACGACCACGTAGGCAATGACGGTCGCCACCACGGTCGCGAGCAGTCCGATGCTGACCACCAAGGTGGTGACACGTTCCACCGACTCCTCAATCGGCGCCATGGGCAATGCCACCGCGACCGACCCGGACCCGGAATCCAATCGATAGACCTGGACACGCCAGGACTTACCTTCCTCATTGCGCCCGGGTACCGTAAATGGCGTGTTGCCTTGGGCGATGGCTTCCTCGGCGGTCATGGGCTCGATGGCTGGAGTATCGGAGCCTTCTGAGCGGATGGAGGCTACGACTTGGCCATCGTTGGTCCACGATTCCCCATAGAACCGCACAATAGATTGCTGAAAGTCGCCCAAATATTGGTCGGCTTGACCCAGCGAGGTCAAGTACACCGAGACATTGGAGCGGTTCGCGAAGAGATCTTCATCCATACTGCGAATCAGCTCGTGGCGGTACAGCGAGGCGGTCAGGACCGCGGTCACCATCACCGTAGCCAGCATCAGCAACGAGGTAATCACGGTCAGCTGGGTGCGCAAGGAAAAGCTACGCCAAGAGCGTGAGGCGTACTTCACTGGATTGCGCGTGCGCGGACCGTGATGCGGTCGCGGGGGCGGATACTGCGGAGGTTGCGGAATCGAAGCGGACGAGGTAGCGGACATAGCTGAGTGAGTGACAGCCCAGAATTAGCGTTTGCCGGCCGAGGTACGCAGAATGTAGCCCACACCGCGTTTGGTGTGGATCATTTTTTCTTCGTCGTCGGTGTCGATCTTGCGGCGCAGATAAGAAATATAAGACTCGACAATTGAGGCATCACCGTTGAAGTCGTACTCCCAGACATGGTCCAGAATCTGTGCCTTGGACAGCACGCGGTTGGGGTTTATCATCAAGTAGCGCAACAGCTTGAACTCTGTCGGTGACAGATCGATGGAGCGTCCAGCGCGTCGCACTTCGTGGGCGTCATCATCGAGTTCCAGATCGTCGACCCGCAGGATAGCCTCGTCATCTTCGGCCGGTGCGGTGCGACGCAATACGGCACGAATACGAGCGACCACCTCGTCGAGCGAGAACGGCTTGGTCACATAGTCATCGCCACCCACCGTAAGGCCGGTGATTTTGTCGCCGGTATCATCGCGGGCGGTGAGAAAGACGACCGGGAAGTGCATACCGTGAGAGCGCAACTTCCGGGTGACGGTAAAGCCATCCATATCGGGCAACATGACGTCGAGTACAGCCAGGTCAGGTTGTTCTTGTTCGGCAGCCTCCAGTGCTTCACGGCCGTTGGCGGCTGCGACAACCTCGAACCCTGCAAAACGCAGGGACGTTGACAGCAACTCACGAATATTCTGCTCATCGTCAACGACGAGCAACTTCGCCTCGGCAGGCTGAGCATTCATATTGGTCATGCTGTTAATTCTGGAATACTTAGCTGGAAGATGTCTGAGATGTTGCTGAGTAACTTCCCCGGCGCGGTCAGGGTAGGTGGTCTGGCAGATCGCCGGCATCCAGGATCCGATAGCTATAGCCTTGCTCACTCAAGAAGCGCTGCCGGGAGGCGGCATATTGTTGGTCGACGGTGTCGCGGCTGACGACCGTATAGAAGTACGCATTGCGTCCATCGGATTTGGGGCGCATGAGTCGACCTAAACGCTGTGCTTCTTCTTGGCGAGAGCCAAAGGCCCCCGAGACCTGGATGGCGACTGTTGCTTCGGGCAGGTCCAGGGAAAAGTTTGCAATTTTAGACACCACGAGCCGTTGCACTTGCCCGGCGCGGAAAGCATTAAAAAGCTTCTCCCGTTGAGCCACCGAGGTCGACCCGGTGATGACCTCAGCGTCGATGGCATCCCCGATGGCTTCGAGGTGATCCACGTACTGACCAATGACCAGTAGTTGCTCGTATCGGTGGAAGTCAACCAGCTCAGTAATGACCGGCATCTTGGACTCGGCGGTGGCAGCCCAACGATATTGATCGCCACGGTCACTGATGGCGTACCCCATCCGGTCCTCGGCTGAGAGAGTAACCCGAATTTCGGTGCAACTGGCCGGGGCGATCCAGCCTTGTGCCTCAAGGTCTTTCCACGGTGCGTCATAGCGTTTCGGGCCGATCAGCGAAAAAACCTCATCGGCGCGATTGTCTTCACGCACGAGAGTGGCGGTCAGTCCCAACCGGCGCCGAGCCTGCAGATCCGCGGTCATCCGGAAGATCGGGGCTGGCAAGAGGTGAACCTCGTCGTAGATGATCAGCCCCCAGTCGTGATCGTTGACCAGCTCAAGGTGCGGATAGATGCCACCACGGCGAGTGGTCAGCACCTGGTAGGTGGCGATGGTGACCGGGCGGATCTGTTTCTTCGATCCGGAATACTCACCCACATCAGTCTCGGTCAGGGTGGTGCGGGCCAGCAGTTCGGCTTTCCACTGTCGAGCCGAGACAGTATTGGTCACCAACACCAGGGCAATGGTACTGGAGGCAGCCAATGCGGCCGCCCCCACCAAGGTTTTTCCCGAGCCCGGAGGCATCACCACCACCCCGGAACCGGTCGCGAAGAAGTTGTCCACCGCCATCCGCTGGTAGTCGCGCAACTGCCAGGTTTCGTTCTCGGTGAGCTGGATCGGGAATGCGGTGCCCTCGACGTAACCGGCCTGGTCATCGGCCGGCCAGCCCAGCTGGACCAGGGCCTGTTTGAGCTCACCGCGGGCGGTGGAATGAACTACCACCGTGTAGCCATCTAACTGTGCACCCACCAGGTCCCGGGTGGTCTGAGCACGGAGCACTTCTTCCAGGACCGCGGCATCATCGCTACGCAACACGAGCCCGTGTTGGGGGTCAACGGTCAGAGCGAGTCGTCCATACCGCGACATCAGCTCGGCAATATCGATCAGCAGGTTCTGCGGTAGGGGATAGCGCGAATGGGTGAACAGCGTATCGATGACTTGCTCAGCGTCCACTCCCGCCGCCCGCGCATTCCACAAGCCCAGCGCGGTCATGCGATAGGTATGGACATGCTCGGGCGCGCGCTCGAGCTCGGCAAATTGGGCCAGGGCCCGCCGGGCGTCGTCGGCGGCAGGATGTTGGAGCTCGAGCAGAATACTGCGATCGGATTGGACGATGATCGCCCCGGTGGGTTCAGGCGCTGGTGAATTCATCTCACACTCCGTGCTTGCTGATCATAGTGCTGGATGGGGTACTGATTCCTCGGTGTCTGGGTCCTTTTCGGTCACATCGGATCGTCTGGGTCCACGTCGTTAGCCTCGGGTGGTTCGGCCGAAAGAATACGGAACAACGGGATTGGTGGCGTTGGATCCGACTGGCCCTGAGGTTCTGCCGTCTCCACGACCGCGCCGTGTCGGAGACGGGGACTGCGGAGGAAGTGTTGTTGTAAGTGACCAGACTGGTCGGTGTAGGTAACAAGCATCGGGATCCCACGTTCGGCGGCGAGACGAATCACCGACACGGACACGGCCTGCTCGGTATCGCGCGACAAGGGTGTCGTGGCGGAGGTCAGAGCAGAGTCGGTGTGGTCTGCGGTGTCTGCCTGGGTGAGGTACTCGGCGAGCTGATGCTGGTGCCGACGATCATCGGCGGTGCGGCACAGCCCGGCCTCGGCCAATTCGGCGTCGACGTACCGCGCCAGTTCGGCGTAGTCATCCAGCACCGTGTGCGTGGTCTGTCCCTCGGCGGTGCTGGAGCCGGATGATGCCTGCGGTGGTGGCACCGTCAGACCTAGCTCGGTGAGTGCGCGGTGGAGTTGGTGGGCGGTCAGGGAGCTGACCGCCACGGTGTCGGACAGGCGCTGGGCAGCCAGCCTGTCGGCGCGCGGGCTATTCAGTAAGACATCTAGTTCCTCGGGATAACGACACCGGATCCAGGACCCGGCGGATCCAAGGCGGATCCGCTGATAGTCGGTGGTGGTCTCGACGATCAACCGAGTCAGCGTTTCCGGGATAGGGTCCTCGGAAACCTGCTCGAGGAACTGCAAGAGCTCATGGTGGCTGGCCCCGGTGTCGAGTCCGGCACGTACGGTCTGTTCCTTGATGCGGTACACCGTGGCGTAGCCGGAGGATTCGACTTTCGCCCAGCGGGCCAAGATCACCGCCAGTTCAGGGCTGGGTGGGGCGGTGGTGATCAGCGTGTGGTCGGGGAGTATCCGAACGGTATCGGCGGTCTCGGGCAAGAGGTCTCGCAACGTAGCCAGGGCTTGTAGAAACCGGTCGTGGGCGATCAGTTGCCCGGGTTGGGTGAGCGCTCCGGCACAGAGCAGGCCCAGAGCCACCGCGTCGTCGATGACCTCGGCGATGGGCCGGGATAGGGGAGTGAAAGGATCCTCGCCGGCTAGCCAGCTCATTCGGGTGGCCAGGACCGGCAGAATGCGTCGGGGTGATCGCGTCGTCTGCGGGCTGGACAACTCAGCAGCGGCGCGGAAAAAGATCCGGCGCCACCGGCCTTGATCCTCCTGAGTAGCATCCGAAGACAACGCCCGGTCTGTGCGACGGGTCAGCGCTGGACCCGTGGACTGTAGCCAGCATCGAATCAGCCACACCCACCGTCGTTCGGGGGGCAGTCCCCTGAAACCGTGTCCCAACGGGGTGAGTGTCCACCGTGAGTGGTCGCGGTCTCGGGTGAGCAGGCATGCTGTTGCTGCCAGGTGCAGGAGAAAGTGTAGGCGGGACTCGCTGAGGCGGGCTTGGGCAGCGATCTCGGTCTGGAGAGCTCGGAAGCCCCGCACGGAGAGCCCCCCGGCTTTAACCTCGGGTAACCCTTCACGCACCATATCAGCGTCCAAAACGAGCTGAAGATGCTCCAGTAGCGTGCTGACCTCGGTCACGGTGGCGGTGGCCAGCTCGTCGGGGGAGATCTGTTGCAGCGGGGGTGTCACCGGGGTAGCACGAAACTCTCGATTGATCAGGGTGCCACCGGTCAGCGCCAAACCGTAGCGTGCTGGAAAGATGACCTGCTGTGTTCCGGCAGGAGTGCGGACCAGGCCGAGGTTTCGTAGGCGATGGATCAAGGCTGTCTCGGTGCGTTGTGACCGAACCGGGTGGATCCGGAGCCGGTAGAGCTCACTGATCAATTCTGCCTGATCCGCAGAGCCATCCGCTGGGTCGGACCCACTCTGCTCATCGAGCTCGGACAAAGTCGTAGCGCGAACCGTCCGGGCTTGAGTTAATAAGGAGCGGGCGGTGGCGGGTAGCTCGTTCAGTTCAGGGGCCGAGACCTCGGTAGCAAGGCCCGCTGGGTGGGGCCCGATGGCTTGGCGCACTTCCGCCGGCAACATCCAGTGCTGCTGGGCAGAGTCGTACGAAGGGGATTGCGCGAAGATCAACAAGACCCAGGACAACTCGTCGAGGACCTGGTCCACGTCCGGACTGGCTGAGTCGGGTACTGCGAGTAAGTGTCGTATCGTTGCGGAGTCAACGGTGCCAGCAGATGAGGATAAGGCAGAGGCACCCGAGAGATCGGTAGCCACCGCCAGGGCTTCGAGAACATCGCGTTGGCTACGGTTGAGTCCTGCAAGGCAACGGGTTAGCGACGAAATGCTCAGGCACCGTCGAGCTAGCTCTTCCAAATTCTCAGGTGGTGGGAGACTCCCTGTCGTGGCGAGATCGGGGCGGGACGTGAAGAGCTCGACAAGCTGGTTTTTGTCGCACCGGTGTAACCAGCCCTTAATTCGGCGTACCGGGGTAGTGGTTAGCCTGCGTGAGAAGGTGTGCTCAGAAGGCATCCGCGCAGGCTACCTGGTGTACTCAGATTGCTCGGATTGCTCATGGGCTCTTCGAGAGGTCCGGTTCCGGCGGAGAACAATCATGCCGACCAGATATACCAAGACAAGAATAAACCCAATCGGGAACCCATACAGGCCCATAAAGAACAGGAAGGGCGGCTCGTGGATATCGGTGAAATACACCACCACGATCGCCACCAACGAGATAAAGGAGGCCACGACGAGCACGACCCCGATGCAGAGAACGATCGGAAGCCATAGCGGTGCTCGCACGGGCTTGGCGCGCTGCACGGAGGCATGCTGAACGGTGTGGGGACTCTCAGACGAGGAGGGCATGTCGTCATTCTACGCCGGGGGCGATGAAGGCCCGAATGACGGGGCTCTTTTCAGCGGAATATTGCTGAAGCGGTTATCCTAGAGGTCAAGATTTGAGTTTCTTCCGCGAGCAAGGATGAAGAGAGAAGACCTATGCCAACTGGCAAAGTGAAGTTTTATGATGCCGAGAAGGGGTTCGGGTTCATTCGAACCGATGATGGTCAAGATATCCATCTGCCCTCCTCAGCCCTGCCTGCAGAGGTTAATAAGGTCCGAGCAGGGACCCGCGTCGAATTTGGCCTGGCCGAATCGCGACGGGGCCCGCAGGCACTGAGCGTGCAGTTTTTAGAAAAGACCCCGTCGGTGGTCAAAAATACCCGTCCGCATGCTCACGATATGGCCTCGGTGGTCGACGATCTGATCCGTCTGTTGGATCATGCCTCAACTGAATTGCGTAAAGGCAAGTACCCCTCCTCACACCAAGCCCAACGCATCGCGCAGGTGATGCGGAGAGTCGCCGATGATTTCGATGCCTAAGGTTGTTGCTGATGTGACCGTTAATCCTGAAGACGGTACAGCGTTCCCGGTTTTCGGTCCACCGCGGCGCCGGATTCGTCGTCCCCGCCACGATGAGTTGCTCATAGAGGCCGTGGAGGTTGCCCGTAGCGCTCTGCTGGAGATCACGCACCCGGCCGAGCTGGGGGATCATCTCAGCGCGGAGATGGACGACGAACGACTAGCTACCCACCGGTTCGTTGCTCAGCTGCCGGGTTATCGCGGGTGGAACTGGTTCGTTACCGTGGCTCGCGCGCCGCGGTCGAAGACAATCACGGTGTGCGAGCTGGGACTACTACCCGGTGAAGATGCCCTATTGGCTCCAGAGTGGGTTCCCTGGGAGCAACGTGCCTCCGAAGAAGAACGTATTCGGCTCAAGGCCATTGCCGACGGGGAAGACCCGCAACAGGCCCTGAAAGCAGCCGGATTCGAGCCTGAGGCTGGGGGCACCGACGCCGAGCACTCAGATTCTGCGGACAAGCCTCGTCAGGACATCGCGCAGGACATAGAGGCCTCTCAGAAGCAATCCGAGGCCAAGGAGAAAAAGAAGAAAAAGAACAACGCATAACTTCTTCTTCTCACACGGTCTTTTTACACCAGAGTGGGCGGTGGTTGCTGCATCCAATGCAGCAACCACCGCCCACTCTGGTAGTAGTAGCGTTATCGGATTTGGTCGATCACGTAGTCAATGCACTGTAGTATCTGGGCTACGTCGGTTGGCTCGATGGCTACGAAGGTAGCGATGCGCAACTGGTTGCGCCCGAGTTTACGATACGGCTCAACATCGACGACACCATTGGCTCGCAGTATGGAGGCGATGTGACCCGCATCGATCTCATCGATGAAATCGATGGTGGCAATCACCTGAGAACGGTCCTCCGGTTCGGCCACAAAGGGGGTGGCTACGTCACTGGCTTCGGCCCAGTGATAAATCTGCTCCGCAGACTCACGGGTCCTGGCTGTGGTAAATTCGAGGCCACCGTTGGCATTCATCCACTTGACTTGCTCATTCATGGTGATCAAGGTGGCCAACGCGGGGGTGTTGTAGGTCTGGTGCTTGCGAGAGTTATCCACGGCGGTTTTGAGATTTAGGAAGTCAGGAATCCACCGCCCGGAGTGTGCGATTTCATCGACACGTGCCAATGCGGCCGGCGAGAACAGTGCGCACCACAGGCCTCCATCGGAGGCGAAGTTCTTTTGCGGGGAGAAGTAGTAGACATCGACGTTGGTGATGTCTACCGGCAACCCACCGGCGCCCGAGGTTGCATCGATGAGAATCAGAGCGTCATCGTCGGCGCCTTGGACGCGTTCTACCGGTACGCAAACCCCGGTTGATGTTTCGTTGTGGGGCCAGGCGTAAACATCGACTCCGGGCTCAGCCTGAGGAACGGGGCGAGAACCCGGCTGTGCTGAGATGACGGTGGAGTCTTCTAGGAAGGGTGCCTTCGTGGTTGCTTTGGCGAACTTGCCACCGAATTCTCCGAACTCGAGGTGCTGTGCTTTGGAACGGATGAGGCCAAAGGTGGCCATATCCCAGAAAGCTGTTGCGCCACCGAGACCCAAGATGACCTCGTAGTCATCCGGCGCTTGGAACAGCTCTTTCAAACCGGCCTGGAGTTCTGCCACGAGGTTCTTCACTGGTGCCTGGCGGTGAGATGTTCCCATAACTGACTGGGAAGCATCAACAATCGCTTGAATTTGTTCAGGGCGGACTTTAGAAGGTCCTGCGCCGAATCGACCATCTCGGGGTAGTAGTTCTGCAGGGATAGTGATGTTGTCCTGAGTTGACACGCAGACTCCTATAAAAGATTGGCAGGCGTACACAGCTGGGCAACATTATCTTTTCATTCTTCTGCGCTTCATGCACCTCAACACCACGAAATGTTCAGATTATTGTGAGTTACTACATATAAAGGGAACACACTTTGGTCACTCGTTCTGATAGCTAGTATGGAAGGCGACATTGCGTGACCTCCCAGAGAGGGGCTCGGGGCGAGAACGCGTCAGGATGAGGGGTTAAGAGAAAAATGTCGGAGCTCATCGACACCACGGAGATGTATCTTCGGACCATCTACGAATTGCAGGAAGAAGAAATCGCGCCACTGCGAGCACGCATTGCTGAACGCCTTGAGCACTCTGGCCCGACCGTGTCTCAGACCATTAATCGGATGGAACGGGATGGACTGGTGGATCTTGGTGCGGACCGTAGAATCCGGCTGACTGACAAGGGATTGGCTATTGCCGCAAAGGTGATGCGTAAGCATCGCCTGGCTGAACGGTTGCTCTCTGATGTGATTGGACTTGAATGGCCCCAGGTCCATAACGAAGCGTGTCGGTGGGAGCACGTGATGAGTGATGAGGTGGAAGCTAAACTCCTCAACTTGCTGCCTGAGGTCTCGACCTCTCCTTTTGGAATCCGGATCCCCTATGTCTCGGAGCTTGAGGGAGGTTCGGGTCATGAAGGCCCAGAAAACTATCCGGGGCAGCGACTGACGGATCTGCTTCGTTCGCACCGGACATTTCGCCTCTTGGTCATCACCGAAGCCATTCAAACCGATCACGGTTTGCTCAACCACTTCATGGCGGCCGGCATCGTCGTGGGCTCAGTATTCACCGCTGAACTTGATGACGGGTATATCGACATCCAGGTGATTACTCCGGGCCAAGCTGTCACCGGTGCGACAGGGTACAGTCGCGAAGGTTTGGAAATCGTCGAAGAACTTGGGCAGCACCTCAGAGTCGAGCCCGTGGATTCTGTTTCCTAAACCCCAGTTGCCCTCAGGCAACTTCGCAGTTCCACCCGCTCGATGATCATTAGGATCTCGAGCGGGTTTTGGGTTTATGTAGCGTTGATACGCGCACAGTGACAAAGATCTCGATAGTCAGATGTCAGTCAGCGCGTTAGGGAGCTCAGCCCAGGAAATCGCGCGCTGAAATCGCGCTCTTGGGCGTTATATCGCCGATGATTCAGAGGTTTTGCACAGGTATCCCGATCGCTTGACGATAAAAAGTCACAGAAAATAACGACCATAGATCCGCATGATCATGCGGATCTTGGCCCAGATTCTAGGCCTGTCCACAGTTTATCGTTATCTCAGCGTGACTTTTATAAAGGATTGATATACGCTGTACGAGGTACCGGAGACAACCGGTGTCCCTCGAAGGTCTAGCACCTTGAGCCCCGTGGCCTTTGGGGACAATGCAGTCGTAACTATTCATCATGACGGGGCAGAGCTTAAAAGCTCCGGATACTACGTGAGAGAGGTTCTCAAGTGTCGAAGCGTTCCACCGCCCGCCACCGCGCCACCCCTGCAAAGGGAGCTACCTTAGCCGCTTTGTCTCAGTCTGTGACGCAGAATGCTGGTAGCTTTGGTCGTCAAGCCGCTATTGTTGCTACCGCATCCGGCCTGGCTTTGACTTTCGTTCCGCAGGCAGAGGCCGCGCAGGCTTCCACCGCCCGCGAAACCTCGGTCCTGCCAGCCACCGGCGCTGACCTGGAACGTGCTTCTCAGAACGAGACCGTTACTGTTGACTCTGACGCTGAAATTGATCTTGGTCGCGTCCAAGTCACCTCCACACCGGCTCCAGAACCTGAAGTAGAAGAAGAAAACGACACCGAAGACGACACTGACTTCTCTGCTGTGACGTCCGCTGAGCAGTTTGACAGCTACAGCGACGACGAACAGGACACCCCCTCGTCCGAGACCTCCTCTTCTTCTGAATCCGAAGATAACGATGTCGAGACTGCTAGCGCAGAAACTCCTGAAGCACCGGAGAACGCAGCTTCTGGTGCTATGGGCCAGGTTGTCTCGGCTGCTTACTCCGGCATCGGGACCCCCTACGTCTGGGGCGGTAAGACCCCGGCCGGCTGGGACTGCTCGGGCTTCACGTCCTGGGCATACGCTCAGGCTGGTATCAGCATTCCCTCCTCGACCTCTGCCATCCTGGGCTCCGGCAAGTTCGTCCGCACCTCCAGCCCGCAGCCTGGCGACCTGGTTTTCCAGAACGGTGGTGGCCACGTGGGCATCTACGTTGGCAACGGCCAGATGATCGGCGCCCAGAATCCTTCCGTGGGCACTCTGCTCCACAGTGTGGACCGTAATCCGTTGATGGGCTACTACACCTACGTTGGCTAAGACCAACATTCTGCGTCTCGGATAAACTCCGAGCCTTTGACGACTGCAACATCAGGGCTTCCTCCACTCGGAGGAGGCCCTGATGTATTTCTATCCCGGGCGTACTGACAAAGGAGTCACGGTGTCACACATCCCACCCGTAGCCCACCAGTTCTCTCCGCAATGGGCCCACGCTCTGCTGCAGGCGTTAGAAATTGACCCCCGCATCGAGATCAATTCCGCGCAACTACATCAGATCAGCTGTGAACAACACTTACAGACCGCACCGGAGCATCTCACCTTGGGTTTCATTGCCGGCTATGCTGCCGGATTGGCTGAAGGTAGCCGACAAGCGGAGTTTCCCCAAGCTCACCGTGCCAGCTTGCGCTATATTGCCAGGGTGCTACCCGAGATTCTGGCTACTGGCTCTCACAACGAGGGCGGGACGCGCTCATGAGCATGGACCGCGCTGCGCATTTGACCATGTTCCGGTTGCAACGCCACGCCGGACAATCGCACCCGGGGTTGCGCCCCGGCACGATCGCTCGATGCTTCAGATTCCTGGGTCGCTATCAACTACGAGTGCTTAGCTACGTGGCGGTGTCCATCTTGGGGGCGGCATTGACGATCGTCTCTCCCATCTTGGCCGGACGTGTGGTAGACGCTATCGTCGAAGGTCACAGCACCGAGGACGTAGGAACCGTGATCCGCCTGGCGCTACTCATCGCCGCGGTAGCGGTCGCCGAGGCCATACTTGCCGTACTCTCCCGCTGGCAATCTGCCTCGTTGGGCGAACGGGTCATTTTCGACTTACGTACCCAGGTTTTTGATCACATCCAGACCATGTCGGTCGCCTTTTTCACCCGGGCTCGGACCGGTTCACTGGTTTCGCGGGTCAATAACGATGTCTTAGGCGCGCAAACCGGTATTGCCCGAACCTTTCCAACCGTGGTGATGAATGTCGTCACCCTGATTTTGACCCTAATCGTTATGCTGACCACCTCGTGGCAGATCACAGTACTGGCTCTGGTTCTTTTGCCCATCTTCTTACTGCCGGCACGCGCACTGGGGAACCGACTGGCAGCACTGACCCGGGCGCGAGCCGATCACCAAGCTGCCATGGGATCACACATGACCGAGGACTTCTCCGCGGCAGGCTCCACCTTGATTAAGCTCTTCGGCGACGCCGAGAAACAATCGGCGCGCTTTCGCAGCCGCGCTGATCGAGTCCGTGGCTCAGGGGTGGAGATCTCGATCTGGCAGTCGGTGTTTACCACACTGCTCACTCTGGTTTCCGCACTGGCGTTGGCCGCCGTCTATGGCATCGGTGGGTGGCAGGCTATCGTCGGTGATCTCAATGCCGGCGAGGTCGTCACCATGGCGTTGCTACTGACTCGGCTCTACACGCCGCTGACCGGCCTGGCCACTGCCCGGGTGGAGCTTATGAGCGCACTGGTGAGCTTTGACCGGATCTTTGAGATTCTCGACCTCACCCCCTACGTGCTCGATCCGGAACACCCCAGAACAATCCCGGCCGGTCCAATACAGGTCGTCGTAAAAGACGTGGACTTTTGGTACCCCCGGGCCTCGGATGTGTCTTTGGCTTCTCTGGAAGATGTTGCCCAGCTCCATGATGAAACCCCGCACCAGGTGTTGCACCAGATTAGTTTCGAGCTCAAACCGGGAGAGACCGTGGCGTTGGTGGGCTCGTCCGGAGCCGGCAAATCCACTATCGCTTCCCTGCTGGGCCGGCTTTACGACCCGGTTGCCGGGTCCATCACCTTCAACGGCATGGACCTGCGGGATACTTCACAGGCCCAGGTCCATTCCCGGATGGGAATGGTGACTCAGGATGCACACTTACTCCACGACACCATCCGCAGGAATCTCACCCTCGATGTGCACGAGTCCACCGATGAGCAACTACTCGACGTGCTCGAACGGGCCCAACTAGGCCAGCTGATGTCCCAGCTACCTCATGGGATCGACACTGTGGTGGGCGACCGAGGGTACCGACTCTCCGGTGGCCAACGGCAACGCCTGGCCATCGCACGGGTACTACTGGCCCAACCCGATCTGGTGGTGTTGGATGAAGCCACCGCCTCGCTGGATTCCACGTCCGAACAAGCTGTCCACGCTGCCTTGGATGAAGTGCTGACCGGTCGGAGCGCGGTGGTGATCGCCCACCGGCTGTCCACCGTGGTTTCGGCTCACCACATTCTGGTGGTCGAAGATGGCCACATTATTGAGCGCGGAACCCATTCCCAGCTAGTGTCAGCCCACGGACGATACGCTGAGTTATATCGAACTCAATTTGCCACCGACGACTAGTCACAGAAAGCGGTGAGATAGATGCCACGTTTCGCCGATCTCGATGCTATTACCGAAGAACAACTACGCGCTACCGGCGCCACCAAATGGGTGCACCCCGATCGCGCCATTGGTGCCTTTATGGCAGAAATGGACTTCGGCACCGCCCCCGAAATTACCGCTTCGTTGGTTCGCGAGGTGCAACGCGGTCGTTTCGGATACCTGCCACAGGACCTTGCCGAGTCGTTAGGGGAGGCCGTGGCTCAGTGGCAAGCTAAGCGTTATGGCTGGCAGGTCGATCCGGCCGATGTCCACCCGGTCGCCGATGTGATTACCGCCTTTCGGGCCGCTATCGAACGCTTCACCACCCCGGGTTCCCCAGTGATCATCCCGACACCGGCCTACATGCCTTTCCTCCGCATGGCGCGGAGCTTGGACCGGCCCATCATTGAAGTACCGATGCTGACCGAGGTGAACGAACAAGGCCATCTGGTCTATACCCACGATCTGGACGGCATCCGCCAGGCCTTTGGTGCCGGTGGTGAAATTCTCGTGGTGTGCAACCCTCATAACCCCACCGGTCGGATCTTGACCCGCGAGGAGCTCACCGATCTCGCAGCGGTAGTCACCGCAGCGAATGGGCGGGTTTTTGCCGATGAAATCTGGGCTCCGCTGATCTACGATGAGTCACCACACATCCCCTATGCCTCGGTGTCACCGGCTGCTGCCCAACACACCATCACCGGTTCTGCTGCTTCCAAAGCCTTCAATCTCCCCGGCCTGAAATGCGGTCAGTTGATCACCGCGAATCTCACCGACCGCAACCACTTCAACGCCACCGGTTACTTTGACCGCCACGGGGCAGCCAATCTCGGTGCGGCCGCAACCGTTACCGCACTGGCCGACCCGGCGGCTGCCGCCTGGCTCGACGATATTGTGGCCTACTTACAGCGCAATCGAGATGAGTTGATTCGATTCGTGGACGAACGACTGACACGTCATGGTGTGCGGGTTACCGAGATTTCCGGGACCTATATCGCCTGGTTGGACTTTAGCCAGACCGTGCTGGCCGGCCAGCCCACCTCGGTGGCCCGACAGCTGGTGAAAACCGCCGGGGTACAGCTCACCGACGGTGCTCACTGCGGTGAGGCCGGCATCGACCACACTCGCTTGGTGATGGCCATGCCACACCCGATACTGCAACGGGCCCTAGAACAGATCGAGAAGGCCCTGCAACGGGCCGAATAAAACGACAAGTCCCCCCGACTGGAGTCGAACCAGCGACCTACCCTTTAGGAGAGGGTTGCTCTATCCTGCTGAGCTACGGGGGGGGGATGCGGTACTACTCTAACGTACCGCTACCGGCTCTGAAGCGCGGGTGGAGGTCACGATCTTGCGGAAAATTGCCACGATCACACCCACCGCGAGCAATACCAACAGCACCCACCGGCCGATGGTCAACGCGGAGGCCAACGATACAGCCTGTTGTGTCACCTCGTGCAAGGCCCGCTCGATCGCGATGTTCTCCCACATATCGACCACAGCAAAGACCACACCGGTGGCGATCATCACCGCCCGTGGCACCCACGACCGCAGGGCCCAGAAAGCAACCACCACGGCCAACAGGGCCACCAAGACCGGAAAAATCACCCCGGCGGTCTTGTGGGTCCAGTTTAGTTGTCCCAGTGCCGGATCATCCATTGCCGTCGCGACAGCCTCAACCTCGTCGAGACGGTAGCCAAAAGGGCGGTGGTCCAACATCGGCATCCCACCGGTGAGCTGGCGCATCTGGTTCAGCGCCAAGACGTGATAATAAAAGCCCATGAAGATCACCGTGCCCGCCAGGGCCAGCACCAACATCCCCGGGGAGGACTGCGGTTGCTCAGCAACCGGTTGCGCGGTGGCAGTGGGTCGGTTCTGGGTGTTGCCCACGAAACGTTTTCCTCCTCGTACAGTGACTGACCGTCACGGGGTGCGTTGCAGTGCGGGGGGGTGCACGGTGATAAGTGTTATCCCCACGCCCACCCATCCTAGTCTGCTGTGTCAGTGGAGCTGACTAGACTGGGGGACTATGGCATCGATGATCACCCCCTCGTCTTCGGATCCTGACACGCTGATCGCTGACCTGAACGACCAACAGCGGGCCGCAGTCACTCACCGCGGGGGACCATTGCTGATCGTCGCCGGAGCAGGCTCGGGTAAAACCAAGGTGCTCACCCACCGCATTGCTCATTTACTGGCCACCGGGGAAGCTCGTCCCTGGGAGTTCTTGGCCATTACCTTCACCAATAAGGCCGCCCGAGAAATGCGCGAACGCATCGAAGGGCTGATCGGTCCTGATGCCCACAAAATGCGGATCTCGACCTTTCACTCCTCAGCGCTACGCATCCTAAGAGCTGAAGCTAGCACCGTGGGATTGAAATCCAATTTCTCCATCTATGATGCTGCTGATTCCTTGCGGTTGATAAGCCAGCTTGTCAAGGTGGCGGACCTGGATCCCAAACGGGTGAAACCTAAATCGATTCAGCACAAGATTTCCTCGCTGAAGAATGATTTGGTGGATGCCGACGAGTTCGCCTCGAACAACAGCGGGGACCCTTTCCAGCAAGCGGTGGCCGAGGTCTACACCGAATACACCGCGCGCTTGCGTCAGGCGAATGCGATGGATTTCGACGACCTGATCTCTACCACTGTCAATATGTTCCGCGCTTTCCCCGCTGTGCTCGATAACTACCGTCGCCGGTTCCGTTACGTGCTGGTCGATGAGTACCAAGACACCAACCATGCCCAGTATCAGCTGGTCCGATTGCTCACCGGGGAACCCGGAGACCCCTCCGGGTGTGAGACCAGTGGGGGGCAACTGACTGTCGTCGGGGACTCCGACCAGTCGATTTATGCCTTCCGCGGTGCCGATATCAGCAACATTATCGAGTTTGAGCGGGATTACCCTGATGCCACCGTGATCAATCTGGAGCAGAACTACCGTTCCACCCAGAACATTCTCGACGCCGCTAACGCGGTGATCTCGCATAATCCCTCTCGAGAGGCCAAACGGTTGTGGACCGATGCTGGGACCGGGGCAGCGCTGATCGGTTACGCGGGCGAGAACGAATCGGATGAAGCCGGCTGGGTGGCCGATAAGATCGATGAGCTGATCGACAATGATGAGGCGATCCCCGAAGACATAGCGGTCTTCTACCGCACGAACGCGCAGTCCCGTGCGCTGGAAGAACGCCTCATCTCCGCGGGGATCCCTTACCGGGTGATCGGAGGAACCCGATTCTATGATCGCAAAGAAATTAAAGATGCCCTGGCGTATTTGCGCGTGATCGATAATCCCGATGACGACGTGAACCTTCGCCGGATTCTCAACGAGCCCAAACGCGGTATTGGTGACCGCTCCGAAGCGGCCTTGGCGGTACTACAAGACCGAGAACGCATCAGTTTCTTTGACGCACTCCACCGCGCCGATCAAGCACCCGGGATTGGGTCTCGAGCCGTGAAGAAAGTCCAGGAGTTTGCCCAGTTATTGGACGACCTGCAACAGCTGGCCACGACCGAATCCCCGGCCAGGGTGCTCGAAGCTGTATTGGAACAAACTGGGATGTTACACGCGCTACGCTCCTCAGAAGACCTCCAGGACGAATCCCGGGCCGATAACCTCGGAGAGTTGGTGGCGGTGGTGCGGGACTTCGAGAAAACTCACCCCGACGGAGATCTGAGCCAGTTCTTGGAACAAGTCGCCCTGGTGGCCGATACCGATCAACTGCCCACCCCTGTCGAAACCGACACTGAGGGTCAGGACTTGGCTGAGCAGTGGGGCCAAGTAACCTTGATGACCTTGCATACCGCTAAAGGTTTGGAGTTCCCGGTGGTATTTTTGACCGGGATGGAACACGGCGTCTTCCCACACGCCCGGTCGATGGGGGACACTCAAGAGCTGGCCGAAGAGCGCCGACTGGCCTATGTGGGGCTGACCCGGGCCGAAAAGCGACTGTACCTGTCCCGGTCCGAATCCCGTTCGCTATGGGGTCAGCATCAGTTCAACCCGCCCAGCCAATTCCTCACCGAGATTCCCGACACCCTCATCGAATGGGAACGAGAAGGACGCCTGAACGGCGTCGACACGCGTGGGTCCTGGAACGATATCGGTGCCGGGCTAGGATTTGGCGCCCCCGGATCTCGGTATCAAAAACGGTTCACTGGCTCCCATTGGGGCGCTTCAACCTCACGCAGCCACTACGGCAAGCCCGGTCAGAGTTCTGCGCCCCGGGCTGGGGCTACCGGGATCACCGAGGCGCAAGAACGCGCCGAGGTGGTTCGAGGCGAAAAACCGACCCGAGTGGTGCCCGACCACGAGGTCATCAGCCTCAACCCCGGAGACCACGTCAAACACAAAAGCTTCGGTACCGGGGTGGTCACAGCCATCTCTGGCAGTGGAGACAAGACCGTTGCCACGGTGGCGTTCTCCGGTTCGGAGAAACGGCTGTTGCTACGCTACGCCCCAGTAGAAAAAATCTCCTTCTAGTGCACGCCTTTGACCTGTACCGGCCCGGGGATGTGCTGACGGTCCTGGTGGGCACAAAAGCCCGTCATTTCTGGGTCAGTGGCTAATTTTCAACTGTCTACAAAACCCCAGGCAGTGCACTAAGGTTATTTACTGGAACCCGCAGTGGCGGGTCGTCGAGTGCTACCGCGCAAACATCGCCGGTGAGACTCGAAAAATCGAACTATTGTCGACGTTAAAGGACTCCAACCCGTGGACCTGTACGAATACCAGGCGCGCGATCTCTTCGAAGCACACGGTGTTCCCGTGCTCGCCGGAATCGTGGCCGAAACCCCAGAAGATGCCAAAGCAGCCGCTGAAAAACTCGGTGGCGTGACCGCCGTCAAAGCCCAGGTCAAAGTCGGCGGGCGTGGTAAGGCCGGTGGCGTCAAAGTCGCTAAGACCCCGGACGAGGCCTACGAATACGCCCAGCAGATTCTGGGCATGGACATCAAGGGCCACACTGTCCACCGCGTGATGATCGCTGCCGGTGCAGATATCGCTGAAGAATACTACTTCTCGGTGTTGCTGGACCGCGCAAACCGCACCTACTTGGCCATGTGCTCCGTCGAAGGTGGCGTGGAAATTGAGCAACTGGCCGCTGAACGTCCCGACGATCTGGCACGCGTTCCGGTCTCCGCTCTGGAGGGAATCACCCTCGAGGTGGCCAAGGACATCGCCACTCAGGCGAAATTCCCCGCTGAGCAGGTTGATGCTGTGGCCGAGGTACTGGTCAAGCTCTGGGAGGTTTTCGACGAAGAAGACGCCACCCTGGTTGAGGTCAATCCGCTGGTCAAGACCGGTGACGGCACCATCTTGGCCCTGGACGGCAAGGTCACTCTGGACGATAACGCGGATTTCCGTCACGAAGACCACACCAAGCTGGTCGATGAGCGCACCGAGAATCCGTTGGAGGCCAAGGCCAAGGCTAAGGGACTGAACTACGTCAAGCTTGACGGTGATGTCGGCATTATCGGCAACGGGGCCGGTTTGGTGATGTCCACCCTCGACGTGGTTGCTTACGCCGGTGAGAACCACGGCAGCGTCAAGCCCGCCAACTTCCTGGACATCGGTGGCGGCGCCTCGGCGCAGGTGATGGCCGATGGTCTGGATGTGATCCTCAACGACGATCAGGTCAAGTCCGTGTTCGTCAACGTCTTCGGTGGTATTACCTCCTGTGATGCCGTGGCCAACGGTATTGTTCAGGCCCTAGACATCCTGGGTGACAAAGCCACCAAGCCGCTGGTCGTGCGTCTGGACGGCAACAACGTGGAAGCCGGCCGCCAGATCCTGGCCGATGCCAACCACCCGCTGGTGCACATTGCCAAGACCATGGACGCCGGTGCTGACCAGGCCGCTGAGCTGGCCCACGCCGCCAAGTAAGTTAAGGACGGATTGAACAACAATGTCGATTTATCTCAATAAAGACTCCAAGGTCATCGTCCAGGGTATTACCGGTGGTGAAGGTACCAAGCACACCGCGCTAATGCTCAAGGCCGGTACTAATATTGTCGGCGGTGTCAACGCTCGCAAGGCCGGCACCACCGTGACTCATGAGGACAAAGACGGTAACACCGTTGAACTACCGGTCTTTGGTTCCGTCGAAGAAGCCATGAGCGAAACCGGTGCCAATGCGTCGGTGATGTTCGTGCCTCCGAAGTTCGCGAAGGACGCCGCGATCGAGGCCATCAAGGCTGAAATTCCGTTGCTGGTGGTCATCACGGAGGGCATCCCGGTTCAGGACACCGCCGAGTTCTTCGCACTGTCTCAGTCGATAACTGACGAGCAGGGTCAGGCCAAGACACGCATCATCGGCCCGAACTGCCCGGGTATTATTACCCCCGGCGAATCCCTGGCGGGTATTACCCCGAACTCGGTCACCGGTTCCGGCCCGATCGGTCTGGTCTCCAAGTCCGGAACCTTGACCTACCAGATGATGTTCGAACTCTCGGACTTCGGTATCTCCACCGGTATCGGTATCGGTGGTGACCCGGTGATCGGCACCACCCACATCGATGCGCTGGAGGCCTTCGAAAACGACCCCGACACCAAGGCCATCGTGATGATCGGTGAAATTGGTGGTGACGCCGAGGAACGTGCCGCCGAGTACATCAAGGCAAACGTCACCAAGCCCGTTGTCGGCTATGTGGCCGGTTTCACCGCGCCCGAGGGTAAGACCATGGGCCATGCCGGCGCGATTGTCTCCGGCTCCTCCGGAACCGCTACAGCGAAGAAGGAAGCTCTCGAAGCAGCCGGCGTCAAGGTCGGTAAGACTCCGACCGAAACCGCGGAGCTGATGCGCGAGATTCTTAACAACGGCTAAGTGCGCGCAGTGTGAACTATGTAGTGACCGGTGCCCCGAACCGTTCTGGTTCGGGGCACCGGGGTTTAACGACTGGTGTCTTAATACGGCATGCACCCCACCCGGTGAGTGACAACGGCGGTACCCTAGATAGCGTTTGACCGTGGCCAACACAGACCACCGGGGAAGGAAAGCACATGGCAGAGATGCTGGCGACCATGGTCCCGCTCTTTCTGATTTTGGGGCTGGGCTTTGCCATCGGATTCTCGGATAAGATTCTGGGATGGCAACCAGCCCTGAACGGGTTTGTCTTCCACATCTCGTTGCCGACTTTCGTGTTCTCCTCCATGGTGACCGCACCCATACCCGACGTCGTTCCCTGGGGAACACTGGCGATCGCAGGACTGGTGCCTATCGTGTTAGCCATTGTGCTCTACTTCGGGGCCCGCTGGCTGTTGGGCTCACAGGAGACACAAGCTTCTACGCTGTCGGTCTCAGCGGTCTTCGGCAACGTGGGATATCTGGGCATCCCGTTATCGATCGCATTCTTCGGCGAGGAGTCCATCATTCCTGCCGTGGTGATCGGCATGGTGCACAATATGGTCTTCCTGCTGGGATTCCCCTTGGTGCGCACCACCGTGAATATGCGACAGAACTACCGAACCCTGGCTCAGGCTGGTGGATCAGCTGATCCCGTCCCAGCACAGCAACGAAAAACCCACGGTTCGCTGACTTCTGTGCTCATTCGTGTGGTGGTCGATGGGCTCTTTTTCAACCCCTTATTCATCGCCGCCGCCTTGGGGTTGACCGTGATGCTCACGCCTCTTGAGCTACCACAGGTCATCAGCGAGTCCGTGGCGCTGTTGGGTGCAACTGCGGTGCCCTTGTCCCTCTGCGCGGTGGGGCTGGCCATCCACCCGGCCCTGCAGGCTTTCACATCCGGTTCGTTGAACTACGTGCTGGTGCTGATTGGTGTGGCGACGAAGGCTTTTGTGGTGCCGGCGATGACCTTCCTGGTGGCGGTTGTGCTGTCGTTCTGGGTATCCGAAGACTGGCTCGGCGTCCTGGTGCTGATGGCAGCCACACCCTCATCGACGACCGTGTTTATTCTGGGCACCCAATACGACAGACAAGGTCCCTTGGCCGCTTCCATCTTGTCCATCACGACGGTGGCTTCTCTGTTCACCGTGCCTCTGATGCTGATTATGGTTTAGATAACGTTTAGACTCACAGAGAAAGCCCAACGCCAGAACGTTGTTCAGACACCCCACAGGAGGATCGTCACGGTGAGCACCGAGTACGTAGAAGCTGACCCGACAATTACCCCGGAGCAGATCGAACAAGGTCAGCAGGCCTATCGTCTCGATCGTGAACATGTCTTCCACTCTTGGGCGGCGCAGGCGCAACTAGACCCGATGACCGTCATCAAAGCTGAGGGCAGTTACGTCTGGGACGGTCAAGGACATAAACTGCTGGACTTCTCCTCCCAGATGGTCAACACCAATATCGGGCACAGTCACCCCGCCGTGGTGGCCGCTATCCAGCAGCAGGCAGCTCGGATTGCCACCATCGCTCCGGCACACGTCAATGACGCTCGCTCGGAGGCTGCTCGGTTGATCAGTGACCTCGTTCCGGACCATTTGAACCACGTGTTCTTTACCAACGCTGGTGCTGAAGCGGTCGAGCACGCCACCCGCATGGCGCGTTTGCATACCGGACGGCCCAAGATCCTTTCGGCCTACCGTTCCTACCACGGAGGCACCGAACGAGCCATCAACATCACCGGCGACACCCGTCGGTTCCCGGTCGATACCGCCAGTCAGTCGGTGGTGCACTTCATGCCCGCTTACTTCTACCGCTCCTTGTTCGGGTCCACCACCCTGGAAGAGGAAACCCAGCGAGCTCTGGACCATCTGGAACAAACCATCATTTTTGAAGGTCCCGACACCATCGCCTGCATTATCCTCGAGACTGTTCCGGGAACCGCCGGGATTTACGTGCCACCTCCCGGCTACATGGCGGGGGTGCAACGCCTGGCTCGTCGCTACGGGATCATGTTCATCACCGATGAGGTCATGGTTGGTTTCGGTCGAACCGGTGCGTGGTTTGGTTTCCAGCACTGGGGCCTGACACCGGATTTGGTGACCTTTGCCAAGGGTGTGAATTCCGGGTACGTGCCGTTAGGCGGTGTGATTATCTCCGATGAAATCTACACCAGCTTCGCTGACCGGGCCTACCCCGGGGGGCTGACCTACTCCGGTCACCCGTTGGCCTGTGCTGCCGCGGTGGCCTGTATTCGGGCGATGGACGAAGAAGGTATGGTGACCAACGCCGATCGGCTGGGTCGGGAGATCCTGGGACCGGGAGTCGTCGAGTTGGCCGAAAAACACCCCTCTGTGGGAGACGCCCGTGGCCTCGGGGCTTTCTGGGCTCTGGAATTGGTGACGAACCGGGAGACCAAAGAACCCTTGGCACCCTATGGTGGCTCGTCGCCGGCCATGAACGCCGTGGTAGCAGAGTGCAAGAAGCTCGGCCTGTTGCCGTTCTCCAACGCCAACCGCATTCACCTGGCCCCGCCATTGAACATCAGCGACGCGGATGCCCGTCGTGGCCTGGAGATTCTGGATTCAGCCCTCGACGTTGCTGATAGCTACTACGAAGGCGGCTAAACCCCGAAGATCAATCCCACCAGGTAGGTGATCATCGCGGCACCTAAACCAATCGCCAGTTGGCGCAGTCCTCGAGTGACCGGAGAGGTTCCTGACAGCAGACCGGTGACACCACCGGTAAACAACAGGGCTACCGAGACCAACCCTGCCGACCAGAGGATGCCGGCAGTACCGGTCACTCCGAAAAGGAACGGGAGGACGGGAATGATCGCTCCGGAGGAGAAGAAACCGAACGACGAAAAGGCAGCGCCCCACGCGCTACCGAGTTCTTCGTGCTTCGTGGAGCGATCCACCGGCCCCTGGGAGCCATCAGGGCGGGCCGACAGGCTGGGGTTACAGTCGCAGTTGAAATAGCCCATGCGCTCCATGGCGCGGTGTCGGGCGTCCTCTTGTGACATGCCACGGGCCCGATAGACGAGCTCGAGCTCATTGGAATTCAAATCCAGATGCGGGGCAGCTTCCAGGGTTACTTGGGTCGGTGAGGAGGCCTCGATCAGCTCGCGTTGGGACCGCACTGAAATGAATTCACCGGCGCCCATGGACATCGCCCCGGCCAGCAGTCCGGCGATGCCGGCTACGAGGATGAATTCATTGGTCGCTGAGGTGGCTGCGACACCCATCACCAGGGCCAAATTCGACACCAGGCCGTCGTTGGCGCCAAAGACAGCCGCACGGAAGTTCCCGGCTAGTTTTTGACGGCCTCGGGCCGCCAGTCCACGGACGACTTCACTGTGGATGGCCTCATCGGCAGCCATGCTCGGGGTGGCATCGGCGTCACGGGCATACGGGTTATCCGTCTCGGCACGTTGCATCAGTGCCAAGACAAACACCGAACCAAAGATGCGAGCCAAGAAACGTAATAGCGAGCGTCTCAGTGATGGTCGGGGCGGATTGTTGGCGTGTTCTCCCAACAGATCGCGCCAGTGCTCTTCGTGACGTTTTTCCGCTGTGGCCAGATCCAACAAGATTTCGCGTTCTTCGCCGGTTTTTCGCTCGGCGAGCTGTTCGTAAATGGCCCCCTCGGCGATCTCGTCTGCTAAGTAGCGTCGCCACCGGCGTATCTGCGCTTTAGTGGGTGCACTCATTCGTGTCTCACGACTCCCTTAGTACTGCAAGCCCCGATTCGTGTACGAGTGTGCAGCTTCGGCTTGTAACCTGGTCAAGTCTACTGAAAGCGGGCACGCCCAGAGTACTGTGAGAGGTATGGGCACTGATCCACACGATTCATCGAAAGCGTCATCGTTGCGTACGAAACTCCTCGCCGAGGGGGAGGAACCAGATGCCCGCTTTTCATTGGCCAACGAACGCACCTTCTTAGCCTGGATCAGAACCGCGTTGGCACTGCTCGCAGCGGGGATCGGGATTGAAGCCTTTACCACGCACGTGTTTGAAACGCCAATTCGTCAGATCCTGGCCTCGATCCTGCTGGTATTGGGAGCCTTCATGGCCATTTCAGCGGCGATTCGGTGGGTGCGCGTCGAGCGGTCCATGCGCACCGGACGTCCGCTACCGTTGCCACTGTGGGGGCCACTGGTGGCTGTGGTCTGCGCAGTGACGGCGGTGCTGGTGATGCTCGCTGTGGTGACGGGGTAGTGTGATGGCCACCACTTACCGTCTCCACGAAGATCCTGCGTTACAACCGGAACGCACCATCCTGTCCTGGTCCCGCACCATACTGGTACTGTGTGTGGTCTCGAGCCTGTTTCTCCGCTGGTATCCCGACGTCGGGCTGATCTCTCTGGCCCCTGCGGTGGGATGCGTGGTGGCGGGGTTGGTCATCCAGCTAACCCAACGCCACCGTTACGCGCTCCAGTCGCGCGGAATCGTCCGTGGCCAGGTTGAAGCCAACCTCATCGCGGTGGGACTGATGACCGCTTTGGTGGTCGCGGTGGCCGGCTTGGGGCTGATGGCGTTGTGGCTCTAATTGGCTGAACCGTCGTGGCAAGACAACCGAGAGGTATCGGGGTGGCGGGGTGGCTCGGAGGTTTTCAGGTCCGGATCGTAGCGGAACCCACGGTCCTCGTCGCGCTCTGGTTGCCGGCCAAAAATGAAATGGCGACCGGATAATTCCTCGATTGAGATTGAGGCGAAGAAGTCTTTCAGTGTCGGAACCCAGGGAGCAATACCGAGTTGGCGCACGTGTTCAAGCTCCGCTGTATCGGTGACCATCCGCGCGACGCCACGAACCACCACCGACCAGGCCTGCTCGGGGAGAATCCCGTCGGTTTCAAAGGCCACATCGAGTCCGTGTTCGGCGGCTGCTAATTTACTCCCGGGTGCGGTGCGGAAATAGAGCAAGTCACCGTCGCGGACATAATTGATGGGGAAGATCTCGATCTTGGGACCATCGGCAAAGGCGAAACGACCGTGGCGAGTGTTGTCCAGCAACTTCCGGCACTGTTCCTCGGTCAGGGTCAGGACCGGTTCGTTTTCGGGGTGCTCAAACATCAGGTGGTTCATCTCACTATTGTCTCCCATTTAGGTCATGAGGGGAATCGATGACGCGCCGAGGATCCGGTGATGCCCTGCTGATCATCGAGGTAGGTGCAGAATCCGCTCGAAGATCTCGCTGGCCGCAGCCGGGTCTCTGCCCGGTGCGAGCCCGAGGTAACACGGCGCCCTGTGCGCCGGACCGGACTCGGCAGGGGAGAACCAGCCGGGGCGGTAATGGCCACCGGCACACTGCAGAATCAGCTGTGCGGCCGCGATATCCCAGGGTTTGGTGTCCACCCCGATGACAAGGTCGAAAACTCCTTGGGCGGCTAAACACAATTCGAGTGCTCCGGAGACCATTCGGCGTACGGTGGAAAACTGGCAGACCGCCTGTCCAAAAATCTCCAACGCGGTGTGAGGGGTCGGTGGGCTAGCCTGCAGGATCTCGGCTGCCGGAAACGAGGTCACCAGATTGTAGTCCTGGAGCCGTTGCGGGCACGGACGTCGGACGCGGAGTTTGGAGTCGTTCACCCAGGCGGTGCCTGACTCGGTATCGGCAGAGAACTCGAGGCCCATCGCCGGGGCAACGACTACTCCGGCGAGCACCTGGTCGTCGATCACCGCCGCGATGGAGATGGAATAGGTGTCGAGACCGTGGGCCAGGTTTGAGGTCCCGTCAATCGGATCGATGAGCCACACCACGGCATGGTCTGGTCGGGGTTGCAGCGCCGAGGTCCCAATTGGGGAGTGCTCACCGAATTCTTCGCCAAAGATTTGTGAGGTCGGTAACCGCTCGTGCAAAAACTCCCTGAGGTGGATCTCCACAGCACGATCGAGGTCGGTGACCACATCGTGGTGGTTGGTTTTATGGGTAGTTCCCCACCGAACTGTCTCATCGTTAACCTGATGTTTGTTTGGTAGGTCTAAAACTCTCGTGGCAGAGCGTGCAGCCGCGAGTGCCAGTTGGCGCAAGGCTGAGGGTCCAGAGATCGTTGTGCTATGACGGGATGCAGTGGCCACGGTGTGTATCCTAGCCAGTTTTACACCATCCAACGGTTCAGGCAACGGCCACGCCCGTGTGGTCACAGCAGCATTAATAATGGGGGATACTAGAGAGCATGGGAAAAATCTTTCGCCGCGCCAGACGTCAGAGGGCCACATCGACCACATCATCACGGCGGGACACCTCGGCGCTTGCTCAGCGGAAGTTGGTTCAGGGGCGCAACTCTATCCGTGCTGCCGCGCAACACGATCGTCAGGACCCGGTGCCAGAACGCTTGGTGACCTGGGCTTATTACCGGTACCAAGGAATGCGCAAGAAACAAGCTCTCGACCGCGGAGATGTGCCAACTCTGCTACCGTTCATCGGTTACGGTTCCACCAGCTGGGTCCGAGTCTTTGCACGAGTGCTACTCGCCCGTGAGGATGCCTTCGAAGCTGGGCACCGGTTGACTAAAGTCGTTCAAGATGGAGTCCGCGGGTGGCGTAACTTCGTCTCCCCACCGCTGCCGTATGCAGAAGTCCACGTCGATATCGACGGTGTCACCCACACGGTGCGTGCTGATCGTAGTGGCGTGGTGGACACAGTGCTACCGGCCGCGCTCGGCGAGGGATGGCAGTCGATCACCCTTCATGTAGCTGACGGTGACTCCGCTAATGCCGATATTTTCGTGATCTCCGATCAGGCCCGCTCCGGAGTGATGTGCGACGTCGACGACACCGTGGTGGTCACCGCCCTACCACGTCCGTTGTTGGCAGCCTGGAACTCCTTCGTTCTCGACGAACACGCTAGAACGCCCACTCCGGGGATGTCGGTGCTACTCAACCGGATCGTCGAAGCCGAAGCTAAGTCCCCGGTGTTCTATGTCTCTACCGGGGCATGGAACGTCGCCCAAACTCTCACGCGGTTCTTAGCGCGCAACCTCTACCCGTTCGGCCCACTGTTACTGACTAGCTGGGGGCCCACCGAACACCGCTGGTTCCGCTCCGGTGTGGAGCATAAGGTTACGGCGTTGCGCAGACTGGCCGAGGACTTCCCGCATATTACGTGGATTTTGATCGGTGACGATGGGCAGCACGACCCCGAAATCTATGCCGATTTCGCCCGAGACTATCCGCACCAGGTACGCGCGATTGCGATCCGTCAGCTGACGCCTTCTGAAGCGCTCTTGGCTGGCGGTCGGGCTGAAGAAACCCGTTACTCGACGCCGGGCATCCCGTGGGTATACGGCCCTGATGGGGCCACATTGGAATTGCAACTAGAGCGTTTAGGTATCCTGGATCCCCAGTCCGAAACTGCCTCGCCGTTGGCCTGGCCGGCATCTATTCAGCAAAATGAGTCCAAGGCTGTCGCTGAGCTACAACAAGACTATCCGCGATTTACCCAAGATATTCCGAGGGAAGACTAATGAGCCAGTGGCGGGATAGGTCAGCAGACACATTCGAGGAGGCCACCACCATGAGTCCGGTATCAACCAACAGCTCCCACGGTGTCAGTACCACCGTGCAGATCCACCTGCGCTGGGGCGATATGGACGCCTATGGGCACGTCAATAACGTCCAAATCGTGCGTCTGATGGAAGAAGCCCGCGTGCTGGCTTTCGGGACTCCCTCGGGCACTGGAGCTCCCGAATCCGAAGACCAGCCGGAGGTGGCGGCCCCGATTGACTTGATTAGTTCCGTCCCCGAAGGCGTGCTGACCCTGATTTCCGAGCACACCGTGAGATATCGGCGACAACTGCCCTACCGGCGCCAACCGGTCCCGGTCCGTCTGCAAATCACGAAGGTGAAGGCCGCCGCGATCGAGGTTGGCTATGAATTCATCGACCCGGTGACTGCCGAGGTGGCAGTGACCGCCAGCTCCACTATGGTCTTCGTTGATGCCGAGTCGGGACGACCAGTGCGGCTCAATGATGAGCAGAAAGCGCGGTTGCACGGTTAGCGCGCCGGTGCCTCTGGGACGCCGAGACGGTGGTACCGGTCACGACCGGAGGGTGGTGGGCTTGCCGAGTTTAAACAACACCTTGGGCCAGCATCGCGTCGGCGACCTTGGTGAAGCCGGCGATATTAGCGCCCATCACATAGTCACCGGGGACGCCGAAATCCTCGGCAGTAGCCACACAACGATCGTGAATATCTGTCATGATCTGCTCGAGACGGTCGTGAGTGTAGCTGAAGCTCCAGCTGTCGCGCACCGCGTTCTGTTGCATTTCCAAAGCGGAAGTAGCCACACCGCCGGCATTGGCAGCCTTTCCCGGCCCGAACAATACTCCGGCTTCTTTGAAAGCTACGGTCGCGTCGTGAGTACATGGCATATTTGCCCCCTCAGCCAGAGCCACCACGCCGTTTTTAATCAGGGTCTTGGCATTCTCTTCGGTTAGCTCATTCTGGGTAGCGCACGGTAGAGCGACGGTGACCGGAACATCCCACACCGAGCCAGAGGATTGATAGGTGGCCTTTCCACCGCGGCGGTCGGCGTAGTCTGAAATCCGGCCACGCTCAACTTCCTTGATCTGGCGCAACAGATCCAGGTCAATGCCGTCAGGGTCATGAACGTAGCCGGAAGAATCCGAGGCAGTCACCACGGTGGCTCCCAACTGGGTGGCCTTCTGGATGGCGTAAATGGCCACGTTGCCCGAACCGGAAACCGCAACGGTTTGGCCATCCATGGACTGGTTCTTGGTGTGCAACATCGAATCGGTGAACATCACCGCGCCGTACCCGGTAGCCTCGGTACGGGCCAAAGAACCACCCCAGGAGATGCCCTTACCGGTCAACGTGCCGGCCTCCCACTTATTGGTGATGCGCTTGTATTGGCCGAACAGATAGCCGATCTCACGGCCACCGACACCGATGTCTCCGGCAGGAACGTCGGTGTACTCACCGATGTGTCGGTACAGCTCGGTCATGAACGATTGGCAGAAGCGCATGATTTCATCCTCGCTACGTCCGGCCGGATTGAAGTCAGATCCGCCCTTACCGCCGCCGATCGGCATACCGGTCAATGCGTTCTTGAAGATTTGCTCAAAGCCGAGGAATTTCACGATTCCTAGATACAGCGAGGGGTGGAAACGCAGACCGCCTTTATAAGGGCCGAGTGCGGAGTTGAATTCCACCCGAAAGCCACGGTTGATGTGGACGTTGCCTTCATCGTCGAGCCACGGTACCCGGAAAATAATCTGGCGCTCAGGCTCACACATCCGCTGCAAAATGGATTGTTCGGCGTATTCGGGATGGCGCTTCATGACCGGGGACAGCGTCTCGAAGATCTCGGTGACCGCCTGGTGGAATTCCGATTCGCCGGGATTGCGACGGAGAACTTCTTCGTGGACTTTCTCTAATGCTGCATCCATATCAGGCAACCTCTTTTATCTTTGGAGTCATAGATCATTCGGTGAGGCTGCCTCCGAAAGTAGGGTACGGCTGCACCCTCTCGGGGAGACAGCCGTTGTCTACCACGTATCACCATAACACCTTGAGGCGACAAAGGAAAATACCAGTTGCCATTATCTCGCAACATTTACCTTCAGCGGGTTCGGAAGTCTTTCGCTCCGAGACAGTAAATCCCCAGATCGAGCGTCGATAATGGCACCATAGGGAATGTGCCAGACAAAACTTCCCCCCAGCCTTCCCGTGGGGTTCGTCCCCTGCCGATGCCGTTGTGGCTTCAAGGCGTGATCGAATCCTGTGCTGCAGCTCTGATGGGTATTGCCGGGCTTGCCGTGCTCCTGATTGGGATGTGGCTCTTTGGAGCCTGGGCCAATATGGATCTACTGGCGGTGGGACAGCTTGCCGGCGTGTTGTGGCTGGCCGGTCAAGGAACCCCGGTAGCACTGACGGTTCCCCAACCTGGGACCGAAGAGATCATGTCGGGAACTCTGTGGTTCCTCCCCCTGGGCCTGACCGCGATCCTGCTGTATCTCACCACGCGCGTCGGGCACCGACTGGCTCGAGCCAGCGAGGCTCGCAAACTCTGGCAGGCACTGATCCCCGCGGTACTGGCCTACGGGCTGTTCGCTTTTGGGCTTTCCTCACTGATTTCTGTTGAGCGCATCCACGTTCCCCCGGCGGGCGTGCTGGCACCCCTTGGGATCTTTGGACTCGGTATTGTGCTCGGGTTGCGCCGACGCTACGGTAGCTGGCGTTTTCTGGGTACCGAGGCGATCGGCACCTGGATGAGTGCCCGTTCCCAGCAGGTGCGCTGGATGTTGAGCTTCCTGGCCTCGATGGTCAAAGCTGCCACCGTGGGAATCCTGGCCGCAGTGGCCAGCGCGGCAGTACTGACCGTCGTGCTCATCGGAGTGCAGTGGGCGCCGATTACCGAGGTCTATCAACGTTTAGGTACCGGAATATGGGGTGGCCTGGCGCTGACCCTGTTGCAGGCGGCGCTGTTACCGAACCTGGTGCTGTGGGTGTTGTCGTGGATGACCGGTATTGGATTCAGCTTGGGCACCGGCTCACTGATCGCCCCAGCCGGAACGATTCTGGGCCCTCAACCGGCGATACCGTTACTGGCTGCCATTCCACCGGAGTCTTCCTTGGCCGATACGTGGTGGGTGCTGTTGATCCCGGTGGCCTGCGGCATCGTCGCCGGTGTGTGGCTCTTCCGTGACGGGGAAAATCACGTAGAAGATTGGATCACTCAACGGGTTGGCCACCCCATCGTCGCGCCCGCGCTGGCCACCCTGACGACTGGGGTCATCTTGGCTGCGATCGTTGCGGTGGTCATGATGTTGGTATGGTGGCTGTCCTCAGGGTCCTGGGGCTTCGGCAAATTTGACGAGGTCGGCCCCACCGCATGGCTCAGCGGGTTGACCCTGGGCGGCGAAGTTGGGGTCGGGGCCATGCTGGGCTATGTGCTGGCTCCGCTGGTTGACGCTCCGCTGTACTCCAGTACGAAGGACCAGACCCAGCCAACGGTCACGTCAGGATCGGCTGACCCCGACTGAGTGCTACTACTCAGTCAGTCTGAGCTGATGGAGGACATCGGAGTATTGCTGATCGCACTCACTGACCGCAGTGTGGGTGATCGCCGAGTGCAAGCATTGTTCATAGTCCTGGGTGGGGGCCCACAAGATCATCTGCGCAACCGCAATGGCGGTAAACAGGACACAACCCAGTGCTCCGGCAGTGCCTGCTAACCAGGTCAGCATGGTGGTTTTGACCTGAGTGGCACCTCGGAATAACACGACCGCAACCACGACACCAGCAATCCCAAAGATCGGGGTGACGACTTTATACGGCAGAGGTAACGCCGACCCGGCGTAGGTGGCGATCAACGCGGCCAACAACCAGAGCACCAGCTGACTCAGCGATCCGGTGCGAGAACTGGTCGATGAGGCCGAGGTCTTATTCGACACGATCGTGGTGGTCCTCTATTCCGTCGTTGGGGTGATGTCCAGAACACCATCCTAGCCAGAGGTAGCCACTCTTTGCGTCGGGCCTCGCGTTAGAGTTAAGGCCGGTCATGATCGTCTGGCTCGCATCCAGCTCACCTCTGGCGGAAGGATCCCCCATACTATGCGCGTTGTTGTATTGCTATCTGGCTCCGGTTCCAATTTTCAGGCGGTGCTCGACGCGGTTCAGGCCGGGCGCCTGGCGATCGAGATCGTTGCGGTGGGGTCTGATACCGCCGAGGCCTATGGTCTGCGTCGTGCCGACGCAGCCGAGCTGGAGACCTTCGTGGTGGACTGGGCCAATTATCACAGCCGCACCGAGTGGACGAAGGCGCTACTGACTGTGGTGGATAGCTATGCACCCGATCTGGTTGTCTCTTCTGGTCTGATGCGGGTGGTCGGTGAAGAATTTGTCCGGGCCTACCACGGTCGATTTATCAACACTCATCCGGCGTTACTACCGAGTTTTCCCGGAGCCCACGCGGTCCGGGACGCTCTACAGGCCGGGGTCACCACCACCGGTGCCACCGTGCACCTGGTGGATGCCGGGGTGGACACCGGCCCGATCATTGCTCAGACCGAGGTCGAGGTCACCGCAGATGATGACCAGGACAGTCTGCACGAACGCATCAAAGTCGTCGAACGAGACATGCTGATTGACACCCTGGCCGCCGTGGCTGCGGGGCATACGGCGCTGGAACTGGCCGAACAATTTGCCCAGAAGCGACGGGGCCGCGCCGGTGCGGACGCTGCTGAGGCATCAAAGAGCACTCGAGTCCAGACTAGACTTGAACTGTGAATGGAGCGCTGGCCCGTTCACGCCCAATGTATTTTCGAGTGACCGCGAACCGATGGTAGGAGTAGCTGGCGTGGCAGAATCCACAGATAAAATCCCGTTCAAACGTGCACTGATTTCGGTTTACGACAAAACCGGTCTTCAGGATCTAGCTCGCGGTCTAGCTGATGCCGGTGTGCAGATTGTCTCGACCGGGTCGACTGCCAAAACCATTGCGTCCACTGGGGTGGATGTTACCGAGGTCGCAGATATTACCGGGTTCCCCGAAGTGCTTGACGGGCGGGTGAAAACTCTGCACCCGCGCATTCACGCCGGCATTCTGGCTGATCGCCGCCTGGAATCGCACCGGGCCCAGCTGGACGAACACCACATCGAACCTTTTGACCTGGTCATCGTCAACCTCTATCCCTTCGTCGAAACCGTTGCTTCTGGCGCGGGGGAAGACGACGTGATTGAAAAGATCGACATCGGTGGGCCCTCCATGGTTCGGGCGGCAGCGAAGAACCACCCCTCTATCGCGGTGGTCGTCGACCCGCGCTCCTATCAGGATGTTGTCACCGCAGCCCAGCAGGGTGGTTTCGACTTGGCCACTCGCAAGCGACTGGCCTCGTTGGCTTTTGCGCATACTGCCGCTTACGACAACGCGGTGGCGGCTTGGACTGCCGCGCAATTCGGTGAAGCTCCCGAGCAGGAATCCACGGTCAGCCAGCTTCCGCCCTACGTTGGGGTATCGCTGAGCCGTGCCGAATCGTTGCGCTATGGTGAGAATCCCCACCAGCCCGCTGCCCTGTATGTCGAGGATGGGGCGAGTACCGGTATCGCCCAAGCGCAGCTGCTGCATGGCAAGCCGATGAGCTACAACAACTATGTGGATGCCGACGCCGCGGTGCGCGCCGCGTTCGACTTCAGCGATCCGGCCGTGGCCATCATTAAGCACGCCAACCCCTGCGGTCTGGCCGTCGGGGATGCACATGCCACCGACCCGATCGCTGATGCTCACGCTAAAGCTCACGCCACGGACCCGGTTTCTGCTTTCGGGGGAGTGATCGCGGCGAACCGTGAGATCACCGCGACGTTCGCCACCCAGGTCAAGGACATTTTTACCGAAGTGATGGTGGCCCCCAGTTTCTCGGCCGAGGCGGTTGAGATCCTCTCGGCGAAGAAGAACCTGCGGCTGCTCGAATTGCCCGCAGGCTTTCACCGCGACTGCGTGGAGTATAAGCAGGTCTCCGGGGGCATGTTGTTACAGGTCGCCGACACCTTCCAGTCTCAGGGCGACAACCCTGCCGACTGGGAACTGGTTTCGGGCGAGCCCGCCGATGAAACCACCCTGGCAGATCTGGCTTTTGCTTGGAAAGCCGTGCGCGCGGCTAAATCCAACGCCATTTTGTTGGCCCATCAGCAGGCAGCCGTGGGTATCGGGATGGGCCAGGTTAACCGCCTGGACTCCTGCCGGTTAGCCATCGAACGTGCCAACACCCTCGGTATGGCAACCACCGGTGCTCAACAGACCGGCACCAACGATCAGGTGAGATCGGTCGGAGGCGCTAGCAACCCGACCTCGACCGAGCAGGCCCCGGTGCGCGCTCGCGGTTCGGTAGCAGCCTCGGATGCGTTCTTTCCCTTCCCCGACGGGCTCCAAATCCTCATCGATGCTGGGGTGCGTGCCGTGGTGCAACCCGGTGGCTCCATCCGAGACGAGGACGTTATCGCCACAGCGCGCCAGGCGGGGATCACGATGTACCTGACGCATTCCCGACACTTCTACCACGGCTAAGCACGGCTGTAATCATTCAGGTGGTGCCAACTGACCGCAGGCTGGCAAAGTTTGAAGTTGGTCTCTGCGGTCGGCTAGTGTTAGTGACCGTTCAGCCAGCGCCTGAGCGACACAGCCTCATCACTCAGCTCTTTCAGATAATCCCGCGTAGCCACCGGCGTCTCCGGGGTCACCGTGACTCCTTCACGGTGTTGACCGACGTTGAGCTCAGGTGTTGCTGTGTCCCCACGGTGCCGGCGCGTTTGCAACGACTCCACCCTGGGCCGCACTCCCGGTCCGGACGGTGGCCGGTCGTGGCCTGATCTGGGGAACTGGAGGCGGGATCATGTCGAAACAGCAGACCACGATCTACGACGTGGAGGCACTGGAAGAGTCCATCCAAGACCACCTCAAAGAAGATCGGCTGGCTGAAGCCACCGTCGAGCTACGACGGTTACGCCCCTCTGATCTGGAGCGGTTCCTGGACCGGACCTCTCGCACGATGTTGCCGGTGGCCTTCCGCCTGCTGGATAAAGACGCGGCCGTGACCGTGTTTGAGACCATGGAACCGCAGTTGCAGTCGGATCTCATTGACGGGTTGCAAACCAGCCGGGTGCAGGAAATTTTCGGCGAACTGGAATCGACCTCCCAGGCTCGGCTACTCGATGAGGTGCCCGCCGAGGTTGCCCAACGGTTGCTGTCCGGACTCTCGGCTGCCGATCGTAATCAAGCCGGGCGCGTGCTCGGGTACCCCGAAGACGCGGTGGGTCGACGCCTGACCCCCATCACGGTCGAGCTCAGTGCCCACATGACTGCCACCGAAGCCCTGCAAGCTGTGCGAGCCGCTGACGTCGATGCCGACGATGAAAATGAGCTCGCCACCCTGCCGGTCGCCTCCTCCACGCACAAGGTCCTGGGCTTGGTCGACCTGACCCGCCTCGTGCGGGCTGAGCCGGATACCTTGGTCCGCGACATCATGCACGACACCGATACGGTCAATGCGACCGAAGAAGCCGAAGTGGCCGCGCGGATGGCTGTGCACCACCGAGTGCAAGCGGTGCCTGTGGTCGACGACGCCGAACGGCTCATCGGTATGCTGCTGGTTGATGATGCCCAGCGTATTCTGGAAGAAGAAGAGTCCGAAGATACCTATCGTTCCGGTGGTGCCGAACCTCTGGGCCAGCCGTATCTGACCACTTCGATCATGCAATTGGTCAAGTCCCGCATCGTCTGGCTGCTGGTGCTGGCGATCGGGGCAACACTGACCGTGCAGGTATTGCAGGTCTTTGAAGAGATGCTTGCGGTCATGGTGGTGCTGACCTTGTTCATTCCGTTGCTGACCGGTACCGGTGGAAATACCGGTAACCAGGCGGCCACCACCGTTACCCGTGCCATCGCCCTGGGCCAAGTGACGCCGCGAGACGTCTGGCGGGTCATCGGTCGGGAAGCACTGGTGGGTTGCACCCTGGGCGCCTGTTTAGGTGTCCTCGGGTTTGTGATTACCGGACTGATCTTCGGGTGGGATATTGGCACAGTGATCGGACTGACACTGCTGGCGATCTGCACGGTGGCTGCTACGGTGGGCTCGATGATGCCGCTCATCGCGTCCAAGATCGGTGTGGACCCGGCGGTGTTCTCCAACCCATTTATCTCCACGGTGGTGGACGCTCTGGGGCTGATCATCTACTTTATGGTCGCCCAGTCCGTTCTGGGGCTCTAAGCTCTGCGCCAGATCTGCCGGCAACTGCCTTTACCTATCGACCCATGACTCCGGTAGATTAAGAAAGAACCTGTGTTGGTCGACGGTGTTCGCACCGTTGGTCGGTGTGCTTTAGGGCGCACCCATGAGAAATCCGAGACGGATGAGCATCCACGAGGAGATTGGTACACCCATGTCCAAGATTATCTATACTCACACCGATGAGGCCCCCATGCTCGCCACAGCATCGCTGTTGCCGATCGTGAGGGCTTTTGCGTCCACCGCCGGTGTTGAGCTGGAGACGCGCGATATCTCCCTGGCCGGACGTGTGCTGGCTGCTTTCAACGACGTCCTGCCCGAACAGCAGCGCACCAATGATGCGTTGGGCGAACTGGGTGAATTGGTCAAAGAACCCGAAGCAAACGTCATCAAGCTTCCTAATATCTCCGCCTCCGTCCCGCAGCTGGTGGCCACCATCAAAGAACTGCAACAAGCCGGCTACGAGTTGCCGGACTACCCTGACGAGCCTGCCACCGAGGAACAGAAGGATGCTCGGGCCCGCTATGACTCGGTCAAAGGGTCGGCGGTTAACCCGGTGCTGCGCGAAGGAAATTCGGACCGTCGCGCCCCGCGGGCGGTCAAAAACTTCGCCAAGAAGCACCCGCATTCCATGGGGGAGTGGTCTGCGGACTCCCAGACCAACGTCGCCACCATGCACGACCATGACTTCGTCTCCAATGAGCAATCGGTGACCATGGATTCCGACGATGTGCTCACCATTCGGCATACCGACGCTGACGGCAATGTCACCATCCTGAAAGACGAGCTCAAAGTCCTCAAGGGCGAGATCGTGGATGCCACCTTCATGTCGGCCCGTGCCCTGGATGACTTTTTGGCAGATCAGGTTGCCAAAGCCAAAGAGCAGGGCGTGCTGTTCTCCGCTCACCTGAAAGCCACCATGATGAAGGTCTCCGACCCGGTGATCTTCTCCCACGTGGTTAAGGCCTACTTCCCGGAGTTGTTTGAAAAATATGGTGACCAGCTGGCCGCTGCCGGGCTATCGGCCACCAACGGGCTGGCTTCGATCGAAAACGGTTTGGACCAGCTGGACGACCAGACCGCTGAAGGCATCAAACAGGCGATTGCTGATGGCTACGCCAACGGCCCGGATTTGGCCATGGTCAATTCGCATAAGGGCATCACCAATCTCCACGTTCCCTCGGATGTGATCATCGATGCCTCCATGCCGGCGATGATTCGCACCGGCGGCCAGATGTGGAATAAAAACGATGAAACCCAGGACACCTTGGCTGTGATCCCGGATTCCTCCTATGCTGGCGTTTACCAGACCGTGATTGACGACTGCCGTGCCAACGGCGCCTACGATCCGACCACCATGGGCACCGTGCCCAATGTGGGGCTGATGGCACAGAAGGCTGAAGAGTACGGTTCTCACGACAAGACCTTTATCCAGGACAAGGCCGGCATCGTGGAGATCATCAACTCGGACGGGGATGTATTAACAAGCCACCAGGTGGAAGCACATGACATCTGGCGGGCCTGCCAGACCAAGGACATCCCGGTGCGCAACTGGGTTAAGCTTGCAGTCACCCGCGCCCGGGCCTCGAAGACTCCGGCGGTCTTCTGGTTGGACGCTGAGCGCGCTCACGATGCACAGCTGATTGCCAAAGTCAAAGAGTACCTACCCGAAAATGACACCGACGGACTGGATTTGCGCATCCTGGCACCCGAAGAGGCCACGCGGTTCACCCTGGAGCGGATCCGTGCCGGTGAAGATACCATTTCGGTAACCGGTAACGTGCTACGCGACTACCTCACCGACCTGTTTCCCATCCTGGAGCTGGGTACCTCGGCGAAGATGCTCTCGATTGTTCCACTGATTAATGGTGGCGGGCTCTTCGAGACCGGTGCCGGCGGATCGGCTCCCAAGCACGTCCAACAGTTCGTGGAAGAAAACCACCTGCGCTGGGATTCACTGGGTGAATTCTTGGCCCTGGCCGTCTCCTTCGAACACCTGGCCCAGTCCTTCGACAACTCCCGCGCCCAGGTGCTCGGCGATACTCTGGATGCCGCCACCGGAACCTTCTTGGAAGAAGGGCGTTCCCCGTCCCGTCGAGCCGGGGAGATTGACAACCGTGGCTCCCACTTCTATCTGGCGCTGTACTGGGCTGAAGAACTGGCAGCCCAGACCGATGACCAGCCGCTGGCTGATGCCATGAAGGATGTCGCTTCCAAGCTACGGGCCAAGGAAGACCAGATTATGGAAGAACTCAATAGCGTCCAGGGTGAGCCGGTGGATATCGCCGGGTACTACTACCCCTCGGTGGAGAAGATTTCTGCTGCTATGCGTCCCTCCGAAACGCTCAACAGCATTATCTCCAGCCTCGACCAGCGCTAAAAAATTGACGACCCGGGTCAGAATCGGCCGGTTCCTGCTTTCAAAGCGGGCACCGGCCGATGGTGGGTCGGTGGCCTGGCGCCGAGTACGCTGCCGGCGCTAGTCAGCGAATTCCTCACGAGCGCCGGCCTCACGGGCTGACTGTTCCAGTACCGTGTAGGCCTCACGTGTCAAAGCGGTCCACAGCTTGATCGCCAGGTTCGGATCGGTTTCTTCCACCGATGCGATCATCTGGGCGGTGAGCACCAAACACACCACGTCGTCCACGGCACGAATCGTGGAGACCTGACGCCCGCTACGACCCAGGGCGATCTCTCCGAAAGTGGTACCGGGGGAGAGATAGGTCTGCCGATACCGAGCCCCACCGGAACCGTGGGAGGTGGTTTCTACCCGCCCGGAGCGGATGAAGTAGATGCCGCCGAAAGGCTGGCCTGCACGGCGGATAATCTCCCCGGCTTTGTACTTGCGCCGTTCCATGATCGCAGCCAGCACATCCACGTCGCGATCGTCGAGGAACTCGAATAACGGAGCTGATTCTGGTTCTTCGCTCGAAGCGGGCAGATTGTCCTGTGCGTACCGTTGCGCCAGTCGGTGTTCGGCCCATTCCAGCGCTGCCGCACGGTTCTCGAACAGGCGGAAAGTGCCCTGAACTTCGGCGTTCGAGGATGCGGACCGGGGGCCATCGGAGAGTACCAACTCGCCTTCCGAGGCAGCCTTGGCCTTCTCCCGTGGGTCTTCGACGTCCAGCCCCTCGGTGCTGTTGACGAAGTCCATAATATGATCCACCAGCCGGTCTTCGTGATCGATAATTGCCAGGTCTCGGTTATCTGCATTGAGCTTGGAAGCCAGGGAGGCCAAGACGCGTATCGCGGAACGACCGAACTCATCGATCCCGTTGAGATCGATCATGATGGTCGAGACGTCGTCGTCGAATTCCACGATGCTACGTTGCAATGCTTCGGTTTCGGCAAAGCCCAGATCGCCAGAGATTTCCAAAATCTGGCATCGGTGGCCATAGGCTGAAACCGCCCGGGACAGGTCGGTGGAGCGGATGACACCTGAGAAAGCATCGGCCAGGGAGTAGTGGGCACGCAGGGTAGACCGGCCCAGTGGTGGGGCATCGGCGTAGTGCAGGCCCAGATCACTGGTGATCCGTGCAATGGCGGCGGCCCCGCGCACTGAGGTGCCGTGTTCGTCCAGTGGGGGAGAGAACACCCCGATGCCCAGCTGTCCGGGAAGCACCACCATGATGCCTCCATCAACCCCGGACTTTGCTGGCAGTCCCACGTCAATGGCCCAGTTACCGGCCGAATCGTACATACCGCACGTGTTCATGACCGACACCACCTGACGTACTGTTTCAGGCGTGAAGACCTGACGGCCGGTGACCGGGTTTTCACCGCGTCGTGCCAGGGTAGCGGCCATCATGGACAGCTCAGCACTGGTGAGTCCGACTGCACATTGCCGGAAATAGTCGTCCACGATGGGTTCGGGGTCTGATTCGATGATGTCGAAGGAACGTAGTAACCAGGCCAGTGCCCGGTTACGGTGGCCATGCTTATTCTCCGCCCGATAAATCTGCTCCATGATCTTCAGTTCCCGGTCGCATCCGGCTGAGGCTTCCTCGAACGCGTGCATGAGACGTCCGATGCGATTACGACCACCGCGACCTTTAATCAGCCCGACGGTGGCGATCGCCCCGGCATTAATCATGGGATTATCTGGGCGTCCCGTCCCGGACTGCAGAGAGATTTCGTTGAACGAGTCCCCGGAGGGTTCCACATCGACCTTTTCCCCGACTTTCTGGGGGCCCAAATCGTCCAGGGCCAGCGCGTAGGCAAAGACCTTGGCGATGGACTGGATGGCGAAGCGCTGATCCACATCGCCGGCCGAGTACTGTTGGCCGTTGACCGTGGTCAGCGTGATGCTGAGATGGTCTGGATTTGGGTTGGCCACTGATTCGGTTACGGGATTGACCGCGCCGTGGCGCATCGGACGCAAGTCGGTGACGAGCTGCTCCAAATAATCCTGCAGAGGAGAACGCATGATGAGCGACAGACTTCTTTCTCCCGCGCATCACGCGCGGGCCTCGTCGAGTGAATGGGCGAAGATGGGATCGGGGGGGGGGAGACGGTGAGAGAACTTAGTAACCCGCGTCGAGATCGACCCGCCCCTGCAGGTCGGCCTCAGCCAGGTCACGATGGCGTAGAGCTTCGATGAGATTGTGCTGGATCCGCTCGTCCAACAGCGGAATGCACATTTCTGCGGTATCGGCCGAGTGTGGGGTGATGATCACGTTGGGTGTTGACCACAGCGGGTGGCCATCGGGGAGTGGCTCCGGGTCGGTGACATCCAGGCCGGCAGCCGAAATCTCCCCGGTTGTCAGGGCCTTGAGTAGATCGTCGGTGACGACCAGGCTCCCGCGCGCCACATTGACCAGCACCGCTGAGGGCTTCATGACAGCAAACTCTCGGGCCGAGAACATCCCGGCGGTTTGATCTGTGGCAGCAGCTGCCAGGACGACGACGTCAGCGTCGGTGATGGCCTCGTGCAGATGCTGTTGAGTCAAAGTCCGGTAGGCGCCTGGGACCTCGGCTTCGGTCCGGCGCACCACAGTGATCTTCGTATCCCAGGTGGAGAATAACCGCACGAGTTCTCGGCCGATGCCACCACCACCGATAATGGCGATATGGCAACCATCCAAGGTGGTTCCTTTGGGCTGGCCCCAGCTAGTGGCACGAAGGCGTTCGGGCAGGTGGCGCAATAATGCCAAGGTTAGCGCCAAACCATGCTCGGCCACCGGTGGGGCGTAGCTACCGGCCGCCGAGGTGTAGGTGATCTCGGAGGCCTGACGAATCACCGGTAAAAGTGGCTCGATTCCGGCGAAGGGGAATTGGACCCAGCGAAGGTGCGGGTTCTGCTCCAGCGCGGTGCGTAATGTCGTCGGCGAAATGGTTTGGACAATGACCAGTAGCGTCGCAGTGCCCTCGGCCTGCTCGACTCGCGGGATGCCGTGCTCATGGGCCAACTGCTCGGTGACCCGGTGCGCCTGGTCGTACCGGGTACCGCGTCGGTCCTCGTCACTGGGCAAGATCAACAGGCGATCTGTCGTCTGCGCGCTACTGTGCTGTGTCATGGTTCTATCGTTGCATATCAGGCTCCCTGATGTCAGGGACTCTGCGGCAAGCAGAGACCAGATTGCAGGTGTGGTGGCGAGCGCTGACCACGTAGTGGTGGAAGCCGAGGTGGGGATGACCAGAAAAAACTCACCCGCGAGTGTCGATGAGCCCGAGATCTGTATTAGAAGTCGGGACCCTATCCTTCTCTGGTAGAGCTCGGCGAGGTTGCCTTGGCCCACCGCGCCAACGAATCGGAAGCTTTGACTGAACTAATTGCGCTGGTCCGGAGCTTGGTTAAGAGTCACTCATGTATGTGCTGGTGTAATGTGGCTCTTCGTAATTGAGGGTGTGGATCAGTGATTTCAGGACACGGCGTGGCGCTGCCCGGATAGACGTCGAGGTCTTCCGATGATGGAAGTTCTTACACAGTCCATCCGAAAGACCTCGACGTGTCCAAGCTTACTTTCTCATCTCCTGATCTCACGACGTTCTGCCGGCTCGACTCCCTTGACCTCACGTGCATTGGCCAGCACATCACCGGGCACAAAGCCATTCTGGAATGCCAGCCCAACACTGCCGATGACTGGTGCCGACGGTGTGGCGGGCACGGGATCGTCCGCGACACCGTCGTCCGCCGCCTCGCCCACGAACCCTTCGGCCACCGGCCCACCACGCTTCACATTCGCCTCCGCCGGTACAAATGCGTCGAATGCGGCCGCGTATGGCGTCAGAACACCACTGCTGCGGCGCCACCACGAGCGAAGATCTCGCGAACCGGCCTCGACTGGGCGCTGCGTGCCCTCGTCATCGACCACGACACCGTGTCCGTGATCGCAGGCAAACTCGCCGTGTCCTGGCACACCGCGAACTCCGCGATCCTCGCGCAGGGACATCGACTGCTGATCGACGACCCGGCCCGGTTCGACGGGGTCAGCGTCATTGGTGTCGACGAACACGTCTGGCGGCACACCAGGCGCGGTGACAAGTACGTCACCGTCATCATCGACCTTACTCCCATCAGCCAGAAAGCAGGCCCGGCACGCCTGCTCGACATGGTGCCCGGACGATCGAAACAGGTGTTCAAGCAATGGTTGAAAGCCCGACCGAAAGACTGGCGTGATGGCATCGACGTCGTCGCGATGGACGGGTTCTCCGGCTTCAAAACAGCCTCCGTTGAGGAACTGCCCGAGGCTGTCGAAGTCATGGACCCGTTCCACGTCGTCAAACTCGCCGGTGATGCCCTCGACGAGGTACGCCGCCGCATTCAGCAGGAGACCACCGGGCATCGCGGACGAGCAACAGACCCGTTGTATCGGGCGCGCAGGACTCTGCACACCGGTGCTGATCTGCTCACGGCCAAACAGCAGGAGCGGATCGTAAGCCTCTTCGCCGACGCCAACTTCACCGCCGTCGAAGTCACCTGGGCCGTCTATCAAGACATTGTGCGCGCCTACCGAACCAACGACGGCAACGAGGGCAAGAAGCTCTTACAAACAGTCATCGACGATCTGACGACGAATCTGCCGACAGGACTGGCCGAACTCAAACGGTTGGGACGGACTCTGAAGCGTCGAGCTGCTGATATCCTGGCGTTCTTCACCCGACCGGGAACGTCGAACGGGCCTACCGAAGCGATCAATGGCAGGCTCGAACACCTACGGGGCTCAGCACTCGGCTTCCGCAACCTCACGCACTACATCGCGAGATGTCTGCTCGAGTCCGGCGGCTTCAGACCAGTTCTACACTCTCAATTACGATGAGCCTGTAATGTGGTGTTATTCTTTCGATTCATTCCTAAAAAGGAATTTAACTAAAAATCCGATCGCGATTGGCATGAGAAAATAGGCAGAGATAGAAAACGGTGTTAATGGGTCATTTGACAGTGCAATGGCTAATATATTTACAAGGCCTAGTAGTGCGCCGAATATAATGATCTTGGTAGTGCTCATGAGCGCATCCTAGCGAGATTGCATTTTGGGCTCATTGTTACTGAGGGTGCAGGTGGGGTCTGGATCGGCCGGCCTTGAGCAGGTTTCTGGTGATGTAGTTGGTTGGGTTCCGGAACCTGAGGGCTGAGCTACGGTGGTGTTCGAGTCGGGCGTTGATTGCTTCTGTGGGCCCGTTGCTACTGCCGGGGTGGTCGAAGTAGGCGAGGATGTCTCCAACTCGTTGTTTCAGGGTGCCGGCGAGCTGACGAACCTCGCCTAACACGCTCGAGATACCACTGGTTAGAGAGTTGATGACGTGTTGCATGGTTTGTTTGCCTTTCTTTGGGTCCCGGTCCCGGTAGGCGGTAACCATCCACTGATAGAACGCTCTCTGGTGGCTTCAACCTCAACATGCTGGTCGTTATGGAATAGTTCGTCTAAGCGCGTCTGCTGACGTTCAGTGAGCAATCCCGCACCGGTGTGTAGGGGCACCCCCTCAAACACGAAGAGCCGCATTTTGCTATTCCACGGCTGTGACCGATCTGGTCAGAGGTTGTCAATTCTGTTGTGTACGGGGGTTGGGTTTACAGGTATGGGTTCATTCGGTCGGGGTAGGCTGCCGCGAGTTGGGCTAGTGCCTGTTTCCAGTTCGTGGTGACTTGTCCTTCGACGAGTCTGCCGGCGGCTTTGCGCTGGCTGGCGGGTTTGCCGCGTTCCTTGGCTCGTTGGCGTGCGCGTTTGTCCTCGATCGTGCAGATCGCTAGCCACAAGAGTTTCACCACCGCGTCGTCGGTGGGGAACTGAGTGCGGTTCTTCGTGACCTTGCGCAGCTGATAGTTCAATGACTCGATCGCATTCGTCGTATAGATCACCCGCCGCAGCGCTGGCGGGAACGCCAAAAACGGCACGAAACGCTCCCAGGCGTTTGTCCAGGTCGCGACCGCTGACGGGTATTTCTGACCGAGTTCAGAAGCTGCGAAATCCTCCAGGGCAGCCTTGGCAGTATCCTCGTTGCTTGCGGTGTAGATGGCCTTCAAAGCCTGTGAAACCGCCTTGCGATCGCCGTAGGTGACGAACCGGTTCGCTGCCCGGATCAGGTGCACCACGCACGTCTGGACAAGCGAGTCCGGCCAGGTCGCTTCGATAGCCTCTGGCAAGCCGGTCAGCCCGTCACAGCAGACGATGAGCACATCGCGGATCCCGCGGTTGGCAAGCTCGGCACAGACATGGGCCCAAAACGCGGCGCCTTCGGTGTCCTGGACCCAGATGCCCAGGACGTGCTTGATGCCGTCCATATCGACGCCGACAGCGATGTGTGCCGCTTTTGACCGCACATGCCCGCCATCGCGGACCTTCACCCGAATCGCATCGAGGTAGATCACGGGGTAGAACTCTTCTAACGGCCGGTTCTGCCATTCCACAACGGCTTCCAGCACGGCGTCGGTGATATTGGCGATCGTCTCGTGAGACAGCTCCGTGCCGATCGTGACAGCCAGGTGATGCTGGATATCGCGGATCGTCATTCCACCGGCATACAAGCTGATGATCATCTCATCCAGCCCGCCCAGCCGGCGCGAGCCCTTAGGCACCAGACGCGGGGTGAACGACCCGTCACGATCCCTAGGCACCGTCAGCTCGATATCGCCGACCTCGCTGGCGACCGTCTTGGAATACGAGCCATTACGGGCATTGACCGGCCGGTCCGTGACGGCTTTAGCCTCCCGGTCACCAGGCCCGTAACCCAGATGCGAGGTCATCTCAGCCTGCAGGCCCCGTTCGAGTGCTTCCTTGATCAGTTCAGGAATCACTCCACCGTTGCCGGTCAGCTCGATCTCACCGGCGTCGATCCGAGCGAAAAGCTCGTCCAAGGCGCCACTGGCCTTCAACTGCGCAACAACATCAGCCCCACCAGGCTGATCAACACGATCATCCGTCATGGTCATCATCATGTCCTCTCATCGATAACTCTGTACACAAACAATCTGACACCCTCATCTGGTCACGCACATGGTTGTCAACTGGCAGATCAGGGGTACAGCTACCTTACGCGCAACACGTCGAGGTGTTCTGCAACCGGCTCGACGCCACTCGGTGCTAAAGTGCCAGACGCCCTGGCCCGATCCCTGTGTGACATTCGCAAATGTGGGACACCAAGCTATGTCTTCGAATTTGAAGACTCGCCCACACGCCAGTGTTATTCTGGGGGCCCCTTAGCTGAGTGTTTCTTAGATATAAATGTAGCTGCAAGTCCTATTGCTATTGGTGTTATTAGAAATATAGGGGCGGTAACTACCGAGAGCGTGTCATCGAAAATATACACTAGCAAAATACTTGCAAGGCCTGTCAATGTGCCAGATATAAAGGCCTGTAGGTAGTTCATGTTTGGCTCCAAGGTATCCAGTCATAACGCAATCAGGTAAAGGCGCACGGGTCATGACGCGATTCTTGGCTTAGCATTCAATTGCGGCGGCGATGCCGGACGTGATGGCTCCACCTAATGCTCCGAGTGCAGCGCCGGCTGCCCCGCCGCCTAGTCCCTGTAAGGCTCCGCCACCTAGCCCTACGAGAAGGCCAGGGAGGCCACATTCGACCTCATACGGCACAGCCACAATATCCGTTTCTGAATTACTCTCTGAGTGTAACGATGGGAGTGATACGGTTATATCTTGACCGTCGTCGCTGACTTCGTATGACACCTCGACTACTTCGTCGTAGGCAGGGACGGGGATTTTCGTATCTAGCTTTTCGACAAGTTCACCATTATCGGAGGTAACGATGACGGTTCCGTCTTCTTGAAGAGAGGCTTTGCCGTGCGACAATTCTAGATGGATATACTCCGAGCCCTCTTCGGTGCGTTCAAAAAATGCATTGTATTCGACTGTATTGCCTTCTCCTTGAGCTGTGGAGACAGCTGGAGAATTGTCTTGGTGATGATCAGTCTGCGCAATTGCCGCGGGGGAACCTGCAAGTAGGAAACACACAGCGAAGCCCGCAGACGCTAGTACTTTATTTTTCACGGCTAACCTCGCATTCTTTGATTGTATGGTTCACTAACTGACTGTATGACCTAAGTTACATCACGATGCGCCCCAATGTGAATAGCGGCGTATCTTTTTGTTAACAGGGTAACCTGATATGGTGGATATCACACTTTTGTGCGAGATGATTGGCCTGCTGGCTGGGTGGCACCGGCGTCCGCCCGAAGAGGTGGGGGAGATCAGCACAGAATGGTTTGAGCGGCGTATTATTCCCTGACAACAACCGAGTAGCGGTACCAGTTTGGTGTGAAATATTTCAAATTGCGCCATGGTGGGTCTAAGGTTAGGCCATAAACGCTCCTCATGATCGGGCAGAGTCACCTGGCGTGAGGACCACCGATATTGTGAAGCGAAGTGATTGTTGTGGCACATCAGTCCACCCGGCGCCACCGAGCGGGCACCCTCGCTTGCCTGGGTGTCGCCTTGTCTCTCGTGGTTTCCGGATGCGGTCCGCAAGACGAAACTCCGGTGCTGACCTGGTACACCAACCCCGATGACGGCGGACAAGCCGAACTGGCCCAACAGTGTACCGCCGAAGCTAACGGCGCCTACCGCATCGAAACCTCGATGCTACCGCGTGATGCCTCTTCGCAACGCGAGCAACTCACCCGACGGCTGGCCGCCGGCGACTCCACCATGGACATCATGAGTCTGGACCCGCCGTATCTGCCTGAGTTGTCCGAACCAGGGTTCTTGGCTCCGGTACCAGATGACGTGGCCGAGCGAACCACCCACGATACCCTCGACGGTGCGCTGGAAGGCGCGACGTGGAAAGACCAGCTCATGGGCGTCCCATTCTGGGCCAACACCCAGCTGCTGTGGTACCGCAAATCCGTGGTTGAAGAAGCCGGCCTGAACATGGATGAACCGGTCACCTGGGATCAACTCATCGAGGTGGCTCGTGATCAGGACAAATTCCTAGCAGTCCACGGCGCACAAGCCGAGTCGATGACGGTCTGGGTCAACGCCATGATGGAATCCGGTGGTGAACAGATCGTGGAGAACCCTGAAGCTTCGGTGGAAGATACGGAAATTGGTCTGGACTCTGAGGCAGGTCGCAAGACTGCCGAGATCGTCGGCACGATCGGGTCCGAAGGCCTGGGAAGCCCTGGGCTACCAACCCAAGCCGAGAACGAAGCCATGTTGGTCTTTCAGCAAGACCGTGGCTCCTTTATGGTCAACTGGCCGTTTATCTGGCCGGCCACCCAGTCTGCAGTGGAAGAAGGCCAGTTCGACGAGTCGCTACTCGACGATATTGGTTGGACCACATACCCGCGCACCTTCGCAGACCAGCAAGCTACCCCACCTACCGGAGGCATCAACCTCGGTGTAGGTGCCGAATCAGAACACCAAGAGTTGGCTTGGGACGCCATTGAGTGCATCGTGAGTCCCGAGAACCAAGCCGAATACTTCATCAGCAACGGCAACCCGCCGGCCTCGGCGTCGGCTTATGACTACCCGGGCATCGATGAACAGTACCCGATGAAAGACGCCATCCGGGATTCTCTGGACATCGCAGCCCCACGTCCACAGACCCCGTACTACAACGAGGTCTCGACCGCCATCCAGCAAGAATTCACACCACCGTCTGAGGTGAGCGAAGAGACCGCGGGACGTACCGGGAACTTCATCACCGAAGTACTTCGAGGCGAGGCGTTATTGTGAGCTCAGCTACTCCTACTCAACAAGCCCCAGAACCCGGCCGGCCGACGACAAACGCGCCGGCACCAGGGAAACAGAAACGGTCCCAACGCTCAAAATCCGAAGCCCGTCTCGGATGGTTCTTGGCCGGACCGGCTTTCTTCATCATGGTGCTGGTGATCTTCTACCCGTTGCTCCAAGCGGTGTGGGACTCGCTGTTCTCCTACCGTCTGACCGCACCCGATGACCGTGCCTTCGTCGGATTGGGTAACTATGCCACAGTGCTTACCGATGCGGTGTTCTGGCGGGACCTAGGAGTCACCGTACTGATCACGGTGGTGACAGTGTTGGTGGAGTTGGTATTGGGCTTCGCGCTCGCACTGGTGATGCATAAGGCCATACGCGGGACCCGTGGCTTCGTCCGCACCGTGATTCTGATTCCTTATGGGCTGGTTACCGTAGTGTCGGCCTACGCCTGGTACTACATGTTCTCCTCCGACTCGGGATACATGAACTCGTGGCTGGACTTTCTGCCTGGAGTCGATGAAAACCTGAACTGGTTTGCCCAGGCCGGTACCGCACTCACAGTGATCATGTTGTCCGAAATCTGGAAAACCACGCCGTTCATATCGCTGCTGCTCTTGGCCGGGCTTGCCCAGGTGCCTCAGGAACTGGAGGAAGCTGCTGCGGTTGACGGCGCCAATTGGTTCCAGCGACTCTGGCGCGTCATCATCCCCAATATGAAGGCTTCCATCATGGTGGCCGTGCTGTTCCGCGCGCTGGATGCCTTCCGCATCTTCGATGCGGTCTTCATCATGACGCAGGGCGCCTACGGCACCGAGGTGCTCAGTCTGTTGGCTTATCGCACGTCGATCGGACGACTCGAAATTGGTTTGGGATCTGCTGTCTCGGTACTGCTGTTCTTGGCAGTCGCACTGATTGCCTTGGTCTCTATTAAGATCTTCAAAGTCGATCTGACCGGTCAAGGAGGATCCAAGAAATGAGCACCACGGTTCGCAGCACTGGTGAGGCTACCTCCATGGAGGCCACCGCGGAGAAAGCCAAACGTCGCGGTTTATGGATCAAGGTCGGTTGGATCGTGCTGGTTGGATTTGTCACCCTATGGTGCCTGTTCCCGGTCGCCTCGATCTTGGCCACCAGCTTTAAGACCCCGGCGGATTTGTCCAACCGCAATTTCCTGCCCACCAACTTATCCCTGGTCAACTACGAAGAAATCATCGTGGGTGACTCCCGTGAGCTCTTCCTCTCTGCCTTGTGGAACTCCATCGGCATTTCGGTGATCGCCACCGCGATCGCCGTCGTGTTAGCCACTATCGCCGCCTATGCCATCGCGCGACTGGAATTTCCCGGCAAAAGGATTGTGCTCGGGGTGTCCCTGATGGTCTCGATGTTCCCGGTGATCTCTTTGGTCACACCACTATTCAATATGTGGCGGACCGTCGGTCTCTACGACACTTGGCTCGGGTTGATTATTCCCTACCTGTCGCTGACGCTGCCGATCTCAATCTGGACACTTGCGGCGTTCTTTCAGCAGATCCCCTGGGAGCTGGAAAAAGCCGCCCAGGTCGATGGCGCCACCCCATTCCAGGCCTTCCGCAAAGTCATTGTGCCGTTGGCTGCCCCCGGAGTGTTCACCACCGCGATCATCGCGTTCTTTATCGCCTGGAACGATTTCGTCTACGGCATGTCCTTGACCTCAACCGAATCTGCTCGTACCGTACCGGCGGCGCTCGCCTTCTTCTCGGGCGCCTCCCAGTTCGAGGACCCCACTGGTGCGATCTCCGCCGCAGCGATAGTGGTCACCATTCCGATCATTATTATCGTGGTGCTCTTCCAACGTCAGATTGTCTCGGGCCTGACCAGCGGTGCGGTGAAGGGCTAGTCCAGCGCCGGCCCCGGCGGTAGCATGACAGAACATCCAACCAATAGATAGGACACCAGCAGGATCATGGCATCGATTACTCTGGACCAGATAGTCAAACACTACGACGACGGATTCCCCGCCATTAAAGGCGTCTCTTTGGAGATCTCGGACGGAGAATTCGTGATCCTTGTCGGTCCATCCGGTTGCGGCAAGTCGACCTTGTTGCGCATGATCGTGGGATTGGAAGACATCACCGCCGGCGACCTGTACATCGACGGTCAGCGCGTCAATGAAGATGCGCCCAAAGACCGCAACCTGGCCATGGTGTTCCAGAATTATGCGCTCTATCCGCATCTGAGCGTCTTCGAGAATATTGCTTTCCCCCTTCGTCTGGCTAAAGCCAGCGATGCTGAGGTGACCGAAAAAGTCACGGAGGCCGCTAAACTTTTGGAGCTTACCGAACATTTGGAGCGCAAGCCCGCCAACCTCTCCGGCGGTCAGCGTCAGCGCGTGGCCATGGGGCGCGCTATCGTCCGGGATGCCGACGCGTTCCTGTTTGACGAGCCACTGTCAAACCTCGATGCCAAGTTGCGTGGTCAGATGCGGGCTGAAATCTCTCAGCTCCAGCGGCGTCTCGGAGTGACTTCGGTCTACGTCACTCACGACCAGACCGAAGCGATGACCCTGGGCGATCGGGTCGCGGTGTTGAAAAAGGTGAACTTCAGCAGGTGGGCTCACCCCGTGAGCTCTATGAACAACCGCTGAACCTCTTCGTAGCCGGATTCATCGGTTCCCCGTCCATGAACTTCTTACCTGCCACGCTGAAAGATACAGCGGATGGTCCGGTGCTGTCCTCGCCGGTGGCCGATATCCCGGCAACCGAACGACTGCGCCAGGCAGCATCTGGTCGCGATATCGTCTTGGTGGGCCTGCGACCTGAATTCTTCGAAGACGCCAGCCTGGTTGATGAACGCAAGCTCGACAACGGTTCGGTGTTCTCCGCCGATATCAGCCACGTGGAGTGGCTGGGCTCAGAACAGTATGGATACATTCCTTTCGAACAAGATCCGCGCGTGGCTGGACACCTTGACCAGCTGGCCAGCGAGCTGGATGCCGATGAGCTACGTCCCCAGATCGTGGCCACGCTGTCTTCTGAGTCGCTGGTCCGCCCCGGGCAGAGCAAGAAATTGTGGCTCGATTCTTCCCGAATCCACATCTTCGACCCAGAAACCGGGGAGAACCTGACACGTGACGCTGAACGTGGGCAGGAGCTGACGCGACTTAAGGCCGAAGAACGGGCTCGCGAAATGGAGCTCGCCCGCTCTGAGCAACCGCACTAACGGTCAAGGTGGCTTTGGTTTTCGGGAGCGTCTTGATGTTGGGCGGCTAACTTCACGTAGATCTCCCAATTGCGTTGTAGCTGGGCCACTTCTTCGTCGCTCAGCTCCCGGCGCACCTTGGCCGGAACACCAGCGACAAGTGACCGGGGCGGAATAACGGTGCCCTCAGTCACCAGGGCACCGGCAGCAATCAACGACTGCTCACCAATCACCGAACCATTCATCACGGTCGCTGACATCCCGATCAAACATTCGGTCTCAACGGTGGCCCCGTGGATCACCGCGGAGTGTCCTACCGAAACGTTGTCGGCAATGGTGCACGGAAAACCCGCGTCGGCGTGCAAGACGACGTTATCTTGGAGGTTGGTATTGCGCCCCACACGGATCGGTGCCGTATCTCCACGAACGGAGACGCCGTAGAAGGCCGAAGAGTTCTCCTCCATCGCTACATCTCCGCTGAGAGTCGCGGTTGGAGCCAAGAAAACGGTGGAATCAATTCTCGGGCGTGCACCCGCAATCGTCACAATGTGTGCCATAACACCATCTTAACGGGTGGGCCGGCGGTTGTCTGCCGGCGGGACTACTCGAAAATCACCGTGCGACGTCCATCCAACAGCACTCGGTGTTCAGCGTGCCATTGGACAGCTTGCGCTAACGTGGCCCCCTCCACAGAGCGGCCGCGGTCGACAAAATCGCCTGCGGTGAGTCCGTGGTTAACCCGGTGGACGCGTTGTTCAATGATCGGGCCTTCATCCAGATCCGCGGTCACGTAGTGTGCGGTGGCACCAATCAGCTTCACACCCCGAGCGTGGGCCTGGTGATAAGGCTTGACACCCTTGAAGGAGGGTAAGAAGGAGTGGTGAATGTTGATTGCCTTGCCTTCGAGCTTCTGCACCAGCTCATCGGAGAGAATCTGCATGTACCGTGCTAGCACCACCAGTTCCACGTTGTATTCGTCGACCAGTTGCATCAGGCGGGCTTCGGCATCGGCCTTGTTGTCGGTACCATCGGCGTTTTTCACCAGCGGGATATGTACGAAGGGGATGTCGTAGAAGTATGCCATCGGCTGCAGGTCGAGGTGATTGGACACGATGACTGGGACATCGATCGGCAAGGTCCCGGCACGCTGCTGGAAGAGTAGCTCGTTCAGTGTTCGGCCGTCTTTGGAGCACATGATGATGGTCTTGGTCCGTCCGTTGGCGTCCCAGACATTCAGGTCCATAGAGAATTCTTCACGGACCTGGTCGAATACCGGGTCAGCTTCTTCCGGACTATACGGGGAGGTGAAGGTCACCCGCATGAAGAACGTCCCGGTATCCGGGGAACCGAACTGCTGAGATTCGGTGATGTCACCCTCTAACTCGAGCAGACAGCCGGTGATCGCATGCACGATTCCGGGTTGATTGGCGCATGACAGCGTCACGACCAGACGGTGTTCAGCGACGGTATTGGCGGGCATTTAAATCCTTATCCATCGTCAGATGCACTCGCCACAGCACTGTGTGTGGCGAGCAAACGGTTCGGTCGGTGTCAATCCTACGCTCCGAGGAGACTTTGACCAGCGGGTGCCGTACGTTTGACTTTCCGACATAGCTAGAAAAGGGTTACCTAAGTAAAACTCATTAACTCACGTTGGAGTGATCTATGTACAATAGTCTGACCTTGCCTAAAAATATGGTGAGGTGGTTGATCGCGGTTGCTGTGGCAACTGCTGTTGTCGTGACCGGTCTCGGGGTGACCCAGCCGGCCATGGCTGCGATACAAAGAGTTGAGGGAGCGACCTTCCAATGGGGTGTAAACGACGAATCGACTGGTCGGGCCCCGTTTGGTCACAATCTGCTCATTGCCGGGGAGGTCCCGAACATCAATGAGGGCTCCACCCGCGGTGCGCGGACATTATCGAATGAAGAATTTGAGCAGTACTTCAGCGGCCAGGAAGGCAATGTATCGATCACCGGGCCTGATGGCGAGGTCAATACTGTGAAGAACCGCTACAGACCGGGGTCGCGTGTCAATATTGCGAACGGGACCGGCCATGTGGACCCAGAAACGAACTCCGGTCGCATCGAATGGGACGGTAGTTTCACCGTGATGTTCTACTCCGGGATGGTGTACTTCACGATCCATGACCCGGTCCTGACCTTGAAGGATGGTCACGGGGCCGTTACCGCAGACATGACAGGGTATGGTTCGGCGATTGATGACTTTTCCAAATGGGAAATTCTAGAACGTGCTGAAGACGTGGACATTGCAACGTTTCATAACGTCTCCGTGGACCTGAGTGAGGACGGTGTCTCAGTGACTCCGGATTATCAGGGCGTCGCGGTGGGCAACGTCGCAACACCGCAGAAGCGGGAAGGCCAGAACTGGGGTAGTTTCCCCCAAGAGTTCATTGACTTCGTGGAAGCGACCGGGTTGGGAGCCTACTGGTACAGCTCAGGCGGTGCTGCGGACCCGAAGAAGCTACCGCAGGCTATCTCGGTATCCTACACGCTATCCGAGCTGGAAGACGATGCCCTCTTCGCGGTACCCAGCCTGCAGGTCAAAGACGTGACGGACACCAGCGCGGTGGTGTCCTGGTCGGAAGCCTATGGTGCCACGGGCTACCAAGCTCAATATCGTGCTTCTGGCGAGGAAGACTGGACTGATCTGGTAGATGAATCGGACCAGTCCGCCAAGATCACCGGCCTTGAGCCCAAGACTCAGTACGTGGTGCGGGTTTGTTCAGTGGCTGGAGGAAACTTCACTGACTGGAAGACCCGAACCTTCACCACGGAGGCGAAGAACTACGGTGTCACGCATCGAATCACCTCCGCTGATGCCATCGATGGCCTGGGGCTGGAGATCTCACAGCCTGGTTTGACGCTCGAGGATCTGCCGGCACCAACCGGGCGCAGGAAGATCGCGATGATGATGGGAATTTTTGATCAGCCGGTCTCAGCTACGCCACTGGCTACCTCTGACGCGTTGAGTTACGGTATGCAAACGCCCAACGGGCAGGAACACAGCTCCACGTTGACAGTTCCCGCCGATAAATTGAACCCGGCTGGTGAATATTGGGTGGCTGCCTGGACCGGTGTGGGGCATCTGACCCCGGACACCGCGATCTATCAGGCCAAGATCGAGCTGACCGATGAACAGCGTACGGCCTTGTTTGAGGGGCAGATAGAAGAACGTTCGTCGGCCCCAGAGAACCTCCAGGTTGACCGTGTCTTTGACGTTCGTGCCAGCATTAGTTTTGGTAAGGAGGAGCCTCGGGGCGCCTTGGTGGAAATCAAAAAAGCAGACGAACCAGACTCAGCGTATCGCGAGGCGTCCTCGTTGAGTGGTTGGGGACCTTTTACAGTGACCTTGGACAACCTGACACCGCAGACCAGCTACGTGGTGCGTGTTCGCTACGATGATCTCGACGAGAACAATGCCCTCGGTGACCCAGCTTTCGTTGAGTTCACCACCAACGCACCGCGGGAAGCATTGCCGAAGGTAGCGAATCCGCGAGCTGAGTCTGTTGACGCCACCTCAGCTGATATTCGGTGGGATGAGCTGGAGCGCGAGGATGTTCAGGTGATGATCTCCTATGGCCGAAGTGGTCAGACCGCACGCCGGGTTGTTGATGCAGAAGTTGGTGCTTCCCACTACACGCTCAGCCGACTGGAGCCGGACAGAGAATACACGGCCAGTATTTACGTGCGTTCAGTTGAAGACAAGCGCTTTACCGGCGAAGCAACGGACATCACCTTCAGAACTGCTTCGGAATCCGAACCTGACGTTTCAGAATCGGCTCAGTCAGAGTCTGAGACCCCTGAGGACGTCGAAACCGACGATGCTGAATCCAACGAACCGACTGAGAGCGCGCCAGCAGCAACCACCTCGCCCAGTGTGGACGTTGCTGAACCCTCAACGTCACAACCCCCAACTGATACCGCCACTGAGGAGTCTCCAAGCCAGAACGGTACTCCCGACGGTGCAACCGATGGTGCCGACGACCATCAGCACCTCACACTGACGGTCGATCCAGCACAGGGGACTGCTGGAGACACTGTCACCGTGGGCGGCATGGAGTCACTGGCTGGACAGCAAGTTGACGTGTGGTTCCACTCGGAACCAGTTCACGTTGCCGATGGTGCACCGATCACCGAGCAGGGAACAGTGCAAGTTACGGTGCCGGGCCAGGCCGCGGTGGGTGACCATGAGTTTGTCGTATTCCCCGCGGGTCAAGCTGGCGATGAACTCGGTCGAGTTGCATTCACGGTGGTCGCCCCGAAGACGGCTTCTGCGAGCCAGCAGCCGGGCGGCAGTGAAATCGCAGCTGCCTCAACGCCAGATCACACCCAAAGTGTGGACCAGGCGCGCGGTAGTGCTGAAGCCAGTGATGAGCACGAGGCCTCGGTAGGATCCTCTCTGGCCAAGACCGGTGCAACCGTCCGCGGGATGATTCTGTTGGCTGGTGCCTTGGTGGGCTGTGGATGGCTGTTGAGACGCAGACACCCTCACCAACACTAGGTTGATGTTCGGGCCGTGTCGATCAGAGGCCAGACAGCAAAAGTCCCGGTTCGGGAACCTCACGGGAGGCCCCGAGCCGGGACTTTATCGTTATTCCAGGTGGGGTGGAAACTTATCGAAAGAGACTAGCCACGAACCTTCTTCTCGATGGCTTCGCCGACTGTCTGGTCAATGTTCTTCCAGTACTCGATGGCGTTGGAGACCACCGGCTCAATGACCTGGCTGAGATCACCGGAGACGGTGTCTACCAGGTCGTCGCGCTCCTGCTGGCTGAAGACCTCGCGCACCATGGCACCGGGCTGACTAAAGTCATCGTCGTCCTCACGCAAGGTGTAGGCCTGACGAACCAGCTCGCCATCGGCCTCCCACGAGCTAGGCACAACGCCTTCTTCATCGGAGTAAGAATCCTCGAAGGAGTTCGGCACGTAGTAGGAGCGGGCACCGGTGTGCTCGTACCACATATTTCCCTCGAAGTTGTAGGTGTGGACCGGAACGATCGGCTTGTTAACCGGTAGCTGTTGGAAATTGGTACCGATGCGGTAGCGCTGTGCGTCAGCGTAAGCGAAGTTACGGCCCAGCAACATCTTGTCGGGTGACATTCCCATACCGGGAACCATGTTCGCCGGGGAGAAGGCAGCCTGCTCGATCTGTGCGAAGAAGTTCTCCGGGTTACGGTTCAGCTCCATCACACCAACCTTGATGCGGGGGTAGTCCTTCTTCGACCACACCTTGGTCAGGTCGAAGGGGTTCACGCGGTAGGTTTTGGCGTCTTCATAGGGCATGACCTGAACGTAGAGGTCCCACTTCGGGAAGTTACCTTCGTCGATGGCTTCCATCAGGTCGCGACGGTGGAACTCAGCGTCCTCACCGGCCAATTGCTGGGCCTCTTCGTTGGACAGGTACTCCACGCCCTGCTGGGAGATGAAGTGGTACTTCACCCAGAACTTCTCGCCGGCTTCGTTATACCACAGGTAGGTGTGGGAGCCGTAGCCGTTCATGTTGCGCCACGACTTCGGCAAACCACGCGGTCCCATCAGGTAGGTGACCTGGTGTGCGGACTCGGGATTCTGAGTCCAGAAGTCCCACTGCATGGTTTTATCACGCAGGCCGCTGTCCGGCAGACGCTTCTGGGAACGAATGAAGTGCGGGAACTTCATGGGGTCGCGCACGAAGAAGATCGGAGTGTTGTTACCAACCAGGTCGAAGTTACCGTCTTCGGTATAGAACTTCAGCGCGAAGCCACGAACGTCACGCCAGGTGTCCGGAGAGCCCAACTCGCCGGCAACGGTGGAAAAACGGGCCAGCATTTCGGTTTCAGCACCGGGCTGAAAGACCTTGGCCTTGGTGTACTTCGAGACATCTTCGGTGACGGTGAACTTACCGAAAGCGCCGGAACCCTTAGCGTGCGGGCGACGCTCGGGAACGTTCATCCGGTTGAAGTGTGCCAGAGTCTCGACCAGGTGGTGGTCGTGCAGGACAATCGGACCATCGGGGCCAACGGTCAGCGAGTTCCGGTCACTCACGGCAGGAATACCTGCCTGGGTGGTGGAACCACCGGGATTGACGTTCTTGGAATCAGCCATGTCAATACTCCTTGAAATAGTGGGGTGGATAGTAGGGGCAGGAAATCATTCGGGTGCGGTTTCGTTGTTCTGTGACCGTGATGCAACCGCAGACGCTGGGTCGAGAACTTCAGGTTCGGCCTGTTGAGCTGCGCACTCAGTGCAGATCCCGTGGTAGACCACGTGGGCCACGGTGATCTTCATCCCGTGGTAGCCCTCCGGGTGCATACATGGGGCATGGCCGACCGCGCAACTGACATCATCGATGCGACCGCACTCCGTGCAGACCACGTGGTGATGGTTGTCGTTGAGTTCGGGTTCGTAACGGGCGGGGGAATTTGGCAATTCCAGCTTACGGAGCAGGCCAACATGAACCAACGAGTGGATCACGGTGTAAATCGATTGGACCGTGATACCTGGCAGAGTGCGTCGGACCATGTCTAAGACGTTGTCGGCCGTTTGATGGGGTGTGGCCTCAAGAGCTTCCAACACCGCAAGGCGCTGTTTGGTGACTCGAAGCCCGGCCTCGCGAAGTTCAGGACGCCAGTCATGCGACACCGGGGCACGAAGCGTCCCCGGAGCATCATGAGGTCGGTGTCCATGCTCTGCGATCATGTTTCTAGTCTCCCAATTTTGAATGACTCAGAAAAGTGAGGTGCACCTAAGCATGAATGACTCAAATATAATCGTTTCTGTTGAGTTGGAGTGACCCCTGAAACTGATGTCATCGACAGCGTAGCTGGGGTGCGAAGCCAGCTAGGATAGAAGCGGTTGCACACTGCGTAGGTGGCCACACCAGCGGAAAGCGACCAGCACTAGCTGTGCGAGGTGTGATCTGCCAGGCGTTTTTTCGTCAGGTACGTTGCACTGTGTCACCGCTACTGCGCTGAGATAGAGCGGGTGATGGAGCCGTTCACCAGGGTTCCGCACTCCTGAAACGAACGTGCGCAACGAGTCGCGCACCCGTGAGACCACCTTGCCGGTGGCTGACGGCCCACGATTGTGAAGGATCACGATGACAGAGCAGAATTCGCTCAACACCCAACCTCTAGCAGAGCTCGACCCTGAAATTGCTACCGCCATTAACGATGAGTTAGGCCGGCAGCGTAACACCCTCGAAATGATCGCTTCGGAGAACTTTGTTCCGCGGTCCATCCTGGAAACTCAGGGTTCGGTACTGACCAATAAGTACGCCGAGGGTTATCCGGGGAAGCGCTACTACGGTGGCTGTGAATTCGTCGATGTCGCTGAGAACCTGGCGATTGATCGGGCCAAGAGCTTGTTTTCTGCCGAACACGCCAATGTTCAGCCCCACTCTGGAGCTCAAGCCAACGTGGCCGTCATGCAGGCACTGATGGACCACGGTGACACCATGCAGGGCCTATCATTGGCTCATGGTGGTCACCTGACCCACGGGATGAAGATCAATTTCTCTGGACGCAACCACCGCGTGGTCGCCTACGAAGTAGACCCAGATACCTACCGCATCGATATGGATCAGGTGCGCGATCAGGCCAAGGCCGAACGCCCCGCCGTGATCGTCGCCGGCTGGTCGGCTTATCCGCGTCAACTGGACTTCGAAGCCTTCCGGTCGATCGCCGACGAGGTTGACGCCAAACTGTGGGTCGATATGGCACACTTTGCCGGTTTGGTTGCCGCCGGTTTGCACCCCAACCCGGTGCCCTACGCTGATGTGGTCACCTCCACCGTGCACAAGACCCTGGCCGGCCCCCGTTCTGGCTTCATTCTCTCCACCGCGGATTTGGCCAAGAAGATCAACTCCTCGGTCTTCCCGGGTCAGCAGGGTGGTCCGTTGATGCACGCCATTGCCGGTAAGGCTGTGGCCTTTAAGATCGCTGGTACGGAAGAATTCGCCGAGCGCCAGAAGCGCACACTGGAAGGCGCTAACATTCTGGCCGAACGTCTCAGCGCCTCAGATGTGGCTGAGCACGGTGTTTCTGTGCTCACCGGTGGTACCGACGTCCACCTGGTGCTGGTGGACCTGCGCAACTCGGCCATGGACGGTCAGCAGGCGGAGGACTTGTTGCACCGCGCCGGCATTACTGTCAACCGCAACGCTGTGCCGTGGGATCCGCGTCCGCCGCGGGTCACCTCCGGCCTGCGTATTGGTACCCCTGCACTGGCCACCCGCGGATTCGGCGCTACCGAGTTCGAAGAAGTTGCCGATATCATCGCAACCGCCCTGAAACCTGGTGCCGATGAAGAGCAGCTACGTGCTCGCGTGGTGAAGCTGACCGAGAACTTTCCGCTGTACTCGGGATTGGAAAACTGGTAACGACGCTGCCGGAGGAGACTTCATTTCATGACGGCTCAGAAACTTGATGGCCGAGCTACAGCGGCAGCCATCAAAGAAGACCTGAAAAACCGCGTGGCAACTCTGCGTGAGCGGGGCAGGACACCGGGGCTTGCGACTGTGCTGGTCGGCAATGATCCAGCGTCACAGTCCTATGTGGCTGGTAAGCACCGTGACTGCGCTGAGGTGGGCATTAACTCCATTCAGAAGCAACTGCCTGCAGATGCCACCCAGGATCAGGTGTTGGCTGTGGTGGAAGAACTCAATCAGGACCCCAACTGTACCGGGTACATTGTGCAATTGCCCTTGCCTGCGCACATTGACACCCAAGCTGTGCTGGAGGCGATTGATCCGAGTAAAGATGCCGACGGATTGCACCCCATGAACCTGGGGGCACTGGTTGCCTCGGCCTCAGCGGAGCTGAATTCTCCTCTGCCATGTACGCCTAAAGGGTGCGTGGATTTGCTCAAGCACTACGGCATTGATCTAGCCGGCAAGCACGTTCTGGTGATTGGTCGCGGGGTGACCATCGGTCGCCCCGCGGGCCTGGTACTGACTCGCAAAGATGTCAACGCCACGGTGACCCTCGCTCATACCGGCACCACCAATCTCGATGAGCTACTTGGCAAAGCCGATGTGATCATTGCAGCTGCGGGGTCCCCGCATATGGTCACCGCCGAGAAAGTCAAAGACGGTGTGATCGTGCTGGATGTGGGCGTCACGCGCGCCGTCGGTGAGGATGGCAAGGCCAAGATTACCGGAGACATTGACCCTGCTGTGGCAGAAAAAGCCTCGTGGATGGCGCCCAATCCCGGTGGCGTGGGACCCATGACCCGGGTTGAGTTAGTCTCCAACGTGGTGGAAGTTGCCGAACGAGCCCTGGCCAACGCCGGCTAATCACGGGGACGGTCGAAGGTATCTAACACCTTCGACATAGCCTGCCGAATAGTACGCTGTTCGTCCTCCGTGAGCACGTCCAAGAAGTGCTTTTTCACCGTGGAACGATGATCAGCTAGCACACTGGTATACACCTGTGCCCCGAGCTCGGTAATTTGGGCCACCACTGCCCGCTCGTTATCTGCGTTGCTTGCCCGTTGCACCATTCCACACTTCTCTAGTTGAGAGATCTGGTAGGTCATCCCCGAGCGGGAATGCGCCAAATAATCAGCCAGGGTATGCATACGCAAGCCCTCCGGGTGGCGATTGAGCCGATCCAGAATATGAAACTGTACCCGCGTGAGCTCGTGGTTCTCCTGCATGAGGCGTTCCGTTTGACGCCTCAAATAGGCGGCCGCGGTCATCAACGCGGTGTAGGTCTGTACCTGGTCATCGGACAGATCATGAGCGGGCATCATGAGGCTATCCTACGAGCTTTCCGCGCTGAGTTTGAATTCGAATTAGCGGGTGTTACAGTAGCCTGAGCGGAAGAGAGTTCGAAATCGAACTGACGGTGAGGTTTCCTGTTCAGGAGTTTGGGTGAGTACTGCCAGTAGCCAGCACAGATCGGCCGAGGATTCCGGGACGACTTCGGTCATCATGGTCTTTATCGGCCTGATGATTACCATGCTGTTGGCTTCGATGAACCAGACGGTTCTCTCCACCGCTCTACCCACCATCGTCGGTGAACTCGGTGGCGTTGACCAGATGACCTGGGTGATCACCAGTTACATTCTTGCCACCACTATTGCCATGCCCATCTTTGGGCAGATCTCCGATATTTTTGGCCGAAAACCCCTGCTGTTCTTTGCGATTGGGTTGTTTGTGGCCGGCTCCCTGGTCGGTGGATTAGCGCAAAGTATTGAGTGGCTGATCGTTTCCCGCACGGTCCAAGGTATCGGCGGTGGCGGATTGATTATTCTCTCCCAAGCAGCCATCGCAGATGTGGTCCCAGCCCGACAACGCGGTAAGTACATGGGACTGATGGGGGCAGTTTTTGCCCTGTCCTCGGTAGTAGGCCCCTTGCTGGGCGGTTGGTTTACCGAAGGTCCTGGCTGGCGTTGGGCTTTCTGGATCAACCCGCCGCTGGGACTGGTAGCGGTCCTTGCTGTGGCCTTCTTTATGCGCCTGCCCCGCCACGAACACGCCCGTTATGTGAAACTGGATTATGTGGGCATGACCGTGATGGCCACCGCCACCACCTGTCTGGTGCTGGTTATCACCTGGGGTGGACACCAATACGCCTGGAACTCACCGACCATCCTGGGGCTGATCGGTGCGGTGGTAGTACTTGCCGTCGCATTTATCTGGATCGAAGCCAAGGCCACTGAACCGGTCATCCCGCTGTCGCTGTTTAAGGAACCGAATTTCGTCTTGTCCTCCCTGGCCTCGCTGATGGTCGGGATTGCCATGTTCGGCGCCCTGGGGTATTTCCCCACGTATATTCAGATGGTCACCGGCGTCAACGCCACCCAGGCCGGACTGCTGATGGTCCCGCTCATGGGCTTCTTCCTGGCCAGTTCCATTGTGACCGGTATGCTGGTCTCACGCACCGGACGCTATAAGATCTTCCCACTGGTCGGAACTATCGTGATCATCCTTGGGCTCGTGCTGATGTCCGAGTTGCGTGTGGACTCACCGCTGTGGTGGCTGTGCACCACACTGGCGATCTTCGGTATCGGGCTGGGCATGTCGCTTCAAATTCTCACCCTGATTGTGCAAAACGCCTTCCCGCATTCTATGGTCGGAACCGCCACCGCCTCCACCAACTTCTTCCGACAAATTGGTGCCACCACCGGATCCTCCGTCGTCGGGTCACTGTTCGTTCAGAGACTCACGGCAGCATTGCAGGACCGACTCCCGGAACTTCTTTCTGGGGAGGTCGCCGGTGTTGACGGCGATGCGAACTCCTTGACCCCGGAGGCAGTCCACCAGCTACCCGCACACCTGCAAGATGCGATTGTGGTCTCGTATAACGACGCGCTGTTGCCGATTTATCTGTTTCTCACCCCACTAGTGGCTGTGGCCTTTATCGCTTTACTGTTCGTGCGCAAGACGCCGTTGGCCACCAGTGTTGACCACGATCAACCTGCTGAGGTGATTCACCGCACCGGTGGGTAGAGTCCGGCCCGGTGGCAACATTGCAGACCCAATTGGCGTGGCACGCGATGGTTCAGCGATACTAAATAGCATGCAGTCCTTGGATTCATCCCAGCAACAACAATCCCGCCGTACCACTCTGACGGTTTCTCGGCTGTCGTTGACGGTCATGATTATCGTGTTGCTGGTGGCCATCGTGTTCGCGGCCAACCAGAATGACGTGATCGGGTGGCTGGTGGTCATCATTAGCGGTGCCTGGTTGATCCTGGCTATTATCGCGATGTTCTGGGTACGCAAAGGCGCCCGAGCCATTAGCCGGCAGGCCACCACCCTGAACGCCAATTTGGCTGCTCAGGCCAACCCCGGTTCTGCTAGCGGTGGGGGAACCACCGTGGTGGATGAGCCGGCAACCGATCCGATGCGCGATACCAAACTGGACCACTCATTCAAGATCGTTGAGGTCCAAAAGCGGGTGATCTCCCAAGAACTGGCCAAAGGTCAGCACGCCGATATGGAGATGATCGACCGCGCCCTCGACACCATCGAGATGACTGCCGCTAACGCCCGAGACATGATCCGCCCGGATCGCCACCGTCGTTCTGATGACGATCAAGACTCCGGTGGGGGAGCGGTCTCCGGGACCGTCATTAACTAATCCGGGTTGCTGGTTTCACGCGGTAGGCTAGTGGGGTGACTGATTCGCCGCAGACCCCAAGCCCAGAGACCACCGCACCCGCCCGGGGCACAGCCAGCGTTCGCCACGCCCATGCTGGGGCCCCCAAACCCCAAGGTGCAGTGCGGGTGGCTACGGTCAACGTCAACGGCATTCGTGCCGCCTACCGGCGAGAGATGAAGTCCTGGTTCGATGGGCGCGGAGTAGACATTCTCGCGTTGCAAGAAGTCCGGGCCAACGGAGAGATCCTGCGCGAGTTGCTCGGCGAGATCACCGGCGACGAATGGGATGTGACCCACATTCACGACGCTGAGGCAGAAGCTAAGGGCCGTGCCGGGGTGGCCGTCGCCTCCCGTTGGGAGTTTGACCAGACCCGCACCGGCATTGGGGATAGCTACTTCGACAACGCTGGGCGCTGGGTGGAAGTCGATCTCACGCTTCCGTCAGGTCAGCCGGTCACCGTGGTGTCCGCCTATGTGCACTCCGGTGAAGTCGACACCCCGAAACAAGATGATAAATACCGGTTCCTCGACCAAATGTTGGTCCGCATGCCCGAATTGGCTACCGAGCATCGCTTGGCTGTGGTCACCGGTGACCTCAACGTCGGACACACCGAACTCGATATCAAGAACTGGAAAGGCAACGTGAAGAACTCCGGATTTTTGCCCGAAGAACGTGCCTATTTCGACCGGTTCTTTGACCCGGACCAGCTGAACTGGGTTGACGTGGGGCGTCGCCTGGCCGGAGATATCCCCGGCCCCTATACCTGGTGGTCCTACCGGGGCAAGGCCTTCGATAACGACGCGGGGTGGCGGATCGACTACCAGATCGCCACACCCGATCTGGCCGACAAAGCCATCACTGCCGTGGTGGATCGAGCCCCCAGTTATGACACCCGGTTCTCCGACCACTCGCCGCTGGTGGTGGACTACCAGTTCTAAGACTCTCCCTGGTGTCGGTGATGTTGATGCTGTAGTCCTGATTGTCCTGTTTTCCCCTGTTCTTCTTCTCGACGCGCCACGAGCTCAGAAAGGCCAAGATTCCCGTGAGTGATGCATCCAGCACTTCCTCGACCCCCGCAGCACCGACCGAGATCGGATCGGGACCGCTGGGCCCGGCCGACGTGCTCGCCACTGATCTGTCCAAGACCGCCCACCTGGTTGGGGCCTCTGGCACCGAGCACCGGGTGCTGTCAGGCATGCAGCCCTCGGCGGATTCCTTGCACCTGGGGAACTACTTGGGGGCGTTGGTGAACTGGGTGAAGACTCAGCAGGATTTCCAAACGCTGTTCTTCATCCCTGATCTACACGCCATCACCGTGCCCCAGGATCCGGAAAACCTCCGGCAACGCACACGGGTCGCTGCTGCTCAGTACATTGCCGGGGGAATCGACCCGGAACGCTCCATCCTCTTTGTCCAGTCCCAAGTGCCTGAGCACGCCCAGCTGGCCTGGGTGCTGGAATGCATGACCGGGTTCGGCGAAGCCACGAGGATGACCCAGTTCAAGGACAAGTCCGCCAAGGAAGGTACCGAGCACGCCGGGGTGGGGCTTCTGGCCTACCCGATGCTGATGGCCGCCGACATTTTGCTATATCAGCCACAGGGAGTCCCAGTTGGTGACGACCAGCGCCAGCACATTGAACTGACCCGTAATCTGGCGCAACGGTTCAACTCCCGCTACGGGGAGACCTTTGTGGTCCCCAACGGCTTCTACCCCGAAACCGGGGCCCGCATCTACGATCTGCAACAACCGACAAAGAAAATGTCGAAGTCCGCAGAGTCACCGAATGGGTTGATCAACATTCTCGACCAGCCCAAGGTGATCGCCAAGCGCATTAAGTCTGCGGTGACCGATGCGCAGACCGAGATCCGCTTCGACCCGGAAACTAAACCCGGGGTATCCAACTTGCTGTCGATCTTCGCTGCGATCACCGAGTGCGAGATCGATGAGATCGTCGCCGAGTACCAGGGCAAGATGTACGGGCACCTGAAGGTCGATCTCGCCGAGGCAGTCACTACCCGGTTGCAGCCGGTGCGCACCCGAGCGCTGGAGTTACTGGATGACCCCGCCGAACTAGACCGCATTCTGGACGCCGGTGCCGAGAAAGCGCGCGAGATTGCTACCCCGGTGCTGGCCGAGGTGTACGCCAAGGTCGGGTTCCTGCCTCCGCGCGGCTAACCGGGTAGTGAGTCCCGGCTAACCGCGCTGGGCGATATCGGAGGGGGCTGCCAACTGAATGGTGCGCGGTTGCAGATCATCACCGATGATCATCCCGCGCCCGACCGGGAATTTCCGCGGCCTGTTGCGACCGATCAGCCGGCCCTCATCCGGATCCCCATCCAGCATGATCGTGGTGGCACCGGTCTCGCGCACACTGGTGATAAACGGCTCGAACATCGCCCGGGAGACACCCCGGATTCGGCGCGCCATCAGCACGTGGAAGTTGATATCCACGCCCATGGGCACGAAAGGCACAAACGGTGTCAGCGGAGAAACCCCGCCGGCTGCCAGCACATCGTAGTCATCAACCAGCAATACGATCTGGTTCTCACTCGAGGGCTGGAAGGCCCCGGGCGTGGGGTCCTGCGGGACCCGGTTGGTCAGCTCCTTGACCACCGCCTCCGAGAGCTGGGTGGCCAGTGATGCCGAGGTGGCATAACCGCCCATATACGGCTCCGGGATTACCTCGTGCAATTCCCGGCGCGGGTCGCAGACCGCGAAGACGAGTTCCTCACTGGTGTACTGGGACATCAGCTCCTGGGCCAGCGCGATCAGCGTGGAGGTCTTGCCGGAATCGTTATCGCCCATCATCAACAAGTGCGGGCTAGACCCGGTGAGATCCAGATACCGAGTTGAGGAATCCCGCTCCATCATGCCCAAGCGCAGGGTGCCCGGCGTGGTGGGTGCGACGAGCTCATCCTGGCGGATCAGGTGCGGTAGCAACCGGACCGTATGCGGTGAGGAGACCGGGTTCTTCTGGGTGATTTGAGTAATCGTGACCGACAGCCCCTGACCCAGGGTGGCCGGATCGGGGTTGGCATCCAGGCGGGGTAGTGCGATTTGACCGATCAGCCCATCGGTGTGGAACCCGCGGCCCGGTTTATCACCGGGGATATTCTTGGCGATCTTTGAACCGTGGACAGAATCGGCCGGTTCGGAGAGTTTCAGTTCCAACCGGGTCCCGAAGAAGGACTGCTGGGCTAGCCGGATTTCATTCCAGCGGGTCGCGGTGGCGATCACGTGGATACCGAATCCGCCACCGCGGGTCAGGATGGAGTAGACCGCGTCCTGGAGTTCATCGAACTCCTCGAGCAGCCCACCCCAGCCATCAACGATCAACACCACATCGCGGACATCAATATTGGGCAGTTGCCCGTCGTCGAAGAGCTGACGCATGGTGGCCAGCGAGTCGATTTCGCGCTCTTCAAAAATCTGCTCGCGTTCAGTGAGTAGATCGGCCACCTCTTCGACTGTACGGCGTAGCCGTTCGCGCCGGGTGCGCCCAGCGACCCCGGCCACGTGCGGTAGCTCCGAGATGCCCAGCAGACCGGTGCCCTTCAGGTCCAAGCCGAAGATGCTGACCTGGCGGGGGTCGTAGTTATCGGACAGCGATAGGGCCAGGGTTTTCAACGCGGTGGACTTACCCGAGGAGGGTCCGCCCAGGATCACCACGTGCCCGCCCGCGCGGGTCAGGTCCAGCTGCCAGGGCCCCTGCCACTGGTGGGCCGGATCATCGAGCAGACCCAGGGTCGCGGTCAGCGGTCCCGGCGCCGAGGAATCATGGCGGTGGGTGCCACGCCCCGCAGTGGGGGTCTCGGCCAGGGCGGCAGTGGAGACCCCGGGGGCCTTGGTGCGCCCGGTGGAGGCCACCGCGACATCCAAACTCACCGAATCCGGTAGCGGGGCCAGCCAGATCGGGTCGGTGACCCGCGGTTTGGAGCGCATGAGCTCCACCGCGGTGCCCAACACCGTGGGGCCCTGGGTTTCAGGTTCTAGCCCGCCACCGGGGACCAGCTCTTGTTCGCCACAGCCTTCGTCTCCCTCGGCTTCGGCCAGTTCGTGCTGGTGCTCGGCCTCCAGCTCCTCGGCCCGGACCCGGGCAATATCGTCGAGCAGCTCACTGGCGTAGTAGAACTCGGGTATCGCACCGGGGTGGTCGGTGACCGGAACCGAGTCGTCCGTGGTTTCGGCTGCCATCGGTCCGGAGACGAAACCGGCCCGGAACCGGGTATAGACGGTGGTATCGACCTTGAGATAACCGTAGCCGGGTAGTGGCGGCAGGTGGAAGGCATCGGGGGTCTCCAACACCGTGCGGGATTCGGCCTCCGAGAGGGTTCGCAAGCCCAGCCGGTAGGACAAATAGGTATCCAGCCCGCGGATCTTCCCGCCTTCCAGGCGCTGGGAGCTCAGTAGCAGGTGCACCCCGATCGAGCGCCCAATACGGCCGATGGACATGAACAGTTCGATAAAGTCTGGCCGGGCCGAGAGTAACTCGCCGAACTCATCGATCACCAAAAATAGGTGCGGTAGCGGGGGCATGGCCTCACCCTCAGGCGTATCGGCCAACCGGTGGCGTAATTGCTGGTACTCGGTGATCGAGGACAAGTTGCCGGCCTGGCTGAGTAGCTCCTGGCGGCGTAGGATCTCGCCCTGCAGTGAGGAATAGATGCGATCCACCAGCGAGACATCATCGGCCAGATTGGTGACAATACCAGAGACGTGAGGGATCCCGGCAAAGGGCGCGAAGGTCGCACCACCCTTATAGTCGACCAGCACCAGGTTCAGCATATCGGGCGGGTGGGTCAGCGCTAGCGAGAGCACCAGGGTACGCAAGAGTTCAGACTTACCCGAGCCGGTGGCCCCAACACACAGCCCGTGCGGGCCCATACCGTTATGGGCGGACTCTTTGATATCCAGCAACACCGGGTCCCCGGCATCATCCAGGCCGATCGGGACTTTGAGAAAGTCCGGGCCCATCCGGGGCTGCCAGGCCCGCTCCAGGGCCTGATCGGTCATTTCGGTCATCTCCAAGAGCTTGGTAAAGGACTGGGCCTGATCATTTTCCGTGTGCTCCAGCGAGTCATGATCTAGCCGCATCGGGGCGACCATCCGAGAGATCCCGGCGGCCAGTGCCGGACCGGAATCATCCAGTGCGCCCAAGAAGGTCTGTGGGGTTCCAGCGCCGGCCAGACCGAAATTTTCGATCCGGGTTTGGGTTTCCCCGATATTTCCGGTGGCCTTGATGCGGGCTGAGATCTCCCCGGGCTCATCCAGCTGTTCGGCAACCGCGTGAATCACGGTGACACCCAGCTGGTGGCTGGTCTCGGTACCCGGGACCGAGAAATTCTCTACCGAGCGGGACCGGGTCAGATCGATAATGATCAACCGGGGAACCGCGGTCTGCAGAATCTTGGCGTGGATGGTATTGCGGCGCGATTCGGCCGAGGACTGATACCGGTGGGCCAGATCCTGTTTGAGTAGCTTGGCTAGCTCCGGCATGCTCGGGGCCAGCCGGGGCAGCGGGCCACGTTGGGTGGGCTGACGCTGATCCAGAATATGGGGAACCCGGCGCAGCCAAGACCATTCGGCCTGAGCATGCCGGGGTACCGCGACCGCTAAGTGCACGTCTTCGGGAGAGTGCAGGCTGATCAGCTGCAGGATGATATTCCGGATCGCCGTCGAGCAGAAAAGCGAGGATCCGATCACCGAAACCGTGTGCTGTTGGGCAAGATTCAGCGTCAGTGGCAATTCCGGGGTGGTGGCGAATCGGTCCTGGAGCACCTGCAGTTGTTCGGTCAGGTGCGGGTCGGTTTGCTGGGAGTAGTCCTCTTCGCCCTGCAGGCGGATCGGGGACCCGGCGCCATCGCCGACACCGAGACGAATGTCGAGAAAGTCGGAGTGATGCCGGCGACGTTCCCAGGCACGCCAGGGCGTGGCCAGATACTCGATCAGGGCATCCGGCGGCGGATTGACGTCGGCAAGTTCTTGGCGGCGCTGATTTTCTTTGGCGGTTAACTCATCACGGACGCTCTCCAAGTATTCCAGATAGGAATTCCTGGCGCGCTGGCGCTTGCGGGTTGCCTTACCGGATTGGGACATCATCATCACGATCGCCCCGATCACCGTCACCACCATCATGATCGCCCCGACGGCGGCGAACGGGGAATTGCGTAGCAACATCATCACCGACATGGCCGCGGCAATACCGATCAGCGGGATCAGCCCGATAAAGCCCATTCCGGCTGCACCAGTATCCTCGATCATCGGGGGTTTATTGACGTTATGCGGTTCCGGTTCGCTGACCGGAACCGTGGAGCGGGCCGGACGGTGAAAGAGCCCGCCGGTGTCGATCCGGCTATCGGTCAGGGCGGTGGCCTCGTGAATGGGGGTGGCCGATTCTTCTGCCTGTGGTTCTGGGGTCGCGGTTTTGGTCGTTGCTCGTAGGCTCACAGTTCTCCGTCCGTGGCAATTTTCAGGGCGCGGCCGGCAATCGAGGCCACCTGGAGGCGCGCCTTCTCGGATAACAGTGATAGTTTTACCGGGGCTCCGGCGGCCAGGTGGAGGTCGTAGCGCAATGTCAACAGCGAACGCCGTCGGGTGGCCGCGAAATGGTCCTCTAAGCGTGAGTGGCGCGCCATCTTCCAGAAATCGCGCCGGGTGGCCCGGCTGGTTCGGTAGCTATCGACAAGCAACGGCATCATCGCCAGCTCCGGGTAGGCAGCGGCGACCCGGGTGCAGAATTTCTCAGTGGCTTCCACGGCAGCCGGATAACACGGCACCGGAATGATCAGCTCGTGTAGCCCGTGGTGCAGTGGCTCGAGCAGGTCCAGGCGTGGTGGCAGGTCGAAGAGTGTCACCGCAGCGTTCTGGGCGTAGTACTGGAAGGCATCGTTGATGCACTCGCGATCCAGATCATCGGGGTGGGTGGCGAACTCGCTGACCACAGTGAGGTTCTCGGCCGGATCCGGGTCGATCCGTCGTTGCAGGCCGGCCTCAGCGGATAACGGGTGGTTGAGCTCAACGGCATAGATCGGCTCGGTACGAATCGAGACAAATTGGCGTGCCATCAAGGCCACCAGGGTGCTCACCCCAGCCCCGCCCACCGGCGACATCACCGCGATCCGGCGCCCCGAGGTCACCGGGGCCTGGCACATCTCCAGGGCGTCCTCGAGCTGTTCCGGGAAGGGATCGGAGGCGAACAGGTATTTCACCGCTCGCCAGCCACGTAGCACCAGGCTATCGCCGCGACGCGCCGGCAACTCCGGGGAGGAGGGCGCGGATTGTTGGTGGCGACGTTGGCTACGCGGAGTTTCGGGTAGCGGGTTCTGCTGTTGGGGTGGGGGAGTGGAATTGAGGCGAGAAACATTTCCGTGAGAGTTCATCTCGGTAAGTCCTCTCAAATTTGGGACATGATGTGGTGGTCACCGGCGGGAGTCAATGACCGGCTAGAACGCATTGACCAGTTGGCCGTAAATACCGAAGGTTCCGATCAACAGCGGGAAGATCGTGATGGCCAACAGCATCTCTGCCCGGCGGGCGGCAATCCGCAGCCAGGCGGCGATATGCGGTGGCAACTGAAGCAGCCGCACGGCCACAACGATCACGATGGTGGCGATCAACAGCACCATGGTCAGCCAGCCGGGCACGTCGTTACGGAACAGCCAGGCGTAGTAGACCAAGCCCAGTAAGAGGGTCGCGATCATGGCGGTACGTTCAATCACCTGCGGCATGGTGCGCGCTCGCAGTCCGATCAGTGCCAAGAGCACCAGACCCAATCCGATGGCCCAGCCATTATCCCGTAGCTCACGGAGGAGATACAGCCCAGTCACAAAGGACAGGCAGCATACCAGTACCGCGGTGGAGAGACCTTCGTGGGCCTGGCTGACCGCCCGGGAGATGCGGACTCGCTGGGGTCGCTCACCGGCGGCTAGGTGATCGTCGATGCTGGTGAGCCCGGAGAGGATCAGGGCGAAGCGTGGCAAGATCCCGATGATAATCACGGTTGCGGTGGCCAAAGACATGCCCCGGTAGCCCAGATCATCGATCCAGGTGATTCCAGCCCACCACAGTAGTCCGAAGAACACCATGGAGGTCACCGCGATCACGATGGTGTGCATCGCTCGATGCGTAATGGCTAGACAGAGCACTAGCAGTCCGAACCATAGGCAGGATTCAAACCACGCCGAGGTGATCCCGTCGCGGTAGTTCCACTGGGTGAGCGCGAAGATCAGTGCTGAGGGGATGACCAGTTCCAGGTCGCACTTGACCAGTTCCTGCCCCAGGCCGGCCATCAGAGCGAGGAGGCCGGCGGAGATACCTAGTCCGATATTGCGGGCCAGATCGGGCTCAAGCTGACCTTGTAGGCCGGTCACGAGCACGGTGAGCAGCATCGTGAGCAGAGCAATCGTGGTCAGCCGGCCTCGGCGAATGGTCCACGTGGCGGCGGAATCGGAGGTGAGTTGCCCGGTGGTATCGGCCAGGTCGTAGACGATGGGGGCATGAATGGCGTGATCTCGACGATCCAGCCGAATTTGTGCGCCATCAACAATCGAGGCGTCACTCAGGGTCTGAGAGGTCGATAAGGAGCGACCACCAACCGGAGTCAAGGTCAGTTCGCGGGGGTTCGGCGGAGATTGTGGGTGGGTCAGCTTGAGAACTTCGGGCATCAGCTCACCGACTGGAACGGACTCCGGAAGCATCAGCTCGACATTGCGCTGGTCAGATAAGACAGTAAGGCGTAAGTATTTGCTCATGACTCGACGTGCATTCCATCCTGATCGATCATCATCACCACTACCGCACCGTGAGGATTCAGTCGTTGCCGCTCTTGTTGTTGAAACAGATGCATGATGAAGGAATATCCCACGCATCCTGCGCAAATCAGAGCGGCCACCACGAGGCTAATAATGGCGTGTTTGATTCCGTTGTTGTACTTTCTATTGCGGCGTTCGCGGCCAAAAAGAAAAGCCATCGTTAGTCGCTGGCGACGAACCGAGAGAGACTCTAGGAGTTGTTCGTCATGATCGAGCATCAACTAGTCCTGTACTTCTGTCATGGGGGCAAAGTTGTCCCAGGTGGGCACACTTCATTTTTGACGGTTTAGTCGGAAAAATCAATATAACCCCAAGCCGTGCCAGGTATTTCAAATCTGCAAACGAAAATAAATCCCCTCGGAGTGGACAAGTGTTTCTCTCCGATGAATAAAGGGTTAAATCTGAGTAACCTGCGTTTGGGTGGTCGTTACTCTCCCAGGTCAGTGCAAAGTTATTCAGAATCACGACAATCTCGCTACGTCCCCATGCTCATGCGGAAGCAGCGTCTCGATCCGTCGCTGACTTCGGAATACTCAGGAAATTATCAGGGATGAACGGTGGATTCTGGCGGGGCGTATCTGCAATAGTTGCATCTGTACCCGGAAAGTTCGGTCGACAATGTGAAGACAGTCCGTGAATTATTAAATTTTTAGACTTTCGATGTATTGCGTCGTAGAGAAGATCAAAGGAGAGTTATCGTGAAATTCGATATGGGCTCAAGCACCCTGTCCACCTTGAACCAACAGACCTCCGGTTCCAATGATGATCTGGGCGGACTGGTCCGTCAGCTTGTTGATGCCGTGACTCCGCTGGAAGGTAAGTTCAACGGTCAAGGTCGCGCTCGGTTTGACGAGTTCAAGGCTCGCACCGATGAGGTAGCTGATGACCTGAACTCCTCGTTGGCCCGCATCGTCCAGGGGCAGTCCGAGATGGATACTGCCACCGTGACCGGTGACCAGGAGACCGCAGACAACGCCAGCCAGAGCCAGAGCAAGGCCAACTTCGAAGGCGCCCGGTTCTCCTCCAGCCGCTAACCTCCTCCCGGTGCCTGTCAGGTCACTGCTGAGAGATAACCCAGACTTTTCTACTTCACAGGAGTAATTCATCATGGCAACTATGGATCGTATTTCCTACGACACCGACGTCTCCGCAAACGTTCAGTCCGATATCCACGGCATTGTCGGCCGTTTGGAAAACCTGATGAGCCAGCGAGACCAACAGGTCGCTCAGGCTATGTCTGATTTCCAGATGGATGGCGTTGACGCCGAGTACCAGCATGTGGAGACCCGGTGGCGCAATGCCTCCAACGAGGTCAAAGCTATTATCGCTCTGGTTCGTGAGACCCTGTCCACCAACGATCAGACGGCCACCACGACCCAGTCGCGGACTCGTCAGGCCGTGTCCAACATCGGGTAGTCGTTACCGACGTTCCTTGCTTATGGGCGGGCGCATTTCCTTCGGCGATGGCGTCCGCCCGTTTGCGAGACAAGGATTCTTTTGTACCCCGTCGCCTCTACAACTGTGCTGTGAGTTTTGGCGAGGATGACTGACTACTACTTCTTGTATTTCAAAGCCCCAGAAAGTCGCGAGATCTAAGATGTTCTACGAAATTCACCCCGAAGCAGCCCGGTCCACCATTTCGCAAACGAGTAGCAAAATACCTGAAATCGAGTCCGCTAACGATTCTCTGGAATCTCAGGCATCGTCCTTGGGAGGCCAGCTTTCCTACAGTCCGCAGACCTCGGGCGCATTGAACGGCGACGTCAGCCAGGCGTTCCAGTCCGCTGGAGAAGCGTTGGTCTCAATGCTCCAAAACAATATTTCCGCCACCACGGAAGCCGTCAATGAGTATGGCAACGGTGATCAAGCTATGTGCGTGGCTGCTGATGGGGCACTGCAACAGGTCAACGTTACTGATATGCCAGGTGTTCGGTAAGAGGTATTGACCAGAGAGGAATTGAGATGGCTTTTGATGTCCCGGAGGTGGACAGTCCGTCGGTCGTGAGCTCTGGTGCCCAGGAGATTAGGACTGCTGGGGAGAAGATCGACCAGAAGATGAAAGATGCTTCCAGCGCTTGGCAACCGATTCGTGGCCAATATCGTGCGCCTGAAGCAAGCCAAGTGTATCGCGCAATGAGGACACCTGAAGAGATGGCGACAGAATTGATGTCTGCCGCGGATAAAGTTGGCACTGAGTTGGACCAATACTCTTCTGAACTGGCGGTGTTGAAACAACGTAGAGAAGCCCTTTTAGGGGAAATTGGCGCTTACCAGGCGGCGAACGTGGCGGCTGATCTTAGCGATCCTGCAGTCCTGGAGTATTTCAAGCGGTGGGAAGCCGAACTGCATAGGAAGTGTTTTCACCTTAGGGTAGGCGTAGAAAAAGCAGATTCAGAGTGTGCCACCTCGATTCGGTCGGCTGCTCAAGGCGCTGGTGATGGCATTGGTGAAACGTTGTTGAATGCCATTTTCCGCAACAATAATGTCGAGGGAGCCTTGGGCACATTATTTCAGGTTGGTCGACTGGGTGCTGATTCCGTCAAGTACGGCAGTATGGCGTATTTCGTCAGGAACGGTCGTGTTCAACTGCGGCAAGGTTGGGCCCCTCAGCTCTTGCAGAACCTTGCAGGGAGGGGGAAGTTTGGCGAAGGTCTGGCCAGGATCCTGTCCAAATGGGACGCTAGCGCTGTCACGAACAACGGTCAGTTCCTTGCCAAGAACTCGCCAATGAATCCGATGGCACACCCGAAGGGCCCCTTTGAAGCCCTTCAGACGGTGATTGCACGGAGTACCCTCAAGCTTGATGGTAAGAACTCGCGAATCCCCAATGCGGGTCATGGTGGCAAAGGTGGCACGTGGGACAGAGTCGCGAAGGGGTCCAAGATTGCCTCCCGTACCGGGAACGTCTTGTCCTTTGCAACTTCTACAGTGGAGTCTTGGCAGACCGACTCCAGTACACATCCCAATATGGGTACCGGTGAAAAAGGCACACGGGCAGTTGTTTCTGGTGGTTTTACTGCCGCTGGTGGATGGGCCGGTGGCAAGGCCGGTGCGTCAATTGGCGCCGCCGTTGGTTCTTTCGCAGGCCCTGTTGGTACTGTGGTTGGCGGTGTCGCAGGCGGTATTGTCGGCGGTATTGCAGGATCTAAGGCTGGTGGCTGGCTCGGCGACAAGATCAAAGACGGCGTCAGCGCATTATTTAACTGACGTTGTTGAGGCGTTCAAGTTCCGGCGCTATTCAGGGAGCTCGGGAGTAGCGATAAGTTGTAAGGAGATGGAATGCCTAACTCAGGCAAGGCAGGGTCAACGGACAACACAACCTATACCCATCCGGAGATGGTCTTTGAGGTTTTTGCACCTCGCGGGTGGGAAGAGGACCTCTCCGGAGCTGACCGCGGGGTCTTCATCTACCTTTCCGATGAGATCTGGAACCAGCAGTTTCGTCCCAATATCGTTGTCATCCAGCGAGCAGCTGAACCTGGCACCGAATCGTTGGAAGGTTTAGCACGCGCCCAAGAACCTGTTGAAGCTTCATATCCCGAAGCCTTAGCGGATTATCGGCTACTGCATCTGGATGCAGACACCATTGGAGTGCAAGGTCTTCCCGGGTTGCTTCGTGTAGCGTCCTATAAAAACCCCGATGACCTTCCTCTGACGATGTTTCAGTGGGTGGTAGTACAAAATAACGTCCAAGTTGACCTCACCATCACCTACCCGACAGAGATGCTCGGAGAGCGCGCTCAACTGATTTTAGACATGGGGCATGGACTGTTGTGGAAGGAGTTGGCATCATGATTGAGCAACGAAACACCGGCCGGGAAGGCTCCGGTGTAGAACTCAGCGCTGAGACTTTCATGACCCTGCTGGATCAGGGAGTGCCTCACGATGGATCTGAAATTTTCGATGTGAACGAGCGGGTTGTCTTTAGTAGCCAGCACGTCGCTCAGGGCACGGAAGAGATCTGGAATACGGTTCAGACACAGCGCTACAACGTCACAATTTCTTCCACAAATGGTGTCGGAATTGAAGACAATAGGTTTTTGTGGCTGGGGAGAGACGCGTGCGTGACTGCTGAAACCATCCAGGTTCAGTCAGGGTCTGATGCTCCTACCTTTTTATTGCGATCTCATCCACTCTCAAGCCGGTATACCGTGTTGATTGATTTGATGGGACTGGTGGCTATTGCCGATACGAACTTCGTGTCGGTAGATGCTGTCAAGATCCCAGCCAAGACATGGGAAAGTCTGGTAGTCGGTCCAGATGCTGGACGACAACAGCAAATAGCCCAACAACTAGCCCAACGACAAGCCTCAGAGCTGGTCGCCCAAGTATCACCTGACATGGCTGACGATATTCGTCGAGGTTTCTATCAGCAGGTTGTTGTTGTCTCTGAATCGCCTACTGAGCAGGGACCAACGCCGATTGCGACTGCTTGGATGTCGACTCCACACGGTTATCTGTCCTTCTTTTTGCAACCTGGGAGATTTTTTGGAAAAGCGCACTATTTGGAGCCGGTCGACGCCTGGATGTTGTTCATGATGGCTTCTTATCAGCTGCCGAGACAGCGAATGATTTCTACGTGGTAGGCCTGCGGATTGGTCCAGTGACGGTGTCATAAAAGGGACGTGAGCTGGTGGAGATTCTTCTCTGGATAGGTATCCTCGTCGTTACCACGGCGGTATTCATTTTCTATATGTTCCATGTTCGGTTTCAAGAGAACGCGGAATGGTATGACGATTGGCGCGAGCCGGGGAATCTTTGGATTATGCCCTACTGGACTCCGGTGGGGATTTTCGGTGCATTGTTTCAGCTGTACGAACTGTCGGGGTATTGGGGCGGTGTTGTCGTCTTCAATCTGTTGCGGGTTGTCGCAATAATTACCATCCTCATGATTCCGATTGGGCTATTGGGGGTGCTCGGTATCCCCTTACCGTGGCCTTTCGTTCCCCGCTGGGTGGTTGAGCGACGTAAGAAAGATCGTGCTGAAAGGAAGGCGCGTCGTCGGAGGCGAAAAGAAGGCGGATAGCCTAGGCAGTACTGGGAAGGAAGGTCGTTTCTCATGGAGATTTTGCTCTAGATCGGGCTGTTCGTTGTTTCGACCGCGGTGTTTATCTATTTCATGATCTTTGTGCGGTTGCAAGAGAACACCGATTGGTATAGGGACCACCGTGAAATTCCTAACCTGTGGGGTCATCCCGTACTGTTCCCCGTTTCATGGCTATTGCCGTATTGATGTTGCACGAAATCTCGGGATATTGGGGCGGTTTAGTCACGGACTTTGTCGGTACGGCTCTGACTATTGGCTCCTTGGTCATGGCTGTGATCGGTTTGATTGGTGCTGTGGGAGTGCCACTTCCGTGGGTGTCAGGAGTTTTGTGTGTGAGGCTCTGATCCAGAAGGAGTTTCACTGATAATGACTACTGTGTCACCGAAGAAAGGCCATGACCCGAGCAGGGTCAATGAGATCAGCGCGAAGCTGATGGAAAACCCGGAAATCGCCGAACTGATCGGCGAGCTGTCGACCTCCGTCGACGATGCCAGCGACCTGGTCAAGGGTCTTCTGCAGGCGTCGATCAATGCGGGTCTGCAGGCGGAGATGGACGCCCCTTTTGGGGTACGGACACTCAGATCGTGTGGCGAAAGCCCAGGTATGCCCCTGAAATGGTGGCAATCACCGCAACGGGTCGTACACGAAGACCGTCCGCTCGGGCTACGGCACGGTGGACATCATAGTGCCTCGGGATAGGGCGGGAACGTTTCACCCGGTCATGGTGCCTAAAGGGGCACGCCGACTGACAGAGCTCGATGACATGATCGTCTCGCTCTACGCCGGCGGCATGACGGTACGCGATATCCAGCACCACCTGTCTACCACCCTGGCGGTGGACATCAGCCCGGATACCATCAGTACCATCACCGATGCGGTCCTCGATGAGGTGATGGTGTGGCAAAACCGTCAGCTCGACGAGTTCTACCCGATCATTTTCCTTAGACGCGCTGCGGGTCACAATCCGCGACGGCCACCGTGTGGTCAATAAAGCCTGCTACATGGCTGTTGGCATCGACATCGACGGGACCAAACACATCCTGGGACTATGGATTGCCGATAACGAGGGTGCCGCATTCTGGGCATCTGTGTGCGCGGACCTGGCGAACCGTGGTGTCAATGACGTGTTCATCGTCTGCTGCGACGGGCTCAAAGGCCTGCCCGAAGCTGTGGAAGCGACCTGGCCGAACTCGATGGTACAAACCTGCATCGTGCACCTGATCCGGGCTGCCAACAGGTGGGTGTCCTACCAGGACCTTAAAACCTGTATCCAGCGCACTGCGGCAGGTCTACACCGCACCGAATCAGGACGCCGCTTGCGCCGCACTCGATGCCTTCGAAGCCTCGGAACTGGTGTCGCGCGTCATACTTTATGGCAGGGCTGTTAGTTGAGTCCTGAATGGAGTGTTTGATATGGGAAAGCCACCACAGATTCCAGTGGAGAAGAAGACCAGGATCGTGCTCAGCGTCCTGGCCGGTGAAGTGACGATCGCAGAAGCTGCTCGGCGTGAGAAGATCAGTGAGCAGTCGATCGGCCGGTGGAAGTCAGACTTCCTCGAGGCCGGGAAGACAGGCTTGGCAGCTGGCAGATCCGGTCCCTCGACAAGGGAATCTCAACTCGAGGCTGAGGTCGAGGATCTGACACAGGCTCTCGGGGAAGCTGCGGTCGAGATCCGAGTGTGGAAGAAGTCTGCTGAGGGCCGATTGGGCCTCATCGTGAGACCTCGAGGTGATCCGCACCGAGGCGGGCATGCCGATCCTGGAGGTTCTGCAAACTCACCGGTGTGCCCGAACGGTCCTATCGCCGCTGGCAGGCCAAAGCGAAGCAGGCCCAGCCACCGAAGGGTCCGTGGCCGCAGCCGGCACGTGAAGCAGCCCGAGCGATTGTGGTCAAGCATGCGCTGGCGCATCCGGCGTGGGGACACCGGAAGATCTGGGCAATGACCCGTCATGACGGGCACCGGGTCTCGCAGGCCACAGTGCTGCGTACTCTGCGCGATGAGGGACTGATCCTGCCGGCTGAGTACCAGAAGCAGCGCCGGGAACTCGCGAAGGAGCGCAAGGCGGCCTTCGCGGTGACCCCGACGGGCCCGAATCAGGTCTGGCAGTTGGACTTTAGCGAGTTCGAGACCACCTCCGGTGGTACCTGGCGGATCGCTGGGTGCAGGGACTGGTATTCCAAGCTCGAGCACCGGTTCCACACCTCACCGACTGCGAACCAGCATGATGCGATCGCTGCGGTCGAGCTCGCGCTGGAGGATTACAAGACCATGTTCGGCCACCCGCTCATTGACGCCTGTCCCGTTGACGAGGACACCGGTGAGCTGCTGCCAGCAGTGACCATTGTGACCGATAACGGCGGACCGTTCCGGTCGCTGAACTTCGAGCTGTTCATCACCAGCCACCCCGAACTGCGGCACGTGCGCACCCGAGTGAAGTCCCCAGGACAAAACGGGTCCCGCGAACGCGGGTTCGGGACCCTGAAGTACGAGCGTCTGTTCCTCGATGAGATCCCCGATGCCCTGGAGCTGATCGAACGTGCCGAGGACTACCGAGACGAGTACAACACCATCCGGCCCCACGAGGCCATCGCGTTCAACCGACCTAAGGAGGTGCACCTGGGACTAGCCGACCCCACCGTCCCCACCTTTGAAAGAGAAGAAATCCTGCCAAAAACTTGACGCGGGACAACCGTGGCGCTTGAACCAGACTCGACGCGTTGTCACGCCGACGGAACCGTAGCCACCAGTGCTGGTCGGTCCCGCCAGATTAGGCGATGAACCCGACCTGGACAAGTAGACGATGAGGATTCCTGCTCCATCACTGAGTTACCCGAAGAGAGTGAGAACAGTCAAAGACAACAGAGCTGATCAACTGTTATATTTGAGATATAACAACTAGTTCTTAGAGGAGGTCTGCGGTGAACAGGCAGGGACGGGCCGACGCGAAGCGTCAGACAGTCACCTTTGTGGTGATCAGCATGGTTCTCCCCACGGTGGCAGTAGGGGTTGGCCTGCTGCTCCTGGCGCTCTGGCGACCGGAGCTCCCAGCTCCGGTGGCGATCCATTGGAGTGCCGGGGGAGCGGACTCCTTTGCCGAACTCTGGGTGATGGCAGCTTCCATCCTGGGCTTTGGCCTGTTGCTTCCGGTGCTCATCAGCGTGTTGGTACTTCCCAGTGTGCGGGCCGGCAGGGCCTCCACGTTCATGGCCCGCTTGATGGCTGGAGTCAGTCTCGGGACATCGCTGCTGGTCACAGCCGCGCTGACCGGAGGTCTAGCGATCCAACGTGGCTTGGACGATGCTCGGGAGGCCGGTGCGGTGGGTGGGATAACCGCAATCGCCCTATTGGGTGCCGTCGTGCTTTCGGCCGCTCTGGTCTTCCTGATTCCCGCAAGCCCGCCGCGGCAGCCGTTGACCGAGAAAGCCGCTTCGCTGGGGCTCGGAGAGACTGAAAGTGTGATGTGGGTTCGCCGGATCCAGATGGCCAGTTCTATCCGATGGGTGCTGTACCTCAGTGCAGGCATGGTTGTAGTCACTACGGCGGTGATAGCTCCCGAATCGCCGTTGTGGATCATTCTGCTGATGGGCGTGGCCGTTATTGTCGTTCTTTTCGCAGTCCTCACGGCAACTCGTTTCAGTATGCAGATCGACGCCCAAGGGCTCAGGCTCCGTTCGGTGCCGTTGGGCTGGCCGTCGGTCCATGTGGGCCTGAGCGAGATCACCTCGGTCAGCTCCGGTGAGACAAGCGGGTTTTCAGAGTTCGGCGGATGGGGCCTGCGCATGGCTCCGGGCGCGCGAGGCATCATTCTTCAGGATGGTAACTCGCTGCGTGTGGAGCGTCGCGACAAGCCCGCACTGGTGGTCACCGTCGATGACGCGGATGAGGCTGCCGATGTCCTGGCATCCCTGCTCCAGCGCGAATCCCCAGCCTCGACACACTAGGCGCCGCGATGTTTCTGCGGGTTGACACCTCCTCACCAGTGCCGCTGTATGAGCAGATTGCCACTTCCATCCGGGCAGATATCGCCCAGGGGAGGCTCGCCCCGGGGGATCGTCTGCCCTCTGCCCGGGAGGTTGCCTCCTCCCTGACGGTTAACCTGCATACCGTGCTGAAGGCATACCAGGATCTGCGCGAAGAGGGCCTGCTGGATATGCGGCGGGGTCGCGGAGCGATCGTTGCGGACGTACCGCAGTCCACAGCGGAGCTGACCACCCAGATCGATACGCTCCGGGACACGGTGAATCAGCTGGGCTTGAGTGAAGAGACCCTTATTGCTCTGGTGCGGGAGCGCTTTCGACCTGCGGACTGATCTGTGGTGAAAGCCGCGCGTGACCGACGACGCCGCCGGGCGGAGAGGGTCACCGATTGTTGAGGCGGCGGTGGCCGGCTGGGAGCAGCATCCCGCTGGTCGCAGTGCAGACCGTGGTGCAGGTGGTTCCGCCGAGTGCGGACCTTACATGACCTCATGCCTCTGGCTTTAGCGTCCGGGACAGAAAGCGATAGCGTGGCTTTTATGCCCATGACCTTCGACCAGGCACTCAGTACCTTGCGCGCCGCTCGAAGCGTGAGACTGCGAGGAAAGCCGGCAGCTTGGTCGAATGCCTTGCGGGTGATGTTCTACATCCTGATCGTGATGGTGCTGACGCCCTCTGGTGTCTATCACGTGAACCACCTGCTGGCACCGGAGCTTCGTCCACGTATTTCCCCGCCGATGGGCCCAGTATGGAATAGGCATCACCGCTATATCTATGTACCTGGTGTCGGAGGGCGGAAAGAAGCTGAGGTCATCCGACTGATCAACACAGGACGCGAGATGTTCGGCGCACCCGCCCCAGCGGTCCAGCAGCTCAGGTCTGGCAGTAGAGGCCGAGGTTGACTGAGACGGTCACGACGAGATCCTTGGGCAGACGGTCTAGACCTGAGACGAGATCCTCGGTGCTGATGTGGTGGGCGCTGGGTCCCATCTCCACCAGTGCCCGGGCCTGATCGCGGCTGACCGATGCGGTGTAGGAAATCTGCTCAGAAGCGATCATGGTGAAGTCGCTCAGACTCGCAGCCAGGCGTTCGTTTTTGCGCTGATCGACCTGGACCAGACTTAAGCCTCGATCCACCGATGAAGTAGGTGTCTGTCCGGTGGTTTAACGAGGAAATGCGCCTCTGACCTGGGAAAATAGTGAGTGTCTAGTCCAATGATTCCCACGCAGAAAGGCACACCTCTCAGGTGCTATTCAAGCACGCCCCCGGTCAAGTCCGGTGGTGTGGTGTATGAGGGGTGATCCTTCAAGCGTGTCATTCTGGGTTATGCGGCGAGGGCTTCGATGGTCTGTGGTGGCACCTCCTCGGTGGTGTCGGTGCCGAGCTGTTGGGCGTGTTGGAGGACCTCGAGGTTCATGTATCGGCGGCCTTCGGCCCATTCATCGTGCTGCTCGGCCAGCACGGCGCCGACTAGGCGGATGATGGCCTCGCGGTTAGGGAAGATCCCGACCACATCGGTGCGGCGGCGGATCTCCTTGTTCAGCCGCTCGTTGGGATTATTTGACCAGATCTTGCGCCAGGCCTCTTTGGGGAAGCTAGTGAAGGTCAGGATGTCTTCGCGGGCCCCGGCCAGGTGGTCGGCGACCTTGGGGTGTTTATGGTCCAGGGCCTCGACGACACGGTCGAACTGGGCGTGTACTTCCTGGGCATCGGGCTGGTCATAGATGCTGTGCAGCAGAGTCTTCACCCAGGGCCAGGAGGCCTTGGGGGTAGTGTCCATCAGGTTGGCCGCATAGTGTGTCCGGCACCGCTGCCAGGCTGCACCGGGTAAGGTCGCAGCGATCGCGGCGTTCAACCCAGCGTGGGCATCAGAGGTCACCAGCTTCACTCCACTAAGGCCCCGGGCGGTCAGGTCGCGGACGAAGGACAGCCAGCCGGCCCCGTCCTCGGCGGTGCTGACCTGGATGCCGAGGTTCTCGCGGTGGCCATCGCGGTTGATGCCGGTAGCCACCATCGCGTGCACCGGGACCACACGGCCGGACTCACGGACTGTGAGCACCAGCGCGTCAGCGGCAACGAAGGTGTAGGGCCCAGAGTCTAAGGGTCGGGTGCGGAAGGCCTCGACCTGCTCATCGAGTTCAGAGGCCATCTGCCAGACCTGGGACTTCGACAGGCTCTCGATCCCCAGGGACCCGACGAGCTTATCCATCCGGCGGGTAGAGACCCCCCAGCAAGTAGCAGGTGGCCACCACCGAGGTCAGTGCCCGCTCAGCACGTTTGTGTCGTTCCAGCAGCCACTCGGGGAAGTAGGTCCCCTGCCGCAGCTTGGGTACCGCCACATCCAAAGTGCCGGCCCGAGTGTCGAAGCCCCGGTGCCGGTAGCCGTTGCGCCGGTTCTGCCGGGCATCAGAGCTCTGCCCATATTCAGCGCCGCAGACCGCGTCAGCCTCGGCTGAGAGCAGGGTGTTGATGAACATCTGCAACAAGTCCCGGATCAGGTCAGGACTTGCCTGCAAAAGCTGTTCCTCCAACAGGCCGCGAAGGTCGATACTAGAAGGGATGACGGTCATCGTGAAACGTCCTTTCGAGAGTGCTTTGGTAGGTTCACTCGAAGGATCACACGGTGGCCGTCACTCTGTAATGAATGACGCGCTCACCGGGGAGCCGTACACCACATTAAAGGACGCTACTGAGCTTCGAGCCAAGGTCCGCCAGCGTAGGCCATATGTTTCCTACAGCGGGACGTTCAGCCACATTGCTGAAAACACACTTGACCGCAAGTTCACCCCAACTAAGCCAAACACCGTCTTTGTCAGCGACGTCACCGAGTTCAGGGTCGCAGGCCGCAAGGTCTACCTGTCACCGGTGATGGATCTGTTCGACCGTTCAATCGTTGCCCACACCGTGGCTACATCGCCGTCGACAGCGTTTACCGCCGATTCTTTAACTCAGATGATTAAAACGTGTGCGCCTGAACCTGGGTGGATGATGCACACCGATCAAGGTTTCCAGTACCAGCATTCGTCCTGGCGCAACCTAATTCATGACAACGGTGGTGCTCAGTCGATGTCGCGTAAAGCCAACTGTTACGACAACGCGGTCATGGAGCATTTCTTCGGGCACTTGAAAACCGAGATGTACCACGGAGAAGTCTTCGACACCGTCACAGAGTTCAACCAGGCAATCGACGAGTACATCCAGTGGTACAACACCGAACGCATCCAACAACGACTCAAGGGGGTGGCCTAAGAATTAGGTCCACTTGGTTTAAGCGTTGACCGTGTTTTCTTGTCTCCATTGTTCCGCATACTGCCGCGGGCTGAGGTAGCCCAGTGATGAGTGCGGATGGAAGTCATTGTAGCGCCGTGACCATTGGGCCACGAGTAGGCGGGCATGGTCGAGATTTTCGATACTGTTATCTTCCAAGAGTTCGTCTCGCATCCGGTTATGGAACGACTCAACGAACCCGTTATGCCAGGGCTGGCCTGGCGGGATGAACGCTTGGATCGTCTCATCCTCGGCCGCCCAAGCCTCGAGGGCGTGGGCGATGAACTCAGGCCCGTTATCCATCCGGATCGCCCTAGGGCGTCCTCTGTGCTCCAGACAAGCCACGTCAAGGAGTTCGATCACCGAGCCCGCATCAATCTTTTTATCGACCGCGAAGGCGAGGTGTTCGCGGGTGTATTCATCAATAATGTTGCAGATCTTGATTGTCTTGCCGTGCCATGTTGAATCGAACTGGAAGTCCAGTGCCCACACCTCGTTCGGGTACTGGCCGGACCGAACATCGCGCTGGACGTGTCCATTGAGGCGTTTACGCTTCTTGCGAGGCAACACGCGCAGACCCTCTTCACGCCACATCCTGCGGAAAGTTTCCCGGCATATCCCATACCCCTCAGCCAAGGCGTTCCTCCAGGCACGCCGGTGTCCCCACCGGCGGTGATCACGCGCGAACTCGTGCATCCACTCGCGCAGGTCTGCGTACTTATCAGGTTTGCGTTCACGGGTCCTAGCGCGCCGGTAAGCGCTACGGGAGAGCCCAACAATCTGGCAGGCATATCTTTGGGAGTAGCCCAGCCCGACCAGATGCCAGACGGCATCATGGCGGCGAGCTGGGCTTAGAAGTTTCCCTGCGATAATTCTTTCCACGCAGCCTTCTCCAGCTCTGCCTGACCAAGGAGACGCTTCAAGCGCGTGTTTTCCTCGCGCAATCGCTGGAGCTCTTTCGCCTCGCTCTTCGTCATCGACCCATAGGTAGCCTGCCACCTGTTCAACGTGGCTTCGCTAATCCCCAACGCGGTCAGGATCTGAGCTGTCGTTGATCCCGATTCCTTCAACTCCCGCGCCTCATCGAGCTTACGAACAATCTGCTCGGGAGTATGCTTGCTGAACTTCTTCACCATTCATCCATTCTCCCCACCCACAGGCCGGGCATCAATGGACAACACTCAAGTCACCTGGACCTAAAAACCTAGGGCACTCCATCAAGGGCCTGACCCCGATGCAATATCGAAACCAGACCCTTGAGCCTTTAACCGCCTAGAATTAAACCAGTCCAACTTTCGGGGGCTAGGGCGTGTCTGACAAAGTTTACGGTTGGTTTCTGAAACTCTTGAGTCATGTCTCGATTCCAGCTGCTCACTGATGACCAATGGGCTCTCATCGCTGACTACCTGCCAGCACCAACAGGCAAGCGCGGACGCCCCTTTTCCGATTCCAGGCAGATGATCGAAGGCATCATCTACCGCTACCGCACCGGCATCGCCTGGCGCGACCTGCCCGAGACCTTCGGCAAATGGCAGACCGTGTGGACCTGGCACCGTCGCTTAGCCTCTGACGGCACCTGGGATGCCATCCACCAGGCGCTGACAGACTTTGCGGTGAAGAATGACAAGGTCGACTTCACCGTCTCAGTCGACTCCACGATCGCTCGTGCTCACCAGCACGCAACGAACATCAGCCGCGTAAAAAAGGGACTCGTCGAATTACAAGGATCTGCTGACCGAGTCGCCTGACCACGCCTTCGGCCGCTCTCGTGGTGGCTTGTCGACAAAGACTCATCAGCTCGTCGATGGCCACGGACTGCCGTTAGTCACGATCTGCACTGCCGGCCAGGACGGCGACAGCCCCATGCTCGCTCCTCTACTGGAGAACCTGAAAGTCGGTCGACGCACCCGCCCAGACGCGCTCCTGGGTGACAAAGCCTACTTATCGAAAGCGAATCGCTCATTGCTGCGCTCACGAAAGATCGAGGCAGTCATCTCCGAGCCGATCGATCAGCAAGGCCATCGTCTCCGGCGAGGATCAAGGGGCGGCGGTCCACCGAAGTTCAACGCAATCAAGTACAAGCGCCGCAATGTCATCGAGCGTGGTTACGCCCGTATGAAACAGTGGCGAGGACTGGCCACACGATATGACAAACTCGCCATCATCTACCGGGCCGCTATCGTGCTCAACGGTGTCATCGCCTGGTTACAACATTTATCAGACACGCCCTAGTTCAGCACGGCGTGCACCCGGTGACCGGCGCGAAACTCGGCCACGCCTACCCGACCCTGCGCCCACCGCATGAGCGGATTGCTGACCGGGTTGCCAAGCTCAGCCCGGACATGCCGGCTGCGCAACGTGAGGTCGCGATCCAGGACATCCGCGACGAAGAGATTGCACGCAAGCCTCGTGCAGCGATTGCAGGTTTCGACCTGACCTTCTCGCCACCGAAGTCCCTGGGCAGCCTCTGGGGTGTTGCGGACGCGCCGACGCAAGAACTGCTGGCACAAGCCCATCACGCCGCGATGCGCGATACCGTCGCCTTGCTCGAAGGGCGGGTGGCCTCGACCCGGGTCGGCAAGGGCGGGATCGCGAGGATGCCGATCACCGGGATCATCGCCACCGCCTTCGACCACTACGACTCGAGAGCCGCCGACCCGCAGCTGCACACGCACCTGGTCGTCTCGAACAAGGTCCAAGGCGAGGACGGGAAGTGGCGGAGCCTGGATTCGCGGCGGCTGCACAAGGCCACCGTCGCGCTGTCGGCCAGCTACAACGCCTACCTCATCGACCACACCGCCGACCTGCTCGGCCTGACCTGGGCACCCGTCGACCGAGGTAAGGACCGGAACACCGGCTGGGAGATCACCAGCATCCCGCCTGAGTTGATCGCGGAGTTCTCCCGCCGCACCACCGGCAGCGTCGGTGTGGAGGGTATCGAGCAGGCGAAGAACCGGCTCATCCGTGACTACCGGGACGCCCACGGGCACGCACCCAGCCCGGACACGATCGCTCGGTTGCGCCAGCAAGCCACCTTGGAGGCCCGGCCCGAGAAGGAGTTGCATTCGTTGGCTGAGCTCACCGCGGACTGGCGGGAGCGTGCAACCCAGCTGCTGGGCACCGATGCAACCACCTGGGCACAAGACGTGTTCGCCCGCGCACCGGAAGCACCTCGGTTGCGTGCCGAAGACCTCGGCGCGCAACAGGTCGAGGACCTGGCATCGGTCGTGGTGATGACGGTCGCGGATCGGCGCTCGACCTGGACGCGGTGGAACTTGCACGCCGAAGCCATGCGCCAGCTCAAGTCCACCCGCTTCACCACCCCGGCCGAACGCATCGCAGTGCTGGATCAGATCGTGGCTGTTGCTGAAGCGCAGTCGCTGCGCCTGACGCCCGAGTATGACCGTGCGGTGCCGGGGCACTAGGTCGATCAGAGCGGGAACCGTTTCCAGACTGGCGATCAGGTCGCCTATTCCAGCCAGGAAATTCTCGACGCCGAACACCGCCTCCTGGAGCACTCCGAGGACACATCCGCGCCGCGACTGCCATCTCGGATGGTGGCCCGGCACGTCTCCCGGAAGATCCAGGGCGTGAGGCTGGCCGAGGATCAGGCCGCCGTCACCCGCATCGCTCGTTCTGGGCGGGGCCTGGACCTGCTGGTCGGCCCGGCCGGTGCGGGGAAGACCACCGCGCTGCGCGGCCTGCACCGTGCCTGGACCGCCCGCCACGGGCAGGACTCCGTGATCGGTTTGGCACCCTCGGCGGCGGCGGCCGAAGTTCTCGGCGAATCGCTGGGCGTCCGCGCCGAGAACACCGCCAAATTCCTCTACGAACACGAGAGAGGCCGCTGGGACTTCCAGCCCGGACAGCTGATCCTGCTCGATGAGGCCAGCCTCGCCGGGACGCTCACGTTGGATCGGATCGCCGAGCACGCGAGGCAGGCCGGGGCGAAGCTGGTGCTCGTCGGCGATCCGGCCCAGCTCAGTTCCGTGGAAACCGGCGGGGCGTTCGGGATGCTGGTGCGCCACCGTGCTGCCCCGCCGACGCTGACCGATGCGCGCCGGTTCGTCCACGAGTGGGAGAAAACGGCCAGCCTCGGCCTGCGCCGCGGCAAGACCGCCGTGCTTGAAGACTACGAGAACCACGGCCGGCTCACTGATGGGAGCATCGAGCGGATGCTCGATGCCGCCTACAACGCCTGGCAACATGACCGCGACGAAGGGCTGGCGACGCTGATGATCGCGGGCAACGCCGAGATGGTCGCCGAGCTGAACACCCGCGCCCGCAAAGACCTCATCATCGCCGGGCACGTCGAGCGCGACGGGACCGGACTGCATGACGGCACCACTGCCGGGGTAGGGGACCTGGTGGTGACCAGGCGCAACGACCGACAACTGAGTCTCGGCCGGTCCTAGGTGAAGAACGGCGACCGCCGGGCCGTCACCCGACGGCTCGAGAACGGGGCGCTTGCCGTGCGCCGCCTCGGACCCGGAGACCACCCTGCCGGGGCTGAGCTGATCCTGCCGGCGGAGTACGTTGCCGAGGACGTCGAGCTCGGCTAGGCCACCACCGTCCACCGGGCCCAGGGGGCCAGCGTGGATACCGTGCACGCCCTGGTCGATCCGGAGACCGCGTCCCGGGAGCTGTTCTACGTCGCGATGACCCCCGGCAAGCAGAACAACAGCGCCCATGTGATCCAACCGGACCCGCACGATGTCGAGACCCACCTGGAGCCCCCGGAGCCGCTGACCCGAATCGGGCAGCTGCACCGCGTGCTGGCCCGAGAGGCATAGGTCGAGCGCGTGGCCAGCTACCTCGATGTCGCCCCGTTCCCGGAAGGGATCGCGGACGAGGTGTTCACGAGCCCGCACTACGAACAGCTCGAGGCTGCGGTGATCCGCCACGAGGCCGCCGGGCACGCACCGACCCGGATCCTTGCTCGTCTCGCTCCGCGCTTGCAGTCGTGGACCGAAGAGAAGGACCCCGCGGCGTGGTTGGCCTCTATGATCGACGCGGTCACCACGCAACTGCCACGTCGCAAGACGAGCACACCCGGGCGGGTGGCGGGGCTGATCCCGCGCCCGACCGGCCCCCTGGATGATGACATGCGAGTCGCCCTGCAGGAGCGGGAAGATCTGATCACTACCGCAGCCGCGGCTTCGCTGGATGAGGCGATAGAGTGCGGGGCCGCCTGGGTGGCCAAGCTCGGGAAACCTGGACCGAGGTCCCGTGAGCGCCAGCGGTAGCGTGGCCTCGCAGTGCGCATCGCGTTGTACCGCCGGCGCTATGACATCCACGAGTCCGCGCCCCTCGGTGATTCGGACACCGTGGCCTCCCCGCAACAGGCAGCCGAACGGCGGATCGCCCAGATCGCGCACTCGCGACTGTGTTCTCAGCCCCAGTCGAGCTCGTCCCCTCAACCAGACCGGAAGCCAGCACAACGGGCACTGCGCTCGAGCCTCTAGGGTGGAATTTGTGTCTGTTCGCGGATACTGAAGACCAAGAAAGGCGCTACCGAATGACCGAGGGAAGAGAGCCCCGGGGAGCTGAGAGCTAGTACGCCCACCCAGGCATACACGCTTTCCTGCCAAGCGGCTCATTGCTCACTGGACAGCCTTGACAGCACCTTCTCTAGAACTCCTCGTTGCGTAGCGTTCAGGCCCTCGAAAAAGACATCGACCAGAAGCCTTGAAGACAACGAATCCACCGTAAAAGCATCTTTTCCGTTACTCTCGGTATGGCAAGTTGCCGTTGCCCTAGCTTCGGCGAGAGAGTCTGTAAGTCGATTAATGAACTCCCGCAAACGTTCCTCACTTGTGCTGGCATCAATTAAAGCGAACTCCTGGTTTATCTCAGAATAGTCACTAGGCGGAGAGGCAACAAAATGCGCGAAAATCTCTAGTTGTTCCGATGGGAAAAGCGCGCCGAGAAGTACGCCAAGTCTAAGTCGATTTGGCCCATCCACACCTTGAGCTGCCATAAAAGCATCTGGGCTAACATCCGCAGGGACGCCGCGCGTGCGCGCAAGGCGAATTTCCTCCCGAATCGCTTGCAACTGTGAAATCTGGGACTCCAGCTCAAAATCAAGGCTATCGATGAGCCGTTCTTCCGAACCCTGTTCGCCCCGCATCATATCAGCAACATTTGATAGGGAAAATCCAAGAGCAGAAAGCCGACGAATACGCAAAAGCGCCACCAAATCCGAAGTTGAGTACTCCCTGTACCCGTTAGGTCTCCGCCTCGGCTCCTGCAACAGGCCTATGTCATGATAATGACGAATTGTTCGACGCGTGACTCCAGATAATTTCGCAATCTCGCTCGTGCTCAGGGACATATTCCAACACTCATTAAATGGTTGAAGGTTCGTATCGAAACACCAGGACATTCATAAATGAGGCAGTCTCAATCAACGGCGATCCCAAATAGTCGCCATAAGCGTCTACTAGATTGAATCCGCACGATTCTGCAACCTCCCGAACTTGCTCAGCAGGGTAAAGGGATATTTCTTCGACAAAGGAGGTAACCTCATCTTTAACTATCCAGTGCTGGTTAATCCTGAACAATCTCTCGGTGGGACGACTGAAGAACTGGACAATGCCCGAGGCTTCGTTCGAATCATTCTGTTCAAAGCTCGACACAACTGACGCCTCAGTAAATAGTGAATCCAACGCCACAGGGTTCTGAAAATCGACAATGAAAAGTCCGGCTGAGTCGAGGTGCCTGGCTGCCGTCTTGAAGATTTCCGTGAGTGCGTTGTCCTCCAGGGACATGCCCAGGGTGTTCCCAAGGCATATAACTGCAGAGTACTGTTCGCTCAAGCATACCGACCTGACATCGTCGATTGTGAACGTAACACCAGCAAGTTCCGGTTTGGACCGAGCTTGAGCGATCATCTCCGGAGAAATATCCACTCCATGAAGTCGATACCGAGTCAATACCTTGTCCCGCTGCAAGGAACGGGCAATTCTAGAGAGAACCCGACCCGTGCCTACCCCAAGGTCGAGAATACTTGTTCGCTCTGGTCCAATGGTGCTAAGCAACCATTCGGCCGCCTCGTCGGGAAAGCTATCAGGTGCGGTAACTTCGTCATAGAAGCTGGCCGTGAGCTGACCATTAGAAATTACGTGATCAATCATTGTGTTGGCCTTTCAACTAGCCGGGAAACTATCGACCGAACGCTTAACAGCACTGATCTGTGCAACGGGCGCAGAAAGGCCCGGTTGCAGAGGGGCTGGATTGGATATCTCGAATTGCTCGACATAAAATCCAGCACTCTCCAGCTCGACTCGAATAGTGGCTTCGTTCAGTAGCGCCAGTTGGTGACTTGCTAGAATTCGTGAGGTTGGTGCATCCGCGGCATCGACCTCGGCCAGAAAGTAAGTGGTTTGAACAGCATTTTCCACATCGCGAAATACCCCAGACAAGACGTATCCCCGTTCACCACTCAAAAGCGGTAGCCCTATAACGTCTTCCGAATCAGCCTCAGGAGGCAATGGCATATCAAAAACTAAACGACCGCCTTGCTTCAGATGACTCCATATGTGGTGAAACAAGTGAAACCGTTCCGAGTCGTTCAGAAACATAGCCACGGACATCTGACCGGTTACAACAGAATCGTACTCGGCCGAACCAGGAAAATCGAAAACGTCACCGAGAATTCTTCTGACCCGCGCGCCACTCGTGTTCTTTCCTGCTGTCATATCGGGAGATACCTCAACTGCGGTGCACTCATGCCCGTCTTCAGCAAGACCCTCCGCAATACGACCTGTACCGCTAAAAAGATCGAGAACACGTAACTTCTGCTTCCTGCCGATCGCTTTACGATACCACTGAATATCAGAATCAATGAGAGAAGTGTACTCTGCATAAAAGCGGGCGAAGTAGCCCTTATAGAGGCTAGATCTTACGACTCCCGGGACATACGCAACGATCTCCCGAAAAGGTGAGTGCAGTGGCTTGTTCATTAGGATTCCTTCTGAGTATTTGGGTCAGTTTCCAAGGTCTTGCTCATTAATCGCACCACACTGGAAATATCGGCCGGGCCACCAAACTCGCCGGTACGAGTAGCGGCGGTAACCGCTGCTGATGGTTCATGTACCCAATACCCAGACTCCTTGAGGAGCGAGATGTTCCGAACCATCGAGGGTGCCTTCCAGATCTTTTCGGGTACAGAGGGCACCAAGACAACTGGTGACGGCGACACGGCACATGTCATCAGTGCCATGCTGTCTGTCATCGAGTGCGCCAGCTTGCTTAAGAAGTTGGAAGTAGCAGGAAATACTAGAACGAGATCGGCCCAAGCGGACAAGGCGCGATGCATGACCGCTGGCGACGAGGCGCCTCCGTCCTGAACAGCTACCGAATGACCGGAAATTGCGGCGATAGCGCGCGTGGAGACCAACGCAGTAGCAGAGTGCGTGAGCACAACCCGGATTGACATCTGTGGATACCATGTTCGTAGGACATTAACCCAACTGGGCAAGAAGGTAACTGAGATTGCGCCCGTTCCGACAATAAGCAACTGCCCACGTTGCAAATTGAGTGCAGCAGGGGGTTTAGCATGATTTTGTGGATCAAAGGATGTCATCTTACCCCTTTCCATGGTAATCCTACTTCAGCTGGGTTCTTAGCTACCTTCACAATTGCTGGCCAGAAGATATCAACGGTCTCAGGTGGAGCCATTGGTGCTGATAGACGTCTTTGGACATGGGCCGAGAAGGCCAGCAGGGTGGAATAAAGCAGAAGGTTAGGGTATTTCGGCGAGGAATGTGCGACGGAAACCGCCAGCTTGATCGCCATCTTTGCTTTGAATTCGCTCTTGGCTTGAATGAGTGAAGAAACCCAAATAAGTTCTTCAATCAGTCTTCCAGCGGTTGCAGCTTTTGGGGCTGCATCGCCGAGCGGTGCAAGCACCATTCCTCGACCTGTTGGATCAAGAATGACTCGGCCGAGTCCGATCGGCACCCCCGGCTTTATCGGATATTTCTCACCAGATTTTCCGACGTTTGACGGTTCACTGACAGTATCAATCGTTTCCAGGACTTGCTGTGAAAGTCGAGTGAGCTTCTCCTGCTCGTCTTTGCTCGTGTCAACGTACTGCCGCGTTCGCCCTATTTGGTCAGAGCTCCATGCAGCCTCCCCAGAAGCGGAGATTGTGGCGAGACAACGTAAGGCGTTCTCATAACAAGCCCAATGTGCTTCGTCATACTCACTCTCGTTGAGAAGGTCATCAATGAGCGCATGGTCTGCGGGCACGTCTTCATAGATCACAGTCCCCGTAGGAGTCTTTGGGCGAATCGAGTCAAGCCCTAACTGCGGTACTGATTCACCATACCTGAACTGCTCCGCGGACAGCTCCCAGGTCCATGCTGATTCGCTTTGTTGGCTAATTCGTCTTGTGCCGATCTTCTCTGTGCTCAAAAGAGGGCCTCATTCCAATTATCGATTCCGATTGCTGTCGCGGATTCTTGGAGGATTGCACAAAGTTCCGGGTGGCGCCAAGTGGGATAGGACTCGACTAAGTACTCACCGGCTTGCCTAGCCACGGTCACTCCAAAACTTGATGTCACCCCAGCTCGATTCAGACCGTATGGGATTCCGTACGGGCCAATAAGTGCGAATCCAGGACCGTTAAGTTCGATGGACTGGGTTGATGGTGCTGCTTGCTGGAGTGCTTCAAATATTTTACAAGCATCGCCAGTTGAGCAATAAAGTACAGTTTTATCTGGACGTTGTGTCGCGAAATTGGCGAACTTTATCATCCACCGGCTGACCGCTTGGTCCAGCTTATCTATTAGATTCTCTGCGCTGTGGCTACTATTGACCCACGGAATGTACATTCGCAGATCTGGAGACAATGGATTGCCATCGAGGCCAGTTATACTATCCCAGCCACTCAAGAATCCTTTACGCACTCTTGGTACGCTTAATGCATCAGGCCCGACAATCCACTCGCTACGCTGCTCGGCAGCGATGAGAAGCTCGACACCACTCAAAGCAGATGTCGCGACGGTAGCGCCCTCGGCGGATGGTCGCAGACTCCAGCCTAGACTAGTTCGGCGTGCATTCCTCAGTGCTGTTGATGCCACCACGGGGCTAGCCACTTCGGCGCCTTGCGCCACTGAGCTTCCTGTCCTCTTTAAGTGGACGTCCTCGTAAAGCCAGCGACTCACCGTCCTCGCTGCGACACTCGAAGTGGCTGAAACAGACTCACCGTTGAGGCACCTCCTAAGTTCCTTGCCATCGACAAATAGAGAGTTAAGACATTCTTCGGCCCAACGCGCCGCGGCCGTATACTCAGTTTCAAGCAGTGCAGACCTAGTGCCCTTACTTAGCATCCCGCATCAACCCTTTGCTTATAGCAGTGGCATTGGCGGTCATGTTTATTGTCATGCGTAACAAAACCGTCGCCAACGCAGTCTGTGGAACCGATGCAGCGGCCACCACTTGTGACCGCGCAAGAAGTTTCAAGGCTACGACACGCACGAGAAGCACCGCCTCGTCGGTGTCGGAGGCAAACCCGTATGCGCCTAGGAGGTGGGCAGTGAACTCTTTAAATTCCCCCATAAGGCCAGCTGGCACGCTGGTACGTACAGTACCTCTCGCGGTTTGTGCCCGCACACGCGATGCAAGGAACGATGCCATTAGTGAGCTGATATCATGCAGATTCGGTCCCGCGCCCGCCAGCTCCCAATCGATAAACACCGCATCGTGCTCAGTGGTAAGTACGTTGTCTATCGAGAGATCGCCATGAATGAACACTGACTCCATCTCCTGGAGTTGTGTGATCGTTCTCTTTAACGTTTCGTGCACCTGTTTTGGAAGTTGCTTTAGCGTCCATAGCGCGCCGTCAGTGATGTGCATGAAGAGGTGAGCCGGAATAGGATACAGAATGGGTGATTCTGGCTCCGCGCCGAAATCTATTGACGCTCGGTGTAGGATGGCTAGCTTCTTCCCGATGAGGGAAACTTGACCTCGCCAGTCCGTGGGAAGATCCCGATCAAAAAAATCCTTGATCGGGGAGGAATATCCGTGAGGGGTCTCCATGGTAATCTGATTGTCGAGGATACGTGTGCTTGGCAATGCGACCGGGTTTCCTGCTTCATCCCGAATCTCTGCAGCCGCTTGCATAGCTTGGAACTCCCGGTTAAGAAGTCGCTGTTCCTTGTCGAAGCCTCGCGCTGTTTTTACGTACCTCTTGAACTCCTTTTCATCGGATACTGTGACCCGAGACCCCATACGCTCCATCGCGTCCACCTTTTCCGTCGATCGATTTCACAACGATCAATAATGCTTGCAGAACTACTAGTGCTGGGCCAGGACCCCGGACACAGATTGGGCCCTACCCGATCGCAATAGGCGACTGCTTCGGTAGGGCCCAATCAGGGTTTCCCGCCTTTTAGCACATGATCAGAGCGGTACCGATCGTTGCGCAGACGGGGGTGGTTGCAACCATCTCAGGGTCCGTGGCGAACGCTTCCTCGCGCTCAGCCTGCTCCATCAGGTCGATGGTGTCCTGAAAGTCGCCGAAGACTGCTTCCGCCATCATGGTGTTCTCGGTCTGCATGGACATGCTCTCTTCCTTGAGTCGTGCCCTCCGCCCGTTGCGGTAGGGCGTGTATGCAAAGCTATCCGCTTGCGGCCCCTGAGTCAAGAGCACGACGTACCTTATTCATATTGAGCGCGTAGCTCAGGTCGTGCCTCACGTATCGTGAGCGCGAAGCCATAGTGTGAACGCATGGATAAGGACATTGTCTCGATGAGTGCTCGGATTGAAGTCACCAAGCAATTACGTAGGGATTATCGCACGGGGTCCAAGGCGGAGAAGTCAGCGATTTTAGATCAGTTTTGTGCTTCCACTGGGTTGGGCCGGTCCACGGCCAGGCGGTATCTGACGTCGCAGACCATCGGGGTCAAAAACGTGGTGCGCATTGACCGTCGAAAGCATAAACCCACGAAGTATTCGGCGAATGCGAAAAAGCAGTTGATCCGGGTGTGGCGGTTGATGGGCATGCCCTCGGGCAAATACATGAAACCGGTGATGGAAGACTGGTTAGACGCGTTAGAAGCCCACGATGAGTTGGCGTTTGGCCGCTCCGGGTATAACCCCACGGTGCGTGCCCAGCTGGTGGCCATGAGTGCCGCCACGATTGACCGGTATCTCAAGGCCGAACGCGACCGGTTACGCCTCAAAGGCATCGCTACGACCAAGCCTGGGGCCTTGTTGCGCAACTCGATTACGGTGCGACAAGCCGGCGATGAGGTCGAAGACGAACCAGGGTTTTTCGAAACCGACACGGTGGCCCATTGCGGGCCAACCCTGCAAGGCGAATTCGCCCGCACCCTAACCATGACTGATGTGCGCACCGGGTGGGTGCACCTAGAAGTGCTCCGTCATAACGCCCAAGTGCACATCCTGGCAGGATTGGACCGGGCCGCAGCCGCCATCCCCTATGGGATCGCGGGCTTAGATTGTGACAACGGGTCAGAGTTCATCAACCACGAAGTCATGCACTGGGCTGCTGACCGGTTGATCTTTTTCACCCGGGGCCGGCCGTATCAAAAAAATGATCAAGCCACCGTGGAATCCAAAAACAACCACGCCGTGCGAAAATTTGGGTTTCACTACCGGTACGACACCGCAGATGAACGCGCCATCCTGGCGGCCCTATGGCAGGTGGTGGGTTTGAAACTCAACTACTTCACCGCCACCAAAAAACCCACCGGCTGGACCCAAGACGCCAGCGGGCGGCGCAAACGCCTCTATGACAAACCCAAGACTCCCTACCACCGGCTGCTGGATGCCGGGATCCTCAACGCCCAGCAGAAACAAGAGCTTCAGAAGTACCGGGCAGGTCTGGATCCGGTCGGCATGGCTGCCGAGATCGATCAGATCCAGCAACGGTTGATCAAGCTCGCTGCGGGCAAGACTGCAAGGCTTGAACGCCAGATCGAGAAGGCTCAGGCCCTACCGGATCCCGCGGGCATCAAGGTCCACCACACCCGGGCCGGCTGAGACCCCGGTTAGCGGGGGAAATATGTGCGAGGCACGGCCTGCAATTCCCGGGGATCTTGACATGAGGCACTCCGGGGCATCTAGGCCACGAGTTACGGACGGCCGTGTGCGCGAAGCGCACGTCGGCCGCGTGACATGCACGTGTCCACTGAGAAGAAGGGGCTCGCGCTATCGCGCGTGTTGGCCTCGGCAGTGCTGCCTGGCGAAGCGTGAAACGTAGCTTGACCTCGACCGACGCCGACTACAGACTCCATTGCCGCCGAGCTCATGATCAGTCTCTCGCTCCGAGTGTTGACCTGGCCGCGACGGCATAGTTTTTCATAGTGCCATGAACAGAAGCACATGGGCATACTTCGGCTCCTATAGCTTGTCCCTCCTGGGCAACGGCATCGCATCAATCGTCCTGCCTCTTTTGGTGCTCGCGCGAACCGGTGACATCCTCGCCGCCGGAATCGTGGCGAGCGTTACATCTGCAGTGAGCGCGGTGATTGGACTATTCGCCGGCGTGTTAATCGATCGCATCAATCGTCGAACGATCTCGATCATCAGTGATGTTATTTCTGCCAGTGCGGTTGTAGCGCTTCCGATTGTTGACGCAACCGTAGGACTAAATTTAGCTTGGTTCATCGGCTTGGCAGTGTTAGGAGCTTTTGGGGATGCGCCTGGAATGACTGCCAGAGAGGCACTTTTGCCGAAATTGGCTAAGTTGAATAATGAACGCCCAGACACACTTGATCGTCTTGTTGGAACACGCGAGGCTCTTTCTGGTGCGCTCATGTTGGCTGGTCCGGGTCTAGGTGGGTTACTGATTGCCGTTTTCGGCGTTGGATCCACGACTTTATTTGTAACTGCGGCTACGACCCTAACCGCTGCAGTTGCCTCATATGGAATCCAACATAGAGCAGGAGACCCTGACCCTCTGGAATGCGCGGACAAGCATCAGTACCGCTCTCCGATGGTTGCAGTTCTGTCTGAACTCGGTGTGGCTCTACGGTTCTTGTTCTCTCAGCGCCTTATTCTTGGCGCCACCGTGCTTACCGCTTTGTTTGTTGCCACCTCCGCTGCGCTGCAGACGAGCTTGCTACCTGCATTCTTCGCGGCTGAAGATCTTCCCGGGCTCACGGGGCTGGTCGTCGCATGCCTATCCGCCGGAAGCCTGGTCGGGGCCGGTATATACGCTGTGACTGTAGGAAAGATATCGCGACGGACCTGGTTTGTTGTCGGGATGATTGGGACTTTGGTGGGATACATCGGCCTAGGAGTAATGGCAACTCCTTGGCTCGTAATTACCGCCGCTGTGGTTATAGGCCTTGCTGGCGCGCCCGTTTCGGCCGTGATTGGAGTAGCGACAATTGAGGCTACGCCGGACCAAATGCGAGGTAGAGTGCTAAGCGCTCAGAATACTATTATGCTCGCGGCGCCAGCTGTATCGTCTGCCCCAATAGCTGCTGTCGCGAGCAACTGGGGGCTACCGGCGGCAGGGCTTTCTCTGGCAACTGTAATTGGTATCGTAGTTGCGGTTAGCATCGTAACGCCTGCGTTTAAGAACCTCGACAGTGTTCTGCCGAGCACCGACGCAGACGAGATGTAATTCCCCGCGAGGTTGTGAACGCGTTCAGCTGGGGTGAGACCGCCGATGCCGGTGTGGGGTCGGTGATGATTGTAGTAGTGCAACCAGTCGGGGTAGGTTGCGGCGTGGGCTTGGTCACGGTAATAGGTTTGGGCATAGGCCCATTCCTGGGCCAGGGTGCGGTTGAAGCGTTCGACTTTGCCATTGGTTTGGGGTCGGTAGGGTTTGGTGAAGCGATGCTTGACGGTGTCCCCAAGGTTGGCCTTGAACAGGCGTGAGCGGTAACAGGCGCCATGATCAGTCATCACGGCCTGCACGGTGATCCCAGCATCGGCGAAGAATGCTTGGGCGCGTTGCCAGAACCCTGCGGCGGTCTCTTTGCGCTCATCGGACAGGATCTCAGAATAGGCCAGTCGCGAGTGATCATCCACGGCGTGGTGTAAGAACGCATAGCCGCGGCCCGTGTTGCCGTACCCGTTGTTTTTGCGGCCTGCGACCCCGAGTTTCCGATGGCCACCGCCGTCAGGGATTCGGCCCAGTTTCTTGATATCCACGTGCACGAGCTGCCCGGGAGCCGATTTTTCATAACGGATGGGGGCTGGTGTGCGCACCGGCAGCCCGGTGGCCTGATCCACGTGCGCTAACCGGGGCATCCGGTATCGGGCCAGCACCCGGCCCACCGTGGAGCGGGCGATACCCAGGTGATAACTGATCCGATGCGGGCCCCACCGGCGGGTGAACCGCAACGCAATGATGCGCCGCTCCTTGCGAACAGACAACCGATGGGGTGACCGATGCGGCCGCGAGGATCGATCCGTCAGCGGCTCCCCGGCCCGATAGCGAGCGGCCCACTTCGAGGCCGTGGCAGGTGAGACTTGCAAGCGTTCGGCCGCTCGACGAATCGTCCAGCCGTGCTCAACAATCAACACAGCAAGGCGACGACGGCCTTCAGGAGTCAACGGTGCATTAGGGTGGAACATGAAGACCTCCGGTTTTCAGACGCAGGTTGTGCTAACCCCATCTGTACCGGAGGTCTTCTTCCTACCGCGAGTGTTCACAACCTCCCGGGGAACTACACCTAGGCACCGTCAGCTCGATATCGCCGACCTCGCTGGCGACCGTCTTGGAATACGAGCCATTACGGGCATTGACCGGCCGGTCCGTGACGGCTTTAGCCTCCCGGTCACCAGGCCCGTAACCCAGATGCGAGGTCATCTCAGCCTGCAGACCCCGTTCGAGTGCTTCCTTGATCAGTTCAGGAATCACTCCACCGTTGCCGGTCAGCTCGATCTCACCGGCGTCGATCCGAGCGAAAAGCTCGTCCAAGGCGCCACTGGCCTTCAACTGCGCAACAACATCAGCCCCACCAGGCTGATCAACACGATCATCTGTCATGGTCATCATCATGTCCTCTCATCGATAACTCTGTACACAAACAATCTGACACCCTCGTCTTTGCCACAGTTCTCAACATAAAACGTTGTTCGAAATCCTCGAACTCCTATGGCGGGTCACCAAGCGGAGAAGTTCTCGGTGACCTGCCTTTGACTAACACTGTCTTTCTCCCAACGCGATCGAAGAGATCGCAGAGGAAGAAACACAGCACCACAGGCGCGCTCCATGCTATGCGTGAGCGGGGCGAGATGGTGGACTGTTCAGGAACGTATCATTGAATGATTTTGCCGCATGTCAAAGCCAGGATCCTCTCTTAGGTGAAGGGTAATCCGCTAATGACACAGCGAGAAAAGGTCTTTTCCAAGCGCGACGAAACGAATAAACTATGGTAAGACCAGAGTTTCACAATGTATTTGGAAGGTAGAACGCATCATGTCGTGGCAAAATAATCCTGGCCCGCAGGGTTCCGATCAGCAGGGTCCCCAACCAAATCCAGGTCAGGGCCAACCTTCTGGCTCAGGACAGTGGCAACAGCCTCAACAACCGGGACCATATCAGCAACCGCAACAGCCAGGTTTCCCGCAGGCAGGCCCTGCCGGTCAACGTTTTGGTGCTTCTGGAAGTGCACCCGGTGGTTTTCCGGGTGCAGTGACAAAGATGGAAGAACCTCAGGCATCCAAGATCGCCAAACTATTAGTGTTGGCCTCGGCCGCGGTGATGGTGGTGCATGCCATTTTGCAGATGGTCATCCTGGACGTGCGCGGAATCGTGACTAGCAGTTTTGTTGAAATTGACACCACCGGTACTGGTGTAACAGAGCAAGAGGTCATTGACGGTGCAACGGGTGCCGTTTCCGCATTGGCCTACGGAGTAGCGGCTTTCGTGTTGCTCATCAGCCTCGGTTTGTATGCTCTTGTGTATTTCGGCATGCGCGCCAATAAGAACTGGGCCAGAATCCTCGGTATTATCTTCGCGATTTTGGGAGGTCTGTCCTACCTGGGGACGCTGTTGACAAGCTTTGGCCGCGTCGACACGGCCGGGATGATTATCGACCTGCTTGCAGGTCTGTTAGGTACGGCGATTGCGGTGTACTTCCTCGTGCTCGTGTTCCGCAAAGACGTCGCGGACTGGTACCGTGTCCAGTCTTTGCCAAAGTTCTAATCAATACCAGCTCCTCGGGTTCTTGGAGCTGACGTGTGGGCCATGAAGCGATATTTGGCTTGATGGCCCACCGTTTTAACCTGGAACTTGACGTTTGTTGGCACCTGCCGGCAGAAGCCGTGAGTCAGTAGAATAGTGGTCGCAGAGTTTTTCGCGTGAAAGGCCCTACTGTGAGCGACTTCCTGCCAGACAAGCACCCCTACACGACATGGATGCGACGTTACACCTTGGTGCCTGAACTCGCCGAAGAGTTCATCCAATTTTTGATTCACGAGGTCTTCCCAGCTCGCCGTGAATTTGGTTTCGAGCCATTACATGTATGGGTTGACGCCGATCGATCGCAGGTAACCTGGCTTGTTGGTGCAGCGTTGGATTCTCAAGATTTCGCCAGGCTGGAGGAGAACTGGGAAAACTCGGAGATCCGGGCCGATGTTTTTGACGGCAAACCCGCATACGTTGTAGCCAAAGACCTCCGTGAGGTTCAATCGGTGCCCATTGGCCCAGAGATCTAGTTAGTCCTCCTGTGGCGTCCGTGCCTGGGCGCGTGCCCGTTTTGAAGCCAAGCTCCTCACCAGCTCGGTTGCTGTGGCCATTGCGGCCATCCCTGCCATGACCCGGCGGGGTTTAGACAGACCCAACCGGAAGAGGCCGTAGCTGACCTTCCGATCCAGGCTCAGGAGCGGTCGGCGTGCCACCAAGGTAATCGGGCTCTTCACAATCGAGGGTGTAGACGGGGCTTGAATCCTCCGCTCTCGAGCAAGGACCTGGCGATGTAGTTGGTGAGATTCCGGAAGCCCAGGGCGGATCCGCGCAGGTGTTCGAGTCGTCCGTTGATGGCCTCGGTGGGTCCGTTGGAGGTTCCGGGGCGGTCGAAGTAGGCCAGGATGTCTGCCGCCCTTTTCTTCAGCGTCCTACCCAGACCGGCCAGCTCGATGAGCTTGGTCGGCACTGCCCGGCCCAGCTTGGCGATCAGCTGCTCCATCATCGCCCTGCCCTCGGCCCTGTCTGTCTGGCGGTAGGCGGCGACCATGTGCTGGTAGAACGCCCACGTGGCCTCGACCTCCACATGCTCGTCAGCCTCGAAGAGGTCCTGGATCCTGGAATACTGCTTCTCGGTGAGCAGGTCGGCCCCGGTCAGCAGGGTCCGGCGGGCCTTGTAGAGCGGATCCTGTTTGCGGCCCCGGTGGCCGTTCACCTGTTGCTGGACTCGCCGGCGGCATCGCTCGAGCGCGTCTCCGGCCAGGCGGACCACATGGAAGGGGTCCATGACCGTGGTGGCTTCGGGGATCTCCTCAGTGGCTGCGGTCTTGAAGCCGGTGAACCCGTCCATCGCCACCACCTCCACGCCATCCCGCCAGGAAGCCGGACGCTCGGCCAGCCAGGTCTTGAAGGCCTGTTTGGAGCGGCCCTCGACCATGTCCAGCAACCTCGCCGGACCGGTGCCGACGCGCAGTGGTGTGAGGTCGATGATCACGGTGACGTACTTGTCGCCACGCCGGGTATGGCGCCAGACGTGTTCATCCACGCCGATCGCGGTGACCCCGTCAAACCGGGCCGGGTCGTCGATGAGCAGACGCTTGCCCTCGGCCAGCACGGCGTCGTTGGCGGTGTTCCACCGCACCCCCAACGCCTCGGCGACCCGGGCGATGGTCAGGTGCTGCACGACCAGAGCTTCCAGGGCCCAGCGCAGGGCACGGCGGGAGAGCTTGGCCTTCGGCTCTGCCGCGGCGGTGGTGTCCTGGCGCCAGACGTGGGCGCAGTCGGCGCACCGGTAGCGCCGAACCGTGACGTGCAGAGTCGTGGGCCTCCAGCCCAGCGGCTCGTGCGCCAGCCGGCGGATCACCGTGCCCCGCGCGGTGCCCTGAGAACCACAGCGGTGACACCACTCATCTGGCTCCACCACCCGACAGGCCAGTACCGCCCGCCCGGGCTCCACCCGTTGCCCGGTAGCTTGAAGGCCGAGCTCGTCCAGCCGGCAAAACTTGGTCAGGTCACAGTCGTCGAAGGTAGCGTTAGGCACGTCGAGGTCTTTCAGATGGCTTGTGTAGGAACTTCCATCATCGGAAGGCCTCGACCTCTATCCAGCTATCGACGCGCCACTTCCCCGAGACCCCCGTCTACACCCTCGATTGTGAAGAGCCGGTAATCGTCGATGCCAACGCTCCGGCCACCCATGCTGGGACAACGGCCCGGGGCGCTTTTGGGTGATGCCTACGCAGACTGTCGAAGTCTGCGGTGTCGTAATAGTCCTGGGCAAATTCTTTGGCCAGATTGTCGTTGGCCGTTTGGATTGCGTGCGCCGTGGTCAAGCCCACAAGTGCACAGGTGGCGCCCCAGTACACCCATGACTTCAGGAAGGAGAGCTGATGTGGGTTAATAAGCGTGAGAGCAATACTAGTGGCGTTGAGGCCGACAGAGGTGAGATCGTTGTAGTCCGCATAGGAAATTAAGGTCTGTGGGGGTGCTTCAGCGTATGCTTGCTGTGGGCTTTTTGGGGTATGCGTCATCACACATCCGGTTCCGTCTACCAGGCGAACGCGCTGATCAGAGCATGCTAGTTGTACTCTTTTGTAATACTTATAGTTGATTTTACAATTGTCAAATAAAAGTAATGGATCTAAATAGGGTGTATCTTGAATCACGAAGTGTTCAGTGTATCGAACTGATTTAAATTAGGTTGCTCGTGCTGACTGCTTCAAAATGCCCTCGGTCGCAACCATGTGAGTGGCTACCTTACAGAATAACCTTTGAGGAACAATTCAGTGCCACCTAGGGTTCAAGATAAGAGGTTAGATGAAACGTTAAATATGCGAATGCCCATGTGTGGCAGAGTGGGACGACTGATATGTACGTGACGCGTTTGGGTAGAAATCAATTCTGTATGCCGATGCTCACTGTGCAATAAACACTAGCGCTTAACAGTGTTGGTTCAGATCCTGTGGCCTGGAATACAACACTCAGGGGCTCGTTGGTGCATTATTTGGTGTGAGCAATTTCTTCTAAATACTGCTGGAGTAGTTCACGGTCCTGAACGTGAGTTAAGGTTTTACACGCTATAGGTGCGGTTACCCACTGAATTTGGTCGATTTCGTCGTTGGCGACAAAGGTGCCTTCTTCGGCCACGGACATCACCCAGTAATGGACTTCTTTATTTGGATACTTCTTGGTTCCTAACTCGTGCCGAGGAATGCAAACACATGCCGTTTCTTCATGTACTTCTCTTAGGGCAGTTTGGAGAATATCTTCACCAGGATCTTGTTTTCCCTTAGGAAAAGACCAGTCGGAATATCTAGGCCGGTGTACTAAAAGATAGTGGAGTTCACCATTGATATCTCGTGCAACCAACCCTCCTGCGGCGATAATGGTATGATTCAATCGATCAATCCTTCTCTAAAGATGGCTGAAAAGCATGGTTATGTGAGATCTAATATTCCCTTCACGCCACCATCTTTTTCTTTTACAAATAACGTTACTGAATCTGCGGCCTCGATGATCTTTGTGGTTGCGTATCGTCCTGTCATGATGATGTTTGTTTCGGAAGACCTCACACCAATGGCTTCCGTGACTGCGTTTTCCGAGAGCCAACCGTGGGATACCGCATTTGTGATTTCATCTAGCACTACAAGTTTCTTTCCTGGACGTCCAATCTCTTCTTTGGCTGTTACCAGCGCTGTTTGAGCTAGAGATCGAGGATCTTTTGCACCCCACGTTAACGTTCTTGAAAATGTCAGCCATCGAATGCCTAGTATTTTTGCTCCAGAGGATTCTGCTAAATTCCAGGGGACACCCTTAATAAATTGGATGACGATGGTGTCCTGCCCTTGTCCTACCGACCTAAGGGCGTAACCGAAAGCTGCGGTACTTTTGCCCCATCCTTCGCCGTAAAAAAGCATAACTATGCCTGGCGATTCGGACCTTAGACTAGCATTAATTGTTGGTTGGTTTTCGTTCATGACATATTTCCGAAAAACACTGCGCCACTAGCTTCTATGTTTGCGCTGACTGATTGCCCAACGTCAAAGTTGCTTGTGCTTGTAGCGATAAGATCACGTTGGTCATGCAGGCGTACGCGAATACGGTATTGGCGACCCTCAAAATTGCAACTTACAACTGTACCGGCAATTCCATCTGAGTTTTCAGACAGAGTGACTGCATCAGGATGGATGTATGCAACCGGTTCGTCTGATCGTCCAGCACCGTCCTCGCGTGGACCGCACCATCGCCCTACTATTTCCTTATCGTTTAGAAGTGCGGTGGAGGAGGACGTGGGGGATGTAGAGATGTCTAGTCGGTCAAGTTCTAGACGGGTCGTGAAGCCTGTTATATTCGCTACCCAGCCGCTGGCTGGGGCGGTAAATAACTCCTCTGGTTTGGCAAGTTGGACCCTTTCGCCTTCGTGTAGTACAAGGATTTTGTCCGCGAGGCTGAGTGCTTCCGTAATGTCGTGTGTAACGTAGAGTACCGTCGTGTCGATTACTGAGAAGAGTTGCTTTAGTTCCTCTCGCATTTCGTCTCGTAAGGAGGCATCGAGATTCGATAAAGGTTCGTCGAATAATAATAAACTCGGCCGTGTTGCAAGTGCGCGAGCTATAGAAACACGTTGTTGTTGGCCTCCAGATAACTCCCCTGGTTTTCTGTTCTCTAATCCTGAGAGTTGTAGCATTTCCATAAGCTCTGCAACTCTTCGAGTACGGAGTTGAGAGTCTGTTTTGTTTCGACCGTATTTTAGTCCATATCCGATAGTTTGCCTGACGTTCAAGTGTGGCCACAAAGCGTAGTCTTGGAACACCATGCCAAGCCCTCGCCGTTCGGTTGGTACTTGGCGGGCAGGCGAAGATATCGTCTCGCCAGCCATTGATATGGTTCCCGCCGCCGGTCGCAAAGATCCCGCGACAATTTTCAATAAAGTGGACTTTCCACATCCTGATGGACCGAGAACTGCGAGCGTTGTGCCTTTTCCGACTTTCAGGGAAATGTTATGCAGTGCCCAGTCGTCGGTGCCATATTTAGCGCCTATACCATCAAGACGGAGACCTTCAGTAGGGTAATCACTGCTAGACGTCATCGCTGACCCCTTCCATGTTCTATTTCTGACGCATGAGTCTCTTGCCGACTATTTGGGAAAAGGCGACCAATATGATCATTAGGACCATACTGATCATCGCCCCTGCTGTTGCGTATCCGTAGTCACCTTTTTCGTACTCGGCGAGAATCTCAACCGGGAGTGTGTCGAAGGAGGGCGGCGCAAGCATCGTTGCGCCTGCGAGGTCAAAAACGCTTGCAGCAAGAACTGCCGCAAATGCTGAAATCACAGCAGGACCTACCAGAGGTAGCAGGATTGACCTAATTCTCCGAAAGAAACCCACACCTGTAACACTTGCAGCGGTCACTAAATTTTCTGATACTTGACCAAGCGCACCCATCTGCAATCTGACTGCTATAGGTAGTGCTGCCGCGACCCCAGAGAAAACGAGGAGCACCGGAGTTCCGTATAAATCTAAATTAATTGTATTTAGAGCTGGCTGATTCCAGACGAAAATATACCCCACGGCCAACACGATGCCGGGGACTGCTAAGCTTACCGTTCCGGCCAGATCTAACAACTTGTTGCCCGCAAAATTCGTGAAGGTCATCGAAATCGCCATCATGAGGCCGAGAAGAGTAGTTAAGAGGGCAACCACGACAGCGATAATTACTGAATTTCGAATCCCGTTCATCAAATTGGACCCCATTTCTAATGCCTGCTCGTAGTGGGCAAGCGTTAGATTGCTTATTGTGAATCCGTCTGCCAGTCGCTCGGACAGCGATACCTGAAGGGATGAACCGATTGGTATCCCAAGCGTTACAATAAAAGCAACTATCGAAATTAGGCTATATAGTCCTGAGATCCTGCTTTGTCTCTTTGTATTTTGAACCGAGCTCCCGGAGAGAAAACTGAAGGAGGAGCTCCTCAAGATTCTTAAGTATATGAATATCGCAATGGCAACGATTATTACTAAATAGAGGGATAAAACGCCTCCAAGTGCAAAGTTTACTGGACTTTGGCGCACGGACGCGTATATCGAATAGGGGAGAGTCGGAAAATTGTATTGAGACGATATGGCAGCAGGAAGACCAAAATCACCCAGCGTCTCTACGAAGACAAGCAACGCTCCGGATATCACTGCGGGGGCTAACAAGGGGAGGCGAAGGGTCCAGAAAACGGTCCAGGGGGATACCCCGAGCGAAGCGGCAGCTTCCCAGAGAGATGAGGTGTTCCAGTTTAGCGGCTCATCGTAATTGAGAGTGTAGAACCGGTCTGAAGCCGCCGGACTCGAGCAGACATCTCGCGATGTAGTGCGTGAGGTTGCGGAAGCCGAGTGCTGAGCCCCGTAGGTGTTCGAGCCTGCCATTGATCGCTTCGGTAGGCCCGTTCGACGTTCCCGGTCGGGTGAAGAACGCCAGGATATCAGCAGCTCGACGCTTCAGAGTCCGTCCTAACCGCTTGAGTTCGGCCAGTCCTGTCGGCAGATTCGTCGTCAGATCGTCGATGACTGTTTGTAAGAGCTTCTTGCCCTCGTTGCCGTCGTTGGTTCGGTAAGCGCGCACAATGTCTTGATAGACGGCCCAGGTGACTTCGACGGCGGTGAAGTTGGCGTCGGCGAAGAGGCTTACGATCCGCTCCTGCTGTTTGGCCGTGAGCAGATCAGCACCGGTGTGCAGAGTCCTGCGCGCCCGATACAACGGGTCTGTTGCTCGTCCGCGATGCCCGGTGGTCTCCTGCTGAATGCGGCGGCGTACCTCGTCGAGGGCATCACCGGCGAGTTTGACGACGTGGAACGGGTCCATGACTTCGACAGCCTCGGGCAGTTCCTCAACGGAGGCTGTTTTGAAGCCGGAGAATCCGTCCATCGCGACGACGTCGATGCCATCACGCCAGTCTTTCGGTCGGGCTTTCAACCATTGCTTGAACACCTGTTTCGATCGTCCGGGCACCATGTCGAGCAGGCGTGCCGGGCCTGCTTTCTGGCTGATGGGAGTAAGGTCGATGATGACGGTGACGTACTTGTCACCGCGCCTGGTGTGCCGCCAGACGTGTTCGTCGACACCAATGACGCTGACCCCGTCGAACCGGGCCGGGTCGTCGATCAGCAGTCGATGTCCCTGCGCGAGGATCGCGGAGTTCGCGGTGTGCCAGGACACGGCGAGTTTGCCTGCGATCACGGACACGGTGTCGTGGTCGATGACGAGGGCACGCAGCGCCCAGTCGAGGCCGGTTCGCGAGATCTTCGCTCGTGGTGGCGCCGCAGCAGTGGTGTTCTGACGCCATACGCGGCCGCATTCGACGCATTTGTACCGGCGGAGGCGAATGTGAAGCGTGGTGGGCCGGTGGCCGAAGGGTTCGTGGGCGAGGTGGCGGACGACGGTGTCGCGGACGATCCCGTGTCCGCCACACCGTCGGCACCAGTCATCGGCAGTGTTGGGCTGGCATTCCAGAATGGCTTTGTGCCCGGTGATGTGCTGGCCAATGCACGTGAGGTCAAGGGAGTCGAGTCGGCAGAATGTCGTGAGATCAGGAGATGAGAAAGTAGGCTTGGACACGTCGAGGTCTTTCGGATGGACTGTGTAAGAACTTCCATCATCGGAAGACCTCGACGTCTATCCGGGCAGCGCCACGCCGTGTCCTGGAATCACTGATCCACACCCTCAATTACGAAGAGCCAGTTTAGCGCAGCTGAAGTCGCCAGGTAAGACAACGGGAAATTGGTGAGTGCCATGACCGCAATTATCCCACCCGTGCTAAAAACTAATTGCGATACGTCGATTCCAAAAGTGTTTAGGGCAACTCCGCTTGGAGAAGCAAACATCACCCAGCCCTGGGCAATAATAAAGGATGGGCTGACAAGCAGAATCCAGACACATGCATCTATCAAGCTGGCAAATCGGAATTCCTTCGTGTGTCGTATGTAGGCGAGGGACATACCGATTAGGGTGCCTATGACCATGGAACCTGTGGCAAGCGTCAAGGAATTGAATAAACTCGCTTGCCAAAGCGGTCGTTCAAATATTTCTAGCAGAAGTTGTGGCTCGATCTGCCAGTCCCTTGTTAATCCCAATCCCGGGGCAAAGCCTTGTGCTATTACGAACAAGAGTGGTAGGCCGATCAAGACAAAGCAAATCGAGACCAGGATCCAACCAGCAGTCCGCGAACTATCGAGTGTTTTCAAAGTTGAACGTTCTGACCTTTGTGGTAGGAGGGATCTATCTCTTACTGAAGCTGCATATTGGCGAACCAGTCTTTTATCTCGGCTTCGTTTTCAGCGGCGAATTCAGCATCGGTGCTTTGGATATTTGGGTCTTCGGGTCGCGCGTCGGGCAGGCTGGATTGGTCTACGCCCTTCACATACGGCGTGATGATTCCATCGTCTTCACCCTCTTCCATCAAGTAGGTCATGTTGTCTGAATCCAGCATCCAATCGATGAGTGCGGCAGCCGCGCACGGTCGTGGAGTGTTAGCGCTAATCGCGGCTGCCCGGACTACTCCGGGTGATCCTTCGTCAGACCACACGATTTCGATCGGTTCCCCAGACTCCATAAATTCGTATGCGTGTTGCTCTTGGAGGATGGCGGTTTTCACCCCGCCCGTTGCCAATGCGGTCGCCACTGGGCCATTCTTGTCGTACAGGTTTAGCCCATTCTGATTTATCGTACTGAAATATTCCTCGGCTTCTTCTGTTCCGAGCTCTTGAAAAATCCAAGAAACGATGGGGTATGCCGGTGCTGCGACTGCCGGATCAGCGATGCCAACTGGCGCGTATTCATGTTTAGTCAAGTCTTCCCAAGTTTCAGGGGCGTCACTTTCTTCAAACTCTTCAGTATTGTAAGCGATCACCCCAGCGGCGTGCTCGGAAATCGGGATCCACGCTCCATCTTCTGGAAGTAAATCTTGTGCCTCCTCTTCAAGATTATTCAGATTTCCTACAGGTGGGTTTTCGAGGAAATAACCTTGCTGACGCAACGATTCCAAACTGCCGTGGCCGTCAAGGAGCACTACATCCCATTGAGGATTGTTGGCCTCTGCTGAGATACGCGCGAGTACCTCTCCGCCGCCTAAATCGGCAATATCCGTTTCGATGCCTGTATCCGCTGTGAATTCATCCGTCAGGGTTGGTCCCCAAGGGTTCATATACACCCTAAGACTGCCTTCTTCAGTGGAACATTCTTCGGCATCTAGGGCTGGAGCTGAAGCAGCTTCTTGCTCAGCATCATTTGAGGCAGGCCCACATCCCGCGAGTGACAGCGTTACGGTGATGGCCAAGCCGCCCACAAAAACCTTCCCTGCGTTGTTCATTAAGACCACAAGCCTTCCTGTCCAATTGATGTCCCTATTATTCATTAGCTTGTCTCGGATGGCGAAGCGTCACATCAAAAAGTGCTTACTAAGCCTCGTACGTGTCCATGCTAAGTGGAGGTGTTGCACTGAGTATTTATTGTGTAACAACACGGTGAACAATCGAGGTAAATTGCCGTCAAATTTTCCGAGTGATATTTACGTGTATTCCATCAAGAGTTTTCTATTAGATACTCTAAATTTACTGGAGGGACACTTTTCGGTAGATATGGCAGAAGCAGGCGAGGTGTGTGGGCAGATGAGCCTGAAGGAAGAGAATTTAGTACGCACTTGTCTGGTGTAAACGACGCTGTCTCCCCTGCGGTGAATGCGGGCGACCAGTAGATTTATGTAGCTGTCGGAACTAGGTTCGATTAGGTTGTCACCTATGTAAGTTGCGGGATAAAAAGTCTTGGCCCGGGGCGAGTGCGCGACGTGCGTACTCACCCCGGGCCAAGGGCCAAGTTTACTGGAGTGTTAGAAGCTACGGGCCAAGATAGCCTGCTTGACTTCAGCGATAGCCTTGGTCACCTGAATACCGCGGGGGCATGCCTCGGTGCAGTTGAAGGTGGTGCGGCACCGCCATACGCCCTCTTTATCGTTGAGGATTTCCAGGCGCATGTCGCCGGCATCGTCACGGGAGTCGAAGATGAAGCGGTGAGCGTTCACGATCGCCGCCGGACCGAAGTACTGGCCATCGGTCCAGAAAATTGGGCACGAGGAGGTGCATGCTGCGCACAGAATGCACTTGGTGGTGTCATCGAACCGTTCGCGCTCAGCAGCGGACTGAATCCGCTCCCGAGTCGGCTCCTGGTTGTCGTTGGACACCAGGAACGGCATGATTTCGCGGTAGGACTGGAAAAAGGGCTCCATATCCACGATCAGGTCTTTCTCGCACGGCAGACCCTTGATCGGCTCGACGGTGATCGGCTTGGTGTGGTCAAGATCCTTTAGCAGGGTTTTGCAGGCCAAGCGGTTGCGTCCGTTGATGCGCATCGCATCGGAACCGCACACACCGTGAGCGCAGGAACGACGGAAGGACAGAGTACCGTCGTGTTCCCACTTGATCTTGTGCAGGGCATCGAGCACACGGTCAGTGGGGTACATTTCCAGTTGCCAGGTATCCCAGTAGGCATCTTCCTGGAACTCGGGGAGGTAACGACGTACCTGAACGGTGACGGTCAGGGTTTCCAGTTCTCCGGCGCCACCCTGATCGCCGAGGTCAATCTGTGATGCCGGCTCGGCCGGTTCAGCATATGTTGCAGTCATCAGTACTTACGCTCCATCGGTTCGTATCGGGTTTGGACGACGGGTTTGGTCTCGAAGCGGATACCTCTAATGCCTTCGGTTTCCGATTCGGAGTCGCGGTAGAGCATGGTGTGCTTCATCCACTTTTCGTCATCACGATCGGGGAAGTCCTCGCGGTAGTGACCACCGCGGGACTCTTGACGGTGCAAAGCGGCAACGGTCATTGCCTCAGCGATATCGAGCAAGTAGCCCAGCTCCAGCCCTTCGAGCAGGTCAAGGTTGAAACGACGACCCTTATCCTGGACCGAAACGTTTTCGTACCGCTGACGCAGGTCGCCGATCTCGTCCAGGGCGCGACGGATCGATTCTTCGGTGCGGAACACCTGCACATCGGCGTCCATGACTTCCTGCAGGCGGGCACGCAGGTCAGCGACCTTCTCGTTGCCGGTCGCCGAGCGCAATTTCTCGATCTCGTCGACCACGAAGGATTCGCCGTTCTCAGGAAGTTCTACCCACTCAGCATCTTCGGCATAGCGAGCAGCGTCAATGCCAGCGCGACGACCGAAGACGTTGATGTCGAGCAAAGAGTTGGTGCCCAGACGGTTCGAGCCGTGCACGGAGACGCAGGCAACCTCTCCGGCAGCGTAGAGGCCGGGAACAACGGTGTCGTTGTCCTGCAGTACTTGGGCATCAATGGTGGTTGGAATACCGCCCATGAAGTAGTGACAGGTCGGGAACACCGGAACCGGTTCGTAATAGGGCTCCACGCCCAGGTACGTGCGGGCGAACTCGGTAATGTCAGGAAGCTTGGCGTCAATGTGGGCCGGCTCGAGGTGGGTAAGGTCCAATAGGACGTAGTCCTTATTCGGGCCACAACCGCGACCCTCACGCACCTCGTTGGCCATGGAACGAGCCACGATGTCACGTGGTGCGAGGTCCTTAATGGTCGGTGCGTAGCGCTCCATGAAACGCTCGCCCTCAGAGTTACGAAGAATACCGCCCTCACCGCGGGCGGCTTCAGAGAGCAAAATACCCAAGCCAGCCAGACCGGTGGGGTGGAACTGCACGAATTCCATGTCTTCCAGTGGCAGGCCGTGGCGGTAGGCGATTGCCATACCATCACCCGTCAGGGTGTGGGCGTTGGAGGTGGTCTTGAAAACCTTGCCGGCACCACCGGTAGCGAAGACAACAGACTTGGCCTGGAAAATGTGGATCTCTCCGGAGGCCAGATCATAGGAAACAACGCCAGCCACGCGCTTCTGTGTGTAAGGCGTGCCGTCTTCGCGGGTGGCTTCTTCATCAACCAGCAACAGGTCCAGCACATAGTATTCGTTGAAGAATTCCACGTTGTGCTTCACACAGTTCTGATACAGCGTCTGCAGAATCATGTGACCGGTACGGTCTGCAGCGTAGCAAGACCGTCGCACCGGGGACTTTCCGTGTTCGCGAGTGTGACCGCCGAAGCGTCGCTGGTCGATTTTGCCTTCCGGGGTGCGGTTGAAGGGCAACCCCATCTTCTCAAGGTCGAGCACCGCATCGATGGCTTCTTTAGCCATGATCTCCGCGGCGTCCTGGTCCACGAGGTAGTCGCCACCCTTAATGGTGTCGAAGGTGTGCCACTCCCAGTTATCTTCTTCAACGTTGGCTAGCGCCGCACACATACCACCCTGGGCAGCACCGGTGTGAGACCGGGTGGGGTAAAGCTTGGTCAGTACGGCGGTGCGGGTGCGTTGGCCGGCTTCAATAGCTGCACGCATCCCCGCGCCACCGGCACCAACGATGACAACATCGTATTTATGTACCTGAACCTGCATCTGGTGGAATCTTCTTTCTGTTAGGTCATCGAGTGGCTCGGAGTGATTCGGTGGGTCCGAGCGTTACGGAAAGATCCGGTCTTTAGCCGAATTGCGGCATGGAATAGCAGAAGCTCGGCGAACGGTCGAGCAGGTTGCCTGCGTCATCGACCATGCAGGGCTCAAAGGTGAAGATCACCAGGGTGCCCAGGACGATGATGGCGACCGAAGCTAAGTACAGAGCCATCTTCAACCAGAAGCGGGTGCGGTCTGAACTGGTGTAGTCCTCAATGATTGTAGCCACACCAAACGTTCCGTGGATCATGGCCAACCAGAGCATGACGAGGTCCCAGATCTGCCACAACGGGTTTGCCCACTTGCCGGCAACGAGACCAAAGTCAATCCCATGCACACCGTCACCAATCATCAAGTTGGAAAACAGGTGAACAAAAATCAGCACCAGCAGGATGGGGCCTGAAATGCGCATAAACAGCCACTTCAGCATTTCCTTGCTGGTATTCGAGCTGGAAGATTTCCGAGTGAATTTCGGGTCAATGGCACCGGTGCGCGGTGCTGCGATATTGGTTTCTTCGGTAGTAACGCTCATCCTAGACCCCCGCAAACGCTAACATCAGGTGGCGAACGGTGAAACCACCGACCACGACGACCCAGGCAATCAACACGATCCACAGCATGGTTTGGTGGTGTTTGGTGCCCTTTTTCCAGAAGTCCACCAGCACCAGGCGGATGCCGTTGAAGGCGTGGAAGACGATGCAGGCCACCAGCCCGACTTCGCCGATGGCCATCAGTGGATTCTTATACGTGCCGATCACTGCATCGTAGGCTTCCGGAGAAACCCGCACGAGTGCGGTATCGAGCACGTGGACCAAAAGGAATAGGAAGATGACGACACCGGTGATTCGGTGGGCCACCCAGGACCACATTCCTGCTTTACCGCGATAAAGCGTGCCCCTGCCGGATTTTCGAGTGGTTTCGGCAGAGGTGTCCGCGGTTGTCACAGTAGACACTTTGTAACCTCCCAAGGATGCAAGGGCGCTGGAGACACCCTCAATGTCTACGTGTCAGCGCCGGTGCGAAAATGCTTCCTTCGAAGATAAGGATAATCGCACCGGGGGGTCTGTACCCAAATGAGTCACACTGTGTGTTAGCTAACGAAGTGTTTGCCCGCTACCAGACCACAAGCAAACACGTGGGGATCGGCGCATCCTTTCCTGAACAATTCCTGAGGAAGTGCCGGTTTCAGGCCACGTTAATCACACGTTAATCATCTGACAACGTACCGGTGGCTTACTGTGGGAAGGGTGAATGCTGATCCAATCAAGAATCCCGAAGACCGTTTTTGGGCGGTCATCCCAGCCGGCGGTGTCGGCACCCGCTTGTGGCCTCTATCCCGTGCTGCAGCGCCGAAGTTCCTCCACGACCTGACAGGGTCTGGACAAACCTTGATCCGAGCGACCTACGAAAGGTTGGTGCCGATCTCCGAAGAACGCACCATGGTCGTGACTGGTCGGGCGCACCACGACGCCGTATGCACCCAGTTGCCCGATATCTCGGAGTCCAACCTCTTACTTGAGCCAGAACCGAAGGATTCCGCCGCCGCTATTGGGCTGGCGGCTGCGGTGCTGTATCACCGAGATCCAGAGATCATTATGGGATCTTTTGCTGCAGATCAGGTGATTGGTCCCGACCACGTTTTCCGTCAGGCAGCTCGGGAAGCCATCGCTACCGCTGCCGACGGATATATTGTCACGATCGGTATCAAGCCAACGTACCCATCGACAGGTTTTGGATACATTAAGGCAGGCGCACGGCTGGACGTGGTTAATGCTCCGACTGCCCACGGCGTGCAGCGCTTCGTGGAAAAACCCGAGCAGCACCTGGCGGAAGAATATGTTGCCTCGGGGGACTACTTGTGGAACGCCGGAATGTTTGTCGCTCCGGTGGGACTGATGCTGGAACACCTGAAACGCACTGAACCGGAGCTATATGAGGGACTGATGGAAATCGCCGCGGCGTGGGGGACCCAGCACCAAGAAACGGTGCTGGAACGGATTTGGCCGACCCTGCCGAAAACTGCCATTGATTACGCGGTGGCAGAACCAGCCGCCGACGCCGGTGTCGTGGCCGTGATTCCCGGAGACTTTATCTGGGACGACGTCGGCGATTTCGCCGCCATCGCTCGGCTGAACCCGGCCCGCGATGATTCGGGAGTGACCGTTATTGGTCCCACCCCGCGGGTCTATTCTGACGATTCCACCGGTGTGGTGGTTACCGACACGTCGCGAGTCATCGCACTGATCGGGGTCGAGAACATCGTGGTGGTTGATACCGGCGATGCTTTGCTGGTGACCACCACCGACGACGCTCAATCCGTGAAGCAAGCAGTGGAAGCACTCAAAGCCCACGGTGACGACGATGTTCTTTAAGTAACATCAGATGGCGGTTGCGTTGCTAGCGCCTTGACAATCTCCTTAAGATAAAACCCATGCACGAAGGATTACCAGCATCATTACCCGCAACTGAGACCGCCGAGCAACGGGCTCGGATCGCTGAAGACTCAGCACATGGCGGGGCAATGAATGTGGAATCTCCGTTTCGCAGTTCCGCCGAGAAACCCGTGCGCGATGACCCGGATCTCCCGCGGGTCTCACCAGTCGTTGACGGACTATTGCCGAGAATTCGGGCGTTTCGTCGAGATATTCACCAGCACCCCGAGCTGTCTCTGGAAGAACACCGCACCACCGCGAAGATTCTAGAGTTACTCAACTCCGCCGGGCTGGAACCACAACAAATGGAATCCACCGGTGCGTGGGTCGATATCGGTCAGGGGCCGATCGTGTTAGGGTTGCGCGCCGATATTGACGCGTTGCCGTTGCAAGAACGCACCGGACTGGACTACGCCTCGGTCCATGACGGCATCGCCCACGCCTGCGGACACGACATGCATACCGCCGTGATGGCCGGGACCGCGTTGAGCCTGCAACAGATTCTGTCCGGACAGAGCGTGCTGCATACATCCGGGCTGGAACTCAACGGCCGGGTACGCATCATCTTTCAGCCTGCTGAAGAACGACTACCCGGTGGTGCCTTGCAGGTTATGAAAGCCGGACTGTTGGATGAGGTGCCACGGATCTTGGCGGCCCACTGTGACCCGGCCTTTGACGTCGGCACCATCGGTACCCGCATCGGTGCTATTACTTCGGCCACCGACACGTTGCGCATTACGGTCACCGGTCACGGTGGCCACACCTCCCGCCCGCAACAGACCGAAGACGTGGTTTATGCGTTGTCCAAAATTGCTTCTGAGGTGCCAGCGGTGCTGTCGCGACTGGTGGACGTGCGCTCGGCAGTTCAAGTGGTCTGGGGACATATCTCCGCAGGGGCTGCCCCAAACGCGATTCCCTCGATTGGTCAGCTGTCGGGAACCTTGCGCTGTTTGGACGCCGATGCCTGGGGCGCAGCAGCAGATTTGCTCGACCAAGTCATTCGGCAGATCGCAGCGCCCTACGGTGTCGCGGTGGAAATCGACCACGTCCGCGGTGTGCCACCGGTGGTCAGCACAGAGAAAGAAACTGATCTGATCGAAGATGCAACCCGTTTTGAGATTGGGTCCCGCGCCATTACGTTGACCCCGCAATCGATGGGTGGCGAAGACTTTGCGTGGATGACCCAAAAAATCTCTGGAGCCATGTTCCGGCTGGGCACCCGAACCCCAGACGGGCCGATTTACGATCTGCATCAAGGGGATTTCAATCCGGATGAACGAGCCCTGGGCGTCGGGGTGAAAATCTTCACCGCCGCTGCGTTGCGGGCCTTGGCCGGGGTACAGTGAAAAGCGTGGGTGAAGGCATACGCACAGACGTCCCGGTTTTTGAAAACCAGTGGCAGGATCTGCACCGGCACGCGGTGGAAGCCACGAGGAAAGCCTACGCGCCGTACTCTGACTATCCGGTCGGGGTAGCCGGCCTGACCCAATCTGGTCGGATCCTCACCGGGGCCAATATTGAAAACGCCTCCTACGGGCTGACTCTGTGCGCCGAATGCACGCTGATCTGTCAGGCCATCATGCTCGAAGCTGACCCGCTCATCGCAGTGGTGATCGTTAATGCGTCCGGTGAATTTATCACCCCCTGTGGTCGGTGCCGACAGCTACTGATCGAACACACCGGGCCCAGGCTACAACTCACCACGGCTGAGGGGCTCACTACTCTGGGACAACTGCTACCTCAGGCCTTTGGCCCGAAAAACCTCGCCACCTGAGCGAACCCCAAGACACCGATGTGAGCAACTGGAAAGGCAACACCGGATGACATCGCGGCACGTTCACCCCGTAGAGCTGATCGCCACCAAACGCGACGGAGAAGCGCTAACGGCCGAGGCCATCACGTGGATCATCGAACGCTATACCGCCGGGGGCCTGCCGGATGAACAAATGTCGGCGTTGCTGATGGCGATCTACTACCAAGGCCTGAATGCCCAGGAGCTCCATGCCTGGACCCAAGCGATGATCAACTCTGGGACCCGGATGGACTTCTCCACTCTGGGGCACCCTACCGCCGATAAACATTCCACCGGGGGAGTCGGCGATAAAATCACCCTCGTGTTGACTCCGTTGGTCGCCAGCTACGGGGTGGCAGTGCCCCAACTGTCTGGTCGCGGATTGGGCCACACCGGTGGCACCCTGGACAAGCTCGAGTCTATCCCCGGTTACCGGGTCAATCTCACGCCCGAGGAGATGACCCGCCAGCTGAAAGACATCCGGGCGGTGATTTGTGCGCCCACCGCGGCTCTTGCCCCGGCCGATCAGAAGATCTATGCGCTCCGGGATGCCACCGCGACTGTTGAGTCGATCCCGTTGATCGCCTCCTCGATCATGTCCAAGAAGATCGCCGAGGGAACCGACTCGCTGGTGCTCGACGTCAAAGTCGGCTCTGGTGCCTTTATGAAAGACCTTGGTTCAGCTCGCACACTGGCCCACACGCTAGTCCGCCTCGGCACAGATGCGCAGGTCAACACCACCGCACTGGTCACTGATATGTCCACCCCGCTGGGTCGCACCGTCGGCAACGCGCTGGAGGTCGAAGAATCCCTCGAGGTTCTCTCCGGCGGTGGCCCCCAAGATGTCCGTGACCTCACCGTCGCGCTGGCCACTGAAATGCTGAGGGCTGCTGGAATCACCGGCGTGGATCCGGCCGAGCACCTGGACTCCGGGGCCGCCATGGATACTTTCGCCGCGATGGTTTGTGCTCAAGGCGGCGACCTGCGCGCCACGCTACCGACAGCACACCACGAGCACCAGGTGGTGGCGGACCGTTCCGGGAGTGTGACGAGCGTGGACGCGCTGACTGTCGGGCTGATCGCGCGCCGGCTGGGCGCCGGTCGCGCCCAGCGTTGTGATGCTGTCCAAGCTGGAGCCGGGGTGCGACTACACGTGCGCCGAGGCGACTCGGTCACCGCCGGTCAGCCAGTGGCGACTTTCTACACCGATGACACCAAGCTGATGGTATCGGCTTTGGAACTCACCGAGCAGATGATCGAGATCGGTCCTGACGCGACAGATACCACCGTCCCCGATGGCGTGATCCTTGATCGAATATCCAACTGATCTCGAGGACCCGTAGGCTAGAAGGGTGTTTGCATTCCTCGAAGATCTCATCCTGCGGGCGGCCACCGCGTGGTGGACCCCGCTGGCGCTGTTTATTCTGTGCTTCATTGATGGGTTCTTCCCGATCGTTCCCTCGGAATCGTTGATCGTTGCGCTGGCCGCGATCGCCGACCGAGAGAACACGGTGGGATTGACGACGCTGTTTTTTGTGGGCTGGTTCGGAGCCACTCTGGGTGACCAGGTTGCGTTCCGGCTGGGCCGTGCGATTGGCGTGACCCGATTCCGGTGGATGCGTTCCCGTCGGGTAGCCGGTATCGTCCAGCTAGCCAGACGGTCCCTGCACCGCAACGGGGCGCTACTGATCATCACGGCCCGGCATGTGCCCGGTGGACGGGTCGCCGTGAATTTTGTGGCCGGAGCGACCGGATACGCCTGGTGGAAATTCTCGCTCTTAGATTTTGTCTCAGCCGGGGTATGGGCCGGGTACTCCATCGCCATCGGGGTATTGACCACCGGATGGTTAGACAACGTCTTACTGCAAATTGTGGTGGCGCTCATCTTTGCGGGACTGTTGGGCCTGCTGATTGATTTTGTTGCTCGCAAGGTGGTGGCCCGGATTTCCTCGACGCCGGCTCAGGCGCCGGCCGAGGTAATCCGCCCGGCCGGGTTTAGCGAAGACTTCTCCGAAAATGGGCATGGCTCTAACGTGCGGGGCCGTTCTGGCATAGACTCGCAAGAGTGAGTCCAAAACACGCTGCTTCTGCACCCGTTGTCACCAATCCGCTCGCGCTTGATCTCGCCGCTCTGCCCAAGGTGAGTCTGCACGATCACCTCGACGGCGGATTGAGACCAGCCACCATCTTGGACCTGGCCCAATCCATCGGTCACCAGCTGCCGGCCGATACCACCGAAACATTGGCTGAATGGTTCCAGGTCGCTGCCAACGCCGGCAGTTTGGAAAGCTATCTAGAAACCTTTGAGCACACCACTGCGGTGATGCAGACGGCTGATGCGCTACAACGGGTGGCCCGAGAATTCGTCGAAGACCTCATCGACGACGGAGTGGTCTATGCCGAAGTGCGGTGGGCTCCGGAACAACACACCTACCAAGGACTCAGCCTGGAAGACGCCGTGGAAGCAGTCCAAGCCGGCCTCGAACAAGGGTGTCAACAAGCCAGCGATCAAGGTCAGAGCATTCAGGTCCAGCAATTACTGTGCGCCATGCGTCAAGCTGACCAGGCTCAAACGATCGCTGAACTGGCGGTGCGCTACCGCGACTCCGGGGTGGCCGGCTTTGACATTGCCGGGCCCGAAGACGGATTCCCGCCCCACCGCTTCGCTGAGACCTTCACCTGGCTGACCGAACAATTCATGCCCATCACCGTCCACGCTGGCGAAGCAGCCGGAATCGACTCGGTGGCCGATGCCATCATCTCCGGCCGGGCCCTGCGACTAGGCCACGGCGTCCGGGTCTCCGATGACATCATGATGGAAGACACTGAGACCGGTGACGCGCTGGTCAGTCTGGGTCGAGTCGCTGAAGGCGTATTGCAACGCCAGATGGTGCTAGAACTGTGCCCCAGCTCCAATCTGCAAACCGGTGCTGTCGAACCCGGGACGGCAGAAGACCCACTGGCCAACCACCCCTTCGGACTGTTGCATGAGCTTGGATTTGCCGTCACCGTCAATCCGGATAATAGGTTGATCTCCGGCACCACCGTGACCGATGAACTCTACTTACTGACCCACTCCTATGGTTACACCCTGGAAGACCTGCTGGAGTTCCAGCTCAACGCCGCTCGCGGAGCGTTCATCTCGCAGGCCGAACGCGATAACTTATTGGAGAAGATCAATCGCCACTGGTGTGCTGTGATCGAGGATCACCTGGACCCTCACGATCCGCACCGCCCGACCTGCTTTACTGCCCTGAACGATGACTGATACCACCCAGCACGCCGGCCCCGTGACCTCGAGTGAGTTAGCACGATTGCGCTGGATTACCGCACAATTGCGTCGGTGGTGCCCCTGGACGGCACAGCTGACCCACCGTGAGCTAACCAACTATCTGATTGAAGAAGCCCACGAAGCCGTCGACGCCATCGAAACCGGGGATATCGCGGAGATACGCGATGAGCTCGGTGATGTGCTCTTCCAAGTTGCCTTGCACTCTGCCCTGGCTGAAACGAACCCGAAACCAGCCCAACGGTTCACCATCGAAGACGTCGCAGCAACCATTAACCAGAAAATGATTCGGCGCAACCCCCACGTGTTTACCCCGGAAGGACAGCTACAGGACCCCTCCGTTCTTGGGCAATCCACGGTCGAGGATGTCGAGCACGCCTGGGAACACATTAAACAGCAGGAAAAAGCCGATACCACTCCTGACAGCACCGATGAGTCCAGAGCACAGGCCGAACGCGTCGCTCACGCCTCGATTTTTTCAACCCCCTCGGGATACCCGAGTCTGGCGGCCGCTGCCAAGATCCTGTCGCGGGCCCGCAGACAAGAGGCCAACCCGCTTGAGGAGACCGCGGGTAACACACCAAATCCCCCGGAGTCCATCGAGACCGAGCATCAGTTGGGGGCGCAACTGTTCGCGTTGGTTGCCCAAGCCACCCAACGGGGGTTGGACCCAGAAAGAGCCTTGCGGGAATATCTGCACTGGCTTGAGGCTCAGTCTGCGCCGAGCTCTGCTCAGCGCACTGATAGGGTGACACCATGAACTGGCTGATGAATTCCACGCAAACCATCGAGGCACCGTGGGGTGTTTGGGTGGCAGTTGCACTCATCACCGGTGTGCTGGCGGTCCTGGTTGTTATGGTCGCCGCCGTTCTGCGCGGATCCTCTAATTATCGTCGCTCCAACACGTTGAAGGATTTCCGTGCCCGACAGCGTGCCAACGATACCACACAGTGTCACGAACCCAGAGAATCCACTGAACCCAGCGAATCCTCCACCGATACTTCCGAGAACTGACCGATCGATCCCTCAGATTCCCTAATCCGTTGATCTCTAAGGAGAGGACCCCAACACCATGTCCTTTATCGATGCAATCCACGCACGCGAAATCCTCGATTCCCGTGGTAACCCCACCATCGAGGTCGAAGTCCTGCTGACCGACGGCTCGATGGGACGTGCCGCAGTGCCATCAGGCGCCTCCACCGGTGAATTTGAAGCAGTCGAGCGCCGCGACGGCGATGCAGAACGCTATAACGGCAAAGGCGTGCTCGACGCTGTTGTGGCAGTCAACACCGACATCGCCCAAGAACTGTTGGGCGAAGACGCCACGGATCAACGTCGCATTGACCAGCTGATGTTGGATCTGGACGGCACCGAAGCCAAATCCAACCTGGGCGCTAACGCCATCCTCGGCGTTTCCATGGCAGTGGCCGATGCAGCCGCAGAGTTCACCGACCTGTCACTATTCAAGTACCTCGGTGGCCCCCACGCCCACACGTTGCCGGTGCCGATGATGAACATTCTCAATGGTGGCGCTCACGCAGACTCTAACGTCGACATTCAAGAGTTCATGATCGCCCCGCTGGGTGCTGCATCCTTCTCTGAAGCCCTGCGCTGGGGCGCTGAGGTCTATCACAGTCTGAAAGCTGTGCTCAAAGAACAGGGCTACGGTACCGGCCTGGGGGATGAAGGAGGCTTCGCACCGTCGCTACCATCTAACCGCGACGCCCTGGACCTGATCACCACCGCGATCACCAAGGCCGGCTACACCCCCGGCACCGATATTGCTCTCGCCCTGGACGTGGCCAGCTCAGAGTTCTTTGACAACGGCACCTACACCTTTGAAGGTAAGGAACGCACCGCCGAAGAAATGACTGCGTACTACCAAGACTTGGTGACCGACTACCCGCTGGTTTCGATCGAAGATCCCCTGGACGAAGAAGATTGGGAGGGCTGGGCAACTCTGACTCAGGCCCTGGGTGAAAAGGTTCAGCTGGTCGGTGACGACCTGTTCGTGACCAATAAAGTCCGTCTGCAGCGCGGTATTGACGAGCGCGCCGGTAACGCCATTCTGGTCAAAGTCAATCAGATCGGTTCGCTGACCGAAACCTTCGAGACCATCTCGCTGGCCCAGTCGCGGACCTTCAACTGCATGATCTCCCACCGTTCCGGTGAAACCGAGGACACCTTCATCGCCGACCTGTCGGTGGCCACTAACGCCGGTCAGATCAAAACCGGGGCTCCGGCACGCTCTGACCGTGTGGCTAAGTACAACCAATTGCTACGTATTGAAGAAGAACTCGACGACTCGGCGCGCTACGCCGGTCGTAGCGCATTCCCGCGGTTCCAGCTCTAGCACACACCAGTCCACTGGTACCTTCTCCCGCCCGTTACATTAATTTATAGGTCATTCTAGGATATTTCTTAGGTGTGACCAAGGACCTGGTCGCTGGCTCTGGTATGGCTGTGTTGCGCTGTCATTTATGGTCCGGGGGGTGTTGTCGCCAAAGGTCCAGGACGCGCGTTGACTTCTAATAGGGATGCGGCCCAGCGCTGGTGTTGAGGTCTCTTCGTAACGTGGGTGCAAGCATCGGGTGTCATGATCACAGCGGCCTTCCGACGACGAGGAAGTAGCCTGCGATGACGAGAGAATATGATGTCTTTCTTGGCCTAGATGTTGGCAAGACTGCCCACCATGGGTGCGCGCTGACAGCAACTGGCGAGCGACTCTACGATCGAGAATTACCCCAAGATGAAACTGCATTACGCGCGGTGATCGAGCAGCTGCAAGATGATGGTCTGGTGCTCGTGGTGGTGGATCAACCCAACACCATCGGCGCATTACCGATCGCAGTGGCCCGAGCGTGCGGCGCCACCGTGGCCTATCTGCCAGGCCTAGCCATGCGCAAATCCGCTGACCTGTATCCTGGCCGATCCAAAACCGACGCCCGGGATGCGTTCATCATTGCAGATACCCCCCGAACCATGCCCCATACGTTACGGGCCGTGGATCGAGATTCTGACTTGCTCTCCGCCTTGAAGGTGTTAGCTGGGTTTGACGATGACCTGGCTCGGGAATGCACCCGAGCCATCAACCGACTCCGATCGCTGCTGGTGCAGATCTATCCGTGGCTGGAACGGGTCTTCGTCGGCACTATCCTGACCCGACCCATCGTGTTGGAGTTATTGATTCGCTATCACGGGCCCGAAGGACTCAAAGCCGCTGGGAAGTCTGGGGTGAAACGCTGGGCCAAAAACCACACCCGTAAAGACCCCTCAATACTGATCGATCAAATACTTGCTGCGTTAGCGGAGCAAACCGTTACAGTTCCTGGTGCTACCACAGTGGAGCTGATCATCCCGCGGGTCGCAGCCCAAATCAAAGAACTCAAGGCTCAACGCGCCCTGGTGGCCACCGAGGCGGAGGCAATGGTTGATACGCACCCTCTTACCCAGGTCTTGATTTCTATGCCAGGAGTCGGAATCAAGACTGCCGCCACCATCCTGCTGACTGCCGGAGACTTCAGCTCCTTCCCAACACCCGGCCACCTCGCCGCCTACGCCGGCATCGCCCCGGTCACCCGCCGGTCCGGGACCTCGATCCGCGGGGAATTCCCGGTCCGCTCTGGGAACAAGCAACTCAAAAATGCGCTGTTTCGATCCGCCTGGGTCGCGTCATGCCACGACCCGGTTTCGAAAGCATACTACGACCGAAAACGCGCTGAAGGTAAGAAACACAACGCCGCCGTCATCTGCCTGGCCCGCCGCCGACTCAACGTGCTCTACGCAATGGTCCGCGACGGCAGCTTCTACCAAACTACCCCCGAACATATCCCGCAAGCGGCTTGACTTTAAGCATAGGGACACCCCCTGCCCGGATTGACCGGGCGGGTGGGGGAGTGTCGCCTGAACGTTCCCAGTTTCGCACAGCCGGATTGCCCACCAGCAAATTCTTTACCGCCTGGTGGCAGGATCTTGTATGCGCTGTTCTTCGAGATCCCGAAAGCCTTCAGACCGGGATCTTCTGTTGATTCTCCTGGGCGCTTCACCGGTCCGACGGGGCGTCAACCACAGACAAGCCACAATGTCCCGTGAGAGGCTGTCGGCCGAAAGATTCGATGTCATTCCCGCCCGGAGGTCGTGGCCGTACTCCAAGTGGTAACGTGCTGGCTGTAGAAACCCGTGTTACACCAGAGAGGCCTTATTGGGCGGGCTAAAACACCGCTACAGCACAACAGCGGTGTTCTATTCCCTGCTGATGGTAATGCGTGAGACCTGGTAGGGAGTCGACCAGCGCGGTCACCAGTGCCCTCCGTTTGCGGCCCCGATTCAGGTAGCTACTTCTATCCTCAGCGACAACATACTTTCACAACATCGGCGCTTCTCCCTTCAGTCTGCAAGCGCCAGTCGCCAAGCCACTTCTCAACCTTTCAGACGCGACCACTCTGTTTCTCATCACGGTGGTCGCAGAGCGCGGATCCCGAGGGCGTGCTCTCATCGCCCGTGAAGCCATCATGCACAATAACCGGCACATTGCACCAGGCTACCGGAGCGTACAACGCCTAGCAGCTGAGAGCCCAGAATTTTTATAGCGGAGAGCCCGCCTCGACTTCTCTGGGAAAGATAATGAGACTTTAGGCACACTACTGAGAATTATTATCATGTTCGATTCAATGACATGTTCTCGTTAATAGGTGAGGGCAGACTAACGGATGGCCTACAGGACCGGCTCAGTACAACTGGTCCATGAAGACCATTGCGCTCACACCCGTAGAAGGAAACACATGTCAGAAATCGCTTTCAAAGACACGACCTTGGTGTACCAAGGGGCAACTCGTCCTTCGGTATCCAACCTGGATCTGATCATTAATGACGGTGAATTCGTCGCCCTCGTCGGTCCCTCCGGTAGTGGTAAATCCACCACGCTCCGCATGATCGCTGGCCTGGAGCCTGTCACCAGCGGGGATATCACCATCGATGGCAAGTCGACCAAGGGGGTTCATCCTTCGAAACGCGACATCGCCATGGTCTTTCAAACCTACGCTTTGTACCCGCACATGTCGGTCGCGGAGAATATGGCTTTCGGCTTGAAGATGGCCAAGGTGGATGAGGCTACGCGCAAGGAGCGGGTGGAAGAAGTAGCCCGCATTCTTGATCTGAGCAAATATCTGGATCGCCGCCCCAAGGAGCTATCCGGTGGTCAGCGTCAGCGCGTGGCCATGGGACGCGCCATCGTCCGTGAGCCCGCTGTCTTTCTGATGGATGAGCCGCTGTCTAACCTGGACGCTAAGTTGCGTGTCTCCACCCGAGCACAGATCGTGGACCTGCAAAAGTCACTGGGCACGACCACCGTGTACGTCACCCACGATCAGATTGAGGCCATGACGATGGCCGATCGTATCGCTGTGTTGGGCGAGGGTCAGCTTCAGCAGTGCGGCACTCCCGACGAGCTCTACAGCAAGCCAGGTAACATTTTCGTCGCCGGCTTCTTGGGCTCCCCGGCGATGAACATGCTGGCCGGTAACCGCGAGTCCGGAGCTGTGAATTGCGACGGCCTCGGCGTCTCGACAGCTCATGCACCGGATGGTCTTCCAGAAAAGATTACGTTGGGCATCCGTCCCGAGCATCTGGCTATCACCGAAACCGGTAGCCCTAATGCTGACTTCGAGGGTGTCGTCAGCCACGTCGAGAATACCGGGGCAGATGCCTATGTGCGCATCTCCCTCAACGATAACCAAGATCTCATCATCCGTTCCCACCCCAGTGAGGTCCCTGAGCGTGGCGAAAACAAAGCTGTGATTGTTGACTGGGGCCACGCGCACTGGTTCAACACCGAGACCGAACAGGTGGTGCGCTAGTGAACGCATCTGCTAATGAAGCCACGACGCCAGCGGTGAGCACAGCCGCCAAAGACATTCAGCAGGGCTCTGTACGTTCTAAGTCGACTTTTTCGTTCGGCGCGATCTGGCCTTGGCTCTTTGTACTCCCGGCCATCGTCTTCCTGCTGATTTTCGACTACTACCCCTTTTTCAGGGCGATTATTTTGTCCTTCCAGACCACTGACCTCTTTGGTCGCCCCACTGGTTTTGCTGGTCTGGAGAACTACGTCACCATGTTCAGTTCTGGTGAGTTTTGGAGCATTTTTACCTGGACCCTCCTCTTCACCATCCTGTCCGTGGTCTTCAAATTGGCCATTGGATTGGCCATTGCATTGCCCCTGTCCTATCGCTTGAAAGGCACTGTGTTCATGCGTACCGCGGTGCTGGTACCCATGGCTGTCTCTACCGCGGTAGGTACGTTGATTTTCAGTCAGATGTTCCAGCCGGTCGTCGGTGCAGCTGACCAGATCACCATCGCCCTCGGTATCGGTGAGATCCCGTGGTTTACCGATAGCTTCTGGGCTCGAGCGGGTGTGGTCATCGCCGATGTGTGGGTGGGCATCTCATTGGTGGTGTTGCTTCTGATGGCTTCCATCGACAACATCTCTGATGATGTCCGGGAGGCCGCCGCCCTCGATGGCTGCACCGGAGCCAATTATGTCTTCCGCGTGATTATTCCCTTAATTTCCCCCATGTTGCTCTTTCTAACGGTCACCCAGTCCGTGGAAGCACTCCGGCAATTCACCGTCATCCACGCTTTGACGCAAGGGGGGCCGGCAGGTTCCACCACCACACTCGTTTTCGACGTCTACCAGCAAGCCTTCGGATCCTCCACTAACGACTACGCCGGGGCTGCTGCTTCGGGCTTGGTCCTCATGGTCATCGTGGTGATTCTTTCAGCCATCCAGTTCCGTCTGTCGTCCAAGAGGGTGAACTACTGATGAACGCAACCAAAAATATGCACCCCGTGACACGGGTCTTGACCTACATCTGGATCGCGCTGATTGCCATCGCAGTGTTTTTCCCGGTTGCCTATGCGTTACTCGGGGCCTTTCACCCGACGGCGGAACTTAACCAGGGACTGGGGAACCTGATCTTTGGCGAATGGACTCTGGAGAACTTCCGGAACGCTTGGGAACAGTCGGCTATCGGCGCTCAGCTGATCAACTCCTTCATTGTCACCATTTGCCAGACCGTTGCGCAGTTCATAACGTCAGCAATTGCCGCCTACGCTCTGGTGTTCGGAAATATGAAAGCGCGCAACGTGCTTTTCGTTTTCTTTCTTCTGCCGATCATGCTTCCCAACGAGGTCAACAACCTCGTGAACTTCCTGACTGTTTCCAGCTTCGGCTTGTTCGATACGGTCGTCGGTATTTTCCTGCCGTACCTGACCTCAGCGCTGGCACTGTTCCTGTTCTACCAGGCCTTTCGGTCCTTCCCGAAGGAGATACATGAGGCCGCGATCCTCGACGGTGTCGGGCCCATCAAATTCCTGTTCAGGTTTGCCATTCCGCTGAACAAATCCGTGGCTATGACTGCCATGATCAGTTCGGCAATCGCAGCCTGGAACGGCTACATGTGGCCATTGTTGATCACCATGTCCGAAGAGGTTCGGACCATTCAGCCCGGGATTCGTTCCTTGGCCGACGAGAACGTCGCCGATACCGGTCTGGTGCTGGCCGGTCTCCTGATGGCGTCGATCCCAATGATCATCCTCGTCACGTTTAGTCAGAGCTTTCTATCCAAGGGCCTAACCTCCGGTGCGGTCAAATAACACTGAGAAAGGAGCGAGAGAGAAATGAAAAAGATATTCAAGCCCGCTCGTGAACTCTTCGTTACCTCTGTCTTGGGCGCTACGCTTTCGGGCTGTGGTATTGGAGGTATCGGAGCTGCAGGCCCCCAATACAATAACGACGGTGCAATTGTCCTCGACTTCTGGCATGGTCAGGGCGGTGACGCCGGAACGATGCTCGAGGAGAACGTCGACGACTTTAATGAAGAGTACCGAGGTGAGATTTACGTTAACGCCATCTATCAAGGGGGCTACGAGGAAAACTTCACCAAGTTGGCCGCGAACATCCAGACCGGTAACGTTCCCGTCCTGATGCAGGCCAATGACATCCAAACCTCCTACATGAAGGATTCGGGCATCACCCTACCCATGCAAGAAGCGCTCGGGGATGATGCCGATGAGGTTATCGACAACTTGCAACCGACGGTGGCCAACTACTACGTCCTCGACGGCGAATTGTGGTCAATGCCACTGTTTACTTCTCTGCCAGTTGCCTACATCAACACCGATATACTTGTGGAAGCCGGCATAGACCGGTCTGAGTTGGTGACTTTCGACGACTATTTCGATGCCGCTGACACCATCTACGAGGAAACTGGAATCCCTGGTCTGGTCTTTGCGACCAATGCCTGGTTCAACGAAGAGTTCACCGCGGGCTTGAACCAGATCTACTGCGCCCCGGATAACGGTGTAAGGGGCGAACGCGCCGACTCCATGGCCTTTTTGACCGAGGACTTCGTTCGATTGTGGGAGCGGATCCAGGAAGGATATGAGCGTGGTTCCATCGTCAACGTCGGCCCCGACGGAAATGCTGGAGCAAACCTGTTGACCTCCGGCAATGTCGGGATGCAGTTCAACTCCTCAGCCAACGTCACCAGTGTGCAAGACTCCGGCATCAACTTCGCCGTCCAACAGCTACCGATTGCCAGCGAGGAAGCCGGTCAGGTTCCCGGTGGTAATTCCCTCTGGGTGCTGGACGAGAATAAAACCCAGGAGGAAGTAGATGCGGCCGTGGAGTTTGCCCGTTACGTGCACTCTGACACGTGGCAGAGCGAAGTGCTGGACAGGTCTGGTGGCGTTCCCAACACCATCTCTGGTGCTGAAAACTCCACCCATAATGCTCCCCAGCAACAAGCTCTGATTGACATCTTGGAAGATATTCCCCCGACGGTAGAAACCGCGGGATGTCACATGGGTGCCCTCAGCCAGGTGCGCGTTGAGGTGGAAAACGCGGTGCAAGCAGTGGCTGACGGAGACGATGTGCGAGAAGCCTTCGAAGAGATGGAAGGTAAAATTGATTTGCACATCGAGCGCTATGAGAATCGTGCAGAGGCGACCGCCGAAGAATAGATGAATAACGGAAAGGTGTGAGAAGATGAGCAGTGAGCAGAACGGAGAAAAACCATTGTTTTTCAGCCCGAACCGTGGTCTTAGTGACCAGTTGAGATCACAGCTGGGGCAACCACCCGTACAAGAAGCCAAGGCGCCACGACGTAAGTGGATCACGGCGGAAGAACCCAACCCCTTTCTGGGGTGGACCATTGTGTCTCCGGTGCCCTTGGACTCTTCGTTCATTGACCCGGCTCACCGCCTGTTAAAGGAGCTGAGAGAGGACTATCAGCCCGGTGAGTGGAGCATCCACCCCTTAAGTAGCCTGCACATGACCGTCTTTGCTGGTGAGACTCAGTACGACCTGCAGGACGCTGGGCGGTCCGTGTCGGACAGACTCGATGAAATCACTGCGAGGATACGTCAGCTGAGCTTCCCTGACCTTGACCTGGTGGTCAAGGTCACGGGATTCGTTCTTAGCAACGACACTGCTACCGCCACGGTGGTACCTGCATCCGAAGACATTGCACAGGTGTTACGTACCTTCCGCGACGAAGTCGCCGAGCTGACCGGCTTTCGTCGGTCCGACCATGACACCGTGCGTTTCCACATTACCTTCGCCTATCGGCTCACAGCCGCCGAACAGGGGACACCGATCGATATAGCGGCCACCGAGGATCGCTACACTCGATTGCTCCGGGAAGCCGGAGATATAGAACTGGGTCGCCCTGCCTACAATATCTTCGAGTCAATGACGTCGTTCCCACCGACGTACTCCTTCTAGGTGTAGGTGGTGGAGCCCCATCAGCCTTGTGGTCCAGGCGGATACCCGGCCCCGCTCATTGACCTTGTGGCAGGCGGTAGTCTCCTGAGTTGACCGTGCGTGGTCCCAGGAGCTTACGTGTTGACGTCTACTCCCAGGTCTCCAAGGGTCTTGCGGGCTTCAGATACGCCTTCCCAGAGTTTGCTGTTCCATCCGAACTGGTTAGCTGCGTCTACATTGCACTTCCGATCATCAAAGAAGACGACATCGGCACGGTTGTGGTTTCCCCAGGTGTCGCTGAGCATCTGTTCAGCAATGGAATAGATTTGCTCGTCAGGTTTGATGAACCCGACGGAGGAGGAAAATACCTTCACCGGAATCCTTCGCCCCCAGTCAGAGGTGGCGACCGCTTCAGCCATGGAAACCGGGGCGTTACTCAGGAGGCCCACAGGGATTTGATGGGCGAGTAGGTCGTCGATGAGCTCTGCAGTCTCCGGGGCTAGGACCGCGTTGCGTTCTCCGTCGAGTTCCCCGAGCTCCTGGGTGTTGAGCTGCGGGTGCGAGGACTTGTTCACCCCGGCCTCACCGAGCACTTTCCACCAGTATTCCTCGTCGGCCATCCCCAGGTCGTAGGCATCGCGGTAAGCCCAATAGGCTTGCATCAGCTGGTCTTCACCCAGTTGGATATCTTGGGAGGCAAGGTACTTCTGCAAGCGCTGAACCCGGTCGCCCTCGGGTACTAAGACGCGTCCGATGTCAAAAACAACAATGATCATCTCATGGCCTTTCTCTCGTGGGATATTTCCGGATGCCCGTGCCCCACAGCCAAAATGCTGGCTGAGCAACGTCGTAGCTACCGGAATGGATGTCATGGCAACTTTGTGATGGTCCGCGGACAACTAGACGGACACCTAGATGTGGAACGTGGGATAAACGTGCTTCTGGCTCTTGGTAGGCTGGTGCCTCTACTGAGGCGGACGGCGCCTCTGACAGGAACACTGGCAACGCCTCGGCGCGGAACTGCTTCAAAAGTTTGACCTGCCAGCACCTGTGCAAGGGCGCTTTAAAGTGACGACCTGTCGTGAGCCTAAGTTGTCGGTCATCGAATTGCCCGCCACCTAGTCCCCGGGGCTCGGCCCCGAGTCCAAAAACGCACACTTCAGTTTAGCATTCACTCACCAGAGGTGGTTCCTTGACCGTCGACCATGTCCGCCCAGAGGTATCGATCAAACAACTCCTTATCCTTGTGGTGGTAGTGATCAGGTCAGCCTTGTTTGTGGTAGTAACCCCACTGCTGTGCCTCAACCGCCGGTGACACTGTGTCAGCGTACGACCGGCCTGACTCCGCCCAGTCCGAAGAAGAACCCGTGTAGGCCGGTTTCGTGGACAAAAGAAGTTCTCGAGGTGGCAGGAGCGGAGTAGCGGTGCAGGGCTAAGACCGAGCACGCTGACAACGCAAATACAATTGTGCCTGACACATCGGAATCGCTGTCGATGCCTGTGGCTATCAGAGTGTCAGCGCAAGTGCGTGATGCCACGACACCGCAAGGCTTGATAGCTGGTGAGTTCAGCACGCTTCAATTTTGCTGCCACGGGCGCGGGCGCCGGGGTCGAGCCGGGGGCAACGACTAGGGTAAGGCCAGAGAGGGTGGACATAGTCGCCATAGTCATAAATCGACATCAGCGGGCCTCAGTGTGAGATCAGTGTCCTGTGGTGTCTCGGCCGACCACTCACTGCGGAACCTACGGAAGGACTAGCCGTGAGATCTCAAAAGCCCAGAGTACCCAAGAACTCTTCCGGAACCAGCGGTTCCCAGGCCGACAGGGGTGCCCAGCGTCGTCAGGACCAGCGCGAGCAAGCGGTGAAACGAGGCACGGCCGCGACCGGCACCAAACGCGGTCAGCGACAACTAGCCCGGCGCGCCCAAGAGCGCGTCCGGCAACGTTACAGTCACGCCACCCCGGAAGAACAACGTCCTGCCCGCAACTTCTCCGGCCGGATGATTGCGGTGATCATGGTGCTGTTTCTTGCTGTGGTGGTGATGGCACCCAGCCTGCGCACTATGTTGGAACAAAACCAGGAAATCTCCCAGGCCGAGGCCGATTTGCAGGCAGAGCAACAGCGCAACGAAGAGCTCACCCAACAACTCAATCGCTGGGACGATCCGGCGTATGTGCAACAGCAAGCCCGAGAACGGTTTAATATGGTCATGCCAGGTGAACATAAATACCTGGTGGTCGGTGGCGAGGAACTAGCCGAAGGCGAGGAGCCGGTGACCGAGGAAGAAGAAATTACCGAAGACCAGGCACCGGCCTGGGCCGATGACTTTTGGAACTCTTTCGTCCACGCCAGCCAACACCAAACGAGCCAACCATAAAACGCAAGAACCAAAGAATACTCCCGCACAGCATGGAGGATGCGTGGCCACGGTAGACCACCCCACTGAAGCAGACCTGCAGACCCTCAGTCGTCAGCTGGGGCGACCGGTGCGCGATGTGGTGGCCATCGGTGCACGGTGTCAGGGATGCGGGTCACCCCTGGTTGCCACCACAGCGCCACGACTGTCGAATGGTATCCCGTTCCCCACCACGTTCTACCTGACCCACCCGCTGGCTACTACCGCCGTGTCCCGGCTGGAAGCCACCGGGATCATGGCGGAGATGACCGACGAACTGGCTCACAACCGGCACCTTGCTGATCAATACCGGGCTGCCCACGAGAATTACTTAGCCGAGCGTGATCGGATCGGCCAGATTGCCGGGGTGGGCGAGGTCCCCGAAATCGAAGGAATTTCTGCCGGCGGAATGCCCGAACGGGTCAAATGCTTACACGTGCTGGCCGCTCACTCCTTGTCGGTGGGCCCCGGAGTCAACCCATTGGGGGACCGCGTGTTGGATCTGATCTCCGAAGAGTTCTCGGCGCAGAGGTGCCGGTGTGAACACGGATGGGACGATGCATCAGTCGCCCCACGTCAGGATCTGTCCCGCCACGTGCGTCGACTCAACCGGCAGGGGCGGACCAACCCGATCCAGCACCGTCGGGTTAGCGCCGATGAGGCCACTGCGGTGGCTGCTATCGACTGCGGGACGAATTCGCTTCGTCTGCTGGTGGCCCGCCCGGTTGCTGACCCTGACACCGGGGCCAAACTGGTCGAACTGCACCGTGAAATGCAGGTGGTTCGACTGGGCGAAGGGGTAGACCAGAGCGGAGAATTTGCCCCGCAAGCCCTAGAACGTACTTTCGCCACCTGCCGGGATTACGCCGAAGTGATTGAACACCACCGCGCCGAGACCGTCCGGTTTGTAGCCACCTCGGCCTCCCGTGATGTCTCCAATCGCGATGCGTTCATCGCCGGGGTGCGCCAGGCGCTGAACGTGACACCAGAAGTCGTCTCCGGCGCCGAGGAAGCCCACCTAACCTTCTGCGGTGCCCTGAGTGCCCTCGATGATGCACAACTCCAAGCCATTGCTGTCGAGCGCGAAAACCCGGATCAATCGGTGCGGGTCATGGTGGTGGACCTCGGCGGCGGGTCCACCGAGTGCGTGGTCGGCGAGGTGGGTTTTGCCTCGGGACATCGCGAGATTACTCTGGTTGGCTCGGTATCAGAAAACATCGGGTGTGTCCGCTTCACCGAACGATACCTGCGTTCTGACCCACCGACCGCCGAGGAAATTGCCGTTGCAGACCGTGAGCTCAACGAGGTTTTCACCCGAGTGCACGAGGAACTGGACTTCTCCACGATCGATGCGGTCATCGGGGTTGCTGGGACCGTCACGACGCTCACCGCAGCGGCGTTGGGCCTGAAAGAATACGATGCCGATGCCATCCACGGCGCCCAACTGGATCGAGAAACCCTGAAAGCCACTGCGGCCACCTTGCTTCACTCGACCCGCGCCGAACGGGCCAACCTAGGGTTCATGCACCCGGGCCGTGCCGATGTGATCGGAGCCGGCGCGCTGATCTGGTCGACGTTGCTACAGACAGTGCACGACGCTACTGGCGGAAAACTGGCCGCCATTATCACCTCCGAACACGATATTCTCGACGGCATCGCCCTATCGCTGATCGGGCCGAACGACAGCAGGGTCCAGGACTCATAGCATGAAGGTCGTGGTGATCGTCAAGCCACTGAGCGATGCAGTTCTACGTGCGACGACGCTGGCTCTTGCTCTGTTGTTATGCTTGGTCAGCACACCGGTGCCCAAAGCGCAGGCCGATCAATGGCGGGACAGCCAAGAGTGGATCACCGAGTACGGTTTCGACCAAGCCTGGAAAGAAACCCGCGGCGAGGGGGTCACCGTTGCGGTGATTGACACCGGTATCGATGACACGCACCCGGATTTGACTGGCCAAGTGGTCGGGGGAACCGATGTGTCAGGGCAGGGCCACGGCGACGGTACCAAACCGATTGGTGAGGATCCTCACCACGGCACGAGCGTGGCATCTCTGTTGGCCGGGCACGGCAATAATCTGCGCGAGGTTGACGAAGCCACTCAGCAAGAGCCCGAGAACGACGACAATGACGAGGAAGATGCCAACGCCTCTGAGGATGCCGAGACGGACACAGAACCAGAATCGGAGCCCTCTGCTGAACCGGGTCCCGGAGACGACGGCATCATCGGGACCGCACCCGAAGCGCAGCTGCTGAGCATTTCGGTCTATCTCGGCGAGGGCGAGGATGTTCCCAGTGCCGAAGAGCAGATTGCTGAAGCCGTGACCTGGGCGGTTGATCAAGGTGCCGATGTCATCAATATTTCACTGGCCTCCTCCGAACAAGATTGGCCAGAATCCTGGGACGATGCCTTTCTCTACGCTGAGGAAAACGACGTGGTGGTCGTGGTGGCTGCCGGAAACCGGGCCGGTGGATCGACGACGGTGGGAGCCCCGGCCACCATCCCTGGTGTACTCACCGTGGCAGGACTGGACGCGGATGGATCCGCCAGTTGGGACTTTTCCACTGAGGGCATCACGATCGGTGTGGCCGCCCCGGCCGACCCGCTGGTCGGAGCAACCTCGGACGGCGGGTATCAGAACTGGTCGGGAACCTCTGGTGCCGCACCGCTGGTCTCGGGCCTCGTCGCGCTCGTGCGCTCGGCCCATCCGGAGGATTCGGCAGCACAAGTCATCAACCGAATTTTGTCCACGGCCCAACCTGCAGGCGATTCCGGCACCGATGCGCTCTACGGTCACGGAGTGATCAACGCCGAACAGGCCGTCACCGCGCAGATGCCGACCGTAAAGGAAAACCCGATGGGCTCGATGGCCGAGTGGATCCGCGTACACCGTCGTTCATCTGGCGACGATGCGCTCACCGGTAGGTCTGACCAATATCAGGGCCACGAGCCGGTGGAGGTGCCCACCGAACTGCCGGGGGATGCCACAGCCCAATCGACTCCCGCGACACCGATGACCGGTGCGGCCAGTTGGTGGCAACCTGTCATGGTCATCGGTGGGACGGGCCTGGTGGTAGCGCTGGCCGGGATCGGAATATGGCAATTGGCGACCCGCCGAGCTGCTGGTCGTCCCACGAGTCGTTAGCCCGCCCACAACCTGAATATCTCACCGTGTCAGAATGTGGTATAGATCTCACTGTGTAGTTAATACAATCAACCGCCGCTGTTGAATTCACAACCGCGCGTAACCGGCCTAACATAGGAAACATGGCTATAACTCCTCAATTATCACCGAAACCACGCGTGCTCGTTGTGGGCGGCGGTTACGCCGGCATCACTGTTGCACGGAAGCTCCAGAAAAAAGTTCGTGATCGGGGCGGTGTGGTCACCGTCGTTGACCCCAACGCATACATGACCTACCTCCCGTTCCTGCCCGAGGTTCTCGGCGGACACATTGAGGCCCGCCACGCTACGGTGGACCTGCACACTCACCTCAAGCACGCCGAAATCGTTCAGGGCTCGGTCGTCAATGTCTCTCACGCCGAGAAAATCGCGACTGTAGCCGCCGAAGACGGCGAACAGTTCGAGATTCCATACCAGGACATCGTGATGACCGCAGGTTCTAACACCCGCGTATTCCCGATCGACGGTCTAGATAAGACCGGCATCGGTATGAAGACCATTGAAGAGGCAGTCACCCTGCGCAACCAGATCCTGGAACGCGTCGAGTCGGCAGCCTTGATGACCGACGCTGCTGAGCGTCGTCGCGCGCTGACCTTCGTGCTAGTCGGTGGTGGCTTCGCCGGTGTGGAGACCATCTCCGAGATCGATGACCTGGTCCGCAACGCCATCGCCCGTAACTCCCGATTGTCGCAGTCCGAGGCTCGCGTCGTGCTCGTTGAAGCTATGGGACGCATTATGCCCGAGGTCTCTGAAGCGCAGGCGGAGGGCGTTGTCGAGCACCTGCGCGACCGTGGCATCGAGGTGTTGCTGAACACTTCGCTGGACAGCGCCGTTGATTACGAAGTTAAGCTCAAAGACATGCGTGACGATTCACCGGCCGGCTCCTTCTACGCTGACACCATCGTGTGGTCCGCCGGTGTTGCTGCCAACGGTATGGCCAAAGAAACCGATTTCCCGGTGGACGACCGTGGTCGCATCGAGGTTACTCCGACTCTGCAGATCTCGGATGGAGACGGTGGCGTGACTGAAGGTGCCTGGGGTTGTGGCGACATCTGCGCTGTGCCGGATCTGACCGGTGATGGCCCCGGTGGATTCTGTGTGCCGAACGCACAGCACGCCGGCCGTCAGGCGAAGCGCCTGGCCGAAAACCTATTGGCCGTACGCTTCGGCGAAGGTGTCGTTGAAGAGTACTACCACAAGTCTCTGGGTACCGTTGCCGGAATGGGGCTTGGCAAGGGCGTCGGTAACCCGCTGGGCGTTGAACTCAACGGCCTGCCCGCCTGGCTGGCACACCGTGTCTACCACGCCTACGCGTTGCCGACCCTTGAGCGCAAGTCTCGCGTGGTCTCCGGCTGGATCCAGGAACTGCTGTGGGGTACAGACACTACCCAGACCAAGCGTCTGGAGCGTCCGTTCAACGCCTTCCGCAAGGCCGCCGGTAAGCCTGAGATTCCGTCACGGTTCACCAAGAAGACCGAAGAAATCGAAGCCTAAGCTCTCGATCACACCAGCGCAGATGACATTTGTGACGCGCTGAGTTAAAACAACGGCCCCGGTCGGGCGCCTCCAGTATGATCTGGAAGGTGTTCTGGCCGGGGCGTTGTGATGTCTCGGAACCACGAACGAGCCCCCATAGCCCAATTGGTAGAGGCAAGCGACTTAAAATCGCTGTGTTGTCAGTTCGAGTCTGACTGGGGGTACCGGCGTCCTGAATAGAGGCTGATGATTCACTGAATCGCCTATTCAGTTTCGGGGACTACACTCGGGGTGATCATCCCAAGGAGACGCGCAACCGGCGCGAGGACAGCTCCTGACACCCAACCCGAAGGGACGGTAGACGTTTGCTCGGCAAAAAGATCCTCAGTTCCATCGCACTGATTGCCATGTTGAGCCTGTCAGCCTGTAGTGCAGACGAGGAAAACCCAGATGGAGCGCCCGAAGCCTCTGCATCGGCTGGTGACCAAGGAGCGCTTCCGGAACCAAATCTCGACGACGTTCCCGACGTGGTGGCCACGATCAACGATACCGAGATCACCAAAGAGGAATTTGCTACCAACTATGAGTCTCAGTATCAGCAGATGGCGTACCAGGCTCAAATGAGCGGTTCGGACGTTGACGAAGATCAGCTCAAACAGGAGAGCCTGGAGATCATGATCGGCAATGAGCTGTTGCTCCAAGAAGCAGAGGACCAAGATATCGAGGTCACAGAGGATGATGTCGATGAGTTCCTCGATGACTTTGCTAAACAACAAGGGCTGGAATCTCAGGACGAGCTCATCGCGCAGTTTGAGGAACAAGGCATGGACGAGGAACAACTGCGTGACGATTCCAAGAAACAAGTTGCCATGGATCAGCTGATCGAGACTCTCGATGTTGACGAGCCTTCGGAAGAAGAGCTCAAAGATCTCTACGACGACCAGATGGAACAACAGAAGCAACTCATGGAGGCTCAAGCCTCGGCTGATCCGTCCGCACAGGCCGAGGATGGATCGTCGGAATCCGCCTCGGGCGAAGACCAGCTACCGAGCTTTGAAGAGTCCAAGGACGACCTGGAAGAGCAGGTCAAGCTTCAAAACGAGAATGAAGCGATCACTGAATTGGTGGAGGATTTACGCGAGGATGCCGATATCGAGATTTTCCTCGAAACCCCCGCTACTACAGAATCTAGCTCTGAGGACGATAGCGACGAGGACGCTAAGTAACAAGTGTGCCGGATAGTGCCATACAGCAGGGGATTATCACCGCTGGTAGTTAACCTAGCTTGCGGGTAGTTAGCTAACACCGGCGCAGTGGTTACCGTTAGACTGGCACATGAACACCTGACCGTCAGATACGAGAGGACGGCCCATGGCCAACCCAGTCTTTAACTCCGACAATTTCAAGCAACAAGCTTCTGGGGGCGTGCAGACTCCTCAGACCATTTCCGCATCTGAACTCGAAGAGATGTATGCTCGCCCCTCCGCGACTCCACAGGATACCGGGCGAGTCAGCTACAATGATGTGATCCTGCGGACCGCTTCCCAGCTAGCCGTGGTGTTGGTCGGAGCTTTGGGACTGTGGTTTGCCGGAACGATGCTCGGATTGGGCGGAATCGTCGGTCCCGCCACGCTCATCGGTGCTATTGGCGCGATCGTCCTGTCCTTGGTGAACGCGTTCAAAAAGCAGCCCTCACCGTTGCTGATCACGCTGTTCTCCCTCGCGGAGGGCCTGTTCCTTGGGGGGATCTCCCTCACCTTGGACGCCATGTACCCGGGGGTGGCCAGCCAGGCTGTTCTGGCGACCTTGTGCGTCTTCCTGGTGATGTTGGCGCTATTCTCCTCTGGTAAGGTCCGTGCTACGGCTCGTGGCATGCAGATCTTCATGCTGGCCTCTCTAGGTTACGCCGTATTTGCATTGGTGAACTTCGTGCTGATGATTACCGGAGTCACCGAGGGGATGTTCGGTCTACGTTCGGGCTGGCTGGGTGTCATCGTCGGCGTGATCGCGATTGTTTTGGCCGCTTATTCGCTGGTGATGAGTTTTTCCATGATCCAGCAGGGTGTGCGCAACGGTGCCCCACGCTCCTTTGCCTGGACTGCAGCATTTGGCTTGGTCACCGACTTGACCTGGCTTTACCTGGAAATTCTGCGTGTGCTGTCGATCTTGCGCGAGGTGGCCGATGCGTGATTCCCGGCGCACGGCTATCGTATTTTCGTCAGGTCACGATCTGAGGTGACCGATAATACGGGCGGTGTCACGCTGAGGCCACCTTTGGTTAGTCTGCGTGACACCGCCCGCGTATGTTCTGTCTTGGGTTTTCTTCACAATTTCCGGGACAGAGTATGCTTACAAGGGTTGAGGCTTGGCACGAGCCTTTACCGTAGTGATCAGCACAGAGAGGACCTGGCCGATGAGTTCAGCCCCTCCGAAAAGGCCTGTCGAGGACTCAGAGTTCGACTCGCCTACTTTGGCTGAAGTCGGGAGAAAACTAGCGGCTGACATTCCCTACGGTGTCACTGTCGCAACTGGATGGGCGCTACAGTTCATTATTATTGTCGTCGCGGCAGGTATCGGAATTTGGCTGTTTTCACACGTCTCCCTGCTCGTAATCCCGCTACTGATCGCTGCTTTGCTGTCCAGCCTGCTCTATCCGGTGCATAGCTTTTTGAAAAACCGGTTTCGGTTCCCCGCCTGGCTGTCGGTAGTTACCGTGATGCTAGGCTTCCTCTCGCTCATCGTGGGACTGCTGTGGCTGGCAGGGCAACAATTGGCCGTCGGGTTCGCTGATATGTGGCAGCAGATCCAAGAAGGCATCGTAGGACTTTTCGCCCTGGCCGAGTCCTACGGTCTCACCACAGACCGATGGCAAGAAATCCTGGCCGATGTCTGGAACACCTTTACCCAGAATTCCGACGCTCTCGTCTCCGGGGCCATCGGCTTCGGCTCCACCGCGACGAACATCGGTGCCGGAACACTGATCGCGCTATTCGCGTTGATCTTCTTCCTCATCGACGGTTCCCGGATCTGGAACTTCATGCTCAACTTCGTGCCACGTCGCCACCGCCGTGCAATCGACGGAGCCGGACACGCCGGTTGGAAGTCACTGGGAAGCTATGTGCGAGTCCAAATCTTCGTGGCCTTCGTTGACGCGGTCGGAATTGGCTTGGGCGCCTGGCTACTCTCGGTCCCGCTCGCCCTGCCCCTCGCGGTGCTCGTCTTCCTCGGTTCTTTCATCCCCATGATTGGTGCGGTTTTGACCGGTGCGATCGCGGTGATCCTAGCACTGGTTGCCAACGGTTGGGTCAACGCGCTGTTGATGTTAGTGGTGGTGCTGATCGTGCAACAAGCCGAATCACATATTCTGCAACCACTGGTTATGGGACGCGCCGTGCAGCTACACCCCTTGGTGGTATTCCTCGCTGTCTCTGGCGGTACTGCGCTGATGGGTATCGTCGGGGCGATCTTTGCGGTACCGGCCATTGCCTTCGCTAATTCTTTCGTCCAATATCTGGCGGCGCGACCATGGGAGAAGAACAAAGATCCCCACGCGGTCGACCCCGAAGCACCCGATGAGATCGCCCCCAGCGCTGGCGACCTCTGACGATCCGATCCGCTGCTCTCATCCATCGCGTATCAACCCTCAGGAGACCGACTCGTGACATCCACTGATTCTTCTGTACCTGTATTGCCCGCTGAGGTGCCGGTGAGTTTCGACGATATTCTTGCTGCGCGCGACGTCATTAGCGCGGTAGCGGTGGAAACCGGCATGGAGCACTCCAGAGCCCTGGGGCGGATGACCGGTGCCACGGTGCATCTGAAGTGCGAAAATCTTCAGCGTGCTGGCTCATTCAAAGTGCGGGGCGCCTACAACCGGATGTATCACATTCCCGAAGAGGACAAGGGAAACGGGGTGGTGGCTGCCTCTGCAGGAAACCACGCCCAAGGTGTTGCCTTAGCGGCGTCAAAACTTGGACTGCGCGCCACGATCTTCATGCCCCTAGGAGCAGCACTACCTAAGGTTCAGGCTACGAAAGATCACGGCGCGGAAGTCGTCTTGCTTGGCAATAACGTCGACGAAGCCTTGGCAGCAGCGAAGGACCACGCAACAAAAACCGGGGCAACGTTTATTCATCCCTTCGACGACGAGAAGGTCGTGGCAGGGCAAGGAACTGTTGGACTCGAAATTCTCGAGCAACAACCCGATGTCGACACGGTGATCACCAGTATCGGTGGTGGGGGACTGTTGGCAGGGACAGCAATCGCCATCAAGGAACTGGCACGGCGACAAGGACGCGACATCACGATTATCGGTGTGCAAGCCGAAGATGCGGCCGCCTACCCGGCCTCGCTGGCCGCTGACGGCGTCGTTTCTCTCGAGCAGCTCACGACGATTGCTGACGGCATTGCGGTGGGCCGTCCGGGCAATCTACCCTTTAGCATCATCAAGGATCTCGTGGATCACGTGGTGACAGTTTCTGAAGACCAAATCGCTAACGCTTTGGTGTTCTTATTGGAGCGGTCCAAGATGGTGGTCGAACCAGCCGGTGCGGTATCGGTGGCGGCGTTGATGTCGGGGAAGCTGAAGGACCTGGGGCTGGCACCGAAATCAGTGGTCGCGCTGTTGTCCGGGGGCAATATTGACCCGCTGTTGATGCTCAAAGTGGTTCAGTCGGGTCTGTTGGCAGCCGGACGCTATCTCACCGTGCGGATTCCCCTCCGAGATCGCCCAGGCGAGCTGAAGAACGTGTCACGGATTATTGCCGAGGCCGAAGCGAATGTCATCGGAGTGGACCACACCTCAATCGGTCCTTCGCTGGGCATGGGCGAAGTGTATATCACCATTAATATGGAAACACGTGGCCATTACCACTCAGACCACCTACTTGAAAAACTTCGTGAAAGTGGCTATGAGCCCGAAATCACGCACTAAGGCCTGGGGACGTGGCTACAGTGTAGCTGGTCCTAGCTGCGACTTAGCCATCAATGCTGAGGTGCCACTGGTCTGAGCGTGCAACACCGACAGCACCGGGTGGTGCCCATCAAGCTCGTGCACCCGGTTGCTGAAGTCCTTTTGCTCCCAACCAGCGTTGGCGGTCGCGAACATGAGGCCGGTGGCGTTGATGCTCTCAATGATGCCCAATAGTAGACGGTCTTCGTAGGTGGCCTCACGACGCCCCAACAGCACCTGCGTTAGAGGTGTGATGACCTCTTCAGCGGTGGTATCAAGAACGAGCTCGTAGTGCGTTGGCCTAAACGGTCCTGGGTTATGGGTGGACACCAAACCGTTGTGCTCAAAGTTGTCCAAGACACCCTGCAACGGATCGAACTTCTTGGACTTCACGATCCGGGAGAGCTCGTCGCCCGTCTTATCGCGCAGTTTCTCGACGACGTCGTTCAAGGCCGGGGAGCTCGGAGTTTTTTCCTTGACGATAATCTTCGGATTATCCATGTTCCACGGTTCGGTCAGCTCGGCGGGGGTAAAGGACACCACGCCATCGGTCTCCAAATCGGCCATGGTGGCTGCCACCCGTGCTTTCGAGAGCAAGGAGGAAACTCCTGCTAGCTCGTCTTGGAACTCCAGGCTGAGTACTACGAAACGCTCTACAATCTTCACAAATCCTAGGCTAGCAGTTAACTGCCACAATCACAGATGGTCTACCAGCCACTTTGTCATCTGCGTGGTTGCTCTCAGCACAGTGGGCAAGGGGAAATAACACCAGGAATATTGTCCCTTAAACAAGTCCCGGGCCTCGGTGTTGCACGCGAGGCCCGGGAGGAGGCGAAGCTTCTGAAAAAGTTACTTTCCAGGATTGTAGGGAGTAACCTTCTTCAGAACAACTTCGATGTCCTTACCATTCGGGGCAGTGTAGGACAGGGTTTCGCCAGCTTGACGACCGTGAATTGCTTCGCCGAGGGGAGAGCGCTCAGAGTAGACATCGAGTTGCTCGTCTTCGGAAGCGATTTCACGGTTACCAAAAATAAAGGTCATTTCGTTACCGCCGACGGTGGCCTCAACGACCATACCGGCCTCAACGACGCCGTCGTCCTGTGGCGTGTCGCCCACAACTGCGTTCTCCAACAGCTGTTTTAGTTCCGCGATGCGGCCTTCGTTTTTGGACTGTTCTTCACGAGCGGCGTGGTACCCGCCGTTCTCCTTCAAGTCGCCTTCATCGCGGGCCGCTTCAATGCGGTCGACGATTTCTTGACGACCTTCGCCAGCGCGGTATTCGAGTTCTTTGCTCAACCGGTCATAGGCTTCTTGGGTCAGCCAAGGAGCTGAGGGTGAGGTGGTCATAATTCCTCCTTGAAGGATCGTTTGGCAGGGAAAGTTTGAGTTGTCCACTGCACGTCAAGTTCTTTACTGCACAAAGACCCGCCGTGGGGCGTGCGGTTTAACCGAATCCGATTTTATCGGATGCGATTCGCATGCCCCCACGACGGGACTTCGTCAACGCTTTTGCGGGGTTAGGGAGAATTCTAGCACTGGACCGCGACACGGTGTAGTCTGGTCGCCGTGGGAGCGTCTACCGGGCTCTCTTGCGCCAGGAAGGCTACCGTTCGACATCAAAATATGAGATGTTGCTGGGACCGTCTTCGTAGTACCAGCAATCATTCACGCCACCATTGGTTCCTAGCCCATCGGTTCGGACCTGGACGTCGTAGTAACTAGTCAGATCTGAGGGGCTGGAATCAATTTGTTCGCCGATGGCCTCAGGGCCAATGATGACTGTTTTCCATCCCACCACCGCATAATTATCGGCCAGCACCTGCACCGCACAGGAGACCGTGGCGTCGTGCTCTTTAGTGAGCTGGAAGCGAACAGTGGCATGATCTTCGGAGACGATGTCGAAGCCCACGTCTTTATAGCTCAATCGGTCTTCGGTCATCGAGTAGGTCCACACACCGGCGAGCGCTACGGCTAGAATGAGAGCCGTCACCGCAATAATGATCCCCCAACGACGCCGTCGCTCCTGCCTTTCAGGCGAGTTCTTACTTTGGGAGCGACCATAACGATTGGCTAAGCTATCAGAAGCCGATGCCTGCGCCGGAACTGGGCTATTGACCATAGACTTAAACTCTACCCAGCCACGGCGTAGCACAGCCAATGTGACCGTGAAGCAGTGGATCAGGAGTACAGACAACTCGTGAGCGTTTCAACACAACAAAGGTCCGGATCATCGCAACACCCAGAGTTTGGTGTACCCGTAGGATCCGAAGACTACGGTAGCACGCAGCCGAGTGACTATCAGCGTCCAGAAGCCACCGATGTTCCGCCCTCCCAAGGGTTGCGCCTGATGGCTGTTCACGCACACCCCGATGATGAATCCTCCAAGGGGGCGGCGATGATGGCAGCATATGAGGATGCCGGTGCTGACGTCATGGTGGCATTGTGCACCTCGGGAGAAGCTGGGTCGTTGCTGAACCAGCACTACCAGGGTGACGTTGCCCGTTTGCACCGAGACATGACCGCGGTACGGCGAGTCGAGATGGAAGAGTCCTCTCAAGCGCTTGGCATAGACTACCGCTGGCTCGGGTTTATTGATTCGGGCCTGCCAGAAGGCGACCCAGTTCCCGAACTACCCTATGGGGTTTTTGCCAATTCTGATCGTGATACTCAGGTCGCGGTGCTAGTACGACTGATTCGAGAGTTTCGCCCCCATGTGTTGATTTCCTATGATGAGATCGGTGGCTACCCCCACCCCGATCACCTGCGCGCTCACGAGATCACCGTCAAGGCGTATCAAAGCTCAGGCGATCCGCAAGCCTATCCGGGCACAGGGCAAGCGTGGGAAGTATCCAAGCTGTACTACGACCGGGCTTTCAACCCGGATAAATATTTTGCCCTGCACAAAGCCTATGAAGCCTCCGGCCAGACCTCGCCTTATGCGGATCGCATTCAGTGGTACGAGCGGTTGCAATCCGGTGAAGACCCGGACGCGTGGCGGTTGACCAAGCACCAGGTCACCACACAGATTCCAGTGGGGAACTACCTGGACCGTCGCGATGCTGCACTACGGGCTCATGCCACGCAGATCGATCCGCACGGGTTCTTCTTCACCCCCCACGACATTGTGCGGGATGCCTGGCCCTGGGAAGACTACGTGCTGATTGACTCGCGCGTACCAACTCACCTGCCCGAAACCGACCTGTTCTCCGGTCTGCGCACCCCCACCCCAGACCAGGCAGATCAGGGAAACGAGGCCTGATGACAACTGCCCTGCAGACCGCGGTCCTGCTGGCCGCTGAGGAATCGAACTTGCGCCCCGGACTCGACCAGGAAGAGGTCACTCCGGGTATTGAAGGGTTTCTGCTGACCTTTCTGATGGTGGCGCTGTCCGTGGTGGTTATCCGCATGATGGTGCGCTCGGTCCGCAAAGTGAAGCTACGTTCCAAAACCGCCGAAGATATGCTGGTGGAGCGAAACCAGCCAAGACTTTCTGAGAAACAACGCCAGCGCCCTGAGATCGACGAGCTCAGCCCTGACCGTCTCGGAATGATGCGCAAGAAGTACCCCGGCTATTTGGACTCGCCTCCGCTCGAGCCACAAGAGCCTGAATCTGGGCGGGACCATCGCTAGAGTTGGGGTATGGACTATCCCGACCTGTTTTATCGACTTTACGAGCGCCGGTTAGCTCAGGGCCTTGACGCCTCCCGTTTGCCCGGGCATATCGGTGTCGTCCTGGACGGCAACCGGCGCTGGGCGAAAGCCGCGGGGGAGCCTACTGCCCGGGGTCACCAAGCCGGTGCCGATAAGATCCTCGAGTTTTTGGGGTGGAGCGCAGAGATCGGGATCCCAATGGTAACTCTCTATATGCTCTCCACCGATAATCTGAATCGGGATGCCTCCGAGCTGAGGTCCCTGGTCGCTATTATTTCCGATACGCTCAAACGGCTGGAAGAAGGCGAAATCAACGGTCGGCCGATCAAAGTCCAACCCGTGGGGTCGACCGAGATTTTGCCAGCATCGCTCTCCGAACAAATCCGTCACCTTACGCGGCGCGGTGCCCAACACAATGAATCCGGGATGCACGTGAACGTGGCAGTCGGTTACGGCGGTCGTCAAGAAATCGTGGACGGGGTCAAAGAGCTTCTAATCGAAGCCGAAGAACAAGGCCAAACCCCCGGTGACGTGGCGGAAAAACTCAGCATCGAAGAAATCTCGAATCGACTGTACACCCGAGGTCTTCCGGACCCCGACCTGGTGATTCGGACCTCCGGTGAACAGCGACTCTCCGGATTTTTGATGTGGCAGTCAGCCTACGCCGAATTTTACTTTTGTGAAGCTCTATGGCCTGATTTTCGGCGGGTTGATTTCCTGCGTGCCCTGCGTGATTATGCCTCACGACAGCGCCGGTACGGGAGTTAAAGCCACAGCTGCGCACCTGCGGGATTCACCGGGAGTTCATGTCCTGGTTAGCTCTTTCTCACTGAATGCCCGTACCCTCTGACTCGTCAGGAAAGGTACGTAACCGAGAGACCTCTTACATTAACGGCAGGAGCTTCCACCGTGTCGCTTACCCCTCCCCGTTCTGTTTCCGTTCCGCAGACCACGGCGGCAGAACACAATATCGACCAAAACCAACAGACCCCAGCATCAGAAACCGAGGTCAGGACTTATCTCCTGGATACCTCGGTTTTGTTGTCTGACCCGCACGCTCTGCTGCGGTTCGCCGAGCACAAAGTCGTGTTACCGATCGTGGTCATTTCTGAGCTGGAGAAGAAACGTCACGACCCGGAACTAGGTTATTTTGCCCGCTCAGCATTACGGTTGTTGGACGATCTACGCGTCCAACATGGGTCGCTAAACCAGCCGGTCCCGCTCAATGACGAAGGCGGTCAACTGGTGGTCGAGCTCAACCACATTTCGGTCGACGTTTTGCCCTATGGCTTCCGTGGCACTGATAACGATTCCCGCATCCTCGCGGTGGCTCAGAACCTCTCTGATGAAGGTGAACGCGTCACCGTCGTGTCCAAAGACCTACCCATGCGTGTCAAAGCCTCCTCCATGGGGCTGGAAGCCGATGAATACCGCAACGAACTGGTCAAATCTTCCGGGTGGACCGGCTTGGACCGCCTGGACGTCACCGACGAGCAGCTCTCCCAGCTTTACTCCGGAGAGAACCTGCTGGATGATCGTGTGGCAGAGATGCCCATCAACACCGGGCTGGTTCTCAACTCCGGTACTGGCTCTGGACTAGGGCGCGTCACCGAAGACCACCAGATTCAACTGGTCAAAGGTGACACCGAAGTCTTCGGCGTGCACGGTCGCTCAGCCGAACAGCGTCTAGCCATCGACCTGCTCAACGATCCCAGTGTCGGGATTGTTTCGCTGGGCGGTCGCGCCGGCACCGGTAAGTCGGCGCTGGCACTGTGTGCAGGTTTGGAAGCAGTGTTGGAACGTGGCGACCACCGCAAGGTCGTGGTCTTCCGTCCGCTCTACGCAGTGGGCGGACAGGACCTGGGATACTTGCCCGGTTCAGAGGGTGAGAAGATGTCTCCGTGGGCCCAGGCGGTCTTTGACACCCTCGGAGCGTTGGTGTCTCCGACCGTGATGGATGAAGTCATCGAGCGCGAATTACTTGAGGTTTTGCCCTTGACTCATATTCGCGGCCGGTCTCTGCACGAGTCGTGGGTGGTGGTCGATGAGGCCCAATCATTGGAGCGCAATGTGCTACTCACGGTGCTGTCCCGGATCGGGCAGAACTCCAAAGTCGTGCTGACCCATGACGTAGCGCAGCGCGATAACCTGCGTGTGGGCCGTCACGACGGTATTGCTGCAGTTGTCGAGACGCTGAAGGATAACCCGTTATTCGGCCACATCACGCTGACCCGTTCGGAGCGCTCACCGATTGCAGCGCTGGTGACTGAACTACTTGAAGACCGCATGCACTAAGCCCCGGGCCGCAGCCCCACACATCGTACACAAGCCAGGCAGGTCAGGACACGATACGTCGGGCCTGCTTGGCTTCTTTTAACGCCTTGCGTTCAGCCCGGATATCTTTGGTGAGCGTCAGCGCGGCCACGATGCCGGCAATCACCCCGCCCAGGTGTCCTTGCCAGGACACACCTGCCTGCGGGAACAATCCCCATACCAGTCCGGCATAGCCGATAATCGTGATCACCGAGATCAGCATGGCCCAGAATTTACGGACCAAGATGCCGTAGATCATCAAGAACGCGGCATAACCGTAGATCACCCCGGACGCGCCAGTATGCACCGAGTTGGAACCGCCGATCAGCCACGTGATGACACCGGAAATCAGCCAAATCTGAAGGGTCACCTGACCATACTTGCGCGTGATCACCGCCAGGAGTGTGCCCAGGATGATCCAGGGCACCGTATTGGAGAGCAGATGAGAAAAACTAAAGTGCAGCACCGGAGCGGCGACAATCCCGACCAACCCCTCGAGACTGCGTGGTTGAATACCGGCGGCATTCGATAATGCATACCCGGTGACGGCGTTGATGATCTGCAAAACCCACATGACCGCCAGCGGCACCAAGACCGGGGCCCACGCCCACAGAATGCGACGGGTTAGGGAATTGTCATCGCTGGACTGCTCGCGTGACTCGGCGGATTCATCTGTACGGGAACGAAAAAGGGCCATAACCGGTCCGATCCTTCAGGGGACAACAAAGGGTAGGTGAGTTTCTAGTGTCCAGTCTACTGAGAACTCCCTACCAGTCAGCTGTGGCGAGATACCCACAGGGGGCGCACTCGCGCTCGTGAGACCGCATGTCTCTTCGGTATGCTCGCAACTGTGTTCAGCCTGCTGTCGGAAATGACCTTCTCAGCCCACACCCCGGGGTTCGTGTGGCTGTGCTGTGTCATCGCGATGCTGATCTATGTGGTCAGCTGCATCGTGTTGTTCACGGTTGATGTGCGGCAACACCGGCTACCCAACGGGTGGACTGCGACCTTGGCCATCGGTGCAGTGGCCTTCTTAGGCGTGAGCACGTTGATCGCTCCGCAGGATTCTGTAGCCCATGGCAGACTAGCCACGATGGTCGTGGGCTTGTTCGGATATCCCGCGGTGATGTTTGTGTTGCATCTGATCACCCGGGGTGGCTTGGGCATGGGGGATGTGAAACTTGCCGCCGGGCTGGGCGCCTATACCGGTTTTGTCGGCTGGGAAGCCACGGTGGTGGCGCTAGTGTTGGGCTTCGTGTTGGGTGGCCTCATTTCCCTGGTTGCGGTGGTGTTCACCTCGGCGACCTGGGCCTCACGCATTCCGTTCGGGCCAGCGATGATCCTCGCAGCCACCTTCGCTTTGCTGGGATAAATGTCACCTGGGGCTCCAGAGGCGATGTGTCCTAGCACGAACACCGGTTCTGATCCTAGAGTGGACATCACGTCCACCGACGCCTGTCGGGTCCACTATTCCGATGACCGACTTTTTGGAGGGTTGCCATCATGTCATCAGCTCTTTCTGCTCTGTTCGATGACCTGAAAGACATCGTTGCCCAACGTACTGAGCTCTATCAACACCTGCACCGCAACCCTGAACTGAGTATGCAGGAACACGACACCGCCAACACTATTGACAAAGAGCTCTCCGACCTGGGGTTGGAGACACAGCGTATTGGTGGCACGGGAGTCGTGGCGGTCATCACGAACGGCCCGGGTCCGACCGTGCTGGCCCGGGCAGACATCGACGGACTACCGGTGACCGAGAACACCGGGTTGGATTACACCTCGGAACGTGAGGGCGTGATGCACGCCTGCGGTCACGATATGCATATGGCCACGTTGTTCGGAGCCATCGATGTGCTACTCCAACACCGCGATGCCTGGTCCGGAACCTACATCGCCCTCTTCCAGCCTGGAGAAGAAAAAGCCGCAGGAGCCAAAGCCATGGTTGAAGACGGCTTGGTCGACAAGATCCCGACCCCCGATGTGTGCTTTGGCCAGCACGTGATGGTTTTTGAAGCCGGACATATCGGCGTCGTTGCCGGCCCGGTCATGTCGGCCGCCGATTCGGTGAAGATCACCGTCCACGGTCGAGGCGCCCACGGATCCTTGCCCCAAAACTCCATCGACCCGGTCGTGATCGCCGCGACGATCGTGTTGCGTTTGCAGACCTTGGTCTCGCGGGAGATCTCCCCCTCCGACTTTGGTGTGGTGACCGTCGGCGCGCTCAACGCTGGGTCCAGTGCCAACATCATTCCTGATAAAGCCGAGCTCCGTCTTAATCTGCGCACCTACGACAGTGCGGTGCGTGACAAACTGGTGGCCGGCATCGATCGTATTGTACAGGCCGAATGCGAGGCTGCTGGAGTTGAGAAAGAACCGGAGATTGAATACTACGACCAGTTCCCGCTGACCACCAACGACGAGAGCCTGACCGAGCGAGTGGCTGAGGCCTTTGAGCAGGTCTTTGAGGATGGTCAGGTGTTCCGTAGCGCGCGGGTGCCGGCCTCGGAGGACTTCAACATCATCCCTGATGCCTTCGGAGTGCCGTATCACTACTGGCAACTTGGTGGCACCGACCCGAAGCTATTTCGCTCGAGTCTCGAAAACGGCACGTTGGTCGAAAACATCCCGGTCAACCACTCACCGGGTTTCGCTCCGGTCATCGATCCCACGCTGGAAGCTGGCATCAAGGCGCACCTCGCAGCTGCGTTGACCTATTTGGGACAGGACCAAGCCCCCCAAAGCTAGCGGATCGATCGTGTTCCCCCTCTCGTTCTGAACGTCGTGACGCGGTTATGCTCCATGGCGTGAACTTTACTCCAGAGACGGCCGTTTCGGTCTCACAGATTGTCGTCATGCTACTCGTCGCAACGATGCTGGGCCCTTGGGCCAAACAGGTCTTAGCACCGCAACGACGCCACCGGAGGCATCGGTGGTTGCAGGTGACCTCGTGGCTGTCCTACTTCTCGAAGGTTTTTGCGCTGTTTGGCTTGCTGATCAACATGCAGGCGGTGTCATTGCTGTTGATCGCGCTACCCCACAGGGCCGTATTTGCTCTCGCACGGCCTGATACCGCCGGGAGGAGACGTCCTCGGCGTGCGCTGATCAGCCAGTAGGAACTCCACAGGCCCCGGAGCAGTAACGCTGTCGGGAACTGTTCGGAGCCTGCGGTGGTTGGTACGTGGTGATCTCGGGACGATGCTGGTCCCGGGGAGCTTACTCGCCGGGGTGGGTCATCGACATCAAATCCAGGGCCTCGTCGAGCTGTTGTTCGGTAACGTCACCTCGGTCCACATAGCCCAGGGCAATAACGGCTTCACGCACGGTGACCTTTTCGTTCACGGCGTGCTTGGCGATCTTGGCAGCTGCTTCGTAGCCGATCAGCTTATTCAGCGGGGTCACGGTCGACGGGGACGCACCAGCCAAGAAGGCAGCGCGCTCAACGTTGGCCTGAATGCCAGCAATCATCTTCTCCGCCATGACCTTCGCAGAGTTGGACAGCAGCCGAATGGACTCCAGCAGGTTCGCTGACATGACCGGGATACCCACGTTGAGTTCGAACGCACCGTTGGTAGCAGACAGCGACACAGTGGTGTCGTTACCGATCACCTGCGCGCACACCTGGATGACAGCCTCACAGATCACGGGGTTGACCTTGCCCGGCATGATGGAGGAACCCGGTTGAAGGTCCGGGATCGCGATTTCGCCCAGACCGGTGTTGGGGCCCGATCCCATCCAGCGCAGGTCGTTGTTGATCTTCATCAGCGAGTAGGCGATATTGCGCAACTGTCCGGAGGCTTCCACCAGGCCGTCACGGTTGGCTTGAGCCTCGAAGTGGTTGCGAGCCTCGGTGATGGGCAGACCGGTTTGTTCCACTAAGAGCTCGATCACGCGCTGGGAGAAGCCCTTCGGGGTGTTGATCCCGGTACCGACGGCAGTACCGCCCTGGGGAACCTCGGCTACTCGGGGTAGCGAGGCGTCGATACGCTCGATGGCGTAGCGCACCTGAGCGGCATAGCCACCGAATTCCTGGCCCAAAGTCACCGGGGTGGCATCCATCAGGTGCGTCCGACCGGACTTGACGACCTCGGCGAATTCTTCAGCCTTGGTTTCGAGCGAGCTGGCCAGGATGTCCAAGGCCGGCTTGAGGTCGTTGATCAGCGCGCCGGTAACGGCGACGTGCACCGAGGTGGGGTAGACGTCGTTGGAAGACTGGGAGGCGTTGACGTGGTCGTTGGGGTGAACCTCGGTGTCCGAACCGGCCTCGGCCAGAGCGCGGGTGGCCAGAGTAGCGATGACCTCATTGGTGTTCATGTTTGAGGAGGTTCCGGAACCGGTCTGGAAGACATCGACCGGGAAGTGGTCGTCGTGTTCACCGGCAATGACCTGATCGGCTGCGGCAATGATGGCCTCGGCACGCTCGGCGTCGAGCACACCCAGTTCCTGATTGGTGCGGGCAGCGGCTTTTTTGACCTGCGCCAGGGCGTAAATGTTCTGCGGTTCGATCGGCTTGCCCGAAATCGGGAAGTTCTGCACGGCCCGCTGGGTCTGGGCTCGATACAGCGCGTTGATGGGGACTTGAACCTCACCCATGGTGTCGTGTTCAGTGCGGTACTGTTGCTGGTCGTTGTGCTGTTCGGTCATTGGTTGTGTCCTCTCTGACTGATCTGACGGATGTGACGGATCGAAGGGGGCCTGGAGTGGGGACGGTGGGGCTTAGGCAGTGACAGGTCCTAGCGTATCGCCGACCTGCACGGTGCCGTCGGCTAGCGAATAGGTCAGGGCCATCACCGCGGTGCGACCGGCTTCCACGGCCTCGGCCACCACCCGGTTGGAGTCAACCAGCCGATGGACCATCTGGTCGGTGTGTTCTAGCACGGTGCCGTCGACGTCGGTGATGCCGGCCTGGCGGGCCGCCATGACCGATGGCGTGATGCGCTCGACCAAAGAACGCAGAAAGCCACCGGGGACGGTGCCGGACTCATAGGACTCCACGGCGGTGGTGACTGCACCGCAAGAGTCGTGGCCCAGCACCACGATCAGCGGTATATTGAGCACCCCAACACCGAATTCCAATGAACCCAGCACGGCATCGTCGATGACTTGCCCGGCGGTGCGAATCACGAATACATCGCCGAGACCGACATCAAAAATAATCTCGGCAGCCAACCGCGAGTCAGCGCATCCGAAAATGATCGCAATGGGTTCTTGAGAGGTGGCCAGCTCTTGGCGACGGGCAGCATTCTGGTGCGGGTGGGTGACTTGTCCGGAGACGAACCGGGCGTTGCCGTCTTTGAGCGCCTGCCATGCCTGATCAGGGGTCAGTGTAGCGTTGGCGTCCTCGGTGGGGGTATCGGTCATGCGTCAGCCTCCTGGGGCGGGGTAGCAGTGGATGGTGCGGTAGCCGAGGTCTTCTCCACGGCGACCTCACGGTCTTCGATCAATGTTGCGGTCAGCTGCGATAACTGGTCGTCGGGTAGCGAACCTGACACCACGAGGGTGACCGGTTCGGTGGCCTTCGGGTCGGGGACCTCCCCAACTAAGTAGGTGTGTCCATCTTCTGCATAGTAGACCTCGAAGGGATAGTTCAAGATTTCTGCAGCACCCTGGGGCTCGCCACTTTTGACCCGGTCATCAATCCACAACTCTCCAGCCCCAGCCGCCTGATCGACGCCAAAAAATTCGTCGTCGTCGCTGGAGTACCCCACCGACCAGTAGGGTGTGTCATCATCGGCAGAGGGATTGTGCCAGCGGGCGTAGTTGGCCGACCAGTCCTCGGGAAGTTCGGGAATGACAGGATCAAAGCTGGCCACACTGCTGGCCTCGGACGCGGTGGCTGCGACGTCAATGTCCAGGTCGTAATCGCCACCTTGGCGCGGGTTAAAAGCGATCACAATACCGACCACGACCAGCGTGATTAACACCGAATAGGCGATTCCCTGAATATTTTGACGCATCCGCTGCGACTGAGATTTCGTGACCCGCGGTTTGGGCGCCTCCACGGGTTGCTCGGATGCCCCAGCGGGGCGGGACTGGTCTTGGCGCTCAGAACTCACCCCTCCATTCTGCCAGCAATGCGGACCGAGGGGTGGCTAGCTTACGACGCGGCGAGTGTGACCGACGGTGGCATCGAGGACGACGGACTACGATAGAAGAACATCTACACGAGCCATCATTCGGCTCACCGAACATGATCCACAGCTGGGAGCGCACTATGACGAGCGAAGACATTGGCACCACCGACCCGACACGCCCGGACCGAAACTTGGCAATGGAGCTGGTCCGGGTCACCGAGGCCGCCGCGATTGCTGCCAGTCATTGGGTGGGCTACGGAGATAAGAACCGTGCCGATGGCGCCGCGGTCGACGCGATGCGCGCCTTCATGGACACCGTGAACATGCGTGGCACCGTGGTGATCGGTGAAGGTGAGAAAGATGAAGCCCCGATGCTGTACAACGGCGAAGAGGTCGGTGACGGTTCTGGCGCTGAAGTTGACGTGGCGGTGGACCCCATCGACGGCACCCGGCTGACTGCGATGGGATACAACAACGCGTTGTCGGTGTTTGCCGTGGCAGAGCGGGGTACTATGTTTGACCCCTCGGCTGTGTTCTACATGGAAAAGATGATCGTCGGACCTGAGGCTGCTGAAATGGTGGACTTGCGTCTGCCGGTTAAACAGAACGTGCACCTGCTGTCCAAGGCCCTGGATAAGCCGGTCTCACAACTCAATATCTGCGTATTGGATCGTGGCCGTCACGAGGGTCTTGTGCGAGAAATTCGTGAAGCTGGTGCTCGCGTGAAGTTCATTATGGACGGCGACGTGGCCGGCGGTATCGCCGCGGCCCGGCATAACACCGACGTGGATATGATGCTCGGCATTGGTGGCACCCCGGAAGGCATCATCACTGCGTGCGCGGTGAAGGCCATTGGCGGAATGATTCAGGGCCGGCTGGCTCCCACCGATCAAGCCGAGCGCGAGAAAGCACGTGAATACGGCCATGACCTGGATCGGGTGCTGACCACCAATGATTTGGTGTCATCCGATAACTGCTATTTCGCCGCAACTGGCATCACCGATGGTGACCTGTTGCGTGGTGCTCGGTACTACCGGGACCGGGTTGAGACCCAGTCGATCATCATGCGTTCAACGTCCGGAACGGTGCGCATCGTTGAAGCAGAACACCGGCTGGATAAGTGGAATAAGTGGGTGCCGGCGCCAGAGCGCTAAACGTGGGCGCTAACTCCGCGCGGTGGGCACGCCAGTGGCAAAGACCGTGGAGTTTGCGGATTGGGCGACCATCGATACCGGGGCTCCGGCTGCGTGGGAAGCGCTGGCGTGCGGGAGCACGGCCGCCTGACCGGGGTTGAGCTCCAGCTGGCGGGTTCCACTGGAGAGCATCACTGACCCGGCGGTGCAGACCAGGATCACCGGCTGGGCGAGGTCCGGGACTAAGACAGTGGCAGGGTCGAGAGTTAAGCTGAGGTTCTCGGTCTCGAAATCAGCGCGAAGCACGCAGAATTCCTCGACCGGTGGGCACAGCGAGCTGAGCGTAATGCCTGTGGCGAGGTCGGTGTTGGCACGTTCATCACGAGGGTAGACCAGTGGTTCACCCACCGGCGCATAGTCGAGCATGGTATCGAGCTGGTCTCGGTCAATATGCTTGCTGGTCAGCCCACCACGCACGACGTTATTCGAGGCAGCCATGACTTCTAGCCCGAGTCCTTCCACATAGGCGTGGAGCTGCTGCGCGGCGAGGAAGATGGCCTGTCCCGGGGCCAGTTGTACCCGGTTCATCAGCAACGTGACCAACACGCCCGGGTCTCGGGGGAAGAAGTCTGCTGCCAAGGCGGCGGTATCGAGGCTTTGGTCATCCCGACGAAGTTGTTCGGCGTGATGGATGACTTGGATCACTCGTTCGACCCACCCGGATTCGGGATCGACCCAGGGTCCGGAAGGGTCCAAGAGCAAGTGTAGGGCTTGCCGGATGTTGCCACCGCTAAGAAGCAAGGAAATCCGGGCCAGGGCTGCTGAGAGGTCGGTGGTGACCTGCTCGTGGTGTTCTGCTTCGGCCTCGGCCAGACGCTGGAAAGAATAGGAGGCCTGCACCGGATCCCGGAAACCACACAGGGCGACGAAATGTGTGAGTGCGATCAGCATTTCAGGTTTGTGCTGATCATCCTGGAAACACCGGCGCGGGTCGGATAGCGCGATACCGGCGGCGTTTTCTCGGGCGAAGCCCTCGCGAGCCTGCTGTTGGTTGGGGTGAGCCTGCAACGACAGGGGCTGGGCGGCTGCCAAGAGCTTTGTAAGAAAGCCAAGCTCTCCGGTGATCTCGGTCAGCGGGACCGTGGGGTGTTCCTGACCTTGCGGGGCTGAGTCGAAAGGATTGAGATCGTGCTCGTCGATGTGCACAGCGGAGATCCCGGACGGGTGGGTGCCGAACCACATCTCAGCTTCGGGTCGCCCGGTGGGTTCGCGGGATTGCAGGTCCGCTAGCAAAGTGACTGAGCCCCAGTCGTAGTCTTTCAGAGTGCCCTGAAGCGCGAAGAACGCAGGGGCGGGCGAGGTCTGTGTGTGGGAAGTCATGAAATCACCGGTGTCCTAGTCCCCGGGGTGGCAGTACTGGTTGGTGGAGGAAGCTTCCTCCAGGATCGCGGTTTGTCCGGCATCATCGGCTTGCATCAGAAATTCTTCGGTGAGCGGTTCACCATTGGGTTGCTTGGGCGGTTCTGGCCAGTCCTCGGAGTCTTGCGAGGTGGCGCCACCACGTTCCCGCCCGGTGATCTCATCACCTTCAATATCGGTGGGAATGTGCACCGGGACAGGGGCCAGATGCGTTGCCAGGGGAGTGATATGGGTACCGGTCGCCGCGTTGAGCGGAGTGCCGTCCTCAGCCACAAGGGAACCTACCCGCTGATGAATCTGATCGAAATCAGGATAGGTGGAGAACTGGTTGCCTTGTTCGCCGAAGTCGGGCGCACCAATCGTGAGACGTTTCAAGGGTAGCTTCTGTGACTGGGCGCCGAGGTTCAAGAACGTACCCAGCTGTTGACCGGGCAGATCGGTTTCGACGATCTGTTCGCCGGCGCTCAGAATGTCTTGGAATTTCGTCAAGAGTGTTGGCAGATCAAATTGGGCGAGCATCGCCTGTTGGATACATTGCTGACGCCGGATTCGAGAATAGTCCGAAGAATATTTACGCGATCGTGCATAAGCCAGCGCGTCATCACCGGAGAACGTGTAGGTTCCCGGACCCCACCAGATATTGCCCCATTGTCCGGTATCCGGGCGGGTACCGCGGTGAATGACCCAGCCGCCGGAGGTCACCGTGACCCCGCCCATGGAATCAATGAGTTGGGCGAAACCGTCCATATCGAGCATGATGTAGCCCTGAACCTCCAGGTTGAGAATGCCGCTGGCCGCATCCTTCATCGCTTCAGCGCCTGGATCGTCAGCGTTGGGGTAGAGGTCGGCGTGATTGTTGGTCACATCGGTGTACAACGCGTTGATGATGCACTCATCGCCACAGTCGAATCCGTTGGGGTAGACGTCCCAGAGCGGAGAACCCTCCCGGAACTGCGCGTTCTGGAAGTTGCGCGGAATGGAGAACAAAATGATCTGACCGGTTTCGGCATTGATGGAGGCGACCGAAATGGAATCGGGCCGTAGACCGGCGCGCCCCTCACCGGCGTCTGCACCCATGACCAGAAAATTATAGCGCCCATCGACCGGGGCCAACGCCGGGCCGGAGGCGAAGATATTGCCGATGGTGGTTCGGGAAGAGTTCACGATCAACGCGGCAGCGAACATGGATCCTGAGGTCAGCAACATCGCCAGGGTGGTCACCACAGCCACGATGGGTTTCATCCCCGGCGCTAAGGCACGTAGGCCAATGATGGAAAAAGTTGAGATCCACAGCACGAGCCACACCAGACCTAAGAAGGTCAGCACGACCACTAAGAGCAGCTGAGCGGAGGGATAGCTGAGGATGTGAAGCAGGAAGCCTCGCGCAAACAGAGCTAAAAGCGCGGTGACCACAATTAACGCCCACACGGCAACAGTCACGCCCAATCCGAAGCGACCCAATTTTCGACGCCCAGTAATCGACTGCGCGCCACCAGGGACAAAAATGGTCAGCGCGATCATGATGAAAGCGCGTTTGGTGCGTTGTTTCCAAGTTCCAGCAGAGACGTCAACGAGAGCATCGTCGCTGCAATAGCCCTCGAATTGGGCTTCGAAGCGCTCATAGCGTTCACGCCGGGCAGCAGCTGATTCCTTAGCAACTCCGCGTTGAGTAGCGGTAGGGCGGGGAGGGGGAGGCGTCATAGTACTACCGGAGTTTAGTCGTTGGTAACAGACCTACGGTGGTATGTGAGGTGGCGAGTTTAGGTCGTCGGGCGAGTTTAGGTCGTCGCTTGCCCAGCGTTACCAGGACGGTCAGCCAAAGTTGAGCGCAAACGCTGGCCTTTGGCATGAGCCGCATCGCGCAACTCGGCGGAGAAGGTGTGCAGCCGGTCACGCAGAGCTTGTGCTGTCTCGGCATCGTGGTGCGAAGCCCCCAGGATGCGGGCAGCCAGTATTCCGGCGTTGCGTGCTCCGTTGATCGAGACGGTGGCCACCGGAATCCCAGCGGGCATTTGCACGATGGACAATAATGAGTCTAGCCCTTCTAGGGACTTGAGCTTTACCGGTACGCCAATAACGGGTAGCACCGTGGTCGAGGCCAACATGCCGGGCAGGTGCGCTGCTCCGCCGGCTCCGGCGATCAGCACTTCGAGCCCATTGGCTTCTGCCTGGGTGCCGTATGCGATCATTTCGTGTGGCATCCGGTGTGCGGAAACGACATCGGCCTGATAGCTGACCCCTAGTTCTTCGAGAACTTGGGCCGCCTCCTGCATGACCGGCCAATCTGAGTCCGAACCCATCACCAAGCCCACGCGAGGAGCCGTACCACCGTGTGGTTGCGGTGCTGTGGTTTGGGCGGTGCTGTGCTGTTCAGGATGGTCGGATGAAACCATGAGCCAGAATATCCTTATCTATCCGGAAGTTCGTCTGTTGCCGGCTCGGAGCCGTCGCGGATGATGGCCGCGGTGCGTTCGGCGATGCGACGGGCATCGTCTAAGGAACGCTGCGGGTTCGTCAGGACGTTGACATGGCCCACTTTACGCCCAGGACGTACCGATTTGCCGTAGGCATGGATCTTCGCCTGCGGATAGCGTGTCATCGCAGTATTGAAAGCACCGTAAAGGTCTTCGTTTGCCCCGCCCAGGTAGTTTTTCATCACCGTGAATTCAGCCACCGGCGTGGTTGAACCCAGAGGCAGATCCAGTATCGCGCGTAAGTGCTGTTCGAACTGGCTGGTTGTGGCTCCATCCATGGACCAGTGCCCGGAATTATGGGGCCGCATTGCCAACTCGTTAATCGAGAAACCCGACTCAGAATGGGGGTCCTCGAACATCTCCACAGCCAACATGCCGGTCACGCCCAGTTGCTCGGCAATAGTGACAGCCGCCTGCTGAGCTGCGCTAGCGATGGTCTGGTCAAGGTTCGGGGCCGGTGCGGTCACCAGATCACAGACCTCATTGGTCTGGATGGATTCCACCACCGGGTAGGGGGCGGTTTCTCCGCTGGGCCGACGCGCTACCTGAGCGGAGAGCTCCCGGGTAAATTCCACACAGTCTTCGACCAACAGTGCGTCGAAGGGCAGGTCAAACCAGTTAGCGCTTTCGTGAGCGTCCTCTGCACGGCGAATCAGACGCACCCCTTTACCGTCGTAGCCCCCGCGCGGGGTCTTTAATATCACCGGGTACCCAATGGACTGCGCTGCGGAGATCAATTCCTCCACGTTGGATACGGCCCTGTATGCCGGTTGTGGCAGGCCTAAGGCCGTCATTTTCCGGCGCATAGCCAATTTGTCTTGGGCATAAAGCAATGCGTCAGGGCCGGGGTGAAGCGCGACACCCTCAGCCTGCAGGGTCCGGAGGTGCTCACTGGGGACATGCTCGTGGTCAAAGGTCAGCACATCCACTGATCCTGCGAAACGTCGCAACGTGTCCAGATCGTGATAATCACCCACGGTGGACCGACAAGCAGCTGTGGTGGCGCTGACGCCCTCAGCTTCAGCAAGAACGTGTAATTCGATTCCTAACTCAATGGCGGGTGGGGCCATCATACGGGCCAACTGTCCGCCGCCAACTACGCCAATCTTCGGAAAACTCACCCTCTTAGGGTACCCACTTCTGGTGCGGTAGCGTGAAATTCAGGAATTTGGCAGGTGAAGGTACTAGAGTATCGACGTTATTCAGCAGCCCACCTTGGCTTCACCTATCGACCCACTCAAACCAAGGAGAGACAAACACGATGTTGTCCAGCCTCTACCAGCGCATTCGAGGTCTGGTGGCTTTGCTGTGGCGCGAGGTTGCCAAATTCGGTGTGGTGGGTGGCATCGGGTTCTTTATTGACACCGGTGTGTTTATCTGGCTGATATCAGGACCAATGGAGGGGTCCAACACCAAAGCCAAACTGGTGGCCACTGCGGTGGCCACCGTCTTCTCATGGGTTGCGAACCGCTACTGGACCTTCCGACACCGGCGACAGTCCAACGTGGCGCGTGAGCTGGTGCTCTTCCTGGTGATGAACGCTATCGGTGCGGGTATTCAAGGCGCGTGTGTGTTCATCGCCGACTACCTGTTGGGCGTCAACTCTGCCTTCGGGCTGGTCATCGCCGGTAACGTTATCGGGTTGTTCTTTGGCACCGTTTTCCGGTTCTTTGCCTACCGCTTCTGGGTGTTCAGCGAAACCGTCGAAGCCGACCCCGCCTTTTCCGATGACGAAGTCCTGATCGGCTCGCGCAGCGGAGACACCCCTGCAGACAACGCCAGCACCCCGCAGACGTCCTCGTCTAGTGGAGCGGGCGGGACTAACGGGACAAACGTTGCTCGGCCAGAATCTGATTAACGAGCCGCTGATCCTCAGGGGCTTGTAGCGAGCTGAGTCCGAGCAACACCACCACCCCGTGGTGACTCCATGCGTGCAGGATAGCTTCGACCAGCTGGCGTGAGCACCGTAGCCCGTCGGTGGCAATTAGCACCCCACCGGTGACTAACTCCACGCGGGAGCTCAAGCCGGCCTGGGACAACTCCCGCGAGAGAGCAACCGGATCCATGGGGGGTTGCCAGGCAGAAAGGATATTCTGGGGCGGATAAGTCGGCTGATCGGGCTGAGCGAGCACCTCTTGGTCAACCGAGATTAAGGACGGATCGTCGTCGGCGCTAGCACCTACCACAAAGATCTCAGCTGAGGTATCTAACCACCGCTGGGGGCGGTCTGTGATGACCAAATCTGGCTGGTCACCGGTCTCAGCAGACTCACCCAATACGCCATGGTCAATCGGAGCGGGATATGCCAATGTTACGTGGCGTTGATGGAACAGGGCCCCGAAGACTAAACACGTTGTGAGCCAATCAACCGGTAGGTCAATGACACACGTGTGATGCGGATCGTCGCATCCAGTAGCACTCAACAGGTTCGCGACTTTATGTACCCAGTTCATGGCCACCGTTCCTGAGAGTTCGGTGCGAACTGTCTTAGAATTAGCTGAGGAATCAGGGCCCGGATCAGGTGTCGCACTGGTCGCATAATCGACAATGACGGGGGTAGGTCTATGGGCCAATTCGGCGAAAAGATCGTCCTGGTCACCTAGCGGGTCTCCCGGTATAGAGCCGGACGAAAACAACGATGTTATCGATACCACGATCACTGCCCTTTCACGGCAAACACCTTGAGATTTGGTTTCTTCTCACGCCGGATCTGCAGTTAATTGTAACTTGACCTCAGGGAGTTACAACGGTGTAATTAGAGGAAATACGACGTAGAGAAAGTGGCCCTACCGGTCTGATCTACGGCTTGGCGCTTCCCGTGCTTCACATCGTTATGGTGGTCAGCTCTGCTGGACGAGCTGTGGTCCTGTTGTGGATAGGTTCCACCTTGCCAGAGCTGTCGGTGACCTCGGGTGAGCCACGCCGTGACCGACGGGTCGGTCATGATGAAAGGAACCTGAAGGTATGGACAACGCACAACGGCAGGAAGAATCCCGCCGCGGCGCACAGCATCGGGGGTCAGCCTCGCGTGCCGTGCCATCAGACTGGTTTCTCGACCCGGCCGATCCAGATGCGGCCGAAGCGATCGAGGCGAGCCTCGACGATCAGGCCACCGCTTTTTTGGCAGCCCACGAAGCTCTCGAGGATCTTGACGAGCAACAACAAGCCGACCTGGAGGCTGGCCAGTCTCATAACGTCACAGCACTGCACTCCGTTCCGACCGCCCCGCAGAAACAGGCGCCTTCCTCAGGGGTACAAAGCATCTGGCTGGGCTTGCCCGGCTTCGGTGACACTGCCGATGACGGCGAGCTGGCCTGGCAGGCCGATGCGCTATGTGCTCAAACAGACCCGGAAGCCTTCTTTCCCGAAAAAGGTGGGTCAACGCGCGATGCCAAACGCGTCTGCGCCCAATGCACGGTGCGCCAAGAATGCCTGGACTACGCCCTAGCTCACGATGAACGCTTTGGGATCTGGGGCGGAATGTCAGAACGCGAACGGCGCCGGTTGCGTAAGAAAATGTCCTCGTAGTTCCCATTATCGTGCCTACACCCCACGTCACCGCTGTCGTTTTAGCTCAAACCATCACCGGTGGTCTGCCCGAAACTGTCGCTTCTGTCCTGGGACAGCATCGGGTTCCCGACCAGCTGGTGGTGGTCACCTCGGCAACTGTCGACGCTGAGGAGCTCGACCGTGTCAATGTCTTATGTGTTGATGCGGACATGGACTGGCACCATCTGATCCACCCCGACCCCTCGTCCACGTCGCTGGCGACGGCGTTGCGCAATCTCCCCAAGAACGGCCAGGTAGGAGAACCGGCCGAGCAACAGTCTGATTGGCTGTGGTTGATGACCAACTCGACCGTGGCTCAACCCAACGCGCTACAAGCGGTGCTGAACGAAACGGAAGTCTCGCCTTCGGTGTATATTGCCGGGGCGAAACAGGTCGCCTTTGAGGACCCGCGCCAGCTTCACGACGTGGGTCTGACCGTCTCCACCCGGGGTGAGACCTACACGCTGGTGGAACCCGGTGAATTAGACCAGGGGCAGTACGACGACCGGTCTGATGTCTTTGCCGTCTCGGTGCCCGGCATGCTAGTTCGGGCAGATATCTGGAACAAACTCGACGGTTTTGACCGCCTCAGCCCCGCGCTGTCTCGCGGAGTAGATCTCTGCTGGCGGGCCCGGCTGGCTGGTGGTCGCGTCGTGGTGGTTCCCTCGGCGGTGATCGAGAACTTCGACGACGACCAGATTCTGCAACGAATTGAAGCGATCAACGAACGTCGCCAGCACCAGGCCGAGCAGGACCAGTCTGACCAAGGGCAATCCGAACAAGACCACGTCGAACAAGACCCCACCTCAACGTCAACGATGACCGTGCCGATGCCCGACAGCCCGGGGGTGGCCGAATACCAAGAGTCGGCAACCTGGTTGCGCATCAAACACTGCCCCGGTGCCACCCTGATTGTGCTGTGGCTGTGGGTGCTGATCTCTAGTTTCGGTATTTTGCTCGGCTCTCTGGTCGTGAAAGCGCCCGGCGTGGGCTTTGACCGTTTCCGCGGGATCTGGCGCGCCGGAAGTCACCCGATCCGGCTGGCTCGCTCCATCTCGCGGGCGGCCGAAACCCGCACAATGAGCCTCTCGGCCGTCGATGACCTCCGGGCAGATCCTGCCGAAATCCGCAACTTCCGACGTTCGCTGGTTGCAGAAGACGAACCTGAGTTCACCATCGGTGACGGTACCGGCTCCACCAGCGCGCCAGCGCAAGACGAACCCACCGGCGGGCACGACGAATTCGTCGCACTGGCCACCCCCGAGCGCAACTGGGTCGGGCTCGGTGCGGTCGCTTTGCTTCTTGGTTTGGGTGCGCTCAGCCTGATCGGGTTGCGTGCCTTTTTTGGCACACCGGCCCTGAGTGGTGGGTCCATAGTGCCGGTGACAGCCGGCATCACCGAGCTGATCGACACCGGTTTCGCCGCCTTCGCGCCCGTTGCCGCCGGTGCCTCCGGCTATACGGGTCCCTCCATCTGGATTCTGGTGTTGCTGGCCCTAACCGGCTCGGCCTCCATCGCCGTAACCACCCTGATGATGTTAGCGATGCCACTGTCCGGTATCGCCGCTTGGGCCATGGCTGGGGCGATCACCCGACGCCGGGGCGCCCGCGTGGTGATCGGACTGTTCTGGGGGCTTGCACCCACTTTGTTGATCTCCCTCGGACAGGGCCGGTTCTTCGCTGTTGTGGCCCACCTGCTCTTGCCGTTGCTCGTGCTGGCCGTCATCCGCGCCACCGGTTCCGCCAGGCCCCGCCGGGCGCCGTCACTGATCGGAGCCTCCGCCAACCCCGATGTGAGGACCGTGACCTCTCGCCCCGGATTTGGCGGGGCATTATCCTGGACCGCATCCGGCTGGGTGGCGATCCTGATGGCGCTGATTACCGCCGCTGCACCGGTGTTGCTCCTGCCCCTCGTGCTGATCGTGGTCCTGCTGGCATCCTTTGTGGGCACCCGTGGCAAAACGCTGTGGTGGACCCCGCTGCTAAGCCTGTTACTGATGGTCCCGGTGCTCTTCACGCAATGGAATAATCTGCGCGCCATCTTCGCCGATCCCGGTGTACCCCAGGGCTATCTGCCCGCCAACCTTCTGGAACAGCTCCTGGGTTTCCCCGAAGCCCTAGACCCCCACGGCGGAGTCGCCAGCCTGCCCTGGCTGAGTGACTGGTTACCGCAGATCCCGTGGGCCGGGGTTATCGTGGCGGTGATCAGCCTGCCGGTGCTACTCTTGGCGATCTGCGGTGCCTTCCACCGTGGTGTCAGCGGTGTTCATGCGCGTGTGGGGTTGCTGATCGCTGCCGCTGGGTTGCTGACCGGTTGGTTGGCGACCACGGTTCCCGTCTCGGTGGATAGTGCGGGAACCCCGGTATTGATATACACCGGCACTGCCGTCTCGTTGACCGGAGTCGGGCTTCTCATGGCCGCCTGTAGCGGACTCGAGGTCCTCATTCGGGCCTCGACCGCTCTTCACGTCATCGCGGTCAGCACCGGATTGGTGACCAGCCTGGTCGCGGCCATGGTGTGGTTGATCCCCTCGGTGGTTCCGCACGACATCTTAGACGATGCCCGCCAAGACGCCGCGACCACGGTCACCTTGGAAACCGCCAACCCTGACCCGAGCTTTGCCGACCTGACCGCCCAACGTCTGATCACCGGTTCCCCAGTGCGCACCCTTCCGGCTACCGCCGCCGATCAGGGCACCTCACCGGTCAACACCCGCACGCTGGTATTAGAACGCACCCATGACGGCATGAACGCCACCCTGGTCACCGGTGCCGGTGCTTCGCTACAGGACTACTACGGAACCTGGACCTCGCGGGCGCTGACCGGGCCCCTCTTCAATCCCGAAGTCGCCACTGCCGATGAGGCGGACGAAACCCTCCGCTCGGTGGCAGCGGCCCTGACCTCTGAGTCTGGTGGGGACCCCCGCCAGCAACTAGAAGACCTCGGCGTTGGCTTCGTCGTGCTCCGCGACCCTGATGGGGGAGAGGCTTCCATCGCGTCCTCGGTCGACGCCATCACCGGGCTGGCCCCGGTCGGACTGACCTCAGAAGGATGGCTGTGGCGGGTGAACGCTCGCACCGATGACCAGCAAGACCAAGGTCTCGCCGTGCTGGCCACAGAGCACACCGGTCAGCACAGTAGCGGCGTGAATACCGCAGCGATGCGTATCACCCGCGAGGACGGACAACCGGTCTGGCTGGTGGGCTCCGATGGTCTGGATGGCCAGGCCCAGTTCCCCGAGGTCCTTCCCACCAACCTCACCGAGGACTCCGAGCAGCCGTTACGCTTGACCCTGGCCTACCGCGCCGATCCCGGATGGCACGCAGAGCTTGACGGCGAACCGCTTACTGCCGTTACCGGCGAGAATTCTGGTTGGCACCAGCAGTTTGAGCTACCGGACGACGTGGCCGGCAAACAGCTACGGGTCAGCTACGATCCGGGGCTGTTCACCTGGTATTGGCTGATTCCTGCCGTGGCGCTACTGGCCACGATACTGTTGGCCATCCCCTCGCCGGTCACTCGCCGTCGCCCCAGTGCCCCGTCCTCGCAGGCGGGTCCCGGTCAGACCAATGACCTCGGTCTGTCCGATTCCGAGGGCCCCTCCCATGCAACTCCCGCCGATGCCGAGGCCGATGCCTTCGGGTTTGGCCCCTACACGCCTGATGACTCCTGTAGCGGAAGGCAATGATCCCCATGACCGACCACGAAACACCATCGTCCGATCACACCGACCGCACCGAGCCTGTCGAAAACGCTGAGCGCCTCCGCCGGGATCGCTCTCGAGCTAGGCGAGGTCGTCGTGCAGCCTCCGGGGAGAACCTTGTCGCTGAACAATACGCAGAGGCCCGCGGCGCTCGTCGTCGCGCGGTACGACGCGATCAGGCGCTGAAACGGTACCGTAAAGAGTCCGCCCGCGCGAAAACCGGTTCCTCAACCCGCCGGATGTGGATCAGCGCCCTAGCGGGTGTCGGTGCACTGGTCGTGGTGGGCGGGATCATCGGTGCCCACCAGGTGATCGATACCGCGCCGGTCTCTCTCGATACCTCGGCCCGTCCAGCCTCCATCCCCTCGGCACCGTCCCAGAGCATCTGCGCCCCGGCCCCACGGCTACCTGCCGGGGCGGGAGAAGGCGAAGACGTGCAGTTCTCCCCGGTGTCTTCCGACGCAGCCACCTCCATCAATGTGGCCGCCCGATCGGATCTGGCCGGAACCATCCCCGGACTGACTTTGCGGGCTAGCACCGACAGCGGTGTACCCGAAGATGCTGATGCCCAGTCCGGCCAGGACGCCGAAGAACTCTCGGCATCGCAACCCGAAGAAGTCCAACAGGGTGAACCCGCCAGCGCTGGAGCCGATGGAACCCCGGTGCGCCGGGCCCTGATTTCCCAGAATTCCGACGCGCTCGCAGACGAGGGCATCGCCGGGGTCATCGCCGCTGAACCCCTCGGCGGTTCCCCCGCCGTGGTGGCGGGCTCCTCGGAATTCACCGCCTCAGACGGCGACCTGCACGGCTTGAGTCTCTCCGGTTGTACCCCGGCCAGCCACCAGCAGTGGCTTACCGGCGCTGATACCACAATCGGAACCACCTCGGTGCTGTCCGTGACGAACCCCTCAGCCTCGGCTGCCGCCGTCGACATCTCGCTCTACGACACAGATGGTCCCGTAGCGGCCACGGGAGTCTCTGGAATTACCCTGGCGCCGGACCAGACCCGTAGTTTCGTGCTGGGTGGTCTCGCTGCCGATGCCTCCGACCTGGCAGTGGGGATCTCCTCCACCGGCGGGGCGGTTTCCGCCTCGATCCAGCACCACCGCCTCGACGGGGTGGATCCGGTAGGAGTTGACACCATTCAAGCTGTGGACTCCCTGGAGAACCGAGTGGTGATCCCCGGGATTGTCGTGGATCCCGACAACGACACCGCCGGTGCCGACCCCAGCCTCAGTATTGCTTCCCCATTAGCGGACGCATCGGTCGAGGTCCAGATCGTCGACGAAGACGGTGTGGTCGCCGGCGCGGTTCCTGACACGGTCGACGTCGATACCGCAACGGTGTCCACCCTCGATTTGAGCGAACTAGATACCGGGACCTATTCGGTCTACCTGGTCTCCGATGCTCCCGTGGTCGCCTCCGGCACCGGGACCACCTCGGATACCGGACCCGACCACGAAGTGTCCTCGGTAGCCTCGGCCCCGGCTTTAGGCTTCGACCAGGTGGTACCCCTTGGATCAGCCGGTGACTCGCAGCTGGTTTTCACCGCCCCCGAAGACGCCGAAGTCACCGTCACACCGATCGATCGCGAGGGCGAGATCGGGGAAGACCAAACCGAAACTATAGCCGCCAACACTTCCGTACCGGTCAGCTTTGACGACGACGCCGCCGGTGTTGCGATTTCCACAGACTCCTCGGAAGTCTACGCTGCCGTGACCACAACGTCCTCGCAGGGAATTTCGGCCTATCCGGTGGTGGGGCCACAAGCAGCTCCGGCCGGTGCCCCGGTGCGAATCGGCTGGTAACAGGCCGGTGCTCATCCGCACTTCAAGGGATATCGACGGGCCACCGGGCGTTGGGCCGGGCGTGGTGTTGGTGAAATCCACCAGGTACCGCGAGTACAGTATGTGGAGTGGCAACCATACGACAGTGTTCGAAAACAGGGTGTAAATCTCCGGCAGCAGCGACGCTGACCTTCAACTACCGTGATTCCACGGTCGTGGTCGGTCCCATGTCGCAACGAGCCGAACCACACGCCCATGACCTGTGCGCTCGCCACGCTGTGGAAATGACCGCCCCGGTGGGATGGGAAATGATGCGGTTATTCCCCGATGAGAACGCGGTTCCCACCCCGGAACCGCCCGCTGATCCAGATGATTTGCTCGCGCTGGCCCATGCGGTGAGTCGGCCCTCCACCGACCCTGCCCAGACAGAATCCGAGCCGCCCGAGGCCTCATCGACCACCGAGGAACTCGACAAAGACCCCGGTCGCACGGATCGTAGTGTTGAATCGGCACACACCGATACTGCCTCCGGTTTACGTCGCCCTGAAGCTATGGGGCCCGAGGGGCCGGCACGACCGTTACACGCCTCCGGTGGAGAAGCTCCCGGGCTACGGCTGGTCAAACAACCCCGCCCCCGGTATCGCGAAAGCTGAATCTGCCAGAACATTCTGGTCGTCATGTCGAAATTTACCGTCTGAGGCCCACCATCGTCCTGTACCGGATACGCTGGGAGCTATGAGCATTAACCCTGCAGCAGATCCTGCCTTCTCTAATCCCACGACCGTTGCCAACGCGCCCTTTGATTTCGCGATTCGTGACATCAATCTCGCAGCAGCTGGCCGGCACCAAATCCGGCTGGCAGAACAAGAAATGCCGGGCTTGATGGCCCTGCGGGAAGAATACGGGGAATCCCAGCCACTAGCCGGGGCCCGTATTGCCGGGTCGATTCACATGACGGTCCAGACCGCCGTGCTCATCGAGACTTTGGTGGCCCTGGGGGCCGAGGTGCGTTGGGCCTCGTGCAATATTTTCTCCACCCAGGACGAAGCCGCAGCTGCCATTGTGGTCGGTGAGGGAACTCCCCAGGCTCCCGCCGGGGTGCCGGTATTTGCCTGGAAGAATGAGTCTTTGGCCGAATACTGGTGGGCAGCAGATCAAATCTTTGCCTGGCCTGAGGGGACCGAACCAAACATGATCCTCGACGATGGGGGAGACGCCACCATGCTGGTGCACAAAGGCGTGGAATGTGAAGCCGCAGGAGCAGTTCCGTCTCCCAGCGAAGAGGACTCGGAAGAATATGGTGAGGTGCTCAAGGTCCTGGCCACCTCCCTGGAGGCCGACCCGCAACGTTTCACCCGTCTGTCGCGCGAACTACGCGGCGTGACCGAAGAGACCACCACCGGTGTACTGCGGTTGAACCAGTTGGCTGAATCCGGTGAGTTGTTATTCCCTGCTATGAACGTCAACGACTCGGTCACCAAGTCTAAGTTCGATAATAAGTACGGCATTCGCCACTCGTTACCCGACGGCATTAACCGTGGCACCGACGTGTTGCTGGGAGGCAAGACGGTCGTGGTGGCTGGGTATGGTGACGTGGGCAAGGGAGCAGCCGAGGCCCTCTCCGGTCAAGGCTCTCGAGTGATCGTCACCGAGATCGACCCGATTACCGCCCTGCAGGCGGCCATGGATGGCTACCAAGTGGCTCGGTTGGAAGACGTGGTCTCTACCGCCGATATTTTCATCACTGCTACCGGTGGCCGGGACATTATCATGGCCGAGCACATGCAACAGATGAAAGATAAAGCCATCGTCGGAAACGTCGGGCACTTCGATAATGAGATCGATATGGCCGGTCTCGCCCGGATTCCCGGAATTAAGAAAGTGGAAATCAAACCGCAGGTCCACGAATGGGTTTTCGAACCCGGCGCTGAGAACGAGCACTCGGTGATTGTGCTTTCTGAGGGGCGACTGCTGAACCTGGGCAACGCCACCGGCCACCCTTCTTTCGTGATGTCAGCATCGTTCACAAACCAGGTGATGGCTCAGATCGAGCTCTTCCACTCTCAAGGTGATGCCGGTTCGATTACCGGCCAGACGTATCCGATCGGGGTCTACACGTTACCGCGCATTCTTGACGAAAAGGTCGCACGGTTGCACCTTGGGGCCCTTGGGGCGCAACTGACCGAATTGACAAAGACACAGGCCGAGTACCTGGGCGTCGACGTCGCGGGGCCGTATAAGTCCGAGGACTACCGCTACTGACCCCTGTTGACGAGTAGCGACGGCCGGTACCGAAGCGGGTATAGATACTCCTTTTCCGGTGCCGGCCGTGGTCGCGCTTAGTGTTGGTTGAGCTCAGCTGAGAGCTGGCGCTGGGACTGCTGACGGCTGATCAATAGCTGATAGTCACGGTTGCGCCGTTCGGCCACCACCGCGTGGAGATACACCCTCGGCGGTGTTTGAGCAGGTGGCGCCGGGGAGACATAAGGATCCACTAGTTGAAGCAACCGTTGAGTATGCAGGTTCTGGGCCTGTGGGGTCATCCGCGAAAAGTTTCGCAAGTACTGGTTGATTTCTACCAGTAATTCATCGGGTATGCGTCCGACATCGGCGATCTGGGCCCATCGATGTAGTTCTGCTGGCACGGTCGGCAACGGCTCAGGAAGTCGCGGTTGCCGGTCGTGAATCACATAGGTTCCTGCCATCATGTCGCCGAGACGTTTTCCGCGATCATTGAGAATGGCACTGATGAGTGCCACGGAGCCCAAGGTCAGCAACAATTCGAAAAACCCGGTCAGCGTGCGGATGAGGCTGTGTCGAAAAACGACGGTTCCGCCGTCGTCACGGATTACTCGGGTGCCGAAAATCAATTTGCCCACCGATTTTCCGCCCGAGACCGTTTCCACCGTGAGGGGAATCAGCACGAACCAGAAGACAACGGTGAGAAGGCTAAACATTCCCAACGCGGCCATATCTAACTGTTCGATGACGCTGGCCAAGACAACAAAAGTGGCCCACAGTCCGACCGCACTGAGCAAAATGTCGATGATTGTCGACATGCCACGCACGAAGACGGTAGCTGGGTTCAAGTGCAGAAGAACCGCCTGACCGGTCACGACCGAGGTGGAGTTGCTCACGGCGCCAAACTTTCGACTCGCTGAAGTGATGGTACTTCTTCAGCATAGCGGGTAGCCTGGCCTCGTGGACTTAGAGGCATACACGGCAGTGAATCGCGGTGACTGGGAGCGGCTTCAGACCTTGTCGAGAACCCGCCGACTCACTGCGGCCGAAATCGATGAGCTGACCGAACTCTATGGGGTGGCATCCACTCACCTGTCGGTCATCCAGGCCCAAGACCCACATGGCCCCCAGGCTCGCGGACTGTCACTCATTGTCGCCGGCGCCCGACAACGGCTCAGCTCTACCCCGGGAGATTTCACCCGGGCGTTTACGGACTTTGTGATCTATCGGCTCCCGTATGCTTTCTACACAATTCGCTGGTTGACCCTTGTGCTCGGGGCGCTCTTTTGTGCGGTAGCCACCGCTTATGGGGCTTGGGTGTATCAACACCCCGAAGTCGCCAATGCTCTGATGTCCGAACAACAACAAGAAATCTACGTGGAACACGAGTTTGTGGGTTATTACTCGCAGAACCCTGCCGCCTCCTTCGCTGGACAAGTCTGGACCAATAACGCCTGGATCGCCGCCCAAGAGGTTGCCTTCGGGATTACCGGGTTCTTCGTGCCTGTAGTGCTCTACCTTAACGCCGCGAATGTCGGGGTTGCTGGTGGCATCATGGCCCGCCACGGTGAAATCGACACCTTCTTCAATTACATTCTGCCCCACGGCTATATGGAACTTACCGCCATTTTTATTGCCGGCGCTGCCGGGCTGTACATCTTTTGGTCCTGGGTGGCGCCGGGCCGACACACCAGGTTGTTTTCCTTAGCCAGAGCGGGGCGAATGTTGATTACCGTGGCCATCGGTTTGGTGGTCGTGCTCTTTGTTTCTGGCCTGGTCGAAGGGTTCGTGACCCCCGCCGAGATACCCGACGTCTTGCGTCACGGTATTGGCCTGCTGGTTCTTGCCGCTTATTGGTGCTACACCTGGATTCTGGGAGCTCGGGCGGCACGGATGAACTTGGACGCCGACGTGGGGCAATACGATGGTGGAACCGTAGAACTTACCGCCTAAATTCGGACTTTCACGCTGGCTGGAGCTCTCTCAGCACACCATTTCCGCCACGTGTCGGTGTGGCCCAGAAATGACCGGGGTACCGACGACTACTGTGGGGGACAACGAGTGCTACCCGTTGCTATTCACCCGCGTCGCGGAAAGAGGTTTCTTGTCGATGTCTGACAAAACATCACCCACCCCCGATGAGGCCCCAGAGTTTGGATCTGGCATTGACTACGCCCGTTTTCAGGAACCCGACGACGCTGAGAGCGCGGACGAGCAGAACACGACCGAGTCCTCTCCCACAGCATCGTCGCCACAGTCCACCCGGGACACCTCGGAATCAACCCCGCTCTACAGCCAGCTCTCCGAACAGGACACGGTGAGTCATGACTCGGTGGATCAACCCACCCACCCAATCCAGACCCTCCAGCCTGACGCTGAGCCCTCATCCGCCCCCCGGGACTCTGACGAATCGTCTCGGACAACCCCTCCGGCGGACCCTCACGACTCCGGATCGGCCACGGCCGCAGCCACCACTGCCATGCCGAACTTCCTTAAAGACCATGACGACAGGTCCTCGCTCGACCGTACTCAGGCTCTCGACGATGGAGTAAGTAACAGCACCACGATGGCCGAGTCTGAAACGGTGTACGAAACCCGGGCCAGCCGGCGACGGCCTAACGCGCAGGCTGAGCTACCTCAGCCCGAAGCTACGGGGACTGTTGACGTTGCCGGCGTCGCTGGTGCTACCCCTGTTGCTGAACCAGCAACAGCAACCGGAACGCAGCACAACCTGCTGGCAGACCACGACGGTCTACCGGCAGACACCCGGGAAGATCGGGTAGCCGAACAACAACGCCTCCTCACAGACGCGCAGGCGCGTCTTGCTGCCCGCGCCCAAGCACTTGAAGGACCCAAGACTCTCTCCCGGATCCTGCAAACTGTGCTGGCAATCATTGCCCCCATTGCCTTCTTAACCGTGGTCATTCGCGCCGTGGCTTCACCCTTATTTCTCTGGGTTGAATACCACCGACCCGGGTTCCCCGCCGATGACTTTGGCCTGACGACCACTGAACGGCTCGACTACGGTTCCTATGGGTTGGATTACCTGTTTAACCTCGCCTCACCCAACTACCTGGCGTCATTGACCTTCGCCGATGGGTCACCACTGTTCACCCAGGACGAGGTCTCTCACATGGCAGACGTCAAGTCGGTGATGCTAACCTCGATGCTGATCGGAGCCGTATTGGTCATCGCTTCGGCGATCATCATGGTGGTGCTTTCTCGGATCTCGAAAGGCGCCATTCGCCGTTCACTGTTTGTGGCCAGCATCTGGCTGTTGCTCGTGATCGTGGTTCTAGGCGTGCTGGCCATCATCGCCTGGCAGGATTTCTTCGCCGGCTTCCACGCGCTGTTCTTCGCTGACGGAACGTGGACTTTCTACGCTTCCGATACCCTGATCCGGTTGTACCCCAATCAGTTCTGGATCGACGCCGGTCTCGCCGTCGGAGCGCTGACGGTGTTGACCGCGGTGATCACGCTGGTGGCAACCTGGCCGACGAAGCGCCGGAAAAAGCGCTCCGCCCAAACCCAGCTCATGATGCTGGCAGCCCGCCAGCAGTGGCCGACGACCGACGGGAAGGTCACCGAGGTCAGCTTGGAAGAAGGATCTCGCCCTGGGCGTTAAGTAGTACGCTATAAATTCCTGGCAGAGTCGGAGGAGTACAGGCTCTCGATCTGGTCCTGGAAGTCCTCAATGACCCGGTTGCGCTGGAGCTTAGCCGCTGGAGTGACGTACCCGTACTGCGGAGGACGTCGAGAGAGCATTTGCCAGGGAAATAACGGAGCCATGATGGCAATGGGTCTTACACGTTAGGGGCTATTTCCAGGCATGGAGCTGGTGTAGCACGGGGCGGACATGACGCCGATGGCTCCGCGAGCACGTAGCCTAAAGCGCCAGATACTATAATGTGAAGCGCCTTATAGCATAAGAATACCGGAGGGGACGACGACTCAGGTCCGACGCGCGGCGAGCATAAGTCCCGTTAGTTCCCACGGCTCGATAGCCTCGGGCCATGCAGGCAGTGTGCCCGTTGGGCTCCATGCGATCACCCAAGACTCGCGTTCACGATCGGAGGCGCCACCATGACCACCTTCGTCGCGGTGACCGTGATCGGTAGTGAGCACGATGAGCCAGTCTTCACCTTGTGCGGCGCGGTGACTGACGGCTTCAACAAGCCGTGAGACATGAGCGTCCACTCGACGAATTGCGTCGCGGTACTCTTCACCGCGTAGTCCATACACGTGCCCAGAGTCGTCAATATCACAGAAATAGACAAAACCGACGTCAAAGGCCTCATGGTAGGTAATCTTGGCTGTCGCGATGTCGGCGATCTCCGCATCGATGCGTTGGTAGCCGTATGTTTCGCCATCGCGAATGACAATATTGTGTAGTCCCGCATACTGTTGTTCGATCCTTGGGTGAATGATCGGCCCGAGACCGGTAGGATCAACGAGCACAGGCCAACCGGCAGCAGCGAAGGTGCGGGTAGATTGGTCTTCATAGAAGGCCTGGGCTAGGAAATCCGGGTAGTTCCAAGTCCGCCCACCGACTCCCGAATTATCTTTGAGACCGTGCTGTTCGTGTGTAGCGCCCGTGAGAATTGATCCCCAGCCAGGTGCTGAAATAGTTGGAACTTCCATTGTCATCGATGACCAGGATCCGTCTTGGGCAAGGCGAGTCATCGTCCTACCTACACCGTTTTCCGTCACGATCTCCCAACGACAGCCATCGACACCGATGAGCAGAAGATGACGGGCAGCTGACAAGCGCTCTGTCGAATTTGAGCCTGAGTTGCGTAGGATTGAGTTCATTTTTGAAACCACACTTCCCTTAGTCGTTCGAGCAGGTCTCGTTCCTCTTGGGTCGCTGTATCAACGACGGTGTCCTCGCGAGTAATGCGCAACGCGACAGTATCTCCGATATTAAATTGGTCTGAATCCCTCGACGGCATATCTACGCGAAGGTTTCCCTGACCGGATGGGCCTTCGATGATTACCGAGGTGAACATTCCCCGTAGTTGTCGGTCCATCACGGTGTACCGACCGTTAGCTTCCTGGCTCATGACCAATTGCTCGGGGCGGAGTAAAGCCGTGGCTACATCTCCAATAGATTTAGCGGCTTCTCGATTGACGATCTTGAGATTCGTATCGAGAACACGGATGGCGTCTCCCGAGACCAGCCCAACGACTCGATTTGAAACACCGACAAATTGCGAGATGAAGGGACTTTGCGGATGAATGTAAAGCTCATCGGGTGACCCTATTTGCTCTATTTTTCCGTCGTACATCACGCCGACGCGGTCCGCCATAGTGATTGCTTCTTCTTGATCGTGAGTGACCATCAGGGTGGCTATCCCTCTGCTTTGCTGGATCCGCCGAATCTCATCGCGAAGTTGGACGCGCACCTTCGCATCGAGAGCAGAAAGAGGCTCATCTAGCAACAAGACGTCAGGTTCGATGGCCAGAGCACGCGCGAGAGCTACACGTTGTTGTTGACCGCCCGAGAGTTGCTTAGGAAACTTGTCCATATGATTCTCGAGGCCTACGAGTTCAAGTAAGGTCTTTGCGCGGGCAGTTCGTGAACTCTTCGCCTGACCTCGAATTTTTAGTCCGTAAGCGACGTTGTCAACGGCGGTGAGGTGAGGGAATAGCGAATAGGCTTGAAAAACGATGCCCATGTTGCGTTCCCGTGTCGGCTTGGAAGCGACGTTTTTCCCTGCGATGAGAACTTCGCCGGAATCGGCTGGTTCCAGTCCGGCAAGTACCCGCAAACAAGTCGATTTTCCCGATCCAGAGGGGCCAAGAAGCGCGACGAGCTCGCCCTCGTCAATATGGATATTCAAGTTGTCGAGAACCGTTACGCCGTCGTATGACTTCACAATGTTGCGCAACTCGACACGGTGGTGCTGAGGCATGCTCGGTCCCTTCGATGCTGTTAGTTTTTCCGTTGTTTGTCGCTGAGATTAGCTACCGCAGATATCGAGACGAGTAAGAGCCAAGTGACGATAGTGACGATAAATGATAAGGCCGCTACCCCCTTGGGCGACGTGGACGATACCTCTACCATGTACACAGGGAAGGTGTAGTGAAGCAGAAGAGAAGCCATTGCGAATTCGCTGAAGACTCCGGAGATGCACAGTAAGGAGGCAGAGAGCATGGCGACTCGTAGATTTGGTACGACAACCTGCGTCAGGGTGGTCCATGTACTCGCGCCTAGCGAAGACGAGGCTGCGAAGATAGTGCGGAGGTCCAGAGACTTCACACCGGCATCGATAGCTCGATAACACAGTGGCATCACGATGATGACGTAAAGCGGTACTAACGACCACATCGACGTGATGAAGCCGGGGGCGATAGCACGGTAGAATTCTGAAACGCCTGAAACTAGGGCTACCGGTGGAACCACCATCGGAAGGACAGAAAAGATCTCAGCGACTTTCCCTAATTGCGGTGCGTTGATGTTTAGGAACACGATGGTGGGGACAAGCAACACAAGCATGAGGATTGTTGTTGCAAGTGTGAGAAGAAGCGTATTGACAATTGCTTCGCCTGCACCATCAATAGAGAGCACCTCCACCAAGGGCGCAAATGTAAACGGTTGGTCCGGGCGGGAGAAACCGTAAATAGCGGCTGCCAGCCAGGGCACGAGTAGCCCGACGAAGGCGACGACGAGAATCGCCACGGAAATTCCGTTGTAGTCCCCCGAAGAGCGCAAGCCTTGTGCTTTACGTCCATTCAGTGGCACCGGGTTGGGGACTTTCGGTTGCTTCACCCCGGCGTCTAGTTGCCGAGCCATTGATCACTCTTTCTCATGAGATAGAAGCGAATGCCCATTGCCGCAAGAATGATGACCATCATCCACGTCACGAGAGCGGCGGCTAAGCCTGGGTTCAATAGGACGTTTCCGCTGATGTAGAAACCGATCAAGATCGGAACAAGGCTCAGACCGCCTCCAGACAGAGCATAGGCGGTTGCGTACGCTGCGAATGCATTGGCGAAGAGCAACAGGAAAGAGCCGAGAAGAGATGGCCACAATACTGGTATGACAACGTCGCGCAGATAGTCAGCGCGTGTCGCACCGAGCGATTCTGCGGCTTCTCGCCATTGCTTCTTGATACCGCCCATTGCCGGGAGCATGAGGATGGCCATCAACGGAATCTGGAAGTAGAGATACACGAGGGTGACTCCCCAGAATCCTGTAATTTCGAAATCAGAGAGTAGCCTCGGGGCGATGCTGTCCAAAGCTACGGTCATGATTCCTTGGGCCCCTAATAAAGCTATAAAGCCGTATGCCAAGGAAACGCCACCGGATTGTGAAGCCAGAGCAGCAAAGCTGTTGACCAGGTAAGTCAGCCAGGCCGGTTTGGGGGCGTTTTGCAGCGCCCATGCCAAGACAACCCCGATGACAGCGCCGATGATGGCGGTGAGGAAAGACAGGCTGAGCGTTACCAGAAAAGCCGAGCGGTGAGTCTCGTTTATCGCCTCTGTCATTGCCGAGAGGGTGAAACTTCCGCTCGGCGACGAGAAAGCAGCGATGGTGTTAGCGATGAGCGGGAACACCAAGAAGGCTGCGACAAACAGAAAGAACGGGAGGGCGCCAAGCCAGGAACCGAAGGAAAGCGAGGCGAAGGGCAGACGGCGTCGCTTCGGCTTCTCCTCCTGTTCCTGGCTGACGGGATGAGTGATAGAAGTCATGAGGCTAACTACTGAACTTTCTGAGCCCACTGCTCGGCGATTACCGCGTTGGCGGCGTCACCCTGCTCTGCGTTTGGAAGCTCTACTTGAGCAACAATATCCGGATCGGGCAAGGAGTCCAGGGCTTCGTCGGACAGCTTCCCTTCTTCCTCCAACTCGTTAAAGCGGGCCGGGATCGCGCCGCCGAGCGCGTATTGCTCAGCTCCTTCGTCAGAAGTTAGCCAGTCAACCCAGAGCCGAGCGGCATTCGGTTGCGGAGAGCCGATGGTGACCGGTTGCGCGTAGTAGTTGCCGAAGACTCCGTCTTCGAGAACGAAGTACTCAAAATTCACACCGTCAGCCTTGAGCTGATCTTCCCGACCGAGCCAGTTGTAGTTCCAGTCGAAGATGATTGCAGCTTCGCCTTGAGTCATCCCGGCTGCAGCGTCGGACACTGTGGTCAAATTCCCAGAATCTGCAAGCTCAGCGAAAAAATCTATGCCCGGTTCGATATCGTCGAGGTTGCCACCGTTGGCTAGGGATGCCGCGAAAACTGTCGCAATGGCGGAGGCTCCTTGACGAGGGTCACCTGGCAATGCGATTTGACCCTCGTATTGAGGATCAAGCAGGTCCTCGAAGGTTTCTGGAACTTCGTCGACCATATCCATGTTCACGCCGATCGAAATCACGCCATAGTACGAGCCGACCCACTCGCCGTCGGGATGCTTAAGGTCATCCGGGATTGAGTCCCAGTAAGAGGGTTTGTAAGGCTCGATGAGTTCTTGGTCGATGGCCGAATTTGTGAAGGAATAGCCGATATCTAGAACGTCTGGTTGGTTGTCCTGTCCACGCAGGTTCTCGACTGCCTGTAGTTCCTCTGCAGACGATGCGTCGGGCGAGTCGACGACTACGTCCACGCCGTATTTCTCTTCAAAGCCTTCGAAATGGCCGGCATAGTTCGCCCATGTCTCCGGGTATGCGATCAGCCGCACCTGGCCTTCCTCTTGGGCTTTGGCTGTGATTTCGTCGATGTTCTCGCCAATGTCTTCGGGGGCAGTCTCTGCTCCGGACGGGCCACAGGCTACTAGGGATGCGCCCAGAGCTGCACCGGTAATGGCGGTACCTACTGCGCGAAAAACCGGCTTCTTCGTGATGAGATGCATGAGCTTCCTTTCGAGTGAACTTGGCAAACCCTATGGTTGCTGTCGGATACTCATGCTTACATCTCCAAGAAACGAGTAAGTAGTCTACAACCCAATGTTGTATTAACGTTTTTATAATTTTGTCTAGACCTTTTATCGCGAGCAGGTGCCCCATACACTGTAGGCTATGATGAACGACACGACCGCGGGCTTGCTCCGTAGTAGCGAAGGTATACTTTTCGATTTCAATGGGACGCTCAGTGACGATGAGGACCTCTTAGCTGAGTGCTACGACGATGCTCTCCAAGCAATGAATTTACGTGCTTTGGGGACTCACGAGTACGACGAATTGGTTGGGCTGAGCGAGCACGATATCGCCACTTCCTTGGTCAGGAACCGAGTTGATGATGCAAGAGTTGTGACGGTGTCTGACGTTTTGCTAGATAAATTCGCTACCGCTTACCGGGCAGAGTGCACACGCGAACCGCGAGTCTCGGCGAGGACAGTGTCTATAATCGAGGAGCTGTCGGTGAGTCACAGATTAGGCATAGTGACTGGTACGCTCCGGCGCCTTATTGAACCCGTCTTGCGTGATCTCTCGATCGATCAGCACTTTGAGACGGTCCTCACGATTGAGGACGTAAGTGAGGGGAAACCTGCGCCCGATGGTTTTCTTCTCGGCGCACGCCGGCTAGGACTCTTACCCGCGCACATTCTTGTGTTCGAAGATTCCGGTGCGGGCGTTCGTGCTGCGAAGGAGGCCGGGATGAAGGTTATCGGGGTCGGGAAGATACAGGGAGCCGACTCATCGCTATCGAAGATAGAAGACCTTGCCTCTCACCTTTCCTGACCATGACTGGCGACATTCTCTGGTCCGGTGCGGACCAGAATCCGTGCGCTGTCGAAGCGCATGAGATCCTCCGAATACTCGACGGCCTCTCTGGTCGCGTCACGAGCTATTCGCAGGATACGTAGCAACTGGGTAGTCTGGCTGACTCTCATTTGCCTCTTTTCCTCGGTGGAGGCAGTCGCGAGCACTATTTCCTCAGACTTATCTACTGGTGCTCGACCCAGTCGGGCCAGCAATTCGTATATAGACTGACTCAGGTCCCGGTTCAATAAGGTCGGCACGCGATGCTTCGGGAAGTAAGAGTTTTCTAGTATTACAGGTTTATCTCTGATTGACCGTAGTCGGCGGATATTGTAAACGGCGTTTCCAACCTCGATATCCAGTGCACGGGCTACCGTTTCGGACGCTGCAATCTCCTTCGCTACGAGGACCTGCGACTCCACCGTGTGTCCACGTTCCCTTAGTTGTGGCAAATAGCCGTCCATACGGGTCATCTCGATCAAGGGAGCATCGGCTCGAATAAAAGTTCCGCCGTTTCTGCCTCTTTTACTCTCGATGAGGCCTTCGCTCCTCAGAATATAGAGAGCCTGACGGGCGGTAATTCTAGCCACGCCGAATTCTGCAGCTAGAGCCGTCTCAGAAGGTAGTCGGTCTCCCGGCACCAGCTCTCCGCTATCCACACGGTCCCGCAAGGTATCCGCGATGTGCTGGTATCGCGGAGCGTGCAATGACGACATTGTCCCATCCCCTCTCGGCCCTCAATGATATGGCACTTCTTCCTGCTAGAGCAGATCGTGCCGGGGCATGTCTTGCAACGTTGTAGGGCAGGTGTCGTGATGTTCGAAGGCTGAATCCCGGGCTTACCATTTTGGCGGCTCTTAATGACGGATGGCCCGAGTGGCGGAGTCGCACCGTCCAGGCAAGACTGTGCCCCTGTTTCTCATACGCGAGGAATCTTCGAAGCGGTCTTGTCTTGCTGTCGGCATGGCGATCACTTGATCGAACTTTCATGACCTTGCGCTACTGGCAGTCAGCGTACCGACGTTACAACGCGTCTACCAATGGTGGAATAGTCGACCTCAACTTCGGATATTTATTGACCAGCCGAGTACGAAAGACCGATCCAATGGTAATTACCGATCTACTATACACTGCAATGAAGTAGTAAACGCATCACAAACCGATCGCGTCGAGCCGGCGGGAGGCCCGTTTAAGTCAGTTCCGTTGTTGAGAACTTTCAAGAGTGTCAGTCGGAATGAATGGCTAGCTAGCAGGCAAGAGGTCATGTCTGTGAATAAGGAAGAAATTTAGCTAAAGGACGCTCCTCTTTTCACCTGTTGATGTTCTTGAGGTGCCAGAGTAGCAGAATCAATGTGTTCTCTCTGCGGAAAGAATCTGCGTTTTACGGTGCATGAATTTGCACAATGGGAGTGTGCTCGCATGTGAAGAGGATTCCTGAATGCTGGCAGCCCGCCAGCAGTGGCCGACGACCGACGGGAAGGTCACCGAGGTCAGCTTGGAAGAAGGATCTCGCCCTGGGCGTTAAGTAGTACGCTATAGATTCCTGGCAGAGCCGGAGGAATACAGGCCCTCGATCTGGTCCTGGAAGTCCTCAATGACCCGGTTGCGCTGGAGCTTAGCCGCTGGAGTGACATAGCCGGCTTCCTGGGTCAGCTCGGCGGAGATGATCTTAAACTTCCGGACCGACTCTGCCCGAGACACCGACTCGTTGGCCTGATCGATATACTGTTGGATCTCCTCGCGGACCTGCTCATCAGTGGCCGCCTCAGCCAAGCTGAGCGGATGCCGGTCGTGCTGTTGGCACCAGTGCTTCAGCGCATCGGTATCTAGTGCGATCAGCGCACCCACAAACGGACGGTTATTGCCCACCACAACAGTCTGGTCGACCAGCTCGCAGGTGCGGATGGCTTCTTCCAGGGGAGTAGGTGCGACGTTCTTTCCGCCTGCGGTCACGAGCAGTTCCTTCTTCCGGCCGGTGACATATAGGTAGCCCTGGTCATCCAGGCGACCAATATCACCGGTGTGGAACCAGCCGTGCTCATCGACGGCGGATTCGCCGGAAGCCTGTGCCCCGTAGTAGCCGGGAGTGACCGCAATACCGCGCAACAGAATCTCATCGTCGTCGGCCAGCTGGACTTCCATGCCGTGCATGGGTCGGCCCACGGAACCAATGCGGGTAATCCCGGGAACATTCACCGTCGCCGGGGCGGTGGACTCGGTCAGGCCATAGCCCTCTTTGACGTGAATTCCCATACCGGAAAAGAAGTGCGCCAGTTCGGGATGTAGCGGGCTGGCACCGGAGATCGCCACTCGGGCATTGCCACCCATCAGCGCTCGGATCTTGGAAAAGACGAGCTTGTCAAACACCTTGTGCTTGAGCTTCAATGCCATGGACGGACCGGAGCCTTCTCCGCGTTGTTGAGCGTCGCAGGCAGTGGAGTACTCAATAGCGACCTGGCGGGCAGCGCGGACGATCTTCTCCTGGCCCCCTTCTCGGGCCTTGTTGATGATGCCGGCCTCGACTTTCTCCAACATGCGCGGAACCAGCAACAACCAGGTTGGGCGGAAGGACCCGATATCCCGCAACAGGTAGCCCAGGTTGGGGGTATGGGCAATCTGAATCTTGCCCACCAAACAACCAAACTGCACCGCACGTGCCAGAATGTGGGCCAACGGTAGGAACATCAGGGTCCGATTTTCCGGTGCGGCCAGGATCTCACTGGTGTACTCCAGTAGATTGGCTGCGCCCAAGGCAAGATTCCCGTGTGTGATGATGGTTCCCTTGGGGCGACCGGTGGTCCCGGACGTATAGACAATGGTAGCCGGGTCCGAGAGCGTAGCGGCGGAACGGGCCTGCTCGAGCTGCTCATCGGAGATGGTCTCGCCGTCGGTCGTCAGTGCATCGAAGAGGTCCTCGTCGAGAGCCAGCCGTTCGATGCGGGTGGATTCGGTGGCGGACTGGTTCAGCTCATCAACCGCTTTCTCAGCCGCCTGGGCCTGTAGTGTGCCCTGGTGCAAGATCACCGTGGTCCCGGAATCGGAGAGAATATGACTAATCTGGGCCGGGGAGGAGGTGTCATAGATTGGCACCGAGATTGCTCCGGCAAACCATAGCGCCTGGTCAATCACGGCCCACTGATAGGACGTCGGAGCTAACACAGCAACGAGGTCGCCGGGTTTGATGCCACGGGCAATGAGGCCTTTGGCGACCGCCCGGACGCGATCTAGAAATTCGCGATAGCTCACATCGATCCAGCCTCCGATGCCGTTGGAGAGCGCGTAGGCGGGAGCCTCGGGGCTGTGGTGGGCGGTTTTCAGCACCAAATCGGTGAGATTGGAGTCTTCGGGAAGGGAGACTTTCAACTGGGTGTTTACGTACCGCATGGGTTCCTTCTCTACTCTCGCTGAACGGTTAAGACGCATCGTTGATCAGCGGTTCTCACCGAATTAAATCCAGGACTGAATCCACATCCGCCACCGCCATTGATCATAGGGAATCTCTTCGGCGGTCCAGATCGGCATAAAGAACGCTGAGACCAGCATAATCACCAGAATATAACCTAGGACAATGACCAGATTTCGGGTTTTGGCTCGGGGATTGTGGCCGGTTTCCCACCGCAACAACCAGCCTAGGCAATAGACGATGGCCAGAATCAGGAAGGGCTCGTAAGCGATGGTGTAGAAGAAGAACATCGTCCGCTCCGGCCAGAGCACCCAGACCAGTTGTCCGGCCACATAGGCACCCAAGATGGCGCCGACGCGCCAGTCGCGCTTGGCAAACCACACCACCGTGAGGATAATAATGGCCACCGTGCCCGACCACCACAGGATGGGGTTGGCCAGATCCAGGATAGCTTCCGAACAGTGTGTTGCCCCGCAATCACCCGAACCGTCGTCGGTGGATTCGTAGTGGAAGGAGACCGGCCGGCCCATAAAGGGCCAGGTCCACGGCGACGAAGCGTAGTTGTGTCCCGAGTCCAGACCGGTATGGAAGTCGGTGGAGGCACGATGGTAGTGAAACCAAGAGCGCAACGTGTCAGGGATGAGCGATCCCAGCCACGATTCGGTAGGGTTGTCCTCGGCCCAGTGACGGTGATAGCCCCGGGAGGAGACAAACCAGCCGGTCCAGGTGGCCAGATAGGTCAGGAATCCAACTCCGACCACGCAGACGAATGCCCACAGACCATCGCGGAGAATTCCGCCCAGCGCCCAGCGCCTGATCCCGACCACGCGACGGGCGTTGAGGTCCCAGAACACCGTCATCAGCCCGAAGATTGCCACGAATGCTAGTCCGGAGAGCTTCACCGAACACCCGGCTGCCAACAAAATGCCGGCCACAATACGCCACGGACGCCACCAGATCATCGGCCCATAGCGCAGTACCTGGGACAGGGTTCCGTTGCGATAGGCGGAGTTGATTGTGTCGGCGAGTTGCCGTCGTCCATGATCACGGTCTAAGATCAGGGCGCCGAAACCAGCCAGGACGAAGAAGGACAAGAAGATATCCAGCAGACCGGTCCGGGACATGACCAGGTGGTGGCCGTCGACAGCCATCAATAATCCCGCGGTGGCGCCTAAAAAGGAAGAATGGAAGATTTTCCAGGCGATCAGTGACAAAATCAGCACCGACAAGGTTCCGACCATCGCCGAGGAAAAGCGCCAGCCGAACCCGTTATCGCTACCAAACAGTAGCATCCCCAGGCCGATCAGCCATTTGCCCAAGGGTGGGTGGACCACATAGGCGGGTTCATTGAGCGGTTCGGCCTCACCGGCGATAAAGGCGTCGTTGATGTCTTCTTCCCACTCCATCTCCACACCGAAGTGCAACAAGGAGTAGGCGTCTTTGACGTAGTAGGTTTCGTCAAAGATCAACTTGTGTGGGTGGTCGAGACGGTGGAATCGCAACAGCGCGGCCACGGCAGCGACCGCTAAAATCAGAATCCATTCCCACCGCTGGGTGGTCAGTTGCTCACCCAGTAATCGAGCACGAAGCACCGTGTCGGTATAGGCATGGTCGATAGAATCGAGCCAGGTGGGGCGAGCACCTTGCCTGGCTGTGGGAGCGGGAGTTTCTGTCAACGACACACAGAACATCGTACGTGAGAACACCCGGCGGTACGGTATTTGCGGGAGAAGAATTGAGAGGGGATCAATGAAGGGTGGCCCAGACACCGAAGCTCATGACTTGCACCAGGCGGGCGAGGGCCAGATTGTGTTGGTTGCGACGCCGATTGGAAACCTGCAGGACGCCACTGACCGGCTACGGACCGTGCTGGCTAGCGCCGAGATTATCGCCGCCGAAGACACCCGCACCACTCAACGGTTAGCTACTGCCCTAGGAGTGGAGATTCGTGGTCAACTCATCAGCCACCACGAACATAATGAACAACGGTCCACCCCGGAGCTACTGGAGAAAGTACGCCAAGGGGCCACGGTTGCGGTGGTGACCGATGCTGGCATGCCGGTGGTGTCCGACCCTGGTTTCCGTCTGGTGCAGGCGGCGGTACAAGACGGGTTGACCGTGACCTGCGCCCCGGGGGCTAGCGCGGTCACGACCGCGCTAGCAGTCTCGGGATTGCCGAGCGATCGGTTTAGCTTCGAAGGGTTTGTTCCGAAAAAACACGGCGAGAAAACGCGGTTCTTGACGGGTCTTCAGGCTCAACCGCGCACGCTGATTTTCTTTGAGTCCCCCCACCGAGTGGTCGATACGCTGCAGGTAATGACTGAGGTCTTTGGCGAAGATCAGATCGGGTGCGTGGCCCGGGAATTGACGAAACGGCACGAAGAGGTGGTGACCGCCTCCTTGCGTGAGTTATTGGGTTGGACGCAGACGGCGACGCTTCGCGGAGAGTTTGTGCTCTTACTGGCTCCAGCTGACAACCGACGGGTCGAACTCGATGACGAACAACAGCTACGGCTCGTGGACGAATTGGTTGCTACCGGGATGCGCGCTAAAGACGCCACCAAACAGATCGCACACGAATACGGCGGTTCGGCCCGGACGCTGTACAACCTCTACCAACAACGTCGGTGATCTCCTGCGACCAGGGGTTAGCTCCGACAGATCAGCCCCGGACACTCAGTGACCTGCCGGCGGGGTGACCGGTCTGGGGTGGACTGTGTCTTCCGGGGCTGTGACGAGGAATTCATCGTCGGTCGGGCAGGGCGCTAGGGGAGCAGGCCCCCCACACTGGCACGGAAGCCACCTGAACCAGCGGCACGCCGGGCCCGGGCAACGTCATAACCGGGGCCGTAGGAGGTCAATGCCGGGCGCTGATCTGCCGGGGTACCGTTCAGACGTTCTTCCACCAGGTCGACGAGGGCTGAGACGAAGTCGGGGTGGGTGCCCGGAGTGGCGACGCGTTTGAAGATCAGTCCGCGCCCCTCGGCTTCCTCTTTCGCCTCGTTATCCAGGTCCCACCAGACTTCCATGTGATCAGACAAGAAGGTGACCGGAACGACGATGATGGCCTTCTTCGACTCGTCGAGTTCGCTAATGGCATCTCCAATGTCTGGTTCCAGCCACTTCTGCCAGGCCGGGCCCGACTCCGACTGCCACACCGACTGCCAGGAGATCTCGGGAACACCGAACTCCTTCAGGACAGCGTCAACGATGAGTTCAGCCACGGCCACGTGCTGTTGCTCGTAGGTACCGCGCACCTCGGGGTCGTGCTCATCGGACTCGTCTGAGACCTCATTGTGGGTCAGCGGAATCGAGTGGCCAGCGAACATGAACTCCACATCGCGTTGCAGGTCCAAGTCCGGGGTCTCGGTCTGCAGCTCGCGCACCTTGGCGATGGTGTCTTCGATGAAGGGGGTGACGAAACCGGGGTGGTCGAAGAATGCCCGGATCTTATCGATCTGGACTTCATTCCACAGGCCTAGGTACTCCAGCGCGTCGGCGAAATCCTCGCGGTATTGGCGATTGGAGGAGTACGTCGAGTAGGCCGAGGTCACCAGGGCAAAGATCTTGGTCGGCTCTGGTTTCGCACCGTCTTCGGTGTCGTCGGCCTTGCGAGCCTGTGCGTCGGCGTGAGCCTGGTGGATGGCCTCGGTGAAGTAGGGCTCCCAGTTGCGGTTGCCGAAGTAGATCGGCAGCTCAATACCGCGGGCAACCAGTTCCTTCTCCAGGGCTTCTTTCAGCGCCAAGTTCTGTTCGTTGATCGGGCTGACACCACCGCGCTCGCGGTAGTGTACGGCGACTTCTTCTAAACGCTCGTCGGGGATGCCGCGACCGGCAGTCACATTGCGCAGGAACGGGATGACGTCGTCCTGGCCATTGGGCCCGCCGTAGGAGGCCAATAAGATCGCGTCAAACTCGGTGGGTTCTTCAACCCATTTCACACCGGACTGGGCGTGGGGTGTGGCTGCGGGAACGGCTGCACCGGCCTGAAGCACGACGCGGGAAGCCGGTTTGGGTTTGGACCATTCGGTCACGGTTCCTCCTGAGGGTCGGGGCCACGTTAAATCACAGCCGTGATGCGCGGTCACGACCTGATCTGTAGGGTCACTTCTCAGTCTAGTTCTTCCTCAATACACCGCTGTCAATGCGACCCTGTGCCCCGTAGAACGGGAGTGGTCATGGGCGGAGAGTACACTACAGATCTGGTGCCTGCATAGCCGTCAAACTGTCAGGAACGGAGTAATGATCGGAGTGGGAGGTGGCTCCGATCTACCGTTGTCCGTGCTCACGCGTGGTAAGGAAATGATGAGTTCGAAGAAGTCGAAAAAGTACGATCAGACCGGCGTGCCCGAGGCCTATCGGGTGCACTGGCCTGATCCAGCCCGTCCCGGAGTCATAGACACTGTGTCCGAAGGGGATGGCCCACGTCGTGACACCGTGGATGAATACACCGGAAAGCAGCGGGTGCTCGTCTACCCGAAAGCGCCGGAACCTTTGGTCTCGCCGATCATCGACAACCACGCTCACCTGGATTTTCGTGATGGACTCGTCGAGGTCTCCATTGCTGATGCACTAGATACTGCCGAATCCGTTGGTGTAGCCGGGGTAATCCAAGTCGGCTGTGATCTGGACTCGGCACGGTTCACTCTTGAGTCCATCGAGACTCACCAGCGCTTACTCGGGGCCGTGGCTCTGCATCCTAATGAAGCTGCCGAGATCTGGGATCAGCAAGGCCAGGCCGGGCTGGAGCGGGCCATTGAGGCTATTGCAGAGATGGCCCGGCATCCTCGCGTCAGGGCGGTGGGAGAGACCGGGCTCGATTATTACCGTACTGGTGCAAAAGGCCACGAAGCGCAACAATATTCCTTCCGAAAACACGTGGAGCTGGCAGTTCAGTTGGGTAAAGCAGTACAAATCCACGACCGCGAGGCGCATGAGGATGTTGTCGAGATTCTGCTGTCTATGCCGCAACGCCCCGAACACGTGGTTTTTCATGCGTTTTCAGCAGGGCCCGAGCTGGCCGACATTTGTAACGAACACGGTTGGTACATGTCTTTTTCAGGTCCGGTGACTTTTAACGCGAATGACCGCCTGCGAGAGGCTGCAGCCCTGGCACGGCCAGAGCTGATCCTGACAGAGACGGATTCTCCGTTCTTGACTCCTCATCCGCGTCGGGGACGGCCTAATGCTCCGTATATGACGCCACTGACGTTACGAAAAATCGCTGAGGTGCGTGGTACTGGTGAACAGCAGATGTGCGAACAGGTGATGGCCAATACTCGGCGTGTTTACGGGGATTTTTCCTAGATTTCGGTTCGGCAACGGTGATGTGAGGATACCGTCAGTCAACCCTCGGCAACGGTGTGTTGTTCACAAAAATCGTTATAGAGTTGAGACCTTCGTTATCTTTCCGTTATTGTATTGGAATGTCGACGGGGGACACTCCCTTTGTTGAGGGCTTCCCCACTTTTCAGATCTCTCGTTGGTCGCTAACCATCACCTACCCGAAGCATTGGAACACCTTTTCATGTCACGAGTATTTAGTAGTAGCGTGAGCAAGCTCGTCGCGCAGCTGGCAGCGCTTGCGCTGGTTCTGGGCGGGCTAGCAGCTTTCATCCTGACTCAGAACAACGGAAGCGCTCAGGCACAGGATCAGCAGAACTCTGGCCAAGGGGAAGCACTCGATATCGATCTGGCCTCCAGCGTTCAGCCACTGACCGACTTCATCCCGGCAGCACCCACTGTTGTGGAGGTGACCCGTGCCGGTGAAACCGAAAACTACGCGGTGTACGCCGATACTGTCGGGGAGGCTCTGAGCTTGTCCGGCATCGAGGTCGGCGAGAAGGACAAAGTGAGCCCTTCCACCGACACTAAGATCTCCACCGGTGACAAAATCACCGTGCAGGTTGTCACCACCGAAGAGATTGTCGAAGAAGAAACGATTGAGTACGAAACCGTTCGTGAAAACGACGACAGCCTGGAAAAGGGGAAGACCAAGGTAGAGACCGAAGGTGAAAACGGCACCGCTGAAGTCACCTACACCGTCACCGTGATCGACGGCAAAGAATCGTCCCGCGAAGAGACCCACCGTCAAATCACCAAAGAACCGACCGACGAAGTCGTGAAGGTCGGCACCAAGGAGAAAGAGCAGCAGGCTAGCTCTTCATCGTCTACTTCCTCGTCTTCCTCATCATCGTCGTCCACCTCCTCCGATGACGACTCAGAGGATTCCTCCTCGGATGATTCTGAAGAGTCCTCCAGCTCCGGCGGTGCGGCTCCCAGCTCTGGTGTCTGGGCGAAACTGGCCCAGTGCGAGTCCGGTGGCAATTGGTCGACCAACAGTGGTAACGGCTACTACGGTGGCCTGCAGTTCTCCGGTCCCACCTGGAAAGCCATGGGTGGCACCAAGTACGCGCCGACTGCTGATAAAGCCACTCCGGCCCAGCAGATTGAAATTGCTAGCAAGTTGCAACGTCAGTCTGGCTGGGGCCAGTGGCCAGCTTGCTCGCGTTCCCTGGGACTGCGCTAATAACACTCTGGGCTGACCGCAACGGCCAGGACCACGAAAGAGCTCGAGCATCTCTCAAGAGGTGCTCGAGCTCTTTCGTGTGGTCAAGTGAGGTGGTAAATACCACTAAAATGATGACTGTGACTGCTGAAGCCCAACGTCTGCTGTCGGCCGCAGATATTCGTCGTCTTGCCGAGCATTTGCAGCTACGCCCGACGAAATCCTGGGGTCAGAACTACGTCATCGATCCGAACACCATTCGTCGAATTGTTGATCAGGCACAGCTTGACCCCACAGAGCACGTTTTAGAGATTGGTCCCGGGCTGGGCTCGTTGACTCTGGGCCTGCTTGACCAAGCCACCGCGGTGACCGCGGTCGAAATTGATCCGGTCCCCGCCGCAGCGTTGCTTGAGACCCTAGAACACTTCCGTCCTGGCGCGTCGCGTTGTGCCAGTGTGCTGCAAGCAAACGCTCTGCAGATTGATGCTGACCAGCTCCATGACGTACGCCCGACTGCGACCAACTCAGCACCGACCGCGCTCGTGGCAAACCTGCCGTATAACGTGGCGGTCCCTGTCCTCCTGCACATTCTGGCGTCAGTGCCCAGCATCCGACACGGGTTGGTGATGGTGCAACAAGAAGTCGCCGATCGGCTCTGTGCGGCACCGGGCACCAAGATTTATGGAGTTCCCTCTGCCAAACTGGCCTGGTACGCTACCGCACGCTCCGCTGGAACTGTGGGAACCCACGTTTTTTGGCCCGCACCGCGTATTAAATCCGGGCTTGTGCATTTTCACCAACGCGAACCAATCCAGACCACAGCATCTCGGAACGAGGTCTTCACCGTTATCGACGAGGCGTTCGCACAGCGACGCAAGACCCTGCGGGCAGCACTATCGAACTGGGCCGGCTCTGGTGCCTCAGCAGAACGGATTCTGCGGGCAGCAGGCCTCAACCCCCAGGCCCGTGGGGAAGTGCTCAGCATTGAAGATTTTGCCGCCATCGCTGAGCAGTCCAAGACCCTCGGAGTCAGCGGATGAGTCTACGTCCCGGAGAGTTCTACGGACACGTCACGGTTACCGCGCCGGGCAGGATTAACCTCACCACCGAGGTCGGGCAACAGCTCAGCCCGTTCTACCACCAGCTAGCCACCATCTCACTGGCGATCTCCCTCAGCGACGAGGTCGTCGCCGTCGCCCGTGACGATGAACATATCACCGTCTCCATCTCCGACTCCTCCCGCGGAATCCTCGATCCCGCTGATATCCCCGATGACCATTCCAATGTGGTCTTTCAAGCAGCTGACCTGTTGCGACGCCGGTTGCAGCTTAAGCCGGAAACTCACGGGGTTGACCTGTATTTGACCAAAGACTTGCCGTTGGCAGGCGGAGTGGGTGGTCGCGCCGCCGACGCTGCGGCAGCACTGATGGCCTGCGCTGCCCTGTGGGACCTGCACCTGTCACGGCGGGACCTGGCCCAGCTGGGAACCGAAATCTCCACGCAGGTCCCGTTTGCCATCCTGGGCGGTGCAGCGGTCGGGATGGAACGCGGTGATGTATTGTCGCCGATCCTGACCCGGGCAAGCCTCAACCTGGTGATCGTTCCAGCCTTTTCGGTCTACGCGCCGCGCGAGGTCTACGCCAACCTCGCCTCCCTCCGTGAGGAAGGTATCCAACCACAGCGGGAGTGCGCAGCAATTGATCCCGAACTACTGGACGCTCTGACTCGTGGGGACGTGGAAACCATCGCGTTGCTCATGCACAATGATCTGCAAGCCGCTGCCGTCTCACTGTTGCCGGAGCTCTCCGACGTGCTGGATATAGGCATGCAAGAAGGTGCTCTGGCTGCCATGATCTGTGGGGCCGGACCGACCGTGATGTTCTTGGCCCGTAACGCCGACGACGCAACGCAGTTGGCCTCACGGGTAGAAGAACGTTGCGGGATCGCCTCCATCCCGATTAGCGCACCGGGGTCAGGCGCTCGCATTCTGTAGAGTGTTTTACCGGTATTAACCTGACCGATTCGTCATGTTGACGTAGTTCAGGACAGAGGAGGGACGCTGTCGATGGCTCACTTGCTTGGTGCTGAAAATATCTCGATGACTTTTGGAACCCGTACCGTGTTGGACGGGGTGACGCTGGGTATCTCGGAAGGCCAACGAATCGGTATCGTGGGTCGAAACGGCGACGGTAAATCAACGTTATTGTCGATTCTTACCTCACAACAGAGTCCCGATACCGGCCGGGTCACCACCCGCAATGGGCTCCGAATCGGTGTGCTGACCCAGTCCGATGAGTTGCGTGGCGCGGACACGGTGGGTTACAGCATTGTGGGAGACCGGGCAGAGTACGAATGGGCCTCACACCCACGCATCCGCTCGATCATTTCCGGGCTGGTGACCGATCTGAACTGGAACGCCACGATCTCAACGCTCTCGGGTGGACAACGCCGTCGCGTGGCTCTGGCCCAGTTGTTGGTCGAAGACTGGGACGTGATTGGTCTGGACGAGCCTACCAACCACCTGGACTTGGAAGGGATTCGGTGGCTGGCCGATCACCTCAATCAGCGTTGGACAGCTCATGAAGGGGGGCTGTTGGTCATCACCCACGACCGGTGGTTTCTGGATGCGGTGTGTACGGACACGTGGGAGGTTCATGACGGCATGGTGGAGCCTTTTGAAGGCGGCTACGCCGCCTACGTATTGCAGAAAGTCGAACGGCAACGCATTGCTGCCGCCGCCGAGGCGAAACGTCAGAATTTGATGCGCAAGGAGTTGGCTTGGCTTCGTCGAGGGGCACCGGCCCGGACCTCGAAACCCAAATTCCGGCTCGACGCTGCCGCTGAGCTAATTTCTCAAGAGCCCCCAGTTCGTGACTCGATTCAGCTTCAAGCGCTGGCCGTCTCCCGGTTGGGCAAAGATGTGGTGGATCTGGAGAATGTTTCGGTTGACTATGACGGAACCCACGTGCTGACCAATGTCACCTGGCGCATTGCACCGGGGGAGCGCACCGGAATTCTCGGCGCCAACGGCGCCGGCAAGTCCACGTTGCTGGGGCTGATCGCCGGAACCGTCGAACCGGACTCCGGACGTGTTAAACGTGGGAAAACCGTGAAATTGGGAGTGCTTGACCAGAAGTTCTCGCAACTCGAAACGATTCGCAACGACCGGGTCCGAGACGTCCTGGCACGTACCAAAACCTCATTCACCATCGACGGAAAAGACTTCACCCCGGCCCAATTATTGGAACGGCTCGGGTTCAGTCGTGACCATCTGTCCACCCCGGTCAGAGACCTGTCCGGAGGACAGAAACGACGGTTGCAACTTTTGTTGGTGCTGTTATCGGAACCGAACGTGCTGATCCTGGACGAACCCACCAACGACGTGGACCACGAAATGCTGACGGCTATGGAAGATGTGCTGGACTCCTGGCCTGGCACTTTGTTGGTCGTCTCCCACGACCGATACCTGCTTGAGCGCGTCACCGATCAGCAATATGCCATCATCAACGGGACCTTTCGGCATTTGCCCGGTGGCGTCGACCAGTATCTCCAGCTCGCCGAACAGGCTGAGAGTCAAGCCAAGACGACACCGTCGAGGAACCAGAAACAGCAACAACACCATTCCTCCGGCGCTGACAACGTCGCCGGTAACGAACAGTCACGTGGCTTGTCTGGGGCTGAGAAACACGCTGCGCGGAAAGAAGCGTCCTCGATTGAGCGCAAACTGGAGAAACTCAACACCGAACTCACTGAGCTAGAAGAAAAAATGGCCGCTCACGACCAGACAGATTTCGAAGGGCTTGCGGACCTGACAGCCCAAGCCTCCGAGCTCCGCAAAGAGATTGATACCAAGGAATCCCGTTGGTTGGAGTTGCTCGAAGCGGTAGAAAGCTAACCAGCTTTTAAGTCCCGTCCGGCTGGGTTGGTGGGCTGGGAAAGATCCGTTGGGCCAAATCTACGACCGCATGCAGGGCGGGGTTGTCATCGTGACGTCGCCAGATCATTCGCACCTCCAGCGGAGGTTGGGAGATGTCCTGAATTCTGGCGAAGCTCACGTTTTCGTGGGGCACATTGGTAGCCACGGAATCCAGGGTGATACCACACCCCATCCCCACGGCCACGAGGACCACCAAGGTCCAGGAATCAGGCGCGGTCTGTGTGACGCGAGGAACGAATCCGGCGGTATTGGCCAGAGCATTGAAGCGGTTGGGTAGGGCGGCCCCAAACCCGGAGGGCAAAGAAATCCAATTCTCGTGAGCGAGTTCTCTGAGATTGACCGCGGGCCGACCAGCCAAACGGTGGGACGCTGGTAAGGCCACAATGACTTCTTCAAGCCCCATCAGGTGAGAACTAATTTCTGCCGGGAGGAAATCCCATCGCCCGATGGCCAGATCGACGCTGTGGTCCATCACTGATTGCAACGCCTGGTGAGAGAACTGAGCTGAGTTGTACTCTAGGCGCAACCCAGCGCGTTCTGTTCGCAAGGCTTTGGCTAACCGTGCAACCTGGGTATTGACCGATGCGCCGGCAAATCCAATCCGCACGTACCCGGCCGCTCCACTTACGGTGTCCTTTACCGTTTGACGAGCTTGATTCGAGGCGGCAATGAGATGCTGAGCGGGCTGTAGTAAGGCTTCACCGGCTGGAGTCAGAGACACCGTCCGTGTGGTGCGCTCAAAAAGAGTTGCACCGAGTTCACGTTCTAGCTGCTGAATCGCCCGCGAGAGAGGCGGCTGGGCCATGCGGAGGGATTTCGCAGCACGACCAAAGTGCAGTTCCCGGGCGACCGCCAGGAATTCTTTGGCCTGCTGGACTTCCATCATGCTCCCCCGCGAGATATTAGTACGGTCTGCGTATCAATATTTCCTTATCTAATATACGGGGGGTGTCCCTATGCTTTAAGTCAAGCTGCTTGGGGAACTTTGTTTGGGGTAGCGTGATAGAAGTTGCTATCTCGGACCAAGGCGAACATGACGTTGAGGCGGTGGCGTGCTAGACAGATCACTGCGGCGTTATGCTTCTTATCTTCTGCGCGTTTCTTGTTGTAGTGGGCTTTTGATACCGGGTCGTGGCAGGAGGCCACCCATGCGGATCGGAATAAGGCGTTGTTGAGTTGTTTATTGCTAGAGCGGGCCGGGAACTCACCTCGGATCGAGGTCTCAGAGCGACGCGTTAGGGGAGCAATGCCGGCGTAGGTGGCCAGGTGATCTGGGGTGGGGAAGGAGCTGAAGTCTGCTGCAGTGAGCAGGATCGTGGCGGCGGTCTTGATTCCGACTCCTGGCATAGGAATCAAGACCTGGGTAAGAGGGTGAGCATCGACCATCGTTTCCACCTCGGTGGCCACCAGAGCGCGTTGAGCTTTGAGTTCTTTGATCTGGGCGGCCACCCTGGGAATGATCAGTTCCACGGTAGCTGCTCCAGGCATGGTGACCGTTTGCTCAGCTAGGGCCGCGAAGATCTGGTCGATCAACGCGGAGGGGTCTTTGCGGGCATGATTTTTCGCCCAGCGTTTTACCCCCGATTTGTCAGCAGCCTGCAGGCCGTGGGGTCCGTGATACCGAATCTACAACTCCAGGACCATGGGCCGTGTGAGGACGGTGCCGGTGAAGACTCGTTCCAGTGACGGGTAAATGTGCACCAGCAAGGATCGTAGTCGGTTGATGGCTCGGGTACATTCCCGAGCCAGGCCATCATCAAATCCAGCCAGCACTTTCAACGCCGAGAACAGATCAGATTCCCGATCCACGGCTCGTAGCGTATGGGGCATGGTTCTGGCAGTATCAGCAATGATGAACGCGTCCCGGGCATCAGTTTTGGGCCGGCCGGGATACAGATCAGCAGCCTTGCGCATCGCCAAGCCCGGCAAGTATGCCACGGTGGCGTCACAGTCTCGGGCCACCGCGATCGGTAAGGCACCAATGGTGTTAGGCTGATCGACCACCACCAGCACTGAACCGTGCCTTTGGAGCTGAACGATGACGTCTTGCAATGCGGTTTCGTCTTGCGGTAATTCCCGGTCGTAGAGTTTCTCGCCGGTGGTTGTCAGGGCGCATCCGTAATGTGCGCTTTTACCAACGTCTAGCCCCAGGATCACATCGTAGGTTGTTGTCATGGCAGTCTTGCTCACTGCTGGTAGCAAGGCCGCTGTGATCATGACACCCGATGCTTGCACCCACGTGACGAAGAAACCTCAACACACTGCTTGGGCCGCATCCCTATGAGAAGTCAACGCGCGTCCTGGACCTCTGGCGGCAACACCCCCGGACCATGAAATGACAGGGCAACACAGCCATACCAGAGCCAGCGACCAGGTCCTTGGTTAGACCTAAGAAATATCCTAGAAGGACCTATAAACAAATGTAACGGGGGCATAGTGTCTCATGTCAAACTGAGCGCGAAGGGTAAGTCGTGCCTCACAGATCGTGAGCGCGAGAGGTCGCGTGGCTGCAGTGTCGTGCCTCAGCTAGTTTGAGCGCGAAAACTTGGGTTAGCTGGCTTTGATGCGGATGCCGGTGGTGCGGCGTTTTTGCCGGGCCTGGTGCTTGCTGTCGAGGTCGGCGGCGATGGTGAGGGTTTTGTCTTTGGCCAGGCTGATCAGCCGGTCTTGGTAGGTCAGGATTTGGCGGGTCAGCTGGGCTGGATTGATCCTGCGGTAGATGGCCGCTAGCTCTTCTTGTTGGGCGGTGGAGAGGATCCCGGCATCCAGCAGCCGGTGGTAGGGAGTCTTGGGTTTGTCATAGAGGCGTTTGCGCCGCCCGCTGGCGTCTTGGGTCCAGCCGGTGGGTTTTTTGGTGGCGGTGAAGTAGTTGAGTTTCAAACCCACCACCTGCCATAGGGCCGCCAGGATGGCGCGTTCATCTGCGGTGTCGTACCGGTAGTGAAACCCAAATTTTCGCACGGCGTGGTTGTTTTTGGATTCCACGGTGGCTTGATCATTTTTTTGATACGGCCGGCCCCGGGTGAAAAAGATCAACCGGTCAGCAGCCCAGTGCATGACTTCGTGGTTGATGAACTCTGACCCGTTGTCACAATCTAAGCCCGCGATCCCATAGGGGATGGCGGCTGCGGCCCGGTCCAATCCTGCCAGGATGTGCACTTGGGCGTTATGACGGAGCACTTCTAGGTGCACCCACCCGGTGCGCACATCAGTCATGGTTAGGGTGCGGGCGAATTCGCCTTGCAGGGTTGGCCCGCAATGGGCCACCGTGTCGGTTTCGAAAAACCCTGGTTCGTCTTCGACCTCATCGCCGGCTTGTCGCACCGTAATCGAGTTGCGCAACAAGGCCCCAGGCTTGGTCGTAGCGATGCCTTTGAGGCGTAACCGGTCGCGTTCGGCCTTGAGATACCGGTCAATCGTGGCGGCACTCATGGCCACCAGCTGGGCACGCACCGTGGGGTTATACCCGGAGCGGCCAAACGCCAACTCATCGTGGGCTTCTAACGCGTCTAACCAGTCTTCCATCACCGGTTTCATGTATTTGCCCGAGGGCATGCCCATCAACCGCCACACCCGGATCAACTGCTTTTTCGCATTCGCCGAATACTTCGTGGGTTTATGCTTTCGACGGTCAATGCGCACCACGTTTTTGACCCCGATGGTCTGCGACGTCAGATACCGCCTGGCCGTGGACCGGCCCAACCCAGTGGAAGCACAAAACTGATCTAAAATCGCTGACTTCTCCGCCTTGGACCCCATGCGATAATCCCTACGTAATTGCTTGGTGACTTCAACCCGAGCACTCATCGAGACAATGTCCTTATCCATGCATTCACACTATGGCTTCGCGCTCACGATACGTGAGGCACGACCTGAGCTACGCGCTCAATATGAATAAGGTACGTCGGGGGGTTCACGACGCTTCTCGTAGATGTTAGTGTGGATATTAGTGGAGCTTAGGGGAGGCGGTTTTATACATCGCCACTCCTCGATAATAGTCTGCCAGAAATGACAGTCCGCAATATGAGAGGAGACCGTTGTGAAGCACGCGCCCGAGAAGATCGAAATCACGACCCACGGTGACGAAGTCCAGTACTTCGAACCTGTCGCCGCGTACTGCTCCAGCAGCATCGTCTGCTGCGGCTAAGCCCACTGTTGCGACCGAGGAAGCGTCTACGGTCGCTTCTGAGGGGCGGGGACGCACGACCCCGGCATTTGTTCGGGGTGGTGCGTCCCCGCCCTTGTCTATGTCGGAACGACCTGTCTACGGCCCCATCGTCCCTGTCGATTGACCTTGAGAGCCTCTAAACTTGCGCGTCTTATTCACTACTTTCGCAGCACGCACCCATTTCAACCTGCAAGCGCCGCTGGCATGGTCCCTCGCCCAAGCGGGTCACGAGGTATGCGTCGCCAGCCAACCCAACCTCGTCCCTACGATCACCGGCTCCGGCCTTCTCGCCGCTTCCGTCGGGGAGCCGCTCGACATCGGTGGGATTGTCAAGGTAGGCGGCTCACGTTCCCCCTTCAACGTGGCAGACATGAACGACCAGCGCCCCGATGGATCCAACGTAGTTGGGGCCTTGTCCATATACGGTCCCATCATCTCCGGCTCCCTAGCTGACGACGCGACGCTGACTGATCTGCTCGATTTTGCCAGGGGCTGGAAGCCAGATCTGATCGTATGGGACGCCCTAACCTATACGGGGTCTCTGTGCGCTCATGCACTCGGCATACCAAGCGTTCGGGTGCTCTTTGCCATGGACCACTTCTCGCGTCTACGTGACAACTACTTACACCTGAAGAAGTCTCGGGCCGACCCTCTGACAACATGGTTGCAACGACGTCTGGAACGGTTGAACTTGCCAACGGCTCCTGACGAACAGCTAGACACGCTCGCCCTCGGTACGGTCACCGTCGACCCCTTGCCCTCCCTGTTCTCGGTTAGCCCGAGCCATCCACGCTGGGACGTGCGATTGCCGAACGCTTTCGGAGCCGGGGTTAAGACCTGGCACCTTGAACCGCCTCCGGATGGACGGCCAAGGATCTGCGTCACGGTCGGTCTCTCTTCGCGAGAGTTCGGCTTAACGCCGCCCCCTTTGGCGAAGATCCTGAAAGGCTTGGGAGAAGTAGATGCTGAGGTCGTCGTGACCCTCACGCCAGATCAACAGCGAGATCTGCCTCCCTTGCCCTCGAACATCCGTCCCGAACCTGTGGTGCCACTAGATGCTCTGTTGCCAACTTGCGACGCGGTCGTGCACCACTTCGGCACCGGCACCGTCACGGCAGCATTGCGTCAGGGAGTACCGCAGGTACATGTAGCCGCACCTACGGACTTGTGGGGAGAGTCGGTTCTAGCTGACATGCTCAGCAAGCACGGTGCGGCCAGGAGCCTCGCATACAGCGATATAACACCAGAATCTGTTCGAGACGCGATTGAAGAGCTCCTAGCAGACAACAACGCCCGCTTCCGGGCTGCTGAACTGAAGAGAGCCTACCTACAGCGCGAAACGCCCCACGATCTGGTCCGGCGTTTCGAAGCCCTCATCTGAAAGACACAGATCAATTGCTAGACAATACACGCAGCAAGACCCCCGTCGTCCCACCCGCGGCTTCCGCGCGGCTCAAGACCTCCTCAACGGCAGAGTCCCATTGTGTTGGTGTCATGCCCAAGAACCTGATGTCCTCGCAGGCAACTTCGACGGTTGAAGCGGGCAGTGTCGCACGAAGCTGCCCCACCAGCCTCACCCAATCTCCTGCATCAAGCCATGCCGCGGACTGCTCCATCATGAAGCGTCGCTCATCATCACCGCTCGCAAACGAAGCCCACGCCTCACGTGATCTCGTGTTGGGGGGACGCAATAGATCGATGACAAGGGCACCGGTACCCGCAGGAGCAGCGGCGATCGAGGCTGGCAACAGGCGCTCCGGATCGTCCCACAACGCCATCGAAAGCGTAGACACAACCAAGCCTGGAAACGGGAGTCTCCCCGCTACTGCCGGCGCGTCAGCCGCGGAGCCGCTGATCAATTCGAAGTTACCTTCGAGGCGCCCCTCCTGGACAGTGGGATCCGGGTCGATCCCAACCAGCGCCCATCCTGGTTGCTTGCGAGCCAGCTGGGCGAGAAGCTCGCCGCGGCCACATCCGATGTCAAGAACCGAGACTTCCTCTGATCCGCCGACAAGCCGGATAGCGGTCTGCGCCGCGACAACCGAAACCATCTTGGTCTGTCGGTCATCATAGTCGTGAGCGATCCTGGCGAGCTCATAGCTATGCCACCAGCGCCGTGCACGTGCTTGTGCGTCGATGCGCGACTGCATCTTTATACCTTCCGTCGTCCAATGACCGGCAGACACCACACTAGTTGCTCAGAGGTCCCCGCGTACAGAGCGGTCATATTTAGCGTGTAACCCTGGCATCCCCGTCAGGTCAATCTATGAAATATGTTCTCGATATGGAACACTGGCAGTCAAGCAACCGCTGAAACTGCCCGACACGTCACTCTGGAGGTGCCAAGCAGCATTATGAAATATGCGGTACACATCGCTTCCGTGCGGAGCGCCTTACATCATCATCTGATTTTAGAACTACAATCCAGCACGGTTTTCGAATTGACCGAAGATGCGACACGATCTGATGTCGTCATCATTGATGTTGTCGACGGCCAGGATACAACTGACCTTGCCGCGCGGATCCCTCGGACAGCTCTGTGCGTTGTCCTCTCCACAGCTCAAGGGGCGCAAGACCATGACGCCACCCGAGCCGATGAACACACCGCGCTGGAGACTCTCCAGGGGCCATGGCTCATCTTGCGCTGCGCGCCTTTTGGGCAAGAGCTCTTGACATCATTACGATACCTCTATAACGAAACCATCTTTACATCCTGGGGGCCGGGCGGAGCTGCCTGGCTCGATCTCCACGATGTGGTTGCTGTGATGGAAGCAGCGGTAGGTGACACTACTCGCCGTAACGTCGCCTACGACCTCACTGGCCCCGAAGTCCTTAACATGGAGCAGGTTTGCCATCTGATTGAGCAACATATTAACTCGTCGGTGTTTTACGTAGAACTGGATGAAGACCAACATGTCCAGGCCATGGCGCGTACCGGGCTCTCGGAGACTTACGCGCGCCGGCGCGCGCAATACATGCACCTGACGACCCAGGACGGCTACCGCGCTCAACCTACTGAGACCATTCTTCGAGCCCTCGGACGGCAACCACGACCGCTCCGGGACTACTTGCTCGACCCACTATCAGAAATCGTCGCACAAGCCCGTGATCAATGGGGGTAAGAGTACTATGATGGCATCCACCACGAATGAAGAGACTGAATCGGTCGCTTGGCATCTGGACCCGGCAGTACGGATTCACACCAGTGACAGCGGAAGCCTGTTGATTCGCAGTGGCGAGTTAGTTCACAGGATCACGGATGCCACTGCGGTCGGGCTCCTTACCTCCGCTGTGCTGTCTTCTGCTGATGGTGAGTTGTGTTTCCCGGACACCGTCGATCCAGACTTGGAGAGCTCGTTTGCTCAGTTGCTCGGCCAGCTCGAGGAACTCGGTGTTGTCTCGGCAGCCGACGCGAATGGCAAGCTTCCCAGTGTTGCTACCACTCTGTATGAGTACCGTCGGCGCACGCACGGCCAGCTGACGCAGCAGAAGCTCGAAGACCGGATCCGCGAGTCTCCCGTCTACGTAGTCGGCGCTGGCGACCTGACTAACCAAATCCGTACCGGATTCCTCGAAGCGGGGGTACCGCTTGCGATGGAACGACCGAGCGGCTCCACTTCGCTAAGCATTGTCGTCACCGAGGGTATGAGCGCCGAAGAAGTATCACAATGGAACGAAGACCGACTTGCTGATCCTGCTCCAGCGCCCTGGCTTCTCGTCCAGCCATTTGATGGCAGCCGAGCATTCGTCGGGCCTCTCATCTTTCCCCGACAAACAGCATGCCAAGAGTGCTTTAAGCTGCGCCGGGTGTCGACCTTCCCGGATGACGCGGTCTCGGCGGAGCTTGGCACCTCGAATGACATCACGCCCCGCACGGCTCGCTCGTACCCCGGCATCACCCGGATGCAAGCAGGAGCTGTCATCGAGGTTGCCCTAGACCACGTCGTCCTCGGCGTCTCCGGACCCGCCTCACGGCCCGGCTACGTGAAGATCCTCCGAGCCGATGGACGCGGGCTCTCCCTCTCAGACCAACGAGTCCTCAAAGTGCCCCGGTGTCCCAAGTGCTCGCTAGGAAGGGGGACTGGGCGGCCTCAAACCTGGTTCCCATACAACGGTGACGGTGGGGGCCGGGCATGAGCTGGACGTCTCTTCAAGAAGCAGAACGGCTCACGAACGTCTATGACTCAGATGCGGTGGGCATCGTCCGCCGTCTATTCCACCGACTTCACGACGTGGACGACCTCCACGCTCACTCCGTAGGTGCCTACTCTGCGTACGCGCCTGTGACAATTGGGGCGCCATGTACTCGGTCCAACGGTGGAGCAGGAACCTCTCGAGCACAGGCACGTGTAGCAGCTATCGGCGAGACCGTAGAACGCTACAGCTCAGCATGGCTTCCACATGAGGAACTAGTGCGGGGTAGCTTTGAAGAGCTGCAGCAGGACAGACACTGCCTGCACCCTGAAGAGATTCAACTCTTTAGCGATGAGCAGCTTGATGACCCCAACTTCGAGTTCAGCCGGCTCGGAACACATGATGTCATTGAGTGGGTCGAGAGCCAGGATGTCCATACCGGTCGACGTACGTGGATTCCGGCTCAGCTCGCATTCCTAAACTCTTCTTTGGCTACCGAACACCGTATCGTGCACCCCACCAGCAACGGGCTAGCCTTCGGTAGTCGCCATGAAGAAGCGCTATGCTCTGCCATCTTGGAACTCATCGAGCGAGACGCCGTGATGACAGCGTGGTACAACCGTCTTACTTTGCCTCTGATCGATATCGACAGCGATTCAATCTTGAAGGACTACTTCGATCGGCATCTGCGACCGTCCGGACTTGATATCAGCGTCGTCGATCTATCCATACTTGCCGGAGTCCCCGCCGCCGTGAGCGTTGTCCGGAACACTCACGGCGAGACAGCTCCCCTTGGCATCGGCGCCGCCGCTTCCTCTTCGCCTATAACTGCCGCGATCAAAGCCGCTAACGAGGCAGTTGCTTCGCGCGGTTGGGCTGCTCTCAAGCAGCGTCAGGGCACGACGCTGGATCCGCAGAGCAATTGGAAACAGACGATCAATGACTTTGAGGATCATATAGCGCTCTACACCAACGAGACCATGGCAGAACGGACACGATTCCTCGACAGCAGCCAAGAACGCGTGGCTGTCTCTGAGATTGCTTCACTGCAAGCCGAGCATCCCGAAGACCTTTACCAGCAATTGGCAGCCACTCTGGCAGGTCAAGGAGCAACTGTCTACTCCATCGACGTCTCCTCCCCAGATGTCATCGAAGGTGGTGGTGCTGTAATTCGCGCCTATTCGCCACAGTTGCAACCGTTGGATGTCAGCTATGCCGCGCGCTACCTGGGAGGACACCGACTGCGTCAACGACCAGTCGAGGTCGGTCTCCTCACCTCACCTTCCGATCAGTTCAACGACCTACCCCACCCATTTCCTTAGGAGGCAACCGTGCCGGAATTCGTTGATAGCTCGAACCTTGAAGAGATCGTCTACGGACAGCATGATCCCATCGCCTCCGACATAGCCGAGGATTTCTTTGAAGCTTCGAAGATCACACCAGTAACCCTGGCCGTCGATCTACCCGGAGTCAGCCGGCTAATGAGTTCACCGGAACTCCGGGAAATGAGCCAGCGGGCTGGCCGGCTGTACTCGCACCGACCGACCATCAACCTGCCACAGGCAGAAGAGCTAGCCCACGGCCTCAGCGACACCATCACTTCGCGATGCAGCCCAGAGGCCTTCGGTTCCGCACCGATTAACCTGCAGCAAATTGCGACGGCGTTGCACCATGCCCAGGGCATCATCGGAACCACCACAGGCCACCCGCGACGGACCGCACCCTCCGCTGGCGCCCTTTACCCTCTCGACCTCTTCATCGCACCTATCCAGGGCGTAGATGGTCTCAACAACGACATTTATCACTACTCGCCTTTTACACATACGTTGGCTGAGATCGGACCGATCGACGTCGCACAGCTACGTCGAGCTCTTGGCGAGACAGCAGCTTCCGAGTCGGCGGCTGCGGTGGTAATTGTGATATGCACATTTTGGAGGTCACGGTTCAAGTACGGCTACCGCGGCGTGAGATTTAGCCTCATTGAGGCCGGCCACATCGCACAGAACCTGGCGCTAAGCACCCATGCACAAGGACTCGCGTCTCGAGCTATCGGTGGCTTCTTCGATGATGAGCTTGCGCAACTGATCCCGGGGGTCAATGGTGTCGACGATGCTCCGGTGTACACGGTCCTTATCGGTAGTCCTCCGGCGTCCTCTTGAGCACCGCCCCCATGCTTTCGACAGCACTTCTCCTACTGGCGTTTTTGCACTTCCTCACGCCTTGGTTGATCCGCTGGGTGCTACGCTCGAACCTGGTATCTATAGGCCATTCACGACCAGGCATCGTGAACATGCTTTATCCGAGTATCACAATTGGGCTTGGTGTGTCCGCAGGTGCTATCATCACCGCCAGCTCTAGCATAATACTCCCCATTTCTCGGCCGCCTTCGGCCCAGGTGCTGGTCGGTGTGCTCGTTGGTGTGCTCCTGCCGCTTGGAGCCACACTGTTTTCAGGACGGTCCGCGCGTTTTCGTCGGAACGGGCGCGCCATACGCACCGCCATCATCACCGGATTCAGCGGCGTCGCCGAGGAACTGCTCTGGCGCGTTGCGGCGGTAACGGCGCTGCACGCACTTGGCATTCCGTGGATTGCAGCTCTTATCTTGGCCGGGGGCGGATTCCTTCTGCTACACATTCCCCTCTACGGCCCAAAGCGACTTCCGTACTTAGCGGCGTTCACTGTCCTAGTCACGTTGTTGCTTGCGCTTCTGGGGCCCATCGCATGCATGAGTTCCCACCTAGCGCATAACGCTTATCTCGCCTTGACCGGAGGACAACGCAAAAAAACTGCCACACCGCCTCCGACCCCACCAGTTTCCTCGTCTTCATGGTAGAAGCTGTTCATGCCCAACCACTATGCAGCTAGCGTCCTAACGGTGCCCAACTATGTCTGAAGGAATATCAATGCAATCAGAGCCTACGCCCACGAGCTCGAGAGCTTACACGGGCGATGTTGCTGATCTCTACGACCTCATCCATGAGGCGCGCGGTAAGGATTATCGCGCTGAAGCGAAGGAGATCCTGCGCATTGCCACTGAAAAGACCACAAATCCCGGAAGCCTGTTGGACGTCGCCTGCGGCACCGGCTTACACCTAAAGGCATGGAAAGATTTAGTTGCGCATGTCGAAGGAGTGGATCTTTCACCCGACATGTGCTCGATGGCGACAAACCGCTTGAATGGAGTGAAGGTGCATGAAGGCGACATGCGCGAGCTGCATCTTGGCAGACGTTTCGACGTGGTGACTTGCCTGTTTAGCTCCATTGGTCATCTACCGAACACAATCGATCTAGAGGCTACGTTTCGCAGCTTTGCGCTTCACCTTGAGGCAGGGGGAACCATTCTGGTTGAACCGTGGTGGTTTCCGGATCGTTTCATCCATGGTTACGTCTCGGCAGCGACCATTGATGCACCCTGGGGTGCGGTTTCAAGAGTCTCTCATTCCGTCCGGGAAGAAGGCAACTCGACCATTGAGGTCCACTACCTCGTCGCAGAGAGGGGGCGCGGTATAACCCAGCTCCGTGAAAATCATGTATTGTCGCTCTTCACCCTCGACGATCATCTTCGTGCATTCGAAGCAGCAGGTCTGTCTGCGCGCTACATAGAGTCCTCAATGTTTGAGCGCGGTATCTTCGTGGCGCACCATTCACGCGATTAGAAAGTAACGCGGCTCACGGCGTCGACGTACCCGGCGTGACGGTTTACCCTGACGCTAAGTACTACGTTCGAAAACACGAAAAACTAACTCCAACACTAACACTGAAAAACTTAGCGTTGAGTTTCTCTCAAATACGATGCGCAACTAGTCGGACTGCATGAATCACGCGTTCCACTTCCGCCTCTTCGAGGTGGGGGCCTATCGGCAAGCTGAAGCCCTGATCGGCCCATGCACGCGCCGCGCGCAAGCTGTCACCACCGTCAACAACCATGCCGCTGTAGGCTTCAGTGTCCTGGACGGCAACTGGGTAGTGTCGACCAGTCTCTATACCAAGGTCACGAAGGCCTCGGATGAGTTCGTCACGTTGGGGACTGCGCACGGGATACTGATGCCAGACCGATCCAGCCCAAGTGGCCACGCTAGGAAGGGTCACCGCGTTAATATCCGCTAGCCCGCTTGCATATCGGGCGGCGATTCTGACGCGGCGCTCGTTCCAGACCGTAAGATGGTCGAGCTTCACCGTCAGCGCCGCCGCTTGAATCTCATCCAGACGCGAATTGCGACCTAGCCGTGTATGTTCATTTTTACCTCGTCCACCATAGTTTCGCAGCTCCCTGACGGCTTTTGCCACACTGCCTTCGTTCGTCACAACGGCACCACCGTCGCCGAGGGCTCCGAGATTTTTGCCTGGGTAGAAGCTGTAGGCTGCTGCATCACCCCAGCACGCGGCCTCGCCCTCAATAGTGGCGCCATGAGACTGTGCAGCGTCTTCGATAACCACCAGGCCGTATTCTTCGGCTAGAGCGAGTACATCTGGCATATACACAGGGTGGCCGTAGAGGTGGACCGGAATAATTGCCCTAGTTCGAGATGAGATATGCGGCCGGCACTCGGTAGCGGTCAATAAACAGGAACGTGACAAGTCGCCTTCCAGAGGAGCTGCAGGGGCGACAGGCACCGGCGTGGCCCCGACGGACGATACCGCCATCCAAGTCGCTACAAAGGTGTGTGCTGGGACGAGTACTTCATCTCCGGGCCCAATTCCGAAGGCCTGAAGACTCAGCACCAAGGCATCGAACCCGGAACCCACGCCCACGCAATGCGCAGCACCACAGTAACGGGCAAAACCAACCTCGAAGCGATCTAACGCCGGCCCTAGAATGTAGCGTCCGCTACGTACCACCGTGTCGACAGCCGTACGTAGTTCGTCCGTGATGCTCAGATCCTCGTGCATCTCTGAAAGTTTGAAGAATGCAATTTCATTCTCTTCGAGCATTACAGTCCGATACCTTCCTGTCGCTCCTCGAGGAACGTTGAATAGTCATGTATGTAGTCGTCGGGGTCGTATCGATGAGAAGCGAGAACAGCGCAAACTGTAGTAGGACTGAAGCCGGTCAGCTCACGCCACACCAAGGGGCCGATATAGAGTCCGTCGCGGGGATCTTGAAGGACAATGTTCTCATGTCTGTCACCGGCATCAAGGCGTATTCGAACTTGCCCAGCTAGGCACACTAGAACCTGTTCCAGAGCGCGGTGGGCGTGACAGCCTCGCACCGAGCCCTCCAACGTCCCGTGGATGAAGTAGACGCGGTCGATCTTGTCCAAGAGCCGCGGTGAGGTTTCAATGATGCTTAGACGACCACGTTCATCGCCCTCGTCTTGTAGGCGAACACGTCGCCACGGCGTAAGGCGGTCATTAGACGCCATCATGGCTCCTTTCGTGAGCACGTCGGCAGGGTAGTTGACCCGGCGGCTTTCATAGTTGACTGTGCGTAGCCCGCCTTGATCGTATTCATGTCCAACCGGCCTTCAACGCGTGGGAGAGAAAGTGCCCATAGCTAGACGATCCATGCCAGTCAGCCAGCTTTTGTAAGTCGGCATCATCGATGAAACCGCGACACCAGGCTGAGATTTCAGGACTGCCGACTAGACAGTGCGTATCCTCCTGGAGCTCACGTACAAACCGACTAGCCGCAGTGAGATCGGCGAGTGTCCCGGCATCGAACCATTGAACATTCTTGTGCAGCCGTCGAAGAGCTAATCGCGAAACGTTCAAGTAGAGCTGATTGAGGTCGGAGATCTCCAATTCGCCGCGAGCAGAGGGAGAAAGCGTCTCAACGAGATCAAGGACATCACTGGGGTAGACGTAGAGACCGGGGACCGCTTCGGCCGGGCCAGGCGGCTTAGGTTTCTCTACTAGTCGGGTCGGTTTCCCTGTTCTGTCGGTGTATACCACACCGTACGAAGAGCCATTCGGAACTGACCGAGAGAATATTGTCGCCTTGCTCTCCTCGAAACCAGCCGATAGCAGATCTTTCATACCGATACCGTGGAAGACATTGTCCCCTAGCACCAACGTGGTGAGATCTGCCTCGACGAACCCTCTGGCCGCCATTAGAGCCCCCGCGACCCCCGAAGGGCTGTCCTGAACGGCGTACTGAACGGAAATGCCCAGATGCTTACCATCTCCGATCAGACGCTCGAAGCCCTCGCGGTATGTCGGGTCGGTGACGAGTAGGACATCACGGACACCCATCGAAATGAGAGTGCTCAGTGGATAGAAGATCATAGGCTTGTCATGGACCGGCAGGAGATGCTTGTTGACGCCAGTCGTCAGCGGACGTAGGCGCTGGCCGGTTCCTCCAGCTAGGATGATTCCACGCAACGGCGTACCTTCTTCCACACACGGTCAGAACAGGAGGGTTCTGCAATGGCCACGATCCTGGTAACGGGAGCTGCGGGCTTCATCGGGTGCAATTTAGTTCGGGTGCTCCTCAGCGAGACCACCCATGATGTAATCGGCCTCGACAAGCTGACGTATGCTGGGCGCCCTGAGAACCTTGACATAGATTCCATCACCTCTCGTTTTACCCTCGTCGAGGGAGATATATGTGACAAACCGTTAGTTGATGAGCTTGCACGGAAGTCCGATGCGGTAGTGCATCTGGCTGCGGAATCCCACAACGACCGCGGCATAGAGGCCCCCGAAGCTTTCATCCAGACGAATATTTACGGCACCTATGTCCTGTTGCAGGCGGCCCTATCTCATGGGTTGCGTTTCCACCACGTCTCCACTGATGAGGTGTACGGGTCGCTCTCACTTGACTCCCGCACTAGTTTCAAAGCATCCACGCCCTATGCACCCACCAGTCCATATTCTGCATCGAAGGCTGGGGCAGACCATCTCGTTCGAGCCTGGTTTCATTCGTTTGGCCTCCCAATTACAATAAGCAACTGCTCCAACAACTACGGTCCCTATCAGCACGTTGAGAAATTCATTCCTCGTCAGATTACAAACATCATCGACGGAGACCGACCAAAGTTATATGGGGACGGCCTACACACCCGGGATTGGATTCATGTCGAGGATCACTGCCGTGCCGTCTTGGCGATTTTGGAGTCCGGTCGGATCGGCGAGACATATCTAGTAGGCGCTGATGGCGAGGCCACAAATTTAGACGTCATCCGAATCCTTATGTACCATTTGAACGCCGACGACATTCGAGTCGACTATGTCAAAGACAGGCCCGGGCATGACCGTCGGTACGCAATCGATGCCACCCGGTTGCGCTCGGAGCTTGGCTGGAGTCCGCGCCACGGCGATTTATCGCAAGGATTAGCTGAGACAGTGAGTTGGTATATCGACAACGAATCGTGGTGGCGGCCTGCTAAACGGTCGACGGAATTGATGTATGAGCGCTTCAGCCATTAAAGGGTTGCATGGTATATACATCTTCAGTACTCGCTATCCTCGCACTATTGCCGGGCCTCTCAGGTGACTGAAGTAGTCGAACGTTTTATATATCGTCATCGTCATCATCCTGAGTGTTCCGTGAACCTCGAGAATTCAGGACCACAAAGCCCAGAAGGATGGTCAAGAATATTAGAGCACTTATCACGCCGTAGATTGCAGTGCCGCCAAACGTATCGCCCATCACAAAAAAGGAAATTGATCCGACGATCGCGAAAGCGATGATCCCAATAATCCAACCGTCAGTTGCCTTAATGCTCATGATTCTCTCCTATATTCATCGATAGAAACTACATGGATATTATTTGTAATTAGCGCGTCCATCTGAAAGTTAATGCGGAAACAGTGATTCCAGCGACCGAGCAAGCGATCAGACTGATGATGTTCTTGGCATCGACTGGTGCCCCGACCCAAGTGGCGCCGAGAGCTTCGACCGCAGCCCCGAACGGTAGGATGCTACCCACTGTGCCAAGAATTTCGGGGAGTGCGTCGATTCCGCCAAACATCCCGCCCAGCGCTCCGAATCCGAGGAAGATCACAAATCCACATGCCAACGTAGCGCTGGGGGAAGGGGCAAGAGACGCCAATACCATGCCGATCGAATACATTGCTAGAACGGTCAAGACAATGACCCCCAGTGCCGGAAGGAGATCAGTTGGAGTTCCGGCGTCAAAGGCAATGGCGCCAACCGTGAATGCTAGAGCGATACCGACGACTGCTTGGGCCACGCTCACTGCCACCTGTGATGAGAGTACGCGGAGGGGCGAAATCGGCGTCAACGCGAGCCGGCGGAGAACCCCGGTTTTACGGTAGGTCGTCAGCAGAGTCGGCATATTTATGATTCCGATTAGCGCAATGGTCGTAGTAAATGCCACTGGCAGTCCAATAACGTCCAGTACGGAGCGATCACCTGCAATTGGTGGCGCATCCCTGGTCTGGAACCCCCACATGACCAGGATCAAAAGGGGTAGACCGAGCGGAATTAGTAGGTCAGACGGCTCTCTTAGGATCATCTTGGCTTCGCTGCGCACCAACATCATCATGGATTTCATTATTCCTCGCCCTCCTCGGTCGCAGTCGTCATTTCTTTACCTGTCAGGGCCACGAATGCCTCTTCCAGATTCGACACTTCCGCGCGTTGGACGACTTGTTCGGGCGTCCCTTCAGCTATCACGCGCCCGGCGTCGAGCAAAACGACCCGATCGCACAGTCGCTCCACCTCGTCCATTGCATGGCTGACCAGGAGGATTGCTTCATCTGTCAGAGATTCAACAACCTTCCAAATGCGCCGCCGTGCAGCGGGGTCGAGCCCAGTGGTTAGTTCATCTAGAATCACGACTTGCGGCTGGCCTACGAGGGCCAGAGCGATGGAAAGGCGCTGTTGCTGGCCTCCGGACAGAGCGCTGAAGCGAGTGTTGCGCTTCGAGTCGAGCTGCACCATGTCCAGCAGCTCCTGAGCGGGCCGGGGACGCAGGTAGAAGCTGCGATAGAGGTCAATAAGTTCCTGGACGGTCAAGGCCTCGTGGAGACGTACCTCCTGTAGCTGGACGCCTAGGAGCTGACGGACCTCCTTGTCCCGACGCGGGTCCCGACCCAGCACACGGGCCCTCCCCGCATCCGGGGCCTGCAAGCCGGCGATCATGTCTACCGTCGTGCTCTTACCCGCGCCGTTGGCACCGAGTAGGCCCACCACCTCGCCCGGAGCCACAGTGAGTGAGACGTCGTCGACGGCAACAGTGCTCTTGAAAGTCTTGCGAATGTGTTCCACAAGGATTGCTGGTTCGGTCATGTCATCGACGCTAGGTCCTGCCTCCCGCGTAGCACATGTGCCTAGAGGTAGAACTTGAGACCATGACTCTGGTCACTGGTGGGCGTGTAGCTCGCGCTCTAAGCTAGAGGGATGCACAACTGGCAGATGGAGAAGTGGACCGGCGTCGTTGGGGCGCTTCTTGTCGGAGGCTCTGCTCTACCTGCGCTCCTTGGAGCAGTTGACCTGCTTCTACCTTGGCCTATATGGACTGGGTTGTTCATTGTCGTATTCGCAGTTTTGCTTGTGCTCTGGAGAGTCGAGAAGAGAACAGCTCTTCAGCGATTCCTCTACGTTGTGCTAGTTCCACTATCGTGGGTGCTACTACTAACCGCACCACTGGCAACTCTGTATGGCCTTTCCACAATATTTGTTGCGGTTGCCGCAACCGGCGTTTATGTCCTGAACCCCCGGCTAAGTCTGGCTATTGTCGCAGCGAACACGGCCATTGGTGTCCTGGCAATCAGTATCGTTGTTCAAAATCCGTTGATGCTGTTCGGGTTCGGCGCATTCTTTCTGCTTCTTCAGCTGTCTTTAATATTCATTTTCTATATGCTTCGCAGAGAACAGTTGCTGCGCGCTGAATTGGCCGAGGCCTACGTGGCCCGACAGACCGCCGAGGCCATCCTCAGCGAGACAGCGCGTTCGGCCGAACGCTTGCAGATCGCAAGGGAATTGCATGATGTTCTTGGTCATCAGTTGACGTTGTTAAATCTCAAGCTGGAGGCGGTGAAGTATCAGAACGAATCCGATCGCGGGTCTCATCTGGATGCTGCGCAGTCTGTCGCAAGGTCTCTCCTCACGGATGTCCGTGATACCGTCTCGGATCTTCGGACTTCGCAGGTATCCACACTCGCTGATACTTTACGCGAGCTCGGTGATAATGTCCCGAACCTTGAAGTCACGGTCGAAGTTTCAGGTGACCTTAACGTCGATGAAGAGCAGCAAATTATTCTTCTCCGGTCGGTGCAGGAGATCGTGACAAATACACTACGTCACGCAGAAGCCCGCGAACTCTCTATACTCATCGAGGGCGGTACGCAACGGGTCACACTGTCCGCGGGAGACGACGGCAAGGGGTCGACATCTGTCGTGCCTGGCAATGGCCTTCGAGGCCTCACAGAAAGATTTGCTCAAGTTGGCGGGCAAGCGGAGTTCGCTGGAGAAGAAGGGTTTCAAATTCGAGCATGGATGCCGACTCGATGACACGCGTAGTCGTTGTTGACGACCAGACTCTTATCCGGGAGGGCATCGTTACCCTCCTTGAAGTTGCCGAAATTAAAGTCGTTGGCCAGGCTGACGATGGCGCCACTGCTCTCGACATCATTGCCCAAACTCAGCCTGATGTTGTGCTGCTGGATCTACGGATGCCCAGGTATGATGGTATCTGGACGCTTGAGCATCTTCGCCGGCAGGGCGATCAAACACCGGTATTAGTGCTGACAACGTTTGATGATAGTACCCTCGTATTCGACGCTCTCCGGTCCGGAGCGCAAGGGTATTTGCTCAAGGATATCAGTGTTCCGCAACTCAAGGACGCAGTTTCCACGCTTGCCAACGGGGGCACCCTCATAGCGCCCTCTATTACCGACCGTCTCTTGCGAGCGACTGCGTCGGTGCCCGCCCCTCCTTCCTCCGGGGCTTACGAACGACCGGAATTGACTGATCGAGAAATTGAGGTGTTACGGCTCATGGCGTCGGGTTACACCAACCAGGATATTGCAGAAGCGCTAACACTATCGCATGGAACCGTTAAAAACCACGTCTCTGCGATCCTTTTTAAATTGGGCTCAAAAGATCGAACCAATGCAGTACTGCGTGGTCTCCAGGACGGTTTCTTGCGTTAGCGATCACAGGCTTAGTCTATGATCTTTCGGGCTTCGCGGAGTGAGCCACGCGTCCGGAGTTGAGGGTCGGAGCTAGAGCGGACTCCGTCATAACTGGAGGCTCGATCGACACAGAACCCTCTTGAGCTTGCTCGTTGTTATGGAAAGCAATTGGCCTGGACGTTGAGCTGCCGCAAGGCCGCACTTCACTGCTACGGCTGTGAGCGGGGAACGCACGCATGTCCTGGATCTAGGTGGACAGCAACACCAGGGCCGCCGCTGGAGCGGCACGAACTTCGAGAGCTACCGATCTAACGGCGGCATCAGTCACCGCGAATGGGCCGAGACCGGCAACGGGGCCGGTTACTGCTTGGTCGCCGAGGGCGCCTGGCAGACCGGCAGACAGTACCGCCTGCTCTTCAAGCCGGCCGGGAGCGACGAGGCCGTGACCTCACGCAGATCCTATGGCCAGTCGAGGCCCTAAAGCACCCCCAGGACGCGGACTCGACCTCCTACCGCGAGCCCTGCGCGTCGATCATGGCCTTCCTCAACGGTTCCGAGCCATCTGTGGCCTGCGCGTTCTAGGCCCCATGGTCTTGAGATCCCCACCCTTCACCTGATCACGAAACAGCTTGCACTGTCCGGACCTTCGAACGTCGGCCCTCCGTTGCCTCATGTTCGTGCCGGAACCCGGAGTGCCTCATGTCAAGATCCCCGGGAATTGCAGGTCGTGCCTCGCACATATTTTCCCCGCTAACCGGGGTCTCAGCCGGCCCGGGTGTGGTGGATTTTGATGCCCGCGGGATCCGGTTGGGCCTGAGCTTTCTCGATCTCGCGTTCAAGCTTCGCGGTCTTGGTCGCGGCGAGCTTGATCAACCGTTGCTGGATCTGATCGATCTCGGCAGCCAGGTCGACCGGATCCGGACCTGCCTGGTACTTCTGAAGCTCTTGTTTCTGCTGGGCGTTGAGGATCCCGGAATCCAGCAATCGTTGATACGGTGTCTTCGCAGAGTCGTAGACGCGTTCGCGGCCGGCCGACACGATCGGTGGAATACCCGGTCGGTTTCTTCCTCGGAGTGAAGAAGTTCAGGCGGTCGTTGACCAACGGCCACAGGCGTTGCAGTAGCTCCAGCTCGGGCGCGGTGTCGTAGCGGTAGGAGAACCCGTACCGGCGCACGAGGTGGTTGTTCTTCGACTCGATGGTGGCCTGATCGTTCTTCGTATCCGGGCGTGCCCGGGTGAAGAAGATCTTGCGGTCAGCGGCCCAGTCGATGAGGTTGTGGTTGATGAACTCGGACCCGTTGTCGAAGTCGAGTCCGGTCACCAGGTAGGGCACAGTATTGACGAGTTGTGTGCAGGCATCGACGACGTGGGTCGAGGCGTTGTTCTTCATCGGGTGGGTATAGACCCACCCGGTGTGCATGTCGGTGTCGTTCACGCAGCGGGCGAACTCGCCGTTGAGAGTCGGGCCGCAGTGGGCGAGGGTATCGATTTCGAAGAAGCCGGGTTCGTCGTCGACTTCGTCACCGGCCTTGCGCACGGTGATGGAGTTACGCAGCAGGCTCCCGGGCTTCGTCGCTGACTTCCCAGGCAGGGGGTCCTTGTCACGGACTGGTTTGAGGTACCGGTCGATGGTCGCCGGACTCATCGCTAACAGCTCGGCACGCACGCTGTGGTTGTAGCGGCCTTTGCCCGGGATCAGGTGGGTGGGCTTCGAGGCAGTCCAGCAGGCCTTCCATGGCTGCAACGAGGTACTTACCGCAGATGCCGCCGGCGATCGAGCACACGTATGGCAAGATCTTGACCGCGTCGTAGGAGTATTTGCGGGCCTTCGTCTTCGGCCTGTCGATGACCGCGACTGTGGCTGTCGCGCGTCCTTTGCGTTGCCGGGTACGGCGGGTGAGTTGCTGGCGGGCGTGGTCGGGGTTCCACCCGGTGAGTTCGGTGACGGTATCGAGGATCGCGGCTTTAGGTTTCTTCGGCGCTTGCGTGTAGGCGGTGGCGTAGTTCTTCGTGATCTCGATTCGGCTGCTCATAGATACGTCCTTGTCGACCATGACCCCCTCGTCGTCGTGCCTGGTGGCCCGGGAGAAGGATTTCGCGGGGATTATTCTGTGAGGCACGACCCCTTACTACGCGGGGACTTTCTATGAGTCTCGTCGACGTCTTGCGAAAGTATGGTGTATACACCATACTGAACCGCATGAGGACATCACCTGGCACACTCGGAGCGGCCCTCCAGACGCTGCCCCGGACGATCGAACTCCCGAACGCAGGTGCCCTTGAGTCGGACCTCGGAGTAGCGACCGCCTCAGGGCATCACGGAGAGTTGCTCCAAGGGCCTGTGCGCCTGCACGAGTCCATTGAAACGGCCCTTGTCATCCTGCCCGATAAGCGGTGGCATTCCCGCGCGCACGGGAAGCTCACGCCCCATACCGGCATCGAGGTTGCAACCACACCCCACAAGCCGAAAGTTGTCGCCGCGGTCACATCCGTCATGGACATACTCGGAGTCAAAGATGCGCGAGTCGAACTGAGCTTCACCGGCTTCATCCCCGTCTCAAGAGGATTGGGCTCTTCCACCACGGATATGATCTCCGCTCTGCGATGCGTGGGCCATGCCCTCGATCTGCGGATCGGCGCCGCTGAGATCGCTCGGATATGCCATGAAGTCGAGGGGGCGACAGACCCAACGATGTTCTCGACTCCGGAAAAGTTGCTCTTTGCTTCCCGCAAATCAACGACGCTGAGACGGTTCTCGGGCGTGCTACCGGACTTCGTGGTGGCGACATTCGACGCCTCGGAGACCATGGGAGCGGTAGAAACCGAGGAAGTGGTCTTTGATGATGCCGCGCATCACGTGCAGCGATTTGAAAATGCCGTACGTAATTACGAGAAGGCCCTGAAGACGAGGAATGCTGACGCGCCTTTTCCTGCATTCACCCACGCCCAACCGGCTATGCCTTCAACCTTCGGGGCATATCTGGCCAACGTGGGGGTCAGTGTAGCGCTGATCGGTCGGCAGGTGGCGGCCATGGAACGCTACTTCGACAGCTGTCCTCTCGGTGCTTGTGCCGGCTACGGAACGAGCATCCCTATTGATCCTGAGATGACAGCTCACCTCTTGGGGTACACACAAGGGCCACTAGGCTCCATTGCTACGGTCGTTGACAGATCCGCAGCATCATTGGTACTCGGCCAGCTCGCCGAACTGTCAACGCTGTACTCGCGCGTGGCTGCCGACTTGCAGTTCTGGTCATCGGGAGCCGTAGGGCTTGTATATTTTCCCGACAACCTTGTGGGCCAGAGTTCGATCATGCCGCAAAAACGCAACGCGTTCGTCCTAGAGAACATCAAGGCGCGGTGCGCCAGCATCATTGCAGCACACATGGAATCGCTCGTCTCCATGAAGTCCGCGCCGTACACGAACACCATCGAAGTGTCTTCCGAGGCTATCTCCGGATTTTCAGCTGCTGTCGAAGGGTATCGAGGAATCGCAACGCTTGTGGACTGGCATCTCGACGGCGCCGTGCCTCAAGTGGACATCGCCCGGCAGGTCATGCGTCAAGGGAATGTGGGTGCCACCTTCGAGGCCGAACAAGCGGTCATGCGCGATGGAGTGGCCTTCAGAGAAGCCTACAACAGTGTGCGAACGGTGCGAACGAAAATGCAGATGCCTAGCGCATCGCGGAGCGTCGGCGAGAGCAGTCAAGCGGTTGAGCCGGCCGAGTTTGGCGCTGGGCCTTCTGCTGTACAGACGAGAAGGATTTGCAACCGGCTGGGCGAGTATCGCGAAAAGCTATCTAGCACCCTCGAAAAGGTTCGCGGCAGAGTCGATAAGTCTGCAGCGAATTTGCGAAAGGAAGTCGAGGAACTTCTCCGATGACGTCAACACCACCTCGTTATGTGCTATTGATCGAAAGCAATACCTCAGGAACAGGAGCGGACTTTGTATCTCGCTCTCGCGCGTTGGGACTCACTCCTATCCTTGTTACCGTCGATTCGACCAAGTATTCCTCCATCGGGTTTCCCGAGGTCCAAGTCGTGGAGGTGGAGAAAACGTCACCGGACGTGATTCTCTCCACCCTAGTTGACCATGGCATAGATCAAACTACAGTCGTGGGAGTTACTAGCAGTAGCGATGCCGGAGCCTTTGCGGCTGCTGCCCTGGCGCGAAGGATGGGGTTGCCGGGGCCTGATCCAGCCGCTGTGGAGACGGCGCGGGATAAGTATGCGGCCCGTAGGGCACTGGCGGATACAACGCTGAACCCATGCTTCGCTGACGCCGGGGAGGTCGACTGGGCGGAGTCGCTTCGTCGTTGCCCCGATGGGCTCGTCGCAAAACCACAACGCGGGACCGGTTCCATGGAGGTCTCGATCATCCGTGCCCCGGAGGACCTCCCTGCCTCCGTGCCAAGCCCAGGCCAGATGCTGCTGGAAGAGCGAGTGCCTGGTGCGGAGTACTCTGCAGAGTTCCTTGGTTCCATCTGCCTTGGGGTGTGCCTTAAACGCACGAACGGCCTGGGGATAGAGCTCGGCCATGAGTTCCCGGCATCGGACGATGAGGATCTGCTACATCAGCTTACTCGCGCCGCGACCCAGGCGATGAGTGCGTTGGAGCTCGATGGGTGTGCTGCGCATGTTGAGCTCATTCGGGACGTTCGTACTGGTCACATCAAAGTCATCGAGATTAATCCTCGGCTCGCTGGCGGCCGCATCCCTGACCTAGTTCGCCTCGCAACGAACTGCGACCCCATCATCGAGACCATCAGGTTGGCCACTGAGCCGGGCTACAGACCAGCTGATATCAAACCTCTCCGCGGAGCCGCTATCGAGTTCATGGTTCGCCAGGTAGATGGGGCGCCGCGGCCTGGCGGGCTGGAGCAGGCGTGGAACAGCGTGGGTGTCGTCGACCTCGAGGTGTACCCGCATCGTCTTCAGGAACTGGGTACCCCTGTCAATGGGGACTTTCGAGACAGAATCGGGCACGTGATCTGTGTGGGCAGTACTGGCGTCTTGGCTTCTAGGCACGTAGGTGAAGCCGTCCATCGGGTGACCTGGGGTAGCTCGACGGCAGTGACCGAAGACGTCCCCGGAGGCACCACGCTCGTAGACTGGACGCGAGAGCACCACAAGCGCCCGGTTGGTCTTGTCAGGGGCACGGAATCAAGCCACGAGTTCCTCTCCCATCGCCTGCAGGCGACCGAGCATCTTGCCGAGGAAGTCATTGATGGCCGGGAAGTCTCCGGGCGACCAAGAACAATCAAGGCTCTCCGCAACCGCTTTGCCCAGCGGTACCACAGTACGAGGCGCGTCCTGATGAGAACCGCCAGTATCCGAACAAAGGAGTTCTTCGTCTACGACAAGCTGAGCAGACCGAGCAACCAGCGCGTATTCGCCAACCTGGCCCTCGCTCCCGACTACGCCCTCCCGTCAGAGCCTCGCTTGGACTACATCGTCTTCAAGGGGTGTGGTGTAGTACCTAAACGACTGCTAGATCACGCCCGCCCACCTGTATTGAATATCCATGGCGGTTGGCTTCCGAACTATCGGGGCAACCATTGCTACTTCTACGCCTACTATCACGAGGCAGCGGAAAGGGACCTTGAACTACTTGTGGGATCAACACTGCATGAAGTCACGCCGAAGGTCGACGATGGCACAATCCTTGACTACTCACGCACGCCGGCTGCAACGGCTCGAAGCGTCGAGCATGCCTACTGCTTGGGCGAACTCATTTCCTTCGAAAGGTTCATCCGATCACTTCACTTCCCTTCGACTCGACGGTTCGCAAGAAACGCACAAGTACCGGACGATGTCCGCAGACATCAACCGAAGGAACCCAGCAGACTGTACTTAACAAAGAACAGAACCCCAGCGGAAGAGGTGAAGCTCAGCCTCCGCAAGTTGGGGATTCCCTTCATTAAAAGACTCGCCGCAAAAAGCAAAGAACGATAGTGGAAGAAGGTGTTTGCGTCGTGGATAGCATCCTCAAACGAGAGCCGTCACTTCGAGAAAGAGTGGCCTCCGAGATAATCCGTCTTGTATCCATTGGTGAACTAGCCCCCGGGAGCACCCTCACCGAGAAAGGTGCTGCGGAGATGTTTGGAGTTTCCCGCACGCCAGCACGTGAGGCTCTATTAAAGCTCAGCGATTCCGGGATACTCGTAACGGGAACCTTCAAGGGATTCCGTGTGGCTAATACCTCCAGTCGGGACGCTAACTGGTTATATGACTGCATTGTTGGTATCGAGCGTCAGGCCGTCCATTCCCTCGCTGGTAAGGATTACGACAAAGCTCAGCTTCGTACGGCTTTCAGGAGATCTCAGGAGCGAATTGACGTCGGGCTATTCGAGTATTGGCTTGCGGATCGAGAATTCCATGAGACTATCGTGTCGCTGACCGGCAACCCGCACTTGGTCGTGATTTCCGACTATGTCCGAAACGCGCTATCGAGATACATAACAATGTACCTCACGCACGATCTTGCTCCCGAGACGAGCTCCACTGAACACGAAGAGATCCTAAATGCTCTACTCTCCGATGACATCGATGACGCATCTCGCTTGATTACCGCACATTGGAACTCCGCCCGTAAACAAGTGACTGGTTGGCTACGAGACGACGAGAAAGAAGGAAAGGATGTCTAAGAGACTAGAGCTAGACGATTCTTACCTAAAGAATTGGACATCTCCTATCCAGTGGCTCAGCGAGACGGAAATTACGCTCGCCAAGAGTGCCTTCTATCCTGGAGGTGGCGGACAGGTGCCAGACCATGGATTGCTTAAACTAGGCGACGATTCTGTCCCAGTGACGTGTGAAGGCATACGCGACGGTCAGGTCCTTGTGCAGCTCAACGACACTGTCTCTACTCACCCTGATGAAGCGGAGTTTGAGCTGAATTGGGACCGTCGCTATCACGCCATGCGACTACACACGGCCTATCATTGCCTTGTCGGCCTGGCGTGGACTCTGTACGGAGCACGTGTAGCAGGAGGCGGTATGTCCGATGGACGAGGACGGATTGATTTCAGCCCCGAAATCGATCGCGCAGGCATCGAGCGGGTTGTCGCCGAGGCGAACCGCGCCATTTCCCAGGGCGCGAGCGTTTCAATCGACTATATTCCTGCTTTGGAAGCGCAGAAGTTTCCTGAGCTGGTCAAGCTTCTTGAGAACAGGGCGCCGATGACTAACTCATCTCACTATCGAGTCATTGAAATCGACGGAATTGATCGCGAAATTGACGGAGGGACACACGTACGTGACCTCGCCGAAGTCGGAGGTATTGAGGCAGGGAAGATCAGCTCGGCAGGGAGAGGTTCAAAGCGGTTTAAGTTTACGGTGATCTAAGGGATGCCACGAAAAGCGACAGGTGCAGTAGCGCTCAACTATGTCGTCTGGGGGCTACTCCCACTCTTTTGGAAACTACTTGATAATGTCAATTCCACATACGTGCTCGCACATAGAATCGTCTGGGCCACGGTGTTCAGCGGAATCTGGCTACTCATAATAACGATAACAGCTTCGCGATCCGGCAAAACTCGACCAGTATTCTCCGGGATCTCAGCTCGTCTCATATTCTCGTCAATCGTTATTGCCGCAAACTGGGGCATCTATATTTGGGCAGTCAATGGCGGGTTCGTGTCATATGCCGCCCTCGGGTACTTTGTTGCCCCACTTCTCAGTGTTCTGCTGGGCTCGATATTCTTTCGGGAGTCCATCTCGGGATGGCAATGGGCCGCCATACTTCTAACAGCTGGCGGCGCCCTCGTCTATGGTTGGGGGCATTCGGGAATCGGCCTTCTCGTGGTGTTTGGAATAGCTGTGACATTCTCCGTCTATGGTGCAATCAAGAAAACGGTGAAGATAGACGCTGTCCCCGGTATGTTTGCCGAGTCTTCCATTCTCGCACCGGTAGCAATTGTATTGTTACTTGCAGGGGTACTTACTCCTGGAGATAGTATCGGTGGGTCCACATGGTCCCTTCTGGTCGTGAGTGGTCTTGTGACTTTGGTCCCGTTGATCGTATTGTCGCATTATGCTCGTTCCGTGCCCCTTTCTACGCTTGGAATGTTGCAGTTTATTCTTCCAGTCGTCCAGCTGGCACTAGGTGTGGCAATGTTCGATGAGGTTGTTTCTGGTCTACAGGCGTTGGCCCTTCTCTGCATTGTCACGGGTGTCGCCTTGTACCTCTTTGATGGTCATCGGCCCAGACGGCAGATCTCTAACAGCACGTAGCTGCGTAGCGTTGGGGCCTCCGCACGAGTACCTTCGATTGCGAAGGCTGCTGGATGCGGAGGTCCTTACGCGCTGAAGCAGAGTCAGGTTGACGAAGATTCGTAGTCAGATGTCTGCGCCATGTAGTGTTCTTGATCCTTAGGGATTGTCGACCTGCAACGTTTCATTCGCGTCATGTGTTTGCCATTGATATGACGGCTCAGGGGCATAGCGAGGGCTGACCTTGATTCGGGTCGAATCGAACTTCCCGCCCATCTGGGTCGCCTTGCCGACACGGACCTCAAGCAGCATCTTGATCAACCTTCCTTGCTCAATTAGGTCCAAGCGCTCCCAAGCCTCTTCCACATCCTCGGCCTGGATCAGGGCTAGTACGCCCTCGTCGGAGACCGGAGGCGTTGCGCCCCGGGCGAGCTCTTCAATCTGCGGGTTCACGCGCTGTTCTATCGACGCGAGCATCGCCAAGGTGATATTGCCCGCCGAATACTCCTCTGCCGCCTCATCGAGCCGCTTCCGCAGAGCGGCCATCTGTTCCTCGACCTGACGCACGGTCGCCATCCAGTCATTGCCCGGCTCACCGATCACCGCGAGGCTTTCCGGCTTCGTCAGCCACCCCAGTAATGCGCCGACCACATAAGCATCGGTGGGATCGATGCTAACGCTGACCTTTCGGCATCCGGGGTAGGCGCAGGTGTAATTGTTGCGGCGGCTGCCATCAGCCCTCGGAGCCCCTGAGGGGATGCGCACCATCGGTCGCAGGCAGAAGGCACACTTAACGATGTGGGACAGCAGCCACTTCGGGTGGCTCGGGTTGCCAGAGTCGAAATGCTGATGGCGACGAGAGCGGTCCTCCAAGGCGCGGTTCACGCGCTCCCACTTCTCTCGTGCAAGGATCGCAGGCCAGTCGGCCTCACCGATAACCTCGCCCCGGTACACGCGTAGCCCAGCGATGGTGGGATTTCGCAGCACTTGCCGAAGCGTCATGTTCATCCATCCCCGGGAGTGCTCAGAGTATGGCTTCATCGGCGTTGGAACACCGGCGAGGTTCAGACGCGTCGTGATGGCATGGATGGGCACTCCTTTGAGGATGTCCTCGGTCGCGGAGACGATCACGGCCGAGTGCTCAGGGTGTACCTCCTGACGGATGAGCACCCCGGTGAACTCGTCGTAGACACGTCGGTAGCCATAAGGTAGGCGATCATGCGGGCGTCCCTTCTTGGCGTTCAGGCGAACCGTGCGCCGCTGGCGGTCGCGGATGATCGCGGCGTCCTTCTCGGCGGTGAGGAACTCCAGGCCCATCATGAAGCTATCGTCGTGACGGGAGAAGTCGTAGACCCGGCCCTTCGTGAGGTACAGGACGCCGGCCTCTTGGCACGCTGCACGCAACTGCACATACGCCAGCATTGCGCGCCCTGCACGAGAAGGTTCCAACGTGACGAAGGCGTCGTACTCCTTCGAAGCGATTAGGGTGAGCGCTTCCTGGAAGCCCTCGCGCTCGCGGGTGCGCCACTTCGATGCGGATCGGTTCGCGTCGGTGATGACTTTGCCAACCGTCCATTCCTGCTGGTCGTACCAGGTGCGGCAGTCGGTCTCTTGGTCGCCGGTGGACCTCATCAGGTTCTATCGGTCCATAGATGCTCGGGTGTAGATCAGTGCGTTGGTTCCCATGGCGGGCAGGTGCTCCTCCGGATAATCCATGGGAATGCTCGGTGAACCGAGCAACGACGTGGACCACGAAATGCTGACGGCTATGGAAGATGTGCTGGACTCCTGGCCTGGCACTTTGTTGGTCGTCTCCCACGACCGATACCTGCTTGAGCGCGTCACCGATCAGCAATATGCCATCATCAACGGGACCTTTCGGCATTTGCCCGGTGGCGTCGACCAGTATCTCCAGCTGGCCGAACAGGCTGAGAGTCAAGCCAAGACGACACCGTCGAGGAACCAGAAACAGCAACAACACCATTCCTCCGGCGCTGACAACGTCGCCGGTGACGAGCAGTCACGTGGCTTGTCTGGGGCTGAGAAACACGCTGCGCGGAAAGAAGCGTCCTCGATTGAGCGCAAACTGGAGAAACTCAACACCGAACTCACTGAGCTAGAAGAAAAAATGGCCGCTCACGACCAGACAGATTTCGAAGGGCTTGCGGACCTGACAGCCCAAGCCTCCGAGCTCCGCAAAGAGATTGATACCAAGGAATCCCGTTGGTTGGAGTTGCTCGAAGCGGTAGAAAGCTAACCAGCTTTTAAGTCCCGTCCGGCTGGGTTGGTGGGCTGGGAAAGATCCGTTGGGCCAAATCTACGACCGCATGCAGGGCGGGGTTGTCATCGTGACGTCGCCAGATCATTCGCACCTCCAGCGGAGGTTGGGAGATGTCCTGAATTCTGGCGAAGCTCACGTTTTCGTGGGGCACATTGGTAGCCACGGAATCCAGGGTGATACCACACCCCATCCCCACGGCCACGAGGACCACCAAGGTCCAGGAATCAGGCGCGGTCTGTGTGACGCGAGGAACGAATCCGGCGGTATTGGCCAGAGCATTGAAGCGGTTGGGTAGGGCGGCCCCAAACCCGGAGGGCAAAGAAATCCAATTCTCGTGAGCGAGTTCTCTGAGATTGACCGCGGGCCGACCAGCCAAGCGGTGGGACGCTGGTAAGGCCACAATGACTTCTTCAAGCCCCATCAGGTGAGAACTAATTTCTGCCGGGAGGAAATCCCATCGCCCGATGGCCAGATCGACGCTGTGGTCCATCACTGATTGCAACGCCTGGTGAGAGAACTGAGCTGAGTTGTACTCTAGGCGCAACCCAGCGCGTTCTGTTCGCAAGGCTTTGGCTAACCGTGCAACCTGGGTATTGACTGATGCGCCGGCAAATCCGATCCGCACGTACCCGGCCGCTCCACTTATGGTGTCCTTTACCGTTTGACGAGCTTGATTCGAGGCGGCAATGAGATGCTGAGCGGGCTGTAGTAAGGCTTCACCGGCTGGAGTCAGAGACACCGTCCGTGTGGTGCGCTCAAAAAGAGTTGCACCGAGTTCACGTTCTAGCTGCTGAATCGCCCGCGAGAGAGGCGGCTGGGCCATGCGGAGGGATTTCGCAGCACGACCAAAGTGCAGTTCCCGGGCGACCGCCAGGAATTCTTTGGCCTGCTGGACTTCCATCATGCTCCCCCGCGAGATATTAGTACGGTCTGCGTATCAATATTTCCTCACCTAATATACGGGGGGAACGAGCTACACAGCGGGAACGGTGTGCTCCGGACGAAGCCCACCGGAGAGTAAATCCATCGTCCAGGTAACATAGTGTGGTGCCTGGGCAGGCAGATGGTGTCCGGTTGGGGCAACGATGACTCGCACATTCGGCGGCAGCGATGCCTGTTGCAAATTGTTCAGGTACTCCGCACGGTCGGAAGCGCCGGTGATGACCGTGGTGGGGACGGTGATCTGTTCCAGGTGGTGAATCCCTTTGCCTCGAAAAATCACCCGCCGCAGTGCGCCTTCCCGCGCTCGAGTGCTGTGACGTCCCCAGACACGGAAACCCAGTAAATGAGCCGCGCCCCAGCCGACGGAGCGGAAGCGCGAGGTCATCAGGAATTTATACAGCTTGTTGGTCTGTTCGATGCTGGCCTTGGCCTCATGGGAGTCTCGGAAAAGTGGCGCATTGAACATGACGAGTTCGGAAACGAGGCTGGGGTACTTGCGAGCTAACTTGAGAGCAATCAGGCCACCAAGGGAGTGTCCCACCAGAACGACAGGCTGGCCACCACTGATCGACAGCAACGCATTTTTCACGTGCTCAACGTGCTCGTTGTAATCGTAGCTTGCAGCTGGAACACGAGCTGCGCGTCCAAAGCCCAACAGATCAACAGTCGCCACACGGTAGCCGGCAGCGGTTAGTCGTCTGCGCGCCGGATTCCAGTACTTCGCGGAGGTGAGTAAACCGTGCAAGAGCACCACGGGGTGAGACTCTCCGGGGTACTGATGAATGAACTCATCAACTGTGGCAGTCATGGCAACTCTTCTTCGTTCTCGAGGGTTGGGCTATGCAAGATCCTTACAAAATGGACAGTCGATTTTCGGACCGGTGTACATACTGTAACACCAAGGTTTGAAGAAATTTACCTCATGTTTGCTTTTGGGGTGGTGTTTTCAGGCACACTGAACGTATGGATGACAGCACCTCTCTAGGACAGGGCAGAGGCGTCATCGCCGATGCTCACGGCACCGCCCGAAGCCCGTGGGCGATGAGTAGTCAGCTGATGCAGGATTACTACGACACCGAATGGGGTGTCCCCATCACGGATGAAGCTGGGCTTTTTGAGCGGATCAGCTTAGAAGTCTTCCAAACCGGCCTATCTTGGCGCACCATTTTGACTAAACGCCCCGCCTTTCGCAAAGCCTTCTGCCAGTTCGACCCCGATGAGGTCGCGACCTTCGACGAGGATACGGTGGAGCGTTTGGTACGCCTTGATGGGATTATTCGACACCGGGGGAAAATTCGGGCAACCATTGCCAATGCTGTGGCGACGCGTGCGCTGCGCGATAAAGGCGGGCTGGTGCAGTTGGTGTGGTCGTTTCATCCAGAGACGACGCCCATGCCACGCACCAGCGATGAGGTGCCCACACAGTCAGCTGAATCGGTAGCGCTGGCTCGCGCGCTGAAGAAATCCGGTTTCCGGTTTGTGGGGCCCACCAATATGTTCGCGATGATGGAGGCTATTGGGATGGTCGATACCCATCTGCTGGGTTCGTTCCGGCGCGGGGTCTCCGGTCTTTTTGATTCCCAAGGGAACCGGATGAAAAGGCCATGGGACGAAACCGGGTGACCTGGGGCAGGGATAGTGCTAAGACTCTCGGGTGGCCTCAATCCAGCTGAGGTATTCCTCGGTGACATCGCCGGTGGTGTAGTGGCCCGTAAAGCACGACAGCTCCAAATTGGTGACGTGAGATCCAGTAGTGATGGCCTCCACCATGGCATCCACTTCTTGGTAGACCAGCCGGTCAGCCCCAATGACTTGGGCTACTTCGTCTTCGGTGCGGTTTGCCGCAACCAATTCGCCTCGGGTGGGCATATTGATACCGTACACGTTGGCGTAGCGGATCGCCGGCGCCGCCGACGCGAAGATCACTTTGCGTGCCCCGGCATCCCGGGCCATCTGGACAATCTGTTTGGAGGTGGTTCCGCGCACGATGGAGTCATCGACCAGCAGTACCGATTTGCCCTGAAATTCTTCGGGTAGCGCATTGAGTTTCTGACGCACTGACTTCTTTCGAACCTTCTGGCCAGGCATGATGAAGGTACGACCCACATAGCGGTTCTTATAGAAACCTTCGCGGTAAGGCAGGTTAAGGGAACGGGCCAGTTCCATGGCGGTGGGACGCCCGGAATCTGGGATAGGCATCACCACATCAATATCGCCCAGATCCAAAGTGGCGCGAACCTTGGCGGCTAGGGTCTCGCCCATGCGCAACCGTGCTTGATAGACCGAGATCCCGTCCAGGGTCGAGTCCGGACGTGCTAAGTACACGTACTCGAAGGCATCCGGAACCAGACGTGGGTTCTCTGCGCACTGCCGGGTGAAGAGCTTTCCACTATCGGAAATGAAAATGGCCTCACCTGGAGCGACGTCTCGGACCAACTCATATCCACCGGAGGCCAAAACCAGAGACTCGGAGGCCACCACCCATTCGGGGTCCCCGTTGTCATCAAACCGACGGCCCAAGACCAGTGGGCGAATGCCGAAGGGGTCACGGAATGCCAGCAAGCCATAACCGGCTATCAAGGCAATCGCTGCATAGGTGCCGTTGACACGCTGATGGACGGTGGAGACAGCTTGGAACAGGTCATCTTCAGTGGGCTCTTTACCAACCAGCGAGTTTTGCAGAGCGTTAGCCAGAACATTCAGCAAAATTTCGGTGTCCGAGGAGGAGTTCAGATGCCGGCGGTCAACGTGGAAGAGCTCTTTGGTCAGTTCGCGTGTGTTGGTGATATTACCGTTGTGCACCAGGGTAATGCCGTACGGGGCATTGACGTAAAAAGGTTGCACCTCATCTTCATTGCTGGCCGAACCACTGGTGGCGTAGCGGACATGCCCCAACCCCACATTGCCCAGCAAAGTACGCATATCCCGGGTCCGGAAGGATTCGCGCACATGCCCGCGGTGTTTGACGGTGTGGAAAGTGGAGTGTTCATCGTAGGTTGAGATACCGGTGGAGTCTTGACCGCGATGTTGCAACAGCAACAATGAGTCATAGATACTCTGGTTAACCGGGCTGGTCGAAACGAGACCGACAATTCCACACACGACGGTGAGCTCCCTCTACATGGGTATACGGCAGATGACCGAACCATTAAATCACTATTCGGTACCGACGGTGTACTTGAAGACAGCGGGACTACCAGCACCAGCCGATGCACAGACAGCACAGCAGACAGAACGTGTCGCCCCGATGATTCACAACCACCACAAGGACCACCCGGCAGACCTGGCGGTCCGAACTGCCCAGCACCCCGATGTTCTTCCGGCGTTGCGGATGCGGAACCTAGCCAATCGCAAGGTAAAGGTATATGCCGGGTTGGGCGACGAGCGGTTCTTCACCCGGCTGGAAGAACGACTAGACCAGGACGTGGCCTGGTCTCAGCGTGGCTTGGCTGCCGAGGCCGATCTGGTCATTGCAGAGACCGGGCCCAAAGATTTTTCCGAGACCTCTGGGATTATAGCAGTGGCGGGAGCTACTCCGGTGTTACCTGAGGATGCCGAGACCGGGGTGGGGATTCAGATGGGTATGCTTTAGGTTCACCCCGTCTGGGAACAGCGTGAACGGCCGGACCAAGACACCGACAGCCCCGGTTCAGGGTGCGATCCACCTTATGAGAAACGGTCTTAGCCGGACGTCCAGCGTTGGTGTGGGTCCTCGCTGAAGATCAGGACACCCGAGATGTCTATGCCCGCCACGGCTTTGTAGCAGATGGACAAAGCGAAAAACTCACCGGCGACTGGGAAGGGCTGACCGAGATACGGATGGTCCGGAGCCAGTCGGTGACCGGGGGAGCTTTGATAACCTAAAGGTTATGTCGGTCACCGATCTTACGGCCTCTACACAGAACTACCTCAAAGCCATTTGGACGTTGCAGGAATACTCTGAAGATCCCGTGACGGCCAAAGTTCTCGCCGAAAAAATCGGGGTGCGGTTATCCTCCGCATCGGATGCGGTCCGGAAATTGGCTGACCAACAACTCGTGATCCACCAGCCCTATGGTTCAGTGGAACTCACAGCCGAAGGAACGGGCTATGCCATCGACATGGTGCGTCGCCACCGGCTGATCGAGGCCTTTCTGGTCGAAACACTGGGATACCGATGGGATGAGGTTCACGAAGAAGCCGACGCGCTCGAGCACGCGGTCTCGGACATGATGATCGATCGCATTGACCAACACCTCGGATTCCCGACCCGTGATCCGCACGGTGATCCCATCCCGCGCAGGGATGGCAGTATTGACGCCCCCGAGCTCGACTGCTTGTCCGTGTTACACGTAGGAG